>NZ_JBIAYR010000001.1:0-1819842 GCF_042898105.1 Micromonospora sp. NPDC000663
AGGGCGTGCGCCCCACCCTCGCCTGCGTTGTGGGGGGGGGGGGGCCCCCCCCCCCCCCCTTGGCGTTTTTTTAAAAAAAAGATAAGGGGGGGGGGGGGGGGGGCCCCCCCCCCCCCCCCCCGACCGTGACGAAGCTCAGAGGCGCTCGACCACGTAGTCGATGGACGCGGTCAACGCCTCGACGTCGGCCGGCTCGACGGCCGGGAAGAGCGCCACCCGCAGCTGGTTGCGGCCCAGCTTGCGGTACGGCTCGGTGTCCACGATGCCGTTGGCGCGCAGCGCCTTCGCGATCGCGGTGGCGTCCACCCCGTCGGCGAAGTCGATGGTCGCGACCACGTTGGACCGCAGCGCCGGGTCGGTGACGAACGGGGTGGCCACCCTGGACCGCTCCGCCCAGCCGTACACCGTCGCGGCGCTCTCCGCGGTGCGCTTGGCCGCCCAGGCCAGGCCGCCCTGCGCGTTCATCCAGTCGGTCTGCTCGGCGGCCAGGAAGATGGTCGCCAGCGCCGGGGTGTTGTACGTCTGCTCCAACCGCGAGTTGTCGATCGCGGTGACCAGGTCGAGGAACGCCGGAATGTACCGCCCGGACGCCTTGATCTCGGCGGCCCGGTCCAGTGCGGCAGGCGACATCAGGGCCAGCCAGAGACCGCCGTCGGAACCGAAGCACTTCTGCGGCGCGAAGTAGTAGACGTCGGTCTCGCCGACATTCACCTCCAGGCCGCCGGCGCCCGAGGTGGCGTCGACGAGCAGCAGCGCGCCCTCGTCCGCGCCGGCCACCCGGCTGATCGGCACCGCGACACCTGTCGAGGTCTCGTTCTGCGGCGTCGCGTACGCGTCGACACCGGCCTCGGCGACCAGGGCCGGGGCGCTGCCCGCGTCCGCCTTGCGGACGGTCGGCTGACCCAGGAACGGCGCGTCGGAGACCGACTTGGCGAACTTGGCGCCGAACTCGCCGAAGCTGGCGAACTGCGCCCGGTCGCGGATCAGGCCGAAGGTGGCGACCTCCCAGAATGCGGTGGTGCCGCCGTTGCCGATCACGACCTCGTAACCCTCGGGCAGCGAGAAGAACTCGGCGATGCCGGAGCGCAGCCGCGCCACCTGGTCGCGGACCGTCTTCTGCCGGTGTGAGGTGCCGAGGTAGCTCGTGGCGACCTCGGCGAGTGCGGACACGGCCGCCGGACGGACCTTGGACGGGCCGCAGCCGAAACGGCCGTCGGCGGGCTTGATCTCATCGGGAATCCGGATGGTCGGTGCGTCAGCCACGGTCTTGAAGATCCTTCCGCAAGGGCGAGGGCGGGCCCGGCGACACTGCCGGCCCTCATCCTCGCACCCGGACCCATCGCTTCAAGCCGGGCCCCCGAGGGCGGGCGTGAGTCGTTCGCCACATCCGGCGCTGGACGCGACCGGGGCCCCTCCCACACGCCAGGCGTGCCGGAAGGGGCCCCGGTCGGACGGATCAGACGCCGTGCGGAATGGCGGCCCAGCCCTCGACGTCGGACGGCTTGCGGGTTTCCGGACCGACGTACCTGGCGGACGGGCGGACCAGCCGCTGAAGGCGCTTCTGCTCCAGGATGTGCGCGCTCCAGCCGCCCATCCGGGCGCAGGTGAACATCGAGGTGAACATGTGCGCCGGTACCTCGGCGAAGTCGAGCACGACCGCCGACCAGAACTCGACGTTGGTGGCCAGCACCCGGTCCGGGCGGCGGGCCTGCAACTCGGCCAGAGCCGCCTTCTCCAGCGCCTCGGCGATCTCGAAGCGCGGCGCGCCCAGCTCCTTGGCGGTGCGCCGCAGCACGCGGGCGCGCGGGTCCTCGGCGCGGTAGACCCGGTGGCCGAAGCCCATCAGGCGCTCGCCGCGGTCCAGGACGCCCTTGACGTAGCCCTCGGCGTCGCCGCTGCGCTCCACCGCCTCCAGCATGCTGAGCACCCGCGACGGGGCGCCGCCGTGCAGCGGGCCGGAGAGGGCGCCGATGCCCGACGAGATGCAGGCCGCCGCGTCCGCCCCGGTGGAGGCGACGATGCGGGCGGTGAAGGTGGAGGCGTTCAGGCCGTGCTCGGCGGCCGAGATGAAGTACGCGTCGACGGCCTTGACGTGCCGCGGGTCCGGCTCGCCGCGCCAGCGCTTCATGAACCGCTCGACGACGGTCTGCGCCTTGTCGATCTCCTTCTGTGGCACCGCCGGCAGCCCGAGGCCCCGGGCGGACTGCGCGACGAAGGAGAGCGCGGTCACCGAGACGCGGGCGAGGTCCTCGCGGGCCTGCTCGTCGGAGATGTCGAGCAGTTGGCGGAGCCCCCAGTACGGCGCCAGCATCGCAACCGCCGACTGCACGTCGACCCGGATGTCGCCGGAGTGCACGGGCACCGGGAACGGCTCCGCGGGCGGCAGGCCCGGCCCGAACCGGCCGTCGACCAGCAGCGCCCACACGTTCCCGAACGAGACCTGGCCGATCAGATCCTCGATGTCGACCCCGCGATAGCGCAGCGCGCCACCCTCGCGGTCGGGTTCGGCGATCTCGGTCTCGAAGGCGACGACGCCCTCCAGTCCGGGTTTGAAGTCGGCCATGTCGCTCTCCTGGATCTGGTCGGTGCGCCCGGTTCGGCTCATCCGGCCCGATCGGCCGAGCGCCTCAGGCGACCCTCAGGGATGTGTTCGGAACATCTTGCCCGCTCCGTAACCGGAAACGCGACCCACAGTCGATGTGCTGCACACGACATCTCAGGACGCGCATTCTCCGCGCGGCTCGGTGAGACTGGGGCGGTGCGGGCTGGTCAGCGCGGGAGGGCGTCGGCGAGGCCGTCGAGAAGGAGTGGGGACGTGACGGGCGAGACACCCGCCCCGGCCGCCATGCGTAACGAGTACGCGGCGGACCTGGGCCTGACCGAAGCTGACCTGGCCGCCGACTGGCACACGCAGTTCGGCAGCTGGTTCGCCGACGCGGTGGCCTTCGGGCTGCCCGAGCCCAACGCGATGGTGGTGGGCACCGCCGACGCGGACGGCCGGCCGAGTGGACGGACGGTGCTGCTCAAGGGGTACGACCCGAGCGGTTTCGTCTTCTTCACCAACCACCTCTCCCGCAAGGGTGTCGAGGCGAGCGCCAACCCGTACGCCAGCCTGGTCTTCCCCTGGTTCGCGATGCAGCGGCAGGTGGTCGTCACCGGACGGATCGCCCCGGTCGACCGGGCCGAGACCGAGGCGTACTTCGCGAGCCGTCCGCGCGGCTCACAACTGGGCGCCTGGGCCAGCCCCCAGTCGCAGGTGGTGCCGGACCGGGCGGCACTGGAGGAGCGCTACCGGGAGTTCGCCGAGCGGTACGCCGACGACGACATTCCGACCCCTCCGCACTGGGGTGGGCTGCGGGTCCGCCCCGACTCGGTGGAGTTCTGGCAGGGCCGGGCAGGTCGGCTGCACGACCGGCTGCGCTTCCGCCACCTCGACGAGGGTGCGTGGACCGTCGAGCGGCTGGCCCCGTGACAGGTGTGCGGGAGGCCCGGCCGCGCGGAGCGCGCCGCTGGGCGATCGACGTCCGTCCGCTGCGCGTCCCGGCGTACCGGCGGTTGTGGCTCGGCAACACCGTGGCGATGTTCGGCTTCCAGTTCACCGCAGTCGCGGTCCCGGTGGAGATGTACGCCCTGACCCGGGACTCGTTCTGGGTGGGTCTGCTGGGCGTGGCGGCGTTCGTACCCCTGCTGATCTTCGGGTTGTGGGGCGGCGCGGTCGCCGACGCCCGCGACCGCCGTGCGGTGCTGCTCGGTGGCTCATTGTTGCTCTGGGCATCCACTCTCGGGCTGCTGCTCCAGGCGGTGTTGGACGTGGGCAGTCCGGTGCTGCTGCTGGCGCTCATGGCGTTGCAGTCGGTGGCGTTCGCGATCACCTCGCCGGCGCGCAGCGCCATGCTGCCCCGGCTGGTCCCGGAGGACCTGGTGGCGTCGGCAACCACCCTGAACTACACGACCTTCACCGCGGCCTCGGTCGCCGGCCCGCTGGCCGCCGGCTTGATCCTCTCGGCCTCGCCGGACACCTCTGTGGTGCTGCCGATCGCGTACGGGGTGGACGCCGTGCTGTTCACCGCGATGCTCTGGGCCGCGCTGCGCCTGCCCGCGCTGCCGCCCGAGCCGACCGACGACGGCCAGGCCCGCCGCGCCGGCCTGGCCAGCGTGATCGACGGATTCCGGTACCTGGCGACCACCCCGGTGCTGCTGCTCTCCTTCGCGGTGGACCTCATCGCGATGATCCTGGCCATGCCGAGGGCGCTCTTTCCGGAGATCGCCAACGAGCGGTTCGGCGGTGGCGGCTCGGTGGGCCTGCTCTACAGCGCCATCGCGATCGGCTCGATGCTCGGCGGGTTGACCTCCGGCTGGATCGGGCGGCTACGCCGCCAGGGGCTCGGCCTGGTACTCGCAGTGGTCGGTTGGGGTCTGGCCGTCGCCGCGGCCGGGCTGGCCCACCAGCTCTGGCTGATGGTCGCCCTGCTCGCCGTGGCCGGCGCCGCCGACCTGATCAGCGCGGTGCTTCGGCAGTCCATGCTGCTGGTGTACGCGCCGGACCGGATGCGCGGTCGACTCCAGGGCGTCAACACGGTGGTGGTGGCGGGTGGCCCGCGCCTGGGTGACCTGCGGGCCGGCACCATGGCCGCCGGTTTCGGTGGCGGCGTCGCCTGGGTCGCCGGCGGTCTCGCCTCGGCGGTCCTCGTGGTGGTGCTGGCTGTCGCGTTCCCGGCGCTGCTGCGGTACCGGGCCGCTACCGCGTCGAGCGGTGACCGCACCTGACCGGTTAGGGTCGCCGGCATGGAAAGCCCCGACCAGCGCCCGTTCTCCGGCGCACAGTGGACCATCTCCGCCGCCGGCCACGAGGCCGTCATCGTGGAGGTGGGCGGCGGGCTGCGGACGTACCGGCACGACGGCGTCGACCTGGTCGACGGGTACCGCACCGACGAGGTCTGCCCCGGCTGTGCCGGGCAGGTGCTGGCACCGTGGCCGAACCGGATCCGCGACGGCCGCTACGAGTTCGGTGGACAGACGCACCAGCTGGCGTTGACCGAGCCGGAACGGCACGTCGCCATCCACGGCCTGGTCAACTGGGTGCCGTGGCAGCTGCTGGAGCAGTCGGAGGACGCCGTAACCATCGGCTACGACCTTCCGCCGCAGCCCGGCTACGAGTGGCCGCTGCGGCTGCGCAGCCGGTGGAGCGTCGATGCGGACGGGCTGCGCGCCGAGCACGAGGTGACGAACACAGGTGCCGAGTTGGCGCCGTTCGGGTTCTCCGTGCACCCGTACCTGCAACTGCCCGGCGTCGCCGTGGACGACCTGGTCATGCGCCTGCCCGCCCGTACCCGGGTGCTGGTGGACGGTCGGCTGCTGCCGGTGGGGGCGAGCCCGGTGGCCGGCACCCAGTACGACTGGACGAGCCCGCGCCGGATCGGCGGCGCGGAGCTGGACCTCTGCTTCGGCGGGGTGATCCGCGACGCGGACGGCGGCTCCTCGGTGAGCCTCGCCGCTCCGGACGGCTCAGCGGGCGTGCGCATCTGGGCGGACGCCGAGTTCGGCTGGTGGCAGGTGTTCACCGGGGACGCCCTCACCGGTGAGCGGCACCGCCGCTCGGTGGCGGTCGAGCCGATGACCTGCCCGCCGGACGCGTTCCGCTCGGGCAAGGACGTGCTCACGCTCAAGCCGGGCAGGACCTGGCGGGGTGCCTGGGGCATCCGCCCGGGAGCCTGATGGAGTTCGCCGAGGTCGTCCGCCGACGGCGGATGGTGCGTAACTACGACCCGGACCGCCAGGTCCCGCCCGACGTGGTCGACCGGCTGCTCGACCACGCGACCCGCGCCCCGTCGGCCGGGTTCGCGCAGGGCTGGGGTTTCCTCGTGCTGGAGGAGGCCGCCGACCGGGACCGGTTCTGGGCCGCGACCACGCCGGACGGCGGTGGCCGGGAGCGGTGGCTGGCCGGGATGCGCCGGGCGCCACTGATCGTGGTGCCGCACGCCAACGCGTCGGCCTACCTGCGGCGGTACGCCGAGCCGGACAAGGGCTGGACGGACCTGTCGACCGACCGATGGCCGGTGCCGTACTGGCATGTCGACACCGGCTTCGCCGCGCTGCTGATGTTGCTCACGGCGGTGGACGAGGGGTTGGGGGCGTGCTTCTTCGGCATCCCGCCGCAACGGCTGGCCGCCTACCGGGACGCGTTCGGCGTGCCGGAGGAGTACCAACCCGTCGGTGCCATCACAATCGGTTACCGCGCCCCTGACCATCGGTCACCGTCGTTGCGTCGTGGGCGTCGCGGAGTGGACGAGGTGGTGCGGCGGGGCCGGTGGAGCTGAACCATATGTCCCGTTAGTCCGGTTGAGGATCGGACGACCGATAGCGAAACTGACATCAGGGAGCAGAACGCAACGTGCACCGGGCGGCTAGGCTGGCACGGTCATCGGTGCCGCGCCGCGCGGTGCCCGCCGCGGCCCGGCTCGGCGCCGTCGGTCGGCCCGGCCACGGGGAGGGGAGCGTGCCGTCGTGATCTTCAGAGCGGTCCGGGACGGGCGTCCCTATCCGGAGCACAATCTGACGCTCAAGCAGTGGGCGGAGATTCCGCCGCGTCCGCTGCGCCTGGACCAGTTGATCACCACCAAGCGCGAGTTGGCGCTCGACAAGCTCCTCGCCGAGGATTCCACCTTCTACGGCGACCTCTTCCCGCACGTGGTGCAGTGGAACGGCGGCCTCTACCTGGAGGACGGGCTGCACCGGGCCCTGCGCGCCGCCCTCCAGCAGCGCAACCAGATCCACGCCCGGGTGCTTGTGCTCTCCGAGCCGATCGAGTGACGAGCCCTTCTTTCCCGCGCTGAGCCTTCGTTAAGGTGGCGTCCATGACCGCTGCGCTGGACCTGCTCGACCTGGACCCGTCGCTCACCGACGAGGAGCGGCAGATCCGCGACGTCGTCCGCCACCTCGTCGACGACCTGGTCCGCCCGCACGTCGCCGACTGGTACGAGGAAGGCCGCGTGCCGGCCCGGGAGCTGGCCCGCGAATTCGGCAAACTCGGGCTGCTCGGCATGCACCTCACCGGCTACGGCTGCGCCGGCGCGTCCGCCGTCGCGTACGGACTGGCCTGCCAGGAGCTGGAGGCCGGCGACTCCGGCCTCCGCTCGCTGGTCTCCGTGCAGGGCTCACTCGCCATGTACGCCATCTGGCGCTACGGCAGTGAGGAGCAGAAGCAACGCTGGCTGCCGTCGATGGCGACAGGTGAGGCGATCGGCTGCTTCGGCCTGACCGAGCCGGACCACGGCTCCGACCCCGCCTCCATGGCCACCCGCGCCCGCCGCGACGGCGACGACTGGCTGCTCAACGGCGGCAAGATGTGGATCACCAACGCGCCGATCGCCGACGTCGCGGTGATCTGGGCGCGTACCGACTCCGGCGTGCGGGGATTCGCCGTACCCATGGACACGCCCGGCGTCACGGCCCGCGAGATCCACCGCAAGATGTCGCTGCGCGCGTCGGTGACCGGCGAGATCGTGCTCGACGACGTCCGGCTCCCGGCCGACGCCCAACTCCCCGAGGCCGCCGGGCTCAAGGCCCCGCTGAGCTGCCTCACCGAAGCCCGGTACGGCATCGTCTGGGGCTCCCTCGGCGCCGCCCGGGACTGCCTGGAGACCACCCTGGCGTACGCCACCACCCGCACCCAGTTCGGTCGCCCGATCGCCGGGTTCCAGCTCACCCAGGCCAAGCTCGCCGACATGGCAGTCGAACTGGTCAAGGGACAACTGCTCGCGCTGCACCTGGGCCGCCTCGCCGACGCCGGCCGGCTCCGCCCCGACCAGGTAAGCGTGGGCAAACTGAACAACGTACGCGAGGCCCTGGCCGTCGCCCGGCAGTGCCGGACCATCCTCGGCGCCAACGGCGTCTCCGGGGAGTACCCGGTGATGCGCCACGCCAACAACCTGGAGAGCGTGCTGACCTACGAGGGCACCTCGGAGATCCACCAGCTCGTCGTGGGGCAGCGACTCACCGGGCTCTCCGCCTTCGCCTGACCTGCCCGTTTGTGCTTTCCGGCCGCTCGCCGCGCGGCTGTCGTACGGGGGCCGTACCGTCATTGACAGACGACGTGTCTGACGAGGACGGTGAGCGTGATGGCCCGCGACGGTGGCATCAACGAGCCTACGAAGGAGTTCCCCGGTTACCCGACCGCGGACGATCTCAAGGAGCGGTCGAGCGCGACACCCGAACCAACCACCGACACACCTGGCGGCTCCGGGGGCGGTGGGGCGGCCCGGGGCCTGCTGCTTCTGCTCGGCGCCGCCGCGCTTGCCGTGGTCGTGCTGCTCGGCGTCCAGGTGACCGGCTTCCTGCCCGACTTCCGTAACCCGTTCGCCAAGGAGCAGACCGACCGCAGTCAACCCCCGCTGCTGAAGTCGATCCAGGACCTCAGCCGCTACGTGGCCGCCGAGGGCAACTTCCAGGTCGTGGTCGACACGCAGAACGACCGCCGCAACGTTCCGGACTTCCTGCTCAACGAGCGCACCCTGTTCGTCGGAGCCGGCAGCGTCGAGGCGTACGTGGACTTCACCAAGATCGGTGAGGGTGCTGTCGTCCAGTCCGCGGACGGCAAGTCGGTCGAGATCAAGCTGCCCGCGCCGCAGCTCGGCGAGACCAACCTCGACCTGGAGAAGAGCTACGTCTTCGCCGAGCAGCGCGGTCTGCTCAACCGGCTCGGCGACCTGGTCGGCAACGACCCCAACCGGCAGCAGCAGGTCTACCAGCTCGCCGAGGAACGGATCACCGCCGCCGCCCGGGACAGCGGGCTCTCCGCCCGCGCCGAGGAGAACACCCGCAAGATGCTGGAGGGGCTGCTGCGCTCCCTCGGCTACCAGCAGATCACGGTCACCTACACGGCCCCCTGATCCACAGCCGTACGCCGAAGCGCCCGCCCCGACCGACGGTCGGAGCGGGCGCTTCCGCATGTACCCACCGCCGCGCCCTGCGCCCCAGTGCAAGATCCGCGCAACCTCAGGGATGTTGGTGTCTCAGGCGGCCGGTAGGCAGCAACATCCCTGAAGTTGCTGCCTGCCCGGGCGCCGGGAGGGGGTGGGCGGTCAGTGTCCGGTGGAGGCGAGGTAGCGGTCCTCGTTCGGCATGAGGAACCAGAGGATCAGGTAGACGATCACCTGGGTGCCGGGCAGCAGCAGCGACAGCAGGAACAGCAGCCGGACCATCCCGGCGGACATGCCGAACCGCTGACCGAGGCCGGCGCAGACACCGGCGAGCATGCGCCCCTGGCGGGGCCGGACCAGTTTGCGACTCATCGTCGTACTCCCACTCTGCGGCTGTGTGCCGCGTCTGCAATCCACGGTAGAAAGGGGTGGCCACCTCGACCTCGGTCCCGAGGAGGATCAGCAACCAGTGGACCCGTAGGTACTTACCCGTGCGGCCCGGCTCCGACGCCTCGCGCCCCGCGCCTCGCGCCTCGCGCCCCACGCCCCAGGCCCCAGGCCCCACGGCGAAGATCGTGCTCGATCCTGGATGTAGTGGCCTCCGGGCGTGACGACGCCACTACATCCGGGATTCAGCGTGATCTTGAGCGGGCAGCCGCGCAGCCCCGGCAGCCGGGAAATCGGGCAGCCGCGCAGCCCGGGCAGGTGGCGGTGTCGCGGCGGGTGGGCGGCGGTCAGGTGGCCGCCTCGCGGTGGCCGGTTGGGCGGCCGGCTCGGCGGGTAGGCTCGCTGGCTGGGCACCCGTCACCCCGGGTGGCCGGGCGGCCGCCCGACCGGGCGGCCCATGAGCGGGGCCGCCTGACCGGTGGCCACGAACCGGGCCGGACCCGTACCACGGGCGACGGCGAGGAAGCGCAGCCATGATCAGTGTTTTCGACCTCTTCAGCGTCGGCATCGGGCCGTCCAGCTCGCACACGGTGGGGCCGATGCGGGCCGCCCGTACGTTCGTGGCGGGGCTCAAGGCCGACGGGCTGCTCAGCGGCACCGCGCGGGTACAGGCTGAGCTGTTCGGTTCGTTGGGCGCCACCGGGCACGGGCACGGCAGCGGGCCGGCGGTGCTGCTGGGGTTGTCCGGGGAGTCGCCGGAGACGGTAGACACCGACACGGTGGGCTCCCGGGTCGAGCGGATTCGCGCGGAGCAGCGGATCAGCCTGCTGGACGCGCACGAGATCGACTTCGACCCGGACCGGGATCTGACGCTGCACCGCCGCCGGTCTCTGCCGTACCACCCGAACGGGATGACCTTCGCGGCGTACGACGTCGAGGGCGCCGAGCTGCGGAGTCGCACCTACTACTCCGTGGGCGGCGGTTTCGTGGTGGACGAGGAGGCGGCGGGCGCGGACCGGATCAAGCCGGACAGCACCCGGGTGCGGTACCCCTTCCTGACCGGTGCACAGCTCCTCGACGTCACCACCACCACCGGGCTGTCGATCAGCGAGGTGATGCTTGCCAACGAGCGGTCCTGGCGCAGCGAGGCGGAGATCCGGGCGGGACTGCTGGAGATCTGGCGGGTGATGCGGGAGTGCGTACAGCGCGGCTGCGAGCGGGACGGCGTACTCCCTGGGGGGTTGAAGGTCCGGCGGCGCGCGGCGGAGCTGCGGCGCGGCCTGGAGGCGGACGCCGGGACCAGCGACCCGCTGCACGCCATGGACTGGGTGACGCTGTTCGCCCTCGCGGTGAACGAGGAGAACGCGGCGGGCGGCCGGGTGGTGACCGCGCCGACGAACGGCGCGGCGGGGATCATTCCGGCGGTGCTGCACTACTACAGCCGCTTCATCGAAGATGCCGATGACGACGGCGTGGTGCGGTTCCTGCTTGCCGCCGGCGCGATCGGCGTGCTGTTCAAGGAGAACGCGTCGATCTCCGGCGCGGAGGTCGGCTGCCAGGGTGAGGTCGGCTCGGCGTGTTCGATGGCGGCGGCGGGGCTGGCCGAGGCGCTCGGTGGCACTCCGGAGCAGGTGGAGAACGCGGCCGAGATCGGGATGGAGCACAACCTCGGGTTGACGTGTGACCCGGTGGGTGGCCTGGTGCAGATCCCCTGCATCGAGCGGAACGCCGTGGCTAGCATCAAGGCGATCACGGCCGCCCGGCTTGCGCTGCGCGGCGACGGTGTGCACGCGGTGTCACTGGACAAGGTCATCAAGACCATGCGGGAGACGGGCGCCGACATGAAGGTCAAGTACAAGGAGACGGCGCGCGGCGGTCTGGCCGTCAACGTGATCGAGTGCTGAGTACGGCCGATTCGGGGCATTCGTTCACCGACTGCTAACCTGTCGTCCGTTTCGCAAGGCGGGAGGCTCGCGGTGACCTCTGGCGTCGCGGCGTTGTGGTCGCACCGCAACTCGCTGCGCATCCTGGTCAGGCGCGACCTGGCGGTCAAGTACCAGCAGTCGGTGCTGGGGTACTTCTGGTCGCTGATCGAGCCGCTCGGCATGGGCGCCATCTACTGGTTCGTGTTCGGGGTGCTCTACTCCCGGGACACCGGCCGGCACCTCGGTGAGGCTGCCGGGTCGTATCCGCTGTTCCTGATCACCGGGATCTTCGCCTGGATGTGGACCAGTTCGGCGCTGAGTGAGGCCACAAACGCGCTGACCGGCCAGTCTCGGCTGATCACCACGATGAACGTGCCGCGTCAGGTCTTCCCGATCGGCCGGGTCACCGGCCGGTTCGCCGAGTACGCGGCCGGCCTGCCGATCCTGGTCGCCATCGCGGTGATCTACGCGGTGCACGGCCGGATCCGCCCCGGCTGGTCGTTGCTGGCGCTGCCGTTGGCGGTGGCCGTGCAGGGTGTGCTGCTGGTCGGGCTGGCTCTGCTGCTGTCCGCGTGGAACGTGCTGATGCGCGACGTGGAGCGGTTCATGCGGCTGATCATCCGGGTGCTCTTCTACGCCACGCCGATCATCTATCCGCTCAGCCTGGTCCGCGAGTCCGGTCTGCCGGGTTGGCTGAAGGTCGTGTACGAGCTGAACCCGCTGGTCGGGATCTTCCAACTGCACCACGCGATCTGGTATCCGGACGAGTTCCCGGACGCCCGGCTGCTCACCACCACTGTCGTCGGCAGCCTGCTGGTGCTGGCCGCCGGCTGGTGGTCGTTCCGCCGGTTGGAGCCAGCCGTGCTCAAGGAACTCTGATGGCCGCGCCGATCATCGAGGCCGACGGGCTGGGCATCCGGTTCGTCCGCAACCGTCGCCGGCAGCTGCGGCTGCGGGAGTTGTTCATCCACCGCGGTGGGCGCGGCGCCCTGCCGGGCCAGTTCTGGCCGCTGCGCGACGTGTCGTTCACCGTCGAGCCGGGCGAGACCGTCGGTGTGATCGGCCGCAACGGGACCGGCAAGAGCACCCTGCTGCGGCTGATCGCCGGGGTGCTCATCCCGGACGAGGGCAGCATCCGGGTGCACGGCGCGGTGGCGCCGCTGCTGGAGCTGTCCGCCGGCTTCTCCAACGACCTGACCGGCCGGGAGAACCTGCACCTGGTCGGTGGGCTGCACGGCCTGTCGGCGGGCTATCTGAAGCGGCACTTCGACGAGATCGTCGAGTTCGCCGGTGAGCAGGTGGAACGGGCCATCGACACGTCGGTGCGGCACTACTCGTCGGGGATGAAGGTACGGCTCGGCTTCGCGATCATCTCGCACCTGCCGCACCCGATCCTGCTCATGGACGAGGTGACGGCGGTAGGGGACGCGGAGTTCCGCAAGAAGTGTTACGCGACGATTGATCGTCTGCTCGGGGAGGGGCGCACGCTCGTGCTGGTGTCACACAACGAAAAGGACCTGACCCGGTTCTGCCGTCGGGGTTTGTACCTCGACGCGGGCCGGTTGACGCTCGACGGCACCATCGCCGAGGCGCTCGACGCGTACCACGCCGCGGTTCCGCGGTGACGCTCGCGATAGTGCTCGCCGCCGGGACGCCCGCGGCGGGCCTGACCACCGCGACAGGTGAGCCGCTCGCCGACCGGCTCGCCGACCAGTTGCGCCGGGCCGGCGCGGACGAGGTGCGCTTGGCGGCGACCCTCGACGAGGTGGCGGCGCTCGCCGACACCGCCGGCGGTCCGCTGCTGGTCACCGGCACCGACCTGGTGGCGCACACAGCAGTCCTGCGGCACCTCGCCACCAGCCCGGTGGGGCCGACAGTGGCGTTGGTGCTCACCGACCCGCCGGTGCCCGGACGGACCGCCGTGCGCGAGGAGCGCGGCCAGGTCGTCGACGCCGGCCCGCTGGACGCCCTCGACGGCGACGCCACAGGTGTGTTCGGCGGCGCGCTGCGGGTCGGTGTCGACGACCTGCCGACCCTCGCCGCCGCCGCCCGGGCCGCCGCCGTGGGCGGCCCCGGGTCCGCCGTGGACCGGCTCGTCGCGGGGCTCGCGGCGCTCGGCACCCTGATCTTCGCCCAGCGGGTACGTCTGCTCGTCGCGCACCGGGTCGACGACGAGGCCGGTCTGGTCGCCGCCGAGGCCGCGGTGACAGCTGTCGACGAGGACCGGGCCGAGTTGCGGCTGTCGGTGAAGGAGAAGGACGACTTCTTCTCCACGTACTTCGTCAGCACCTGGTCGCCGTACGTGGTGCGGGTGGCGGCCCGGCTGCGGCTCACCCCGACCGGCGTGACGGTGATCTCGGTGCTGTTCGCGCTGGCCGCCGCCGTGCTGTTCGGTGTCGGCGGGCGGCTGGCGCTGGTGAGCGGTGCGGTGCTGCTCTACCTCGGCTTCGTGCTGGACTGCGTGGACGGCCAGTTGGCCCGCTACACCCGGAACTTCAGCGCCTGGGGCGGCTGGCTGGACACCATGGCCGACCGGGCGAAGGAGTACCTGGTCTACGCCGGGCTCGGCTTCGGGGTGAGCCACGCCGGGCTGGCCAACGGTTGGGCCCTCGCCATCGCCGCGATGACGTTGCAGACCGTCAGGCACATGACCGACACCTGGTACGGGGCGCTGCACGACGAGGCCGCGCGCCGGCCCCGGGCGACGGCGGGTGCCAGCGGCGGGATCGGTGACCGGTTGAACGCCGCGTCGACCCGGGTGCAGGCCGACACCGGCTCGCTGTCGTACTGGCTGAAGCGGACGGTGGTCTTCCCGATCGGTGAGCGGTGGGCGTTGATCGCGCTGACCGTGGCGCTGTTCAACCCGCTGGTCAGCCTCATCGCGGTGCTGGTCTGGGGGGTGTTGGCGTTCGCGTACACGGGTGCGCTGCGTACGCTGCGGGCCCGCTGGATGCGGGTGCCGGTGCTGGACACGGTCGACGCCACGCTGCACCGCGACGACGGTCCGCTGGTTCGCCGGCTACCTGTGGTCCGCCCGATGGGGCCGCTCACCCTGGCGGTGATCGCCGCGCTCGGCCCGGCGGCGCTGCTTGTCGCGGCGCTGTGGAGCGACACACCCGACGGGCTGCGCTGGGCGGTGCCGGTGGCGTTGCTGGTGCTCCTGGCCGGTGGCCTCGGTGCCGGGGCCGCGCACAACGGTCCGCTGGACTGGCTGGTGCCGGCGGCGCTGCGGGCCGCCGAGTACCTGTTCGCGATCGCGGTCGGGGTGGTCGGCGACGCGCCGGGTTGGCTGATCTTCGGGTACGTCTTCGTGCTCACCGTCCACCACTACGACCTGACCGCCCGGCTGGAGAAGCGGCAGGCGGCACCACCGCTGCACGCGGCCACCCTGGGCTGGGACGGTCGTTCGGTGCTGCTGACCCTCGCGGCGATTGCCGGCATCGTGAGTATCGGCATGGCTACACTCGGTGCGTACCTTCTCGTGGTTTTCGTGGCGAGTGTCGTCCTGGCCTGGTTCGTCCGGCCGGCCCGTGGCGCGCGGGCGTCGGCGGCGCCGGTGGGCGCGGGAGGTGCCGTGCCGCGCTGACGGAGGGACGGCCGGATGACCCTGATCAGTTTCGTCGTACCGGCCTTCCGGGTGCAGGGATACCTGCGTGAGTGCCTCGACTCGATCCTCGACCAGCCGGAGACGGACGTCGAGGTGATCGCCGTCGACGACTGCTCGCCGGACGCCAGCGGCGAGATCATCGACGAGTACGCGGCCCGTGACCAGCGGGTCCGCTCGGTCCGGCTGCCGGAGAACATCGGTCTCGGTCCGGCCCGCAACGTCGGGCTGGACCGGGCCGTCGGCGAGTACGTGTGGTTCCTCGACGGCGACGACTGGCTGGCGCCGGAGTGCCTGCCGGCGGTCGCCGAGCGGCTGCGCGCCACCAGCCCGGACGTGCTGTTGGTCGACCACGTGCGCGCCCACTGGAACGACACGGTCACCCGCAGCGCGATGGCCGAGGTGTTCCCGGAGTCGCCAGGCCCCGACACCTTCCGGCTGCGGGACCGGCCGGAGGCGATGCGCCTGCTGCACACCGCGTGGAACCGGCTGGTCCGTCGGCAGTTCCTTGTCGATCTGGGTCTGCGCTTCGCGCCGGGCTGGTACGAGGACGTGTCCTTCAGCTATCCGGTGCTGATGGCGGCACGGCGGATCGGCGTACTCGACCAGGTGTGTGTCAACTACCGGCAGCGCCGCGCCGGCGCGATCACCAGGACCCGTGGCGACCGGCACTTCGAGGTGTTTCCGCAGTGGCACCGGGTGTTCCACCTGATGGATGGGTGGGGGTCGGCGACGGACGCCCTGCGGCCGGCGGTCTTCGAGCGGATGATCTGGCACTACCTGACGGTGCTCGGCAACGGCCAGCGCATCGCGCCGGAGCTGCGGCCGGCGTTCTTCGCGCAGATCACCGCCGACTACGCGCGCTGGCTGCCGGACGGCGGCTACCCGGTTCCGGACGGGGTGGAGGGGATCAAGCACCGGCTTGTCGCCGCCGGCCGGTGGCGGACGTTCAGCGCGCTGCGCGCCGCCAGCCGGGCCCGGGACACCGCCCGCAAGCGGACCCGTACGGTGCGGCGGCGGGTCGGCCCGGCGGCCCGGCGCGGCGCCCGACTGACCCGCGACGGCCTGCTGCGCGAGTACTACCGGGCGGAGCTGCGCCGGCCGGTCGACCCGACGCTCGCGGTGTATGCCGCCTACTGGTTCCGGGGGTACGCGTGCAACCCGGCGGCGATCTACGAGGTGGCCCGGCGGCTGGCCCCCGAGGTGCGGGGTGTGTGGATCGTGCGCCGCGACCGGGTGGACGCCGTCCCGCCGGGGGTGGAGTACGTGGTCGCGGGCACCCCGGCCTACTACCGGGTGCTGGCCCGGGCCCGGTGGCTGATCAACAACGTGAACTACCCGGACTTCGTCCGTAAGCGGCCGGAGCAGGTGCACGTGCAGACCCACCACGGCACGCCCGTGAAGGTGATGGGGCTCGACCAGCAGCGCTACCCGATCGGCGCGGGCCGGATGGACTTCGCCGGACTGCTGCGCCGGGTGGACAGGTGGGACTACAGCGTCAGCTCGAACAGCTTCTCCACGCAGATGTGGGACCGGGCGTACCCGGCCACCTACACGACACTCGAGGTGGGCTACCCGCGCAACGACCGGCTGGTCACCGCCGACCCGGACGAGGTGCGCCGGCTGCGCGACGAGTTCGGTCTCGCCCCCGACGAGCAGGTGGTGCTGTACGCCCCGACGCACCGCGAGCACCTGCCCGGCTACCGGCCGCCGTTCGACCCGGACCGGTTCGTCGACGCGCTGGATGGGTCGGGCCGGCTGCTGATGCGCAGCCACTACTTTCACGACCGGGACCGCCGTCCCGCCCGGTCGGTGGATCGCGACCGGGTCCGCGACGTCAGCGGTCACCAGCGGGTGGAGGATCTCTACCTGGTGGCCGACGTGCTGGTCACCGACTACTCCTCGGCGATGTTCGACTATGCGGTGCTGGATCGGCCGATCGTGCTGTACACACCGGACTGGGAGGCGTACCGGCTGGCCCGGGGCGTCTACTTCGACGTGACGGCGGAACCTCCGGGCGCGGTGGCCACCACGTTCACCGCCCTGCTGGACCTGTTCCGTACCGACGCGGTGCGCTCGGACGCGGCGACAAAGGCCCGAGCGCAGTTCCGGGGCCGATTCTGCGCGCTGGACGACGGGCACGCGGCGGAGCGGGTGGTGCGCCGCGTGTTCCTGGGCGAGCCGGCCGGTCTTTCGTCGCCCTGCTGATCATGCGGTAGCGGTACGTACTGTCGTGTAATGGCAGCGTCATAGGTCGAACATGAGACGTTTACCCGATGTGCTGATCGAATGATCCTGGTCACAGTCTTGTGGGGTTCGGCCGACGAGCTGGGGGAGGAGACGGTGAGCACCGTCGCGCTCAAGGATGTCACCAAGATCTTCAAGGACGGCACGGTGGCCGTCGACAGCATCAACCTGGACGTCAACGACGGCGAGTTCATGGTGCTGCTCGGCCCGTCGGGATGTGGGAAGTCCACGGTGCTGCGGATGATCGCCGGCCTGGAGGATCCGACTCAGGGCGCCGTCCTGCTCGACGGGGAACTCGCCAACGACCTGCCACCACGGGATCGGAAGATCGCCATGGTCTTCCAGGACTTCGCGCTCTACCCGCACATGACAGTCGGCGACAACATCGCGTTCCCGCTGCGGCTGTCCGGCGTCGAGCCGGAGCCCCGTGGGGAGCGGGTCAGCGACGTGGCCAGCGCGCTCGGCATCGGCGACGTGCTGGCCCGCAAGCCTGGTCAGCTCTCCGGCGGGCAGCGGCAGCGGGTCGCCATGGGTCGGGCGATCGTCCGCCGGCCCGGGCTGTTCCTGATGGACGAGCCCCTGTCCAACCTGGACAGCGGCCTGCGCGCCGAGTTGCGCGCCGAGATCTCCGGCCTCACCCGGGAGCTGGGCGTCACCACCGTCTACGTCACCCACGACCAGGCCGAGGCGCTCACCATGGCCGACCGGGTGGCCATCATGCGCCGCGGCGTGCTCCAGGACGTGGGCACACCGACCCAGGTGTACGGGCGCCCCGCGACGCTCTACGTGGCCGCGTTCCTGGGCAGCCCACGGATGAACCTGCTGGAGGCGTCGGTCTACGTCCACCTCGACAGGTACGTCACGCTCAACCTCGGCGAACAGTCGCTCTACCTGCCCTGGAACGACATCCGCAGCCGGGCGGTGGCGCACTACCACGGCGAGCGGATCGTCGTCGGCATGCGGGCCGAGGCGCTCACCCCGGTCAGCCCGGACAGCCCCGGTGACGTGCTGCACGGCCGCATCCGCTACCTGGAGCACCACGGCCACGAGTCGCTCGCGTTCCTCGACATTGGCGCGACCGCGATCATGGTCGACGAGATGGGCGCGCCACTGGACCCGCCACCCGTGGGCCAGCGGGGCCTGCGCCGGTTCGGCTCGGTGATGCAGCGGCTCACCGGGAAGCCTGTGGAACCGGTCGAGGCGCCGACGGGTGGCAACCGGACGAGCGTCCTGCCCGACCCCGGCCGCCACCACAGGCGTCCGGCGGAGCTGGCGGTGCGGTTGGCGCCGTACCCGGCGGTCACCGCCGGTCACCAGCTCGCCGTCTCGGTCCGGATGGACGCGCTGCACTTCTTCGACGAGCGCGGAGCACGGATCGACGTCGGTTGGCGCTGACGACCCGCCGTGTCGGGGTGGCGGCGGCACCCGGCGGTGTCCTACCGTCTGCGAACCCAGTCCACAGTGAGACCACCGAGAGGGGTGCACCCGTGTCGGGTGACCGTCCCAGTCCGCTCGTCATCGAGCGCATCCTGCGCGACCGTCAGGGCATCTGGCAGCAGATCGTCGCCGAGGGCGACCTGAACGCGTTGACCGGCCGAATGCTTGCCAGCTCCGCCATCGCGCTCGCCTGTTACGGGGCGGTGCTCGGCGCGTTCCACAGTCCGCTCATGGCGCTTACCTCCGCCCTCAAGCTGCCCCTGCTGTTCCTGGTCACGCTGGCCATCTGCCTGCCCACGCTCTACCTGTTCAACCTGGTCTTCGGCGCTCGACTCTCGGTCCGCCAGTCACTGGCCCTGGTGATGGTGGCCATCACGGTGACCTCGATGCTCGCGGTGGCGTTCGCGCCGATCAGTCTCTTCTTCCTGATCACCGCGCCTGACTACGGGTTCTTCAAGCTGCTCAACGTGGCGATCCTGACCCTGTCGGCGCTGGTCGGGCTGCGCTTCCTCACCGGTGGGATGCAGGTGCTCAACGACCACGGCCTGCTCGCGCCGGAGCCCGCCACCGCGACGGCGCCGGCGCCGGCTGCGACGCAGGCACCGGCCCAGGTCGCGCCGGCCGCGGCCCCGGTGCCGGCCGACGCGCCGGCCGCCAGGCAGGGTGCCGAGCCGGTCGCCGAACCCGTCGCCGTGCCGGCCGGCGCGGCGGTGGCCGCCGCGAACGGCACCACCACCGTCGCACCGGCGCCGGTTCCGGCGCAGTGGATCGGGCAGCCGGCGACCGCGGCGTCCCCGCCCGGCATGATGCCGCCCGGCTACGGGCTCGCCCAGCGTCCGTGGGTCAGCCCGCAGGTGCGGCGCGCCGAGCCGACGCAGCGGCCGGCAAGCATGACGCTGCTCTACATCTGGATCCTGCTCTTCGGCTTCGTCGGCACCCAGCTGGCGTGGACGCTGCGCCCGTTCTTCGGCGACCCGGGTCAGGATTTCGCATTCTTCCGCAGCATCGACGGCAACTTCTACGCCGAGATCCTGCGGACGATCGCGAACCTCTGAGTTGGGCGGGAGCGGAAAAGTGCTGGTTGCCGGCTTGGTTACTGGCGAGTAACGTCGGGTCATGACCATCGACTCCCGCCAGGTGGCGGCCGGCATGCTCGAGGCGGTGCCCTTCGCCCGGACCCTCGGCGTCGAATTCGTCGAGGTGGCGCCGGACGCGGGAGGCGGGGTGCGGGCGGTCGTCCGCCTCCCCGACTCGCCGGCCACCCACAACCACATCGGCGGCCCGCACGCCGGTGCCATGTTCACCCTCGGTGAGACGGCCTCCGGCACGGTCGTGCTGGCCGCCTTCGGGCACCTGCTCGACCGTGTCGTTCCGCTCGCCGTCCACGCCGACATCGACTACCGCAAACTCGCCATGGGTCCGGTGCTGGCCACCGCGCGCCTCGCCCGCCCGGCGCTCGAGGTGATCGACGAACTGGAGGCCGGTCGCCGCCCCGAGTTCGGTGTCGAGGTGGAGATCGCCACCGAGGACGGCCGGACCACGGCGACGATGACCGTGATCTGGACACTGCGGCCCAACTGAGCCGCGACGGGGCAGCGGAAACGGGTTTGCGGGCCGGCCCGGCTGGTTAGATTCGTACCGTGCTGGGCCTACCTGCTCATGTGACCGCCTGTCTCTTCGATCTGGACGGTGTGCTGACGCAGACCGCCCTGGTGCACAACGCCGCCTGGACGCAGACGTTCGACGAGTTCCTCAGGCAGCGTGCCACCGCGACCGGCGAACCCTTCCAACCGTTCGACCCCGGCCCGGACTACAACCGTTACGTCGACGGCCGGCCGCGCGCGGACGGCGTGCGGGCGTTCCTCGCCTCCCGCGGGATCGTGCTGCCCGAGGGCAGCCCCGACGACCCGCCGAGCGCCGACACGGTCAACGGCGTGGGCAACCGCAAGAACGTCCTGCTGCTGGAACGACTGCGCAGCTCCGGAGTCGAGGTGTACCCGGGTTCGGTGCGCTACCTGGAGGCGGCGGCCGACGCCGGCCTGCGGCGAGCAGTGGTGACCGCCAGCGCCAACGGGCGGGAGGTGGTCGCCGCCGCCGGGCTGGAGCCACTGCTGGAGGCGCGGGTCGACGGGCTGGTGGCCCGGGCCCAGGGGCTGCGCGGCAAACCGCAGCCGGACAGCTTCCTCGCCGGTGCACGACTGCTCGGCGTCGACCCGACGCGGGCCGCCGTCTTCGAGGACGCGCTGTCCGGGGTCGCGGCCGGTCGGGCCGGAGGCTTCGGCTACGTGGTGGGTGTCGACCGGGTCGGCCAGGCCGACGAACTGCTCGCCCACGGCGCCGACATCGTGGTCAAGGACCTCGCCGACCTGCTCGACGCGGCCGACCCGACGGCGCCGCGGCGGGTCACCGACGCGGCAGCTCAACACGTGACCGGAGAGCGGGGCAGCGCGTGATCCGGGAACGGGCCTATCCCGTCGAACCGTGGCACGTCCGGGAGACCCGACTCGACATGGACGTGCTCGCCCAGTCCGAGTCGGTCTTCGCGCTCTCCAACGGCCACGTGGGACTGCGCGGCAACCTCGACGAGGGCGAGCCGCACGGCCTGCCCGGCACGTACCTGAACTCGTTCTACGAGCTTCGCCCCCTGCCGTACGCGGAGGCCGGCTACGGCTTCCCCGAGTCCGGTCAGACAATCGTCAACGTCACGAACGGCAAGCTGATCCGGCTGCTCGTCGACGACGAACCACTCGACGTGCGCTACGGCGAGCTGATCTCCCACGAACGGGTCCTGGACATGCGGGCCGGCACCCTGCACCGGGAGCTGCACTGGCGTTCGCCCGCCGGCCGGGAGGTAAAGGTCCGCAGCACCCGACTGGTGTCGTTCACCCAACGGTCGGTCGCCGCCATCAACTACGAGGTGGAGGCCGTCGACGGCCCGCTGCGGCTCATCGTGCAGTCCGAGCTGGTCGCCAACGAGTCGCTGCCGGCGCAGAGCAAGGACCCCCGGGTCGCGGCGGTCCTGGAGTCGCCGTTGCAGGCCGAGGAGGAGCTGACCACCCCCGACGGAGGACAGCTGATCCACCGCACCAAGGTCTCCGGGCTGCGGGTCGCCGCCGCGATGGAACACGAGGTGCACGGCCCCGAGCACACAAGCATCGAATCCGAGGGGTACGAGGACTGGGTCCGTACCACTGTCGGCTGCGTGCTCAAGCCCGGTGAGAAGCTGCGGGTGGTCAAGTACCTGACGTACGGCTGGTCGAGTCGACGGTCGCTCCCCGCGCTGCGCGACCAGGTCGGCGCGGCGCTGGCCGCGGCCAAGCTGGACGGCTGGGAGGGGCTCTGCCGGGAGCAGCGCGGCTACCTCGACGACTTCTGGGACGCGGCTGACGTGCGGGTCGACGGGGATCCGGAGGTGCAGCAGGCCGTCCGGTTCGGCCTCTTCCACGTCCTTCAGGCCGGCGCCCGGGCCGAACGGCGGCCCATCTCGGCGAAGGGGCTGACCGGCCCCGGGTACGACGGGCACGCCTTCTGGGACACCGAGATGTTCGTCCTGCCGGTGCTCACGTACACCCAGCCGAGCGCGGTCCGTAACGCCCTGCACTGGCGGCACAGCACGCTCGAGAGCGCGCGGGAACGGGCCGCGACACTCAACCTCAAGGGCGCCGCGTTCCCGTGGCGGACCATCGGGGGCCCGGAGTCCTCCGGGTACTGGCCGGCGGGAACGGCCGCCTTCCACATCGCCGCCGACATCGCCGACGCGTTGCGCCGCTACGTGCTTGTCACCGGGGACACCGCGTTGGAGCGGGAGATCGGCCTGGAGCTGCTGGTGGAGACCGCCCGGTTGTGGCGTTCGCTCGGCCACCACGACCGGCACGGGCAGTTCCACATCGACGGGGTGACCGGCCCGGACGAGTACACCGCCGTCAAGAACGACAACGTCTACACCAACCTGATGGCGCAGCGGAACCTGCTCGCCGCCGCCGATGCGGTGATGCGCTACCGCGACGACGCCGACCACCTCGGGGTCACCGACGAGGAGGCGGCGAGCTGGCGGGACGCCGCCTCCGCCATGCACGTCCCGTACGACGACGAGATCGGCGTCCACCAGCAGGTCGAGGGGTTCACCAGGCTGGAGGAGTGGGACTTCGCGCACACGCCCGCGGAGAAGTACCCGCTGCTGCTGCACTACCCGTACTTCGACCTGTACCGCAAGCAGGTGGTCAAGCAGGCAGACCTGGTGCTGGCCATGCACTGGCGGGGGGACGCGTTCACCTCCGAGGAGAAGGTGCGCAACTTCCTCTACTACGAGCGGCGGACCGTGCGGGACTCGTCGCTGTCGGCCTGCACCCAGGCGGTGCTCGCCGCCGAGGTCGGTCATCCCGAGCTGGCGCACATCTACCTGCGCGAGGC
Organism: Micromonospora sp. NPDC000663; assembly: GCF_042898105.1. Lineage (NCBI taxonomy): Bacteria > Bacillati > Actinomycetota > Actinomycetes > Micromonosporales > Micromonosporaceae > Micromonospora > Micromonospora sp. NPDC000663. The sequence goes on from NZ_JBIAYR010000001.1 coordinate 22,929, forward strand.
CGCGCTGATGGACCTGCACGACCTCAACGAGAACACCCGCGACGGCGTACACATGGCCTCGTTGGCGGGCGCGTGGCTCGCCCTGGTCGGCGGTCTCGGCGGTCTGCGGGACCACGACGGTCAGCTGTCGTTCGCGCCCCGGCTCTCCAGCCGCCTGAGCCGGCTGGAGTTCTCCCTCCAGTGGCGTGGACTGGCGCTGCGGGTGGACGTCCGGCCGCACCAGACGACGTACTCGCTGCGTCACGGCGGTCCGGACGACGTGGTCGAGCTGCGGCACCACGACCAGATGCTGCGGGTGACCTGCGACGAGCCGGTGACAGTCCCGGTGCCGCCTGCCGAACCGTCCGGGCCGCCACCGGAGCACCCGCCGGGCCGGTCGCCGCTGCTCCGGCTGCCCGAGCACAAGGACTGAACGGCCGGGACGGGACCAGGTCCCGCCCCGGCCGTCATGCGCCTGGGTCAGATGGGCTCGCCCGTGGACGGGCGCCCGATCGCGTCCCGGGGCGCCATCGCCTTGGGGTCGTCGGGAAGGCGGGCCGAAGCGGCCTGGTCCCCGAAGTCCTGGTTGCGTTCGGCGTCCTGTTCCCGACGCTTCCGCTCGTCCATCTGCTGCTGTCGGGCCGGCTGCTGCTGGGCCATGGCGATCCTCGCGATCCGTCGGGGCGCGGTTGCGCCGACACGGTCTGCGGTCGCTCGTCGCGTACCCGACGCCCCACCCGGCAAACGCGGCCACCGCCGACGTGCGTGCGCCGCGCCGGGCGGGGTACCCGGGCCGCAGGCGAGCACGCGGAGGTGGGGTATGGACGAGCGGCGCAGCACGGTGATGGTTCCGGTGGGGGACGCCGCGCTCCCCGCCGACCTGACGGTGCCCGCGCGGCCGGTCGGCGTGGTGCTGTTCGCCCACGGCAGCGGCAGTTCCCGGCACAGCCCGCGCAACGTGGCGGTGGCCCGGACGCTCAACGACAGTGGGCTCGGCACCGTGCTGGCGGACCTGCTCACCCCGACCGAGGACGAGGTGGACGCGCGCACGGCCGAACTGCGGTTCGACATCGGGTTGTTGGCGGGCCGCCTCGCCGGGATCGTCGACTGGTTGGCGGTGGAGCGACCCGCCGGTGACGTACCGATCGGCCTCTTCGGCGCCAGCACGGGCGCCGCCGCCGCCCTGGTCGCGGCGTCGACGCGCGCCGACCGGGTGGGCGCCGTCGTGAGCCGCGGTGGCCGGCCCGACCTGGCCGGCGCCGCGCTGCCCCAGGTGCGTACGCCCACGCTGCTGCTGGTCGGCGGCCTGGACGAGGAGGTGATCGCGCTCAACGAGCAGGCGTTGGCCGAGCTGGGGAATGTCGGCGAGCTGCGGGTGGTCCCGGGCGCCACCCACCTCTTCGAGGAACCCGGGACCCTCGACCAGGTCGCCGATCAGGCAGGCGCCTGGTTCACCACCCACCTCAGCCGGTGAGCAGACCGTTCGCGGCGGACCTGCGCCGTTGGACGGTGTCGATGACGCGCCAGAGCACCGCGGTGATCGGGACGCTCACAAAGGCACCGGCGATACCCGCGATCAACGTGCCGGCGGTCACCGCCACCAGGATCACCGCCGGATGCAGCCGGACCTGCCGCTTCATCACCAGCGGCTCCAACAGGTTGCCCTCGATCTGCTGCACGGCGATCACGGCGGCGAGGGTGAGCAGCGCGGTGGTCGGCCCGTTCGCCGCCAACGCCACAAGCACCGCCACCGCACCCGCGACTGTCGCGCCGATGATGGGTACGAAACCGCCGAGGAAGGTGATCAACGCCAGTGGCAGGGCGAGCGGCACCCGCAGCAGCACCAGGGCCAAGCCGATGCCTATCGCGTCGATGGCGGCGATCAGCATCGTTCCCCTGCTGTACGCGCCGAGCGTCTGCCAGCCCGCCCGACCGGCCTCGGCAGCCACCGACCGGTTCGGACCGGACACCCGGGACAGCACCCAGTGCCACATCGACCGGCCGTCCTTGAGCAGGAAGAAGAGCAGCACCAGGGCGAGCAGCGCGGAACCCAACACCTCGGTGGCGGTCCGGGCCCCCGACACCGGGTCCGGGGAGCTGCCGCTCAGACCCTCCCGAGCCTGGTCGATCAGGCGGTCCAGTTGGGCGTCGCTGACCGGCAGGGTGGACGTGACGAAGTCCCGGCTGCGGTCGACGCCCTGGGTCAGCTCCTGGCTGAGCTGGTCGAACTGGCTGGCGGTGAGGTTCCACACGAGCGCACCGACGCCCACCAGGATGCCGAGGAGCAGCAGGACGGTGAGCAGCGCGGCGAGCGCCGCCGGCAGCCGCAGCCGGCGCAGGAGGAGCAGCACCGGGTCGAGCAGCGCGGTGAGGAAGACGGTGGCCGCCAACGCGATGGCCAGCGGCGCCAGCAGTACGGCGATCCGCCCCACCAGGTAGAGCCCGGCGACGACCACCACGAGGCAGGCGCTCCACAGCACCGCGGTCCGGACCAGCCACGGCAGCGCCGTCCACGCCTGGCGCGGTCCCGTGTCGCCGTTCGTGGGCGTCGCGCCGGTGCCCGTCCTCGGCGCGGTGCCCTGTGCCGGCGCGGTGTCCGCCCCCGCCTCGTCTGCCGCCATGTCGGCCCTCCTCGATCTCGCGAGGTCGGTACCCGCCCGGCCGTGCGCCGACACCCGAATCGTCCCGACGCTGGGCTGGCCGCCCGCGCGGATCGTACGCCGGCCTCGGCGATCCGGGGGGTGTTCGCAGGTCCCGGCGTTTGCGCTCCCCGGCTCGGGGAACGCCAACAGGGAGCGACCGACCGGAGGAGGAACAGCGTGGGCGACTTCATGGACAAGGCCAAGGACTTCGCGGACAAGCACGACAAGCAGGTCGACCAGGGTATGGAGAAGGCCGGCGACATGGCCGACAAGCGCACCGGCGGCAAGTACGACGACCAGATCGACAAGGGCGTGGACCAGGCGCAGGCGCGTACCGGCGAGGGCGATCAGGCCCGTTGACGTGCCGGACGTCTCCCGGGCCGCCGATTGTTCGGCGGCCCGGGAGACTCCTGTCCGGACCGTACGTCGGTCAGCCCTGCTGGTTCTCGCGTAGCTCGCTCATCGAGGTGGGCCGGCCGCTCAGCGCGTCACGCATCCGGTCGATCATGCCCGTGCCGGGGGCGAGCAGCTTGTTCGCCGGCGGGTGGTCGGGCGCGCCCGGGTGTGGTCGGGTCGGCGCGACCTTCTTGAACGCCGTCACCTTCGCCGCCAGTTCGACAAGCTCCTCGCGGGCCGCCGCAGCGCGGAGCCGGGGAAAGAGGTCGTTCTCCTCGTCCCGCACGTGGTGCCTGATGGTGCCTGTCAAATGGGCCAGCAACTCGTCGAAGCGGCTGTCGGACGGGTCGACCGACTCCAGGTCCTTCATGGTCCGTTCCGCGTCGGAGTGCTCGACGATCTCGTGATCGGCGATCTGGTCCCCGTCGGGCAGCACCTTGCGGGCCGTCGGGTAGACGTACGCCTCCTCGGCCACGGCGTGGCGGACGAGTTCGGCGATCACCACGTCGGCGATCTGGCGGCGGTACTCGGGGGTGCCCTGCCGTGACTCCAGCTCGACGAAGAGGCTCTCGACCTCACGATGATCGGCGACGAGGATGTCGACGACATCCTGGTCATCGGTGCTCTGTGGGTTGCTCATTTCGTGTCCCCTTACCGGTTGCGGATCGGTGGGTGTGAGGCCCCTGGTACCCCGCACCGGCTGGGCAAACCTACGATCACCGATGGATCGGCCGTTACGCTTGATGGTGGTGTCGCCGGAGGTGCCGGCGGGGCGTACGGGCACGATTGCGCGGCCGACGCCCGGGTAACCGCCGCCATGACCGACGACCGTCAGCCAGCCGACCGCGATCGGTCGCGGCTCGACGCGGCCGCCGAGCGGAGCGGCCGGGCGGTCGAACGGGTACGCCACAGCGGCGGGCGGGCCGGACGGATCAGAGCCCGGCAGTGGGAGATCATCCTGGTCATCTCGGTCCAGGCCGGCTTGGCCGCCACGATCGCGGGCCTCATCGCCCAGAACCTGCTCGGCCCCGGAGCGCACGTCTTCGCGCCCGCCGCGGCCGTCGGCACGATCGCCACAGCCATCGGCCAGCGGGCCCGACGCACCTTCGAGCTGCTGTTCGGTGTGGGCCTGGGTATCACCATCGGCGACACGCTGCGCTTCCTGATCGGCTCCGGGCCGTGGCAGACCGGCGTGGTGGTCGCCCTCGCCATCGCCAGCGCGTTGCTGGTGGCCGGAAGGGGCGGCGCGCTCGTCGGTCAGGCAGGTGGTACGGCGGTGCTGATCGCCACGCTGGCTCCGATGGAGCGAGGGCTGGAGCTGCCCAGGATCTTCGACGCGCTCGTCGGCGGCGCGGTCGGTCTGCTGGTGGTCGCGCTGCTCCTGCCGGTGAACCCGATGAGGGTGCTGGACCGCGCCGCCGAACCGATCTTCACGGTCCTCTGTGAACAGCTCGCAGAGTTGGCCGAGGCGCTGCGCCAGCGCGACCGCGACCGGACGCGGCGGGTCCTGGACCGGCTCCGCGGCACCGAGGACGACGTGGGACGGCTCAACGATTCGCTGAGCGGGGCCGAGGAGGTGGTGACCATCGCTCCTGCCCGCTGGCACCGCCGCCGGCAGTTCCATCAGTACGCCCGCAGCGTCTCGCTTCTGGAGCGGCTCCTGCTGGACAGCCGCGTCCTGTCCCGCTGGGCGACGACAGCCCTCGAGTACGACGAGCCGATCCCGCCGGAGCTTCCGGACGCGATGGCCCGGCTGGGTCGGGCGGTGGCGGAGATGCGCAACGAATACCGGGTGGGCGACAACCCGCAGTGCACCCGCCGGTTGGTCGAAGAATGCGCCGAGCTGGCCGGGCGTGCCGCCGCCACCGGGGTGAGGTCCTTCGGCGACGCGCTCGTCACCGGGCTGCGCACCGCGTCCAGTGACCTGCTGCGGGCCGCCGGCTCCGAACCGGACGAGGCCAACCGGATCGTCCGCAGGGCGGCCGGGGTGGGTGAGGCAGCGATCCGTCCGCCGGTCCGGCGGCACCTGCACCGGCCTCGACCCACCCGTGCCACCCGCGCGCGACGGCGGGCGAACCTCAGTGCCCGCCGGTACGGCGACGACGAGCGGGCCGGCCTTCCCGCAGTGGGGAGACCGGCCCGGTGAACCGTCAGGCTCAGGAGGAGTAGCCGCGCTCGGCGATCCAGTTGGCGACCTTCGGCAGCGTCATCCAGTACTCGCCCAGCGCCGGGTCGGCCGGGTCGGCGACCCGGATGGTGTCCCCGCCGTCGCGGTAGCCGACGAGGGTCAGGTAGTGACCCCCCTCGTACGAGTGCGGGTTGCCGTCGGTGTCCACTGTCGTGCCCTTGATGTTTGCCACCACCGGTCGACCGGCGTCCACCGCGGCCAGCACGTCCCGGCGCAGCTGCTCGACCTGGTCGGGGCGGGCCACCGCGTCACGGATCTCGGTGGTCCGGTATCCGCCGCCGGTCAGCTCGTTGAGGACCCGGGTGGTGTCCAGCGCCGAGGCGGTACCCGCCTCCGTGGTACCCAGCAGCCTGGCCACGTCGTCCTGGGAGACCGCCTTGCCCTGGGCGGACAACGCGATCCGGGTCGCCGCCGGACCGCAGTAGTAGAAGTTCGGCTGGGCCTGGTAGTCGATGCCGAGGATCCGCTCGGCGGACCTGTCGTGCTGGCCGCCCCGCTCGACCGTCGAGGTCGGGTTGACCTGCACCGGTGCGGCCTGTGCGGCCATCGCGGGACCGAGCGCGCATCCGCCGGCGACCAGCAGGCCGGCAACTGACACACCGCTCTTCTGGAGGATCGGGTTCATCGTCGAGTCTCCGTTCGGGGGTTGGTGCCTCCGTCGGCGGAGGCAGCAGCACCGGGAATGGCGCTCGGCTCACCATGTGGCGATCGCCCGCGGCGGTTTCCGGCCGTGGGCGTACCGGATGCAACGGCTGCTCGGTGGCAGGGATTCCTTGCTCGGGGTGCGCCCGGTCACGGCCGGCCGGCGGAACCGGTCAGACGGTCGGAGACCGTACGGACGGTCAGAGACTGCCCAGCAGCCCCGTCACAGTGATCTCGAGGACCACCCGCTCCGGGTTGGGACGAGGCGTCCGGTACCGCTCGGCGTAGCGGCGCTCCGCCTCCGCCACGGCGGCCCGGTCCGAGCGGAGCACCGCCCGACCCTCGATGGTCAGCCAGCGGCGCCCGTCGACGTGGCAGACGGCCACCGGGGTGCCGGCCGTGCCGGCGGCGGCCACCTGTCGGGCCTTGCGGGAGGTGCCGGAGGTGATCACCCGGGCCAGTCCGGCCTCCGGGTCGAGGGTGACGCCGACAGGCACCACGTGCGGAGTGCCGTCGGCGCGCAGGGTGGTAAGCGTCGCGAGGTGCCGTTCGGCGCAGAAGGCTGTGACACGAGGATCGTGTACGTCCAGCCGATGATCGCCCGCCATGCCCGTCCCCCCGTCCACCGAACCGACACCGATCATGGCACGCGCCGGCGCGCGCGGTCCGGGTCCGACGGAGAGTCCGGCTGCCCCGGCAGCTGGCGGCCCGCCGCACGACGCTGGTGCACGAGGCGGGTCAGATAGATCAGCGCACCGGCCAGGACACCCATGTCGTCCAGGTAGATCGGGTCGGGGAGAAGGTCGATCGGGAAGATCGTGTAGATCAGGGCCCCGTAGAAGGCGACCTTGCCGCCCGCGCCGAGCCCGGCCAGCAGACGCCTGGTCCGTACCACCCGTACCGCCAGCAGCACCGCGCCGACAAGTGTGGCGATCGCCAGGAGACCGGCGATCACCACGAGGACCCACGCCTCACGGGACATGCCGTCACGCTAACCCACAAGCGGGCCACGGCGTCGGAGCCGCCCACCGGCGGCGTCGATCAGTACGCCGGCACCGCCGCGCGACCCCTGGCGGCCACCTGGTTCTCGCGGGTCTGCTCGACCGGCCGGCCGACCTCGCTCAGCGGCAGCACCGAGGCGGACTCCTCGACCCGTCGACCGCTCGCCGCGTGGGCCTCCTCGCGCAGGCTGCGGGCCGCCGCGACCGCGAGTTCCGCCGCCCGCCAGGCGGCCTGTTCCCGCTCGCGGGCGGCGGCGTGCCGGGCCGCCAGGTTGTCCCGGATCGCCCGCTGCAACACCAGTTCCTGCTCGACCGGGTGCCGCCGCGGATCCCATCCGGCACGGTGCGCGAACACGTCACTGAGCTGCTCCACCGACAACTCCCGCCGCCAGTACGCGTCCAGCGCCGCCCGGTGCAGGTAGCGCTCGCGGTCCGCGTACTCGGCCGGGGTGCGGGCCGTGTGGGGCAGCGGCATGGCCGCCGCCGCGTCGAGGCGCCTGACAGCCGCCTCGGCCGACTCGTACGCCTCCCAGGCGGCCTCGACCTCGTCCTGCGCGGCCACCCACTCGGTCCGACGGCGCTGGGCGGTGGTGGTGGCCCGTTCGGCGGCGACCGCGACCTCCTGCGCGTAGCGGCTCTGCTCGCGTTCCTGGTGAGCCTGTTCGAGGTGGCTGGGCATGGCCGCGCGGCGGATCCGGGCCGCGGCGTCGAGGTGGAGACGGCCGGGCCGCAGCAGCAGGGTGGCGACGGTGACCGCGACGACCCCGAGCAGGCTCAGCCAGATGGCGGCGGCCCGGGGTACGTCGGGCAGGACGGCGGAGAGGACGGTCTGCATGATCAGCACCTCGCGGTCGAATGGCGGATAGCGGCGGGGCGGTGGACGGGATCTCCACGGCCGTGGCCGGATCGAGCCGGACGGTCGGGCGGATGGCCGGACGGACCGGGGCCGCGCGTCGGGCTGGGTCACCGCTGTCGGGTGCCCGGCGGGTCGGTCACCGATCGGTGCCGTCCGGCGGGTGCGGGGGCTGTCAGGCCCCGACGGGTGACCCGGGCCGGGCCGCAGGAGCGGCCGCGGGCCGATGGTCGGCCGAGATCAGCGGGTCGGCGGACCGCGTCGGGAGGGGACGCCACGGCCAGGATCGACGGCCGGCCCGTGCTCGGGGCGCACGGTGACCGGAGCCACCGCCGGCGTCGGGTTGTCGACCGCGCCCGACGGCGGGGAGGCGACCGGTCGGCTCGCCTGCTCGGCGGTGCCGGCTGCCGTTCGGAGGGTGTCCACCCGGCTGCTCACGGCGCTGGGCCGGAGCTGCGTCGGGGCAGGGGGTGACGTGGCGGCGAGGGCGCCGCCGAGGCCGACCGCGAGCACCAACGCGGTGACCGCCAGCCGGGTCAGCTCGCGCAGAGACCGCAGCACTGCCCACCGGGCGGGGCGGTCGGAGGCTGCGGAGGACACCCCATCAACCTATCGTCCGCCCCGGCCCGGCGCAGCTCGACCAGGACGCTTTCCGCAGTGACAGCCACCACCTGGGCATTGTGGACGCGGGGCGGGGACGCCCCGAGGTCAGTCGTTGGTGCCGAGCACCGGGGGCGCGGCGGCCCCACCCTCCCGCCACACCATCTCGTCCTCGGTGAGCCAGGTGAGCCGCTCGTCTGACTCGTCCTCGCCGGGGCGCCCGCGCCCGCCGAGCAGCCCGGGACGGTTCGCCCCGCCCGCCGTGCGGCCGGTGCCGTCCGCGCGCCGGCCGTCGATGCTGCGCCCGATCCCACTGGCGGCGCGGTTGTCGGTCGGGGCCGGCGTCGAGGCCGGTCGGGCCGACGGGGTGGGCGTGCCGCCCGAGCTGGCCAGTGCGGAGGTGCGGAGCACCCCACCGGCCGGGGCGCCACCCTGGGAGCCGAAGAGCAGACCCGCGCCGGTGGTGGCGGCGGGCACTGCGGCGGGACCGGACAGGCCGGCCAGACCGGCGGCGCCGCCGGCCAGCAGAGCGCCGCCGACCAGCGGGTCCGCGCCGGCGAGAACGGTGCCGCCGCCTGCGGTGTCGTCCGCGACGGTGACCACCCCCGGCGTGTCGCCGGTGCCCCCCTCGACGGGCGGGGTGCCGCCGCCGACGATCCCCGGCGGATCGGCCCGGCCGGGCGTCGCGATTGTCGCGTCGCCGGTGCGGGCGGTGTGGCCGCTGATGGTGGGCGCGACGGTGGCCGGTGCCGTGTGCGGTCCGCTGCGCGGCGTCGTCCTGCCGTCGTCGGCGGTCTTCGGGGTGCCCGGCGGAGGCGGCTCCGGCTCGACCACCCGGTCGTACACGGAGATGTCGTAGCCGGCCGCCAGTTCGGCCACCACTGTCACCATCCGCTGGTGGGCCTTCTCCTGCTCCTGCTTGTCCTGCTGGTGGCCGAGCATGCCGCCGATCACGGCACCGGGTAGGCCGAAGGCGCTGCCACGCAGGGCGCCGTTGACCAACTGGTCGTTGTCGTCGGTCTCCTCCGGGCTCTCGGCCTGCTTGTGCGCGGTGCGCAACTGCCCGGCCATCATCGTGAGCGCCTGCGTGACGCCTGCCATGCCCTCGCCGAGCGCGTCGGAGTGCACGGTGACCAGACCGACCCGGCGCTGGAACTCCTGACCCGCCGCGCCCGTCCAGGTGTTGCCGAGCTTCTCCAGGTCGCCGCTCAACTCCCGGCCGAGGCCGTCGAGGATGCTCTTGAGCGAGGCCCACTGGGCGGCCACGCCCTCGATCTGCTCCGGGTCGCCCGCCATCACGGCGTCGTACAGCTCCTGGTGGCTGCGACCCTCGTAGCGCTGGGTGTACTCAGACACGCCCGTCCCCCTTCGGCTCCAACGCCTGCTGGACACCCGTCAACGCGGCGGTGATGTCCGTGGCGTTCGCCGCGTTGCGCGCCTCGGCGGTGCGGTAGTTGGCCAGGATCGTGGCGGTGGCCTGCTGCGTCGCCAGCACCGCCTGCCGGAGGCGCTCGGCCTGCTCGACGTAGGACTGGTGGACCGCGCTGTAGCGGCGCGCCTGGTCGGTGGCGTCGGTGAACGAGCCCAACGCCGGCGGCCTGCACTGCATCTCGGTGTTGAGCTTGCGCAGCACCGACTCGGCCTGGCCCAGCCGGGCCGCCAGGTTCTTGTGGAAGTCCTCAAGGGACAGCAGGTCGACTTCCGTGCGCCCGGTCATGGCAACATCCCCGTCGTTCTGGTTGACAACCGTCAGCGATCCCAGGTTAGTCCACCGCCGCGATCCCGGGCGACCCGTGCGAGCGGCTCAACCGTCAGCGTCGGTCGATGCGGCCGGTAGGCCCCCGCCGGCTCCACCGTTCGAGGACGTGCCGCTGGCGGCCGGGCTCGGGGCGGCAGAGGTGGCTGCCTCACCCTCCGGGGCGAAGAAGACAGCCGCGTCCTCCGGGTCCAGGGTGGGCCCGGTGGGGATCAGGGCGAGCAGCGCGCCGGGCACGGCGAGCGGGGTGACCCCGGCGTAGCCGAGCACGGCGAGCGTCTCGGTCGACGCGAGCGGGTACCTGACGCCCTGCGGACTGATCAGGTAGATCGTCGACCCGGCCGCCCCGGAACCGCTGGTCCCGGCGCCGGGGGCGGCCTGCGCGAGGACGCCCTTACCGCCGGGCAGCAGCACCGCCTCGGCGGTGCGCACCGCGTCCCGGCGGGTCTGGCGCACCGGCACCGGACCGGGATCGGTAGCCGTCAGCTCCCCAGGCGCCCGGTCGAAGACCTCCAGGGTGGTGACCGGCGGGCCGCCGCCGGTGCCCGCCCGGTACGTCGCGCACAGCGTGGTCTGCCCGGCGCGGGCCGGGTACAGGGTCGGCAGCGTCTCCGGCAGGCCGTCCTCCTCCACCCGCTGCTCGGTGAGCAGTCGGCCGGCCTGGTCCGGTGTGATGTCGGTGATCTGACCGCCACCACTGATCATCAACAGGGCGGTGATCTCGGTGATCGAGACGAGCCCCTCGCGGGTCAGTACGTAGTAGCGGCCGGCGGCTTGGAAGACCTGGCCGATGGTGGACGGCCGGTCACCGACGCTCAGCCCGCTCCGGTCGCCCTCGCCGGGCAGCGTCGGCTTGCGCAGCGGGGGCCCGGCCGGTACGGCGTTGAGCAGCTGTTGCCCGACCCGTAGCTGCGTGGCGTTCGGCATCCGCAGTGCCGCGATCGTCTGGTCGCCGCCGAGCACCTGGAGTCGGGCGTCACCGGTCAGCAGGTACCGCTGGCCGTCCACAGTGACCAGGACGGCCCGGTCGCCGAGCGGCGCGCCACCGGGCAGCGCCCGGTCGATGACGACCCGGGTGGTGGACCGCTGCGGGTCGGTCGGATCAGGTACGTCGCAGACCGACCAGGGCAACCCGGTCAGCGACTTGCGGTCCGGCAGGGCGTCCGGGGCGCCGACGATGCCGAGCGTACGACCACGCGGGCGGTCCCGCAGCGACGCCTGGGACATCGTCCGCACCGTCGGGTCCGCCACGTTCAGGATCAGCCGCGCGGAGGCGTAGTTGAGGGCCGGGTACAGCTGCCCGCCCACGAACACGTATGTCGCGCCGGTCTCCCGTTCGATGACGAGCGTCTTGTCCTCAAGAGGCGCGGTGTTGCCGGTCAACTGGCCGTACGCGCCCACACCGCCGAGCACCACCGCGGCGGCGATCACGCTGCCGAAGACCGCCATGCCGAGCCGTCGCATCGGCAGGTTGGTGGTCTCCGGATCGCCCGACAGCAGTGCGGAGACGATCCGGCGGGTGACGAAGCGGTACGCCTGCACCTGATCGCGGCGGGTCCGCATGACTTACCTCCGGCGGGGTGGATCCGCGACGATGTCCTCGGGGTGCCGTCGCGGGCTTCCCTACGATAAGGGGCCGACGGCTGGTCTTCGGGGCCACCGCCCGCGGCCGGCACCGGACCGACCCGGCGCAGAGCCGTACCGTGCAGGAGGGACAGTCAGCGATGACGCAGGTTCAGGCGCGACCCGTCCGAGCGGCCACGAGCCCGTCCGACGTCCCGCCACGGGCGACGCCGTCGGCCGCCCGGCCCGGTCGGGGCCGGGTCGGCCCGGTGCTCGTCGGGCAGCTCGTCCTGCTGGAGTTGTGCGCCATCGCCGTCTGGGCCTCGACGGCCGGGCCGGTCTGGCTGCTCGCGGCGGTGGGCACCGTGGCGGCGCTCGTGGTCCTTGCCGTCTTCGCCCGTCGTGGCGGGCGCTGGTGGTTCGAGGACCTGCTGCTGCGTCGGCGACTGCGGCGACGCCGCGATCGGGCCGCGGCGGCGCTGAAGACCGGCTCCGCGGTCGATCCACGGCTGGCCGCGCTGGCCCCCGAGCTGAGCGTCATCGAGTTGACCGATCGGGGCACCCGCCTCGGCATCGGGCAGGACGACCACGGCTGGTTCGCGGCGATCGCGCTGCAGTCGGGCAGCGGCGGGGCGGTCGGTTCGGTCGACGCGTCCACCGTGGACCGCGCGTTGCGGGTGCTCGGGGACGTCGCCGCGCCGGTGTCCCGTACCCAGGTCGTCGCCCACACCCTGGTCTGGTACCCGGCGCCCGGCGCGCCTCCGGCGGCGCACCGGACCGTCTGGGTGGCGCTGCGGCTCACCGTGCGCGACGCCCGGGTGGAGGCGGTGAGCCGGGGTGGCGGGCTGCCCGGTGTGCACCGGACGTTGGCCGCCGGGATCGGCCGGCTCGGCAAGGCGCTGACCGCGGCCGGGCTGTCCCACCGTCCGCTGGGCCGCGACGAGCTGCGCTCGGCGGTGGTCTCGGCCGCCGGGCTTGACCTCGTGCCGGAGCCACCGACGGAGACCTGGCAGGGGCTGCGCGGGGGCGGCTGGACACACCGCTGCATGGCACTGCGGGGCAGGCCGGACGCACCGCTCGGCCCGCTGGTGGACGCGATCACCGCGACCTCGGCGCCGTCGCACACGGTGGCGGTGTCGGTGTCGGCGGACGGCCGGGTAGCGGCACCCCTGCTGCGGGTCGCCGCCATGGACAACCACGTGGAGGCGCTGGTCAGGGCGGTGCGGGAGGTGACCGACCGCGCCGGAGCGTCGGCCCGACCGGTGGACGGCCAGCACGGCCCGGGCGTCTACGCCAGCGCTCCGGTCGGGTGGATGCTCGGCGCGTCCCCCCGACCGGAGCCGCGCTGACCGTCCCGGCGTCGCGCGGTCGGCCGCGTCAGGGCCGCAGGTTGACGATCCAGCCGTACAGCCCGCAGACCCAGACGGCGAGCGGCACCAGCGAGATGATCAGCAGGATCTCGACGATGTCGAGCAGCCGGCCCCAGACCGGTGAGATGCGCTTGCCGGCGACGCTCAGCCCGTAGACGAGGCTGATCACGGCGGCCAGCAGCAGCCCACCGAGGACCAGGCCGAGGCGGACCGGCAGGGACCCGTCGGCGAAGGTGGCAGCCGCGGCCAGACCCAGCCCCGCCGTGCCGGCGAGCAGCACCGGGACGCGCTGCGCCCGGCCCAGCAGCGGCCGGGCCCGCAGCAGCGAGAGGAGCCCCAGCACCAGGCAGAGCAGCACCGCCGGGAGCCGCCCGTCCAGGGCGAGCACCAGTTCCGCGCCGAGGACCAGCAACGAGACGGTCCACAGCAGACCGGTCAGGAACTCGTCGGCGCGTTCGCTCTGCTGGAGCACCTGCCGGCCGTCGACCGACTCGCTGTCGGTCTTCAGGTCCTCCGGGCCGGTCGGGATCGACGGCACCGGCAGCCGGGCCAGCCGGTACGCCGCCATCGGCAGCGCCGGCACCACACCGAACGCGACGGCCGCCACCACCGCCGCCGCGGCCGGCGCGTCGATGCCGAAGGCCAGGCAGAGCAGGGCGCCCACGCCTGTCGCCGCACCCACACCGATCGAGGCGAAGAAGAGCGGGTACCTGTCACCCACCGCCAGCACGGCCACCGCCCCGGCGACCACCGCGGCGGTGGCCGCGAGCAGGACGTGCGGGCTCGCCAGGTCGGTCAACGGCCGGTCACCGGCGAGCAGCAGCAGGCCGCCGGTGCCGGCGTGCACCAGGCCCACCATGGCCAGCACCGCGCCCGTCCGGCTGTCACCTGCGGCCCGGGACAGCACCGCCGCGCCGACCAGCAGCGCCACCGCCACCAGGAGGGCGGCCACCGCGCCGGGCAGGTGCGGTGGGCCGGCGAAGAGCGCCGCCAGCGCGCCGGCACCCAGGGCCGCCGTCGAGAACAGCACCGCGAAGCTCCGGCTCGCGCCCGCCTGCCAGGCGCCGGGTCGCTGGTTGGTGGCCGTGGCCACCGCGTCCACCACGTCGTCGAAGACGATCTCCGGGGCCGCGGCCGAGCGGGGATTGAAGTAGAGGACCTCGCCGTCGCGGACGCCGAGCTGCACCGCCGTACGGCCACCGTCCAGCGGTGCACCGCCCAACCTGGACAGTGCCCAGCCGCCGTGCCGCACTCCCTCGTCGGCGAGATCCTCGCCGGCGTACCGCAGCAGGGTGGGCAGCAGGTCGGCAAGCGGAACGTCCGACGGCAGAGCCAGATCCATCCGGGTACGGGGAGCCACGATGGTGATCCGGCTCAGACCACCGGTCGCCGTCTTCGTCGCCACAGTGGCCTCCAGGTGTCCGTCTACGATCAGCGGGCCGCGGTGCCGCGGTGCGGGTCCACCGCGCCCACGGGAGATTACCTACGATGGCGTGCACGTACGATGCCCACCCGCAGACTCCGGTCCGCGACGGCGCGTCGTCGATGCCGCTTCTGGGGAGGAGACAGCCGTGAGCACGGTGGTGTTCCGCCGGCTCCCGCGTCAGCCGGGACCGGCCTTGCCGCGTGGTGAGGTGCTGCTGGAGTCCCCTCCCGAGCTGCCGGAGCCGACACCGCGCGGGATGGGGCAGCTGCTCATGATCCTGCCGATGTTCTGCGGGGTCGGCGCGATGGCGTTCCTGTACGCCGGCAAGGGCGGCGGCATGATGACGTACGTCGCCGGTGGGCTGTTCGGTGTCTCCATGCTCGGCATGGCGATCGGTTCGCTCGCCAACAGCGGCGGCAAGGACAAGGCCGAGCTGAACGCCGACCGCCGGGACTACATGCGCTACCTGGCGCAGATGCGCAAGCGCACCCGCCGCGCGGCGGAGCAGCAGCGGGCGGCGATGGCGTGGCGGCACCCGGAGCCGGACGCGCTCTGGTCGATCGCCGCCTCCCGCCGGCTGTGGGAGCGGCGGATCACCGAGGACGACTTCGGCGAGACCCGTATCGCGCTCGGCCCGCAGCGGCTGGCCGTGGAGATCGTTCCGCCGGAGACCAAGCCGGTGGAGGACCTGGAGCCGATGAGCGCCATCGCGCTGCGTCGGTTCGTCCGCGCCCATTCGACGGTGCCCGACCTGCCGACCGCGCTGTCGGTGCGCGCGTTCAGCAGGGTCGTGCTGCGCGGCGACCGGGAGCCGGTGCTCGACCTGGCCCGGGCGGCGCTGGGTCAGCTGGCCACCTTCCACGCCCCTGACGACCTGGTGATCGCGGTGGTCGCCGCACCGGACCGGCAGTCGGTGTGGGACTGGGTGAAGTGGCTGCCGCACGCACACCACGGTGGACGTACGGACGCGGCGGGCGCGCGCCGGCTGGTGTTCGCCAGCCTCGCCGAGGCGGAGGAGTCCCTCGCCTCCGAGCTGGCCGGCCGGCCCCGTTTCGCACCGGAGGCCAAGCCGCTGACCACCGCGCCGCACGTGGTCGTGGTGATCGACGGCGGCGAGGTCTCGCCGACCGGCCAACTGCTGGGCCCGGGTCTGCTGGGCGCCACCATGATCGACCTGTCCGGGACGGTGCCGCGCGACGCCGGTCGCTGGCTGCTCTGCCTCGACGTCGGCGACGGCAGCACGCTTGAGCTGGTCCGGGGCACCACCTCCTCACCGCTGGGCCGACCGGACCGGCTCACCGCCGAGGCGGCCGAGGGGCTGGCCCGGCAGATCGCCCCCTACCGGCTCTCGCAGCAGCAGACCAGCAACGAGGAACCGCTGGCCCGCAGCATGGAGCTTCCGGACCTGCTCGGCGTGGGTGACGCCGCGACTGTCGACGTCCGTCAGACGTGGCGGCCACGCGGCCACCGGGACCGGCTGCGCATTCCGCTCGGCGTCGGCCCGGACGGCAACGTGGTCGAGTTGGACTTCAAGGAGTCCGCGCACGAGGGCATGGGCCCGCACGGCCTGGTGATCGGCGCCACCGGCTCCGGAAAGAGCGAGCTGCTGCGTACGGTGGTGGCCGCGCTGGCGGTCACCCACTCGTCGGAGGAACTGAACTTCGTCCTGGTGGACTTCAAGGGCGGTGCGACGTTCGCCTCGTTGGAGGCGCTGCCGCACACCAGCGCGGTGATCACCAACCTGGCCGACGAGCTGCCGCTCGTCGACCGCATGCGCGACGCGCTCGCGGGCGAGATGGTGCGTCGACAGGAGCTGCTGCGGGCGGCCGGCAACTACGTCTCCCGGTTCGAGTACGAGAAGGCGCGCTCGGCCGGCGAGCCGCTGGCGCCGATGCCCAGCCTCCTGATCATCTGCGACGAGTTCAGCGAACTGCTCGCCGCGAAGCCCGACTTCATCGACCTGTTCGTCATGATCGGCCGGCTGGGCCGCTCGCTGGGCGTGCACCTGCTGCTGGCGAGCCAGCGCCTCGAAGAGGGCAAGCTGCGCGGCCTGGACACCCACCTGTCGTACCGGATCGGTCTGCGGACCTTCTCGGCCGTGGAGAGTCGGATCGTCCTCGGTGTGCCGGACGCGTACGAGCTGCCGAACGCGCCGGGGCACGGCTACCTGAAGACGGACACCAGCACGATGCTGCGGTTCCGGGCCGCGTACGTGTCGGGGGCGTACCGGGCGCCGGGGCAGCAGGCGTCCGCGTCGCAGGCGCTTGTGCAGCGCCGGATCGTGCCGTACGGGCTCGACTTCATTCCGGCGCAGGTCCCGCAAGTGCCCGTGGACACCACGCCGGAGCCGGAGCAGCCGGCCGACGGCAAGGCCGTGGCGATGCTCGACGTGCTCATCGACCAGCTCAAGGGCCGTGGCCGTCCGGCGCACCAGGTGTGGCTGCCTCCGCTGGCCGACCCGCCGGGCCTTGGTGAGCTGCTCGGTCAGCTGGCCGTGGACCCGACGTACGGGCTGTGCACCGCGTCCTGGCCGGGTCGGGGCCGGCTCACCGTGCCGGTCGGCGTGGTCGACCGCCCGTACGAGCAGCGCCGCGACCCGATGATGGTCGAGCTGGCCGGCGCGGGCGGCAACGTGGTCATCGTGGGCCGCTCGATGAGCGGCAAGAGCACGATGCTGCGTACGCTGCTGGCCTCGTTGGCGCTCACCCACACGCCGCGTGAGGTGCAGTTCTTCTGCCTCGACTTCGGCGGCGGCGCGTTGCGCAGCATGGAGCGGCTGCCGCACATGGCGGGGGTGGCCGGCCGGCGGGACGTGGAGGCGGTACGCCGTACGGTGGCCGAGGTGGTCGCCGTGCTGGACGACCGGGAGGCGCGCTTCGCCCAGCACGGCATCGACTCGGTGGCGAGCTACCGCCGTCGCCGGGCTGCCGGCGAGTTCGCCGACGACCCGTTCGGTGACGTGTTCCTGGTGGTGGATGGCTGGAACACGCTGCGCCAGGAGTACGAGGAGCTGGAGCAGACCATCACCACGCTCGCCAACCGGGGTCTCGGTTTCGGCGTGCACGTGGTGCTCACGGCGGTGCGGTGGGCGGAGATCCGGATCAACATGCGGGATCTGCTCGGCACCAAGCTGGAGTTGCGCCTGGGTGACGCCTCCGAGTCGGAGATCGACCGCCGTTCGGCGACGAACGTGCCGGAGAAGGCGCCCGGGCGTGGCCTGACCCGGGACAAGCTGCACTTCCTCACGGCCATTTCGCGGATCGACGGCCGCCGGGACATCGACGACCTGACCGAGGCGTCGATCGCCCTGGCCGGGCACGTGGCGGCGAACTGGCCGGGCCGTCCCGCGCCGAAGGTGCGGCTGCTGCCGCGCAAGCTGCCGGTGGGCGAGCTGGCCCGGATCATCGACCGGTCGGTGCCGGGCCTGCCGATCGGCGTCAACGAGTCGGCGCTGGCACCGGTCTACCTGGATCTGGCGAACGAGCCGCACCTGACGGTCTTCGGCGACGCGGAGTGCGGCAAGACCAACCTGCTGCGGTTGATCGCCCGGGGCATCACCGAGCGGTACACGCCGGCGCAGGCCCGGCTGGTGATCGCCGACTACCGGCGCGGTCTGCTGGGCGCGGTGGAGGGTGACCACCTGCTCGACTACGCGCCGTCCAACCAGGCGTTCGCCCAGGGGCTCGGCTCGATCCGCAGCGCGTTGTCGAACCGGCTGCCCGGCCCGGACGTGACCACCGCCCAGCTGCGGGACCGCAGCTGGTGGAAGGGTCCGGACCTGTACATCCTGGTGGACGACTACGACCTGGTCGCCTCCGGTGGCAGCAATCCGCTCAGTGCCCTGCTGGAGTTGTTGCCGCAGGCTCGGGACATCGGCCTGCACCTGGTGGTGACGCGGCGGGTCGGCGGTGTGTCCCGGGCGCTCTACGAGCCGGTGCTGCAACGGCTCCGGGAGTTGGACTCGCCGGGCCTGCTGATGTCCGGAAACCGGGAGGAGGGGGCGGTCTTCGGCGCGTTGCGGCCGAGTCCGCAGCCGCCGGGTCGGGGCACTCTCGTACGCCGGCGCGACGGTCAGCAGTTGATCCAGACCGCCTGGTCCGAGCCGTCCTGATCGGGCGGTGGCGAGCGGGGTCGCCCGGAGCGTGGGCGTTCGGTCGCATTCCCGATTCACCACTATCCATCGAACGCCCAGGATCAGGGCTGCGAGGGCTGGACCGGTTCGGCTACGGTCTTCACTGGAGTGTCCGTCGGTGGGGTGATGCTGCCTTGCCGCGGGGGAGGGGTGCGGCGAAGCCGCCACCACAACAGACGGAAGGGTGTGAAGCATGGCGTTCGAGGTCGAAGCTGCGACTCTGCATACCGCCGCGAGTGACGTGCGGTCCACGCGCAGCGAGGTCGACGGCGAGCTCAAGAAGCTGTGGAACGTGGTCGACGACCTGGCCATGGCGTGGAAGGGTCAGGCGTCCACGGGCTTCCAGTCGCTGATGACGCGTTGGAACGAGGACACCGTCAAGCTGCTGACGGCGATGGACAGCATCGCCGACCTGCTCGACAAGTCGGGTACGACGCACCAGGTCAACGACGAAGAGCAGCAGCAGATGCTGGACAAGTTCCACTCTGCTCTCAACCCGTGATCCGTAGCCAGCAGAGGAGGAAATCGTGACGATCAAGGTTGACTACGCGGTCCTCGAGAGCAGCAACCAGCAGATGCAGGCGATCTCGAAGACCATCGACGAGAAGCTCGACACGCTGCGGTCGATGCTGTCCAAGCTGCACTGGGACGGCGAGGACCGGGTGGCCTACGAGCAGCACCAGGCCAAGTGGGACACGGCGGTCCGGGACATCAACCGGATCCTCAACGAGATCGGTGGCGCGGTGGGCATCGCCCGCGAGAACTACGTCTCCACCGAGATGAGCAACTCCAAGGTGTGGAGCTGACGCAGTCTCCGCCGCGGCTCCGGTCCGGGTTCGACCCGGGTCGGAGCCGCAGTGCGTTGGGCGGCCCCGCACACCAGGGGCGACTCAGCCGGTGACTGGCGAATCCGTCCGCCGGCCGGGCCGCCAGCCGCGGCGACGGCCCCGGGCCAGCACCGGTCGGGCGATCAACAGCAGCACGACGAGCAGGGCGCCGATGGCGGCGGCCCACAGTGCGGCGGTGCGCTGCCCGCTCAGCGGGTCGTCCTCCGGGGTGGGCGCCGGCAGCGCCCCGGCGGGCGGGTCGGTGCGGGTGCCGAGCACGCTCGACACCGCGCGGTACGGGCTGACCACTCCGTAGCCGACGTCGGCGTTGTGCCCGTCCGGCGGGTTGTCGGCCGTCCGCTCCAGCCGGTCGGCGACCTCCTGCGGGGTGAGGTCCGGGTACGCGGCCCGGACCAGCGCCGCCGTCCCCGAGACGTACGCGGCGGCGTAGCTGGTGCCGCCGTTGGGCTCGGCGCGGTAGCCGGACCCGCCGGGCGCCGGGCCGACGATGTTCAGCCCGGGCGCGGCGATGTCCACGTAGGAGCCGCTTACCGACGTGCCCACGTGCCCGCCCTGCTCGTCCACACCGCCGACGGCGATGACGCCGGAGTACGCGGCCGGGTAGCCGGGCCGGTCCTGCTGGTTCTCCTGCCGGTTGCCGGCGGCGGCGACGAGCACCACCCGCTTGGCCAGTGCCCGCTCGACGGCCCGTTCCAACTCGGGGCGCGGCAGTGTCGTCAGGGACATGTTTATGACGTCCGCGCCCTGGTCGACGGCCCAGTCGATGGCGGCGGCGACCTGACCGGGCAGCGCCTCGTCGTTGGTGCCCTTGAGGTCCGGAAGCACCCGGACGGGCAGGATGCGGGCGGCGGGGGCGATGCCGCTGAACGGTACGCCGGAGCCCTCCCGGCCGGCGATGATGCCGGCGATCATCGTGCCGTGGCCGACCAGGTCGCACTGCCCCTTGTTGGAGGGGAGGTCGTTGAAGTCGCGGCCTTCGAGCACCTGGCCCTTGAGCACCGGGTGGATGGCGGAGACGCCTGAGTCGATGACGGCCACTGTCACTCCGTCGCCCCGGGACAGCGGCCACGCCGAGGACGGCTCCAGCCGGCGCAGCCCCCACGGCATCTCGGTCAGGCCCGGTTCGCCGGCCGGGCCGCACGTGGGCGGCGCCGCGGCTGCCGGGGTGGGCACCACCACTGTGGCGCCGAGCAGGGCCGCCAGCGCTCCACTGAGGACGCCGCGGACGGCACGCCCCGGACGGTGGGGCGGCTCGGTCGCGCTCATCGGCAGGCTTTCGCGCACCCGCAGAGATTACCGCTGTGGTACGCCGGGCAGCGGCCCGGCGGCGGCGGTCAGGACGGGCCTGGGGCGTCGGTGGGAGGCGCCTCGGCGAAGAGCGCGAGCAGATCGCCGACCTCCCGGTACGCCTCGGAGGGGTGCCGGAACCGGCCGGACGGGTTGAGGGTGTACTCGTTGCGCCGGCCGACCCGGGTGCGGTGCAGGTAGCCGCCCGCCTCCAGGTCGGCGACGATCGCCTGGGCGGCCCGTTCGGTCACGCCGACCTCCGCGGCGACGTCGCGCAGCCGGGCCGTGGGGTCCCGGGCGATGGCCAGCAGAACGTGCCCGTGGTTGGTGAGGAACGTCCAGTTCCGCCCGCCGCCGGTCGCACCCGTTGCCGTGCCCGTCATCGTGGGACCGCCTCTCCGGTTGTCCGTCCCACTCGTCACCCTGCCATCGAGGCTCGCCGGCCCTGCCTCCGGGGCGGCGTCGCGGGAGCGACTCTGGCCGTCAACGTATGAAATCTATATCACGCATACCTTGACGCATCTTGTGGTGCGTGTGACCGTGGAGCGGGCCAGCGCCCGCCACCGGCGGTCGAACGGCCGGCTGACCAGGTCAGATGCGTGGAAAACGAGGTGCGGGAATGAGCCTTCCCGGAGCACCCGGCGGGCAGCCGGGTCCGCAGCGGAGCGCCGACCAGTCGTCGACGATCACCGAACCGGCGCTGGCGTACGCGGAGCTGGCCGCCGGCAACCGGCGCTTCGTCAGCGGCTCCCCGCGCCACCCCAACCAGGACGCCGGGCACCGGGCCGCGGTGGCCGACGGGCAGCACCCGTTCGCGGTGATCGTCGGCTGCTCCGACTCCCGACTCGCCGCCGAGATCATCTTCGACCGGGGGCTGGGTGACCTGTTCGTGGTCCGCACGGCCGGGCACACGACCGGCCCGGAGGTGCTGGGCAGCGTGGAGTACGCGGTGACGGTGCTCGGCACCCCGCTCGTGGTGGTGCTGGGCCACGACTCGTGCGGCGCGGTCCAGGCGGCCCGTGAGGTCGCCGCCACCGGCGTGGCGCCCGAAGGGCACCTGGGCGCAGTCGTGGACGCCGTGCTGCCCAGCCTCCGTCGCGCCGCCGCCGACGGTGTCGACGACATCGACGGCATCGTCGACATCCACATCGCACAGACCGTCGAGGCGTTGCTGGAACAGTCGTCCGTGCTGGCCGAGGCGGTGACGCGGGGGCGGTGCGCGGTGGTGGGCGTGTCGTACCGGCTCGCCGCCGGTGTGGTGCGCCCGGTCGCGGCCGTTCCGGCGGGCGTCGCCTCGCTCGACGTACCCGACGGGCCGTCGACGCCGGCCGCCGCCTGACGCGACGAGGGCCGCCCCGCGGTGCGGGACGGCCCTCGATCAGCTGAGCGGGTGGGTCAGAGCATCGACATGTGGACGTGGTCGGTGTGGTTCGACGGTCCGCTGTACGACTTCCAGCCGGTCGCCGGGAACCAGATCTGCCGGTTCCAGATCACGTAGTAGATGCCGAGGCGGTCGGCGTTGCGGATGAGGAACGCGGCGACGTTGTTGCCGTACGTGCGGGTGTCCTCGTTGTGCCACGGGCTGAAGCCGCTCTTCTGCAACGACCAGTCGCAGGCGCGGCCCTTCGGGTGCTCGTACGGTCCACCGTTGCGGTGGCAGCCCACGAACCGGGTGTACCCTGCCCGCCTGACCTCCTTGTACGCGTGCAGCGTGCGCGGCGTGACGCAGCCGGAGGTGGTCGGGTCGTCCTCGCTGCACGACTGCGCCTTCCAGTCGCCGTCGTCGGTGCGCCCCGGGCCGATCCGGGCGACCGGCGACGTGGCGTCCACCAGGCCGCCGGTGAAGCCCTTCCCGCCGACGAGGGCGAGCGCCTTGTCCGCGTCGCGCTTCTCCTTCGCCATCAGGGCTGTCTGCTTCTGCTGCTCCCGTACCTCCACGTCCAGGGCCACCTTCGCCTGTTCGGCGCGGGCCTTCACCGCGTTGACCTCGGAGAGCTTCTTCTCGTTGACCATGTTCATCTCGTCGAGCGCGGCGGCCCTCCGGACGAACGAGTCGGGCGCGTCGCTCTCCAGCAGCATCGCGATCGCGCCGATCCGGCCGGTCCGGTACGACTGGGCGGCGATCTGACCGACCTGCGGAGCCAGGGCGTCCAGCTCGGCCTTGGCGCGCTCCACCTCCGCCGCCAGCTCCGCCTGCCGCCTCTTGGACTTGTCCAGTTGGGACTTGGCCGCCAGGTAGTCCCGGTTGGTCTTCTCGATGACGTCGTTGAGCAGCTTCGGCTCGCCGTCCTCCTCGTGCCCGGACGGCGTTGGCGTCGTCGGGGCGGCGTACGCCGGGAGGGGTCCGGCGAGCACGGTCAGTGCGGCGAGCACGGCCACCACGGGCGTCAACCAGCGGCGTAGGGGTGCCGTCACGATGTTCCCTTCCGTCGACCGCCGACCGGGTTAGCTGACGGGTTCGGGGCGGAAGTGGCCCCTACCGCTGACGCGGATTCACCCCACGTACCTGGGTTCCCGGCTCGCCGGTTGGCGATTGGGCGGTGGCACCGCAGGCGCCGATTCGCGCCTTCGGCGGTGACCGGCAGCGAGGTTACCCGAGAGTCGACCCCCTGAGCTACGTCCCGATGCCGACTAAAAGCGTCATTTCGCCATGGCGTTGAGTGACCAGTGATGCGGTTCTCAGGCCGGATGCCCGATCTGGTCACGCTGAGGAGTGTCACCATGCCGTATCCGTGCTCCTGTTCGGCTCTGGCCACCGGGTGGTGGCGGTGGGCGGGGGTGTCGTCCGCGTCCGGTCCGGCCCGTCCACCGGGACCGTTCGCGGGGAGCTCAGTGCGGCCAGGGCCTCCGCCCGGTCCGGCTGGGGCCGGGGGACGGGGACGTCGTCGGCCGGCTCGGCGCTCGACCGTCCGGCGGCGGTCACCACCGCGGCCAGCCCGGTGGTCAGCGGCACGGCGGCGATGAGGCCGAGGGTGGCCACTGCGCTGCGGACGATCTCCTGCGCCAGGAACTCGCTGGTGAGGATCTGTCCGAGGGGGCGCGTGTCGGCGGTGAGCAGGAGCAGCAGGGGCAACGAGGCGCCCGCGTACGCCAGCACGATCGTGTTGACCGTGGAGGCGATGTGCGCCCGGCCGACCCGGGTGGCAGCCCGGTAGAGCTGCAACCGGGTCAGCCCCGGGTTGGCGTTCGCCAGTTCGGTGACGGTGGCCGCCTGGGTGACCGTCACGTCGTCGAGCACCCCGAGCGAGCCGATGATGATCCCGGCGAGCAGCAGGCCGTGCAGGTCCACGTCGGCCTGGAACATCGACAGCGTGGTGGCGTCCTCGCTGCCGAAACCGGTGAGGTGGGTGGCGGCGGTGGCGATGGTGGCGAGCACGCCGGTGAGGACCAGGCTGCCCAGGGTGCCGAGGACAGCTACCGAGGTCTGCGCGGTCACCCCGTGCGTCAGGTAGAGCACCACGAACATGATCAGGGCGGCACCGACCACCGCGACGACAAGCGGTGACCGGCCGGCGGCGATGCCCGGCAGCACGAAGGTGAGCAGGATGGCGAAGCTGGCGGCCAGCCCGGCGAGCGCGGCCAGGCCACGCCACCTGCCGAACGCGACGATCGCGGCGGCGAAGACCACCGCCAGCCACACCAGCGGTGTGCCGCGCTGGTGTTCGGCGATGTTCCAGTTGCTGGCGCCGGGGTCGGCGGGGTCGGTCAGCTCGACCAGGATCACCTCGTCGCCGACGTCGACCCGAGGTGCTCCGGGGCCGTCCGGTACCGGTGTCTGGACCTGCTGCTCGGCGCTCGGCCCGTCCTGCACCCGGACGTCCACCGTGCCGCACCGCCCGTCGCCGGCGTTCGGTGTGCCCTCCGGGGTCTGCGGCGTGGGCGGGCACGGTTCGGTAACCACGCGGGTCACTGTGCCGTGGTAGCGCGGGACGTCCGCGCCGCCGCCGGTCTGCGGGGAGTCGCCCCGGGGCCAGAGCACCACAGCCGCGAGCACCGTGGCGACGAACAGGGGTACCACGGTCGCGACGAGGATCCGCCGTACCCGGGGAGGGGCGGACGGAACGGAACGGCTGTGGTCGGAACCCAATGCGAGACTCCCAACGAATCCGGTGCGGGGTACGTGCCGGCGGGCCGGTCGGTTCACCGTCGCCGCGGAAATGCGGTGACGGGCGCGGCGGATCGCGGGATGCCGATCGCTTGATCACGTACGGTGAACGACCGGCCGGACCGGCGGGGAGCGCCGCCGTGTCGCGGCGGCAGCGGTGCCGGACTGCGCAGCGTGATCCGGAGGGCCATCGTCGGAATGCTAACCACACAGGCTGTGGGGCGCAGGTCGTGGCGGAGTGTCGGGGTCCCGGAACCGCCCGCGTGGCGGAGTACGGCCCGGGATCGTGGAGTCATGCACGCTGAGTCACCACATGGTCCGTACGGTAAGCATCACGGTGGGCACGACAAGCACGCCGGTCACGACCCGGCGATGTTCCGCCGCCGGTTCTGGGTCTGCCTGGTGCTCACCGTGCCGGTGGTGCTGACCAGTCACCTCGTGGCGGACCGGCTCGGTCCGCGCTGGGACGTGCCGGGGAGTTCCTGGGTGGGGCCGGCGCTCGGCTCGGTGGTGTTCTGGTGGGGCGGCTGGCCGTTCCTGGTCGGCGCGGTCCGGGAGGTGCGGGACCGGGCACCGGGGATGATGCTGCTTGTCGCGATGGCGATCACCGTCGCCTACACCGCGTCGCTGGCCACCAGCGTCGGCGCGTTCGACCTGGACTTCTGGTGGGAGTTGGCGGCGCTGGTCACCATCATGCTGCTCGGGCACTGGCAGGAGATGAAGGCCATCGGGCAGGCCCGGGGAGCCCTCGCGGCGCTTGCCGCGCTGCTGCCCGACGAGGCCGAGCGGGTGGCCGCCGACGGCCGGGTCGAACCGGTGCCGGTGGGCGCGCTGCGGGTCGGCGACGTGCTGCTGGTCCGCCCGGGTGGCCGGGTGCCGGCCGACGGGGTCATCGTGGAGGGCGGCGCCGAGCTGGACGAGTCGATGATCACCGGCGAGTCGCGGCCGGTCGCCCGCGCGGCCGGCGGCCGGGTGGTGGCGGGCACTGTCGCCACCGACTCGGCGATCCGGGTCCGGGTCGAGGCGCTTGGTGAGCAGACCGCCCTCGCCGGCATCCAGCGCATGGTCGCCGAGGCGCAGCGCTCGGGCGGTCGGGCCCAGCTGCTGGCCGACCGGTTCGCCGCCGCGTTGTTCTACCTGGCCACCGGGACCGCCGTGCTGACCGTGCTGGTCTGGACGGCGCTGGGCCGGACCGACGAGGCGGTGGTCCGCGCGGTAACCGTCCTGGTGATCGCCTGCCCGCATGCGCTCGGCCTGGCCATTCCGCTTGTCGTCGCGCTCTCCACGGCGGTGGCCGCGCGATCCGGGATCCTGGTGAAGGACCGGTTGGCGTTGGAGCGGATGAGGACCGTCGGCGCGGTGCTCTTCGACAAGACCGGCACGCTGACCCGGGGCGAGCACACCGTCTCCGACGTGACCGTGACGCTGGGCATGGAGCGGGACGAGGCGCTGCGCATCGCCGCCGGCGTCGAATCGGACAGCGAGCATCCGCTCGCACGGGCGATCGTCGCGGCGGCCGGGTCCGCAGGTCCAGCCCCGGCCCACGGGTTCCGGTCGCTGCCGGGCCGCGGTGTGCAGGCGACAGTCGACGGTACGGAGTATGCGGTGGGTGGGCCGGCGCTGCTTCGCGAGTTGGGGGTGTCGCTCCCGGCCGACCTGGAGATGGCGACCGGGCGCTGGTCGGCGCGGGGTGCGGCGGTGCTGCATCTGGTGCGGCTGCCGGACCGCGTGCTCGGCGCGTTCGCGGTGACCGACGAGGTGCGTCCGGAGGCCCGACGGGCAGTCGACGAGCTGCGTGCCGAAGGCGTTCCGACCATCGCCATGATCACCGGGGACGCGCGGCCGGTGGCCGAGGCGGTCGCCGCCGAACTCGGGTTCCGCCCCGGTGTCGACGAGGTCTTCGCCGAGGTGCTGCCGGTGGACAAGGACGGCCGGGTGGCCGACCTCCAGCGGCGGGGGCTGACCGTGGCGATGGTCGGTGACGGGGTGAACGACGCGCCCGCGTTGGCCCGCGCCGACGTGGGCATCGCGATCGGTGCGGGCACCGACGTGGCGATCGAGTCGGCAGGGGTGGTGCTCGCCTCGTCCGACCCGCGTGGGGTGGCCGCCGTGGTGCGGCTGTCCCGGGCGTCGTACCGCAAGATGCGGCAGAACCTGGCCTGGGCGGCGGGCTACAACGTGGTGGCGCTGCCCCTGGCGGCCGGGGTGCTGGCCTGGGCCGGGGTGGCGTTGAGCCCGGCGCTGGCCGCCGTGCTGATGTCGGCGTCCACGGTCGTGGTGGCGCTCAACGCCCAGTTGCTGCGCCGGGTCCGGCTCGATCCGGAGTCGGACTGAGGGGCGTCAGCCGCGCTTCATCAGCCGGCCGACAGCCGCCATCATCTCGGTGGCCATCTCGTCGGCCCGCCCCTCGGCGGCGCCCTCGTGCATGCAGTGCCGCGCGTGGCCGTCGAGCAGACCCAGCGCCACCTTGTCGAGGGCGGCCTGGATCGCGGAGATCTGGGTGAGCACGTCGATGCAGTAGCGGTCGTCGTCGACCATCTTCTCGATGCCCCGGACCTGGCCCTCGACGCGGCGGAGCCGCGCGAGCAGCTGGTCCTTGCTGGCGGTGTACCCGCGGATCGGGGTGGGTGCGGTCATGCCGACCAGGATAGCCTACCCCTGGGGGGTATGGTAGGGTCCAACCTGACGGATACCCCCACCGGGTACCGGTAGCGAGGCAGAGGAGACGGTCTGATGGTCAACACCACGTACCAGGTGCAGGGCATGACCTGTGGGCACTGTGTCAGCGCGGTCAGCGCCGAGGTCAGCGCCCTCGATGGTGTACGCGACGTCCAGGTCGACCTCGCCAGCGGCCAGGTCACCGTGAGCAGCGAGCAGCCGCTTGACGTGGCGTCCGTCCGGGCCGCCGTCGACGAGGCCGGCTACGAGCTCGTGGACGGCTCATCCGGAGGCCCGGCGTGAACACGGTGACCCGACTGGGCGGGTTCGCCCTCGGTCTCGTGGCGGTCTTCGGCGCGGCGTACGGGGTCGGCCGCGTGGTCGACCCCGGCGCCCCCGCCGCGGAGATCCGGCACGACGGCGACGCCGCCCACTCGGACGGGGAGCACGACGAACCGGTCGAACGGCTCCCCGGCGGCCTGCTCGTCTCCGACCGTGGGTACACCCTCGCCCCGGTCGCCGCCCCGGCCGGCGAGTTCGCCTTCACGATCGACGGCCCGGACGGCCGACCGGTGACCAGCTACGACGTCGCACACGACAAGCGGATGCACCTGATCGTGGCCCGCCGGGACCTCTCCGGCTTCCGGCACGTCCACCCCGACCTGACTTCGGACGGCACCTGGCGGGTCGCCACCCCACTGGCCGGTCCCGGGCAGTGGCGGGCCTTCGCCGACTTCACGCCGACCGGTGGCGAGCCGCTGACCCTGGGGGTGGACGTGACAGTCCCCGGCGAGTTGACCGAGCGGCCCCCGCCCGCCCCGGCGACAAGCACAAGCGTCGACGGCTACACGGTCACCCTGGCCGGCGAGCCGCAGCCCGGCCGCACCTCGCCGCTCACCCTGACGGTCAGCCGGGACGGGCAGCCGGTCACCGACCTGGAGCCCTACCTGGGCGCGTACGGGCACCTGGTGGCGCTGCGCCGGGGCGATCTCGCGTACCTGCACGTGCACCCGGACGGGACGCCCGGCGACGGCCGTACCCGCCCCGGCCCGGGCGTCACCTTCCTCGCCGAGGTGCCGTCGGCCGGCACCTACCGGCTCTACCTCGACTTCCGGCACGGCGGGGCGGTGCACACCGCCGAGTTCACGGTCGTCGCCGGCGCCGTCACGGCCGGGGGCGATCCCCGCCCGAGCGGAACCGCGCCGACCGGGGAGGCCGAGCACGGCACCCCCGGGCACGGGCACAACTGACGGGACCAGACGATGACCACCACCAGCAGACCGCTGCCCGAGGCGCCGAACCGGATCGAATTGGCGATCGGGGGGATGACCTGCGCCGCCTGCGCCGCCCGGATCGAGAAGAAGCTGAACCGGATGGACGGGGTGAGCGCCACGGTCAACTACGCCACCGAGAAGGCCACCGTCCGCTACGTCGACGGCGTCACACCTGACGACCTCATCGACACCGTGCAGAAGACCGGTTACACGGCGGCGCTGCCGGCGCCGCCGGCCAGCACCGAGGAGCCGGTGGACCCGCTGAAGGGGCCGCGTACCCGGCTCTGGGTGTCGGCGGCGCTCAGCGTGCCCGTGGTCCTGCTGGCCATGGTTCCCGCCTGGCAGTTCGACTACTGGCAGTGGCTGTCGCTGACCCTGGCCGCCCCGGTGGTGGTCTGGGGTGGCCTGCCGTTCCACCGCGCGGCCTGGACCAACCTGCGGCACGGCGCGGCGACGATGGACACGCTTGTCTCGCTCGGCACCCTGGCGGCGTTCGGGTGGTCGCTCTGGGCGCTCTTCCTCGGCGACGCCGGGATGCCGGGCATGACGCACCCGTTCCGTTTCGACATCACCCGCACCGACGGCGCGGGCAACATCTACCTGGAGGCGGCCGCCGGGGTGACTGTGTTCATCCTGGCCGGCCGCTACTTCGAGGCGCGTTCCAAGCGGACCGCCGGCGCCGCCCTGCGCGCCCTTCTCGAACTCGGCGCCAAGGACGTGGCGGTGCTGCGCGACGGCGTGGAGACCCGGGTGCCTGTCGACCAGCTCGTCGTGAGCGACAGGTTCGTGGTCCGGCCCGGGGAGAAGATCGCCACCGACGGGGTGGTCGACGAGGGCACCTCGGCCGTCGACGCCAGCATGGTGACAGGGGAGTCGGTGCCGGTCGAGGTCGGCCCGGGAGACGGCGTGGTCGGCGCCACGATCAACGCGGGCGGACGGCTGGTGGTCACCGCCACCCGGGTCGGCGGGGACACCCAGCTCGCCCGGATGGCAGACCTGGTGGAGCAGGCCCAGAGCGGCAAGGCGGCCGTGCAGCGGCTGGCCGACCGGATCTCCGGTGTGTTCGTGCCGATCGTCATCACCCTGGCCGTGGGCACCCTCGGCTGGTGGCTCGGGACGGGTGCCGGCCCGACGGCCGCCTTCACCGCCGCAGTGGCCGTGCTGATCATCGCCTGCCCGTGCGCGCTGGGTCTGGCCACGCCCACCGCGCTGCTCGTCGGCACCGGTCGGGGCGCCCAGCTCGGTGTCCTGATCAGAGGGCCCGAGGTGCTGGAGTCCACCCGGCGGGTGGACACGGTCGTGCTGGACAAGACCGGCACCGTGACCACCGGCCGGATGACCCTGGTGGACGTGGTGCCGGCCAGCGGCGAGGACCGCGCCGAGCTGCTCCGGCTCGTCGGGGCGGTAGAGGCCGCCTCCGAGCACCCGATCGCCCGCGCGGTGGCGGCTGGCGCCGGCGAGGCGGGCGCGCTGCCCCCGGTCGTCGACTTCGCCAACCTCGAAGGGCTGGGTGTGACAGGTACGGTCGACGGTCGGGCGGTGTTTGTCGGTCGACCCCGGCTGCTGCGCGAGCGTGGCGTCGACGTACCGCCGGAGGTCGAATGGGCCGTCAGCGACGCCGAGGCCGCCGGCCGGACGGCGATCCTCGCCGCCTGGGACGGCCGCGCCCGGGGCGTCCTCGCGGTCGCCGACGTGGTCCGGCCGACCAGCCGAGCGGCAGTGGCCCGGCTGCGCGCGTTGGGGCTCACTCCGATCCTGCTGACCGGGGACAACGCCACAGTGGCCCGCGCGGCCGCCGCCGAGGTGGGCATCGACGAGGTGATCGCCGAGGTGCTGCCGGCCGGCAAGGTCGACGTGGTCAAGCGGCTCCAGGCCGAGGGCCGGTCGGTGGCGATGGTCGGTGACGGGGTGAACGACGCTCCGGCGTTGGCCCAGGCCGACCTCGGCCTGGCCATGGGCACCGGCACCGACGTGGCGATCGAGGCGTCCGACCTCACCCTGGTTCGGGGCGACCTGGACGCGGCGGTGGACGCCATCCGGCTGTCCCGGCGCACGCTCGGCATCATCCGGGGCAACCTGTTCTGGGCGTTCGGCTACAACGTGGCGGCGCTGCCGTTGGCCGCCGCCGGGCTGCTCAACCCCATGATCGCCGGCGCGACGATGGCGCTGTCCTCGGTCTTCGTGGTGGCGAACAGCCTGCGCCTGCGCCGGTTCCGTTCCGCCGCCGGTGATCTGTGACGGCGGTGATGGTTGGGCCGGCGGCGGCGGGGGTACTGCTGAGGGCGTAGCGACGCTCGCAATGGAGGTTGGCACATGGGTATCGACGACAAGATCAACAATGCCAGCGAGGACGCGGCCGGCAAGCTGAAGGAAGGCGCCGGTCGCGCCACCGACAACGAGCAGCTCGAGGCCGAGGGTCGTGCTGACCAGTCGACGGCCAAGCTCAAGCAGGCCGGCGAGAAGATCAAGGACGCCTTCAAGAGCTGACGTACGACAAGTAGTCCGCACGCCGGGCCGGTGATCATTCACCGGCCCGGCGTTCTGTGTGCCCAGGTCCTCTCGGTGACCCTGAAGTTCCCCTGATTCCGCAAGCGGTCCCCACCGCCGCGCGCCGATACCTGCTAACTTCTGTTGGCATGTGCAAGGGCTGGTTATGAGCAGCGCTCCGCCGCCGACCGGTGACGACCTGATCCGGGTGCTGGCCACCCTGGCCAACCCGCACCGGATGCGGGTCGTCGCCGCGCTGGCCCGCGAGCGTGCCTACGTCAGCGGGCTGGCCCGGCAACTGGGCATCAGCCGCGCGCTGTTGCAGGTCCACCTACGGAAGCTGGCGGCGGCCGGGCTGGTCACCGCCCGCCTGGAGTTGTCGGAGGACGGGAAGGCCATGAACTACTACGAGGTGCAGCCGTTCGTGCTCACACTCACCCCCGAGGTCATCGCGGCGGCGGTGCAGACGCTCACCGTGCCCGACTCGGCCGACCAGCCGGGAGCGGCGCGATGACAGGCATGAGTGAGCACGACTGGACCGAGGTGGTCGGCGCGATAGGCATCTTCGCCCTGCTGATCACCGTGTTCGCGGTGAGCGTCGTCCAGATCGCCAAGACCCGACGGGCCCGTCTCGAGGCGTCCCGCTCGGACGAGTACCGCCGGATCGCCGAGACCGCCGCCCAGGCCCAGGCCGAGAACGCCCGCCTGCTCGCGGCGCTGGACGGCCGGCTGGGCGGGATGGAGACCCGGATGACCAACCTCGAACGCGTCCTGCGCGAGGTCGACTGACCCCGCCGGACGAAGGCCCCGGGCCGTCGAGCTGCCACTCGACGACCCGGGTGGAAGAAGGCATCACCTCGCCCCACGGGCGAATTCCACTGGTAACGCTCCTTCGAGGAGAGGACAGCACCTCATGCTGCGCGTACGCAAATCCGCGGTGGGCTGGGCGGTCGCCCTGGCACTCACGGCCGCCGGCCTGACCCCGGCGAGCCCTGCCACCGCCCGACAGGCCATCGACTGGCGGCCCTGCCCCGAGGACGCCACCGCCGAGTGCGGCACCCTGTCGCTTCCGGTGGACTGGGACCGCCCCCGGGGTGAGCGCTTCGACCTGGCGTTGGCCCGCCGGGTCGCCGATCCGGCCCTTCGGCAGGGTTCGCTGGTGTTCGGCCCCGGCGGGCCGGGCGACAGCGGGGTGGAACGGGTGGTGGACGGCAGTTCCCGGTTCAGCGCCGACCTGCGCCGCCGGTTCGACATCGTCAGCTTCGACCCGCGCGGCACTGGCGCCAGCCACCCGGTGGTCTGCTCGCGGGACCTGCTCGCCCGGCAGCCGCAACTCCTCACCGACCAGGCCCAGTTCGACGCCACGCTGGCCGGGAACGCGCTGCTGCGCGCCGACTGCCGGGCCCGAACCGGCCCGCTGTACGACCATGTGGACACCACAAGCGCCGCCCGTGACCTCGACGCGGTCCGCGCCGCGCTCGGCGAGCGGCGGTTGACCTTCCACGGCAGCTCGTACGGCACCCTGCTCGGCGAGCGGTACGCGGAGTTGTTCCCCGACCGGGTCCGGGCGGTGGTGCTGGAGGCCGCGATGGACCACAGCCTCGGCACCCGCGCCTTCCTCGACACCCAGGCCGTCACCTCGCAGAACGCGTTCGACGAGTTCGTCACCTGGTGCGACAGGTCCACCTCCTGCGTCCTGCACGGGCGGGACGTCCGGGCGACCTGGGCCGGGCTGCGCGCCCGGGCCGAGCGCGGCGACCTGACCGACCCGAAACGGCCCGGAGTCGTGCTGACCCCGTTCGAGCTGACCCGGCTCACCCACAAGGAGTTCTACGACACGTGGCGGTGGCCAGGGTTGGCCGACTGGCTGAACAGGATGGAGGCCTCCACCGCCGTGCGGGGCGTCGTCCCGTCGGCGGGCGACGCCGTGGCGCCGTACCCCTTCGCGGTGTTCTGTCAGGACTGGAGCCTGCCCGTCCGCGACTACCGGGAGTACGCCGGGCACCTGCGCCGGATGGCCCGGCTCGCACCCGACCTGCGCTACCCGACGGCGGTGTTCGCAGTGGTGACGTGCCTGGGCGCGCCGACGCCCGTCGCCAACCCGCAGCACCGCCTGCGGGTCCGCAGCGATGTGCCGCTGCTGATCGCCGCCACGGTGCACGACCCGGCGAGCGGGTACGACTGGGCCACGAACGTGGCACGGCAGTTGGGCCGGCACGGCGTGCTGCTCACGTACCGCGGGTGGGGGCACGGCAGTTACTCAACCAGCCCGTGCGTGGCGCAGGCTGTCGACGCCTACCTGATCGACCAGGTGGTGCCCGCCCGGGGCTCCGACTGCCCGGCCGTCGACCCGGACGTGTGACAGCCCCGCCGGCCGTCGGGTGGTCAGCTCCGCCCGACGGCCGGCGGCGGTGCGCTCACCGGCGTCGCGTGGCGCGGACGACGACGTCGTGAAGCGTCTTCCCGTGACCGGCCGGTCCGGTGATCGTGCGCTCGTGCTCCCGGGCGGGTGGTGATCTCCCAGGTGTCGCCGCCCAGACCGGCGGTGATGTCAGCGACTGTGACCGATGCCTCGGCGGGCGGGTGGTGCCCGTGCCCGGTGACCCCCGCGGCGTGCAGGCGACCGACGATCAGCAGGGTCCCGCCGGGCGCCACCCACCCCGAGATGCGGTCGTAGAAGGCCAGGTGCGACATGGCCGGGTGCGCGTAGTGCGTGGTCACCAGACCGAACCGGGCCTCCGGCTCCCAGGTCGTCAGGTCGGCCTCCGCCCACCGCACCCGCTCGGCCAACCCGCCGGCGGCCGCGCGTTCGGCGGCGACGGCCAGGGCTGCGGACGCGATGTCGACAGCGGTGACCCGCCATCCGTGCCCGGCGAGCCAGACGGCCTCCGCGCCGGTGCCGCACCCGGCGTCCAGGGCGAACGCGCACACGTGCGCGCGGCGCCGATCAGCGCAGGATCCGGTACGTCAGGTGCGTGACGGTCGGCCCGGCGATCACCGACACCTGCTCCAGGTGCGGCGCGACGCCGTCGAAGAGTCGCTCGCCGCCACCGAGGACGATCGGCACGAGGTGCAGTTGCAGGGTGTCGACCAGCCCGGCGGCCAGGTACTGCCGTACCGTGCTCGCCCCTCCGGCGATCGACACCCGCCGGTCTGCGGCAGCCTCCCGCGCCTGCCGCAACGCCGACCCGATGCCGTCGGTGACGAACCGGAACTCCGTGCCACCCCGCATGACAAGCGGCGCCCGGGGGTGGTGGCTGAGCACGAACACCGGGGTACGGAACGGCGGGTCATCGCCCCACCAGCCCTGCCACGTCTCGTCCCACGGGCCGTCGCCGCCGCCGAACATGCGCCGCCCCATGACGTACGCGCCGATGTCGCGGGTCATCTCCTCGACGACGTCCGCGTCGACACCCCGGTCGCCGCCGCTGAGTCCGTGCTGGGCCCGCCAGGTGTCCAGGCCGAACACCCACTCGTGCAGCCGCAGACCTCCCCGGCCCAGCGGATCCTGCCGACTCTGCTCCGGCCCCGCCACGTACCCGTCCAGCGAGATCGACAGCTGACTGCTCACCATGCCCATGTCCCTCGACTCCTCTTCCTCATCGTCGGTCCGCCAGTCGGGCGGCTCGGCGTTCCAGGTAGCGCTGCTCGGGGCGGCTCGTGGTCCCTCGTGCCGCCGCCAGGTACGCCGTCCGCGCCGCGTCGGGCTCACATGCCAGCTCCAGCAGGTGCGCCCGTACGGCGGCGAGCCGGTGGTGCCCCGCCGTGCGCTCGTCCGCGTCCAGTGGTGCGAGCAGGGCGAGCCCGGCCCCTGGCCCGTCCACCATGGCGACCGCCACCGCCTGGTTGAGGGTGACCATCGGGTTCGGGGCGATCCGGGCCAACAGCCGGTAGAGCGCGACGATCTGCCGCCAGTCCGTCTGCGCCGCCGTCGCCGCCTCGGCGTGCACTGCCGCGATGGCCGCCTGGAGCTGGTACGGGCCGGGCGGCGACCAGGTCAACGCCTCGGTGACGAGCGCGACGCCCTCGGCGATGGCTGTGGTGTCCCACCGGGTGCGGTCCTGCTCGGCGAGCGGCACCAGCTCTCCGTCCGCGCCCACCCGGGCCGCCCGGTGCGCGTCGGTGAGCAGCATCAACGCCAGCAACCCGGCGACCTCACCGTCGTCGGGCAGCAGCCCGTGCAGGACGCGGGCCAGCCGGATCGCCTCGCGGGTCAGATCGGCCCGGTGCAGATCCGGCCCGCTGGACGCCGTGTACCCCTCGTTGAAGATCAGATAGATGACGCGCAGCACCGTCCGCAGCCGCTCCTCCCGTTCACCGGGCCCCGGCATGTCGAAGCGGGCGCCGGCCGCCTCGATCCGCTGCTTGGCCCGGCGGATGCGCTGGCTCATCGTCGCCTCGGGCACGAGGTGTGCGCGGGCGATCTGGGCGGTGCTGAGCCCGCCGACCGCCCGCAGCGTGAGCGCCACCTGAGCGGATCCGGCAAGCGCCGGGTGACAGCAGAGGAACAGCAGGGTCAGCGTGTCGTCGGCGTCCGCCACCGCCGGCTCCGCGTCGGCCGGCGGCGCCACCTGGGCGTACGCCGGCTCGCGCAGCGCCACGGCGACCTCGCGGTCCCGGCGGGCGCTCTCGCTGCGCCACTCGTCGGTCAGCCGGCGGGTGGCCACGGTGAGCAGCCACGCGCGGGGACTGTCCGGTACGCCCTGCTCGGGCCACTGCGTCGCGGCGGCCAGCAACGCCTCCTGGACCGCGTCCTCACACCTGTCGAACTGGCCGTGCCTGCGGACCAGCAGGCCGAGGACCTGTGGCGCGAACGTGCGCAGCAGGTCCTCGACCGTCCGGTCGTCTGTCACATCTCCGCTCCGGACTCGTCCATGATCGGCCGGACCTCCATGGCGCCGCCGAACCGCACGTCCGGCCAGCGGGCGGCGATCTCGGCGGCCCGCTCGGGGCTGTCGCAGTCGACGGCCAGGTAGCCGGCGAACTGCTCCTTGCTCTCCATGAAGGGCCCGTCGATGACCTCCGGGTGGCCACCGGCGAGCCGGACCGTACGGGTCTGCGACGGGTTGGCGAGCGCCTGGCCGCCGATCAGTTCGCCGGTCTCGGTCAGCTCCTTCATGATCTCGTCGACCTCGCCGAACAGGGCGGTGCGGTCCTGCTCGGAAAGCTCCTCGGTGAAGCCGGGCCGGTTCCAGATCAGCAGCATGTACTTCACGGCGATGCTCCTCGCGTCCTGGTCGCACCCCGGTCGGGGCGCGGCTCACCGGAGGGTCGGAGCCGTCACCCCGTTCCCTACCGCGTACCGAAGAAAATCGCAGAAAACCTTCCGGGTGGCGGTCCCACGCCGCACGGTCAGCGCCGGCCCGGCACCTGTCGGGGCTTGCGCCCGTCGCCGACGTCGAGCGACGCCCGGTCTGCGGCTGATGTGCCGGACGACCAGCCCTCGGCGTCGCGGACGCTGAGCCGGTGCCTCGTGACGCCGGGAAAGAGCGTCTCCAGCCGTTCCTGGACCGCCTCGCCGCGCTTGGCGAGCACCGGCAACAGTCGCTCGGCGCCTGCCGTCTCGGCCGCCGCCGCGTCGGTTGCCGCGCGCAGCCGCTCGCCGATGCGCAGCGCGAACGCGTTGAGGAACGACTCGTCCCACACCTTCGTCCGCCGCCCCGACCCCGGCTTACGCTCGGCCCGCCCGCGCAGCATCGCGGCGGTGGCCTGGACCAGCAGAGACGTGTAGAGCAACTCCACCGCCACGAGATCGGCGGGCCAGCCCAGCACTGTGGTGAACCCCAGGTCGTCGGACCAGACCGCCTCGCACCGGTTCGCCGCCGCCACCTCCTGCACGAGCAGCGCCTTCGCGCCCGCGTACGGGGGGTCGGTGCTCAGGCGTACGCCACCCGGCTGGTCCCCGGTGGCCGCCCCGGCGGCCAGCAGCGCCTCGTCGATGCTGTGCCTGGCGATCAGTTCCTGTGCCTTGCCGGTCAGCGCCTCCGCCTCGGCCGGGAACGTGGTCGACTCGGCCTTGGCGAGCAGCGCCCGCACCCGGTCCAACATCGGTGACCCGCTGCGGGCCGTACCTACCGCGCGGGTGGTCGCCGCGCCAGTCGAGCCGGGCGGCGGGCGCAGCACCGCGATCGGCGGCAGGCTCTCCACGAGCGCGAGGACGTCGACAGCGGTGCGCAGCGCGTCCACCCGGTCCAAGCCTTCGCGGGCTGCCCAGCCGGCCAGCACACCCCGGTCGTCGCCCCGGACCTCGGCGCTCAGCTCGCCCAACTGGTCGTCCCACCAGGCGGGGACCGGCTCGGCCTGCTCGCGCCGCTGAGCGGCCATCGCGTCGCGGAGCAACCCGGCCGCGCGGGCGTCGAGCCGGCGGGTGGTGATCCGATCCAGGTCCACCGGCTGCCAGCCGCGCGGCCACAGGCGTCCCAGACCACGGACCAGACGCCGCAGCAGCGCTGCGTCCACCGCCGCGGCGGCATCCGTCGCGCCGGTGCCGACCATCAGCCGGTCCAGCTGTCGTTCGGCCTGCCGTACGTCGGTGCCGCGCACCGCCGTCAGCGCGTCGGCGACGAGTTCGTCGGCGTCCGGCACGTGCACCTCCCTCTCGGCTCCCCTTCAGGCTCCATGATCATGCCGCCAGCCGTGGGGGAGTCGCGAAACGGGACCGGCAAGGCATGGTCGACGCGGTTCGGGGTAGTGCGGGCCTGACGCGGCATGGATGCGAGGTGTGTGGTGACCGGTACGAGTCTGCCCCGGGCAGGGACTCTCGACGGTCGCTCCTCCATGCTCGCCGGCGTCCTGATCGGTGTGGCGATCATGGCGGCGGTGGACGAGATCGTCTTTCACCAGCTGTTGGCCTGGCACCACTTCTACGACAGGTCCACCCCGTCGATCGCCCTGCTGTCGGATGGCCTGCTGCACGCCGCCGAGCTGATCATCCTGGTCGGTGGGTTCTTCTGGTTCGCCGACCTGCGCCGGCGACGTGCCCTGTCGGCCCGGCTGGCCTGGGGTGGCTTCCTGCTCGGCGCCGGCGGTTTCCAGGTCTTCGACGGCGTGGTCGACCACAAGGTGCTCCGGGTGCACCAGATCCGCTACGGCGTCCACCTGCTGCCGTACGACGTGGTGTGGATCGCGGGCGGCGCGGTGCTGCTGCTGGCGGGCGCCGCGGTGGTCTGGTGGACGCGGTCCCGCCGGCCCGGTGACGGCCCCCGGTGACGACGGTCCTCTCCGGTCTGCCGGCCTGGGCCGGACAGCCGGTGTTGGCGCACGGCGGGCACGCGGCGGACGGGCGGAGCTGGCTGCCGCTGCTCCCGGTCGTGCTGCTGGCCGTCGGCTACCTGCTGGCCGCCGTTCGCGACCCGCGCGGCTGGGATCACAGGCGCACCGCCGCCTGGTTGGCCGGCTGCGCCCTGCTGGCGGTCGCCGTCGGACCGCTGGCCCGACTCCCCGACGACCCGCGCGGGCACATGGCGCAGCACCTGCTGCTCGGCATGGTCGCCCCGCTCGGGCTGGCCCTCGGTGCCCCGGTGACCCTGCTGCTGCACGTCGCGCCCCCGCCGACGCGGCGGATGGTGGGCCGCCTGCTGCGCGTCCGCCCGCTGCACCTGGTCGCCCACCCGGTCACCGCCGCGCTGCTCACCACGGGTGGGCTGGCCCTGGTGCTGCTCACCCCGCTGTACGCGGCGGCCGAGCGGCAACCGACCCTGCACCACGCCCTGCACCTGCACTACGTGGCCGCCGGGTACCTGTTCGCCTGGTCGCTGGCCGGGCCGGACCCGGCACCCCGCCGCCCCGGAATGGCCGTCCGCGTCGGGGCGCTGCTCGGCGCGTCGGCAGGGCACGCGGTACTGGCCAAGTACCTCTACGCGCAAGCCGGAACGCTCCCGCCCGGGCTCACCGACCGTGACCCGGAAGCGTTCCGCGCGGCCGCCCAACTCATGTACTACGGCGGCGACCTGGCAGAGCTGCTGCTGGCCGTAGCCCTCTTCGCCACCTGGTACCACCGCCCCCACCGGGCGCGGCACCCCCGGGTAGTGGGCTTCGTTACTGCCAGGTGGTGAGGATCGTGTCCACAGGTACGGCGTCGCGCTCCGGGTCCGGTGCTGGGGTTGGCTGGGCGGTGGGCGTGCGGTCGAAGCGGGGTGCGGGGGCGGGCTGGATCTCACCGCCCACCTCGACGAAGGTGCCCCGGGCCGCGTTGTGCGGATGCTGGTGCGCCTCACCGGGGGCGAGCACCGGGGCGACGCAGGCGTCCAGGTCGGCGAAGATCGCCGTCCACTCGTCCCGGGTCCGCTCGGCGAACCGCTCGGTGAACCGCCTCCGCAGCTCGTCCCAGCCGCTCGGGTCGTACTGGGCGGGCAGGTCCGGATCATCGGCGAGGCCGAGGCCCGTCAGGAGTACGGCGTAGAAGGCCGGTTCCATCGCGCCGACCGCCATGAATCCATCGTCGGAGGTGCGGTACGTGTCGTAGAAAGGTGCCCCGCCGTCGAACATGTTGCGCCCACGCGGTGCCGCCCACAGGCCGGTGCCGAGCAGCCCGTGCAGGAACGACGTGAGCAGCGCCGACCCGTCCACCATTGCCGCGTCGACCACCTGCCCGACGCCTGAGCGATCCCGTTCCAGCAGCGCGGCGAGCACTCCCACGGCGAGCAGCATGCCGCCTCCGCCGAAGTCGCCGAGCAGGTTCATCGGCGCGTACGGGCGCTCACCGGCCCGGCCCAGCGGCTCCAACGCCCCGGCGACCGCTATGTAGTCGATGTCGTGCCCGGCCCGGGCCGCCAGCGGGCCGTCCTGACCCCAGCCGGTCATCCGCGCGTACACCAGCCGGGGGTTGCGCTCCTGGCACACCTGCGGGCCGAAGCCGAGCCGTTCGGCCACCCCCGGCCGGTACGCCTCGACCAGCACGTCGGCCCGCTCGACGAGGCTCAGCAGGCCGGCCACCCCGTCGGGGGACTTCAGGTCGAGGGTGGTGACCCGCCGGCCGCGCTGCAACGGCCCGCCGGTCGGCGCGGCCAGCCGGCCCGCTCCCGGTGCGCCGGGCCGGTCCACCCGCACCACGTCCGCGCCGAGGTCGGCGAGGACCATGCAGCCGAACGGCGCCGGGGCGAGACTTGCCAACTCGACAACCCGCACCCCGGCCAACGGCCCGCCGTGCGCCGCCGTCACGCGACGCCGGCCGGTTCGGTGGTACGCGCGGCGAGCCGCTCGACCAGGTCGACGGGGGGCGTGAACCGGTCGCCGTACCGGTCGGCCAGCTCGGCCGCGCGCGCCGCGAAGCCGGCCGGGCCGCCCGCGTACTGCCGGACGTAACGGATCACCCCACCGGTCCACGCCGGGAAGCCGATGCCGAAGATCGAGCCGATGTTGGCGTCGGTCTCGGTCCGCAGTACGCCCTCGTCGAGGCAGCGCAGCGCGTCAAGCGCCTCGGCGAAGAGCATCCGCTCCTGAAGGTCCGTGAACGGCACCGCCCGGCCGGCGTCGGTGACCAGGTCGGCGAGACCCGGCCACAGCCGTCCCCGGGTGCCGTCGTCGTACGCGTAGAAGCCGCGACCCGCCGCGCGTCCCGGCCTGTCGTACGCGTCGACAAGTTCGTCGACGAGCCGGTGCGCGGGCAGGGGCAGGAACTCCTCGCTTGCGGCTTCGAACTGGCGGCGGATCCGCTGGATCAGGGTGAGGCTCACCTCGTCGGCCAGCGCCAACGGCCCGGTCGGGTAGCCGGCCTGCAACGCGGCCTGCTCCACCGACGCGGCAGGTACGCCGTCGGCGACCATGCCCACCGCCTCGTCGATGAACCGGCCGATGACCCGGCTGGTGAAGAAGCCCCGGCCGTCGTTGACCACGATCGGGGTCTTGCCGATCCGCCTGCCCAGGTCGAACGCG
Source organism: Micromonospora sp. NPDC000663 (assembly GCF_042898105.1). Classification (NCBI taxonomy): domain Bacteria; kingdom Bacillati; phylum Actinomycetota; class Actinomycetes; order Micromonosporales; family Micromonosporaceae; genus Micromonospora; species Micromonospora sp. NPDC000663. The sequence goes on from NZ_JBIAYR010000001.1 coordinate 64,009, forward strand.
CGGGCCAGCGCGTGGTCGCCGGTCCGTTCGCCGACCACGATCTCCAGCAGCGGCATCCGGTCGACAGGGGAGAAGAAGTGCATGCCGATGAAGTCGGCCGGCCGGTCCACGCCCTCGGCCAGCTGAGTGATCGGCAGGGTGGAGGTGTTGGAGGCGATCAGCGCGTCAGGTGCCAGCACCGGTAGCACCTCGGCGAACACGGCCTTCTTCAACGCCGGGTCCTCGAAGACCGCCTCGATGACCGCGTCGCACCCGGCGAGGGCGTCCACCCGGTCGGTGGTGGTGATCCGGTCCAGCACCGCGCGGGCGTCGGCCTCCGTGGCGCGGCCCTTGCGCACCTTGCGGGCCAGCAGCCGTTCGGCGTGCTCCCGGGCCCGTCCGGCGGCCTCCTCCGTGACGTCCCTGACCACCACGTCGATGCCGGCGCCGGCGCAGGCGTACGCGATGCCGGCGCCCATCATGCCCGCGCCGAGCACCGCCACCTTCCGCACCGGCGGCACATCGACGGACGGTCGGGCGGCACCGCCGTTCACGGCCTTCAGGTCGAAGAAGAACGCCCCGATCATGTTCTTGGCGACCTGCCCGGTGAGCAGGCCGATCAGGTGCCGGGTCTCCACTGTGAACGCGGTGTCCACGTCGACCTGCGCGCCCTCGACGGCGGTGGCCAGGATCGCCTCGGGCGCGGGCAGCCGGGCGCCCTTGAGCTGCTTGCGCAGGGTGGCCGGGAAGGCGGGCAACTGCGCGGCGAGTGACCGGCTGGCCGGGGTGCCGCCCGGCATCCGGTAGTCCGGTCGGTCCCACGGCTGCTTCGGCTGCGGGTTGGCCGCGATCCAGGCGCGGGCCCGGTCCAGCAGCTCCGCCTCGGTGGCCACCACCTCGTCGACCAGACCGGCGGCCAGGGCGTCGGTCGGACGCATCCGCCGGCCGGTGAGCAGCACAGTCGTCAGCGCGCCGGCCAGGCCGAGCATCCGTACGGTCCGGGTGACACCACCGGCCCCGGGTAGCAGGCCCAGCGTCACCTCGGGCAGCCCGAGCCGGCTGCCCGGCGCGTCGAGCGCGATCCGGTGGTGGCAGGCGAGCGCGATCTCCAGGCCGCCGCCGAGCGCGGAGCCGTTGACCGCCGCGACCACCGGCCGGCCCAGTGTCTCCAGGCGGCGCAGGTCCCGTTTGATGGTGCCGAGCAGCTCGGCGAGCGCGGGAGCGTCCTCGCGGGTGGCCCTGATCATCTCCGGCAGGTCGCCGCCGGCGAAGAACGTCGACTTCGCGCTCGTCACGATGACCCCGGCGAGGTCGGGTTCGGCCTCCAGCCGGTCGAGCACCGCGCTCATCGACGCGGCGTACGCCCGGTTCATGGTGTTCGCGGACTGGGTCGGGTCGTCAAGGGTGAGCGTGACGATGCCGTCGGCGCCGCGGTCGTACCGGATGGTGTCGGTCATTGTCGTCCTCCGGGTCAGCAGCGCTCGAGAACGGTGGCGACGCCCATGCCGCCGCCGATGCACAGGGTCACGACGGCGCGGCGCAGGTCGCGGCGCTCCAACTCGTCCAACGCCGTACCGAGCAGCATCGCTCCGGTCGCGCCGAGTGGGTGGCCCAGGGCGATCGCGCCGCCGTTGACGTTCACCAGGTCCGGGTCGAGGCCCAGGTCGCGGACGTACTTGAGCACCACCGCCGCGAACGCCTCGTTGATCTCGAACAGGTCGATGTCGTCGAGCGTCAACCCGGCGGCGGCGAGCGCCTTGTGGGTGGCCGGGATCGGGCCGGTCAGCATCAGCGTCGGGTCGGCGCCGGTGACCGCCGCGCCGACGATCCGGGCGCGCGGGGTGAGACCGAGGTCCCGGCCGACCTGCTCCGAGCCGACCAGCACCAGCGCCGCGCCGTCCACGATGCCCGACGAGTTGCCCGCGTGGTGGACGTGCTCGATCGCCTCCAGCCAGTGGAACTTCTGCAACGCCACCGCGTCGAAGCCGGCCGCCTCGCCCATCGTCGCGAAGGACGGGGTGAGCTTCGCCAACGCCTCCCTGGTGGTCTCCGGGCGCAGATGCTCGTCCACGGTGAGGATGTCCAGCCCGTTGCCGTCCCGGACCGGCACCACCGAGCGCGCGAAGTGCCCGCCGGCCCATGCCTTGGCGGCCCGTTCCTGCGACCGCACCGCATAGCCGTCCACGTCGTCGCGGGTGAAGCCCTCCAGGGTGGCGATCAGGTCGGCGCTCACGCCCTGCGGCACGAACGACGTGGCAAGCGCGGTCTGCGGGTCGGTGGCCCAGGCCGCGCCGTCGGTGCCCATCGGCACCCGGGACATCGACTCCACCCCGCCGGCCAGCAGCAGGTGTTCCCAGCCGGAACGGATCCGCGCGGCGGCGGAGTTGACCGCCTCCAGCCCGGAGGCGCAGAACCTGTTGAGCTGCACCCCGCCCACCTCGTCCGGCAGCCCGGCCAGCAGCGCCGCCGCCCGTGCCAGGTCGCCGCCCTGTTCGCCGACCGGGGTGACGATGCCGAGAAGCAGATCCTCCAACCGGCCGACGTCCAGGCCGGGGTTGCGCTCGCGCAGCGCGTCGATCAGGCCGACGACAAGGGAGATCGGCTTGACCCCGTGCAGCGCGCCGGTGTCCCGGCCGCGTCCGCGCGGGGTGCGCACCGCGTCATAGACGTACGCCTCAGAGGGCACGGGCGATCAGCTCCTTCATGATCTCGTTGGTGCCGCCGTAGATCTTCTGGACGCGGGCGTCGGCGTACATGCGGGCGATCGGGTACTCCGTCGTGTAGCCGTAGCCGCCGAAGATCTGCAGGCAGCGGTCGACGACCTCGCACTGGCCTTCGGTGAGCCACGACTTCGCCATCGCGGCGGTCGCCACGTCCAGGTCACCTCGGCTGTGCCGGACGATGCAGTCGTCCAGGAAGACCCGGCTTACCCGGGCGCGGGTGGCGCACTCGGCGAGCACCATCCTGGTGTTCTGGTGCCCCATCAGCGTCTTGCCGAAGGCGCTGCGCTCCTTGGCGTACGCGACGGTCAGCTCGACCGCGCGTTCCATGGCGGCGACCGCGCCCACGCCGATCACCAGTCGCTCCTGCGGCAGCTGCTGCATCATCTGGATGAAGCCCAGCCCCTCGGCGCCGCCGAGCAGGTTGGCCGCCGGCACCCGGAACTCGTCGAAGAACAGCTCGGCGGTGTCGTTGCCGTGCAGCCCGATCTTGGACAGCAGCCGACCCCTGCGGAAACCCTCCGGATCGTCGCCCACCTCGCAGACCAGCAGGGAGATGCCTGCCGCCCGCTGCTCGGGGTCGGTCTTCACCGCCATGATGATCACATCGGCCACGCCGCCGTTGGTGATGAACGTCTTCGCGCCGCTGACCAGGTAGTCGTCGCCGTCGCGGACGGCCCGCGTCCGCATCGCCTGGAGGTCCGAGCCGCCGTCCGGCTCGGTCATCGCTATCGCGCCGACCAGCTCGCCGCTGCACAGGCCGGGCAGCCACCGTCGCTTCTGCTCCTCGCTGCCGTACGCCACGAGGTAGCCGGTGACGATGCCACTGTGGACGGCCAGGCCGAGGCTGCTCTCCCCGGTGTACGCCTGCTCGTGCAGCAACACGGCCTCGTGGGTGAAGCCGCCGCCCCCGCCGCCGTACTCCTCGGGGACGGACAGGCCGAGCAACCCCAGCTCACCGGCGCGCCGGTAGTGCTCGCGGTCCGGGTGGCCCTGCGCCAGCAGGCGGTCGGTGTGCGGCAGCACCTCCTTGGTGAAGAAGGTGCGGGCCAACTCGGCCAGGTCGTCGTGCTCCGGCTCACGCCAGGGCGAGGGGGAGCCATCGGTCGTCGGCATGTGCATCACCCTCGCGCGCTGTTGGCGGCATGTCAATAAGTCTCGATCAGCAGCCGGGCACAGGCTTTCGGGTCGTCCGCGAAGGGCAGATGTCCGCAGCCCGGCAGCGGCACGTGCCGGGCCGCCGGCAGCGCTGCGCGGGCCCGCCGGGCCTGAGTGGGGTACGGCAACACGAGATCGCGCGTACCCCAGGCGACGGTCACGGGAATGTCGTCGAGCGTGCCCGCTGTCTCTCGACGCAGCTGCCATCCGGCGAACGCGGCGCGCACCATTGCGAAGCCTGGCGCGTCGGCAAGCGCGGTCGCCGAGTCGACGCACTCGTCGGGGTCGAGGTGACCGGGGTGGCCGTAGAAGAGGCCGCAGAACGCCACCCGCCCGGCCCTGCTCGCCAGCAGGCGGGGCAGTGCCGGCCGCAGCCCGCCGACCGCCGACCGGGCCCCGCCGACAGCCAGTTGGCACCAGCGTCGCCCGACCGGCCCCCAGAACCCGACGGGCGAGAACGCGGTCACCGAGTGGGCAGGCCCGCGTCGCCCCAACTCCAACGCGATGCCGCCGCCGAGCGAGTTGCCGGCAACTGCGGGCCGTCGCACGCCCAGCGCGTCCAGGAACGCCACGACCCGATCCGCCAGGTGCTCCACCGAACCGGGGGTCGCCCGCGCCAACGGCTCCGGTGGTTGTGGCGGGCCTGGTGGCTTCGGTGGCTCGGGCCACGGCGGGGAGGCGCCGAAGCCGGGCAGGTCCAGCGCGATGACGTCGCGGTGCCGGGCCACCTCGTCGAGCACCGGCTCCCAGACCTGCCACCGACTACCGATGCCGTGAATGAGCACCAGCGGCGGTCCATCACCGCGCCGCGAGTGAGCGAGCCAGTCCGGGTCTCCAGGGTGCATCCACCCACCCTCACACGCCAGGGCCCACCTCAACTCCTGCCGATGGGCGAGGATCGTGCCATGGCGCCACACCGGCGCCAGCGCGGATCCTTGTGAGAGTGGCGGGATCGTGCACTTGCAGCCCTCGCGGCGGAGTACGACCGCAGGTTGGCCAGGATCACCCCCCAGGACCGCACCGAGCTGCAGCGCATCCTTCAGGAGATGCTCTCGCCCTCATGAGTCCTAGGTCAGGAGCGCCCGGTCAGAGCACTAGCTGCGGGCCGCATCATGTCGTGCCGAGGCCGCGAGCCGCTCGGCGAGTGCGACGACGGGGTCGCGGAGCTCGTCCGGGCGTTCGATGACGAACGTCAGGTCGAGCGCGGCGAGCACGCCGGGCATCCAGTCGAGACTCTCTGCTTGTATTCGCAGCGACACCGCATGCTGGTACGGCGCTCGTGCCATCGACCTGAGAAGGTGCCCGGCCGGATCGTTTCCGGCGGGCGGCTCGAACGAGCCCGGCAGAGGTCTCGCGTGCGTGGACGAGGTGGCCGCGCTCTACGAGAGGCTGAAGGCGTGGTGGAGGACTTCGTGAACGAGCCCACGACCATGCCCTGGGGTAACCGGCACTGCTCTTCCGCGACCCGGACGGCAACCTGGTCAACTTCTTCACTCCGGTGACCCCCGACGCGATCGAGAGGTTCCGCCGTTGATCGGTCGGCGCGGCCTCGAGGCGGGCGGCTCCGACAGGGCACGGGGGACGTCGATGCCGAAGCCGGCGGCGTGAGCTGCCGATAGGGTCGGGCAGATGAGTGTCGAGACGGCTCCGCGCCGCCGCAGGTTGGAGCCGGACGCCCGGCGCGGGCAGATCCTGGCCTGCGCTGTCCGGCTGTTCGGCGAGCGCCCGTACGCGGACGTGTCGACTACCGACGTCGCCCGGGAGGCGGGCGTCGCCCGGGGCTTGGTCAACCACTACTTCGGCACCAAGAAGGACCTCTACCTGGAGGTCGTGCGGGTCATGGTGACCATCCCGGAGGTAGCGGTGGAGCGGCTACCCAAGGGCGATCTGCGTACCCGGGTCGATGCCAGTGTCTCCTGGTTCCTCGACGTGGTGTCGCGGCACAGCACCTCCTGGCTGGCCGCCGTCACGGCGCGGGGGATGGGCGGCGACGCCGACGTGGAACGGGTGCTCGCCGAGGCCGAGGAGGTCGCCGCCGACCGGATGCTCGTCGCCGTCGGGCTGGCCGAGGAGGCAGAGGACCACGAGGAGTTGCGGGGGATGGTCCGGGCGTACTGCGGGCTGGCGACGTCCACCGCCCGGGAGTGGCTCCAGCGCGGCGCGCTGACCCGTGCCCAGGTGCACCTGCTGCTTACCACCACCCTGCTGACCATCGTGGAACAGGTCGTCCCGCAGGTCATCGCCGGCGACAGTGCGGTACGCCCGGGCGGCCCTCCCGCGTAGTCGTTGGCGCGCTGTCAACAAGCTGTTACGGTCGGCCGCACCGCCGAGGGAGCCCGCCATGACCGACAGCGCAGCGACCGCCCAATCTCCCGGTCGGGTGCGGGTGGCGATCATCGGCTCCGGGTTCGGCGGGGTGGCGGTGGCCGCCGCGCTGCGCCGCGCCGGCGACGCGGATGTGGTGCTGCTGGAGCGGGCCGACCGGATCGGCGGCGTCTGGCGCGACAACACCTACCCGGGCTGCGCCTGTGACATCCCGGCGCCGCTCTACTCCTACTCCTTCGCGCTGAACCCGGACTGGTCGCGGCGCTTTCCGCCGCACTCGGAGATCTTGGATTACCTGCACCGCTGCGTGGCCGAGCTGGGGCTGGCCGACAGCGTGCGGTTGCGTACCGAGGTCACCGACGCGTCGTGGGACGAGGCCGGCGCGTGCTGGCGGCTGCGTACCGCCGATGGCGCGGAACTGACGGCGGACGTCCTGGTCCCGGCGGTCGGGCAGCTTTCGCGGCCGGTGGTGCCGGCGCTGCCGGGCACGCAGCGGTTCGCCGGGCCGGCGATGCACACGGCACGGTGGGACCCGGCGGTACGGCTGGACGGCGCCCGGGTGGCGGTGATCGGCACCGGCGCCAGCGCGGTGCAGCTGGTGCCGGCCATCGCGGACCGGGCGGCCCGGGTCACCGTCTTCCAGCGCACTCCGCCCTGGACGCTACCCAAGCCGGACCGCCGGCACGGGCGGCTGGGCCGGGCCCTCTACCAGCGGGTGCCGGCGCTGATGCGGGTGCCCCGGGCCGCGTTCTGGTCGGCCACCGTGGTCACCGGGCTGGCGGTGACAGGCAACCGCGCCGCCGCGGCGGTGCTGCGAGGCCTCTCGCGGGCGCAGCGGTGGTGGCAGGTACGCGACCCGGAACTGCGCGCCAGGATCACTCCGGTGGAGCCGATGGGCTGCAAACGGGTCCTGTTCACCAACGACTGGCTGCCCGCCCTGGGCCGGGAAGATGTCGAGCTGGTCACCGAGGCGATCGTCGAGGTGACCGAGGACGGCGTCCGCACCGCCGACGGCCGGGACCATCCCTGCGACGTGCTGGTCTATGGCACCGGCTTCGCGGCCACCGACTTTCTGGTGCCGATCCGTGTCACCGGCCGTGCCGGCCGTCAGCTCAGCGAGGAGTGGCGCGACGGCGCATACGCGTATCTGGGGATGGCCGTGCCCGGCTTTCCCAACCTCTTCCTCACGTACGGCCCGAACACCAACACCGGCAACACATCGGTCATCTACTTCCACGAGGCGCAGGCCCGGCACATCGCGCAGGCGGTCAGCCTGCTCGCCGCCGGTGGCGAACCTCTGGAGGTACGCCCCGAGGTGGCCGCCGACTACGACGCGGAGCTGCAGCGCCGCCTCGCCGCAAGCGTGTGGACCGCCTGTCGGAGCTGGTACCGCACGGCCACCGGCCGGATCGTCACCAACTGGCCGGGGATGGCCGCCGAGTACCGCCGCCGTACCGCCCGGCTGGATCCGGCCGACTATGGCCGCAGCGGCTGGTCACGTCCTGGACGCTGAACCTCACCGGCCCCCCCGGCGGTGGCCTGCGAGTCGGCGTGGTCGTGACAGAGACCACCCGCGAACGCAGCTGCTGAAATAGCCGTAAGGCTTATGCTTATTTCAGTGTTCGAGGGGTCGGCGACCCACCCGGCCGGCGGCTGAACGCGTCATCGAGGAGGAGACATGACCACAACTGCCCTGTCGTACGAGGTCTTGGTCTTGGACGGCCCGGTCCGAGCCGGAGAGCAGCGCATGCCGGACGGTTCGCCTATCCACTTCAATCCGACAGCCACCACCCTGATCTCGGGAGCCGAGGAGGCGCTGCTGGTGGACCCGCCGTTCACTCACGAGCAGATCGCGACGGCGGGAGACTGGATCGAGCGGTCGGGCAAGCGGCTGACGGCCATCTACGCCACCCACGGGCACGGCGACCACTGGTTCGGTGCCCCCGAACTGGTCAAGCGCTTCCCCGACGCCGTCACCTACGCGACGCCCGGGACCATCGAGGTCATGCACCAGCAGGCCACCGTCGGGCGCCAAGAGGTGTTCGACAAGGTCTTCCCCGGGCTGATCCCGGAGTCGCCCGTCGATGCCATTCCGGTGCCGCCCGGCGGAATCCTGCTCGAAGGCAACGTCGCCCAGCCGGTCGAGACCGGGCACACCGACGGCGACCAGACCACCGTTCTGCACGTGCCGTCGATCGGTCTCGTGGTGGCCGGCGACGTCGTCTACAACGGGGTCCACCAGTACCTGCTGGAGACCCTCAACGGTGGCCTGAGGGAGTGGCTCAAGGCCCTCGACCGCGTCGAGGCCCTCGCGCCCCGGGCGGTCGTCGCCAGCCACAAGAACCGCAACCGCCCGGACGACCCGTCGAGCATCGACGAGACCCGGAGGTACCTGCTTAACGTAGAACGGCTGTTGGCGGAGAAGTCGACGGCCCTTGAGTTCTTCGACGCGATGATGGAGCTCTATCCGGACTGGGTGAACCCGGGACCGCTGTGGTACGGGGCGCTCGGCCTGATCGGAAAGTGACGTGACAATGCCGTCGGTGTCCACTCCGCCGTGGCCCGCGACCGCGAGGTACGGCCTCGAGCCCGCACCAGGCGGCCTCGGGCTCGTCCAGGACCTGCTCAACACGATCTCGGCCGGTGCGCCGCGCCAACCGGATCTCCTGGACGAGCCCAGCAGCGCCACCGGGTGGGCACGCGATGCCGCCGCCCGCTGGTCGACGGCCACCGGGCGGCCGGCGCCCGACGTCACGCTCGACCCGGCGGGCCTGCGGACGCTGCGGATCCTTCGCGACGACCTGCAAAATGGCATCGACGCCAGACTGCGTGGCACACCGGAGTCCGGGCAGCCCACCACCGGTACGTCGGACGACCGGACGCCGACCGGCTCTCGTCCCGCGGGTGCCACCCTCCGGCTCGACCGGGAGGGGTCGGTTCACCTCGAACCCGCCGGATCCGGAGCCGACCTGCTGGTCTCCCTCGTCCTGGCGGCGCTGTTCGAGGCGCAACTAACCGACGTCGGCCGCCGGATCAAGACCTGCCGCAACCCTCGTTGCCAGGTCGCGTTCTATGACCGCTCACGCAACAACAGCGGGGTCTGGCACTCCGTACGCGTCTGCGGGCTCCCGACCAACCTGCGTGCCCACCGGGCCCGCCGGCGGCAGGCGGACTGAACGGTCGTACCCCCTCAGGCCGCCCGGCGGTCGCCGGCCTGACCGGCACGCGTGGCGTGACCGGCCCGCGCGGCGTGACCGGCCCGCGCGGCCGGGGCGGCGTGACGGTCGGCCGCCTGCGCCGGGTACGCCCCGGAGTGCACCACCCGCAGTGGCCGTTCGGACTCGTCCGCGCCGAACCGCCAGCGCGACGGCGTCGGCTGCCGCTGCGGCGCGGGCCCTCCGGGACGCAGACCGGGCCGGGACAGCAGCACGGTGATCAGGTAGCCGAACACCAGGAACCCGTGGCTGACCAGGCGCTCGCCACTCACCGAGCCGGTGGCGAGGTCGTTGACCGAGAGCAGCAGGAGCGTGCCGACGAACGCGCTGAGCATCGGCAGGAGACCCGCCGGAGGGCTGCGGCGTACCGCCACGAAGAGGAAGCCGGCGCCGACCGCCACGTTCCAGGCGGCCGACTCGTGCCACAGGTGCTGGCCGGACGCGTGCAGATGGTCGCCTGTCGCTCCCCGGCCCACCTGGGCCAGGCCGAGCACCAGCTGGACCGCCCCGAGCAGGCCGAGCGCCGCGCGCAGCCCGACGACAAGCCCGGCGCGGCCGGGCAGGCGGGGCCGCCAGCGCGACCCGCGGGCCGGCGGCGTGTCACAGGCGTCGGCGACCGCGTCGCCGCCAGCGGCGCTGCCACCGACGGCGGCCAGGATCGCGTCGGTCCGGTCTGGGACGTCGGTGACCACCCGGGTACGAACACGGCGGGTCACCGAGGCCGCCGCGCTGAACCAGGCCCGACACTCGGCGCACCCGTCGAGGTGCCCCTGCGCCGCCGTTCGCTCGGCGGCGGTCTCCTCCCCGTCCAACTGCGCGGACAGGACCTCCCGCCACTGCTCACACCCCATGTACCGGTAGTCGCTCCGGATGCCGCTCCGGTTCCCGGCCACCGGGACGCATTGTGGAATACTCGCCGGACCATGACGCGCTACGGCCTGCTGATCCTGCCCGCCACCAACCGGGTGTACGCCCGCTCCGCCATCGACCTGACCCGGGCCGAGTTGGAGATCTTCGGCGGCTCGGCGCTCGACGGCCGGCTCGGAGAGCTGGACACCGAGGTGGTCGGTGGGGCCTCCTACGTCACCTTCACCGGTGACGGGTTGACCGAGCATGACCTCGCCGTCCTGGGCAATCTCTCCGCCGGGTACGCGCTGTTCGAGATCGTCGGCGAGCTGCTGCGCCCGGTCGAGTGGAGCCGGCTGGACCGGTACGACGACGACCTGCTCACCATCCAGAAGTACCCGGGCAAGACCAATGAGCAGTTCACCAAGCTGCTGCTCAACGTCACGCTGCTCGCCTCGGACTGGGCCGGCGAGCTGACCAGCCGGCGGTTCCGGGTGCTCGACCCGCTGTGCGGTCGCGGCACCACCCTCAACCAGGCGCTGATGTACGGCTTCGACGCGGCCGGGATCGAGCGCGACCAGAAGGACGTCGAGGCGTACCGCGCGTTCGTCACGACCTGGCTGAAGCAGAAGCGGATCAAGCACCGGGTGCTGGAGTCGGGGCCGGTGCGCCGGGAGCGCAAGGTGGTCGGCCGCCGGGTGCGCATCGAGCTGGCGCCGACCCGCGAGGAGCACAAGGCGGGCCGTACGCAGTTGCTCGACGTCGTCAACGCCGACACCACCCGCTCGGCGGAGTTCTTCCGCCCCGAGACCGTCGACCTGGTGGTCGCCGACGCGCCGTACGGCGTACAGCACGGCAGCCGTACCGCTGACCAGGGTCTGACGCGTGACCCGCTGGCGCTGCTCGCGGACGCCGCGCCGGTCTGGGCCCGGTTGTTGCGCCCGGGCGGGGCGCTGGGCATCTCGTGGAACACCCACGTCGCCAGCCGCGACGACGCGGCGGCAGCACTTGCCGACGCCGGCCTGACAGTGGTGGACGACGAGCCCTACCGCGCGCTGCGGCACCGGGTCGACCAGTCGATCATGCGAGACGTGCTGGTGGCCCGCCGCCCGGCCTGACCCGGCCCGCACCTCCCGCACCGAGCCGCCGCCAGCACCTCCCGCCGCCAGCACCTCCCACCGCCAGCACCTCCCACCGCCAGCACCTCCCGCCGCCCGCGCCGAGCCGCCGCCCGCGCCGGGTCACGCACGGTCTCTCCGCGTCCTTTGCTCTGCTTCAACCAGCGCAACGGTTAGGACGCCCATTTGTTGCGTCTGTTGAAGCAGAGCAAAGGACGCACAACTGACCCTGCAGCCCTGGTCAACCGTGCGGTCTGTGCCGCATTTCACCTGATCAGGCGCGCGTGTGAAAACCGCATCAAGAAATGGTTCGGCGCCGTCACGGTCGCGTTATGACCCGTGCCATCCGGCGTGTACTCGGGCTTTGCTTGCCCGGCGCGCGACCGGAAGGCGGTCGCGACGAACCTTTCCGGTAAGAGGAGTCAGCGTGTCTGACGTGGTGTTCGTGGTCCTCACGGTGGCGCTGTTCGCAGTGCTCGCCCTGGTGGTCCGGGCGGTGGAGAAGCTGTGAACGCGGTAAACGCCGTCGGTCTGGTGCTCGCGATCGTCCTGGGCGCGTTCCTGGTGTTCGCCCTGTTGTTCCCGGAGCGCTTCTGATGACCATGACAACAGCGGGCGTCATCTTCGTGCTGACGCTGGTGGCGGCCCTGGTCGCTGTCTACAAGCCGTTCGGCGACTACATGTTCCGGGCGGTCACCGGAACCAGGCAGTCGCGGGGCGAGCGGGTGATCTTCCGCCTGGTCGGGGTCAACCCGGCCGCCGAGCAGACCTGGGGCGTGTACGCCCGCAGCGTGCTGGCGTTCTCCGCGGTCTCGATCCTGTTCCTGTACCTGTTCCAGCGGGTGCAGAACCACCTGTGGTTGTCGCTGGGGTTCGACCCGGTGGTGCCGCACGGGGCGTGGAACACGGCAGTGTCGTTCGTGACGAACACGAACTGGCAGTCGTACTCGGGTGAGTCGACCATGGGTCACCTGGTGCAGATGGCCGGCCTGGCCGTGCAGAACTTCGTCTCGGCGGCGGTCGGCATCGCGGTGGCTGTCGCGCTGGTGCGCGGCTTCGCCCGCAGCCGCACCGGCCAGCTCGGCAACTTCTGGGTCGACCTGACCCGGATCACGTTGCGGATCCTGCTGCCGATCGCGGTGCTCGGCGCCATCGCGCTGATGATCGGCGGGGTGGTGCAGAACCTCTCCGCCGGCACCGACGTGAGCACGCTGACCGGCGGCACCCAGACCATCACCGGTGGTCCGGTCGCCAGCCAGGAAGTGATCAAGGAGCTCGGCACCAACGGGGGCGGCTTCTACAACGTCAACAGCGCGCACCCGTTCGAGAACCCCACAGCCTGGACGAACTGGCTGCAGATCTTCTTGATCTTCCTGATTCCGTTCAGCCTGCCCCGGGTCTTCGGCCGGATGGTCGGGCAGAACCGGCAGGGCTACGCCATCGCCGCCGTGATGGGCATCCTCGCGTTCCTCAGCGTCGCCATCACCAACGTCTTCGAGCTGGCCGGCCACGGCACGGTGCCGCAGGCGGTCGGTGCGGCGATGGAGGGCAAGGAGGTGCGGTTCGACGTGTCGAACTCGGCCACCTTCGCCGCCGCCACCACGCTCACCTCGACAGGTGCGGTGAACTCGTTCCACGACTCGTTCACCTCGCTCGGCGGCATGATGACCATGGTCAACATGATGCTCGGCGAGGTCGCGCCCGGCGGCACCGGTTCCGGGCTGTACGGCCTGCTCATCCTCGCGGTGATCACGGTCTTCGTGGCCGGGCTGATGGTGGGCCGCACCCCGGAGTACCTGGGCAAGAAGATCGGGTCGCGCGAGATCAAGTTCGCCTCGCTCTACTTCCTCATCACGCCGATCCTGGTGCTCGTCGGTACGGCGGCGGCGTTCGCCACCGGCAACAACTCGACAGCGCTCAACGTCGGCCCGCACGGCCTCTCCGAGGTGCTCTATGCGTTCACCTCGGCCAGCAACAACAACGGCTCCGCGTTCGGCGGCATCACCGTCAACACCACCTGGTGGGACACCGCGCTGGGGTTGTGCATGCTGCTGGGCCGGTTCCTGCCGCTCATCTTCGTGCTCGCGTTGGCCGGCTCGCTGGCCCGCCAGGCACCCACCCCCGCGTCCGAGGGCACCCTGCCGACCCACCGACCGCTGTTCATCGGCATGGTCGTCGGCGTCACGGTGGTCCTCGTCGCGCTGACCTTCCTGCCCGCGCTCGCGCTCGGCCCGCTGGCAGAGGGGCTCTGACCACCATGAGGAACGAGGACATGTCCGTCACGTCCGCCCCGACAGAGCAACTCCCCGGCACGCCCGCCACCCAGGGCAACCGGGTCGGCGGGGGCCTGCTCGACCCCCAGCAGCTCATCCGGTCCCTGCCGGACGCGCTGCGCAAACTCAACCCGACCACGCTGTGGCGCAACCCGGTGATGCTGATCGTGGAGGTCGGCGCTGCCTTCACCACGGTCCTGGCGGTGACCGACCCGTCGGTGTTCGCCTGGGCGATCACCGTCTGGCTCTGGCTCACAGTGCTCTTCGCCAACCTGGCCGAGGCGGTCGCCGAGGGCCGGGGCAAGGCCCAGGCCGCCGCGCTGCGGCAGGCCAAGCAGGACACCATCGCCACCCGGCTGATCGACTGGAAGCCGGGCGCCCGCGCGAACACCTACCGAGACGAGGCGGTGCCCGCGCCGCAACTGCGCCAGGGCGACATCGTGCTCGTCGAGGCAGGCGGCATCATCCCGGGCGACGGCGACATCGTCGAGGGCATCGCCAGTGTCGACGAGTCGGCGATCACCGGCGAGTCGGCCCCGGTCATCAGGGAGTCCGGCGGTGACCGCAGCGCGGTCACCGGTGGCACCAGGGTGCTCTCCGACCGGATCATCGTGAAGATCACCCAGAAGCCGGGGGAGAGCTTCATCGACCGGATGATCGCCCTGGTCGAGGGCGCCAACCGGCAGAAGACACCTAACGAGATCGCGCTGAACATCCTGCTCGCCGCACTCACGATCATCTTCCTGCTGGCTGTGGTCACCCTTCAGCCGCTGGCGATCTTCTCCAAGGCGTACCAGGCGGCCGCGCCGGACAGCGGGGCGATCACCGGTTCCGGTGTCACAGGTGTCGTGCTGGTCTCGCTGCTGGTCTGCCTCATCCCCACCACCATCGGCGCGTTGCTTTCGGCAATCGGCATCGCCGGCATGGACCGCCTGGTCCAGCGCAACGTCCTGGCCATGAGCGGCCGGGCCGTCGAAGCGGCCGGCGACGTCAACACCCTGCTGCTGGACAAGACCGGCACCATCACGCTGGGAAACCGGCAGGCCGCCGAGTTCGTACCGGTCGAGGGGGTCGACGCCGCGACGGTGGCCGACGCCGCGCAGCTGTCCAGCCTGGCCGACGAGACCCCGGAGGGGCGTTCGGTGGTGGTGCTGGCGAAGAACGAGTTCGGGCTGCGCGAACGCGAACCCGGGGTGATGCCGCACGCCACCTTCGTGCCGTTCACCGCGCAGACCCGGATGAGCGGCGTCGACCTGACCCCGGACGCCAGCGTGGACGGCGGCGCGGTGGGCACGGCCCGCCGGGTCCGCAAGGGCGCCGCCGCCGCGGTGATGAAGTGGGTACGGGAGAACGGCGGCCACCCCACCGAGCAGGTCGGCGAGATCGTGGACGCGATAAGCGGCACCGGCGGCACCCCGCTCGTCGTCGCCGAGCACGTCGACGGTGAGCCAGCCCGAGCGTTGGGCGTCATCCACCTCAAGGACGTCGTCAAGTCCGGCATGCGGGAGCGGTTCGACGAGATGCGCCGGATGGGCATCCGCACCGTGATGATCACCGGCGACAACCCGCGTACCGCGAATGCCATCGCCGACGAGGCCGGCGTGGACGACTTCCTGGCCGAGGCGACGCCTGAGGACAAGCTCGCGCTGATCAAGCGGGAGCAGGAGGGCGGCCGGCTGGTCGCGATGACAGGTGACGGCACGAACGACGCGCCGGCGCTCGCCCAGGCCGACGTCGGGGTGGCGATGAACACCGGCACGTCGGCCGCCAAGGAGGCCGGCAACATGGTCGACCTCGACTCCGACCCGACCAAGCTGATCGAGATCGTGGAGATCGGCAAGCAGTTGCTGATCACCCGCGGTGCCCTGACCACGTTCAGCATCTCCAACGACATCGCGAAGTACTTCGCGATCATCCCGGCCATGTTCGCCGGCCTCTACCCGAGCCTGGACGCGCTGAACATCATGCGGCTGGCCAGCCCGGAGTCGGCGATCCTGTCCGCCGTCATCTTCAACGCCCTGGTGATCATCGCGCTGATCCCGCTCGCCCTGCGCGGCGTGCGGTACCGGCCGGCCGCCGCGTCGAAGCTGCTCAGCCGCAACCTGCTGGTGTACGGACTGGGCGGCATCATCGTGCCGTTCATCGGGATCAAGCTCATCGACCTGCTCATCCAGTTCATCCCGGGGATTTCGTGATGCGCCTACCCACCTGGATCGCCCAACACCTCGCCGCACTGCGCGCCGTGCTCGTCTTCACGGTGCTGCTCGGCCTGGTCTACCCGCTGGCCCTGGTAGCGGTCGGTCAGCTGCCCGGCCTCAACCACAAGGCCGACGGCTCGCTTGTCACCTCGGGCGGTACGACTGTCGGCAGCACCCTGATCGGCCAGTCCTTCACCGACGCGGACGGCAACCCGATCCCGCGCTACTTCCAGTCCCGTCCGTGGGCGGCCGGCGACGGCTACGATCCGACGTCCACCTCGGCCAGCAACCTGGGCCCGGAGAGCGTCGTCGACACCATCGCCACCGACCCGGAGGAGTCCAGCGAGAGCCTGCTCACCCAGGTGTGCGCCCGTAGCAGGGAGGCCGGCGAACTCAACGGCGTCGACGGCAGCCGCCCGTACTGCACCGACGACGGCGTGGGCGCCGTGCTCGCCGTGTTCCGCACCGGCGGTCTGACCGGCCCGGTCACCCGGGTGGTAAGCGTCAACCAGACCGCCCCGGCCACCCCGTTCGTCGCGTCGTACCAAGGGGTGCCGGTGGAGCTGGCCCAGCCGGGCGAGGACTACGTGGCGGCCGGCGGGGTGGTCACCCCGATCCGGGGCGACGCGCCGGCCGACCCGGCGGTACCCGCCGACGCGGTCACGGCCAGCGGCAGCGGCCTCGACCCGCAGATCAGCCTGGCGTACGCCGAGTTGCAGGTGAACCGGGTCGCGCGCGAGCGTGGCGCGGACCCGGCAGCGGTCCGCAAGCTCGTCGAGGAGCACACCGGCGGACGGGCACTTGGCTTCATGGGTGAGCCCGGCGTCAACGTGCTGGAACTCAACCTCGCACTCGACAAGCAGTTCGCGGCGCGCTGAGCATCATCGCGGGAGCGGGGCCGTGCCGACCGGCACGGCCCCGCCCGCCGATCTGACCAGGGAGGATGGAACCCGTGCCACGCGGCGAACTGCGCATCTATCTCGGGGCGGCCCCCGGTGTCGGCAAGACGTACGCCATGTTGGAGGAGGCCCAGCGGCGGGCTGCGCGCGGCACCGACGTGGTGATCGGTTTCGTGGAGACCCACGGCCGTCAGCAGACCGCCGCGATGCTCGGCGACCTGGAGGAGGTGCCCCGTCGGGCGATGACCTACCGCGGCGCCGAGTTCACCGAGATGGACCTGGACGCGGTGCTGGCCCGCCGGCCGGAGGTCGCCGTGGTCGACGAGTTGGCGCACACGAACGTGCCCGGTTCCCGGCACGACAAGCGCTGGCAGGACGTCCAGGAGCTGCTCGACGCGGGGATCGACGTCCTGTCCACGGTCAACGTGCAGCATCTGGAGTCGGTGAACGACGTCGTCGCGCAGATCACCGGGACGACCCAGCGGGAGACCGTGCCGGACGAGATCGTCCGCGCCGCCGAGCAGGTGGAACTCGTCGACATGACCCCGGAGGCGCTGCGCCGCCGGATGGCACACGGCAACATCTACCGCCCCGACAAGATCGACGCCGCGCTCGGCAACTACTTCCGGGTCGGCAACCTCACCGCCCTGCGTGAACTGGCGCTGCTCTGGCTGGCCGACAAGGTCGACGAGCAGCTCGACAGATACCGCAGCCAGCAGGGCATCGCCGCCACCTGGGAGGCCCGGGAACGCGTCGTCGTGGCCCTGACCGGTGGGCCGGAGGGCGAGACGCTGATCAGGCGGGCGGCCCGGGTCGCGGCCCGCAGCAAGGGCGCCGACCTGCTCGCCGTGCACGTGGCCCGCAGCGACGGCCTGGCCGGCGTCGACCCGGCCCAACTCGCCCGCCAGCGGGTGCTCGTGGAGAGCCTGGGTGGCACGTACCACCAGGTGCTCGGCACCGACGTGCCGGCGGCGCTGCTGGACTTCGCCCAGGGCGTGAACGCCACCCAGCTGGTGCTCGGCGCCAGCCGGCGGGGCCGCCTCGCGCAGATCTTCGCCAGGGGAGTCGGGGTGACCACCACCGCGCTGTCCGGCTCGATCGACGTGCACCTGGTCACCCACAAACAGGCCGGCAAGGGCCGCCGGGCGGCGGCCGTACCGGCCGCGCTGTCCCGACGTCGGCGGCTGCTCGGCTTCGGCCTCGCGGTGCTGGGCATGCCGCTGCTCACACTGCTGCTCAGGACCCTGCCTGACCTGACGCTCACCAACGACATCCTGCTGTTCCTCGCCGGAGTCGTCGGGGTCGCGCTTGTCGGCGGGGTGTGGCCGGCCCTGGTCGCCGCGCTCGGCGGAAGCCTGCTGCTCAACTGGTTCTTCACCCCGCCGTACCGGACGCTCACCATCGCCGAGGCCGACAACCTGCTCGCGCTTGCCGTCTTCGTCGGCGTGGCCCTCGCGGTGAGCTGGATCGTCGACGTGGCCGCCCGACGTACCCGGGAGGCAGCGCGGGCCGCCGCCGACGCGCAGACCCTCGCCGCCGTCGCCGGTGGCGTCCTGCGCGGCGAACGTCCGCTACCGGCCCTGCTGGACCAGCTCCGGGAGACGTTCGGGCTGCGCGCGGTGAGTGTGCTGGAGCTGGCCGAGGAGGCCGGGGGTCGCCCGGAGCGGGCACGCGAGGAGCACGCCTGGTGCGTCGTGGCAAGCGTCGGCGACCAGCCGGCCTGCACACCCGACGGCGGTGAGACGGCGGTACCCGTCGACGACCGGATCACAGTCGTGCTCAGCGGTCGACGGCTGGAGGCCGCCGACCGGCGGATCGTCGAGGCGTTCGCCGCTCAGGCCGCAGTCGCGCTGCGCCAGGAACGCCTCGCCGAGGAGGCCGCCACCGCCCGGCCCCTCGCGGCGGCGGACCGGATGCGCACCGCGCTGCTCGCCGCGGTCAGCCACGACCTGCGTACGCCACTGGCGTCGGCGAAGGCGGCGGTGACCAGCCTGCGCAGTCACGACATCGAGTTCGACGAGTCCGACCGCGAGGAGTTGCTGGAGACCGCCGAGGAGTCGCTGGACCGGCTCGCCCGGCTGGTCGGCAACCTGCTCGACATGAGCCGGCTCCAGGCGGGCGTCCTGGGCATCTCGGCGACGGCCATCGGCCTGGAGGACGCCGTACCCCTGGCGCTTGACGAACTTGGCCCGGCGGCCGCGACCGTCGCCACCGACATCCCGGCCGACCTGCCGGCCGCCACCGCCGATCCGGGCCTGCTGGAACGGGTGCTCGTCAACATCGTGGCAAACGCGCTGCGCTACAGCCCGCCCGACCAGCCACCGACGATCACCGCAAGCGCCCACGCCGGCCAGGTGGAGCTGCGCGTCATCGACCGGGGGCCGGGCATTCCGGAGGAGCAGTGGGAGCACGTCTTCCTGCCGTTCCAACGCCTCGGCGACCGGGACAACCAGACAGGTGTCGGTCTCGGGCTCGCCCTGTCCCGAGGGCTGGCCGAGGCGATGGGTGGCAGCATCACCCCGGAGACCACGCCCGGCGGTGGGCTCACCATGGTGCTGCGGCTGCCCGCTGCCGCGCAGACCAGCTCGGAGGGGCCGCAGGAATGACGCGCATCCTGGTCGTCGACGACGAACCGCAGATCCTGCGCGCCCTGCGGATCAACCTGCGTGCCCGCCGGTACGACGTGGAGGTCGCGGCGACAGGTGCCGCCGCGTTGAAGGCCGCCGCGAGCCACCCACCGGACCTGGTGGTGCTGGACCTCGGTCTGCCCGACATCGACGGGGTGGAGGTGATCCGGGGCCTGCGCGGCTGGACGACCGTGCCGATCATCGTGCTGTCCGGCCGGGCCGGCAGCGAGGACAAGGTGGCCGCGCTCGACGCCGGTGCGGACGACTACGTCACGAAGCCGTTCGGGGTGGAGGAACTGCTGGCCCGCATCCGCGCCGTCACCCGGCGGCTCGGCGCGCCAAGCGAGGCCGTGCCCGCACTGCGGATCGGCCGGCACACAGTCGACCTGGCCGACCACCGGGTGCTGCGCGACGACGGCGCCGAGGTCAAGCTGACCCCCACCCAGTGGAGTGTGCTGGAGAAACTGCTGCGGCACCCCGGCAAGCTGGTCAGCCAGCGCCAGCTCCTGCAGGACGTGTGGGGGCCGGAGTACCAGAACGAGACCAACTACCTGCGGCAGTACCTGGCGCAACTGCGGCGAAAGCTGGAGGACGACCCGGCCCGCCCCCGGCACCTCATCACCGAGCCGGGAATGGGCTACCGCTACCGCCCCTGAGCCCGTCAGTCCGGGGGCCCCTGGGCACCTACCCGTTCACTGCGGGGGCCGACGGGAGCGTGCTGATCCGTACCGGGGACGCCGGCGGCCACGTGATCGTCGACGCGGCGCGCGTCGTCCGCGCCTGAGCGACGCGGAGCGCCGGGTCGAGCGGCGGTGCCACCAGCAGCGGGTCGACCTGGATCACGTCGATGCCGAGGGGGCGGAGCATGCCGCGTAACGCGGACTCGCACAGCTCCTCCCACCGCTGGTCCGCGCCCATCGCGGCGACCAGCAGGTCCGCTCGGGTGAAGGCGATGCCCACCCGCTGGCCCTGCGGCGAACGGCCGGTCCGCAGCGTCCGCACCAGCCGTCCCGGGATGTCGCGCACCGGAACGGCGTAGATGATCGGGGCCTCGCCCACCGTCGGGTCGGTCCTCTCCGCTCGTGCCGCCCGTGCGGCGGTCATCGGCTGGCGGGTCGTGCGGCTCATGCGGCGGGCTCCGCCCACGCCCGGGTGCCGGTGCGTGCCGTGTCCAGATCGAATGCGCGGAGGATGTGGTTCGCCACCACCACCTCCACGCCGGCGCGACGGCGCAGATCCGCCACCGCGCGGTGCAGCACGGTGATGCTGTCGGCGGAGAGTCGCACCACGGCGTCGACGTCGGCGGCGATCCACCACGCGGCGACGGCGCACGGCTCGTGCCGCAGGTACTCCACCAGGTGGCTGCCCGGCGCGGACGGGCCGAGCCGGACGCTGACCAGCGCCTCGTGCCGCCGTTCCGGCCCGGCCGGGCCGGTGACGGGCTCGTCCCGGCCGCCGTCCGGTTCGTCGCCGGTCGGAAGGTTCCCGCGTTCCCAGCGCGTCATCCGCCAAGGACTCATGGACCCATCGTCGCCAGCGGGCGGCGGCGCTGCGCCTGTCGATACGCCGTTTCGACGGGCCACTGCGAATTCTTGACGCCCCGTTCACACTGCTGCCGACCGGGCACACGGGCACGGCGGGTAACGTGCCAGACGGACCAAGATCGGCGTACGAGGAGGCTCGGTGCAGACGACGACTGTGGACATCCCGACCAGCGACGGAGCGGCGGACGCGTGCCTCACCCGGCCCGACGGCGACGGCCCGTTCCCGGCGGTGCTGCTGTTCATGGACGCCTTCGGGCCCCGACCCCGCCTCGTGGAGATGGCCGAGCGGATCGCCGCCCAGGGCTACCTGGTGCTGACGCCCCACCTGTTCTACCGGGCCGGCCGGGCACCCCTGTTCGACCTGTCCCGCCTCGGTGACGCCGACCAGCGCGGCGCGATCTTCCAGAAGATCATGCCTCTGGTCGGCGCGTTGACCCCCGAGGTGATCAGCCGGGACACCGCCGCGTTCCTGGACTTCCTGGCCGCCCGCGACGACGTCCGGCCGGGCCCGGTCGCGATCACGGGCTACTGCATGGGTGGCACGAACGGGCTGCGGGCCATCGAGGCGCACCCGGACCGCATCGCCGCGGTGGCGAGCTTCCACGGCGGCCGGATCGTCACCGACGCGCCGGACAGCCCGCACCTGGGCGTCGGCTCGATCACCGGCGAGCTGTACTTCGGCCACGCCGACGCCGACCAGTCGATGACGCCCGAGCAGATCGCCACGCTGGAGAAGGCGCTCGACGCCGCGGGTGTGCGCTACCGCTCCGAGGTGTACGCGGGCGCCCACCACGGCTACACCATGTCCGACACCCCGGCCTACGACGAGCAGGCCACCGAGCGTCACTGGGTGGCGCTGTTCGACCTGCTGGGCCGCGCCCTGCCGGTCGACTGACACCGACCCAGGCCGCCCGTCAGCCGAGGTGGCCGGGGTCGTCCAGGTCGTCCCGAGGGCGGCCGGGCGTACGGGTGGTGACGCTGAAGGCGCCGTCGGACTCCATCCGCACCTCGCGGACCCCCGCGAGGTCGGCGATGCCCTGCTTGCGGAGCAGGGTGTGCAGTTCCTCGTTCGTGATCAGCTCCCGGCGCATGTTGCGGCGCAGGATCTGCCCGTCCCGCACCAGCACCAGCGACCCGGGCCGGATCAGTCGGGCCGCGGCCTGCCAGCGGTAGGCGATCGCGTTGAGCAGGTACGACCAACCGACGATCACCCCGACCAGCAGCACGCCGTCGGTGATCGAGTTGTAGCCGCCGGACATGCCGTTCTGGGCGGCGTCCGCGAGCAGCACGATGACCAGCAGGTCGGTGACGCCTGTGGTGCCGCTCTCCCGCTTGAGGATGACCCGCAGCAGCGTGAAGAGCGCCAGGTACATGACGCTGCCCCGGACCACGATCTCCAGCAGCGGCGTGTCCGGGACGAACAGGGCTGTCCAGTCGGCCGCCCGACCGGCCATGCCTACCGGTCCCGCAGCAGCACCGGTCCGGCGTCGATGCGGGTGCGGAACAGCGCGTACGGGCGGCGCCGCAGGTCCTGGCCCCGCTGGTACTGCGCCTGCCGGTGCAGCTGGTTGGCGGTGACGTAGAGGTACCCGTCGGTCGCCACCGACATGGTGTCCGGCCAGAGCAGTCGCGGGTCGTGCACCAGGGTCTCGTACCCGCCGTCCGGCAGTCGCCGCAGCACCGCGTTGTGCTCGTACGAGGTGAGGTAGAGCCGCCCCGCGTCGTCGCTCTCCAACCCGTCCGAGGCGGTGCCCTTGTCGCCCTCGTCGACCACCGTCGCGGCGACCGCCTCCTGGGTGGCCGCCGGGTCGGCCAGCGCCTCGGCGGAGACGCTGTACCAGTGCCGGGACGCCAGCGGGCAGTAGTACAGCCGGCTGCCGTCGGCCGAGATGGCGATGCCGTCGGAGCCCATGGAGACCGGCTTCGGTGGCCCGTCCGCGGGGCGTTCGAGGAACGGGCGGCTCTCGACCACCGGGCGGAACGTCGTCAGCGGCTCCGCCTTGGTCGACGGGTGGTCGTGCAGCCGCCGCCAGGAGGCCCCGCTGGCCAGGTCCACCACGATGATCCCGTTCGGTCCGGCGTTCGCCGAGTCGGTGATGTACGCGACCCCCGACTCGCCGCGCCGCAGGTCGAAGCGGACGTCGTTGAGGTACGTGGTCGGCAGCGCCACGTCCGGCGGGAAGGTGATCACCTGGGCGACCGTGTCGGTGTCCAGGTCGACCCGGACCAGCTTCGGGCCGCCCGGCTTCGTCGGCTGGAACATCGGGCTGCCGGTGTCCAGCACCCAGAGCCGGTCCGCCGGGTCGACCACGATGCTCTGCACCGACACGAACGCGCCCGCGTCGTCGTCACCCGACGGGTCGTTCCACGCCTGGTCGGGGAAGGGCACCTCCCGGCCGTCGCGCAGCTCGACGACAGTGGCCGGCACCTCGTCGCCCCACTTGGGGAAGTTGACGAAGATCCGACCGGAGTGCGAGACGCTCACCCCGGTCGGCATCGGGCCGGTGAATGTGTGCACCAGCTCCAGCTCGCCTACCGGCTCGTCGCCTACCGGCCCGTTCATGACGCCCGTCCCACGGTGCTCATCGTCCCGCCCCCTGCCGGTCGGCTGCCGTCCCTGGGCGGACTATTCCCGCCCCGACGTCCGATATGCCTCCGGTCAGCTCGCGTCGGGTGCGGTGGCGTACGCGGCGGGCAGGCCGGGGACCTCGACGTCCACGGCGAGCAGCGCGCCGTCCGCCTCGCCCGGGGCGTCCAGGCCCACTCGGGCGGTGCCGATGAAGAGTCGGCGCAGGTCGGGGCCGCCGAGGCAGATGCCGGCCGGCTGGGTGGCAGGTAGCCGGATCTCCCGGTCGAGGGTGCCGTCGGGCCGGTAGCGGCGTACCGCCGAGCCACCCCACAGCGCGACCCACAGGTGACCCGCCGCGTCGACAGTCATTCCGTCGGGGCCGCCGTCGCCCGGGGAGAGCCGCACGAACGGTTCCCGCCCGTGCAGTGTGCCGGTGGCGGGGTCGACGGTGAACCTGTCGATCTCGCCGCGTGGTGTGTCGGCCAGGTACATGGTGGTGCCGGGGGCGTCGAACGCCGGCCCGTTCGGGATGGTCAGCCCGGTCACCGCGGGCACCGGCTCGGCGCCCGGGGTCAACCGGTACAGCGTGCCTCCGCCGGGCACCGCGGCGTACGTCATGCTGCCGGCCCAGAAGTGGCCGTGCCTGTCGGCGACCGCGTCGTTCATCCGGGTCGGCTCGGGCGCGTCACCGACGAGGTCGGCGACCGGTCGGGGGTCGCCGGCGGCGGGCAGCACCGTGACGCCGGTCCCGGCGGCGGCCAGCCATTCGCCCGGGCGGTCGGCCACCGGGGCGACGGCGCCGAGCGGGACGTCGAGGCGGCGCAGCTCGCGCAGTGTGCCGGGGGCGTCGCCGCCGGTCTCCAGCAGGCGCCCGGCGAGCAGGTCGACCAGGACCAGCCTGTCGTCGACCCAGCGCAGCCCTTCGCCCAGCTCAAGCCTGTCGGTGCTCCAGACGGTCGGCTCGGTCAGCTCCATGGTGCTCCTTAAAAGGGGATCGTCAGCGGACCGTACCGCCGGGGCCGTGGTCGAGCAGCCCCAGTTCCGCACGGTCGGGCAGGCCCTCCCAGTCGCCCCTCGTGGCGACCGCGAACGCGCCTGTGGTGACCGCGCGGTCCAGTCGTGCCGGGCCGTCGAGGCCGTCCAACCAGCCGGAGAGCAGGCCGGCCACGAACGCGTCACCGGCGCCGACGGTATCCACCACGGGCACCGTCCGGGCCGGCCGGTGCACCGCGCCGGTCCCGCTGTGGCTGGTCGCCCCGTCGGCGCCGTGCTTCACGACGACCTCGCGGACGCCTGCCGAGAGCAGCGCCGCCACCGGGTCGGCGGCGTCGGTGAGCACGGCGAGTTCGTCGTCGGAGGCGACGACCAGGTCGATCGAGGGCAGCAGCGGTCGTAGCGCGGCGGCGGCCTCGGTGACCGACCAGAGCCGACTGCGGTGGTTGACGTCCAGACAGACGGTGCCGCCGGCCGCCCGGGCACGCCGCACGGCCTGCGCCACCGCCGCGTACGGCTCGGCGCCAAGCGCGCAGGTGATGCCCGTGACGTGCAGCAGCCGGGGTGGCGCGTCGAGCGCGTCGAAGGCGTGGGTGACGTCGGATGGGCGCAGCCGGGAGCCTGCGGAGCCGGCGCGGTGGTAGGTGACCCGGTTGATGTCGGCGACCCGGGCCTCGAAGAGGATCAGCCCCGTGGGCGCGGCCGGGTCGACCCGGGCCCAGGTCAGGTCGACGCCCTCGGCGCGCAGCGTACGACGGACCAGCTCGCCGGGCTCGTCCGCGCCTGTCACTCCGACCCAGGCCGCCCGGTGGCCGAGCCGGGCCAGGCCGATGGCCACAGTCGACTCGGACCCGGCGACGGAGATCCCGGCGGTGCCGCCCAGCCGCAGCGGCCCGGTGGTGCGGAAGGCAGCCATCGTCTCGCCGAGGGTGAGCAGGTCGGTCACTGCCGTACCGCCGCGCGGAAGGCCGCGGCGCGCTCGCGCAGCGCCGCCTGGTCGCCGCCGCGGACGGCGTCGCCGAGCAGCGGGGAACCGACGCCCACCGCCACCGCCCCCCGATCCAGGTAGCGCCGCGCGCCGTCCGCGTCGACCCCGCCGACCGGCACGAAGGCGGTGCCGGGGAACGGGTCGCGCAGCGCGCCGAGGTAGCCGGGGCCGCCGAGGGAGGCCGGGAAGAGCTTGACGGCGGCGGCCCCACCGCTTGTCGCCTGCACCACCTCGGTGGGGGTGAGCGCGCCGGCGAGCACCGGCAGCCCGAGACGGCCGCCCTCGGCGAGGCTCGGCGCGAGCGCCGGGGTGACCAGGAATCCGGCGCCCGCGTCGGCCGCCGCCCGCGCGTCCTCGGCGCTGAGCACGGTGCCGGCGCCCAGGGCGTAGTCGGCTCCGAGGGCCGCCCGGGCGCGCCGGATGACGCCGAGCGCGTCGGCGCTGGTCAGGGAGACCTCGACAAGGGCCACGCCGCTCTCGGCGAGGGCGAGCACGGCGGTCAGGGCGGCGGCCGGGTCGGGGCCGCGCACGATGGCAAGCAGTCGATGGGTACGCAGCTCGTCGAGCAGGTTCATCCGGGTGTCCTCAGTGGAAGCGGTGGGCGGAGATGACGAGTCGCCAGGCGACCTCACCGGTGGGCGGGACGACCGCCGCGTCGGCGGGGCCGGCGTCGGCCAGGTCGAAGGTGGCGCCGAGCATCGGCTCGATCCCGAGGCTGCGGTACGGGGCGTCGGCCGGCCAGCCGCCCAGGTTGCGCCAGAGGGCGGTGCTGCGGGGCTGACCGTCGCACTCCAGCTCCAGGGTCAGCCGGTCGGCCTCGTCGACCACCTGGACGCGGGGGCAGTCGAGCAGCACCGCGCCGACCGCCGTGCCGTCGTCCGCGCCGAGGGTGTCCAGGGTCAGGCCGGCCGGGGACGGCCACGGCCCGGTGAGCCACGGGGCGCCGGCCGGCCAGGTGCCCGGTGGCAGCAGCGCGGCGGCCTCCGGGTGCAGCCGGGTCGGCGTGCCGGTGGGCGCGACGAGGCGAGCCGCGGGGGAGAGGCCGAACAGGGCGTGCGCGGCCCACACGAACCGGTACCCCGGGTCTGCGGACAGCCGGTAGTCGGCGACCACCACGCCGTCGGAGTCGCTGATCCGGCGGGTCAGGACGAACGTCGGCCGCTTGACGACGACGGTGCCGGGGCCGGTGCTGCGCCAGGGGCGCGACCACACCTCGCCGTGGTCGGGGAGGCCACGGACGGTGGGCAGGCACTCCTCCAGGCCGCCGGCGTCGACGAACGTGTCGTCGGGGCGTACCTCGTTGCGGCCGGGATGCGGGCCGCGCCAGAGCCACTGGCGGTCGCCACCGCGCAGGCTCGTCCACCGGCCGCCGTGCGCGGCGTCGTACGCCACGCGCAGCGGCACCGCCTCCGCACCGGTCACCATTCGGCGAACGACCCGTCGGCGTGCTGCCACACCGGGTTGCGCCAGGCGTGCGGGGTCTGCGCGGCCTCGCGGACCGCCGCCTCGTCCACGGTGATGCCCAGCCCGGGCCTGTCGAAGCGGACGATGTGCCCGTCGACGAACCGGAACGGCTCCCGGTCGACGAGGTAGTCCAGCAACTCGGAACCCACGTTGTAGTGGATGCCGATGCTCTGCTCCTGGATCAGGAAGTTCGGCGTCGCGAAGGCCACCTGGAGGCTGGCCGCCAGGGAGATCGGGCCGAGCGGGCAGTGCGGGGCGAGCAGCGCGCCGTACGTCTCGGCAAGCGCGGCGATCCGGCGGACCTCGGAGATCCCACCGGCGTGGGACAGGTCCGGCTGGACGACGGCGACCCCCGCCTGCAAAGGGGCGAGGAACTCGGAGCGGCCGTAGAGGCGTTCGCCGGTGGCCACCGGGATCGGCGTGCTGGCGACGATGTCGTGCAGGTGGTGGGCCTGGTCGGGCAGGACCGGCTCCTCCACGAAGAACGGGCGCAGCGGTGCCAGCTCGGGCAGGATCCGGCGTACGGCGGCCAGCCCGGCACGGCCGTGGAAGTCCAGCGCGATGTCCCGGTCGGGGCCGAGGACCTCCCGGGCGGCGGCGACCCGGCCGACGACCGCGTCGACCTCGGCGGAGGTGGGGATGGGCGAGAGCCGCCCGCAGGCGTTCATCTTGACGCCGGTGAGACCGGCGGCGACCTGCGCGGCGGCGGCGTCGGCCACCTCGTCGGGCTCGTCCCCGCCGATCCACGAGTAGATCCGCACCCTGTCGCGTACCGGCCCACCGAGCAGGGCGTGCACCGGCGCGCCGTACGCCTGTCCGGCGATGTCCCAGAGTGCCTGGTCGAGGCCGGCGACGGCGCTGGAGAGGATCGGACCGCCACGGTAGAAGCCACCCTTGGTGAGCACCTGCCAGTGCTGCTCGATGCGCAGCGGGTCCGCACCGATCAGGTATTCGGAGAGCACCTCGACGGCGCTGCGCACCACCTCGGCGCGCCCCTCCACCACCGGTTCACCCCACCCGACGAGTCCGTCGTCGGTCTCCACGCGGCAGAACAACCACCGTGGCGCGACGAGGAAGGTCTCGATCCTCGTGATCTTCACTGACTGCCCCTTCGTCCCCGTGCCTTCTCGACGTCGCGGACGGCCTTGTCCAGCAACTCGCGCATCGCGGTCTCGGCCGCCGACTCGTCCCGCTCGCGCAGCGCGTCGACCACCGCGCGGTGACTCGGCACCGGGTCGTCGTGCGCGGCGCCGCCGTGCACCAGCCGGTCCCGTTCGGCGAGCCCGGTCTCCATCACCACCTCCATCCGCTCCAGCAACTCGTTGTGCGTGGCGGCGAGCAGCGCACGGTGGAAGGCGAGGTCGGCGGCGACGGCGGCGGCCGGGTCGCCGTCGGCCTCGGCCATCTCGGCGAGCGCCCGGTCGAGCGCGGCCACGTCGTCGTCGGTGGCGCGGCTGGCGGCCAGCCGGGCCGCGGCGGGTTCGATGATGGCGCGTACCTCGTGCAGTTGGTCGAGCAGGCGCTGGTCGGCGCCCTCGGCGAACTGCCAGCGGATCACGTCGCCGTCGAGCAGGTTCCAGTCGGCGCGGGGGCGGACGAAGGTGCCGCGTTTCTGCCGCGCGTCGACGATGCCCTTGGCCGAGAGGACCTTCAGCGCCTCGCGGAGCGCCGTCAGGCTGACGTCGAACTCCTCCTGCAACGCGACGATGTTCAGTGTCGCGCCGGCGGGGATCTCACCGGTGAGGATGCGACGGGCGATCGCTTCGACTGTCTGCCCGTGGACGCCGCGGCGTGCGTACTGTGCCAATGCTCTCCTGGCCTTCTCGCTGGTCGGTATCGATCTCTCAGGCCGAGGCTTTCACCGCGGTCCATCCACCGTCCACCACGAGGCTCGCGCCGGTGACGTAGGAGGCGTCCGGGGACGCGAGGAAGGCGACGGTGGCGGCCACCTCGTCGGGCGTGCCGAAGCGCTTCGCCACCGTCTCGGCGACACTGCGCCCGCGGTCCTTTTCGGACACGTCGGCCCAGGCGGCGGTGAGGATCGGGCCGGGCAGCACGGTGTTGACCCGCACCTGCGGGCCGTACTCGACGGCGAGCTGACGGCCGAGCGCGACCAGGCCGCCCTTGGCCGCGGCGTACGCCGGTCGGCCGGGCAACCCGACGAGTGCGTGCACCGAGGAGATCAGCACCACCGCGCCCGCGCGCTCGCGCAGGTCGTCGAGGCAGGCGCGGACGCCGAGGAAGGTGCCGGTGAGGCTGACACCGAGCTGGTGGTCCCAGGACCGCCTGGTGGTCTCGTGGGCCGGAGCGACCTGCACGGCGTACGCGGTGCTGACGAGGATGTCGACAGGGCCGAGGCTCGCCCGTACGGCGGTGACGGCGGCGGTCCAGTCGGCCTCGTCGCTGACATCGCCCATTACGGACAGTGCTCGGTCGCCGCGTGCGGTCAGTTCCTCGGCCAGCGGGGCCGGGTCGGTCACGTCCAGTAGTGCGACGGCGGCGCCCTCGGCGGCGAGTCGCCGGGCGATGGCCGCGCCGATCCCGCCCATCGCACCGGTGACCAGCGCGTTCTTGCCCTCAAGTCGGCGCATAGGCTGATCCACGTGACCCTCGCCTTGATCTCGTCTAATCATTAATTACGAAGATATCTTGACAGCCGGCGGCGGCCGATGCAACCTTCTCGTCACAGCATTCACATGGACGACACATCGCGCGGTGACGCTGCGTGTCGTAAAGGAAGGGATACCTCCGTGAGCGACTTCGACCCCGGTCGCCGGCGATTCCTTGGCCACCTCGGGCTCGCCGGCCTGGGCGCGCTCGGCGCCAGCTCGTTCCTCAGCGCGTGCGCCAGCTCCGCCAGCGGGCCGACGACGGGCAACGGCTCGGGCGCCGTCACCATCCAGTCGAACCTCTCCTCGCCGCAGGCCAAGGCGGCGATGGAGAAGCTGATCGCGAACTTCAACGCGCAGGGCAAGGGCACGGCGAGCCTCAACACGATCGCCTCGGAGACCTTCCGCACCCAGCTGCCGACGTACCTCACCTCGGCCAACCCGCCGGACCTCTACACCTGGTACGCGGGCTCGGTCGCCAACGACTACGCCGGCAAGAACCTGCTGCTGGACGTCTCCGAGGTCTGGAAGTCGATGGGCGACTACCCCCAGTCGCTGCGCACCCTGTCCACCGACGGCAGCGGCAAGCAGGTCTTCGTGCCGATGAACAACTACTGGTGGGGCTTCTTCTACCGCAAGTCCAACTTCGCCAAGTGGGGCGTGCAGGAGCCGAAGACCTGGACCGACTTCCTGGCGGTGTGCGAGACGCTGAAGAGCAAGGGCGTCCCGCCGATCGGCATCGGCCTCGGCGACACCCCGTGGGTGGCGTCGGCCTGGTTCGACTACCTCAACATCCGGATCAACGGCGCGCCGTTCCACCGCGAGCTGCTCGCCGGCAAGCAGCGCTTCGACGATCCGAAGATCAAGGCGGTCTTCACCCGCTGGCGCGAGGCCCTGCCCTACTTCGACCCGAAGGGCAAGGCGTACCCGTTCCAGGAGGCGACCACAGCCCTGCTGGCGGGCAAGACCGGCATGTTCCTGATCGGCACGTTCTTCGCCGACGCCGCCCCGAAGGACGCCCTCGGTGACCTGGACTTCTTCAGGTTCCCGATCATCGACCCGGCGGTGCCGCTGGCCGAGGAGGCGCCCACCGACGGCTTCTTCGCCAGTGCGAAGACCGCCAACCCGACAGGTACGAAGGCGCTGCTCACCTACCTGGCCGGCGTCGAGGCCCAGGAGGCGTACGTGAAGGCCAGCTCCGGCATCGTGCTGCCGGCCAACCCGAAGGCCAAGGCGTCCGACTCGCCGCTGGTGGCCAAGGGCAAGGCGATGCTCGACGAGGCCAAGGAGCTGACCCAGTTCTTCAACCGCGACTCCAGCGATGCGCTCCAGCCGACCGCGGACACCGCGCTCACCAAGTTCCTCGACAAGCCGGACCAGATCGACGCGATCCTGCGGGAGTGGCAGGCCGGCGCCGAGAAGGTCTTCAAGGGCTGACGTGACAGCAACGATCTCCACGACTTCGGTCACCCCCACCCGGCGGCGGCGACGGTCGGCCCGACTGTCGCCGCTGCTTGTGGCGTTCGTCCTGGTGCCGTTCGCGGTCGAGAGCATCTGGGTGTTCTGGCCGGCGCTCCAGGGTTTCTGGTTCTCCCTCACCCGCTGGGACGGCATGTCGTCGCCGGCCTTCGTCGGTGCTGACAACTACGTCGAGCTGGCCGGTGACGCCACCTTCCGGGGCGCGCTGGTCAACACGGTGATCTGGCTCGTGCTCTTCGGTGGCCTCTCCGTGCTGGGCGGCTTCGGCATGGCGCTGGTCCTGCAGAAGGAGCGACGCGCTGTCGGCTTCTACCGCGCCGCCCTGTTCACCCCCGTGGTGTTCTCGCTCGTGGTGACCGCGCTGGTCTGGCGGGTCTTCTACCAGCCCGACGGCATCGCCGACACGCTGCTGCGGGCCGTCGGCCTGGAGCAGCTGATCCGGCCGTGGCTCGCCGATCCGCAGACAGCCCTGTACGCGGTGATCCTGCCGGCCCTGTGGCGGCAGATCGGCTACGTGATGGTGCTGTTCCTGGCCGGGTTGAAGGCGATCGACCCCGCGCTGCACGAGGCGGCGCGGATGGACGGCGCCAACTCCTGGCAGCGGCTGCGGCACGTCACCATTCCCCAGCTCAGGGGGGTCAACGCGGTGGTCCTGTCGGTCATCGTGATCGACTCGCTGCGCTCGTTCGACATCGTCTGGTCGCTGACCAAGGGCGGCCCGTACCACTCGTCGGAGCTGCTGAGCACCTACATGTACTCGACAGCGTTCCAGAGCCTGCGGCTGGGCTACGCCTCCGCCATCGCCGTCGTGATCTTCGTGCTCGCGCTTGCCGTCATCCTCGGCTACCTGGTCCGCGCGTTCCGGGAGGAGGCGTGATGAACAAGCTCCGTACCGGGGCCTTCCACACCTGCATGATCCTGCTCTCGCTACTCTGGCTCGGGCCGGTGATCTGGGTCGTGCTGATGTCCACCAGGTCGTTCGACGACATCGCCGCGCACGGCGTGGGCAGCCTGCCCCGCTCGTTCACGCTCGACACCTACCGGCAGGCGTGGACCGACGGCGGTGAGCTGCGCGCGCTGATCAACAGCATGCTCGTCACAGTTCCGTCGGTGCTGTTGAGCCTGGGGCTTGCCGCGATGGCCGCGTTCGCGCTGAGTCGCTTCCGGATCCCCGGTCGGCGGACCATCCTGCTGCTGATGCTCGCCGGCAACCTGCTGCCACCGCAGATCCTGCTGATCCCGGTGGCCAAGTTCAGCGAGCTGACCGGCCTGTACGACACGCTCTGGGCGCTGATCGCGGTGCAGGTCGGCTTCGGGCTCGGCTTCTACACATTCGTCCTGCACGGCTTCATGCGGGACCTGCCGGGCGAGATCCAGGAGGCGGCCACCATCGACGGGGCCGGCACGGCGCAGATCTTCACCCGGGTGATGCTGCCGCTGACCCGTCCCGCGCTTGCCGCTCTCGGCGCGCTGTCCTTCACCTGGATC
Organism: Micromonospora sp. NPDC000663; assembly: GCF_042898105.1. Classification (NCBI taxonomy): domain Bacteria; kingdom Bacillati; phylum Actinomycetota; class Actinomycetes; order Micromonosporales; family Micromonosporaceae; genus Micromonospora; species Micromonospora sp. NPDC000663. The sequence goes on from NZ_JBIAYR010000001.1 coordinate 96,501, forward strand.
TTCAACGACCTGCTCTGGGCGATCACCGTGCTGCGTACCGACGACCACATGCCTGTCACCCCGGCGCTGCTCGGCCTCCAGGGCCAGTTCGTGTCGTCGTGGAACGTCATCGCCGCCGGCACGGTCATCGCGGCAGTCCCCACCGTCGCGGTGTTCCTGCGCTTCCAGCGGCACTTCGTCTCCGGCCTGGCGCTCGGAGCGGTCAAGTGACCGGGCGGCGGTGGACGCTGCGCGGCGCGCACACGGAGTACACGGTGACCGTGCCGGCGCACGGCCGCTGGCTGGAACTCGTCGCGTGGGGACCGCACGGCGTCTCCGACGGGCCGTCGCCTGTCGCCTACGACGGCCCGGTCCCGTTCCTGACCCCCGGCGACGCGGCCCCCGTCGAGTACGCCACCGACGCGGACCGCCCGTTCACGGGCGCGGACCTGGTGGTGGAGACCGCGAACGGGCAGCGCCGGGTGGGCTTCACCCACACCGGCGTACGTGCCGACGCCGACGGGCGGGAGCTGGCCGTCGACTTCGCCGACCCGGTCACCGGTCTGCGGGCCACGGTGCACTACCGGGTGCCCGCCGGCACGGACGTGGTGCAGCGCTGGGTCGAGCTGACAAACGACGGCACCGGCCCGCTACGGGTGGTCCGCGCTGGTTCGGCTGGTTTCTGCGTACCGACGCCGCACGGCGCGCTGCTCAGCCACCAGTGGGGGCAGTGGGCGCAGGAGTTCCAGCTCTCCCACATCGAGCTGGGCCACGGCACGTTCACCATCGGCAGCTCCCAGGGCGTACCCGGGCATCTGCACGTGCCCTGGCTGGCCGTGCGGGACGCCGCCGACCCGGCCGGCGCGGCCTGGGGGATGGCCCTGGCCTGGACCGGCTCGTGGGAGATCAGCGCCGAGCGGGACACCGGCGGCCTGACCCGGGTGCGGGCCGGCCGCCACCTGGTCGACGGCCCGCTGGAGCTGGCCGCCGGCGACCGCCTCACACTGCCGGTGGTCACCGGCGCGTACAGCCCGGACGGCCTGCACGGGCTGGCCCGGGTCTGGCACACCCATCAGCGGCTGCTCGCCGGGGACCGGCTCACCCCGCGCCCGGTGCTCTACAACTCCTGGGAGGCGACCTACTTCGCAGTCGAGGCGCAGAGCCAGTTGGCGCTGGCCCGGGTCGCCGCCGAGCTGGGCGTGGAGACGTTCGTGGTGGACGACGGCTGGTTCGTCGGCCGCGGCGACGACACCGCCGGGCTGGGCGACTGGACGCCCGACCCGGCGAAGTTCCCCGCCGGCTTCGACGCGTTCATCGCCGACGTCCGCGCGCTCGGGCTGAACTTCGGGCTCTGGGTCGAGCCGGAGTGCGTCAACCCGACGTCGGCCCTCTACGCCGAGCACCCGGACTGGGTCTACTCCGTCGACGGCCGGCCACTCACCCAGGTTCGCAACCAGTACCTGCTCGATCTGGGCCGGCCCGAGGTGGCGGAGTTCGTGCACTCGACAGTGGACGGCCTGCTGCACCGGTACGACATCGACTACCTGAAGTGGGACTTCAACCGGCCGCGTACCGAGCCGGGACGTCCGGGCGGCGTCGGCCCGCTCGACCTGGACGGCGCGCACGTGGCCAACCTGCACCGAATCTACGAGCGGCTGCGCCACGACCACCCGGGTGTGCTCGTCGAGGCGTGTGCCGGTGGTGGCGCGCGGACCGACCTGGCCATGGCCGCCCGCGCCGACGTCTTCTGGCCCAGCGACAACACCGGCCCCCTGGACCGACTGGCCATCCAGTACGGCTTCCTGCACGCCAACGCCCCGCACCTGCTCAGCTCCTGGGTCACCGACTCGCCAGGCCTGTTCGATCCCCGCCCGCGGACGCTCGCGTTCCGGTTCGTCCTCGCGATGGCCGGCGTGCTCGGCATCGGCGCGGACATCCGCGCGTGGAGCCCCGCCGAGCGGGCCGAGGCGGCCGGCTGGATCGCCCGCTACAAGGAGATCCGGGACGTCGTCACGACAGGTGAGGTGCACCTGATCGGCGGCCCCGACCAGGCGCGCTGCGCGGTGCAGTACACCTCGCCCGACGAGCGTCGGGTGGTCGTCCTGGCCTGGCACACCGGTCGGCTCGACGGCGCCGGCCTGCTCCCGTCCCGGCCGGTGCGGCTGCCGCTGCGCGGGCTCGACCCGACCGCCCGCTACCGCGACGGCGAGCGGCACTACTCCGGCAGCCACCTCGCCGCCGTCGGCCTGCCCGTGCAGTGGAGCCCGACCCACGACGCCGACCTCATCGTGCTGCACCGCGACTGAGGCCGGAGCACCACCGCCCCCACCCCCGAGGGACAGGAGTACCTCCATGCGCCTGAACCGACAGCTGACCGCCACCCTGGCCGTTCTCGGCCTGGGCCTGGTCAGCCCCATGCCGGCCGTGGCCGGCCCACCTCATGCCGGTCCGCCGCAGACAGGCCCGGCACACGCCGCCCCACCGCCCGCCGGCCACGGGCCCGGCCGCCCCGGTCACGCCCCGGCGGCCGGCGGCGCGGAGGACCAGGGCGCGCCCGCCTACTTCGACAGTGGGCTCGCCCCGACGCCCTACCAGGGCTGGAACACGTACTTCGGCCTCGGTGGCGATCCCACCGAGGCCGAAGTACGGTCGGTAACCGACTTCATGGTCCACAGTGGCCTCCGGGACGCCGGCTACACCTACGTCTGGATCGACGGCAACTGGGCCGCGCCCACCCCGCGCAACGAGGCCGGCAACCTCGTCGCCGATCCGGCCCGCTTTCCCGGCGGGATGGCCGCGCTTGCCGCGTACATCCACAGCAGGGGCATGAAGGCAGGTATCTACACCGACGCCGGGCCGTACCTGCCGGGGCAGTGCGGCCTCGGCAGCAACGGCCACTACGCCGCAGACGTCGCCCAGTTCGCCGGCTGGGGCTTCGACGCCCTCAAGGCCGACTGGCTCTGTGGACGGGCCGCCGGCCTGGACCCGGAGGCCACCTTCCGGGAGTTGGCCGAGGCGGTACGCCTGTCACCTCGACCGATGCTGCTGAACATCTGCAACCCGGTCAGCTCCGACTGGGGTGGCGGCCCGTACACCCCGGAGCAGCTCTCCACCTGGAGCTACACGTACGCGCCGACCGTCGCCGACTCCTGGCGGACGTACACCGACGTGGGTCTGACCGACCCGACGCCGCAGTGGGCGTACCAGTGGGTGCTGCGCAACATGGACGTCAACGCGTACCACCCGGCGGCCACCGGGCCGGGGCACTACAACGACCCGGACTACCTGCTGCCGATGCGTCCGCTGCCCGACGGCGGGTACGAGCTGAGCCTTGACGAGTCGAGGATGCAGCTCGGCATGTGGGCCATCATGGCCGCGCCGCTGGTGATCGGCTCCGACCCGCGTGGCCTGCCGACCGAGATGATCTCGGCGCTGACCAACCCGGAGATCATCGCGGTCGACCAGGACCCGCTGGTCCGCCAGGGCGTCAAGGTCGCCGACACCGGCACCGACGCGCAGGTCTGGAGCAAGGTGCTCACCGGCTCCGGCAAACGGGCCGTCGCGCTGCTCAACAGGCACGACACCGCCCAGCAGATCACCGTCACCTTCGCCGACGTCGCGCTCGGCGGCCCGGTCCGGGTCCGTGACCTGTGGGCCCGGGCCGACGTGGACGCCCAGCCCGGCACCGCCGGAGTCCAGCCGTTCACCGGCTCGTACACAGTCGAGGTCCCGGCGCACGGGGTTGCCATGCTCGCCCTGACCGGCACCGACCAGGTCGCCGGGGCGAACCTCGGCGGCACCGCGAGCGCCAGCCCGGCGCTGGTCCGGGTGGACGACACGCACGCCACCGCCTTCGTCCGCGACGCGCAGGGCGCGCTGGCGGTCAATACCCGCACGGGTACGACGTGGGGCACCGGCTGGACCTCGCTCGGCGGCCCGGTCGGCGGCCGCATCCTCGGTCAGCCGGCGGCGTACGGCTCGGCGGACGGGCGGATCGACGTCTTCGTCCGGGGCACCGACAACGCGGCCTGGCAGCGCAGCTTCGTCGCTGGGAAGTGGGGACCGTGGCGCAGCCTCGGCGGCACGCTCACCGACGCGCCAACTGTTGCCTGGACGAGCCCGACACAGTGGACGCTCGTCGCCCGTGGCGCGGACGGCAAGCTCTGGTCGCGTACGCCCACCGGCGGCTGGACCGGCGTCGGCGCGCCCGACGACCGGCCGTTCTACGGTCGGCCGAGCGCTGTCGTCGACGACGCCGGCGTGCTGCACGTGGCCGTCCGCAGCCGTACCGACGAGGTGTGGTGGCGCAGCCGGACCGGCACCACCTGGTCGGCCTGGACCAACCTGGGCGGCACCACTAGTGGCAGCCCGACCCTGCTCGCCACGTCCGGCCGGGTCTACCTGTTCGCGTTGGCAGCCGACAACCGGCTGTGGCAGCGCAACCTGACCGACGGCGCGTGGGGCGGCTGGTTCCGGCGCGGTGAGTTCGCCACCGACGCGTTCCGGGGCGCGCCCGGTGCCGCCGCCGGCGCCAATGGCAGCGCGTGGCTGGCGGTACGCGGCGTGGACGACCGGGTGCACCAGATCGTCCTCTGACCCGACAGGTGGCGGGCCGTCGACCGGCGGCCCGCCACCGCACCATCCCGGCCCGCCGGCGCGCACCGGCCAAGATCCGCGCACCTTCTGGGATGTTGCTGTCTCGCGTCGTCGGGAGCCGGCATGTTCCCGGAAGGTGCGCCATCGCGGGCCCGGCGCGTGGCGTCAGGCGCGGCGGATCAGGCCCGGGCCGGCGGTGATGTCGATGTCGCCGCTCTCGACGTCGTGTCCGGCCTCGCAGCGGAGCACCGCCCGGACCGGCTCACCGCAGTCGTGGTGACGCGCGATGATGGCGGGGCCGGCGTCGTCGGCGCTCCAGGTGTCGCCCCAGTTGCGCAGCGCGGTGATGACGGGCAGCAGTTCGCGGCCCTTGCGGGTGAGTTGGTACTCGTGCCGGGTGCGCTGGCCCGGCTCCCGGTACGGGATCCGTTCGAGCAGGCCGGCGGCGACCATCTCCTTGAGCCGGGCCGCCATGGCGGGCTCGCCGATGCCGACCCTGCGGACGAAGTCGTCGAAGCGGCGCGTGCCGAGCAGCGCGTCTCGCATGATCAGGATCGTCGACCGGCTGCCCACGACGTCCATCGCCCGTGCCACCGAGCAGTTCGTCATCGACCAGGATTCGCGGTCTTCGCGGAGGTCCTCCATGCCGTCAAGCGTACCTGGCTTGCGTTGGAGCTAGCCAGGTGATTCACTGGGCGGCTGCTGGCTTGCTCTAGCAAAAGTCAGCGGACCTCCTACCAGGCGTGGCGATCCTGCTCGTCCTCTTCCACGAACGTGCCCAGGCGCTCAGCCCGCTGGACACCGGCTGGCGGATGCTCGTGCTCTTCGGCACGTACGCGCTCGTGGCGTTCGCCGCCGGGCGGACGATCCGCCGTACCGGATTCAAGGCGCCTCTCACCCTCGGCCTGGTCCTCGGCGCGGTGGCCAGCTTCGGGCTGGCGGCCCAGGGGCCGACCACGACGTTCGCGCACCGGTGGGCGCTGTTCGTGCTGTTCGGTGCCGCCTGCGCCCTGGTGGTGGCCCCGGCCACGGCGGCGGCGATGGCAAGCGTCGCGCCCGCCCAGGCCGGCATGGCCTCCGGCGCGGTCAATGCGGCCCGCCAGGTGGGCTCCGTGCTCGGCTCGTCCCTGCTGGGCACCCTGCTCACCACCACGATGCTTGCCGACCTGCCCGACCGCCTAGCCGCACACCAGGTCGGCGAACCGACAGGTACCGCCGTGCGGACGGCGGTGGCCGCCGGCGCGACAGGCAACCAGCCGCTGCCCGATCCGGTCCGGTCGGCGATCGCCGAGGCCATGACCTCAGGGGTTCAGGCAGGTCTGCGGGTCAACGGCATCGTCTTCCTGGTCACCGCCGTCCTCGCGCTCGCGCTCATCCGCAACCGGCCGCACCAGCCCTAGGCTGGCCCGCCGATGGCGTTCAACTCCTGGATCACGTCGGCCGGAAGCTGCAGGTCGGCCGCGGCCATGTTGTCCCGCAGATGCGCCACGCTCGACGTGCCGGGGATCAGCACTGTGGTGGGGGAGCGCTGGAGCAGCCAGGCGAGGGCGACCTGCTGCGGCGAGGCGTCGAGCCGTGCGGCGACGTCGTTGAGCGTGTCGGACTGCAACGGCGTGAACCCGCCGAGCGGGAAGAACGCCGCGAACGCGATGTTCTCCGCGGCGCACCTGTCGACCAGGGCGTCGTCCTTGCGGTTGGCCAGGTTGTAGAGGTTCTGCACGGTGACCACGGGCGCGATGGCCTGTGCCTCGGTGAGCTGCTCGGGCGTGACGTTGCTGAGCCCGAGGTGCCGGATCAGCCCCTCCTTTCGCAGTTCGGCGAGGGCGCCGAACTGCTCGGAAAGGGGATCGTCGCCGGTGCCCTCCGCCACACCGATCCGCAGGTTGACCACGTCGAGGACGTCCAGGCCGAGGTGCTTGAGGTTGTCCCGGACCTGGGCCTTCAGTTCGTCCGGCTCCAGCGCCGGGATCCAGGACGCGTCGGCGCCGCGTCGCGCGCCGACCTTGGTGACGAGGTGCAGATCCTCGGGGTACGGGTGCAGGGCCTCGCGGATCAGCTCGTTGACCACCACCGGCCCGTAGAAGTCGCTGGTGTCGATGTGCCGGATGCCCCTGTCGACCGCCTCGCGCAGCACGGCGATGGCGCCGTCGCGGTCGAGGGGCGGGCCGAAGACGCCCGGGCCGGCCAACTGCATCGCCCCGTAGCCCATCCGGCTCAGGGTGAGGCCGTCGGCGGGGGTCACGGCGCCGCCGGGCAGGTTCTCGCTCATGTCGTCCTCTATCCGAATTCGGAGTTGGTATGCGTCTCCGAACGACTGTGCGCGGTGCCCGGCCGGCGCGGCAGGGCGAGCTGTTCCTGGTAGTGACACGACCAGTCACCGGCTGGCGAAGCGGCATACCGTCGTGGGCATGGACGCGACGAACCCGCTCGGCGACTTCCTGCGTGCCCGCCGGGAGCAGACCAGGCCCGAGGACGTCGGGCTCGGCCCCGGTGTGGGCCTGCGCCGGGTGCCCGGTCTGCGGCGCGAGGAGGTGGCGATGCTGGCCGGTATCAGCGCCGACTACTACCTCCGGTTGGAGCAGGGCCGCGAGCGGCACCCGTCGGTGCAGGTCCTCGATGCCCTCGCCGGGGTGCTGGGACTGGACCCGGAGGCGACCGCGTACATGATCGGGCTGAGCCGTGCGCGGTCGCGGCGGGCGGCCCGACCGGCCGCCGACCGGGTGCCGGCCAGCATCCTGCACCTGATGCGGCAGCTCGACATGCCGGCCTTCGTGCAGAACCGCTACCTCGACATCCTGGCTTCGAACCCGATGGCGAGGGCACTGTCTCCGAATCTCGCACCGGGGTCCAACCGACTCCGCGCGGTGTTCCTGGACCCGGCTGAGCGGGAGCTGTTCCGCGACTGGCGGCAGGCGATGCAGAAGGTGGTGGGGCAGATGCGCGCCGACTCGGGCGGGGCTGCCGACGACCCACGGTTGACGGCGCTGGTGGGGGAGCTGTCACTCAAGAGCGATTGCTTCCGCCAGCTGTGGGCGCGGCACGAGGTGCGTCGGCGGGAGGGCGTGATCAGCCGGCTGCGCCATCCCGAGGTGGGTGACCTCGACCTGTACTGCGACAAGCTCGCTGTCGCCGGTGCCGACGGGCAGCTCCTGGTGATCTACCATGCCGAGCCCGGTACGGAGTCGGCGCGTTCGCTGGCCCTGCTCGGCTCGATCGCCGCGAGCACGCGGGACGATGTCCCGGACAGCGTCCGGCCCGCTGATCCGGCCCGTCTCTATCCGTCGGAGTGAGCAGTGCGGATGCGCTCGTAGCGTCTGCGCATTGTCTCGCTGGCGGCCGGACCGGCGGCGACGACGAAGTCGCTGTCGTCGAGCGGCGCACAGCCGGGCGGGCAAGGTCGTGCTGGAGCCCTGACCTCGGCCGGGTCGAGGGCGCTGGCGCGACGACCCACCACGAGGGCGTACGGTGGGCATGTCGCCCGGGGCTGCCGACGCCGTCGCCACCAGCCCGTCCGGGGCGTTGCCGATCGTCGTGTTGATCTCTCCACGTCGCCGTTCATCGCGTACGACCGCACGCCCAACCAGGGGAGCACCCACGTGACAATCGCCAGGCACAGGATCGTCAGCGCACTTCGCGACCGCGGCCAGCAGGCCAGGGCCGACTGGGTCGAGCGGGAGTTGCCGGAGCGGGTCGACCCGGCCAAGCACTCCGGTCTGCTCGCCACCCTGCACCTCGACCCGGCTGACCTCGCCGACGCGCCGTCCGCGTGAGGGTGGCGCTGCCCGGCCCGCCGATCGGGTGAGCACGCCGCGCCGGCCCGCTGTGGCGGGGGTGCCGTCATGCTCCTACGGTGGTGAGGCCCGGTCTGCTCGTCTCCGTCGCCGGAGGAAGCGGGAGGTGGAGTGTGGTTGACGCCGGCAACGCGGTGCGATCGTTGCAGCTCAACGCACCCCAGGGCGGGCCGGACGACCTGCCTTCGTTGATCACCGGTGCCGCGTCGGCGATCAACGCCACCGAGATCGTGGTCTATCTGGCCGACTACACGCAGTCCCTGCTCGTGCCGCTGCTCGGCGCGGGCCTCGCCCGGGACGAACAGCCGATCGAGACGACGCTCGCCGGCCGGGCGTTCACCACCCTCGACATCCAGCGTGCCCCGGACGGTCCCGACCGGATCTGGGTGCCGCTGCTGCTCGGCTGTGAACGGATGGGCGTGCTCGAGGTCGTCACGCCGGCCGCCGCCGACCCCGCCACGGAGGGACCGGCCTGGGAGGTGGCGGTCACGGTCGCCCAACTCCTGGTGAACCGCCGGCTCTACGGCGACGTCGTCGAACGGATGCGCCGTCGGCTGCCGATGCAGGTCGCCGCCGAGATCGTGTGGGGGCTGCTGCCGCCGCTGACCTTCGCCACCGACGACATGGTGGTCACCGCCATCCTGGAGCCCTGTTACGACGTCGGTGGGGACATCTTCGACTACGCGTTGAACGGTGACGTGCTCAGCGTCGGGCTCTTCGACACGTGTGGGCACGGCATCAAGGCGAGCACGCTGGCCTCGCTTGTGGTCAGCGCGTACCGCAACGCCCGCCGGTGCGGTCTCGACCTCGTCGACACCGCCATCAGCATCGACAGGTGGGTGCGGTCGGAGCATCCGAACCTCTTCGCGACGGGGCTGCTCGCCGAGTTGGACCGGACCACCGGACGACTACGGATGATCAACGCTGGTCATCCCGGGGCGATGCTGCTGCGCGACGGCAAGGCCATCCGGGAGCTGCCGGGGCCGACCGCGCTGCCGCTCGGCCTGGGTCACCTGTCGGGCCGACGCCCCCGGGTGCACGTGGAGGACCTGCACCCCGGCGACCGGATCCTCGCGTACACCGACGGCATCACCGATGCGCGGAGCGCCGAGGGCGAGCAGTTCGGGCTGGACCGGCTCGTCGACTTCGTCAACCGCGCGCTGAACGACGGTCTGCCCAGCCCGGAGACGATGCGCCGGCTGGTGCGTGCCGTCGTCGCGTACCAGAAGGACGAACTGGACGACGACGCCACTGCGGTGTTCCTGGAATGGCGGCCCCCACACACCCCGCTGGCCCACCTGCGGGATCTCAGCGCGCTGGCCACCGGGTCACCGTAACTAGTGGGATTTTGCACTCCCAGTGCACTTGTCTGCGTACCCGGAGCTGTCTAGCGTCAGGCCATGGCTCCCTCCTGGACGTTCGCCGTGGCCCGCGCGGACCTCAGTCGATGCACGCTCGCCGATGGCGCGACCGCCGACCCGTCCGAGGGGGAGGTGCTCCTGCGGGTCGACCGCGTCGGCCTCACCGCCAACAACGTCACCTACGCGGTGCTCGGCGACGCGATGCGCTACTGGGAGTTCTTCCCGCCAGGCCCACGCGGACTCACGCAGCAGTGGGGGCTTCCCCCGCTCTGGGGCTTCGCCGAGGTGGTCGCGTCGACAGTCGCGGGCGTGGAGGTGGGCCAGCGGGTGTACGGATACCTGCCGCCCGCCGGCCACCTGCTGGTGCGGCCGGACCGGGTGGACGCGTCCGGATTCCGCGACGCGAGCCCGCACCGGGCCGACCTGCCCTCGCCGTACAACGCGTACCGCTCGACTGGCGGCGACCCGGCGTACCGGCCGGACCAGGAGGACCTGCTGATCCTGTTCCGACCGCTGTTCTTCACCTCGTTCATGCTTGCCGACCAGGTCGTCGACAACGGCTTCTACGGCGCGGAGTCGTTGCTGCTGTCGTCGGCGTCGAGCAAGACCGCGTACGCCGCCGCCTCCGAACTGCACGGCCGTGGCCCGCGCCTGGTCGGGCTCACCTCACCCGGCAACCTCGCGTTCACCAGGTCGCTCGGCTGCTACGACCAGGTCGTCGCGTACGACGACATCGGCACGCTCGACACCGTCCCGAGCGTCTACCTCGACCTGTCCGGAGCGCCGTCGACCCGCGCCGCCCTGCGTCAGCACCTCGGCGACCACCTGATCCGGGACATCGCCGTCGGCCTCACCAACCAGACGCCGAACGCCGAGGCCGCCGAGGAGGTGTTCTTCGCGCCCGTCCAGATGCGCAAACGCAGTAAGGACTGGGGGCGCGACGGTCTCGACCAGCGGTTCACCGAGGCGTGGCGGAGGTTCACCGCGGTGGTGGACGGGTGGCTCGACGTCCAGGTCGGCACCGGGCCACAGGCCCTACGGGAGGCGTGGCTCGACGTCCTCGCCGGCCGTACGCCGCCACGGGTGGGTCACGTCGTGCAGTTCTGACGACCAGCCGTCACGGGACGATCGCGTCGACGTACCCGCCGTCGACACGGACGGCGGCACCGGTCGTGGCGGAGGCAAGCGGCGAGGCCAAATACGTGACCATGTTGGCGATCTCCTCAGGCTCGATCAGCCGCTGGAGCAGCGACTGCGGCCGGTGCAGCCGCATGAACTCCCGCTGCGCCTCCTCCCACGGGAGGCTGTCGCCCACGAGTTCGGCGACGAAGTCCTCGACGCCGCCGGTGTGGGTCGGCCCGGCGAGCACCGAGTTGACTGTCACGCCGGTGCCGGCGGCGGCCTTCGCGAAGCCACGGGAGACGCCGAGCAGGGCCGTCTTCGAGACGCCGTAATGGATCATCTCGGTCGGGGTGACGACCGCCGAGTCACTGCCGATGAACTGCACCCGCCCCCAGCCGCGTTCCATCATGGCGGGCAGGTACGCGCGGGTCAGCCGGACGCCGGCCAGCACGTTCACCTCGAAGTAGCGACGCCACTCCTCGTCGGAGATCTCCAGCGCGGGGGTGGGCCCGAAGATGCCGAGATTGTTGACCAGGATGTCGACGGTGGGCAGCAGGTCGAGGGTCCGCGCCGCCCCCTCGTCGGTGGAGACGTCCGCGTCCACCTCGACCACGTCCGCGCCGGTGACCTCCCCGCGCAACGCGTCCGCCGCGCGTGCGACGCTGGCGGCGGTACGACCGTTGACCGCCACCCGCGCGCCGGCGCGGGCGAGGCCGGCGGCGATGGCCGCCCCGATCCCCTGGGTCGACCCGGTGACCAGGGCGGTCCTGCCGGAGAGGTCGAGGTGCAGGGTCATTCGTCGTCCTGTTCCTAGGAGGCGCTGTCGTCCGAGAGGTGGCGTCGCAGGGTCGCCAACGATCGGGTGATCAGCCGGGAGACGTGCATCTGCGAGACGCCGATCTTATCGGCGATCTGGGACTGGGTCAGGTTGCCGTGGAAGCGCAGGCTGAGGATCTCCTGTTCGCGCTCCGGCAGCGTGGCGAGGGCGGGACCGAGGGCCACGCGGATGTCGACGAGGTCGAACTCGTGGTCGTCGCCGCCGAGGGTGTCGCCGAGTTCCCTGCTGCCGTCGTCGCTCATCGGCGTGGACAGCGACGTGGCCCGGTAGGCGCGCGCGCCCTCCAACCCTTCCAGGACGGTCTCCTCGGACACGTCGAGGTAAGACGCGATGTCCGCCACCGTGGGCTGGCGGCCGAGGGTGTGGGTGAGGGTGCTGTTCGCCGCGCTTATCGAGATGCGCAGCTCCTGGAGGCGGCGGGGCACCCGCACGGCCCAGGTGCGGTCCCGGAAGTAGCGCTTGATCTCGCCGATGATGGTGGGGATGGCGTACCCGCTGAAGTCGACGCCCCGGCTGGGGTCGAAGTTGTCCACAGCCTTGATGAGGCCGACCGCGGCGGTCTGGATCAGGTCGTCGTCGGGTGCGCCGCGGCCGGCGTAGCGGCGTGCCAGGTGCCGGGCGAGCGGCAGCCACGCCTCGATGGTGCGGTCCCGCAGGGCCGGTCGGCGTGGATCGTCGGTCGGGGTGACAGCCAGTATGGCCAGGAGGTCCTCCGGGCTCTGGCTGGTGCTTCGCTGGCCGACGCGTGTGCTGGTCGCCGATTCGATCGTGGTGGACATGGGTGGTCCCTCCCGCGCTTGCCCGTCGATCGGGTCGACCGGAAGATCTCCGAACCGGCTGCCGCCGGGGCGCACGTGCGGGCGAAGTGCGCTGTCGTCAGGCCACGAGCACGGGCCTCACGACCGCGTCATGTCGTTCACTTGATGAACGGGACACTACCCGAAAGACTGACCTACGGCCAACCGAAAGTATGATGTCGCGCTGGTGGGATGGTCCGCTGTCATGGCGCGGGTGCGTCGGGTCAGGTTTGGTGATCCGGGTCGTCCCCGGTGGTGCTGGCCGGCGGGGCCGGCGTCACCGCGAACGGATGGCGGAGTCGTCGCATGGCCTCCTCGCTGCCGTCGACTGTCACCGCCGACCCCTCGGTCCCGTCGCCGTTCGACGTGGCGAGAAACAACGCGGACCGATCGTGGTCATTCGAAGTCATGCAGGAGTCCTGTCTTCCGCGAAGGGAGTGTGTTCCCGGGTCTCGGCAACTCGCCGCACGACCTGGTGACGAATCGGTGTGCACACCGGCGCCCGATCAGGGTGTCTCGTTCACGGGCGAGCGCCCGGCGACACCGACACACCGCACCCTACCCGGCGTCGGCAACCATCATGCGTCGCCGGAGGAACCCGACGACGCCCCGGGTCGCATCCGTCCCACTGTCGACCCGGAGAATTTCGTAATCCGGCAGTCCCTCGAGCGTCTCCGATAGGGGCGGTCACGCACCACGCCCACCCCCGACGATGAGCGCAGAAGGAGTGAGACCTATGTCGTCAGCCGGTCGGGGACTTCCCGACGTCGGGTCGGTCGCCGCCGCCCGCCAGGGCGACAAGCGCGCTCTCGACGACGTCGTAGCGACCTCGCTCCCGCTGGTCTACAACATCGTCGGGCGTGCGCTGCGCGGCCACGCCGACGTCGACGACGTGGTCCAGGAGACGTTGGTACGGGTCATCAGGCACCTGCCCGGGCTCAACGACCCGGCCGCGTTCCGGTCCTGGCTGGTGGCGATCACCATCCGCCAGGTGCGCGACTGGGAGCAGCGCAGACGTGTCGCGCTCAGTCGCGACGCCGGGCTGGACGCGATCCACAACGTGCCCGACCCGGGCTCCGACTTCGCGGCGACGACGATCCTCCGGTTGGGTCTCACCCACCAGCGGCGTGAGGTCGCCGAGGCGACCCGCTGGCTCGACCCGGACGATCAGGAGCTGCTCTCGCTCTGGTGGCTGGAGGAGACAGGCGAGCTCGACCGGACCGAGGTCGCCGACGCGCTCGGGCTCTCCCCGGGACACGTCGCGGTGCGTGTGCACCGGATGAAGGACCAGATCCAGACGGCCCGCGCCGTGGTCCGTGCGTTACGGGCGCGCCCGGGCTGCCCGGACCTGCGTACCGTGACCGACGAGTGGGACGGTGTCCCCAATCCACTGTGGCGCAAACGGCTGGCCCGGCACGTGCGGGACTGCGCGGTCTGCGCACGGCTGGGCACGAGCCTCCTGCCGATCGACCGGCTGCTCGCCGGCCTGCCGATGCTGCCGCTGCCGGCCGGCCTGGGCGCGCACCTGCCGGGTACCGCCCCGGTCGCCTCGCCGGTCGCCGCGTACCAGTCCCCGGACCCGGCGACCGGGGGTGCCGCCGGAACGACCCCGGCCGGTGGGGTGCCCACCGACGGCGACGGCGGGAACGCGCTTGTCAACCTCGCGCTGAACCGGCCCCGGGGCCTGCTCCCGGCGCTCGCCGTCGGGGCCGCCGCCGTCGTCCTGGCCATCACCACGCTCGTGGTGGTCCGGCCGGACGACCCGCAGACACCCTCGTGGGCCGCCCCGCCGTCGGCGGCACCCGCCGCCGTCGCCACTCCGGGCGTCACGCCCACGCCGGGCGTGCGGCCGTCGTCACGGGCCCCTGTCGCGCCCGCGCTCAGCTCGGCGCGCAAGGGCGTCGGGGTGTGGGCCTTCGACGGGGTCAGCCGGGCGCTGGCCGGTTCGAGGGCCGACTGGTACTACACCTGGGGCACCGAACACCAGGGCATCACCACCCCGCCGGGGGTGACCTTCGTGCCGATGATCCGGGGCGCGGAGAACGTCACCGCGCCCGAGTTGGCCCGGGCCCGAGCGGCCGGGCCGTACCTGCTCACGTTCAACGAGCCGGACCTGCCCGACCAGTCCAACCTGACAGTTGAGCAGGCGCTGGACCTGTGGCCACGGCTGATGGCCACGGGCAGCAGGCTGGGCAGCCCGGCCGTGGCCTGGGGCGGTGACGATCCGCAGGGCTGGCTTGGTCGTTTCATGTCCGGCGCGCAGGCCCGTGGGCACCGGGTCGACTTCGTCACCCTGCACTGGTTCGGCGCCGACTTCACCACCAGCACCGCCGTCGACCAGCTCCGGAGGTATCTCCAGAACGTGTACCAGCGGTACCGCAAGCCGATCTGGCTCACCGAGTTCGCGCTTATCCGCTTCGGTGGTGGCGGCCAGCAGTTCCCCAGCCAGGAGCAGCAGGCCGCCTTCCTCACGGCGGCCACCACCATGTTGGGTCAACTCCCGTACGTGCAGCGTTACGCCTGGTTCGGTCTGCCCGCCACCGACAAGGACCGGTCCGGGCTGTTCCGCAGTGGCGCCGACGTGACAGTGGTCGGGCGTGCCTTCCAGGCGGCACGGTGACAGTCCCCTAACGGGTCGCCGGCGCCGTCGCGGCTCTGGTGGCGACGGCGCTGGCCGTCGGCCTCACCCAGGGTCGGAACGACGCCGGCCGGCTGGCCGGCGAGGATCGGGTCCGGGCCGGTGTCGGCCACCAGCGCAGCGGTGCCGTCGACCGTTCCCACGCCGACCACGCCCGTGTCGCTGACCGGCACAGCAGGCGCGAGCCGCCGAGCTGGGCGCTCTTCAGCTCTTTCGTGGGCCCCGCAAACGCCCGACCGTCGACGTGACCGCCAGTCGCTGACGTGGCCGGTCAGAGCACGAGCCCCCGCTGGTCCGGACCGGTGATCCCGACGAGGTGGCAGCCGCCTGGCGGCCGGGGTGCTGCCGTCCTGAGCACCGTCGGCTGTGCCCGGACCACGCCATCCTCCGCTCAGCGTGCTTCCAGGTCGCCGGTCTCGGTCAGGTTGCGGGCCACCTCGGCCAACTTGACGTTGGTGTTCTGGCTGACCCGCGCCAGCAGGGCGAAAGCCTGCTCCTCGGTGAGGTGGTGCCGCTCCATCAGAATGCCCTTGGCCTGCCCGATCCGGTCGCGTAGCAGCACTGCCCGGGAGAGCTGCGCCATCGTCTGCGCGTCGGCCATCGCCACCGCCGCGTGGGCGGCGAACAGCAGCCCTATCTGCTCGGACTCGTCTCCGAAAGCGTCCGGGTCGGCGGAGTAGAGGTTCAACGCCCCTAGGTTGCCGCGGTCGACGTAGAGCTGGAACGACAGCATGCTGCGCACTCCGAGGTTGGCGATCCGGTGGGTGAACGCCGGCCATCGGGTCTCGTCGGGCAGATTCCGCAGCCACACCGTCTCCTCGTTGTAGAGACTGGTCAGGCAGGGGCCCTCGCCCGTGTCGTACTGCACCTGATCCACCTGACGGACCAACTCCGCCGTGGCCGCCGTCGTGTGGACCCGCTGCTTCGACTCGACCTCGGAGATCCCAGCCTGCCAGGCGCCCGGCACGGTGGCCACCGCGGCGAGGACGACGGCGTCCAGGGTGCCCTGCAGGCTGGATTCTCCCTGCAGGCTCCGCGCCAGTTCGCCGAGCCGAACGGCGACGCCGTCCAACGCGGTACCGGTGCTCGGTGGTCCTGACGGAAGCCGCTCTCGTCTGCTGCTGTCGTCCGCCACCGCTCCTCCTCGGTGCAGGCATCCGCCACTGCACGGTTGCTCCTTCATCCCATACCCGTGGGGTCGCTGGGGCAATCGCCCGCGGCTCCCACCCGGTGGGCGGTCGGGGCGGGATATCAGTGGTTTCGCGTGCCCTCGGCGCGGGACCGGCGTGATCCACCGGGCATGGTCGGCCGGAGTGAGGGTAGGTGGGCATCCGAGACGAGGTGAGGTGGGACGATGGCGGGATCCTGGTTGCTGGGCCCGGAGGCCAGCGCTGCGGGGGAAAATCCCACGGCGGTCCTGGTGGCGGTACGCGACGACGGCGTGGCCGACAGCGGGCCCGGCTCCCAGACCTCCCTGACCGAGCTGCGCCGGCTCGCCGCGACCGACGGGCTGACCGTCGCGGACGAGGTGGTGCAGAGCCGTCCACACCCCGACCCGGCGACCTACGTCGGCTCCGGCAAGGTCGACGAACTGGCGGCGCTTGCCGAACGAGCGCACGCCGACCTGGTGATCGCCGACGGTGAACTGACCCCGGGGCAGGTGCGCAACCTGGAGGAGCGGGTCGGCCTACGCGTCGTGGACCGCACCGCGTTGATCCTGGACATCTTCGCCGAGCACGCCCGAACCAGCGAGGGCCGGGTGCAGGTGGAGCTGGCGCAGATCGCGTACCAGCTGCCCCGCCTGCGCGGTGGCGGGCGGACGATGTCGCGCGTCGGGGGTGGACGAACGGCCGGAGGAACCGGCACCGGGGTGCGGGGTCCCGGTGAGATGCGGCTGGAGACCC
The DNA here is from genome assembly GCF_042898105.1 of Micromonospora sp. NPDC000663. Classification (NCBI taxonomy): domain Bacteria; kingdom Bacillati; phylum Actinomycetota; class Actinomycetes; order Micromonosporales; family Micromonosporaceae; genus Micromonospora; species Micromonospora sp. NPDC000663. Next base: position 113,527 of record NZ_JBIAYR010000001.1, read on the forward strand.
AGCGCCGCACGCTGCGGCAGCGGGCGACCCGACTGCGCCGTAGCGCCTCGGAACTCGCCAGGCGCCGCGAGAGGACCCGCAGCCGGCGCGCCCGCAACCAGGTGCCCTCGGTCTCGATCACCGGATACACCAACGCGGGCAAGTCGGCCTTACTCAACCGGCTGACCGGCGCCGACGCCCAAGTCCAGGACGTGCTGTTCGCCACCCTGGACCCGACAGTCCGCCGGATCAGCACCGGCGATCTGACCTACACCGTCACCGACACCGTCGGCTTCGTGCGGCACCTGCCACACCAGCTCGTCGACGCTTTCCGCTCGACGTTGGAGGAAGTCACCCGCAGCGACCTGGCCCTGCACGTGGTCGACGCCTCCGCACCCGACGCGCTGGACCAGATCACCACCGTGCACGGCGTACTGCACGAGATAGGTGCACGCGACGTTCCCGAGCTCCTGGTCCTCAACAAGATCGACGTAGCGCCCGGGGAGTGGGTCGACGCGCTGTGTCGGGTCCACCCCGACGCCGTCCCGGTCTCCGCGCGCACGGGAGCCGGCATCGACCGCCTCCGCGACGAGCTCGAAGGCCGGGTTCTTCACCGCTGACGACCCCTCCCGCTTCCTTGACGACGCCGTGATCGTCCTGGCCCCTGGCCGAACGGCGACCAGGGGTGCCTGGCCTGGGGGAACATGGCCGGGTGGGCGACGATCGAGGAGGTGCTGCGGGGGGCGGCCGGGAGAGCGCCGGCCAGTCCAACTTCCTCGAGTTGTTCTTCGATCTGGTGTTGGTGTTCGCGCTCAACGGAGTGGTCAGCCGGATCGTGCCGTCGCTGACCAGCGATGACGTCAGCGTCCGTTGGGCGTCGCTGTACGAGACCGTGATCCTGGCGCTTCCGTTGCTCTGGCTCTGGACCACCACCGGCCACATCACCAGCCGCTTCGACCCTCGGCAACGGTTGATCCAGCTGATGGTGCTTGCGAGTGCCTTCGGCATCCTGATCATGTCGACATCCCTGCCGTACGCCTTCTACGGGCGCGGCCTGGCCTTCGCCCTGCCGTACGTACTCCTCCAGGTCGTCCGGCCCCTGCTGCTCATCCGCACGCTGCCGGCCGGTGACACCGTCCGGTCGCTCTACACACGGGCGGCGATCTGGAGTGCGGGTTCGGCGATCCTGTGGATCGGCGGAGGGATCACGAAGGAGCAGTGGCGGGTGACGCTGTGGGGCCTCGCGATAGCCGTCGACCTCATCGGTGCCCGGCTCGGTTGGCCAGTGTGGGGGATGCGGCGCCGCTTCGCGAGCGCGTGGGCTGTCGAACGTGGGCGGCACCTGCCGGAGCGGTATCAGCAGTTGCTGCTCATCGCCCTCGGTGAGAGCGTCCTGGCTCTCGGCATCAGCTACACCGCCGCGTCGGTGACTGTCGCGACGACCATCGGGCTGGTGACGGCGTTCGTCACCACCGTCCTGCTGTGGCGGGTCTACTTCCACCGCTCGGGGGAGATGCTCGGCGAGACGCTGGAGGCGGTGACCGACCGGGTCGCGCTCGGCCGGGTCGCCGGGGCCGCGCACCTTGTCATGGTGTTCGGCATCATCGCGACAACCATCGGCTACGAGATCGTGCAGCAACACTCCCTCGGCCGGCCGTACCCCATGTGGGTGGTGGTGATCCTGGGCGGTCCGACGCTGTTCCTCTTCGGCCGGATCCGGTTGGAGTGGGTGGTGTTCAACAGGGTCTCCCGCCGTCGCATCGTCGGGATCGTGGTCCTGGTGGCGCTCATGGTGCCGCTCGCGTTCACCGGCGCGCTGATCGCCTCCCTGGTCGCCGCCGCCGTCCTGTTCGGCATCGCCGTGGCCGATGCCCGCCACTCAGCCGGACACCCGCCGGAGAGACCGTCCCCTCCCGTGTGAGCGGACGGCACCAGGTAAGGGGCTGCGGTAGAGGACGGCTGGCGGGGGAGCGACGGCGTCATGTCACCCGATCGCGCAGTTTCTCCCCGTTCGATGCCTCACCCGCCGGACGACTCTCTCGCGTCCATGTCGAATGCCTCCGCTGTGATCAGCACTACCCGGGGCCGCTGTGGCGAGACGATCAGCGGGCCGGCTCGACGTACGCTGGCCGGCGGCGGTTCGTCCGTCGGCCACATAGGGTGAGCGGGATCGTCGGCGTGGGGAGGCTGTTGTGGATTTGTCGTTGTCGGTCCGTCCGGGCCGCGGCTGCACAGTGCTCGAGGTGCGCGGCGAGCTGGACATGGCGACGTCCCCGCAGTTGCGCCAAGGGCTGCAACGGCTTGTCGACGCCGGTGACCGTCAGGTGGTCGTGGACCTGGCCGGGGTGGGTTTCATGGACTCCAGCGCGCTGGGCATGCTGGTGGTGATGTTCAAGGCGTTTCGGGAGGCCGGCGGCCGGCTGAGCCTCGCCTCGGCGCAGCCCGCCGTGCAGACCGTCCTGACCGTCACATCTGTGGACCGGGTCATCCGCGTCTATGAGAGTGCGGAGGCGGCCGAAGCCGATGGGGCGGACGAACCGGCAGGCAGGTGATCAGTCGGGCAGTGCGAGGCTGGCGCGCGCCTGGTCGGCGCCGGCAATGGTACGCCGGTCCTCGCTGTGCCCGCCGTGCCAGTCGAGGATGAACAGGGTGGCGTCGTCGGCGAGAGTCGGGCCGCTGACCTCGAGGACCGCGTCGGCCAGGGCCCGGACGGCCTCGCGCGGGTGCAGGCCGCCTGTCGACCGCAACGCTTCCGACAGGTCCAGGCTGGCGGCGTTGCGTTCCCGCACGCCGTCGGTCACCACCACCAGGCGGTCGCCGGGCCGTAGCGTGATCTCGCCCGCGCGGTAGTCGGCCTCGGCGAACATCCCCAGGGGGAAGCCTGCCGGTAGCGGCAGTGCCTCGGTGCCCCCGTCGCGCATGAGCATCGGCGGCACGTGCCCGGCGTTGAGCAGTGCGCACACCCCGGTGCGGAGGTCGAGGCGACCGAGGACCGCGGTGATGTAGCTGCCGGGCACTGTGGCGTTGTTCACCAGGTCGGCGTTCGCGGCGTCGGCCTGCTCCACCAGACCAACCCCGCGGCGGCGGCTGTTGCGCAGGCTGCCCACGCCCAGCGTGGCCGTCAGCGCGCTGGCCACCCCGTGGCCCATCGCGTCGGTGACGCTGAAGTGCAGCACGTCGCGGGCGAGGCTGTAGTCGAAGGTGTCGCCACCGATGCTGGCGGCCGGTTCGAGCCAGCCGGAGAGGGTGAACGCACTGCCCTCGCACGTGAACGAGCCCGGCAGCAGGCGGCGCTGAATCTCCCCGGACAGGGTGAACGGGGTCGTGCGCTGCCCCCACTCGAACAGGTCGGTGTACCGCCGGTTGGCGATCACCACGAACGCCAACGCGTGGGCCGTGCGGCCGATCTCCTCGAGCGTGGGCGCGGTGGGTTCGTCCGGCAGGATCATCTCGAGCAGGCCGATCGCCTCACCGCGGTCGGTCACCGGCGCCAACACCACCCACCCGTCGGGCTGCGGGACGACCTGCGTCGTCTGGGTCCGGAGCGCCTGCTCGGCGGGGCCGCCGTCGAACGGCATCACTACTGCGACCTCGTCAACGTCCCGGCGCCCCACACCGGCGCCGTCGGTCGGCACGTGGGCCAACCGGACCAGCGCCCGACCGCTGAGGTCCGCGATCAGGAACGCGACGCTGTGCGCCCCCAACGTCCTGCCGAGCGCACGGGTGACCGCCTCAACCGCCTCGACCGGCGATGCGTTCTCCGCTGCTTCCAGGACATCAGCCATGATCCGCCCTCGTCTGCTCGTCACTGTTGGAGCCTACGAGACCCGGACGATCATCGCCGGGCCTGAGGACCAGAGCCAGTGGCAGCCGCCAGTGCCGTGTTAGCGCGAACTGCCTTCGCCGAGCCGCTACGGCCCTTCCTGCTGATCGGGCATGAATCGGCATGTTATCGATAACCTGCTATGTTTGCCCGGGGAGTGAAGGGCACACTCCCGGTCACCTGAGCCTGCCGGCGATGACGTGTCGAGGGACGCCGACCCTCCACCGCCTACCGGTCGGTGACCAGTCCGGGCCACTCCGTCGATGCCGGCGACCCCCCTTGGTCGCCGGGCGACGTCGCTTCGGCCGCATGCCCCAGCTTCCGACGCCCCGCCGTGGGGCAGCACTCCTCGGCGTGACCAGGCATCCGGGTCCAGGTGGCCGCAGGCGACAGGCACCGCACCCCCACCACCTGACGCCCAATCGCAAGGAGTCACGCAATGCCGAAACGAAGGCATCTCCTCACATCCATTGCTGCCGCGGCGGTCCTGCTCGCGGCCACCGCCGGCGGAGCGCTGAACGGCGGCCTCCGTGAGGCGGTCGCGGCGACGAACGGCACCCTCGCGGCGACCGCCGGCTGCGGCAAGGCCCCCACGCTGGCCAGCGGCACACGCACCATCCAGAGCAGCGGACAGAGCCGTACCTACAACCTGCGGATCCCGGACGGGTACGACCGCAACCACCCGTACCGCCTGGTCTTCGCCTTCCACTGGTTGAACGGCTCGGCCAACAACGTCACCTCGGCGGGCTACTACGGGCTCCAGCCGCTGTCGAACAACAGCACGATCTTCGTGGCGCCGCAGGGTCTCAACGCCGGCTGGGCCAACACCAACGGTCGGGACCTGACCCTCTTCGACGACATCTCCCGGCAGATCGAGAACGACCTCTGCGTGGACACGACCCAGCGTTTCGCCCTGGGCTGGAGCTACGGCGGAGCCATGAGCTACGCCGTGGCCTGCGCCCGGCCCGACATCATCCGCGCGGTGACAGTCCTGTCCGGCGCCAACCTCAGCGGGTGCAACGGCGGTACGCAGCCCGTTGCCTACTTCGGCATCCACGGCATCTACGACAGCGTGCTGAACATCTCCCAGGGCCGGCAGCTGCGCGACACGTTCGTCAGGAACAACGGCTGCACCGCACAGAGCCCGCGCGAGCCGAGCCGGGGCAGCCTGACCCACATCACCACTACCTACTCGGGCTGCCGGGCCGGTTACCCGGTGCAGTGGGCGGCGTTCGATGGCGACCACACGCCCAGCCCGGTCGACGGGTCCGGCAGCCCCAACGACTCCCGGACCTGGACCTCGGGGGAGATCTGGAGGTTCTTCAGCCAGTTCCAGTCGACCACGCCTCCGACGACCCCGCCGCCCACCACCCCGCCGCCCACGACGCCGCCGCCGACTGGTGAGCCGGGCAGCTGCGCCGCCACCTACCGGACGATCAACACCTGGCCCGGCGGCTTCCAGGGCGAGGTGACAGTGGCCAACACCACCGCCACGACCCTGAGCGGCTGGACCGTGGGTCTGACCCTCGCCAGCGGCCAGGCCGTCAGCAGCCTCTGGAGTGGAACCAACACGGGCACCACCGGCAGCGTCACCGTCCGCAACGCCGCGTACAACGGCAACCTGGCGGCGAACGCCTCGACCACGTTCGGCTTCACCGCCACCGGCGACGGCGCCACGGCACCAGGCAACATCACCTGCACCAGCCCCTGAGCGGGCACTGGCCGGGTCCGGAGTCGGTTGGCTCCGGACCCGGCGGGATGGCAGGGGAGGCCTGAACCGCCGGGATGTGGTCCAAGAAAACTAGGTCGTTGCGCCTAGACATCTTCGACGGTCTGGCATACTGTTCTTCGAGTCGAGAGTAAAGATCCGTCAAGACATGGACGGGCCGTCCGGCCGTGAGGTCACGACGGGCGGTTCGGAAGGAACGATCTTGATCGTCCCTTCCGAAAGGTAGGAGCACGACCAGCCCGACGGAACACGCGTCGGAGCGCAGGTGGGGCCGAGGCGGTTTCGGGGCTCCACCTGATGTTCGCCGTAAGAGTGGGAGCCATGAAGTCGCGTGGGCTCCGACGCCGGCGGACCGCACGACCGCAAGGGAAGAAGAAGCAGAGGAAAGGGAGGGCCGTACACCGTTGGATCGCCCGCCGTCGGCCGTCATGTCAGGCCGGGCGGACACCGCAGTTTCCATCGAACGAGAGGTGGTCTCCGGTCACGCATATGCGATCCTCGCACCCGAAGCCGCCGGTTGCGGCTGGTGCGGATACGAAGAGCCGACGAACCTGTCGGCAAATGGTGTTCTGACCCGTAACCCTGGGCCCCGGCGCTTCGGCGCCGGGGCCCTCGACGTGGAGGTGACATGGCGCAGGGTCCCGACGATATATTCGGCGACGAGAACTACCCGGCCTACCCGATCGGCCAGGCCGCGGAGATGCTCAGCACGACGCAGGACTTCCTGCGCCGCCTGGACGAGGCGAAACTGATCAACCCCCACCGCTCCGGCGGCGGGCACCGCCGCTACTCCCGTTACCAGCTGCGCCTGGCGGCCCGGGTCCGCGAGATGGTCGATCAGGGCACCGCTCTGGAGGCGGCCTGCCGGATCGTCATCCTCGAGGACCAACTCGAGGAAGCCCTGCGGCAGAACCAGAGTCGGCAGCCCGGCACACCGCAACGCGACTGACCGGCTGCCTTCCACCGAGACCGTCGCACCCAGGAGTCGACAAGTCAGGCTGTACGGGCCGCCGAGGGCGGTCAGTCGGCGACGACGAAGCGCCTGGCTGAGGCGACCTCCATCCTCGTACGCAGCCATTGAGCCCCCTCGCGCCGCCGTACGACCGCGAGCAGCTCGCCGTCGCGGGCGCCGTAGGCGGCCTGGCAGGCGACCCTCGAAGAGGGGTTTCAGGCGCCGCTCGTCGAGGCCGAGGGTGTGCGCGTCGACGTAGTCGCGGTCGTACCAGCCGCGCCTGATCGTCGTACCCGTCGATGGATGCGACATCTTCGGCGACACCGGTGTGCCCGGTGATCGGTCGTGAGTCAGGTGCCTCGAACGACCTGCGTGAATGCCTTGGCAGCGACGTGCGCCTCCGCTACCGTCATGGGAACGCTCCCACGCACTTAGATACGTCAATGTGATCAGGAGGAAACACGTCGTGGCTATCCTCTCCCCCCGGCGCCGCAGATCAACGGCCATCAGTATGTCGGCCATCGCCGGTATCGCCGCCGCCGGCGTCTGCTTCGCCGTCGGTGGCGCGTCCGCCGGCACGGTGTCCGGTTCGCTCTACCGCGACCCGAGTTCGGCAGTCGTCCGCTGGGTCGCCGCCAACCCCGGCGACTCGCGTGCCGCAGTCATCCGCGACAAGATCGCGAGTCAGCCGCAGGCCCGCTGGTTCGCCAACTTCAACCCGTCGACAGTGCAGTCCGAGGTCTCCGAGTTCATCGGCGCCGCCAACGCGGCCCAGCAGATCCCGGTGGTGGCGGTGTACGAGATCACCAACCGGGACTGCGGTGGCGCCAGCGCCGGTGGAGCCCCTGACCTCAACCAGTACCAGACCTGGGTGTCGAACTTCGCCAGAGGGCTGGGCAACCGGACGGTCCTGATCATCCTGGAGACCGACTCGCTCGCCCTCCAGACGTGCTTGAGCGGAGCCGAACTCAACGCGCGCAACCAGGCGATCTCGACGGCCACCCAGACCATCAAGTCGGCCAACCCCAACGCCAAGGTGTACCTCGACGGCGGCCACTCCACCTGGAACAGCGCCAGTGAGACGGCCAACCGGCTCCGGGCAGCCGGCGTGCAGTACGCCGACGGCTTCTTCACAAACGTGTCGAACTACAACTCCACCTCCGGTGAGGCGAACTTCGGCCGCTCGGTCATCTCCGCCCTGAACGGCATGGGCATCTCGGGCAAGCGCCAGATCATCGACACCAGCCGCAATGGCGGCGCCAGCGGGGACTGGTGCGGCGACGACAACACCGACCGGCGCATCGGGACGTACCCGACGACCAACACCGGCGACAGCAACATCGACGCGTACCTCTGGGTGAAGCCGCCGGGGGAGGCGGACGGCTGCCGCTACACGGCCGGGTCCTTCCAGCCCGACCTGGCCTACAGCCTGGCCAACGGCGCGCCCAACCCGCCCACCACCGCACCGCCGACCACCACGCCGCCGACGACGACGCCTCCGACGACCACCCCGCCGACGACCACCCCACCGACCACCCCTCCGAACAGCTCGCCGCCGGCCGGTGACGGCTGCTACGCGGAGGTGGCGCTAAACCAGTGGGCCGAGGGCTTCACAGCGAACGTGACGGTCACCGCCGGCAAGTCGGACATCAACGGCTGGACCGTGACGATCGAACTGCCCGCCGGGGCCGCAGTCACCGGCACCTGGAACGCCCAGGCCACCGGCAGCAGCGGAACCGTCCGGTTCACCAACGTGGGCTACAACGGTCGGATCCTCGGCCGGCAGTCGACCACCTTCGGCTTCCAGGGCACCGGCAGGGGCCCGGGCGTGTTGGCGAACTGCGTGACCTCCTGACCCATCTGATGCCGCGGCCCGGCGTGGAGACCACTCTCCGCGCCGGGCCCGTCTCCGTCCTGCGTGCGGGCCGCACCCTTCCCCGGGCTCTCGGTGGCTTCGGCGGCGTCAAGAGCCGTGTTGAAAGACTCTGCTGGTACCCCATTTCGCAGAAACTCCGTGAAACCGGCGCGCTGATGTTTGCTGAGGCCAGGCCGGGTACGTCTTCGGCCAGCGCGGAACGGGACCCTCATCCCGAAGCCTGATCCATCCGGCCCCGCAGTCCGCAGGGAAAGCTTGGTTCCCCAACGCACACGACACGGAGGAAACACCATGCGTACCGCGAAGCTCGGTGAACTCGAGGTCGCCCGGATCGGCCTCGGCACGATGGGGATGTCGCACGGCTACAGCGGCGCCGGCAGCGACGACGCCGAATCGATCCGCACCATTCATCGGGCCATCGACCTCGGAGTCGCCCTCATCGACACCGCCGAGGTGTACGGCCCGTACGTCAACGAGGAACTGGTCGCCAAGGCGCTGCACGGCCGCCGCGACCAGGTCGTGCTGGCCACCAAGTTCGGCCTTGTCTCGCACACCGGCCGCGGCCCCGGGAAGCCCGACAGCAGCCCGGACAGCATCCGCAGCGCGGTCGACGGCTCGCTCAAGCGGCTCGGCGTCGACCACATCGACCTGTACTACCAGCACCGCGTCGACCCGGACACCCCGATCGAGGACACCATGGGCGTCCTCGCGCAGCTCGTGCGGGACGGCAAGATCCGGTACGTCGGCCTGTCCGAGGCCTGGGTCGACACCATCCGCCGCGCGCATGCCGTGCACCCGGTGACCGCGCTGCAGTCGGAGTACTCGCTGTGGACCCGCGACCAGGAGGAGATCCTGCCGGTGCTGCGCGAGCTCGGCATCGGCCTGGTCGCCTACTCTCCGCTCGGCCGAGGCTTCCTCGCCGGCACCCTACGCACGCCCGCCGACGTCGAGTCGCTTGACGACAGCGACTTCCGCAAGAACCACCCGCGTTTCACAGGCGAGAACTTCCAGCGCAATCTGCGCCTCGCCGACCAGGTGCAGATGATCGCCGATCGGGTGGGCGCGACCTCGGCGCAGGTGGCGCTGGCCTGGCTGCTCGCCCAGGGTGATGACATCGTCCCCATCCCCGGCACCAAGCGGGTGGCCCGCGTCGAGGAGAACGTCACGGCCGACACCGTCACGCTGACGGCCGAACAGATCGCCACCCTCACTGCGCTGCCCGTGGCCGAGGGCGGCCACCACACCGACGAGCAGATGCGGCTGATCGAACGTTGACCCGCCGGGGCACGGCCCTGTGGTGTTGGCTGTATTTCCGAACGTGGTCCTGGGCTGGGCGAACGGGCGTGTGGGTGACAGGGGTGGGCCACTCCATGCCACCCCTGGCGAACACCCGGTCGCGAGACTGGTCCCTCGCGCCCTCGTAGCTCCGGGGATAGATCACCGACACGTCGTACGAGTTATTAGGACCTCTAAGTGGCGAGCCCGATATGACTTAGGTGTCCGCGTCTAACAGGCGGCGCGCGGCGGTGCGAGCATCGCGGGCCGGCTCGGCGCTGCCGGTGATGGCGGCGGTGACCATCGCGCCGTTGGCGAGCAGGGCAAGCTGCGCGGCGAGCGCCGGTGGCCGGTCGGCGGCCGCGACCAGCGCCGCGAGGTGGTGGGTGAAAGCCTGCTTGTGGGTACGCACGATGTCGGCCACACCGGGCGAGGTGCCGCCCAGTTCGGCGAAGGAGTTGATGAAGGAACACCCGCGGTAGTCGGGCTGGCCGAACCAGTCGTGCAGGTAGTCGAAGACCGCCAGCACGCGCTCCACCGGGGTCGATCCTGCTGAGGTGTACGCCGACAGTGCGTCCCGGATCGCCTGGTCGCGTCGATGCAGTACCGCCTCGGTCAGGTGCTCCTTCGACGGGAAGAGCTGGTAGGTGCGTTTGAGCGAGACGCCGGAGGCGGCTCGGATCGCGTCCATCCCGACGGCCTGGATACCGCGCTCGTAGAAGAGCGTGTCAGCCGCTTCGAGCAGCCGAGCCTCGGCTGTCGTGTGGTCCATGTCAAATTCCCCTTGCCATGAGAACCATCGTTCTCCTATCGTATCAATCAGCCGGAGAACGATCGTTCTCACGAGTCTGAGGGGTATCCATGTCTTCCTTCGTCACCCGTCACCGCACCGTCACCGTCGCCGGCCAGCAGGTCTTCTACCGGGAGGCCGGCGACCCGTCGCGTCCCACATTGGTGCTGCTGCACGGGTTCCCCACCAGCTCCCACATGTTCCGCAACCTGCTCCCCGCGCTGGCCCGCGAGTACCACCTCGTCGCCCCTGACCACGTCGGCTTCGGCAACTCCTCCGCCCCGCCGGTCGGTGACTTCGACTACAGCTTCGAGCGGCTCACTGAGATCACCCTCGGCCTGCTCGATGCCCTCGGCGTCGACCGGTTCGCTCTCTACGTTCACGACTACGGCGCCCCGATCGGCCTGCGCATCGCCAGCCGGCAACCACAGCGGATCACCGCGCTGATCACCCAGAGCGGGAACGCGTACACCGAAGGGTTCACGCCCTTCTGGGACCTGCTTTTCGCACACGCCAAGGACCGGACCAGCCACGAGCCGGAGGTCCGCAAGCTGCTGGAGATCGAGGCCACCCGCTGGCAGTACACCCACGGCGTGCCGGCCGAGCGGCTCGAGCGCGTCGCCCCGGAGACGTGGCGCCTCGACCAAGCCGGCCTCGACCGGACAGGCAACAAGGAGATCCAGCTCCAGCTGTTCTGGGACTACCAGTTCAACCTCGACCTGTACCCCAATTTCCAGCGCTACTTCCGCGACCACCAGCCGCCGACCCTGATCACCTGGGGCCGCCACGACGAGATCTTCGGCGCCGCTGGCGCCGAGGCGTACGCGCGGGACCTTCCCGACGCCGAGATCCACCTGCTGGACACCGGCCACTTCGCGCTGGAAACCCACGGCGACGAGATCGCCGAGCTGATCCGCACCTTCCTGCGCCGGGTCCGGTAGCCGTGGCCTCGACGACCCCCGGTTCGCCGGCGCTACCCCGGCGGGCCGCCCAGGCCGGCGCGCTCGCCGCCGGTGCGGTACTACTCGGTGCGATGAGCACACTGGCCGCGGTGGAGGTGCTGACCCGGCAGGACGTGTTCGCCCTGCCGTTCGTCGCCTCGGCAGCGGTGGTCGCCATGGCACCCCGGGCACCGCTGGCCCGACCTGCAGCGGTGCTCATCGGGTACGCAGCCAGCGCCCTCATCGCGGTCGGGATCACCACCGCAGCTGGACCGTCGGCGGTATCGGCCACCGCCGCAGCGGTGGGCTCGCTCGTCGTCATGCTGCTGCTGACCGCGCCGCACGCACCGGCCGTCGTGTGCGCCGCCTTCATCGGCATGACCGGCCCCGGCGTCCTGCACCTGCTGCTCGCCGTAGGCCTGGCGGTGTTGATCGTGCTCGGCACGGCTCTGCTCGCCGGCCGTCTTGTGCCGCACTACGGCTACCCGGCGTCTTGGCGCTGACCCGTCCAGCTGCAGTCGTCGGGTGCCTTCACCGGCAGATGGTCAAACGACACCACGGCACGCGGCCGCAAGACCGTCAACCTCACCTCGCGCAGCTGACGGGCGTGAGGCGCGGGCTGACACGCCACGACTCTCGCCAGTTCTCGATCGGCGCTGGCGCAGTGGCGCGCCATGGTGTCCGGCGGCCCGCATCGCGCTGACCCTTGATGCTCGGCGTGGGTGCGGGCCGCGCCGCAAGCGCTCAAGCGGCGGCGATGGCGCTCCCGCAGGGGGCCCGGCGGTAGCACTCGCTGCGCTGTGGTCAGCAGCACAGCCGTGGGACGCCGACCACGGAATCGTCAATTGCGCCCTATCGGGAGTGGCTGCGCCGCACCCTCGGGTCAGCCTCCCGGCGACCGGGCTGGAGATCGTGGCGGAGCCCGCCGAGACGGGCGACGAGGACACCACGGACCCGTTCTGCCGCTGGGTCGAATAAGGAAACCTGAGCCGGTCACCGGATCGAGACACCGACTCCGCCAGACCGGCGCCGAGCGCCGACCACGCTTCTCTGGGGCAGATCAGTGCACGCCGGCAGGGCGGCGAACCGCTGAACGGCGGGCGACCCGCACGACCGAAAAGAACCGGCAGTGCGAGCCGCCCGCCGCGTGCTCAGGCTTTGATCACGTCGTAGAGGGCGGTCCAGCCGCGGGTCCCGTGACCGGCGGCGATGGCTCGGTCGTAGTGCGACTTGACGGCCGCCGGCAGCGCGCGGTCGACGCCGGCCTGGTCGCTGGTCCGCAGAATATGCTCGGCGGTGGCCCCCATCATCAGGACGGTGCTGAGGTCGCCGGGGTGTTTCCCGGCGGCGATCTCGGCGGCGATCTCGGTGCCGCTGCCGACCATCGCCGGGACGGCGGTGAGCATCGCCATCGCGTCGGGCAGGAAGTCGCCCGCCGGTGTGCCGGCCGCGGTCACCATCGCGGTGGAGTGCAGCAGACCGGACAGCGTGGTGAGGAAGACGTTCAGATAGGCCTGGTAGAACAGCTGGGCCAGTCCTGGATCGCCGCCGAGGTAGCGCGGATCGCCGATCAACCGCAGTGCCGGTTCGTGGGCGGCGAAGACCTCGCCCGGGCCGCTGTAGTAGACGTACGCACCGGGGCCGCCGACCGCCGGGGCCGGCACCATGATGCCGCCGGTGACGAAGCGCGCGCCCCGGTCGGCCGCCCAGGCCGCGGCCTCTCGGGACGCGTCGGGTGTATCGGAGCTGAGGTTGACCAGATCACGGCCGACCAGGAAGTCCGGGTGCTCGCCCAGGATCTGGTACATCGCCGCGTAGTCGGTGAGGCTGAGAATGGTCAGCGGGCTCGCGGTGACCGCCTCCGCCGGGGTGGCCGCCAGGGTGGCACCGGCTTCGACCAGGCCGTCGGCGCGTCCGGGCGTACGGTTCCAGACGGTGACCGGGTGGCCGCCGAGCAGGAGGGCGCCGGCCATGGCCCGGCCCATCGGACCAAGGCCGATCACGGTGACAGGTTCGTGGCTCATCGGGCGATCCTCAGCTCTTCGAACATGCGGGCGGTGTCAAGGTCGCCATGACCGGCAGCGATCTGCCGGCGGACGAGGTCGTGCACGGGCTGCAGCAACTCGGTCGAGACGCCCTGGCCGGTGGTCGCGCGCAGCAGGGCGGCCAAGGCCGCCTCGGTGAACCGTAGGCTCTGGCCCTCGCCGGCGTACTCCCCGGCGTCGACCGCCGCCGCGTAGCCGGCGAACCCGCCGGTCATGGCGGCCAGGAACGGCGCCTGCCGCCGGGCGAACTCGGCCGCCGGGATACCCTCGGCGGCCAGCATCGCCGCGCCGTGCAGGAAACCGGCGACCATCGTGTACATGCCGGTCAGCATCGCCATGTCGTAGACCGAGGCGAGCCCGGCGTCGGCACCGAAGAAGGTGCTCTCGCCCCACCGGTCGAGCAAGTCGCGGTGCTCGGCGAAAACGGCCTCCGAGCCGCTATAGAAGATCGCTGACCCGGGACCGCCGATCATGTCGGGGACGGCCAGGATGGCGCCGTCGAGGTAGGCGATGCGGTGGCCGGCGGCCCAGGCGGCCAGCTCCCGGGACTCGGCAGGCGTCGTCGTGGTCAGGTTGATCACGGTACGGCCGGACAGGGCGGCGGCGACCGGGTCCAGGACATCGTGGACCGAGCGGTGGTCGAACAGGCAGACGATGACCGGCCCGTCACCGGCGACGGCCTTGTCGACGGTGTCGGCGACGACCCCGCCGCGACCGGCCAAGGGCTCCGCCCGCCGCGGGTCGCGGTTCCACCCGACCGCGGGAAGGCCGGCGTCCAGCAGGGTCGCGGCCAGGGCTGTACCCATCGCGCCCAGACCCAAAAATGTGGTCATGAAGTGGTGGTCCTCAACAGACTGGAAGGAACAGATGAGCGGCGCGCCGGTCACCATGGTTTCCCAGTACAGTCGTGTCAGCAAGTAGCCACTATTTGGTGCGGTACTCACCTTTTCGTAAGTATGGAGGGGTCGGATGACAGCCGGTGCGAGGCGGGGGCCGTACATCTGCGGCATCGACGCCGGGATGGACGTGGTGACCGGCAAGTGGAAGTCGCTGATCCTCTGGGAGCTACACAACTACGGCACCCGGCGCTTCGGTGAGCTGCGGCGGGGCCTGCCGGGGGTGAGCGAGAAGATGCTCGTCCAGCACCTGCGCGAGATGGAGGAGGATGGGCTGCTTGATCGGGAGATCTACCGCGAGGTGCCGCCCCGGGTGGAGTACTCGCTGACTCCGCACGGCATCTCCCTCAACGAGGCCCTCGGCGCACTCGGCTCTTGGGGTCAGCAACGGGTCAAGCGCCTCGCCGCCGAGGGCAGCCTTATCGAGGTTCCGCCTCCAGCCTGAGCACATTTCGAGGCAGCCAGCAGTCACCGCGTACCGGTCGGCCGAGGTAACGCCTGCGGCGGGGCGAAGGTACGCCCACGAATCCGCTCAGTGCGGATCGCGCACGCTGCTCGGCCTTTCTCCGGCTCGAGGTCGGTCGCCCGCGAGCAGCGCGAACAACGCCAATGCGACGGCCAGCAGGGCCGCTACCGAAATGACGAAGCCACGATCCATGCCGCGTGGAGCCAGCGTCACCCCAGCGATCAGGACCACTACGGCGGCGGCAGCCATCGCGCGGCGGATGGCAAGCTGCGGCGCCTTGGTTCGGTTGCTCGCGGCGGCACCGTCCGGTCCGGAGTCCATGCGGACGCCTGCACTTTCCCGCATGTCGGCGCCGGTCTCCCCGCGTTGCGCACGCCAGACGGATACAGCGATGACTGCGGCGCCTATACCGCCGGCGGTGCCGGCGACGATGAAGGGCACCGCCAGTCCGTACAGGCCTGGCGCCACGGTGCTGGCACCGGACAAGGCGAGCATCGCGAAGACTACAACTGCGATGCCGTGCAGGGCCGCGCTACGGCGCATCCGCCGCTGTTCGAGATTGGTCATCGCATTCTCTCCCGGCGTTGGTCGGCGTCATCATCCCATGAGGCGACACCCGTACGGCCCGACTGTCGTCGGGTCGGTGTGCTGCCTGCGGTCGTCGTTGGCGCGGTCGGCCGGCATTCCGCTCCGGTGGTCACGGAGAAAGAACAGCATTCGGATGTACGTGATACCGCACATCGGTGGCCGGCAGCTCTACAGCCTCGACACGTGCGTCGATCCACAACCTTGGGCGGACCCTCGCCGCTGAACTGCGCCGAAGCCTCGTACATCACCGGCCAAGACCTCGTCATCGACGGCGGCCTGGTCGCGGCGATTCCGCCGACCAGCCGCTGAAGCACCGGCCGGCCGCGTCGACGACAGAGACGCTCCCGCGAAGCCCGGAGACCGCCGCGCGGCTGGCCAGTCCGTACGCCTCGATTCCGGGACGTCATCTAATCAGCCCGAGCGTGGGTATCCCTGCGAGTGCTAGGCGCCGCCAGTCACCCATCACCAATGGCCTGGTTGGGTCCGCAGAGCAGCGCGATCGTCGCTGGTATGACATCAACCGCTCGGGAACGGCTCGTTCTGGCTGTTCTGCTCACCGCGAGTTTCACGCTCGCCGTCGACTTCTCCATTCTCAACGTGGCCCTGCCGGCAATCGGCGCGGAGGTCGGCTTCTCCCTGACCAGCCTTCAGTGGATCGCCACCTCGTTCGCTCTGTGCGCGGCCGGGTTCACTCTGCTGTTCGGCCGGGTCGGTGACCTGCTCGGCCCTCGTCGTCTCTTCCTCGGTGGTATCGCGCTGCTCGGTGTCTCGTCGCTGGTCGGAGGTGTCGCCGAGACGCCGCCGGTGCTGCTGGCCGCTCGTGTCGCGCAGGGCCTGGCCACAGCGGCAGTGATCCCGGCCGCGCTGTCGCTGCTGACCACGTCCTTCCCGGAGGGGCCGCGGCGGGACCGGGCGCTCGGGCTGAATGGCGCGCTCATGGCGGCCGGTTTCACCACCGGTGCGATCCTCGGCGGCCTGCTCACTGACCTGCTGTCCTGGCGGTGGGCGTTCTTCGTCAACGTCGTCGTCGCGGTGGCTGTTCTGGCCGTTGCCCCGTTCGTGCTGGCCGAGAGTCGGCCCGCGAGGCGGCCGCGGCTCGATCTGCCCGGGGCGGTCACGGTCACCGGTGGGTTGCTTTCGATGGTGTACGGGTTGACGAGCGCTGCCGAGCATTCGTGGACCGACCCGCGCACGCTCGTGGCCCTGCTCGCCGGTGTGGTGTTGCTCGTGGTGTTCTGGCAGGTGGAGAAGCACGTCGCCGAGCCGTTGGTGCCGGTGCCCGTGCTGCGCCGCCGTACCGTCGCCTGGGGCAACCTGGCTGGCCTGCTTGCGTTCGCCACCGAGACGTCGCTGGTGTTCCTGCTCACCATCTACCTGCAGTCGGTGCTGGGCTTCACGCCGCTGAGCGCCGGGGTTTCGTTCGCGGTCCTGGGGGCCGGTACCGTCATCGGCGGCATCGCCGGGCCGCGGGTGATCGCCCGGCTCGGCAACGTCCGGGCGCTGGTCACCGGTCTGCTGGTGCAGGCCGGTGCGACCCTGTCGCTGGTTGCCCTGGGCGACTCGGCGGGCTGGCTGCCGCTACTGCTCGTCGCCACGTTCGCCGGTGGTGTCGCCAACCTGGTGGCGATCGTGGGGTTCATGGTTACCGCGACCTCGGGGCTGCCTGACGAGGAGCAGGGCCTGGCCACCGGGCTGGCCACGATGAGCCAGCAGGTCGGTATCGCGATGGGCATCCCGGTGATGTCGGCGGTGGTCGGGCTGATCCTGCACGCGGTCGGCGACGACGGGGCAGCGGCCACGCTGATCGCGTTGCGGACGGCGATCGGGGTCAACGCCGCCCTGTGCGTCGCCGCGGCTGTCTTGGCTGGCGTCTTCCTGCGGGCACCGCGCCGGCGCAGCCTGGTACTGGCAGGGTCAGGCAACGCCGCGGCGACCGCGCGACACTGAACTCATGGTCAACGAGAACAGCCCGGGCGAACTCGGCGACTTCCTGCGAAGCCGCCGGGCCCGGGTGTCACCCGAGGAAGCCGGCGTCATCTCGTACGGGCGGCGCCGCGTCGCCGGCCTGCGGCGTGAGGAGCTCGCCCAATTGGCCGGCGTCAGCGCCACCTACTACACGCGGCTCGAGCAGGGGCAGAGCAGCAACGCGTCGGCGTCGGTGATCGACGCCATCGCGCGGGCTCTGCGTCTGGACGAGGACGAGCGCAACCACCTGTACGACCTGGCCCGGCCGCGGCGCACGAAGCGCCTGCGGCCGGCCCGCCCGGAGACCGTCCAGCCGGGCATGCGGCAGCTGCTCACGGCGATGACCGACGTCGCGGCGGTCGTGGTCGGCCGGCGAACCGAGGTGCTCGCCTGGAACCAGCTCGGGCACGCGCTGCTCGCCGGGCACTGCGACGCCGGCGCACCGGACCGGCCTGCCGACCGGCCGAATCTGACCCGGATGCTCTTCCTCGACCAGCACACCCGCGAGCTGTACGCGCGCCGCCCCGAAGAGGTGAACCGGGCGATCGCCTCGCTGCGGCTCGTCGCCGGCCGGCACGCGGACGATCCCGAGCTGGCCTCGCTGATCGGCGAGCTGTCGATGAAAAGCGCTGAGTTCGCCGGGCAGTGGTCCCGGCACCCGGTGCGGACCTGTACCTCCGGCAGCAAGCTGTTCCGCCATCCCGAAGTGGGCGATCTCCAGCTCGCGTTCGAGGTGCTGCACCTGCCGGGCGACGCCGGTCAGCGGCTGATCACCTACACCGCGGAACGCGGCAGCCCGTCAGAGGCGGCGCTGCAGCTGCTCAAAGTATCGTTCAGCGAGGGCCGGGACACCGCGCCAACGGGTTCGGGACATTCCGCCGTGCACCGCTGACCGTCCTCTGCTTGCGGCCTGCAGCGATCGTCCTGGCGGCCGATGCGGACCGGGACTCTGTTCCATCCGGTCCGCACCCCTCTTCCTCCAGACGCTCGACCGCCCGACTTCTTCAACGTGACGCGTACGGCCGGACCGGCTCGCGGACGCGGGTCAACAGGCCGAGAGTGGCATGTGACGGCGTTTCCGGCTCGGCGGTCACCATGACAAACTGCTGGCCTGCGTCGCCCGGAAGGTCCATGACCTCGTGCCGCAGCGTTATCTCCCCAACCACCGGGTGCCGATAACTCTCGGTCGAGAAGCCGCACTGCAGGACCGGATGGGACGACCAGAGCGCGCTGAACTCGGGGCTTCTCGAGGTCAGTTCGCCGACGAGCTCGCCCAGCCGGCGATCGCCGGGGTAGCGACTCGCCATACGCCGCAGGCACCCGACCGCGACACGGGTGCGGCTGGACCAATCCCGGTAAAGCAAGCGAGTCCGCGGGTCGAGGAAGAGCAAGCGCTGCAAGTTCGGCCGGTCGGCGCAGCCGTACGGCGCGTCGAAATCGACGTGTCCGGCCAGTAGCGCATGCGCCGGCGAGTTCCAGGCGAGCACGTCGGCATAGCGGTCGACCACGTACGCGGGCACGTCACTGATCGCCTCGACCATGCTTTGCAATTGTGGGCGCAACCGCTCGGGCCGGGGGTATGCGGGTGGCTCTCGGGTGATCCGGGCGAGGTCGTGTAGATGAGATCTTTCGGTCTCGTTGAGCCGTAAAGCACGCGCTATCGCGTCGAGCACGGCGTCGGAGACATTACGGCCCCGGCCCTGTTCGAGGCGCGTGTAGTACGCGACGCTGACTCCGGCTAGCTGAGCCAGCTCCTCACGTCGCAATCCGGGAACCCGCCGCCGGCCGGCGATAGGGGTCGTCACGACGTCCCGCGGTCGAAGTGCCGCCCGCCGGGTCCGTAGGAACGATCCCAGCTCGGCACTCTGATCCATGTACCGATTGTGCCGTACCTGCGGGGATGTTGCCTGACCCTGGCAGTAGTAGGCAGCGCAGGCGTATGCCCAAGGGGTCTCTGGCTCCGTCCGTCACGTCAGCCCATCGTCAATGCCGTCAACACAATCACGACGTGACGGAGAACGATGATCAACTCCTGGGGGTCCGGATCCTCGCCACTCGCCGGCAAACGGGTCCTGGTGGTCGGGACCGGGAAGATGGGCGTGGCGGCCGCCGCGCACGCCCGGGCACATGGCGCCGAGGTCACCCTGTCCAGCCGGTCCGAGCAACGGCTTGCCGAGGTCGGGCCGGCCCTACCCGGGGTCATGCTGGTAGCCGCCGACCCGGAAGACGCCGAGCAGGCGGTTGACCTTCTCGAACGACTCCAGCCGCTCGACCACGTAGCTGTCCTGGCCGGCGGCGCATCGGTCAGCCGGGCATACGGGATCGCGAACACGCCAGCGGGCGAAGCGCAGCGCTCGTTCGCCCGGTTCTGGTTGAGCTACCACCTGCTTCAAGCGGCCGGGGGACGGATCCGTCCCGGCGGCTCGGTCACTCTGCTGTCCGGCTCGAGCAGCCGCAGGCCTTCGGACGGCCGGGGCTTCTGGGGCACCCTGCACGGTGCGATCGAAGCGCTGGGCCGTAACGCCGCCTTCGAGCTCGCACCCGTGCGGGTCAACACGGTCAGCCCCGGCGGTATCGGTGTCACCCCGATGAATCGTCAACTTGTTCCCCACCGGGGACAACCGGACGACGTCGCGGCGATGGTGGTGTCTCTGATGGGCAACCCTGCCGTGACCGGAACCGTCGTCGACGTCGACGGCGGCGAGTTCCTCGGGACCTTCGAGTGACCGGCGCGAACCGCGTCCAGGCTCAGCAGCGGGCGAGTTTCGAGACGCGGCGCGGACTGTCACTGGCGGTACTGGCCGGCGCGCTGGGGCTCGACCTCAGCGGCCTGGGCTTGCTGAACGCGGCGCTGCCGTCGGTCGGCGCTGAGTTCGCTCTGGCCGATGCGACCCTGCAGTTGACTATGACGGCGTACGCAGTGACGTTCGCCGGTCTGTTGCTGCTCGCCGGCCGGTCTGCAGATGTGTTCGGCCACCGGACGGTGTTCAGCCTCGGGGTGGCCGCGTTCACCGTGGCGGCATTCGTGTGCGCTGTCGCGCCGACCGTGGAGGTGCTGATCGCTGCCCGTGCGGTTCAGGGCATCGGCGCTGCCCTTTCTGCGCCCGCCGCGCTGGCCCTGCTGGCAGCGGTCTTTCCGGAGGGCCCGGCACGGAACCGCGCGATGAGCGTCTACGCGTCCGTGGGTGCGGCGAGCTTCAGCGCGGGTGTCGTCCTCGGCGGCTTGCTGACCGGATTGTTCGGCTGGCGCTGGGTGCTGGTGTTCTCCGTCGTGGTGGGTGCCGTGGTGCTGGCCGGCATCGGCGCCTTTCTGCCCCCGGGCAATCGCCGTCGCCAGCAACTCGACCTGCCCGGGACGGCGCTGGTGACCGCAGGCCTGTTGCTGGCTGTCTTCGGTGTCAGCAACGGCGGGGCGAAGGGATGGACCGAACCCGTCACGGTGGGGACCCTGGCGCCGGCCGTGGTGCTGCTCGTGGCGTTCCTGCTCTGGGAGAGGCGTGCACCCGACCCGCTGCTCCCGCTGACGATCTTCCGATCGGTCCCGCTGCGAATCAGTGGCCTCGCGGCGCTGCTCAACTACACCGCCGGTGTCGGCCTGTTGTTCTTCGCGCCGCTTTACATGCAGGGGGTGCTCGGATACTCGGCCGCCGCGTCCGGTCTCGCCGTGGTGCCGTCATCGGTGATCCTCTTCCTTACGGCCACCTTCGTGACCGGAAGGATGCTGAGCCGGTGGGGACCGCGCCCGCCGATGATCGTCGGGCTGGCCCTGATCGGTACGGCGATGACCGCTTGGACCTTCACACCGGTCGACGGTGACTACTGGCGGCATTTGCTGCCCGGCCTGTTGCTGACGGGCGTGGGCCAGGGTTTGGTGTTCCCGGCCATGACCGTGGGCTCGCTCACCAGAGTCGCGACCCATCTGCACGGCGTCGCAGGAGCGCTGAACGTGACGGCGCAGCAGATCGGATCCAGCGTTGGCGTCGCGGCCCTCGTGGCGATCGCAGCGGTCGCTGCGGCGCCGGGCACCAACGGCGCGCTCGCCGGGTACCACGCGGCTTACCTCGCGGCGGCGGCCCTGTCCTTCGCCGGCGCGCTGGTGATCGCGTTCACCCGAAGCGGATGGGGTGCGGAACAATGACGAAAGCGACGCCGACGGGCGATACGATGCTGTCCTCGATCGATGGCCTGCTTCTGGATGCCGAGATACAGCAGCCGTCCTTAGCCGAGCGGCGGGGGACCGTGATCTACGCGCACGGCATCACGGCGGACAAGGACGAGTTCGGATTCGCTGCCACCGTGGCGGACCAGCTTCTCCGGGCAGGATTCTCGACACTGCGCTTCTCCTTCCGGGGCCACGGCCGAAGCGAGGGCACCCAGCGCGGCGTGACGATCGCTGGGGAGTTGCTGGACCTGCAGGCCGCTGTGAACTACGCGGTCGCCAAGCTGGACGGACCGTTGTCCGTCGTGGCATCAAGCTTCGGCGCGGTCAGCACCCTGCTGTCGCTTCCCTGGCTGGACGAGCGACTCCACCGGCTCGTGCTGTTGCGGCCTGTGCTCGACCTGCGTCGCACGTTCGTCGAACCGGAGACGCCGTGGGGCATCGAGCACTACTCGCCCGGGCGGCGCACGCTGCTGGACCAGCAAGGTTTCCTGCTGATCAACGGTACCTTCGAGCTCGGCCGCACCATGTTCGAGGAGATCAAGCACTACGATCCCGTCGCGCCGTTCCTGGCCAGCACCGTCCCCACCCTCATCGTGCAGGGCGACCGGGATTCCATCGTCTCCTACGAGGTCGCCCGCCAGACCGCGGACAGGCGCGTCGGCTGTCGTCTGCACACCGTCACGGGCGCCGACCACGGCTTCGACGATCACCAGGAGGAGGCCGTCGAGGCTGTCGTCTCCTGGCTGCGCATGCCCTTTCCGCTGACGTGGGAGGGGCATGCGGCGATAGATCCTCAGTAGCCGGAGGGCTGATCCGGGTCGGAGGAGTGCGTCTCGGTGCCGGTCAGTGGTGGGTTGAAGATGCAAATCAAGCGGATCCCCTGCGGTCACGCCACCAGGCGATGCTCCTCGCCCGGTCGGGATGCCGGTAAGAAACGCGTCACCAGCCGCAAACGAGGGCGATCTAGAGCTTTGGAACGCGGTGCGGCAGTTGGGTGCGGGTGCGGTCGGCGGCGAGGCCTTCGCGGGCGCCGGAGACGATGAGTTCGCGGATGGACTCGGCGAGGTTACCGGCACCAGTGTGCCTCCAGGTTGATCGCGTCGAGCACGGCCACGACTTGTTGTCGGGCAGGATGCGTTCGATGGCATACGGGCTGGTGGCGGCGACGGCGGCCGCACGGTCCGGGCGAGGGTGCTGCGGGCGGCGTGTCTATGTTGGCCGTACGAGCGCGGGCATGCACTGGTCGGCCTGCTCACCGGCGAACCGATGTGACCTGATCTTGCAGGTCAGTCGCAGAAGGCGCGGTCCAGCAGCGCGCCCACAGCATCTTCGGGATCGCCGGCGAAGTTCGGCGTGAGCGCCACCGTGACCTGCCGGTGACCATCCTCGGTGGAGAAGGACCACGACTGGTACGCCAGGGCATCGCCGTCGTGGCCGTACAACCGAATGCCACACGTGGTGTCGTGCCACCAAGCCAGCCCGAGTCCGTAACGTCCGCCCTCGAGACCCGGTGTCTTCATCTCGCGCAGCAGGTTACTGGGCAGGAGCTCGCCGCCGAGCAGCGCGGCGAAGAACCGGTTGAGGTCGGCTGTCGTGGAGATGATCTCGCCTCCAGCGCCCATGACGGTCGGGTTCATCAACGTGTAGTCGACGAGGTCGCGTACGCCATCCCGGTCGATCGGCACGTAGCCGTGTGGATGAGGTCCTGGAATGGAAGGGGAGCTTCCCGGCATCGAGGTGCCGCGCAGCCGCAACGGCTGGATGATGCGGCGCTCGACCTCCTGCCGGTAGGAGCGTCCGCTCGCCTTCTCGATGATCTGACCGAGCAACAGGTAACCGGTGTTCGAGTAGGCGAACGATGATCCCGGCGGCTCGAACGTCGGTGGATTGGCCAGCGCCCGGGCTGACAACTCGGCCGAGGACCAGGTGCGCCACCGATTGTCGAGAAACCACGGGCTGGGCGGAAGCGGCAGAGTGCGCAGGTAGTCGTACAAGCCGCCGGTGTGGTTCAACAGGTGACGTACGGTGATTCTCTGCCCGTTCGGAACGACCCCCGGCAGCCAGGACTCCACCGCGTCGTCGACCCGCAACCGGCCCTCGCCGGCCAGCTGCAAGGTGACGGTTGCGGTGAACGTCTTGGTGATGCTGCCGGCGCGGAACCGGCTCTCGGCCGAAACCCTCCGGGTGGTTCCCCGTTCGGCAACCCCACTCACCCCTTGCCACTCGCCGCGTTCGTCACGGAGCCGAGCCAGCGCGCCCACGGCCCCGGCCGACACGATCGCGTTCAACTGCTCCTGCAACTCGCGGCGATCAGCATCCGCGGGCTTGGCGACAGCAGCAGCGGGAACTGCCATGACAGCCAGCGCTGCAACCGCCGCGGCCAGGGCCGGATGGCGCCGCTGCTCCACACGCCTTCGACCGGCCCGCCGACGGACCAGCTCGAAGCCGGCCCCGACAGCGAATGACACACCTAGACCAGCGGCGAGACCAAGCAGCGGGTGCTCGACGAAGACGGCGCCGCCGAGATATCCCAGACCTGCGATGTACGTGGACCAGGCCAGCGCCGCAACCGCCGAGGCGGGACTGAACTGGGCCAGCGGCAACCGGGTCATGCCGCTTGCCGCGTTCATCGCTATCCGGCCACCCGGCAGGAATCGGGATGTGACGATCAGCGGGCCGGCGTGGCGATCAAGTCGCCGGCTCGCCGCGGCCACGGCCCGGCTCACGTGCCGGGACCGGCCGATCAGTCGCGGACCGAGGACGCTGCGGCTGAGCCCGTACGCCAGATGGTCGCCGGCGAAGACGCCGAGAGCGGTGGCGCAGATGACCAGCGGCAGGCTGAGCGTGCCCGTGTGAGCGAGGACGCCGGCCGCCAGAGCGGCCACCTCCGACGGAATCATCGGGAACACGCCGTCCAGCGCGGTTAGAGCCAGTAGCACCAGGTGAGACAGCGGCGACGCCGGCAGCGGATTGGCCAAAGCGAGTAAATCCATGCGTTGAGCGTGGTCGCGGCACACGGCTCAGCGCGTCCCTCGCCGGCGCGGTTGGCCGTCACTCCCGGGTACGGGGTCGTGTACATCCGCAGAGGGACGCCGCTTGCGGATCATGTGAGTATCGTCGCCGCGTGAGGGCACGTCAGCGATGGGATCAGGTGCGCGGACTACCGGTGGTCTCGCGCCTGCGCTCGCGCTTGCGGTCGTGGTGGCGGCTGCTCGCGCCGCTGGGCCCGCTCGTCGCGTGGGTCAGCGCGAAGCTCGACAGCTCCCGACAGCGTGTCTCGCTGCCAGGAGTCGACGGGAGTCGCCGTCCAATGCTGGCGTGGCTGCTGTGGTGGCTCATCACCGGCCTGCTCACTCTGGCCGCGCTTCCCCTCAACGTGGCGCTGGCCGCCGTTAAGTTCTCCGTGCACCCGCTGGTCGCGTTCGTGGCCGGCATCGGGCAGAGCACCGCGCTGATCCTGATCCTGGTTCGGCCGAGGGCAGCCACGGTGCTGCAGTTCCTGTCCGTCGCCGTGATCGCGGTGGCCATCCCGCCCGACGCGAGGTCGACCTGGCCGCTGACGGTGCCGGGGTTGCTGACGCTGATCGCGCACATCGGCCTCGTCGCCGCCCGCGAGACCCGGCGCGTGGCGCTGCTGACATGGTGGGCCAGCACGGTGCTGCTTACCGTGCTGGTAGTGCTCGACCCGCGCGGCCGGTCAGTCATGAACGGGCTGACGATTTTGCTCCTCTACCCGATTCTGGCCGCCCTCGTCCTCGGCGCGGTGTTGATCATCCGGCATTGGGGGCAACTGCGCCGGGAGCTAGCCGATGCCCGGCACGACGTCGAAGCCCAGCAGACCAGTTTGGCTGTCGCCGAGGAACGCACCCGGATCGCCCGGGAGTTGCACGACGTTGTGGCGCACAGCATGTCGGTGATCCACATGCAAGCCACGTCGGCGTCGTACCGACTCCAGAATCTGGAGCCTGAGACGAAGGACGAATTCGCGCGGATCGCCACCGGAGCCCGGTCGGCGATGCAGGAGATGCGGCGACTGCTCGCTGTGTTGCGTGACGAAAGCTCGGACGCCGACTTGGCGCCGGTGCCCGGCCTCAGCCGCCTACCCGAGCTGGTCGACTCCGCACGACGCGCCGGTCTGCCCGTCGAGCTGCGGGAAGCCGACGCGGTGCGGGCTGCCAGGCTGTCGGAGGGCGTGTCTCTGGCCGCCTTCCGGATCGTCCAGGAGTCGCTGAGCAATGTGATCCGGCACGCGCCGGGCGCCCGTACCATAATCTGTCTTGATCTTGCCGGTCTGGACCTTGTCCTCACCGTCATCAACGACGCCGCGGCCCGGCACGCCGAGTCGATGGAGGCGTCCGGCCGAGCCGGGCATGGAGTGCACGGCATGCGTGAGCGCGTTCGGCTGGCCGGCGGAGCGCTGGAGATCGGCGCACGCCCCGAGGGGGGGTACCGGATGATGGCGCGATTGCCGATCGAGGGAAGCGGATGATTCGCACGCTTGTGGTGGACGACCAGTCGATGATCCGCGTCGGGATCAAGGCGATCCTGGACGCCCAGGACGACATTACGGTGGTCGGTGAGGCGGAGAACGGGCAAATCGCGATCCAGCGGTGTCGCAGCCTTCGCCCCGATCTGGTCCTCATGGACGTCCGAATGCCGGTGCTGGACGGTCTGGCCGCGACCAGAGCCCTGCTCGGGCCGGACCGCCTCCCGGGCCACCCACCGCGCGTGATCATGCTGACGACGTTCGACATCGACGACTACATCTATGCCTCGCTGCAGGCCGGCGCCAGCGGCTTTCTGCTCAAGGACAGCGAGCCCGACGACCTGGTGCGGGCCGTGCGGGTAGTGGCCGGCGGAGAGGCCTTGTTGTCCCCGAGCGTCACCCGCCGGCTCATCGAGAACTTCGTCGAAGCCAGGCCCCAGCAGCCGGCGAAGACCACCGCTCTCAACGGGTTGACCGACCGCGAGCGCGAGGTGCTGCGCCTGGTGGCGCTCGGTATGTCGAACAGTGAGATCGCCGCGGCGCTGTTCATCTCCGAGCAGACCATCAAAACCCACGTGAGCCGGATCCTGCAGAAACTCAGCCTGCGCGACCGCGTCCAAGCCGTGGTCCTGAGCTACGAGTCGGGCCTCGTGAAACCGGGGAGTCGCGCCCCGAGTAGCACCTCGGTGCCGGAGGCAGCCGTCACACCCGCGTCGTTGCTGTCCTGATCCAGCGGACGAGCTCAGCCGGATCGGTGACGCCTCGTTGTCCGGCGTCTTAGGGGCCTCGAGGGCCGCAGTGCGCCGCAGCCCGGTGGCGAAGAGGACGGCCATGCCCGCCGGAGGACTGCTGCCCAACAGCAACGCGGCCACGGCTATGACCGGCGGGTCTTTCCTGATCGTCACCACGCCACTAGTATGTAACCAGAATAGTTACATACGAGAAGGGTGGGCGATGCGAGAAACTACGAAGGTTGAGCCCGCGGTTGGCACAGCCCCGTCGGACGCGATCGATGTGGCACGGGTAGCTGAGCTCCGCCGCTACCTGATGCGGCCCGGCGGAGCGCCGGCGCTCCAGAAACTGTTCACGGACCACTTGATCGCCGGGCAGCGACAGGCCGGGATGCTGATCGGCCCGATTTATGAGGACCTGGACGACCCCGACCGGTTCGTCTGGTGGCGCGCCTTTGCCGACATGGAGGCTCGCCGCAAGGCATTGGAGACGTTTTACTACGGGCCGATGTGGGCGGCCCATCGCGATGGGGCAAATGCGACGATGATCGACAGCGATGACGTGCTGCTGCTGCGCCCTCTTGGCCGCCTCGGAGCTGAGACCGGCGTTGGCCGCCCTTTCCCGCGCCCGCGGGTGGGCATGTCGACGGCTCTGGTGGCTCTGCACGACCGAAGCGCGGACCCGCAGGCCAGGCCGCCCGCCGACATCCTCGCGCTCGTGGAAAGCATTCTCCCGGCTCCGATTCTGACGTGGTCGACCGAGTCCGCAACGAACACGTTCCCTGCGCTGCCGGTACGCGTCGGGTCGGCGTTCGTCTTGACTGCGGACTTCAGCGACACCAACGAAATGACCGCGGCCCTGGACCGACTCCGCGGTGACGCCGACTGGAGCGATTGGCTAGGCACGTACGTCGGCGATGTGGAACTCATGCGGCTACAGGCCGTTATCCCCGGAGAGGAGCTTTAGTCGTGATCAGAGCGCAAGAGCTGCCCGGTCTGCGCAAGCGGACGGCCGGCTTCGATTTCCTGGTTGGCAACTGGACCGTCGAGAACCTCCGTCTGCGCGAGCCGCTCTCGGAACGGGAGGAGTGGTACACGACGCACGCCACCGCATCCGCGTCCACTATGCACAACGGTGCCATCAGCATCGATGAGATGTGGTTCGCCGAGCTGGGATTCGCCGGGAGCTCGATCCGCGTGCACGACGCGCAAGCCGATGACTGGACGATCTACTGGGTCAACAGCAACACCGGACACCTACAGCCGCCCGTGCGTGGCAGGTGGGAAGACGACGGCGTGTTCGTCGCCGACGGCCCGGACACCTTCGCCGGTCGTGACATCATCGCCCGCTACAGGTGGCACTCGATCACGCCGACCTCGGCGACCTGGGAGCAGGCGTTTTCCACCGACGGCCGTGCCACCTGGCAGACCAACTGGGTAATGAACTGGACTCGGATCGCCGAGTAGCCGGCAGGTCGCCTCTTTGTGCAACTATAGTAGTTGTATAAGGAGCTGACATGTCCGCCAACAGCCAGTTCACCACCGCCGTCCACGCCCTTTGCTGGATCGAATTGGCGGCGCGTGACGGAGAGTCGCCGCTCACCTCCGAGCGGATCGCCGAGAGCCTGGCCAGTCACCCCGTGCTCGTGCGCAGAGGGTTGGCCCCTCTGCGCCGAGCTGGGCTGGTCAAGGTCAGTCGCGGGCCTGGTTCGGGATGGCAGCTCGGCAGGCCTGCCGAACGCATCACCCTTCGCGACATCTACCTGGCGCTCGATTCGGGCGCCCCGTTCGCTTTGCATCCACATGAACCGAAGCCGGACTGCCCAGTCGGGCACGGCATCCGGCCGGCGCTGACCGAGGTATACGCCGACGTCAACTATGCCATGAACCGCGAGCTCGACCGGCACACCATCGCCGGGCTGCTCGACCACATGCTGCAGGCTTACCCGCTTCCGTGATCGCCCACGAGCGTTCTGGTTGGTCCCGAAGTTGTCCGGCCCGCCTGGGCCGATTGGCCGCTCGTCCAGTCTTGGTGAGCGGCATCAAACTCTGCCGTCAGGCTGGTGATCGCGAAACGATGCTCAAGGGCGACCGAGCTGCTGCGCCCAGCGGCGGCCGGCTAAGTACGGCCCGGACGAATGGCGAAGTCAGCCACCCGTCACTTCAGGGCCGGCTCGCTGACCGTCTTCGCTGCCGCGGAATCGGACAACACATTCGACGGTAAGGCGAAGGAAACCCGATTCCGCCCACCCGCCTTGGACCGGTAGACAGCCATGTCGGCGGAGTGAAGCAGCTCGGTCAGTGTCATGCCGTGCTCGCGGAGCAGCGACGCTTCGACTGACATTGTCATGTGCAGGCCCCCGCTGGCCCCGTCGACGGCCAGGACGATTCGTCCGTCCGCATTCCGTGGCACTGCCGTCAGGGCGGTCCGCGGCCGGTCGGCGTTGATCCGGCCCTGGTTCAGCGCGGCGTATAACGAGCCGTGACCCCGCCGGTGTTCACCGCCAGCGTCAGCTCCACCAGCGACCGCACCGCCGTGTCGCTGTACAGCAAACCGTCTGCCAGCTCGAATAACGCGTCCGCCCGCGCGGTCAGGCACCGGTCTCCATGATCAGCCAGGTCGGTGGCATTCAGCAGCACGTAAAACTCAAGCTAGTCACGACGTCTGGCGTGATGCGTATGCCGGCGCGGCCCCGAATGGGCGTTCCTTGATCAATCGGCTCAGCCGGCGTGCCCAATTCTCCAATCGAGGCACACCATTGGCGCCCAACGCGAACCTGGCGCGGTCAATGCAGACCGCCGCAGCCGCAGGATCCCCTGCTGCAACATAATGCTCGGCCAAGAACAGCGACGCGCTCGCCACGCCCCGTATGTCACCGGCATCGGCCATCAATTGGCGAGCTCGGCTCCCTTCGGCGATCGCCAATGCGAACTCTCGGCGAGCAGCTTGTATCCGGCTGTGGTGGAGTAGCAGCCACGCCAAGCCGAGTGTGTTTCTGCTATCAGTATGGACCAACGCTTGGGAGTGATTTGCCTCAGCTGCCTCCAGATCACCGAGTTGTAGCGCACAGTCAGTCATCCGGACGAGGATCACGCGCTCAGGCTCCCGGTACGGCAGGGTTTGCGCGATGACGAGTGCCCTCTGCAGCAGCGGAAGAGCACCGGCAGCGCGGTCCACTATGAGCGTCTCGGCATTGGTGCGCAACGCAAGGATCAGTACCTCTGGTTCACCCGACGACTGCGCGATAGTGATCGCCTCCCGCGATGCGTCAGCGGTGGGCAGCTCCTCCCAGAATCTGGCGAAGGCCAGCCCGGTGAGACTATGCACCAGCTCCCTGGTAAGGCCGTGCCGCCGAAATGCCGGAACACACGCTTCGAACGCGGCACTGGCCTCTGTGACCCGCAGCGACAGCAGTAGGTCAGCTCGGCTGGTCTCGGACCGATAGGCGGTGATTTCGTCGCCGGCGTCGAGAGCGGCGTCCCGGATCCGCGCCCGGGCCTGCTGCAGTCGTTCGAAGTCGCCTCGCACGGCCAACGTGGGAATGACGAGATCCGCCAACAGCGCGGCCTTGGCGTACCAGCCGAGATCGCACGCCACTTGGGCAGCATGCAGCAGTGCAGCGCTCTCGGCGTGGACCCACACATCAATGTCGGCAACCAAGGGCGCCAAGTACTCCGGCGGGGCAGGGACACGGCTGAGTCGTTCGGCGGGGGGAAGCCCTTCGTTGACTCGGGTGGCTCGCGGATAACCCGCGGCAGCCAAGCTGATCAGCGTGTCGACGTAGCGGCGGAACGCTGCATGGTCCTCGTCTCCGCGTGCCAGCTCACGGGCATACAGTGCGACAAGGTCGTGCGGGCGATAGCGTGGCTGCCCGGTGGGGTCGTTGCCGGCTGGTTCGAGCAGACCCGCGGCGGCAAGCTGTTCTACGAGACGTTCGCCGTCATCGTCGCAAAGCTCGCCCAGCATCCACGCCGCGAAGTGTCCTGCGTGCAGCATGCCCATCCGGCGCATCGCCCGCGCGACCGCGGGCGGCAGTCCACGATAAGCCAGGTCGAGTTCAGCGCGGACCTGCAGGTCGCCGATAGCGAGCTCGTCCAGGCGACGACGCTGGTTGCGCAACCGATCCGCCATGTTCCGAAGGGGGGTGGTAGGAAGTGTCTGAAGGCGGGCGCCCACGATGCGGATGGCGAGCGGTAGGTATCCACACAGCTTCACGACTTCGTCTGCTGTCGCGGAATCATCGCTGACCCGGCCGTCGTTCACGATGCGTTGCAGCAGCTCCACCGCGTGGACATGCGGCAGTCGCGGCAATCGATGTGACCAGGACCCCGACAGCTCCGACAGCGTCGACCTGCTCGTCACCAGCACCGCCGCGCCAGGCGTACCGGGTAGCAGCGGTCCGACTTGCCTGCTGTCCGCCGCGTCGTCCAGGACGATGAGCACTCTGCGATCCGCCAGCCGAGCTCGCAACGCCGCTGTCCGGGCGGCGACTCCATGCGGCAGGGACGACGGAATCCAGCCGAGGGCGTGCAACAACTCACCAAGCAGCTCTGCGGTGTCCCGTTGCTGTTTGTCGGCGCCCTGCAGGTTCAGGTAGAGCTGTCCGTCCGGGAATTGTGGTCGCAAAAGATGTGCTACGTGCAGGGCCAAAGCCGACTTGCCGACGCCCGCAGCCCCGGCAATCACAACGATGGGCACGACGCCGCTGTCGCCGCCCGCCTCGAGTCGGGTCGTCAGATCTGCTATGTCGTTGGTACGTCCGACAAAGTCGCCCGGAGCCGGCGGCAGCTGACAGAGCACCGGGAACGGCCCGTACCGTGCGACCTCAACCGGCTCTTCCGCCGTGTCCGCCTGCGCTGGCAACTGAACAACCTGGCGGACGTCATACTGCTCAGATCGCGTCTCGGTACCCTCGTCGCGCAGAATCGACAGGTGGAGATGGTTGAGCGTGGCACCCGGCTCCACGCCGAACTCCGTGCGTAGAAGGGTGCTCGTCTCCCGATACACCTCGAGAGCGTCCAGGCGCCGGCCAGAACGGTGGAGGGCGACCATCAGATGCGCACGAATGCTTTCCTGGAAAGGATAAGCCATCGCGAGCGTCCTCAGCTCATCGATGAACTCGCGGTGGTAACCGGCGGCGAGCTCAAGTTCGAACCGCTTATCAGCCACCAACAGGAAACGTTCCTGCAAGGGCTGCGCATCTTCCTGTCGTAGGGCTGGAGATTCGATGTCCGAAAGGATTGGCCCTCGCCACAGTGCCGTGGCGTGGCGCAGGTCCCTCAGAGCTGTGTCAGCATCGCCATTGACCTGGGCCACTCTGGCAGATTCGACGAACCGATCGAACTGCGCTAGGTCCAAGTCGTCGGCACCGACGGTGACTCGATATCCCCCAGGGCTATGAGTGAACGGGAGATCCGCTTGGAGCACGCGGCGCAGACGAGTGACGTATGTCTGCAGGGCGCCACGCCCGTTGTGCGGCAACTCAGTTTCCCACAGTCGCCGTAGCAAGGTCTCCACCGGCACCTGTCGCCCGTACCTCATCAGCAGGGAAGCGAGGATGATGCGTTGCTTCATCGCCCCCAACTCGATGAGCTCACCGTCTCGCCACACCTCTAAAGGGCCGAGCACTCGGAACCGGAGACCGGACTCTGTGACGTTCCCACCAGACTGATGATCTTCAGTCATATCCCCAGCCATCGCGGAGCCACTCCGAATTCTCTGCGATGTGTACGCCACACAGCCACCGCTTCCTCCCCCTGCCCACCCTCGTGACAGCCTGCTACGCGACCGGACGGCGCATGTCCGATCAGTAGCGGCCCCACGTGGGGCCGAAGGTGGGCACCACGAAAGATCTTCAACCGGAGTCCAAAGTAGTGTCAATGGCATTCTCGTCGGCTGGACAAAAACCGCGGGATTTCTGCCAATGTTGCGTGACCACTTGACCTGGGTAGTGGCTGCGGCCCGGGGAAGTACGTCGCTGGGCGGTCCCAGCGTTCGGCCCGCCCTCTTCCTTACCGGCCTCCGACAGCATCGACGACTTTCAACCGGCCACGCAGTTGGGAGCGGGAGGTCGCCGTAAACGGGCACCCGTTGTCTGGACGATGAAGGCCGTAGATCGCAAGACTACGGCGCGGCAACCGGCGAGCTGCGCGTTCCCTTCGGCAGCCGGCCGGCTTGGTCGAGCGGCTCATGGCGTCGGCGTCGCGACGGCCAAGGCGCGCCCGAGTACGCTCAGGCGGCCTTTCACCTGCTGGAGCCTACGTAAACTCGCCGACTACCTGGCCACCGACGCCACCCGTCAGGTCGTGGTTGGCCGGGCACGGCTACGCCAGTGGGTGCGCGACAACGACGTCAGTTGGCAGCGGACGCGCACCTGGAGGAATCCAAGGACCCGGACTTCGACACCAAACTCGACCGGATCAAGGAAGTGACCACCCCGGTTCCGACCCGCTGTTTCGCGTTCGACCAGTTCGGGCCCCTAGCAACTGCCCGCACCACGGCCGCGGGTGGGTCGCGGAACCGCTTATGCGCGAGCACGGGCTGGCCGGCGTGGTGCGGGGCAAGACGATCCGCACCACGATCGCCGGCCCCGACGGGCAGCGGGCCGGTGATCTGGTGAACCACGAAGGCTAGCTGGAAAAGCCGGGAGTGACTGCGATGAAACCGAGCCGCGCTTCCCGGACGGCCCCGGGTTGGCCTTCGCAGTCCGAACTCGTACTCACGAAATGGTCGTAGGTCGGTGCCCGGAAGCACCGATACAATGGCTGGTGATCTGCCGACGCCTGCTCGAGGTGGATGTACCCCTCGAGCCGCACCCGCGTCAGCCCTTCGCAGTTTTCGTGCGTCGAAATGAAGTTGTTGACGCCGCCGGGGACCTGGTATGAGCAGCCATACAGCGGGACCGTCCCGGGCATGCGATGGTTCTCCAAATACCAACCGGTGCGCTGCAGGGTGTACGACCGATCGACCCGGTCGGTGGAGTCCCACTGATCCCGGCCGTCGGAGAATCGGGAGAAGGGCGTGCGGGACGTGGTAAGTGCATAACCGAGCAGTCCTTGCTGGACGGCGTCGGGCGTCTCGCAGGAGGCCAGGATCGACACGAAGTGGCTGGCTGCCTTCGGCAGGGCGCACCGATACAGCGGCGTGGAATCCTGCGCAGGCGGGGACTCGTAGATCCAGCCGAGCGTGCGCAGGATCGCGTTGCCGCGATCGTCGCAGCGGGGGTCTATCGACACGAAGTAGTCGGCGGTGCCGGCCCGGCACTCGTACAGGGGCCGAGTGCCGGGCCGCTTGGCTGCCAGAAGGCCCCAGATCCCACCGAACTGCGGGTGAACGCCCGCCTGCTGGATGGTTCCGACGGTGACCCGGTGCCGCGAGTCGGCAGACAGATAGCGGATGAGTGCGACGGTACCGACGCTCGTCCCGGCGGTACAGCTCACCCGGTGCCGGACCAACTGGACGTCCGACCAATTCGGCTCCGTCTGCATGAACTGGGTGTTGTACACGTAGAAGTCGTTGCCGACCACGGACGGATCCGCGCCGGTGCCGATCACATTGACGTAAGCGTTGTACCGCTCCGGGTCACGGAACAGCGGCACCCGGGGGCTCCAGCCCGTGACGCCGTCCGGGGACGTGGTGATGACGATCTCCCGCTCGCTAACCGCTGCGGCGAGTACCACGCCGCCTTCGGCCTTGCGTACCGCGTGCGGCGCCCACAGCATCGGCTGGCCCGGCTGCAGGTTCGTCGAGGCGCCACCGACTCCGGGCGACGTCCAGCCGCCGTCGTGGTACTTGTGCCACGACGTGACGGTGCCGGCCCGCGCGGCACGGACCACATCATCGACGCGGGCCCTGGCCACGGAGAGGGCGGTGCTCGCCGGGCGCCCGTCGCTGGCGACGTAGAAGTCCGGGAAGTAGACGTACAGGTAGTCACCAATACGGGTCAGGCTCGACGTGCCGACATCGGCAATCTGACCGAGCGCTGCAGCGGTCGGCTGGTCCATCGTCGGACGGACCATCGGCCCCAGGTACGAGGTGACGCCGCTGACCGTGTCGTGCACGCCCAGGTGCAGCTCAGCGTAGAACGTGCTGCCGCTGTGCTTTTCCAAGTGCAGAACCTTCAGCAACGTGCCGTCGGGCGCCCGCCAGACCGGGCCACCGCCGGCCCACTGGTACCCGCTGGGAACTTCGATCGTGGATGCGACCGACTGCACTCCACCGGCGAGCGGGTTCTCCAGCGTCCCTACTGTGACGATGTTGCGCTGCTTCACTGCGCCGGTTCCGCCGAACGCGTCCGGCGCGTGAAAGCGATAACGGCCGTCGCCAGTGCGTTCCACGCCCAGTCCGCTGTCCGGCCAACCGGTCAGGCCGAGCCTGGTGCGGGCTTCCTGGGATACCACCACCTCAGCAGGTCCCACCGCCACATCGGCGCACACCGGTGTCGCCACCTCGGCCTCGGCAAACCCCCGTGCGACAACAGCGAGTGACGCCGCCACAGCCACGGCGAAAGCCGCCGCGAGAATCTTCTTTCTCATCGGTCTCGGACCTTTTCGTGGATGGATGGTGCCAATGCGTAACAATATGGGCTGGCGGCCGTTAAGCCACGAGTGGTCCGTGTCACGAACTCGGACCACATTCGGTCGAATCGGCGGCCTCCGTTTGTGCACCATCGAACTCACGTTGCACGGTGTTGATAGCCATGACGAATGCCACGGAAACTCCATGCCCGATCTCCGCTCTTACGACGAACCACGAGGCGCCGCTGCTATACCGGTACAGTAAATAGGCGGGCTTTACCGGTAAAGATGGACGACTGTGGCAGCAGTCTCATACGGCTGTAGCCCCGATCGCGTGATGGTCATCGAACGCATTCTCGCCGAGCTGCACGAACAGCTGCGCCTGGCCTAAGGGTGTGAAGCCGAGCCGTCGGCCGACGTCATGGAGTAGCAGTCGGTCAAGGGCGCCGCCACCCGTGGCTATGACGCCGGTAAGAAGATCAACGGCCGGAAACGGTTTATCGTCACCGGCACGCTCGGCCTGTTGGTTGTCGTCTGCGTGATGTCGGCGTCGTGGCGGGACAGCGACGGCGCCAAGACGACGGTGCTCAGCACGTATCTGTTCTCGCCGATCCGGCATGTGTTCGCTGACCAGGGTTCGCCGGCCGGCTGGTCGACTGGCCTGCGGAAAACCTCAAGACCACCGTGCAGATCGTCCGCAAGCCCGCCGACCAGCGCGGGTTCGTCGTGCACCCGAGAAGATGGGTGGTCGAGCGCAGCCTCACCTGGCTGACCGCTCACCGACGGCTGCCCCTGACTACGAACGCGATCCCGCCGGCTCCGAGGCATTGATCCGTTGGGCCGCGATCAACACCATGGTCCGCCGCCTCGACCACACCCGCCGCGCCACCCGCCACCAACGCCGAACCCTGAGCGCGCCCGAATAACAGCTCTCTCAAACACTAACTGATGAGGAAGGTTGTCCCATCGGTATGGCCCACCTTGCCGTTGTGGTGCCTACCAGATCGATGATGCGAGCCGAGCGTCGAGAACTCAACGGCAAGATGGAATTACCTTGCTCAGCACGGCCGCGTGTAATAGGCGTAGGTGATCAGGCCACCCTGAAGCGACGGATGTGTGGACAGATTAGTCACGCCGGGCCAAACACAGATGAACCGATCCGGGTGGTACATGCTCGTTCGCCAGAAGAACTCTACTTGAATCACGACCGGTCCAGAACCGCAGTGGTTGTACCAGGCCGTCTGGACAGAGGGCGTGGACCAGCCACACGGCGTGGCTGCGGCGACGTTACCGGCAGACAGACTCGTAACCGCAACCGACCGAGGATCTTCCACGCCGCGC
The DNA here is from genome assembly GCF_042898105.1 of Micromonospora sp. NPDC000663. NCBI lineage: Bacteria > Bacillati > Actinomycetota > Actinomycetes > Micromonosporales > Micromonosporaceae > Micromonospora > Micromonospora sp. NPDC000663. The sequence goes on from NZ_JBIAYR010000001.1 coordinate 150,089, forward strand.
TGTACCGAACCGGCGGATGCCGGAGCGGACAGCGTAAGCATGAACCCGAGGGTAATGGCAAAGGCCCCCAAGAGGCGCAACAGTGGTTTCTGGCGCATACGTGACGCCCTTTCGTAGAGATCCGTGCCGAGCGGAGTGCCGTCAGCGGTCTAGATGCTTCCACCTAGCGATGTCGTACCGCTTGCGCTTCTCTGTCGCCAGAGCTTTATACCCTCGTGGACGGTCACCGTGAACCGCCCCGGGTTCTGTGGAGACTTGAGCTGTTGACTTCAACCGCCTCGCGGCGTGGGTGGCGGCGTCCCAGTCGACGATCGCCCTGGAGTAGACGTCAACGACGAACGCCGCGTAGACCACCTCGGCCCAGGTGGTGACGTGGGTGAAGTCCGCGACCCAGGTGCGGTTCCGCGCGGCCGCGCTGAAGACCACAAACGTTGGCCGGGTTGGGTGACACGCCGGGGTCGGGTCCGCGTAGCGGGCCCGTCGTCGGTCGAGGCTGTGTAGGTGGCAGAACCCGTTCCTCGGCAACGACCGCACCGCCGAATTCTTCACCATCGTGCCGCTGAGCGGCACTGGCGAGTTGGCAGGTATATCCGGTACGGGTGGTATTTCCATTGACACTGACGGTACTCGTCGAATTGGGTGAGCTGCGAACTCGAGTGAGCCTTCCGTCCTGACCTTGCAGGTCAGGACCGGCGTGGGTGCGCCGGAGATCGATGAGGACGAGGCTCCAGGTGGAACAACAGTCGGCCAAAGCCCGACGCCCTACCGGGAGCCTCGCCTGTGCTGTGTTACCCGTCCACGATCTCGTTGTCCAGCCGGACGCTGAACCACCGCGCCGACCGCATCCGCTGCCTCCGTAAGCAGCAACGATCCGGTCGGCGCGGTCTCGACCCGGGACGGCAGGCCCTGCTCGCCCTGGCCCACCTGTGCAACGGTGACACCTACGCCCGTCTCGCCGCCGGCTTCGAGATCGGTGTCGCGACCGCCTGGCGCTACGTGCAGGAAGCGATCGCCCTTCTCAACACAGCCGCAGAGGTTTGGCCTACTCCGGGAAACACAAGCGCCACGGCGTGAACGTGCAGGTCATCGCAGATGCCGGCGGGCTCGGGTGGGCCTCGGCCCACGACCTGAGTGCCGCCCGCACCCGCGGCATCATCGACGCGCTGACCTGCGCTTGAATCAGCGCTGCGCCCACCGGCCGGGGCTGGCAGAACCGCTCAATCTGCTGATAGCAGAGTGAGACCGTAATAGCGGAAACTCCGAGTAGCGTTGGGTCGTGAATCTCGTACAGTTGACTTCTAACTTGGCTTTTCTCCGATTCCCCGTCGGCCATGTCTACTTGTGGCACGATGACGACGGAATAAGCGTTATCGACACGAGCATGCCCGGCTCGGCACCACTGATTGCAGATGCCGTCCACTCACTCGGCCGCAAACTGAGCGACGTTCGTCAGGTGATCCTGACCCACGGGCACGAGGACCACGTCGGATCCGCGGCAGACATTACCAAGTGGGGCGATGTAACCGTGATGGCGCATCACGCCGACGCCGCTGCTGTGCGGGGTGAACAGAGCACCCCACCGCCCGTGCTGTCGGACTGGGAGCAGCAGCTGTGGGACCAGGTTCACGCAGATATGCCCCAACAGGACGTTCCCCCGGTCCACGTCGACCGGGAATTGCACGACGGCGACACCCTAGAACTGGCAGGCGAGGCTGTCGCGATGGCCGTACCTGGCCACACCCCGGGCAGCTTGGCACTCTATCTGCCTCGGCAGCGGGTCCTCTTCACGGGCGACACCGTCGCCCGCATGCCGGACGGATCGGTCATTCTCGGCGTCTTCAACGCTAATCCGGCCGAAGCATTTGCGTCGCTACAGAAGCAGGCTGCGCTCAAGGTCGACATCGCCTGTTTCGGGCACGGCGAGCCGGTCACCAAGGATGCTTCCCGCATGTTGAAAGCAGCCGCAGAACAGTTGCTGCCGTAGCAAACGCTGTCGCACTATGGGTCTCCGTGGCGACCGGAATCAGCTCGCCGCAGCTCACCCGGCGCGGCGAGCAGTTCGAGGATCTCGGTTACCGGCGACATCGTCGCCGATGCGCCGGCCCCGCCAAGACCGTGCCATGGTTCCCTGCGTAGGGCCGTGGGTCGTTGTTCGCCCGCCGTAGCTCGGCGTTCTACTTCAGCAGCGGGCGGTTCTCCTCCAGCGTGTCCGTGGTCGGCCGATCGGCGCGCTCGCCGGCGTCAGCCTCTGCTTGTCGGATCCAGTTGCGCAAAGCTTCGTGGTGCCCGCCGAGCTACTCAGGCCAGGATCAAGAAGCTCCATGAACACGGGGATGCCTCAGGTAAACGTCGTCGAGGTACGCAGCCATCGCAACGCGAGCTGCGCGACTCGAAGCAGGTGGCCAGAGTTCGGCACGCAACGCCGAAACCATCCGCCCGAGCCCGGGTCTTCGCCACCGGCCAGGGCCGCAAGGCCGACCCGATCGACGCCCACAGCGTCTCCGTGGTCGCCCTGCACACGCCCGACTTGCGGCAGGTCCAGGCCGACGACACCAACGGTGGCGTTGCGGCTGCTGGTCGACCGCGGTGACCAGCTCGGCCGTACGCGCGCCGAAGTTGTCTCCCGACTGCGCCACTCGCTCGTCGATCTGATTCCTCATGGAGAGAATGAATTTCTGTCCGCCCAGCAGGCTCGCGCGCTGCTCAACCCCGTCCGGCTCCGCGACATGGTCGGCAGGACCCGCCGATGGCTGGCCTCCGAGCTCATCCACGAACTCACGGTGATCGACAAGGAGATCAAGATTGGCAACACCGAGCTCCACGATCTGGTCTCTTCGACTGGCGACACGCTGCAGGAACTGACCGGCCGCTGACCTTCTTGCCAGCGTCGTAGCCGCGACTATCCCTGGACCCCGTGTCGGCAGCCTTGACCGATTGCGAGTCCATGACACCGGCTGGCGGCTCGGCTTCGCGGCCCTGCGGCAGGCGTACCTGTTCGCGCTTCTCGCACGCGTCAGCGCCACGACAGCCGGATGAGATCAAGGTATCCGATACTCCCGAGCACCGGGTTCTAGGCCCGCGCATATGCCGGAGGGCACTTCCAATGCGATATCCAAGGCTGCTAGTGACGGCTACCTTGTCGGTGGCCCTGAACGCGGTCTTCCTTTCCGCACCCGCAGAAGCGGAGCCCATCTCCAGAGCGCCAGCGAAAGGTCCGGCGGTGGATCGGCCGCAGAAGGAGCCGCTGGTACGCGGCAGCCACGCCCAGCCGGTTCCGCCGAGACGACCGCAGGCCGCGCCGCCACGCGTCCCGGCGGCCGAATGGCCAAGCGTGGCTGCCGTCGACGTGTCTGTACCGGCCACGGGGTCGCGGCGGGTTCGAGCGGGCGACCTTCCGTTGTGGGTGCAGGGAACCGGCGCGTCGGGCACGCGGGTCTCCAAGGTGCGTGTACGCAGCCTGAGCCGGAAAGGTGTGCGGCTGTCGGTAGCCCGCGCGGACGGCGGCACCACGGCTGCCGCCGCACGAGTCACCGTCGACATCAGGGATTTTCGGTCTGCGTACGGCGGTGACTGGGCTTCGCGTCTGCGGCTGTGGCGTGAGCCCGACTGCGCAGCCTCGGGCTGCCGACCGCAGCCTCTGACCTCTGATGTGGACCTTCGGGCTGGCACGGTGTCAGCCGAGGTGAGCCTCGCCGGGGCTGTCCCTGCGACGTTGGCGCTCGCTGCGGCCGACAACGGTCCGGGCGGCGACTATCGGGCTACGTCGCTGGCTCCGTCGGCGACGTGGTCGACGGGCGGAAACACCGGTGACTTCTCTTGGTCGTACCCATTGCGGGTGCCGCCGCCGACGGCCGGCCCCAGCCCCGTCATCTCCCTGGGATACTCGTCGTCGAGTGTGGACGGCCGGACGGCGGCGGCGAACAGTCAGCCGTCGTGGATCGGTGACGGCTTCGACTGGCATCCGGGCTACATCGAGCGCCGGTACACCTCGTGTTCCAAGGACATCGACGCCGGTTCCAACAACAAGGAGACGAGCGGCGACCTGTGCTGGAAGACGGACAACGCCGTTCTTTCCATGCCGGGGCGTGCCGGCGAGATGCTCAAGGATGGTGACAACGGTAGCCGTTGGCATCTGCGCCGTGATGACGGCACCTACATCGAGCGTCGTACCGGGGCCCGCAACGGCGACAACAACGGTGAGTGGTGGGTGGCTCGGACTCCGGACGGCACCGAATACTGGTTCGGTGGCCGCGACGGGTCGCAGTCCACGCTGACGGTGCCGGTCTTCGGTAATCACCAGGGGGAAGATTGCCGGCAGTCGACTTTCGCTGCGTCGTCATGTGTGCAGGCGTACCGGTGGCAGCTCGATCACGTGGTGGACACGCACGGCAACACGATGCGGTTCAACTACACCAAGGAGACCAACCGGTACGCACGTAACAACACGCAGACGGACGCGGTGGATTACGACCGGGCTGGCTACCCTGCGAACATCGAGTACGGCACGCGGCTGGACTCGGCCGACAACGCGCCGTACCGGGTGGAATTTGCTCTTGCCGACCGCTGTCTGTCCGGGTGTACCGATCCTCGCAACTGGCCGGATGTGCCGCGGGACCTGAGCTGCGCGGCGAGTCCGTGCTCGGCGCAGCAGGGCGCGCCGACGTTCTGGATGCAGAAGCGGTTGTCCGCCGTGACGACCCGGGTCTGGGACGCCGCCGCCAACGATTACCAGAACGTGGAGCGCTGGGGGTTCACCCACTCGTATCCCAATCTCTCCGACGGGCCGCTGCCTGCGCTGTGGCTGTCGAGCATTTCGCATACCGGTCTGGTCGGTGTCGGGGTGAGCACTCCAGCGGTTTCTTTCGTGCCGGTGGTGCGGGGTAACCGGGTGGACACCAACAGCGATCAGTTGCCGGCGATGAACCGGCCCCGGATTCAGCAGATCATTTCGGAGACCGGGGGCGTCACCGACGTCACCTACTCTGACAAGGAGTGCGCGACCGGTGCCACAGAGCCGGACCGGAATGCGCTGCACGCCAACACGTTGCGCTGCTACCCGGTCCGCTGGACGCCGCCGGGCCACACCAGTCCGATCACCGACTTCTTCCACAAGTACGTCGTCACCCAGGTCGCGGAGTCGGACAAGATCGACGATAGGGCGAAGTCGCCGCGGGTCTTGACGACATATGCCTACAAGGATGCGGCATGGCGTTACACCGACGACGACGGGCTCATCGACGCCGACGCGAAAACCTGGTCGGTGTGGCGGGGTTACCGGACGGTGGTCACGACGAAGGGCGAGGGCGCCGAGGCGACGCGTACGGAAACCCGCTACTTCCAGGGAATGCACGGTGACAAGACCAAGGACGGCACCCGGTCGGTGTCAATGCCCGCGATCAGCACCGGTGAAGTGCCGGCGGTCAACGACGAGGACGCGTTTGCCGGACAGGTCCGTGAGCAGATCACATACAACGGCTCGGCAGAGGTTGCCGCTTCGGTGACGGAGCCGTGGCAGTCTGATCCGACCGCGTCGCGCACCATCAACGGGTCCACGGTGAATGCCCGTTACACGGCTGTTGGCGCTGAGTACACCCGCACAGCGTTGGACGGTGGCAGGGGCCACCGCACGACGACGCAGCGGTCGACGCGGGACGCGTACGGCATGGTGTCCAAGCTCGACGACAACGGCGACAACGACGTCACGGGTGATGAGAAATGTGTGCTGACCGACTACGCCCGAAACACCGATAAGTGGATCATCGACCGAGAGTCGCGGGAGCGGACTTTCGCCGCGTCCTGCGCCGTGGTGGGTGACCTCGGCGCGGGTGGCACCGCTGAGAACGTCATCGGTGATGTACGCACCTCCTACGATCAGCTGGCCTGGAGTGTGGCTCCGACTGCGGGCGAGGTTTCCGAGGTGCGCACGCTCAAGGAGTTCAAGGGCATTGCGGGCGCGGACTCGACGTTCATCACCGAGAACCGGTACACCCACGACGCGCTGGGCCGGGTGTATGAGCAATGGGACATCCACGGCGCACGGACTGTGCACGGTTACACGACCGCCGCCGGTGGTGGCCCGGTGACCCAGCTGAAGCAGACCAATGCGCTGGGTTGGGTCACCACCACGCAGGTGGAGCCGGCTTGGGGGGTGCCCGTCAAGGTGACAGACCCGAACGGGCGGGTCACTGAGACTGCGTATGACGGCTTGGGTCGGGTCACCGGCATGTGGCTGCCTGGCCGGGCCAGGAGCACCTGGCCGACGGACCCGAGTCATCGCTTCAGCTACTCGGTGCGCGAGGACCGTGCCTCGGTAATTACGACGCAGCGGATTAATCAGGACGGGAAGTACGTAACCAGCTACGCGTTCTTCGACGGTTTGTTGCGGGCTCGCCAGACGCAGGCGCCGGACGGTGCGGGGAGCACCGGTGTCGCCGTCGTCACCGACACCCGGTACGACACCGCGGGACGGGTCAGCCGGGTCCACAACCCCTACGTTGCCCTGGCAGCGCCCAGTGCCACGCTGTACGTCGGGCAGGGCATCATTCCCTCCGTCACGGTTCGTGAGTACGACGGTGCCGGCCGGCTCAAGGTCCAGGCGCACGTCATGGACAGCTCGCCGGCCAGCCCGGGCGGTGAACGGCGCTGGCAGACGACCTACGGCTACGGCGGTGACCGGCAGGACGTCACCCCGCCGGCCGGCGGGGTCGTGACCTCCACGGTCAAGGACGCGCAGGGCCGCACAGTGAAGCTGCGCCGCTACGGTCCCGGAGTCGCGGCGGGCAGCGCCAGCGGGTACGACGAAACCACCTACAGGTACTCGGCACGTGACAAGCTGGAGAAGGTGACCGCCCCCTTGGGTGTCGTATGGCAGCGCAAGTACGACCTGCGTGGGCGCGAGATCGAAACGATTGACCCCGACCTGGGCCGCAGCGCCCTCGCCTACAACGACGAGGACGAGCTTCTGACCCGCACCGACGCGCGGGGACAGACGGAGGCCTACACCTATGACGACCTGGGCCGGCGCACGACGTCGCGGGTCGGGTCGGTCACCGGCGCCGTCCGGGCGCAGTGGCGGTATGACCAGACCATCGGCAAGGTGGATGTGCGTGGCCAGTTGGTCGGCACGACCCGCTACGAAGGCGGCGACGCGTACCAGCGGGACATCACGTCCTTCCAGGTCGACTACCAGCCGACCGGGGTGCGGTACACGATCCCGGGTACCGGTCCGCTGAGCGGAACATACGACTACGCCTTCGGCTACTACCCGAACGGCTCGCCGAAGACGGTGCGCCTGCCGGGTGTCGAGGGCGACCTGGAAACTGAGACGCTGACCTACACATACGACACGCTCGGCCTGCCGGAAACCCTCGTCGCTGACGATGGTCTGCTGGTCAAGGGTGTCGACCACACCAGCTTCTCGGAGACCGCCGCCACCCACCTCACCAACGGCGACGGTGGACCGTCCGTCGACGTGCTGAGGACGTACGAGACCGACACCAGGCGGCTGGACACCGTCTCGACCACACGCTCGACCTCCCCGACCGCCGTCACCGACGTCAACTACGACTACGACGACGTGGGCAACGTGGTCCGAGCCGCTGACACCAACTCCAGCGACAACCAGTGCTACCGCTACGACAAACTGCGCCGGCTCAGCGACGCTTGGACGCCGGCCGACGGCAAATGCACCACCGCCCCCGAGAACGCGATCCTGGGCGGCCCGGCCAAGTATCGCCACAGCTACCGGTACGACGCCGCCGGCAACCGCAGCCAGCTCGTCGAGTACGGCGCGGGCAGCAGCGGCACCAACCGGACCACCACCTACACGATCGCCGCCGGCACCCACAAGATCGCCGGCACTACCGTCACTGACGGGTCGGCAACTCCCCGAACCACCGCCTTCCAACACGACGCCACCGGCAACATCACCGGCCGCCCCGCACCAGGCGGGAACGCGCAGACGCTCACCTGGACCCTGTCCGGGAAGCTCGCCTCCAGCCAGGACACCACCGGCACCACCACGTACCTCTACGACAGCGACGACCAGCGCCTCATCCGCCAGGACCCCGCCGGGCAGACGCTCTACCTGCCGGGGCAGGAGATCCGCGCCGCGTCCGGCGCGGTGAAGGTGATCCGGTACTACAGCCACAACCGTCAGACGGTGGCCACCCGCACCGCCGCCGGAGGATTGGTCTGGCTGGTCGCCGACCACCAAGGCACCACGCAGAGCACCATCGCGGCCGGGACAGGCCAGGCCGTGGCCATCCGCAGGCAAACCCCGTTCGGCGTCGAACGAACCGGGAAGGGCGCGTGGCCTTCCTTCTTCGACAAGGGTTTCGTCGGTGGCACCGAAGACAACAGCGGCCTCACCCATCTCGGCGCCCGCGAATACGACCCCAGCCTCGGCCGTTTCATCTCCGTCGACCCGCTGATCGACGTGTCTGACCCTGAACAGATGAACGGATACAACTACGCCAACAACAGCCCGGTGACACTGAGCGACCCTGACGGCTTGATCCCCCGGTCATGCCCCGACGGCGAGTGCCCCAAGGGCCAGGTCGGCGCCCCGAAACGCGCCAACAACCCCGCCACCACCTACAACCCGCCGGTCAAGCAGCGGGTCAACCGCAAGGTCAACTGCCCGGACGGGGCCCAACGGTGTCAGGTGGCTTACGGCGCGACGACGCGGCGGCCGGTCGGCAAGCACGGCGCCGGCCCAACTCCCCAGCGGCCTAACCCGGTGCTGGAGGACAACGGCACCTGGTCGATGTCCCTGTGCCTCGGCGCTAGCTTTCAGGCACTTGTGGGTAAGGCCGCCGAGAGTTGCACCGTTATCGACTCGAAAGGGTTCGGTTGGGCAACGTCTAAGAAAAACTACTACGGACCGGGTTTTGGCATGAGTGGCACTCTGGGCTTGAAAGTAGCCAACACCGGCGTGAAAGGATTGGCCGGAGGTGAGACATCAGCCGGCGGGAATGCGCGGCTCGGAGTGGCTGATGTCGGGCTCGAAGGGGGCGTCAGCGACGATGGCTCATGGGCAGTGGGCGGAGCGGTTGGTCCGGGCCTTGGAGGCGGTTACAGCGGATTCATGGGCCGATCGGAGGCGAACTCGGATTACTACTTCAAGTGGCCTGAACCTAGAAAAATACCGTACTCACGCGAAGTAATAACCTATGGAGGTGCGTCCGGGTTGTACGGCGGAGGCAGATCAGACGCGAACTTGCCGTTCTCAGGCGGGTCGTACGTGCACGGGCTGGCCGGCCGGGGGTGAACGAGCCTGCGGCCTCCACGCCACCCGGGGCTGGGCGGCTAATCTCGGAAGTGGCGGAGTCATGGAGCTTGGGGACTACGGTCTAGTGCCGGGCCTCTAATAATTGAGTCGCTCCTTCGCTGTTGGCGCTAGCAGCGAGTGTGGCGGGAAGATACCGGCAGGCAGAGCAGCGCGGACTCATAGAGTGTCGGGCCGGACCTTGGGGTGGGCCGTTCGGGCCGATCGAGTATGACAGCCCAATTCCTTCGACCGGGACCGGATTTTTCGGGCACCACGGCGATGTCAATAAAAGACGGAGTCGGCTTGGGGGTGAGCTTCGATGGCTGCAGTAATAATGTGCCGGGGCTCTGGGCTGGCCCGCTGCCGAAGAGTCCACTCATGTGTACTGATAGCTGATAGGGAGGGTGGCCGGCGCTGCGATCGCCCCACCCTCAGTAATCCCCAGATTGCGGCAGTCGGATCAGTTGCCGGAATGGCCAGGGCAGCGACGTCGGGACTGTCTCGGCTCTTGAATGCATGAGGAAAAGAAACAAGGGGAAATAAATGATTTGTCGGGAACGCATCGCAGCCCTGCTGGTGACCGCGGTGGGCGCGACGGTGTTGTCGCCCGCCTGGGTGTCGGCGTCCGCGCCCGCAGCGGAGCGGGATTGCCGCCCTTCGGCAGCGCAGGATGCCGCGGCCGTGGTGATGGCGAAAGCCTGCAACGCTAGGGTGGAACTCGAGTCGCGGCGTAGCGCCACGCTTCAGGTGTTCGCCAACCCGGACGGTACCGCGACGATTGAGCAGTCCGCGTTCCCGCAGCGGGGCAAGCGGGCGGACGGTGCCTGGGCGCCATTGGACGAGACACTGGAGCAGAGGGCCGACGGCACGGTCGCGTCGAGGGTTTCGGCCGTGGATCTGGCTCTGTCCGGAGGCGGGTCGGGCGCCTTCGTTCGGGTGGAGCGTGCTGGTGGTGAGGTGGCACTGGCCTGGCCGGACAAGCTTCCCAAGCCCGTGCTGGACGGCACGCGTGCCACCTATCGGCAGGTGTTTCCTGGCGTCGACCTGGTCGCCACAGCGCGGCCTACGGGCGTGTCGTTCGTGCTGGTGGTGAAGGACCGCCAGGCGGCGGCCAACCCGAAGTTGCGGAAGCTGACGCTGAACAGCTCGCTGAAGGGAGGTCTGCGGTGGGACGGTAACCGCGCGGTGACCAAGGCGGGTCATGCGGCGTTCACAGCGGTCGCACCGGAGATGTGGGATTCATCCGGAGTGCGGGCGTCGTCGGTGGATGCGCCGGCGGATGGTGCTCGGCAGCGGCCGGTGAAGTTCGGTGTGGACGATTCCGGCAAGCTGACGGTAACTCCGGATGTGCGTTTGTTGACGGATCCCGATGTCAAGTTTCCGGTGTACATCGATCCAGATGTCGGCTTCCGTGAATGGACGATGATCAACGAGGCGGCACCGAATCAATCGTACTGGGCGAAGGACCGACGGGATTGTTCGGGCTCGTACAACACGGACTGCGCGAAGGTGGGTTACTACCCGTCCGGTAACGAGGGTGCGACCTATTCCAGGTACCGGTCCATGTTCGGATTCGCGACCGACGCCTGGCAAGGTAAGCAGATTCTGGAAGGGCCGGGGATCAGCCCACGGTTCACCATCGACTTGCTGCATTCGTACAGCTGTACCGCGCATACCACGCATCTGCATCCGATCGGTTCTACGTTGAACTCCGCCATGAACTGGAACAACACCGCAGGTTTGTGGCGCGGCGCGGTGTCCAGCCCGTCGATCAGCACATGCAACTATGCTCGCAAGTACACCGAGTTCGGTATGTCGGCAGCCGCGGTGACCGGTAACGACCTGGGAGGCGCAGTCGCGTTCGGGATCCGGGCGAACAACGAGGGCAACACCAACGAGTGGAAGAAGTTCGACGCCTACACGGCGAAGCTGATCGTGCACACCAACACGATTCCGGCCGCCCCGGACCGGCTCACCGTGGACGGTAAGGCCTGCGTGACCGGTGCCGAGCGGCCGTTCATCGCCACGACAGCACCGACGTTGCGGGCGTGGGCCAGCGACGGCGACGGCAACACGCTGACGCTGTCGTTCGAGCGGCAGCGGATTCGTGACGACGGTAGCGCCGGGCCGATCCTCACATTGCAGCAGGCCGGCGTGCCTTCCGGCACGCAGGCGCAGGTCGCGACGCAGTACGGTGTTCTGGAATCCGGCGACGAGTTCGTCGGGACCGGGGACTGGGACCGTGATGGTGTGCGCGACGTGCTGGGCCGCGACCCGGACGGTTACCTCTACTTGTTTCCCGGGCGGGTCGTCGGCGGCAAGTGGTCGGTGGGATCGCGGGTGCAGCTCGGTCTCGGTTGGCATGCCGGCGAGTACACGATCGCCGGGGTGGCCGACTGGGACAATGACGGGTTCCTTGACATCGTGGCCCGGGCCGCCTCCTCCGGCCAGTTGTTCCTCTATCCCGGTACCGCGACCGCTTTGGAGGCACGCGTACTTCTCGGCAGCGGCTGGAACGAGTACACGTTCGCCGGGCTGGCCGACTGGGACCGGGACGGGAAAACCGACATCGTCGCCCGTGACGGCGGCGGTGCGCTTTGGCTGTATCCCGGTGACGGTACGCGGAACTCGACGGGCCAGCCGCGCGTGCAATTAGGAGAGGGCTGGGACGAGTACACGTTCTTCGGCGCGACGGACTGGGACCGTAACGGCACGGCCGACATCGTGACCACCGATGCCGACGGATATCTGTGGCTCTACCCCGGCTCGGGCGCCCGATCCCGCTACACCGGCGACCCGCAGCGGTTTGAGATCGGCGAAGGCTGGCAGGGATCCACCGCACGCACGATCGGGGACGTCAACGGTGACGGCACGGTTGATCTGGTTGCTCGTTCGTCGACGCAGGAATGGTATGCCTACCCGGGCAGTGGTGGCCGCAGCTACGGCGGCGAGCGCTGGACGATAGCCGCGAGCGGAATCGGCGGCGGCACGTACGCGTTCCGGGCTCACGCCAGCGACGGATCGAGCACCGGCCCGCAATCGGGCTGGTGTGAGTTCACTGTCGACGCCGTGGCGCCGTCCCCGGCGAAGATCACGGCGGATGTGTATAAGGAAGGCACGGACGTATGCAGCGGCGGACCGTGTGGTTCGGTCGGCCAGACCGGACAGTTCACGTTCGAGAGCTCGCCGGACGTGGTCTCGTTCCGGTGGGGATTCAGCGACCCGCCGACCACCGTCGCGGCGCCGGCCAGTCCGGGCGTGCCGGTCACCGTCAACTGGACGCCGTACACGGGAGGGGCGAAGGCTCTGTTCGTGACCGCCGTCGACCGCGCCGGCAACGAATCGCGACGCACGTACCGGTTCATGGTGGCCTCGCCGGCGAACCCGGTGGCCCGGTGGAAATTCGATGACGCTGCCGGCGCGACATCCATCGCCGACAACAGCGGCAACGGGCACGGGTTGAGCCCGAAGGGCGGTGTGACGCTCGGCGCACCCGGGAGGTTCGTACCCGGTGCGGCAGGGGGCCGGCGCACGGCAGTTCAGTTCGACGGAGTTGACGACTACGCCGAGCGGGCCAATCTGCTGGACACCAGCAAGAGTTTCTCGGTGTCTGCCTGGGTGCGGCTGACCTCCAACGGCACCGCCGATCAGACAGTAATCGCACAGGCGGGCGGTGAGCTTTCCTCGTTCTACCTCAAATACGTTGCCACCGAGAACCGGTGGGCTTTCACGGCACCGTCCACCCGAACTGCATCGACGGCCGTGATGTGGCAGGCGTGGGGCACGTCCACGCCCCGCCCGGGGGTCTGGACCCACTTGACCGGCACGTACGACTCGGCCGCCAAGCAGCTGAAGCTGTACGTGGATGGCAAGTTGGAGGGCACTGCGAACGCCGCCACCCTATGGAACTCCACAGAGGCGTTCCGGGTCGGCCGGGCAGGCGCTTCCTACTTCAAGGGCGCGATGGCGGAAGCCCAGGCGTGGCCCCGGATGATCACGGCCGACGAGGCGGCCAGACTGGCCGACCCGTTCGCCGCCGGACCCACTGGCGACTGGCAGTTCGAGGAGGTGGAGTCGTCGCAGGCCACCGACTGGTCCGTCTTCAACAGGCCGTTGAACCTCCTCGGCGGCGCACAGATGCCGGCTGCGGACAGCGGATACATGGGCACGGGATTGCTGCTCAACGGCACCACCGCCTATGCCACCACCGGGCACCAAGTGTTGCGCACAGACCAGTCCTTCACCGTCTCGGTGCGGGTACGGCTGCGGGATACCGGCCGGGCGCAGACCTTCCTCGCCCAACGCGGATCCGGCCCGAACCCGGGTTTCCGCCTCGGCTTCGACCCGGCCTCCGGTGGGCGATGGCAGTTGTCCGTGCCCGCCTCGGCCACCGACGCCGCGCACGACACGGTCGCCAGCCTTCAGGCGGGGTCGCCTGCCACGTATCACCAGCTGGTCGGCGTGGTCGACCTGCAGCGCCGAGAGATCCGGCTGCACCTGGACGGGGCTTTCAGTGCCACCGTGGCGTTGAACCCGGCCTGGCAGGCGTGGGACGCGACCGGGGCACTGCTGGTGGGCACCACGGGCACCGACCACTTCGTCAACGGCGACATCGATGACGTCCGGGTGTTCCAGGGGGCGACCGGCAGCATCAAGCCCGTTATGTCGGGCACGAGCGAGCTCCTGCCTCATCAGCGTCTGATTGCCGACCAGGAACTGAGCTCCCCGGACGGCCGGCACGTCCTTCGCATGCAGGCGGACGGCGATCTCGTCTACCTGCGCGACGGCAACCGGGCATGGGAGTCCGGCACCGCCGGCAACCCAGGGGCGTACGCTCAGATGCAGATTGACGGCAACTTTGTGATCTACCAGGCGTCCGAGGCGCCGCTGTGGGCCACCAGCACCCACCAGACCGGAGCTGACCGTCTCGTCATACGGAACGACCTCGGCGTGGTCCTCTTCGGGCCGGACAGCCAGGTGTTCTGGCACCCGGCCGGCGCCCCACCGGTCGGGAAGGTAATCTGGCTGCGGTCCCACTCCAACGGGAAGAACGTCGTTGCCTGGGCCGACCGGCCCAACACACCCCTCGAAGCGAACACCACCGTGCTCGGGCAGTGGGAGAAGTTCGAGGTGATCGACGCCGGCGGCGGGCGGATCGCCTTGCGCGCGCTTGCGAACGGCCATTATGTGGTCGCATACGCCGACCTTGGCGGCAACCCCGTCTACGCGAACTCGACGATCCTAGGTGGATGGGAACAGTTCGACTGGGTCGGACTGGACGCAGGCGCGGTCTACCTGAAGGCGGCAGCGACCGGTGGGTACCTTCTGGCTCGTGCCGACGAACCGTCCGCGCCCCTTCGCGCAAACGGCATCGCGGGGGCCTGGGAAAAGTTTTCCTGGGGCATCTACCAGTAGAGCCTGACCTCGTACGGGTCGACCGCACCTTGCGGTCGACCCGTACGGCTTGATGATTGCTCCGTCTCCTCGACAGGAATGTCCGGAACGACATTCCTTGCCGGCGTCAACGCCGGCAAGGCACGGACATCGAGAGTGCGCTGAGTTGATGTGCAGTGGCCCCGACCCGTCCGGACATTCTGGCTCGCGCGATGGCAGGTCCGGCAAATGCTGGCGCGACGGACGCTGTCTCGCTGAGCCGGAACCAGCCGTGGCCATTCGCCGATCAGATCAGCCAGGACTCGGGCTGCCTCCTCGTACCCCTCAGTGCCAGGATACCGACTGATACGTCGAGAACGGCATCGAGACTGTCGGTATGCAAGAACGAACTGTCGAAGACAAGTCACCCCGCCGGTACGACGCGCTCAGTACCGATGTCGAGCAGGAAGTTGCCGTCCGAGAATCGGCGGCAGCAATGAACCGCAGTTCTCTGCTCGCTGCCGGCTCGACGCCGAACCCTCCGACACTGCCCGTGGCGGACGCAGCGCCGCTGAGTGGTGGGCGTGCTCCGTGTCCCCTCGGACACCTTGCAGCGTCTGAACGCCGCTGCCAGATTGCTGTATGACGAAGTGGCCCGACTACCCTTCCCGGCGCACCGGCCGTGCCGCGTTCAATGTGCGGCTCGATGATCGATGCGGTGCCGTGACGCGGCGGCGTCGGCGCACGTGGGCGGCGGTCACTGCCAGCAGCAGCGGCGGCCACAGCGCCGCCGGCAGGTAGCACGCGATCATCAGTAACGCCCAACCGGACGTCGGCCGGTCGGCGAAGCCGCTGACCGACGGCCAGTTGACGACGCTGAGCACCACGATGACGGCGACTATGGCCGCCCCGGCGACGGCGATGGGGACCACCAGCCAGAGGGGGAATAGGTCACCCCAGCGGTACACCAGGCCCAGAGTAAGCGCGGCGAAGGCGATCGACAGCACGCTTAGGGTGATGACGTACGTCGTGCCGGCACCGGGAATTCGCTCGAGTCGCAGGTGCTCGGCGGTCCATCCGAGCGGTACGCCGAGGCCCACCGCGGTACGCCACAGTGACGACGGCAGGACGCAGGCAACTGTGGCCCACGCTGCCATCACGGCCCATCGCGGCGTACCTGGGGATGGCTTCATGATCGAACCATACCGCCAGGGGGCCAGTTCTCCCTCTCCGCTGAGCGCTCCTCGATCGCTCATGTCGCTCGACATTGTTCGGCGTAGCCCTGCCCATCCCGTGCCGATCTCGAACCGGCCCCCGGGCCTCATGCCCCGGGCGTGCGCCGGGCACCGTTGCCCCGGAAACCCACAGCTGACCCGACTCGGGATCGCGTGCCACCACGTCGGGCCTGCTGTCCGGGTCCCAGTCGATGATTGTCTGGATTCGAGGTGTCCGGCTCGAAGGTTGGAACCTTAGCCGCGGCGTGGTGGTCGTATGGTTTGCCGCCTGCTCAGGCAGCGTCCGGGCGAGGCCAGGGCGTCGAACTGGAGCGCCTCGAGCTTGGTCTCGTCGACGCGCAGCGCGTAGCCGCCCGGGCCGCGGGTGATCGGGACCCCGTCCGAGCACCGACAGCAGCCGATGGACGTAAAGCCGTACGTGCTCCGCGGCGGACCGCGGTGGCGCCGGCCCATACACCCCGTCAACCATCCGCCGACCGTGACCTTTGGTGTTCGGTGCCGCCAGCAACATCGACAGCGTCGCGCGCTGCGGTACGTCAGGTCGGTCATCGCACCCGGGCTGGTAAGGATGTGTAGCGGTGGCGCTTCGCGCGGTCAGCCCTTCTTGAGCTCCTCGGCGAGCATGACAAGGATGCCGCTGGGTCCAGGCAGATAGGTGAGCTTGTAGACCTCGCCGTAGGTCGCGACACCACGCAGCGGATGGCAGCCGTGCCTGGCGGCGATCGCGAGGGCCTCGCCGATGTCGTCGACCGAGAAGGCGACGAGGTGCATGCCGATCTGGTTGGGCCGGGTGGGCTCGGTCTCGATCGCCGCCGGGTGGATGTACTCGAACAGCTCAAGGCGGCTGGTGCCGTCCGGCGCCTGAAGCATCGTGATGTTGGCGTGGTTACCGTCGAGCCCGACTGCGGTGTCGGTCCAATCCCCGCTGACCGTGCCGCGGCCCAGGAAGTGCAGACCGAGGTCGGTGAAGTAAGCAATCGTCGCGTCGAGATCGCGGACGGCGATGCCGACGTTGTCGATTCTGATGAGAACGTGCTTCTCCCATATCAAGCGCGGCGGTGAGGAGCGCGCGACGACAGTGGTGGTCCCTGATAGCCGGTCGAATACGATGAACCGCGTCGGCAAGTCCACAGACCTTCTGGTTCGACACTCGGCACTGGTGCAGCGGCTTATCTTTGAGGGGTGAGCAACAATACCGAGAGCTGACGGTCGCACTTGCGTGCGTATTCGTCGTAGAGCGGGAAGATATTAGCCATCCAGCACCCGGGCGTTTACTACGAAGGTTCTCTCCAGCGTTATCGCCCAGGATACCAAGTAACCGGCCAGGCAAGTCGCGCACGGGAGTGCCGGCGCCGTGAACGCGGCCCAGCGGTGGCCGTTCCGGGCATCGCGCACGCCCTCCCGTCCGACCGGATACTAGGACTTCACACCACTCCGAGAGTCAAGCGACGATCACT
Source organism: Micromonospora sp. NPDC000663 (assembly GCF_042898105.1). Lineage (NCBI taxonomy): Bacteria > Bacillati > Actinomycetota > Actinomycetes > Micromonosporales > Micromonosporaceae > Micromonospora > Micromonospora sp. NPDC000663. The sequence continues at coordinate 167,425 of NZ_JBIAYR010000001.1, forward strand.
CCGCGCGATCGGACATGACTGAGATGGCGTCTCGCAGGAGCGGGGCGGGGTACATGACCATTCGACGTCAGTCGAACGTCAGTCGAACGTCAGTCACTCCCCATAGGGTCGGCGCCGTTCGGGGAGGTGTCACCCATGTCGGGGTTCAAGTCGCTCGTGGCGTATGTGCCGGAGGGCGTGGAAATGCTGGGTCTTGGGCTGGTCAGCGCCATGTTCGGGCGTAAACCGTCCGGGCCGGACGTTCGGCTGACATTTTGCACCGATCAGCCGGGACCAGTGATGACCGACAGCGGTCTGACGTTGACCGTGCCGCACGGTCTGGTGGCGTTGTCTCAAGCTGACGCTGTGGTGCTCCTGGCCGGAGCTGGGCCGTCCACCGCAGTTTTTGCCGCAGCGCGCCGGGAGCACGATCGCGGCGCTCTGGTCGCCGCGTATGGGTCCGGTGTGCTGGCGCTCGCGGCCGCCGGTTTACTCGACGGTGCTCGGGCCACAACACACCCGAAGCTGGCCGAGGAACTCGCCGCCGCGTACCCACTCGTGACGGTGGAACAGCGCGCCGTGGTGGACCAGGGCACGGTGATCACCGCGGCCGGGCCTCTCGACCTCTATCTGCATCTGCTGCGGCGCGAGCACGGCGAATCGATCGCAGACGCGGTGGCCTGCCAGGCGGTGCTACCAGCACTCCGAGACGACGGGCTGACCTCGTCGCCGGACGAATTCCTCGCCGGGGTGGTGTCTTGGGCGCTGGCCAATCTGCACCGGCCGTTATCGGTGCAGGAGATGGCGGTGCAGGCGGTAATGAGCCCGAGGACGTTCGCCCGCCGGTTCCGGGCAGCCACCGGCGTCACCCCGCACGCCTGGCTGACCAGCCGCCGGCTTGCCCGGGCGGAACATCTGCTCGCCGACACGGACCTGTCGATTGAGCAGATCGCTCGCCGTGTCGGCTATGCCAGTGGTGCCGTCCTACGGGAAGTCTTTATCAAGAGCCATGGCGTCCCGCCTCGCGACTTCCGGCGCCGGTCCCGATACTGGTACCGGCCGAGGTCGAGGGAGCGTTACCGTATGGCTGAGTGCCCGTCATGAACACCGCGAAACCCAAAGCCGGCACGGCTGCTGTGCCATCTCATTTGCCGCCGTATATTGCCTAGTTGGACGAGATAGTTGTCGACCAGGACGTGTCCGAGGGTGGCCGCGAGGGTTCCCGGCTGCATCGTCACGTCGTACCAACTGCGGCTGGCAGGCGATCTTCGCTCCTCGACGGGAGCGATCATCCTGACCGGCAGCGCCAGATCGCCGAAGAGTGGACACCCACGTAACCGCCGATGACGTCGAAGGTGTACTCGTGTCCCTCCAGGAACGCCTCCTGGCCGCAGGACACGGTCACGTGGTGCACCGCCAACCCGGGGTGGCGAGGTCCTCAGCGCTCACGCATGCGGCGTCCAGGGCGCGTTGCAGTGTCTTGTCGTTGACCAGCCAGCGGGCATGCTCGCGCTGGACGTGCATCGCGCCCGTACGGCAGGTCGGCTGCCCATCCACCGATGGCCGACAGCGGTCGCTGCCCGGCCGCGATCACGCTGACTGCGAGTAGGCTGGGCAGGGGCATGCACCCGTCCTGATCAGCGATGATGACTCCACGATCGTGGGTCTCTCGGTGTTGGATCATTCGGCCCAGAAGCCCCGATCCGGTGTATCGATCGTCGGGTCAGATCTGGGCGTGGCCACCGTTGGGATCCTCTGCCCCGGGTCAGGAGACTCGCCCGGCGCCGCCCCAGGCGTGCGTGTGTTCTCCCCGACCGAGATCGAGGTTCATCTGCTGGCCGGCAGTCATCGGCTGCTGGAGACCCGCCGTGGCGAGGTCGCCCAGCCCATCGCGACCTCCGGTTCCGGGTCGCCGCCAGCGGCATCGCCTGAGCCGCGAGCAGTAGGTGCTCGTTTCGCCGCGCCAGGCGTACGGCGATCCGCGCCTGCCAGCGTGATCGCTCGGGTCGGCTTCCGACGCGGTAGGCCGCGGCCAGCCCGACGAGGCCGGAGAGCTCTGCCCGGCGGGAGCCGACCGCCTGGTTGACGGTCAACGCCTCCCGATGGCTCGCCACCGCCTCGGCGACCTCCCCGAGTGCGCGGGTGCACCACGGCCAGGTGTTGAGGGTCTCCGCCTCCGACCGGCGCCGGTCGATGCGCCGCGCCAGTGCCAGCGCCTCGGCGGCGTAGTCCCGCGCTTTGGCGAGATAGCCCAGCTCGGCGTAGGCACCGGCCAGCCCATCCAGATCCGTGGCTTGGCCGTAGAAGGTGCGCGGGTCAAGGTCGGCGTATCGGCGGATGAGCTTGGGGCTACTGAGTCCGGTCATCGAGTCGCGCCTGGCCGGGTCGGCACCGACCAATGGCCCATGGCCCGACCTTCCACCATCGCCGTCGATCGCAGAATGCGACTAGCAATACGAGAAGGACCAGGTCAAGTCACTCGACTGGGCGGTCCGAGGCGCAGCCTCATTAGTACTGCAACGGCAGTGAACAGGTACGACGTATCGATGATCGGTTGGCTGGGCAGGTTGACCGCAAAACGACGGGCTGACCACAAGACGATTTGCGCAAGTATTGTTGTATACTTCACGCGTGCAACAACAGCCGCCGGACGTCAGGCAGATTGACCATTTGCGTGCGCTTACCGCGCTCGCCAACCAAAACCGAGCGCGGATCATGGACGCCCTGGCCGTTCACGGTCCTTCGACAACCACAGCTCTGGGACACATGACAGGGCTGGCGTCCGGCAGCGTGTCGCATCACCTCAAGGTGTTGGTCGACGCAGGGCTGATCACCCGTGCCCCTTCCGGTCGCGATCGTCGAGAGCGCCGGTGGAAGTTAATCACCCGAGGGATGAGCTGGACTATCGGCCAGTTCCGGGGACACCCCGCTACTCAGGCCGCCGCCACATCCGCCGAAGCTGCCATGCTCGAGCGGCAGTACGAACGATTTCGTGAATTCTTGGAGACCCGACAGGAGCCGTGGGGCGACAGCGCCTACAGCGGGCAAGTGTGGTTGCGACTAGCCCCAGACGAGCTCGCCGAATTGGGCCGACAAATAGACAATTTGCTGCTCGGTTGGCGACGGCGCCAAGATCCTGATGACGGGCGGGATCGGCGGACCGTCTTGGCCTTCGTTCACGCATTCCCAACAGAGCCCTGACGTCGACGCTTCGTGCGAGTGGCGGTGATGTCTGCGCGTGACCGCCGACGGCTAATGTCGTCGCGTTAACTGCTGGTCCTGCGTGGGCCTGGGGCGCATCCGACGGATCATGGCGACGGTGGCGGTCGGGTTGTGCGTGGCGCCAGATGATGATCGAGGCGTGGTCATGGTGGCGTGGTACCGGTCGTGGAGTTTGTTGTAGCGGGTGGCGACTGTTTGAGCCGGGTTGAAGGCCCGTTCGATTTGGTTGCGGTTCTTGTACTTTTCAGCGTCGAAGACCCGTGGTCGCCCGCCGCGGGAACTGCGGCGGGCCCGTCCGGCCAGCACGTCATCGCGTTCCGGAATGGTGTGCGGGATGCGGCGTGCTCTCAAGGACCGGCGATTGGCGCGGGACCGGTACGCCTCGTTCAGTCAAATGATCGAGACGTTTGCGGCCCGGCCCACCCCGGCGAGCCGGGGGACGCTGACAGCATCGAGCAACGCCACCAGTTCCTTGGTGTCCAGCAGCCTGGCCCGGAGTGATCCGGGTGCCAAGGCTGCGGCCGCGACCCTCGGCGAGCAGATGCAGTTTGGTGCTCAGGCCTCCGCATGAGCGGCCGATCCCTTGGCTGCCCGCGATCGGGCTCAGCGCCTTTACAGGGCCCGGCCGCGCTCTGGTGGGCACGATCGTCATGTCGGCCTGGGCCCGCCAGTCCACGTCACCGGCGGCGTTCGCGTCGGCCTGCAATCGCTGCCGGATACGGCTCCGTCTTCCAGGGGCCCGTATCGGTCCGGGACCTGATGCCAATTCGCGCCGTTCTCGGTGCGCCACACAATCCCGTTGATCACCTGCCGATGATCACGCCAACGGCCGCCACGCTGCAGATCCATGCTGGGACTATCGATCATGGCCACGCGTAATGATCTGTCAGATCGGCCCTAGAGGGTCATGCGATCGTGCGCAGGCAGCGTGAGGGGCCCATCGAATCGCCGGCCACCGGATCGTGGAGCACGCCGGCGCGAGTCGTTCGGCCAGCTTCTCGCCATCGATGCTGCAAGGCTCGAGAAGGCGAGCTCAAGTTCGGCACAGAGCTCGGAACGCCGACGGGTTGCTCGTCGAGGCGATAGCTGCTGTTGGGAATCCGGTCAGCCCCAGGGCTCAGCCGAATCGTGGGTCCCGGCTGGTGCCTGCGCCGAGCTGCGTCCAGCCTACGGCAAGCCGCCGGGCGGATCTCTTTCGCGACCGGCGGTATCTGGTCGCGGGCCGCTGCATGTCGGATGTCCGCTCGCCGGCCTGCAACCAGATTTGCGCAAATGTGCTTGCAGACATAGCCTGGTGGCGTGCAGCGCCTCCCATCCGCCTTCCGGATACTCTGGATCGGCGAAGCCGTCAGCCTCTTTGGTACGGCTACATCGGCGACGCTGCTGGCGTTGCTCGCAGTCACGAAGCTGAACGCGGGCGCCGGATGGATGGGGCTGCTGGCTGCGGCTACCTGGTCACCCTGGTTGATCTTGGGCCTGCCTATCGGAGCCTTGGTCGATCAGGTCTCCCCGCGCAGCGCGATGATCGCAAGTGATCTGGTCGCTGCCGGTGCGGCAGGTGTGGTACCGCTGTTATGGGCCACCGGAACCCTGTCGTTACCAGCATTGCTGGCGGTAGCGTTCGTGCTGGGTTTGTGCGCCGTCGTCTTCCGGGCTGCGTTGCCTCGACTCGTCCTCCGAGTAGTAGATGTGGCGCATTTCGGGGCCGCGAACTCGCGGCTCTACGCCACCGAATCGGCCAGTACGGTTGTTGGGCCCGGCGTGGCGGGCCTGATCGCTCAGGCAGTCTCCGCTGCGGTCGGCGTGCTGCTCGACGCCATCAGCTTTCTTGTTTCCGCTGCCTGTCTTACTCGCATCCGCATCACGTCATGTTCGTCCGGTGAGCCGGACGCCATGACGGACGACACACTCGTACGGCGGGTCAGAGCCGGCGCAGAGCTCGTCGCGCGGGATCGTTACCTACGCTACTTCGCTGGTCTGGCAGCCCTGCAGAACTTCGGTCTCACCGGTCTGCTGTCGCTTCAGGTGCTCTTCCTTGTCGACGAACTGGCCGCGCCGCAGGTGGTGATCGGGCTCGTGCTCGCCTGTGGCGGCATCGGCGGCGCGATCGGTGGGTTGCTGGGTCCACGCTTCGCGCGACGGCTCGGCACAGCGCGCGCCCCGGTCGTGCTGCAGCTCATCAGTTGCGGCAGCCTGCTTGTGCTCTTCGCAACTTCCGGTGCAGGCGTCGTATGGATGGCGGCCGGTCTACTGCTCGGCCAATTCGCCATTGTGGGAGACAACGTCGTGCGAACGACGTGGCGTCTCTCCTATGTTCCCGAATACCTCCAGGCCCGCGTGAGTACCACGATGCAGATGCTCGCATTCGCCGCGATGCCGGTATCCGGGCTCGTTTCTGGCTGGCTCGGCCAGCAACTCGGTGTCCGTATGGCGCTCGCGCTCATGCTTGGTTGCTACGTGGCGGGTGCGCTCACGATGCCGTTCGGCCCGCTCAAAGGCCGTCGCGACCTCCCAGCACCGGTTTCCCTGCGTTCGGAGCTCTGAAAACCGAAAGGATCTCGATCTCATGACCATGACCTATGCGCCGCTCGGCCGTACCGGCATCACTGTGTCCCGGTTCACGCTCGGAGCAATGATGTTCGGCTTAGCCGGAAACCCGGACCATGACGACTGCATTCGGATCATCCACACCGCCCTGGATCGGGGCATAAACTTCATCGACACTGCCGATATGTATTCGACCGGCGAGTCGGAAACAATCGTTGGGAAGGCTCTCCGTGGCCGTCGTGACCAGGTGATCCTCGCGTCGAAGGGATACTTTCCGCTCGAGCAGGGCCTCAACAAAGGCGGCAACTCACGACGTCACCTGCTCAACGCCCTTGATGCCAGCCTGACCCGGCTCGGCACCGACTACCTCGACCTCTATCAGGTGCACCGTCCGGATTGGGATACCGACATCGAGGAAACGCTCGGCGTCCTTAGTGACCTCGTGCGGGCTGGCAAGATCAGAGCATTCGGGTGCTCTACGTTCCCCGCGCACGAGATCGTCGATTCCCACCGCGTCGCCGACGCCCGTGGGCTGATGCGCTTCCGCACCGAGCAACCGCCCTACAGCCTTCTTGCCCGCAGCATCGAGCGCGACGTTCTGCCGGTCGCTGAGCGATGGGGCATGGGCGTACTTACCTGGAGCCCACTGGGTTTCGGATTCCTCACCGGCCGTTATCGGCGAGGGGTCCAACCCGCAGCCGAGGGACGGTCTGCCCTCCGGCCGGCCTGGTTCGACCCCACCGACCCGATCGTGGCCCGCAAGCTCGACGTCGTCGAAGAACTCCTGGCCGTGGCCGACGACCTTGGCCGTCCATTGCCCGCGTTAGCGATGGCCTTTCCTCTCGCACACCGGGCCGTCACCTCGGTCATCACCGGACCGCGCACGATGCAACAACTCGAATCCACACTGGACCACGCCGACCTGGTCCTCGACGAGCAGACATTGGACCGACTTGACGAAATCGTCCCGCCCGGCACGGACGTTTACCACCCGAACGGTGCCTTCGTCGAACCTTGGATCGCGGACGCGACGCAGCGCCGACGAATCGCACGAGGCAACGTCGCGCACAGTTAGTAGACTGCAACCCGATGTTGCGCGTGAGCTGCGTGGCTCGTTGACGGGCATGCTGAGTGGTGAGGTGTTCGCGGAGTGGCAGTCGGTTCTGGATAGTTTGTTCGCGGTGATCGCGGGCCGGGTTTCGCGGGTAAAACCGCGGCTTGGTCATTCGTCTATGTGCGCGGCCTGCTGGCGTCGTTGGATCGGCGCAGCGGGCGGACGGTCGCCTAGCATGCCAGCCAGTGATTATTCCGGCGAGGACCGGAGCCGTTTCTTAAGTGGGTGTTTTAGAGGTCCTAACGAAATGATCCTGAGGGTTCCTTTGTAGAGGGTGATCTACGATTTCGGACCGTGAGGCGTGGTGAGCAGCCGCCGTGGGTCGTGTCGGACGGGCTGTGGCAGCGCATCGAGCCGTTGCTGCTCAGCGGTCGGTGCGGGTGAGCCCGCCGAGGTGGCGGCGCACGTCGTGGCGCAGGATCCCGCCGGCGTGCAGGCCGGCGCGGGTGCGGTCGTACAGGTCGTCGGCGAACCCGCGCAGCCATCCCCGCAGCGGTGGGGTCGGGTGGGCGTAGCGGATGGAGGCCAGGGCGGTGTCGGCGATCAGGTCCCCGACCGGCCGGTCCAGGTGCAGCCACAGCCGCTGCTCCCCTTTCGGCCCGGTGTCGTCGGTGGTGTCGAGGGTGATCCGTCCGGCCAGGAACAGGTCGATCAGCACCGCACCGGCCAGGCCGAGGGCGAGGGCTTGGCGGTGGATGTGCGGCTGGCCGGTGTCGTCGTCGTGACCGAGCAGGAACAACTCGTCTCGCAACGGCAATTGGGGGATGGACGAGGTCATCTCGATCCCGCCCCCTACGGTGGCCCGCCGGCGTGCTGCCGCAGGCGGGCGTGCACCCCGCCGTAGGCGGCGTCGAGCTGCTCCAGGCCGGTGAGGTCACCCACCCAGCCGACCAGGTCGCGGTGCGCCATCCCGTACGCGTCTTCGAGGGATGGGCGCAGCCAACCGGCATGATCGAGGTGTCGGTCTCCAGGCGCGGCTACACCGTCGGGACGCCTTTTGAGGACCTCGATGATCAGGGTGGTGGTTGTGGCGATCTCCACCCGACGCCGCAGGCCTCACCTTCGCCCTGGCGGGCGTGGCCGTCGCCGAGGGCGAGCATCGCCCCGTGCACATTTACCCCCAGGTACAGGGTGGTACCGGCGCGCAGCTCTGGTGTGTCGAGGTTCCCGCCATGGCTGTCGGGCACGATTGTCAAATGCGACTCGAAACCGCCCGGGGCCACGCCGATGGTGCCGATCATCGGGTCCAGCGGCAGGTCGACGGTGTGGTCGCTGTCGGTGGCGTGAAGCGGACCGTGCCGGCCTGCTGGTCGATATCGTATACCCACACCCGCTCCTCGAGAGAGGGCTGCAGGGCCGCCGTATGTGAGGTGGCGGTCAGCGCCCCGAAGGGCGAGAACGTCGAGGAGACTCCCCAGTCGCGGGCCGGAACGATCGAGGCGAGGTGGACGGCGAGGGTGTCGCCTGGCTCTGCGTCCTCGACGAAGAACGGCCCGGACACCGGGTTCAGGTACGGCATGCGGCACACCTGCGACGGCAGGTCCGCCGGACCGCGCACGAGGCCGCCGAAGCAATCCTCCGTGTGCACCCGCAGCACGTCGCCGGAACGGACGTGGGCCACCGGCATCCGCCCGCCGAAGGTGTAGGCCAGCTCGTCGCGGGCGGGCCGGTAGGTGATCGTGTCCATGGTCGTCACACCCGTTCCACGTGGCGGGCCTGCGGCTGCGCGGGCGCCAGACCCGACAGGGCGGGTCTGCGGCTGGTCAGGTACAGGCCGGCGAGCACGACCACGCCGAGGGCGAGCCAGGCCAGACCGAGGCGCTGCGCGGCGATGTTCGCGTTGACCACCACGTAGGCGAGGATCGCGAAGCCGATACCGGGCATGACGAGGTGCGCCCACCAGTTGCGGCTGCGCTGGCGGATGAGATGGTGCACGACGACGGAGACGTGCAGAACCAGGAACGCGACCATCGCCCCGAAGTTGATCAGCGACGACAGCAGCGTGATCCCGTCCGCCCGGGTCGCCATGTGCAGGCCGAGGGCGAGAGACACAGCACCGGTGAGCAGGGTGGCGTTGATCGGCACGTTGCGGCGGATCGACACCTTCGCCAGGAAGCCGGGAAGCTGCCGGTCCCTGGCCATCGCGTACAGCAGTCGCGAGGTGGCGACCTGGGCGACCATCGAGTTCGGCAGTCCCCACGCAATGGCCGTCGCCACCGCGCACAGCGTCGCCAACCAGCCTCCGCCGGCCACGGCTGCAGCGTCGTAGAACGCGGTGCCGTTCGGATCGCCGTTCGCCAACAACGAGGTCGAATCGGGGACGAGCATCGCGGCCAGCCACGTCTGGGCGATGAACAACACCCCGGCCAAGATGAGGACGGCGGCCATCGCGCGGCCGATCTGCCGAGCCCCGTCTCGGGTCTCCTCGGCCAGCATGCTGATGCCGTCGAAGCCGAGGAAACTGAGCACGGCGATGGAGACAGCACCGGCCACCAGAGACCATGTGAAGGTGTCTGGATTGTAGAAGGCGTCCCAGCTGAACCTGCCTCTACCCGTTGCGAGAGCCCACGCAGCCACGGCCAGGAAGACGGCCAGGACGAGCAGCTCGCCCACGAGCATCACCCGGGTCACCACCGCGGTCATCCGGATGCCGATCGAGTTGACGATCGTGTTGACCCCGACGAAGCCGAGCAACCAAAGCCACACCGGCACCACCGGCACGGTGGCGTGCATCGCCACCGACGCCACCAGGTACAGCAGCCCCGGCACGAGGACATAGTCCAGGAGGATCACCCACCCGGCAAGGAACCCGACCGGCGCGCTGATACCCCGGCCGGCGTAGTTGTAGACGCTGCCCGACATGGCGAATGCCTTCACCATCTGCGCGTAGGAGAACGCGGTGAACACCAACGCCACCACACCGACCGTGTACGCCAGGGCCACCATGCCGCCGGAACCGGCGTAGACGCTGCCGAAGATCGCCATCGGCGCGATCGGCACCATGTACACCAGCCCGTACGCGACCAGGTCCCGGAACCGCAATTGCCGGCTCAATTCCTGGCGATAGCCGTATCGTGCAAGGTCATTCTGCTCGTACATAGAATTCCTCCCCAAATGCGATAGGCTCAGATCAATCTCTTTAGAACGTTGCAACAGCACTCTTCCTCAATCGAAGGAACTGACGGAAAGAGCCTTTCCGCCGACTTGAAGCCGGTGCATGACTCGGTTGGACACTCAAACCTCGTCTAGGCCGGGGGCGAGTCCGCCCTCAGGACGAACGGAGTCCCCCCGCCAAATGGACGATCTCGCGACGTGGTGCCGAGGGGCAGCCCAGGATGGGGGTCCACGGTGATCCTCGTGAGCTGCGGCGATTCGTGGCGCGGCCGTCGCCGGCGATCGTGGAACTACAGCTGGTAGCACCAGAGGCTCGGCCGCAGGCATCGGCTCAGGGTCCGTAAGCGAGGCCCATCAGCCCTCGGGGAATCCTCAGACCTTCAGCGACCCGTTCGAGCACCTCGTACGAGGTGACCCGCCGACGACCTCGGACTATCGCCCGGACCTGGTTCTCGGTCGTTCCCGTTGCCGCAGCGATCAGCGCCTGGCTCCACCCGCGAGACTTGAGGAACCGGAAGATTGCGCAGACGTCGCGGTCGCGCAGCAGGTCGGGTAACGGGCGCCCCTCGAAGGAGCCGTTGATCCACCAGACCGGATCGGCCAGACCGCGGGTCTGCCGCCGGCTGCCGTGAGCAGGAGGCGCCTCCCCTCCAGCAGCACCGCCGACGCGGGCGTTCGTGGCCGTCATGGGCAGCATGATCCCTCCGAACCTTGAGCTGGCGCCGACGCGATCACTCACGCGGCCTGACGCTGAGAACGAAGACGCCGCTCCTGCGCGTCCGTCTCGAGCTCCATCCGATCGCTCATCGTGGGGATTCGGCCACCACGGGTCAGGGACTATCGCGGACGTCTTGATGGCGGTATAAACGCCCCTATGTGTCCCTCTGACTGCCTCGAGTCCTGATGCCGAACGAACGTCTGCGCGGGACGATGTCGGCCAAGGGGCTGACCACGCAGCGGTGCGCGGAGCTCATCGGGGTGGACCCGAAGACGGTGGAACGATGGATCACCCGCGATCGTGTCCCGCACCGCGCCCACCGCACCGCCGCCGCGGACTTGCTCGGGGTTGACGAGACATATCTGTGGCCGTCGGTGGTGGATGACCCTCGAATCGTGTCTGCCGGACGGGCAGAGATGGTCGAGTTCTACCCGTCCCGCTCAGCCGTGCCGCTCGAACTGTGGCGTTCGCTGATCCACCAGGCGCGGGAATCGGTTGACATCCTCGTCTACGCCGGGCTCTTCCTGCCCGAGCTCCACGACATCACCCATCTCGGCGAGCGGGCACGCAGCGGCTGCCGAGTACGGGTTTTGTTGGCCGACCCCAACGGAGCAGGGGTACGTCGGCGGGGAGAGGAGGAAGGCTTCGGGATCGGACTCGCCCATCGGGTACTGCTGAGTCTCCGGTACTACCAGCCTGTCCTGGCCATCCCCGGTGTGCAGTTGCGGCTGCACGACACGACCCTGTACGCGTCCATCTTCCGAGCGGACGAAACCATGCTGGTCAACACCCACACCTACGGGTCCACCGCTGCGCACAACCCGGTGCTGCACCTACGGCGCGTTCCCGGTGGCAGAGTCGTTGACCACTACCTGGCCAGCTTCGACCGCGTTTGGGCCGGAGCAGAGCCGATGACAGATGCCGATGCGGTGATAGCCACGTTTGATGAGAGGTGACGCATGCCGCGCCGCGACTACTTCAACGACCCGGACGCGCCAAGGGCCAACAGTGTTGTGCCGTCGGTTGTGGCAGCAGTACGCAACCAGCGCGGCGAACTGCTGATGATCCATCGCACCGACAACAATCTGTGGGCACTGCCGGGCGGAGGCCACGACATCGGCGAGTCGATCTCCGACACGGTGGTGCGGGAGGTGCGCGAGGAGACCGGCATCGAAGTCGAGGTCACCGGCCTGGTCGGCACCTACACCGATCCCCGACACGTGATGGCCTACGACGACGGCGAGGTGCGCCAGCAGTTCTCCATCTGCTTCAGCGCCCGACCCATCCGGGGGGAGCCGACGCCCTCCAGCGAATCCCGCCAGGTCCGCTGGGTGGATCCTGCCGATCTCGACCAGCTGGACATCCATCCGTCGATGCGGCTGCGAATCGACCACGCGCTGGCCGACCGAGGCGTCCCATACCTGGGCTGACCGCAGGGGCGTTTCTGGCGCCGAGGGGACGTCTCGACTGTCCTGATGACGGGATGAGGCGTGTCGCTCGTTGTGCGGCTACCGTTCGAAGCGTGTCAGACCTCGTGACCACCGCCCGCGACCTTGCCGCCGACCTGCTCGACTCCCCGGTACTGACCCAGCGATGGGCGCACGTCCAGGGTGTCGCCAGGCGGGCCGCACAGCTCGTGGCGGCGGTTGAAGCCGGTGATCGCGACCTGCTGGTGGCAGCAGCATGGCTACACGATGTCGGTTATGCCCCGGGCGCCGTGGAGACCGGCCTGCACTCTCTCGACGGTGCGCGATACCTCCAACGTCGGGACTTCCCGCCGCGGCTTGTCAACCTGGTTGCCCACCACACCTGCGCCCGGGTCGAGGCAGCCGAGCGCGGCCTGGAAGACGCTCTCGCCACCTTCCCGCTGGAAGACGGACCCCTGATGGACGCGCTCGTCACCGCCGACCTCACCGTGGGGCCGCAGGGACAACGTCTCGACGTCTGCGAGCGTATCCAGGAGATCCTGCGGCGGTATCCCGTTCAGAGCCCTGTACACCGCGCCATCCAGCGCGCCGAACCCCTGCTCGTCGCGCACGTCCGCCGGACGCTTGAGCGACTGGGCCTCCCCGGGCACCCGACCCAGTGACGGTGGAAGCGACAAACCGGTGCGGTGCAGCCGGCACGCGGACACGAGGCAGGTACCGCTCAGCGTCGTGACCAGGTGGGCTCACTCGTAGCAACCCCACGAGGGGGTCCCACGGTGGACCCCCATCATGGCCTTCCCGGTGCAAGCTGCCAGCGACCACCCTATGAATCGGCCGTCATCGAAGGATTCGGTTGGGCGGTCGACTCTGGGAGGTGGAACCTTGCGTATCTCAGCAATGACGTCCGATCCGGTCCCCTGGGAGTGGGAGTTCGACTGGCACCTGACCAACAGGTGCAACTTCCTCTGCGAGTACTGCCACCCACAGATCCGTTACGTCCTGAACAAGGTGCACCTAACCGAGCCGTCTCCGGAGCTCGTGGTGCGACGGTTCGAGGATCTCGGCCACCCCTGCCTCGTGCACATGTCCGGCGGCGAGCCGTTCCTGTTTCCCGGCTTCGCGGATCTGTGCGCTGGCCTGACAAGGAAGAACTGGATCAGCATCAACACCAACCTGGCGTCGCCGGAGTTGGTTGCCGACTTCGCAGCCAAGGTGGACCCGACCCGGGTCGCGAAGATCGTCGCGGCGCTACACGTCCCCGAGCGGGAGCGTCTCGGCCTGCCGTTAGAGACCTACGCCAAGTCGTTCCGGATCCTGCGGGCGGCCGGATTCGACGTGGTGTCCCTCTACGTGCTCTATCCGCCGCTGCTGTCGCGGCTGCGCGAGGACCTCGCCGTCCTCGCCGGGCTGGGTGTCGAGCCGTTGCGTGCGAAGGTGTTCAAGGGGGTGCACGAGGGCCGCCGCTACCCGGAGGCGTACACCGACAAGCAACGCAGGCTGATTCTCGCCAACTCCGGCGAGTACGTGTTCAACCAGCCGTACCTCGACGGCATGCTCGCATTCCGGGGCCAATCCTGCACAGCTGGCATGACCTCGTTCAAGGTCACCGTGACCGGAGAGGTCCGTCGCTGCGCCTCCGTGCCGACCGCCTACGGCAACCTGTACGACGGCACCTTCCGGCCGGCCCAGAGCGCCGAGCCCTGCCCGGCGCGCAGAGTACTCGTGCTGTCACAGTGCCTGGCCTACCTGGTCGATCCGCCCAAGGCCGCCGCAGCACCGGCCGCGACGGAGGCCCAGGCATGAGGATCGTGACCAGCCTCGGCGCCACCCACCCTGATCGCGCACTGTTCGACGTCGCCGAACGCAAGGGCATCGGCCACCCGGACAGCCTCGCTGATCTCGTAGCCGACACCTTCTCCCGCCGTTACGCGAACCTGTGTCGCGAGCGGTTTGGCGCGGTTCCGAATCACTGGGTCGACAAGGTGAATCTGGTCGGCGCCGCCGCCGACGTGCGTTTTGGTGGCTTCGACATCCGCAAGCCGGTCGACTGCTACCTCTTCGGCAAGCTCACCGAGCGGATCAACGGCGCTGACCTGCCGATAGCCGACCTGTTCGACGAGGTGCTGCGGGAGGTCTTGGCGGAGGCGCTCGGCGACGACGCGGCTCTCGGCCACCTGCGTGCCTACGTCAACAACACAGCCGGTACCGCGGTGGACCACGACGAGCAGTTCTACCAGCCACGGACGGCGGGGGCGATTCACCGGGTGCTGGCGGACGAGTCCGTGGCAAACGACACCGTCCTATGCGCAGGAACTGGTGCTCCGGGTGTGGCGGCGGCGGTCGCGGTGTGGCTGGAGTCGTTGGTAACCAGGAGAGCCTTCCGGGATCGGTACGACACGGGAACCGATGTCAAGGTCATGGCGGTTCGCGCCCAGGGCGAGCTGGACGTGACCGTCGCCGTACCGTTCCATCCCGAACGCGTACCCGACTGGCCGGCGTACCAGGAGCGCCTGGACGCCATCCACGGCGAACTGACCGCAGAGCTGAAGAGGTTCCTGGACGGGACACCCTTGGTCAGCGAGGCACGTCTCTGCCTCAACACGAAGGACCTGCCGGGCCGGGGGTATCTCACGCCGTTCGGAACGTCCCTCGGCAAGGGGGACTGCGGCGCCGTGGGCAGAGGCAACCGCTACAACGGGGTGATCGAGCCGCTGCGCCCCTCCAGCGGCGAGGCCCCGGCCGGAAAGAACCCGCTGCACCACGTCGGAAAGATCTACACCGCGATCGCCGACGATCTGGCCCGTCGCCTCCTCGTCGAATTGGGTGTCTATGCCGAGGTGGTGATCGCCGCCCGCAACGGTGACCAGCTCGACAGGCCCGCGTACGTGCTGATTCGGGCGGAGGAACCTCTTGGGTCCGCCGGCGAGGCGCTCGCACGAGAGGCGGTGGGAAGTGCTCCCGGCTATCACGAGCGATTCCTGTCCGTCGACCCGATCACGCACTTCCGAGGCCAGGGAAGGCCGTGACTACCACCGCGCTGGACCAAGCCCACATTCGTCATCTCGACGACCTGCGAACTCGTTCCGCTGTCATCGACAGCCAGGGCCTGCGACTGGGCGACACCTACGTCATGTTCTTCGCCGAGGACGACCTGATGGCCGAGCACGCCCGCCGCCTCACTGCGGGCCGTGAGGGCGCCCGGGTGCTGGAGGTCGGTTTGGGACTGGGGGTGTTCGCCGAGCAACTCGCCGCCTGCGACCCCGGCACCTACCTCGCCGTGGAGCCGCACCCGGGCGTGGTCGACCTCGTCACGCCACGGGTCAGGTCGGCGCTCTCCTGCCCGGTCACCGTCCTGACGCAGCCGTGGCAACTGCTCGATCTCCCTCCCAAGAGCGCCGACGCGATCATGTACGACACGTGGCCGCCGGAGGGCCACGCTGATCCGGACTTCGCGGCGTTCGTGGAGCGGGTCGCCGTACCTGTGCTGCGGCCGGGTGGGCGGTTCAGCTTCTTCCAGAGCGGAACTCGTCTCTCGCCCGCTCGAGTGGAGGTTCTCGACCGCCACTTCCCAGGGTGGACTGTCTCACCGTACCGACTGCCGGCGGCACGCTTGCCCGGCGCCTGGACCAAACCATCCAACGAGTTCCTCGTGCCCATCGCGGAAGTCGGGGTGAACTGATGCGCCACCTACGGATCAGCCGGTCCATGCGGGCAGCGTTCGACGAGCACGGATACCTTGTCATCAGTGAATTCATCGACGCCGCGACCCTGACCGGGCTTCGCGCCGCCGCAGACCTCGCCTTCGACACGGTCGTGGGTGCCACCCTTGCCCAACAAGCACCCCATCCTCGCCTCACGTGGTGGCGGCTGCCCGACGGACGGCCGTACGTCTTCAAGCTGAAGCCTGTCGCGGACTTGGCACCGCTGTTCGGCGAGGTGGTCGCCAGCGACGCAGTCCTCGGCGTCGCGTCGGCCGTGCTCGGCGGCGCCTCAACGGTGATGGAAGACAAGATCACCTATAAGGTCCCGCTCGAAACCGAGGCCGGATGGGCGACGTTGCCCGTGCTCGGAGAGGAGGTCCGGAAACACTCCGATGCGGCGTACTTCGCCGCACGCGGCTTCGGTCGCGTCCTGACGGTCGCGCTGTGTCTTGACGACTGCCCCGCGGAGGCGGGCGCCCTACGGGTCTGGCCGGGCAGTCATCATCGACCGGTTGCCCACGTCATGACGCCGGAGCAGGGCCCGGTGGTGCCTGACGAGTCTGCGCCCGACCATGCGGCTGTGACGTTGGAAGCCGCTGCGGGATCGCTGCTGGCCTGGGACTCCGCTCTCGTGCACGCCAGCGACCCGAACCGCACGGTCAACCCCCGGCGGTTGCTCGTTCTGGGCTACACCACGGGACGGCCCTGATGGGCAAAGGAGTGCTCCTGATCGGCGGTTCCGGGTTCATCGGTCGGCACCTACTGGAGGCCTGTCTTCAGAGAGGCTACGAGGTGACTCTGCTCAACCGTGGTCGCCGGGCGACCAGGTACGGCGTCGGCGTGACGCACATCGTAGGTGACCGTCGACACCTCGACCGAGCGGTACTCTCCGGGCTCGAAAGCGGCTGGGACGCCGTCATCGACACCTGCGCGTACTCGGCCGAGGACATGAGCATCGGTCGCTGCATACCTACGCGTCGCTACCTGCTGCTCTCCTCCTGCAGCGTGTACGGATCCGTCACCGGCTCGCAGCTCACCAGTGAGCGGTCGCCGGTCGACTCGAGTGGTCCGGCACGTGGCAAGCTCGACTGCGAGCGTCTGGCCAGCGAGCTGCCCGCCGAGGTTCTGGTCGTCCGACTCGGCCTCGTGACCGGGCCGGGCGACCCCTCCGGCCGACTGACGTACTGGGTTGAGCGCTGTCTGCGTGGTGAGAGCGTCCTGGTGCCCGCCGAACCCGACCAGCCGGTACAGATGATCGACGTGCGGGACGTGGCGGCGTTCCTGGCCGTGGCCGCCACGTCGAGTCTCTGCGGCACCGTCAATGTCGCGGGCGCGGTGGCCACCTTCGAGGAGACGCTCCGTCTGGTCTCGGACGCGACACGCACCGCCCCGTCACTACGGTGGGTCGCTGGGCCCGTGGTGCTGCGTCACGGCGTGCGGCCCTGGCGTGAGGTCCCGCTGTGGCTTCCAGCCGGCCATCCGTACCGCCCGCACATGCGAACGAACGCCGGGCGCGCACGCGCCGCCGGGCTCACCCTGCGTCCGCTCGCCGCGACCGTCGAGGACGTGACGCAGTGGCACCGCTCCGACAGGACCTGGCACCCGGAGTGGCTCCCGACGGGACGGGAACGGGCCGTTCTCGCCGAGGCCGGGTGAGTCGACGTGCTGCCGTACACCCAGGTCGCCCCCTACTTCGGTCAGTGGGGTGAGGACCGTTGGCTCGTCGAACACCTCCGGGTTCCCGCCCTCGGCGTGTTCGTTGATATAGGTGCGGGAGACGGCGTCCGAGGCAGCAACAGCCGGTACTTCGAGGACGCCGGTTGGACCGGCCTCTGCGTCGACCCCGATCCGCGCAACCAGGCAGCGCTGGCTCGGCGCCGATGTTCCGTCCGTACCTGCGCCGTCGCTGACAGTGCGGGAAGAAGGGACTTCAGCATGTTCGACGCCAAGCCCTCCTGGTCGGGGCTCGGTGAGCGAGGCGAGGGTTACACGCTGACCACCGTCGAGTGTTGCACTCTCGATGGTCTTCTCGGTGAGGCGGGCATCGAGCGGATCGACCTGCTCAGCATCGACGTGGAGGGCAACGAGCTTGACGTCTGGGCGTCCTTCGACGCAGATCGACACCAGCCCGGCATCGTGATCGTGGAGTACGACGACGACCGACCCGAACGCACCGCCCGACGCATTCGTGAGGTCCTCGGTACAGAACGATACGAGCTGCGACACCGTACGCCAGCCAACCTCATTCTGCGAGGACGGGACGCCGAGAGTCAGCGGCGGTGGCCTGATGCGCGATGAGGTGAACGACTCGATCGTTCGGGCGCTCAGCCGAGTCGTTGGCGGTCAGAGGATCATCGTCTTCTGCTCCCAGCGGGCAGACGAGCCAGAGTGGCAACGGTTGTGCCAGGCCGCCGGCGCCGAGGCGCTGGTGCTGGCGTTCGACGCACCGGCGGTGGCGGAGCTGTTGCCGCCGCCGAGAAGGCAGAGTGCCACGCAGCTCATCGAGGACCGGCACGCTCTCCTGGCGACGCTCGGCAGCGACTCACCGCTGGCAGGGCTGGTCAAGGAGTTCGACCCGGCGGAGCAGGCTCTCCTCCTGGTGACCGATCCCCTCGACCCGAGGGAGTTCGGCGCGCGCCGGTGCCTCGGCCGGAAGCATCCCAGTTGGGAACTGTTCGAGCACAAGAGCGTCGTCGACACGCTGTGGGACACCATCGGACTCGAGCGATCCGAGTCGCTCGTCTTCGACGACGCCAGCGTCCTGTTGCGGCGCGACACGCTCGTCACGACCGCAGACGTCGTGGTGTCGGTCCAGCCGCGGGGCGGCACACCGTCGGCAGGCGGAGAAGGTGTCCGCCGAGTCACCAGCGCTGCGGAGCTGTCCGGCGGTCCCTTCCGAGTGCGGGCCATGCCCCGGCTGGCCGGCTTGCCGTGTCGCCTGCACGGTCTGGTCCTCGCGGAGACGACCGTGGTCTTCCCACCGCTGGAGCTACTGGCTCCGCTCCGGTTGACCGACGGTACGTACCTGTGCGCCGGAACATGGCCGATAGCCACACCGGACCGCGGCAGGCTCGGCGAGTTGACGCGGTGGCTTGGCGACCGCCTGCGGGATCGTGTGGCCTACCGAGGTGGCTTCTCCGTGGACGGCGTACTGACGGCAGGAGGTTTCCGTCCGACGGACCTCAATACCAGGATCACCTCCGCGTTCGAGGGCGTTCCACCCCCGCTGCGGGTTGCCGTTCAGATCTCTGCGGCGCTGGCGCGCGCTGACCAGCCCGAGTGGGGTGCACCAGCGCTGGGAAAGCACGCCGCCCGTGCGTTCGGCGAAGCGGACACCCTGGTGTTGCGGTCTCCCGTCGAAGGCGACGCCATGCCGACGGTGCGGCCGGTCAGTTGGGACGGCCACGTCCTTGTGGCCACCGACCAGGCTGACGGAGACGGCAACCTCAGGATCTCCACGGCTGCGCGTGGGACTGTCCTCCAGGCCTCGCTGGGGCGTGCACAGCTGCCGTCGGCGCTTGCCCCCCAGGCTGTCGCGGTCGCGGTGTTCGAGGCGGCGGACAGACTGCTCGGAACGACGTTCGGTCCGCTGGAGTCACCCGGTGGTCACCGTCGCCCACTCCCGGTGCCGCGGGCGGCACGGCTCGGCGAAACCGTCACGCGAGCCGAGTGATCGCCGCTCGGAGCCGCCTCAGGGTTCGCTCCCGACCGAGGACCTCCAGTGACTCGAACAGCGGCAGGCCGACGGTTCGGCCGGTGACGGCCACCCGTACGGGCGCCTGGGCCTTACCGAGCTTCAGCCCGCGTGCGGCGCCAAGCTCCTCGACGGTGCGCTTCAACGAGTCGGCCTCCCAGGTGATGTCCTCGAACGCGGCCACCACCTCGCCCAGCAGCGCCCTCGCCTCACCCGTCATGGCCTTGGCCCAGGCCGTCTCGTCTGCCGGCGGCTCCGGGAGGAACAGGAAGTCGACCATCGCCACGATCTCCCCGAGTACGGCGACCCGGGTCTGTGCCAGCGGCGCGACGAGGGCGAACGCCTCCTCGTCGTACTCCTCCGGCTGCCACGGCGTGAACTCCCCGCGCAGCCACGGCTGACAGGCGGAGATGAACTCCTCGACACTCATCGCCCGGATGTACTCGCCGTTGAACGCTCGCAGCTTCTTGACGTCGAAGAACGCCGGCGAGGGGTTGACGTCGGTCAGCCGGAACTCGGCCACGATGTCGTTCCAGGGGACGATCTCCCGGTCCCCCGAAGGTGCCCAGCCGAGCAGCATCAGGTAGTTGCGCATCGCCTCCGGGAGATAGCCCTCCGCGCGGAAATCCTCCAGCGCGACCCGGTCACGACGCTTCGACAGCTTCTGTCGCTTCTCGTTCACCAGGATCGGCGCGTGCGCCCACACCGGGGGCTCGTGCCCGAGCGCCTGCCACAGCAGCTGCTGCTTGGGCGTGTTCGGCAGGTGCTCCTCCGCCCGCAGCACGTGCGTGACGCCCATGACCATGTCATCGACAACGTTCGCCAGCAGGAACACCGGTGACCCGTCACCCCGCGCGATCACGAAGTCCTCGATCGTGGCGTTGTCGAACGTCGGCTCACCTCGGACGAGGTCCCGCACCACCGTCTGGCCCTCGTCGGGCGTACGGAAGCGCGCGGCCCGGCCGGGAGCGGCCCCCAGGCCACGGTCACGGCAGAACCCGTCATAGCCTCGGTGTTCGCTGCCGGTGCGCGCCACCACCTGCTCGCGGGTGCAGTCGCAGTAGTAGGCGCGGCCAGCGGCGAGGAGCTTGCCAATGGCATCGCGGTGGTGCTGCACGTACGCGGACTGGAACAGTGGCCCCTCGTACTCGTCCGGTCCACAGCCCAGCCAGGCCATCGCGTCGAGGATGCCCTGCACCCACTCCGGCTTACTCCGTTCGGCGTCGGTGTCCTCGACCCGAAGCACGAGGGTGCCACCGGACTGCTTTGCCAGCACCCAGTTGTAGAGAAGGGAGCGGGCGTTGCCCACGTGGAACATCCCCGTCGGTGAGGGGGCGAATCGCACACGAGCGCCGGAAGGAGCAGACGTCATGCCTGCAGCGTACCGATAGATGTCGGACGGGCACGCGGCGTATCGGGGCGACGCGCTCGCCCCGGCTGGACGGCGCGTCATCGGCTCGCGGTCAGGTGGTCGAGGTGCTCCTTGAAGGAGCTGACCAGGTTGTCGAGGATGGTGCGGCCCTTTTCGGCTGATCCCGCCGACGGCGTACCGATCACTCCGGTCCGGGTGTAGGCCGCCATGCCGTGCATGAGCAGCAGATTCCGGTCGATCGCGTGGTGGTCGGTCTCTTCCACCCCCGGCCGCACCAGGTCGGGACAGACGTGACGTAACAGAGAGACCTCCAGCTCGCCCGCGTGCATGTCGTCGTGGCCGTCGCTCGCGAGCCCGGCCGCCCGGCGGGCGGACGTCCAGTCGTCACGGGTTGGAAACAGCGTCATCGCTGGGCCGTCGACGTTGGCCTCCTGGACGATGTTGCTCAGCACGTAGTTGCCCCCGTGCCCGTTGACCACCGCGAGCCGCGCTGGTCCTGAACGCCGCAGCGACGCCATGATATCCGTGATGATCGAGCTCAGCGTGGTGTGGCTGATGCTCACGGTGCCCGCCCAGGCGCTGTGCTCCTGCGAGCACGAAATCGTCACCGGCGGCAGTAGGAACAGGTCGTACGCAGCCGCTACGCGCTCGGCGATGGCGCAGGCGACGATGGTGTCGGTTGCCAGGGGCAGGTGAGCACCGTGCTGCTCGAAGCTGCCGACAGGCAGCACCGCGACCGGCGCGGCGCGCCGCCGTTCTTCGTGACTTGTCGTGGTCGGCAGCAGCGTCATGAACTAATCGTGACAGGCATCGAGGGCGGCGCGATAGGCGTCAGTCAGCGCGGGAACGGCCACGAGATCGCGATGCCTACGGAGTCGTGGCAGCAGCCGCCCAACAGCGCGCAGAGTCCTGGTCGACGACGTCGCCTGGGCCACCTGAAGAGCCGACAACCCCTCCGCTGCCGCCCGCTCCGGCTCGCCCTCGTCGAGATACGCCAAGGCCAGGTCGGCTCGCCACAGCCCCTCATCCAGCCGCCCATCATGCCGCCACCCGGCGAGGATCTCCTCGTAGACCCTGGTCGCCGCTGCGCTCTCGCCGAGGACCTGGCGGCACCGTGCCTCGTACGCCCGGACGTAGTTGACCGTGCAGTGCCCACCGAGATGATCTGCGGTGTCCTGCACGGTGGAGACCAGGCGAAGCGCCAGGTCGATGCTCTCGTGGCAGGCGGTCGCGTCGTCGGCGAGGGCATGTGCCTCGGCTTCCCGGACGAGGCACAGAGCCGTCGTCAGAGGTGGCACCGCACGTACCTGGCGGGCGCGTCGTGCCAGGCCAACGGCCCGTACGGCGTCACCGTTGTCGAGGGCCTGCTGGCTCTGCCGCATGAGGATGTACGAGGTGAGGTGCTGATCCCCAGCCTCGACCGCGAGTTCGTGGGCGCGGTCCAGGAGCGCATCGGCACGAGCGGGGTTACGGCCGTTCGCCTCGATCCAACTGAGAAACTCGGTCCACCGTGCCTCGGTCGCGGACAGACGCCGCCGTTCGGGGCCTGACGCCGTCTCTCGGATAGAGGCGATCAGTCGGACCTGACCTTCTGCCGGCCGCCGAAGGTCAGCACAGCCGAGGGCGTTGCTCCTCACCGCGAGCACGTCGAGCAGGTCATCCCACGACTCCCGAATCGACGGGTCAGTTGCGGCGGGTGGGTCCCGCCACGCCGCGCCCCTCACGACCGCAGCGGGCTGCGCCTTGTCGGCCAGCCCGAGATACCGGCGAGGAATGCCAAAGCCCTCCGCGATCCGGTCGAGCACGTCGTACGAGGTGACCTTCTGACGCCCCTGAGCGATCTGCCGCACGCGCGTCTCCGACAGCCCGGTCATCCCGGCCAGGCGGGCGCGGGAGAAGCCCCGAGCACGAAGAAACCGCAGGAGGGCAGAGATGTCCCGCTCGGCGAGGAACGCGCTGATCGGCCTGCCCTCGAACGAGGCCGACTCCCACCAGCGGGCATCAACATCCATAAACTGGCCCCGCCCCTCCCAACCCGTAGACGACACACCGTACCGTCATGACCACGCTGCGAGAAGCATGAATATCCGCGCGTGAGGTAGTCGGCGCGTATGATGTGGCGCGAACGGCCGCGCTCAACCTTCGCGGCCCGCGCATCTCAGGCGGTGGACATGGATCTGGTGCTCGTCACCGTCCGCCGCGTCCGCGTGCGACGACGATAGTCCGCACGCCGCCCGACAGCGCGTTCAACCGGCCGCGCCCTTCCGCGGCACAGCTCGGCATCTGTCACCTGCCGATGCTGCCTGCATCCCGCCCGCCCTGAACCGGGAGTACCCCGTGATTGTGCCCTCGCTCGCCTCGATGCTGTCCGAGTCCGTGATCGCCGCCGCGACGTCAACCCTCGGCCCGGCCGACTTCGTCCCACAGGTCCGTCGCTCCGAGCACGCCGACTTCCAGGCGGACGGGATACTCGCCAAGGCCCGGACACTGAGGCGCAGCCCTAGGGACCTCGCGTCGGCGGTGGTCGCGGTCTTGGCGAGCGACGGTCTCCTGACCGCCGCGCAGGTCGCCGGCCCGGGCTTCGTCAACCTCCACCTGCGCGACCGCGCGTTGCTCGCGCAACTCGCGGCCCGGCTGACCGACCCGCGCCTCGGGATCCCGACCCCAGAGGCGGGCGTCACCACCGTGATCGACTACTCGCAGCCGAACATCGCCAAAGAGATGCACGTCGGCCACCTGCGCTCCACGATCATCGGCGACGCGCTCGTGCGGATCCTCGAACACCTGGGCGGCACGGTGGTACGCCGCAACCACGTCGGCGACTGGGGCACCCAGTTCGGCATGCTCATCCAGTACCGCCTCGAACACCCCGACACGCCGGCCGCCGCCAGCAAGGCACAGACGGTGAGTGATCTCGCCGCGCTCTACCGGCAGGCCCGAATCGCGTTCGACGCCGACGCGGCGTTCGCCGAGCGGGCCCGGCGGCGAGTGGTCGCCCTCCAGGGCGGCGACCCCGAGACCCTGGCAGCCTGGCGGGACATCGTGGCCGAGTCGACCAGGTACTTCACCGAGGTCTACGACCGGCTTGGTGTTCGGCTGACCGCAGCAGACGCGGTCGGCGAGAGCGCCTACAACGACGCGCTGCCAGACGTGGCCAACGATCTCGAACAGACCGGCGTCGCGGCGGTAAGCGACGGCGCGCTCTGCGTGTTCTTCGACGCTATTCGCGGACCGGACGGCGAGCCGACACCGCTGATCGTCCGCAAGCGGGACGGCGGCTTCGGCTACGCCGCCACCGACCTCGCCGCCGTTCGGCAGCGCGTCGCTGACCTGGGTGCCAACCGAATCCTGTACGTGGTCGACGCTCGGCAGGCACTTCACTTCCGGATGGTCTTCGAGACCGCGCGTCGGGCCGGCTGGCTACCGTCGGCGGTGGACGCCGTGCACGTCGCGTTCGGCACCGTACTCGGACCGGACGGACGCCCCTTTAAGACCCGCGCCGGCGACACCGTACGCCTCGTCGACCTGCTCACTGAGGCAGTTGCCCGCGCCCGCGCCGTCGTCGCCGGCAAGAATCCCGAGCTCAGCGGCACCGCGTTGGAGCAGAGGGCCCGTCAGGTCGGCATCGGCGCCGTCAAGTACGCCGACCTGGCCACCGGTCGAACCCGCGACTACACCTACGATCCCGACCGGATGCTCGCGCTGACCGGCAACACCGGCGTCTACCTCCAGTACGCCCATGCCCGCGTCCGCTCCATCCTCGCGAGGGCAGGCGGCCCCGCTCCGGCAGTCGACCTGGAAGCCCCGCTGGAGCCGACGGAACGGGCGCTCATCATGGACCTGGACGCCTTCGACGACACCCTCATCGAGGTGACCGCCACGTACGAGCCGCACCGACTCTGCGGCTACCTATACCGCCTGGCGCAGACTTTCACCGCCTTCTACGAACACTGTCCGGTGCTGCGCGCCGACCCGGTGCAGCGCGGCAACCGGCTGGCCCTGTGTCAACTCACCGGCGACACCCTGCGAACCGGCCTTCAACTGCTCGGCATCGACGCTCCCGATCAGCTCTAGGCGCTTTGCTCAACAGCCGCGGCCAACTGGTCGCGGCGACACCCCCTGACGACCTCATCACCCAATGAACCAGCCGAGCGCGGGTGACCCGCTGACGAACGAAGCGGCTTCGACCCGCCGTCCGTGCGCGACGTCGACGTCGCTTCTCTCGACCCGACGGACCTGACCCGCGACAACGACGACCGGGCCGCCGCAGGGCTGATGGCGACGTGGCCGGACCCCATGTGGGAGGCGCCGCCAGCCGGGGAAGCGGGTAGCCCCACATGATCTTCGATGATGTGCGCGGTGTGTGCTCTCCAGTGGATGCCAACCGGGGTGAACCGGTGCCAACGCGGGTCACTGCGGCCGACCGCCGGTCGCAACCCGGGGCTCGTGTGCTCCGGCTGTGCTCCTGGGCTGCGACAACGGCGGTCCGGGGAACGCGGGCTACTCCCTGCCACCCCAGGCGGTCTCCGACACGGTGGTGCGGGAGGTGCGCGAGGAGACCGGACCGACGCGAACACCCGCGTCGCCGTTCCGTCGATGCTGACACGCCGACGACCGGACAGAACAGCCAGAAATTCCACCCCGTGAGCTGGAATCTGGACAGAAGCCGTCTGTGCGAGTGCTCACTGACGGTGGCTGTCTG
Source organism: Micromonospora sp. NPDC000663 (assembly GCF_042898105.1). Lineage (NCBI taxonomy): Bacteria > Bacillati > Actinomycetota > Actinomycetes > Micromonosporales > Micromonosporaceae > Micromonospora > Micromonospora sp. NPDC000663. The sequence goes on from NZ_JBIAYR010000001.1 coordinate 193,015, forward strand.
CCACGCCGACCGCTTCACCGGTGTCTGGTTGCCTCGCGAGTAGCCCGGTAGGTTCAGGCATCAAGCACTTTCATTACCCTCGATTGGGGTTCCGGCATCGTGTCGCAGATCGAGAAGATCACCGGTGAGTTCCGCGCGTTGATGACCGGGGTCGAACGCGCGCAGGGGTTGGCAGCCGCCGCCGACAGTCAGGCGCAGGAGGTGGCGTTGAGGGCCGCGGGCGCCGGCTTCGTCGCCGTGGCGGCGGGTGTGGCGCGGGTGCGTAACGCGATCACGGGCATCCAGGGTGCCCTGGGAAGTCTTGCCGGGTCGATCGGTGAGGCGGCGAAGGTCGCCGCCGCAGTGCCGAACGAGGCCACTCCGCAGGAGACGATCGCCGGGCTGGCGCCTGTGGTGAGCGCCGTGGACGCTGCTCGTGACGCGGCGGCCGGGGCTATCACCGGAGTCGGGGAAGCGCAGCAGCTCGTCGCCGTGGTCCTGCAGGGTGGGCAGCCCGGGCCGCTGTTGCAGGCGCTGGAGGCCATCAAGCAAGTCCTGGTGCTGGTCGTTCAGCGCACCGGCGGGGCCCGGCAGGCCATCGAAGCGGCGATCGCGCAGGCGCGGCAGCTGGGGTCGTCGGGAAATTGACGGGGGCTGGCGGTCATCCACCGGCCAGCCCCGCCCCTGCTACCACCGGCGGCCCACCCCGGACGACCCCCACCATGGGGGAAACTGTGTTCACGGACACTGACGGGGCAGTCCCGTGGGTCAGGCGTCCCACCGGCGTCGCCAGCGGGTTGCCCACCGGACGTCGAACCCGGATCTCGCCGAACGAGAAGCCACGGGAGCGGCGTGCCTTGGAGTTGGAGAACGAGTGTGCTGACAGGGTCGCCGGCAAGGGGTACCGGGTTCACCAGAACCCCACGTGGCAGGAAATCGCGGACGCGCGACTCGAAACCGGGGATTCTGGGAGGCCGGAAAAGGCACCCGACTTCCTCATCGAGGGGCATGTCTTCGACTGCTACGCGCCCACCGCTCCTGTGCCGCCCCGCGCCGTCTGGAGCGCCGTGTCCAGGAAGGTCGACGCGGAGCAGACCCAACGCGTGATGTTGAACCTCCACGACTGGCGAGGAGACCTCGCCGCCCTGCACAAGCAGTTCCACGACTGGCCCATCACCGGGCTGAAGGAACTGGCGGCGGTAACGCGCGACGGTGCGATCATTCAGATCATCCGGCGAGACTGACGAAGGGGTGCAAATGGCTGTCGAGTACCGGCTGACGCTGGCGGGCAACATCCCACTCGAACAGGTGGCGGAGCTTGCTGCTCCCGGAGCAGTCGAGACGTCCACGGCGTCCGGCGGCAGGATGCTCAGCGCCGACCTGAACGACGAGCACGGGTACGTCGTGGACATCACCGGCGGCCGGCACGGTTACTACAGTGCCGAGGACGACGGTGGCGCTCTGTGGGAATGGGAGCCGGAGACCTACGTCGACGTCAGCTTCTACATGCGCAAGGACACCCTGGTCGACAAGGGCAAACCCCACATGCTGGCAACCGTGGCCAGAATCCTCACCGGCAGGGCCGAGGACGCCGCCCTGACCCTCAACGGCGACGTGCTGATGCTGACGCGCGTCGCGGGCACCCTGCAGAAGCACAACACCGACGGGTGGTACGACGAAGATTACGACAGAATTCTCCACCTCTGACGCGCCCATGAACCGATTCGGCGAGGGCGTGTTCTGCCTCGCCACCGTGATAGGCGTCGTCTGCAGCAGCATCGCGCGTAACCGCGAAGGAACTCAGAACGGTGACGGTAACGCTGAGTGAGCGCGATCATGCAGATCTTTCGTCGAGGCTGAGGAGAGGCGTCAGGGTGGCTGTCGCGTTCAGGTTGACCCTGGCGGGTGACCTCCCTCCGGAACACGTGGCTGACCTCGTGGCGGCGGAACCCGCTGAGAGGCCGAGGCCGACCGCCACCAACCCGCGGCTGTTCAGTGCTCGCCTCTGCGAGACGCGCGGTACGCGCTGAGCGTCTACTCGGGGAACCAAGGCCACTTTGATGCCGAGGGCGACGACGGTGCCCGCTGGAAGTGGGAGCCGGAGACGTACGTCGACATCGACTTCACCATGCGGGCGGACGACGCGGTCGACAAGGGGATCCCGAACATGACGAAGGCCGTCGGTCGTGTGCTGGCTGCTCGGCAGGAGGACGCGGCGCTGGTCCAGAACGGCAACTGGCTGCTACTAACCCGCGTCGGGGGCAATCTCCGCAGACATCGGCCTACCTGGTGGAGCCACTACGGCGTAGACGACCTCATCAACCAGTGAGCGAGCCGAGCGCACGGTGACCCGCTGACGACGATGTGAAGCCGCGTCGGCGAATGGACCAGTTTGGTGCAGTGCGTGTGGACTCAGCGCGGAGATGGCTCTTGGCCTGGGCGTGGTTAAAACCCTCGCGGTTACTGCAGTACTGATGTACTGCTCTGCAAAATTGCTGACCCCATGGATTCGCCGTGTCGCTCTACCCTGCGGGGATGGCCTTGAGGGAGGACGCGAGAAGCCGACCGCCGCGTCGATGGGTGCTGTACCTCGCCGTCGTCCTTGCGCTGTGCGCCGGTGCGCCGGTGGCCGTTGCGGGGACGTGGGTGGCGGTCAAGACCTACCAGGCAGGCAAAGGGGAACCAACGCCGGTCGCGGCCGTAGACGTCTTCATGTTGGCCATGTCGTCCGGCGATGAGCTGGGGATAGGCGGAGCGCTGGCACCGCAGCGCCATGACGAACTACTCGACGAGTGGCGCAGCATCCGGCGCGATATTGAGCGGACCGAACCCATCGTGTCGAAGGTGGCCGCTGAGGATTTCGAGGTCGATAACCAGGACGACGACCGCGCCCAGGTCGTGACCCAGGTCCACGGTATGTGGTTTCCGACCGATGGCAGCGGCCTTTTCATACACGGCACCTCGCACCCGTGGCGGTTCCAGGTGCGCCGTGACGCCGGCGGGTGGCGTGTGTGGTCTGTCGACGCATACCCGTGGTGCGGTGGGCATGTCCGAGCCGATGCGTGTCGATGATCAAGGAGGGCGGTCTGCCGCCAGTGGAAACCAGCCCTCTACGAAAGTGCTAACTGCGGAACCTGGTCCAGCGCAGCCCGTGGCTGTACCGGGCGCTGGACATCAATCAGGACTCCGGCCCGACGGAGTCCTGGATCAGCGCGGGGCACCGTCCGCGATCTTGTCTGCGTGAGCGGTACGGCGACCGCTTTGACTCGTCATCGGTGCGTGACGCTGATGCCGGCTTCCTCGGCCCGGACCTGAGCGTGAACAACGAGGACCAGGTCACCTCGCTGCTCGTGGCGAAATGATCGGAGCCGCCCTGGGAGGTGAAGAACCAGGTCCTGGTAGCCGGCAAAGTTCGGAGGAGGCGGGTGTCCCCGTTGCGGGTCATCGCTGACGCGGTCGCTATCTGGTCCGAGTACGCCAACCCCGTGGCGGTACGCCACGACGCGTCGCCCAGGTCGTGGTCTGTGCGCCGCACGGCCTCGACCGACCTGCTCGACGTGGTGTGGCGGCGCATCCGGACCAGATTCAGCCCGGAGATCTTCGGCAGCGACCGGCCTACTAGCGCGCCACCGAACGCAGGCTCCGGTTCGGTTCATGCGCTGAGCCGGCGCTCGAGCCCGGGAACGCCTCCCCGGGCCGGCGAGACCCGACCTGGGAGAGCGCGAGGGTTATTCGTGACCTTGAATGATGCGCGCGGTGTGTGCTCTCCAGCGGATGCCACCCCGGGTGAACCGTTGCCAACGCGGGTCACCACGGCCGGCCACCGGTCGCAAACGGGGGTTCGTGTGCTCGTGCTGTGGTCTTGGGCTGCGAGAACGGCGGCCCGGGTGACGTGGGTAAACGTCGGCCACTCCCTGCCAACGCGGGTCAACCCGCAGGTCGTTACACTGGCCACTCGCGCCCTCGTAGCTCAGGGGATAGAGCATCGGTTTCCTAAACCGTGTGTCGCAGGTTCGAATCCTGCCGGGGGCACCAGGTCACAGTCGCATCACCGTGCTACTTCCGGCGGTACGACGCCACGCCGGAACGACGGGAACTGCTAGAAGACGCGATGCGGGCCAGCGGAGCCAGTGTCGTACGGGGTGCCGCTGTCGTGCTCGATCATGTGGCGCACAAGTTCGGGAGCCACATCGGGCCGGCAGTAAGAGGTGATGTCGACTCCGCCAGGGCCCACGATTCGGAAGTCCACCCGGTGGTCTACAGCCGTGACCGGTCCTGCCGCCACGTTGCGAGTGGGCGGCGAGTTCGATGAGGGCCGCCAGTTGTGCGCCGGTAGACCACAGGCCGTTTCCGACCGATGCACCTCGATGCCGCGCGTCCGCACCAAGGGTGCAGGTGTCACCCTGCTCATGGCCGGTGAGCCCTGACCGGCGAAATATGAACTGTGCCGTCCGGGCCACGTCGATCAGGCGGAGCCGCGACGTCAGCGAGATCCGTACGAAGCTGGCAGCGGGTGCTTCACCGGTCATCAACAGCCCTACGACGAGCTGGCGAGGACGCGGACGTCCGTAGGATCTGGATCGGGCGAAATGTGTCACCGGGTGCGCGGCGGATAGGCTCGGGGGCTGTTGTCATTCGGACGGAGTACATCGATGTTGACCATGCAAGACGCGCTCGCGCGGCTCTCTGAGTACTGGGCGGGGCAGGGCTGCCTGAGCGTCCAGCCGATGAACACGGAGGTCGGAGCCGGCACCTGGAACGCGGCCACCTTCCTGCGTTCTCTCGGTCCCGAGCCGTGGCGGGTCGCCTACGTGGAACCGTCGGTACGGCCAGATGACTCCCGCTACGGTGACAACCCGAACCGCCTGCAGACCCACACCCAGTTCCAGGTCGTGCTCAAGCCCGAGCCGGGCAACGCCCAGCAGCTCTACCTGGACAGCCTCGCCGCGCTCGGTATCGACGTCGCCGCCCACGACGTCCGTTTCGTCGAGGACAACTGGACCTCGCCGGCGCTCGGCATGTGGGGCCTGGGCTGGGAGGTCTGGCTGGACGGCCTGGAGATCACCCAGTTCACCTACTTCCAGCAGGCCGGTGGCATCAACCTCGAGCAGTCGGCGGTGGAGATCACCTACGGTGTCGAGCGGATCATCATGGCCCTGCAGGGGGTGACCTCCTTCAAGGACATCGAGTACGCCCCCGGCGTCAGGTACGGCGAGATGATCGGCCAGGCCGAGTACGAGATGTCGCGGTACTACCTGGACGACGCCGACATCGAGACCAACCGTTCGCTGTTCGAGCTGTACACGGCCGAGGCCAACCGGATGCTCGACGTCGGGCTGCCCGTTCCCGCCCACGGCTATCTGCTCAAGAGCTCGCACGCGTTTAACGTGCTGGATGCGCGTGGCGCGGTGGCCACCGCCGACCGGGCTGCCGCGTTCGGTCGGATGCGCCGGCTCTCCCGGCGCATCGCCGACCTGTGGATCAGCCGCCGTGAGGAGCTCGGCTACCCGCTCGGCGTCGCCCCGGTGGTTACCGCCGCCGTCCCGGTCGCGACGGAGCAGACCGAGACGTCCGGAGTCCGCCGGTTCGTGCTGGAGGTCGGCTGCGAGGAACTGCCTCCCGCCGAGGCGCCCGCTGCGGCCGCCGCCCTGGGTCGCGAGGTGGAGGCCCGACTCGATGCCACCCGGCTCGCCCACGGCGCGACGCGTGTGTACGCGACGCCCCGCCGGCTCGTCGTCGTGGTCGATGACGTCGCCGCCCGGGAGGAGGACTTCACCCGTTCAGTGAAGGGGCCCAAGCTGGCCGCCGCGTACGACAAGAACGGTGAGCCGACCGGCGCCGCGAAGGGCTTCGCCCGCTCTCAGGGCCGTGAGGTCGCCGAGCTGGACCGGATGGATCTCGACGGCGTCACCTACGTGGCGGTCACCCGCCAGGAGCAGGGCCGCACCGCCCTTGAGGTGTTGGCCGAGGTCACCGGCCGTGCGGTCGGCACCCTGCGGTCCGCCAAGAACATGCGATGGAACGACCCCGCCCTGGCCTTCAGCCGCCCGATCCGCTGGCTGCTCGCGCTCTGGGGGCCCGACGTGGTGCCGATGACCGCGTCCGGTCTCGCCTCGGACCGGCAGACCCGCCTGCTCCGTACGAGCGAACAGCCGGTCGTGTCTGTCGCCACCGCCGAGGAGTACCTGGACGTGGTGGCCGCCGCCGGGATCGTGGTGGATCCGGCCGAGCGCCGGCGGATCATCGGCGAGCAGTGCGCCGAGTTGGCCGCCGCCGTCGGCGGTAGCGTCGATCTGGCCGGCGAGTCACGGCTGCTGGACCAGATCACCTACCTCGTCGAGCAGCCGACGCCACTGCTTGGGGCGTTCTCCGAGGGCTACCTGGAACTGCCCGAGGCGGTGCTCACCACGGTGATGCGCAAACACCAGCGCTACCTGCCCGTCCGGGACGCCAGCGGCGGCCTGCTGCCCTCGTTCGTCGCGGTGGCCAACGGCCCGATCGACGTCGATCTGGTCCGCGCCGGCAACGAGGCGGTGCTGCGCGCCCGGTACGAGGACGCGGCGTTCTTCTACCGTGCGGACCGCAATACGCCGCTGCCCGCGCTGCGTGACCGTCTGGAGAACCTCACCTTCACCGAGGAACTCGGCTCGATGGCGGACCGGGCGTCCCGGGTCGGCGCGTTGGGTACGCGGCTGGCCGGCCTGGTCACCATGGCCGACGACGAGCGCAAGACACTGGAGCGCGCGGCCGGCCTGGTGAAGTTCGACCAGGGCTCGCAGCTCGTCACCGAGCTGACCAGCCTGGCCGGCATCATGGCGGAGGACTACGCCAGGCACGGCGGCGAATCGGAAGAGGTCGCCGTCGCGATCGCCGAGGCGGAGATGCCACGGGCCTCGGGCGATGCGCTGCCCGCGTCACTTCCCGGCGCTCTGCTCTCCGTGGCCGACCGGCTCGACCTGATAGTCGGTCTGGCCGCCACCGCGGGACTGCCCACCGGGTCCAGCGACCCGTTCGCCGTCCGGCGTGCTGTGCTCGGCGTGCTCGCCGTGCTGCGTTCCCAGTCCGCGCTTGCCGCTCTGGACCTCCGCGCGGTCCTCGCCCTGGCGGCCGAGCAGCAACCGGTACCGGTCGCGCCGGAGAAGCTCGATGAGGTGCTCGAATTCATCAGCCGGCGTTACGAGCAGAGCCTCACCGAGGCGGGCACCCCTACCCACCTGGCCCGCGCCGTCGCCGTACGGGCCGGGCGCCCATGGCTGGCCGACCTCACCCTGAGGCAGCTCGGGGCGGCCATGACCGACGAGGACTTCCAGGCCTTGGCGACAGCCCTCGGGCGGTGCAGCCGCATCGTTCCGGCCGGTCACCCCGCCGGATACCAGCCCGATGATCTGGTGGAGCCGGTCGAGCTCGACCTGCACCGGGCCGTGACCCAGGTCCGCTCTGAGCTGGACCCGGCGGCCGACCTGGACACGTTCCGGAGCGTCGCCGGCCGCCTGGTCGTACCGGTGAACGCCTTCTTCGACGAGGTGTTCGTGATGGCCGACGCGCCGCAGCTCCGGGCGGCCCGGCTCGGTCTGCTCGCCTCGATCCGCGACCTGGGCGAGGGCGTCCTGGACTGGTCCCAGCTGCGCGGCTGAGGCGTTGGCGTGCGGGATTCCTGCTGGTCCGACGGCCTGTCACGCACGACGGCCTAGCTGAAGGCAGAAAAGATCCGCACAACGTCAGGGAAGGTGCCGCCTCACCATTGCCGGAGGCGGCACCTTCCCCGAACCGCGCGGATCTCGCAAGACGCGGCGAGCGGCGTCAGAAGTACTTGTACATCTCCTCGGCGGCCGCCTCGGTGTCCTTGGCGGGCGGGGCGGTCACGGTGACTGGTTCGCCGAAGCCGCTCATCTTCATGTCGGTGACCAGGTCCCCGAGGCTCTTCGTGGCGATCGTGTACGACAGCTTGGTGAGGCGGCCGTCGGCGTCGACGGTGGCCTCGAACGGGATCGCCGCCGGATCCTTCGCGAGCTTCGCGGACGACTCCAGGCCCTCGCGCATTCCGCCGTCGGTGCCGGCGGCCGCGGCTGCCTTGTTCAGGTCGGCGGTGCCCTTGTAGCTGCCGTCGCCGGTCTCCTCGGCGGAGACGATGCCGCCGACGATGCCGGTCTGCGTCTTCAGGTCGAAGGACTGCCGCAGGGAGCTGCCCGGCTTGAGTTTGGTGAGGTCGAGCTTCTGCCACGGCTTCCCGCCGTCGCCCGAGTCCATCTTGATGTAGGCGGTGTCGCCGATCAGCCGGGCCTCCATCGGCTCCGGTGCCTCGCCGGTGACCTGGAGCGCCTTGGCTGCCGGGTCCATCTTGCCGCTGAGGGTGAGGGACTTGGTGCCGGCCTTGACCGAGGCGTCCATCGTGACAGTGCCGGCGAAGCTGCGGTTCATGGCCTGCTGGATGGTGGCGACCGGGTCGAGCTTGGACGGGGTCGCGTTGGGTGCGGTCGCTGCGGAGTCGCCCGAGGTGGTGGTGCCACAGCCGGCTACGAGAGCGGCGAGGGCTATCGACAGGACAGGGATCAATCGACGCATGGAGGTGACCCTAACGGGCCGCCGCCACTTATTTTGCCCGCCGGATCGACGCGTCAGGCCCCCGGCAACTGTTCGGCCCGGGCGAGCACCTGGTCGATGAGCCCGTACTCCCGGGCCTGCTCGGCCGTGAACCAGCGGTCCCGGTCCCAGTCCCGCTGGATCTCGTCAAGCGTCCGTCCACTGTGCTGGGCGATCAGCTCCTGCATGGTCCGCTTCACGTGCAGCATGTTCTCGGCCTGGATGGTGATGTCCGAGGCGGTGCCGCCGATCCCGCCGGACGGCTGGTGCATCATGATCCGCGAGTGCGGCAGCGCGTACCGCTTGCCTGCCGTTCCCGCGCACAGCAGGAACTGCCCCATCGAGCCGGCGAACCCGAGGGCCAGCGTGGCCACGTCGTTGCGGACGTAGCGCATCGTGTCGTAGACGGCCATCCCCGCGCTCACCGAGCCGCCAGGCGAGTTGATGTAGAGGTAGATGTCGCGATCGGCGTCCTCGGCGGCGAGCAGCAGGATCTGCGCGCAGATCTGGTTGGCCGACTCCTCGGTCACCTCGGTGCCGAGGAAGATGATCCGCTCCCGCAGCAGCCGCTCGAACACCTGATCACCGAAGGACGGCTGCCCGCCGTCCAGCATCCACACGCCGTACCCGATCATGTGCCGCCACCCTCCACCGTGCCGGCGGGCGGGGAACCGCCCGGGGGACCGGCTCCTCCAGCCTCCGGCGGCGGCCGGCGCCCGGCCAGGGATTCTGCCGCCGGCAGATCCGCCGACGGCAGAACCCGGCCGACCTACACCAGGGTTAGCCGCCGTCGGCCCGCCCGGGCCTGACGGCAGGCCAGCATCTTGGAGGTACGCGGGCCGGGGCGCCGGGCCGGCGCGGAGGCGATCAGCCGGACCCGCAGCCCTGCCCCGCCGACGGTCGACCCGACCGGCGATGCCGGACCGCCGACGTGCAGGATCGGCCCGCCCAGCCGCAGCACCGGCCTGGCCGGCTGCCGGACGGGGGCCGGGACGGCGGCCACGGGTGGCGTCGACCCACTCGGCTGGAAGCCGATCCGGAAGGCCGAACCGGTCTCGGTGCGCGCCGACGGCACCCGCTCCAGCCGGGCCAGCGCCGTCCGGGGCGCGGCGGGCATGCGCGGCTCGACCCGGCGCAGGTCGTCGCGGGCCTCCTCCAGCAGGTCGGAGAGGCGGATGCCGAGCGCCCGGCAGATCGCCGCGAGCACCTCCGAGGAGGCCTCCTTGCGGCCCCGCTCGACCTCGGACAGGTAGGGCACGGAGACCCCGGCGGACGCGGCCACCTCACGAAGGGTGCGGCCCTGGCTCTGGCGTAGTCGGCGGAGCACTCCGCCGATCACTCGTCGCAGCAACGACATGCCGGCCTCACTTTCGCGGTCGCCGTCGGGGAACACCCCCATCATGCCCGTCTCGGGCGTTCCGGACCGACCCCTGCGGCCCCGGCGTGCGATGTGCGGCGTACCCGCTATGTTGTGGGCGTGCAGGCGACGGCGGGGGAGCAGGTTCGACGGTGATCCATTTTCCCGCGCAGCGTCGGGGCCCACTGAGCGCGCTGAGCCTCCGGCTCGCCGCTGCCCTGGGCCTGGTCTTCGCCGTGGTCGCCGCGGTCTATGTGGGCCGGGACGGCTACCGTGACGTCAACGAGGACGGGCTGACCCTGCTCGACTGCTTCTACTACGCGGTCGTGTCGCTTTCCACCACCGGCTACGGCGACATCACGCCGGCCTCCCAGTCGGCCCGGATGGTCAACGTCCTCTTCGTCACGCCCGCCCGGGTGCTCTTCCTGATCATCCTGGTCGGCACCACCCTTGAAGTCCTGACCGAGCAGTACCGGACCGGCCGTCGCCTGTCGCGGTGGAGGAGAACCGTGAAGGACCACGTCATCATCTGTGGCTACGGCACCAAAGGGCGTAGCGCGGTCTCCGCCCTGCTGGAGAACGGTCTGGACCGCTCCCGCATCGTCGTGGTGGAGCGCAGCGCAGCCGCCCTGCGGCAGGCCACCTCGGCCGGTCTGGTGGCGATCGAGGGGTCGGCGACCCGGTCGTCGGTGCTGAACGAGGCGCACGTCCGCACCGCGAAGGCCGTGATCATCGCGACTGACAGCGACGACGCGTCGGTGCTTGTGGCGCTTACCGTACGGCAGCTCACCGCCGGGCAGGTCCGGATCATCGCGGCGGCCCGTGAGGCGGAGAACGCGCCGCTGCTCAAGCAGAGCGGCGCGCACCACGTGATCGTCTCCTCGGCCACCGCCGGTCGCCTGCTCGGCCTGTCCACCTCGGCGCCGCCGCTGATCGACGTGGTGGAGGACCTGCTCACTCCCGGTCAGGGCATGGCGTTGGCGATGCGCTCGGCGGAGCGGGACGAGGTGGGTCGTTCGCCGCGCGAGCTGGAGTCGCTGGTGATCGCCCTGGTACGCCGGGGCAAGGTGGTCACCCTCGCCGACCGGGCCGGCGCGGTGATCGAGACCGGCGACATGCTGGTGCACGTACGCGACGACCGCCCGCAGTCGACCGCGACGGTCTGACCCCTTTCCGGGGCGTCAGCAGTTGTCGACGTCCGCGCGGAGCGCTTCGGTGCAGATGACAGGTGTCGTGGAGGCGGCCCGCCGGAGCAGCTCGTAGAGCGTCTCCCGTTCGGCGGGGGCCAGTGCGGCGAGCACCTCGTCCTCGGCGCTGGCCAGGGCGCATTCGGCCTCTTTGAGGTGTTTCGCACCATCTTCGGTCAACTCGACGACGTGTCGACGTCGGTCCTCGGGTGAGCGTCGCCGCTCGATCAGGTGCTTCGCTTCCAGGTCGTTGAGCAGCCCGACGATGTTCGTGCTGTCCATTTCCAGGGTGCTGGCGAGTGCCTGCTGACTGCTGCCGCCGCCCTCACGCAGCACGGTGAGCGCGACCAGATGCCGTGGTCGCAGGCCCAGTGGCGCCAGCACCGACTCGGATCGCAGTCGCATCCGCCGGGCTAGGTGGTCCAGCAGCGCGCCCGAGCGGTGCTCCGAGGGATCTGGGGCCAGGGCCGACATGTGACCCAGTCTACCGATGGTCTGGAACATCTGCCTGCTATAAATAGTTGGCGTAACACAGACGATCCCTAGAGAGGTAACCATGCATCTGCTGCATATTGATTCGAGCATCCGCGGTGAGTGGTCGATCAGCCGTCGGCTCACCGCCCGAGCGGTCGCCGCGTGGCGTGCGGCCCACCCGGACGGCACGGTGGACTACCGGGACCTCGGCGCCGAACCGCTTCCGCACCTGGACGCGGACGGCGGACTGGCTCGGATGACGCCACCGGACCAGCACACCCCGGCCCAGCGCGAGTCCTGGGCGCTCAGCGAGCGGCTGGTCGACGAGGTGAAGCGGGCCGACGTGGTGCTGCTCGGCCTGCCGCTCTACAACTACGGCGCGCCCAGCAGCGTCAAGTCCTGGGTCGACCACCTGATCGTCGCCGGCCTCAGCTACGACCCCACGACACAGGAGGGCCTGCTCGGCGGACGGGAGTTCGTGGTGCTGGCCAGCCGGGGCGGCGGCTACGGCCAGGGCACTCCGCGCCACGGCTGGGACCACGCGGAGCAGTGGCTCCCGCACGGCCTCTCGATGACCGGCCTGGAGCCGCGCTTCATCCACGCCGAGCTGACCCTGGCACCCTCGGTGCCGGCGATGGCCGAGCTGATCCCGCTGCACGAGGCGAGCCTCGCGGCGGCCGAGAAGGAGATCGACGACCTCTGGGTGCCGGCCTCGGCCCAGCGCTGAGGCGGCGCCGGTCAACACGTAAGCGGCCGTCCCCGGATCGGGGACGGCCGCTTACGTCAGATCGGGCGGGTCAGAGGATGGTCCAGGTGTCGCCGCTGCCCAGCAGCCCGGCGAGCTGCTGCTCGGGAGTCTCGGTGACCTCCGCCTTCGCGGCGGCCAGCTGGCTCTGCACCACGCTGTCGTAGGACGGCCGGTCCACCGAGCGGAACACCCCGATCGGGGTGTTGCGCAGGTCCAGACCCGGCAGCCGGGACAGCGCGAACGCGTACGCCGGGTCGGTGACCGTCGCGTCGTGCACGACGATCTCCTCCGGACGGACCGAGCTGGTCTCCCGGACCTCCAGGCCGAAGCCACCGGGCGGGTGCACCACGCAGAACCGCCCGTCGGCACCGAACGTGATCGGCTGGCCGTGCTCCAGGCGGATCAGGTAGTCGTCCCGGGTGGTCGGGTCCTTGAGCTGGTCGAACGCGCCATCGTTGAAGATGTTGCAGTTCTGGTAGATCTCCACGAACGCCGAGCCCTGGTGCTCGGCGGCGGCCCGCAGCACCGACTGGAGGTGCTTGCGGTCGGAGTCGATGGTCCGGCCGACGAAACTTGCCTCCGCGCCGAGGGCGAGGGAGAGCGGGTTGAACGGGGCGTCCGCCGAGCCCACCGGGGTCGACTTGGTGATCTTGCCGACCTCGGAGGTGGGCGAGTACTGACCCTTGGTCAGACCGTAGATCCGGTTGTTGAACAGCAGGATCTTGAGGTTGACGTTGCGCCGCAGCGCGTGGATCAGGTGGTTGCCACCGATGGAGAGGGCGTCGCCGTCGCCGGTGACCACCCAGACCGACAGGTCCGGACGGGACACCGACAGGCCCGTCGCGATCGCCGGGGCGCGACCGTGGATCGAGTGCATCCCGTACGTGTTCATGTAGTACGGGAAGCGCGACGAGCAGCCGATCCCGGAGACGAAGACGGTCCGCTCGCGGGGGATGTTCAGCTCCGGCATGAACTGCTGGATCGCCGCCAGGATCGCGTAGTCACCGCAGCCGGGGCACCAGCGCACCTCCTGGTCGGACTTGAAGTCCTTCGCGGTGAGCTTGAGGGCGACGGGCTCAGACATTCTTCAGGACCTCTTCCAGCGTCGTCTCCAGCTCGGCGGACGTGAACGGCAGGCCGCGGACCTGGTTGTAGCTGATCGCGTCGACCAGGTAGCGGGCCCGGATGACGTGGGCGAGCTGGCCCAGGTTCATCTCCGGGATGACCACCCTGTCGTAGGAGCGCAGCACCTCGCCGAGGTTGGCAGGCATCGGGGCCAGGTGCCGCAGGTGCGCCTGGGCGATGGACAGGCCCCGCTGGCGCAGCTGCCGGCACGCCGCGCCGATCGGCCCGTACGTCGAGCCCCAGCCGAGCACCAGCACCCGGGCGTCACCGTCCGGGTCCTCCACCTCGATGTCCGGCACCGGGATCGTCTCGATGCGGGCGGCCCGGGTACGCACCATGAAGTCGTGGTTGGCCGGGTCGTACGAGATGTCACCCGTCTTGTCGGCCTTCTCCAGACCGCCGATCCGGTGCTCCAGCCCCGGCGTGCCGGGGATCGCCCACGGGCGGGCAAGCGTCTCCGGGTCGCGCAGGTAGGGCAGGAAGGTGGTGCCGTCGTCGCCGTTGGGCCTGGTGGCGAACTCGACCCGCAGGTCGGGCAGCGACTCCACGTCCGGCAGCAACCACGGCTCGGAGCCGTTGGCGACGTAGTTGTCGGACAGCAGGATCACCGGCGTGCGGTAGGTGAGCGCGATCCGCGCCGCCTCCAGCGCCGCGAAGAAGCAGTCCGACGGTGACTTCGGCGCGATCACCGCGATCGGCGCCTCGCCGTGGCGACCGTAGAGCGCCATGTTGAGGTCTGCCTGCTCGGTCTTGGTCGGCATACCTGTCGACGGGCCGGCGCGCTGCACGTCCACGATCACCAGAGGCAGCTCCAGGGCCACCGCGAGGGAGATCGTCTCGCTCTTGAGCGCGACGCCCGGGCCGCTGGTGGTGGTCACGCCCAGCGAACCGCCGTACGACGCGCCAAGGGCGGCGCCGACGGCCGCGATCTCGTCCTCGGCCTGCATGGTGAGCACGCCGAACCGCTTGTGCTTGCTCAGCTCGTGCAGGATGTCCGACGCCGGCGTGATCGGGTACGCCCCGAGGAAGACCGGCAGGCCAGAGCGGACCCCGGCGGCCACCAGGCCCAGCGAGAGCGCCGCGTTCCCGGTGATGTTGCGGTAGGTGCCCGGGTGCATCTTCGCCGGCTTGACCTCGTAGCGGACCGCGAAGTCCTCGGTGGTCTCGCCGAAGTTCCAGCCGGCCTTGAACGCGGCCACGTTCGCCGCCACGAGTTCCGGACGGGACGCGAACTTGCGCTCCAGGAAGCGCAGCGTCGACTCGTACGGACGGGAGTACATCCAGGAGAGCAGGCCCAGCGCGAACATGTTCTTCGAGCGCTCGGCGTCCTTCTTGGACACCTGGTACGCGGCCAGCGCGCCGACGGTCATCGAGGTCAACGCCACCGGGTGCACGACGTAGCCGGCCAGCGAGTCGTCGTCGAGCGGGCTGGTCTGGTAGCCGACCTTCGCCAGGTTGCGCTTGGTGAACTCGTCGGTGTTGACGATGATGTCCGCGCCGCGCGGCAGGTCGGCCAGGTTGGCCTTGAGCGCCGCCGGGTTCATCGCCACCAGCACGTTCGGCGAGTCGCCAGGGGTGAGGATGTCGTAGTCGGCGAAGTGCACCTGGAAGCTGGACACGCCGGGCAGGGTCCCGGCAGGGGCCCGGATCTCGGCGGGGAAGTTGGGCAGCGTGGAGATGTCGTTGCCGAGCTGCGCCGTCTCCGAGGTGAACCGGTCGCCGGTCAGCTGCATGCCGTCGCCGGAGTCACCGGCGAACCGGATGACCACCCGGTCGAGTTGACGGATCTGCTTGGTCACTGTGCCTGCACCTCGCTTCGCTGCGCGCGGTCGCGCGGGCGGCTGAACATGATGGTGACCTCGCCTTGCCCGGCCACGGGACCTCCTTGACGCAACGTTGCACCGCACCGCCCCAGGTGGTCCGGTCGCTGTCGTTCCTCACCTGAGAGCCTACGTCGAACAGACCCCCGAGCTTCCCCGGAGGTCCGCCGACTGGGACCGGAATGGGCCATGATTTGCGCAGTAATGCGACGTTTCGCCCGGCACGCCGTAATCCAGATCACCCGGATCCCAGGTCGAGCGACGCCCGTCAGTCCGTGGGCGGGGGGCTCGGATCCGGCGCCGGGTCGCGCAGCCGGCGCCGCAGCGAGGCGGTGGCGAGAGTGAGGGCCAGCACCACCAGGAGCCCGGAGACCGCGATCAGGATGATCGCGGTGCGCTGCACCGACGACATCCCGCCGTTGCCGGTGGCCCCTCCGGCCGGGAGTACGCCCTGGGAGCCGGTCGGCGCGGGCGGCGACACCACGGGAGTGGCCAGGGCCGCCGCGGCGGTGATCCGGAAGCTCATCTGCACCTGACGCGTCGGGCCGCTGCGCGGGTCGAGCTGGCCGATCACCGCGCCGGACAGCGGCGCCTCGCGCTGCGCCTCGGGCGTCGCCTCCACCGGGAGCCGCAGCTCGCTGGTCCCGTCCGCCGGCACCGTGCCGGCGTCGCAGCGGACCCGCGTGGGGCCGACCGCCACGCAGCCAGCAGGTGGGGCCGGAACGCTCACCCCGGCCGGCAGGACCACCTCGATCCGGCCGGCGGCGTCCACCGTGCCGGTGTTACCGAGCTGGACCGCGAGGGTGCTCGCCGCGCCACTGATGTCGAAGGCCACCTCGTCGGCGTCGAGCGAGATCCCGGGGACCGGCGGGCCGGGCGGGAAGAGCACCGCGAAGCCCTGGTTGTCGGTCACCTCGCCGGTCACCCCCGGCGCGCTCGCGGTGACCCGAACCGTCCCGCTCAGCGGCATCTGCTTCCACGCGTCGCCGGTCACCCGGAGCCGCAGGAGGCTGCTGAACCGCGCGCCCACGCCTGCCGTCCAGGCCCCGCACCGGTAGGTGCCGCCACCGACGGCGGTGCATCCCTTCGTCCCGGCGTCGCTCAGGCCGGGGGGCACGGTGTAGGAGAGCCGTACCCGCTGCGCGGTGGTGCCGGTGTTCGTCACCGTGACGCGCAGCGTCGCGGTCGTACTCGCCGCGTTCCAGTACGCCCTGGTCAAAGTGATGTCCCCGGTGGTGACCTGTACGCCCAGCGGGCTCGGCGGCGTTCCCGGGGGCGCTGGTGGGGCCGGCGGCCGGGGGGTGGACGGCCCGGTCGTGCCGCCCGGCGCGGGGGCGGTGGTCGTCTGCGCCGGGGGCACCTCCGGAGCGGTGGTCACCGCTGCCGGCGGGGTCGTCTCGGGAGGCGGCGCGGTGGTCTCCGGGGCCGGTTCGGTGGGCGACGGGTCGCCTCCCGGGTCCTCGGTCGGGGTGGGCTCCTGCGCCGGCGTGGTCTCGGGGTCCGTCTCCGGTTCGGTCACCGGGTCGGTCGCCGCGGCGGCCATCGGGTACGCGCGCGGCACCGCCGCGCCGGCGAACGTCGGGGCCACGGCGAGCGCCGCCGCCAGGCCGAGCGCCAGCGAGGTCACCAGCAGAGTTGTCGGGCGCGGCCCTGCAGCCCGGCGATCGGGCGAGACCTTCACGCGGGCCATCTGTCCTCCGGTGACATGAGTGGGATTCCAATATTCGGTAACAGTTGCCCCAGTGCACTAGTCCCGTCCGGAAACAAATCCGTAACGTGTTCGGATCGGCCGCCCCGCTTGGGCGCTAGGCTGCCCATGTGACCGGTTACCTGGGCTCTTACGCGACGCTCGGGCTCCTCCTGCTCGCGAGCGTCCTGTTCTTCGTAGTGGCGTTCTCGGCCAACCGGGTGTTACGTCCCGCGCGTCCGGCCGACCCGCCCGGCAAGCGGACCAGCTACGAGTGCGGGCTCGACCCGGTCGGCGCGGACTGGGCGCAGATGCAGATCCGCTACTACGTGTACGCGTACCTGTACGTGCTGTTCGCGGTCGAGGCGGTGTTCCTCTTCCCGTGGGCTGTGGTCTTCGACCGCCCGGGGTTCGGCCTGGTGACGGTGGTGGAGATGGCGGTGTTCGTGGCGGTGCTGGCGCTGGGCATCCTCTACGCGTGGCGTAGGAACATCCTGCGCTGGACGTGACCGCCGAGGGCACCGGCGATCGCGCCGGTCCGCCGGACCGTTCGCGGCCGGTTACGGCGACGACCGGTCAGGCCAAGCCCCGACGGGTCGCCGCGGGCGGGCGGTCACCGCGGATCGAGGCCACCATGTCCAGCACCCGACGGGTGGGCGCCACCTGATGGGCCCGGAACACCCGGGCACCCAGCCAGGCGGAGATCGCGGTGGCGGCGAGCGTCCCCTCCAGCCGCTCGGTCACCGGCAGGTCGAGCGTTTCGCCTATGAAGTCCTTGTTGGAGAGCGCCACCAGCACCGGCCAACCCGTCCCGGTCAGCTCGTCCAGCCGACGGGTGATCTCCAACGAGTGCCTGGTGTTCTTGCCGAAGTCGTGCGCCGGGTCGATGAGGATGCCGTCGGGGCGTACCCCCGCCGCCACCGCGCCCTCGGCGAGCCCGGTCACCGTCGCGACCACGTCGGTGACCACGTCGTCGAACGCGGCCCGGTGCGGACGGGTACGCGGCACCAGCCCGCCCGCGTGTGAGCAGACCAGGCCCGCGCCGGTCTGCGCGGCCACCCGGGCCAGCGCCGGGTCGGCGCCCGACCAGGTGTCGTTGAGCAGGTCCGCGCCGGCGGCCACGGCCTCCGTCGCCACCTCGGCGCGCCAGGTGTCGATGGAGATCACCACCTCCGGGAACGCGGCCCGGACGGCGGCGATGGTGTCCACCGTGCGCCTGATCTCCTCGGCGACGTCCACCTCGGCGCCGGGGCCGGCCTTCACCCCGCCGATGTCGATGATGGCCGCGCCCTCGTCCACCGCCCGCTCGACGGCGCGCAGCGCGCTCTCGGCGGCGAAGGTGGCACCCCTGTCGAAGAACGAGTCCGGTGTGCGGTTGACGATCGCCATCACCACCAGCTCGTCCGGGGCGAACGTCCGCCCGCCCAGCCGAAGCGCCCCGGCCATGCCCGCCTCCTGAGGATCCGCACCGGCGCCGCCGCGTCGGTGCGTCCCGACGCTAGCCGGTCGGACTGCCGCGCCGCAGTGCGGCCGTGGGCGCCGATCGTGATCGGGGTGGTGGGGTCGCTACCGGCCGGCCGTCGTGCCACGATCAGTGCATGGGTCAGCTTCTGCTCCTCCTGGTCGTCGCGTTGACCGTCGCGGCTGTCGTTTTCGGTGTGACGGTGCTGGTCAGCGGTCGCGACCCCGGCCTGGTGCCGGTCGAGCCGGATTCCCAGGCCGTGCCGCTGCCCGGCACCCGGCCGCTGCGCGAATCCGATGTGGGAGCTGTCCGTTTCGACACAGGCCTGCGCGGGTACCGAATGGCCCAGGTCGACCAGGCGATGCGCCGCGCGGCGTACGACATCGGCTACAAGTCGGAGCTGATCGGCGTACTGGAGTCGGAGGTCATCGCGTTGCGTGAGGGCCGTACCGCCGACGCGGACGTGCTGCGCAAGGCCCGCGAACAGTCGGCGAGCGCGGCTGAGCAGCCGGACGCCACCTCCTCCCCGGCGGACGCCGACGGCGTGGCTCCCGTCGACGGGGCGACTTCTGCCGACGACGCCGAGCCGGCGGCCCCGCTCGGCTCGACCGACGCCGACGAGCGGGCCGACGCCACCTCCTCGACCGCGGACGCGGACGGCGTGGCCCCCGCCGCCGACGACACCAGCAGGAACGACGCGGTGGTCCGGTCGGAGTCGGCGTGACCGGCCCGGAGGGCGCCGACGATCTGCGGGAGGCGGCCCAACCCGGCGCCGGCGAGGTGACCGCCACGGTGATCGTCGACGCCCCGGCGGAACGGGTCTTCGCCGCGTTGCTGGCCTGGGAGCGCCAGTCCGACTGGATCCCCTTCACCCGGGTGCGCGTCGTCGAGGGCGACGGTCGCGAGGGCAGCCGGATCGAGGCGGTGACCGCGATCGGCCGGGCGACCCTGCGGGACGAGATGCGGGTCGTCCGGGTCGACGAGCCGTACGAGATCGGCGTGGTGCACTACGGCCAGTTGCTGCGCGGCCCGGGTGTGCTGCGCTGCACCCAACTGGACCGGGCCCGCACCCAGGTCGTCTGGCACGAGTGGTTCCACCTGCCGGGCGGCCCGGCCGGCCGGCTGGCGTGGCCGGTGCTGTGGCCCGGTTCCAAGCTCGGCCTCACCCAGGCGCTGAAGAGGTTCGCCCGTCTGGTCGAGCAGGGCCGGCTGCCCTGAGCACGCCCGGCGTCGGCTGCCATCCCGGTGCCCTGAACAGGTGGCCGGCGCGGTGCCGCCAACTCGCCGCGGAGCGCACGTCCCGGCCGATCGACGCGTACTCGTGGAAGGCCACCCGGACCGGGTTGTAGCTGCCGACGTTCTTGGTGAGCCCGTACACGCAGCGTTCCCGCTCCGGCGCGAACGAGCCGAACAGCCGGTCCCAGACGATCAGGATGCCGCCGAAGTTGCGGTCCAGGTAGCCGCCCTGCGAGGCGTGGTGCACCCGATGGTGCGACGGGGTGTTGAACACGAACTCGTACCAGGGCGGCATCCTGTCGATGCGCTCGGTGTGGATCCAGAACTGGTAGAGCAGGTTGACCGACCCGCAGAACGCCACCACCGCCGGGTGTACGCCCGCCAGGACCAGCGGGATGTAGAAGATCCAGCTGGTCAGGCCGGTCCACGGTTGGCGCAGCGCGGTGGAGAGGTTGAACCGCTGCGACGAGTGGTGCACCACGTGCGACGCCCAGAGGATCCGGATCACGTGGTGTCCCCGGTGCGACCAGTAGTAGAAGAAGTCCTGCGCGAGCAGGACCAGTGGCCAGGTCCACCAGACCTCGGCCACCCGCAGCGGGGTGAGCGCGTAGAGCAGCGCGTACGCGGCGGCGATCGGCACCTTCCAGAGCAGGTCGGTGAAGACGCTGCCGAGCCCCATGGCGAGGCTGGTGGCGGTGTCCGCGCCGGCGTAGCCGACCTCGTCGTCGTCGCTGTGCAGCAGGTAGGACACCCGCTCCAGCACGATGAGCAGCAAGAAGGCCGGGATCGACCAGGCGATGACGTCCGGGAACTCCTTCATCGCGCCACCTCCAGTGCCGTCGGCGGTGGGGGAGCACCGGTGGGTGACCCGGTCCTACCGGTCGGTAACAAGCACCATAGGCAGCCGGGCGGCCGGTGGCAATGGGCTGTCGGTGCGATGCCCTAGCGTGGTCGAGGTGACTGACCTGGTGATCGGCGCCGACGGGCTGGCCCGCTGCGCCTGGGGGGCGAGCACCCCGGACTACGCCGTCTACCACGACACCGAGTGGGGGCGGCCGCTGCGCGGCGACGACGCCCTCTACGAGCGGATGACACTCGAGGCGTTCCAGTCCGGCCTGTCCTGGCTGACCATCCTGCGCAAGCGTCAGGCGTTCCGGCTCGCCTTCGACGACTTCCACATCCCGACCGTCGCCCGGTACGACGACGCCGACGTGACCCGGCTGCTCGCCGACGCGGGCATCGTCCGCAACCGGGCCAAGATCGAGGCGGCGGTCGCCAACGCCCGCGCCGCGTTGGAGCTGCCCGAGGGGCTGTCCACGCTGCTGTGGTCGTTCGCCCCGGAGCAGCGGCCAGCCCGTCCCTCCTCGTTCGCCGAGCTGGCGCCGATCACCCCGGAGTCGACGGCGATGGCCAAGGCACTCAAGAAGCGCGGCTTCCGGTTCGTCGGCCCCACCACCGCGTACGCGCTGATGCAAGCCACCGGAATGGTCGACGATCACATCGTCGGCTGTCACGTCACCCTCCCACCGGCGGCGTGATGAGATGGCAGGCATGACGACCGAGACCGCACAGCGGGCCGGTGCGGCCGGCAACGCCGACGAGACGGGCACCTGGGCGGTGCTGCTGCCCGCCGAGCGGTACGAGGCCGAGCGGCTCGTGCACCACGACACGCTGGAGCTGACCGGGCTGACCGACGTCGCCCGGCCAGGGCCGGGCGACCAGGTGGCAGTGCTGGTCGACGCGCCGCCACGGCTGGTGGCCCTCGGCCGGGTCACCGAGCCGGGACGACGCCACCGCGAGGACCCGGACGACCCGCAGTCCCCGGTCGAGCCGGGCACGCTCGTCGTCGCGTACACCCGGCGGGCCTTCGACGAGCCGGTGCCGGCCGACCTGCTCACCCTCGACGGGCCGGTCACCGCCCTGGAGCCGGCGGCCTTCCGGGCGCTTGCCGACCAGCTCGGCCCGCCACAGGCGCGACGCACCTGGCTGGTCAGCCTCGACCTGCCCATCGAGGCCGACACCCCGGCCGAGGCGGTCCGCCTGTTCTGGTCCTACGTGCAGGAGCTGGGCCCGCGCGAGCTGCCCGCGTTCGTGTCACCGTCCGGCGACGAGCTGGCAATGCAGGCGTTCGTGCTGGGCGCCGAGGCCAACCAGGACCCGGAAGAGGACGACTAGAAGAGCTTGTCCAGGCGTCCCCGCCAGTCGGCGAGCACCGGGCCCGGGTCGGCGCCCAGCACCCGTTCCAGAAGCGTCGCGTAGACGTCCCGGAAGTCGGTTGTGTATTTCAGGTCGCCGTCGTCGAGGTCGGTGAGGCTGGGCGCCTCGCCGTGCCAGCCGCCGCGTACCCCGGCGCCGAGCAGCAGCATGTCCGACGCGGTGCCGTGGTCGGTGCCGTCCGAGGCGTTGGCCTTCACCCGGCGACCGAACTCGGAGTAGACCGCCACCACCACCCTGCGGCCCGCCTCGGTGCGGGCCATCCGGTCGGCGAACCCGGTCAACGCCCGGTCCACCTGTCCCAGCAGGACGGCCTGCAACTGCTTCTCGTCGGCGTGCGTGTCGAAGCCGCCAAGCGACACCGAGAAGGCCCGGGTGGACACCCCCGCCTCGACGCACTGGGCTACGAGGTCCAGCTGCGCGTCGAGCGGTGTGCGGGCACCGCCGGTGGCGGTGGCGGGCGCCTGCTCGCCGTCCGGGTCCGCCGCGTCCGGGTCGGCCGAGTCGCGTACCTGGCGGATCATCTCGTCCACCGAGCGCAGGTCGGCGAAGCAGGCGGCCGCCCGCCCCCGGGCCGCCGACTCGCCCGCCTCGGGGGCGGCGAATGCGGCAAGCGTCTCCGCCGACAACCCCTTGGCGGCCTTGCGGTCGGTCACCGGCACCGCGGCGCCGGCGCTACGCTCCCCGGCCAGCAGCGGCGGCAGCGCAGGCTCGAAGGAGACCGCCAGCCGGGGGTCGCCACCCGCCCGGTCCAGCCAACGGCCCAGCCAACCGGTGGTGCCCGGCCGGTCCGGTTGCGCCGTGTGCCAGATGTCCATCGAGCGGAAGTGGCTGCGGTCCGGCTTCGGGTAGCCGACGCCGCGCACGATCGCCAGCCCACCGTCGGACCAGCGCTGGTGCAGGCCCTCCAGGGCCGGGTTCAGGCCGAAGTCGTCGTCCAGGCGCCGCACCTCCGAGTCCGGGTACGCCAGCTCGGGGCGGGCCGCCCGGTAGGCCGGGTCGCCGTACGGGATGACCGTGTTCAGGCCGTCGTTGCCGCCGTACAGGGTGACCAGCACCAGCGTGCGCGACTGCGGGTCGCTGTCGCCGGCGGTGTCCAGCAGGTCCCGCAGGCTGTACGCGCCGGCCCCGGCGGCCAGCGCGCCCGCGCCCACCACTCCGCTGGTGAGCAGGAACCTCCGTCGGGTCAGGGTGTCCATCTCTCGACTCCTCCGCTCAGCTGACTGTGTACTCGGGGCTGACCAGGCCGGCGGCCAGCAGCTTGCGGGGCTCGCCGGCCAGTGGGGTCAGGGCGGCCCGGGTGCGGGCGCCCCAGCCGTCGACGACGAGCAGCCGGGCCAGCGCGTCGGGTCGGCCGGCGGCGGGCGCGGCGGTCAGCCGGTCCAGCACCGCCGGTGCCGTGGCGGCGGCAAGCATCCCGGCCAGCCGGAGTCGGGCCTGCAACGACGAGGTGGTCAGCCAGGCCGCCCCGGCCGGCCAGCCGCCCACGCTGGGCGGGCGCAGTGGCACCTGGTCCAGTGCGTTCAGCCCGCCCAGCAGTTGTTTGCGCTGCTGCTCGGGCAGCGCCGACGGGCGGATGCCGAGCTGGCGCAGCGCGCCGACCAGCCACTCCACCGGCTGCTTCACAAGCGTGCCCCGGCTCTGCGCGAAAGCCGGCGCGGACAGGACCGCGCGCAGGGTCGCGTCGGTGTCCGCACCGGCCAGGCCGTCCGGCGCCGGGACGTCGGCGCCGGCGTAGCGGAACCACAGCCGCCCGGCCACGAACGTCGCGGCCCCGGGCTGGGCGGCCAGCAGTCCGGCGTACGCCTCGGCGTCGAACCGGCCGCTGCGCCCGAGGATCGTCTTCTCCCCGGGGTCGTGCCGGCGCGCCTCGAATCGGGCGGTGCCGGCCCGCCGGTCCACCACCCAGCCGGTCAGCGCCCGCGCGCCGGCCTTCACGTCGGCCTCGGTGTAGCCGCCGATGCCGAGGGTGAACAGCTCCATCAGCTCGCGGGCCAGGTTCTCGTTCGGCGCCTTTCGGGTGTTCTTCTGCCCGTCCAACCAGATGATCAGAGCCGGGTCGCGCACCATGGCGGCGACCAGTGGACCGAGCGGCCCCCGACCGTGCCGGCGCAGCGTGGCCAACTGCCCGAGCATCATCGAGGCCGAGCGGACCTTCTGCGCGCTCGTGGCCCAGTGCCCGTGCCAGAAGAAGAGCAGCTTCTCGCTCAGCCCGTCCTCGGCGACCACCATCCGGTCCAGCCACCACTCGGTGACCTGCTGGAGCTGCCTGCGGCGCTCCGCGTTGGCCTTCTGCCGCTGCTCGCGGGTGGACTCCCTGGTCAGAGCGGCGTACGGGTCGGCGGGCAGCGCCGGCGGCGGGGTGGCCGCCGCGCCCCGGTCGGCCCGGCCCGGGGCGAGCAGCCGATCCAGCGTCGCCGCCGGCCCGGCGGGCTCGGCCGCGTCCACCTCGTCGGCGGTCGGCCCGAAGGTGGCCCGGCGCAGCAGGTGTGCCACCGCTTCACGATCGCTCATGGGAGCCGACGCTAGGCGGCAGGTGTTCGAGGACGGTAAGGCCGAGGTGCGAATCGCGTTCAGTGTCCCTCGAAGACCGGTTTCTGCTTGGCGACGAAGGCGAGGGTGGCCGCCCGGTGGTCGTCGGTGGCACCGCAGATCGCCTGCGCCTGCGCCTCGGCCGCGAGGGCGTCGGCGAGGGTGCCGGCGTCGGCGATGGAGAGCTGCCTCTTGATCGCCCCGTACGCGACAGTGGGGCCGGCCGCCAGCCGGGCGGCCAGCTCCTGCGCGACCGGCAGCACCTGCTCGTCGTCGTCCGTCAGCCGGTTGAGCAGGCCCAGCTGGCAGGCCTCCTGGGCGCGTACCGGCTCGGCGAGCAGCAGCAGCTCCACCGCCTTGGCGTGGCCGACGAGCCGGGGCAGCGTCCACGAGGTGCCGGTGTCGGCGGCGAGGCCGACCTTGGCGAAGGCCATCAGGAAGCTGGTGCTCGGGCCGCCGATCCGGATGTCGGCGAGGAATGCCAGGGAGGCCCCGGCTCCGGCGGCCATCCCCCGGACGGCGGCTACGACAGGCTTGGGCAGGTTGGCCAGCCGTGCGGCGATCGGGTTGTAGTGCGCCCGGACGGTGCCCAGCGGGTCGGCGGAGCTGTTCTCCAGGGTCGACACGTGCTCGCGCAGGTCCTGACCGGCGCTGAACGACCCGCCCGCCCCGGCCAGCACGACCGCCCGGCAGGACCTGTCGGTCTCCAGCTCCGCCAGCGTGTCCCGCAGCGCCTCCTTCAGCGCCACGTCGAGCGCGTTCATCGCGTTCGGCCGGTTCAGCGTGAGGGTGACGACGGCGTCGGTCCGGTCGACGAGCAACGGCTCGGTCACGTGTCTAACGACCCTTCTGTCTGACGAGGCGGCTGCCGGCGTCGAGGCAGTGCTCGACGTACCGGTCGGCGGCCGGACGCAGGCGGGCCGCGTGCCGGTCGAAGAAACTGGCCGCGGCGGTTCCGGGCCAGCGCTCGGGCAGCAGCGCCGGGGGCAGCTGCGGGTCCCGGAACAGGAAGGTACGCCACGCGTGCACGAGCCTGAACCGGGCCGCGTACGCCTCCTCGTCGCTGCTGCGCACGGTGACCGCGGCGAGCAGGGGGCGCTGGTCGGCGACGAAGCGTTCGTACGCGTGGCCGATCTCGGTGAGGTCCCACGCCCGGCGGACCACGCCCATCGCCCCGGGCGTGCCTGAGTAGTGCGAGGCGGTGAACCGCTCGAACCGGATGCCGGCCTCGGCGAGCAGCAGGTCGACGTCCTCGCCGGGCCGGGTGGCCACCCAGGTCTGCTCGTCGAGGGTGCCGTAGCCGAGGAAGCTCAGGGTGGCGGCGAGCCGCTGCCGGTCCCGGCGGGAGCCGGGCGCCTCCAGGACGAGCAGATCGAACCGTCCGTCCCACGTGACCCGGCCGGTCCGGTAGATCCGGGCGGCCGCCTCGTCGAGTCGGCGGGCGGCTTTTGGCGTGATCGAATATCCCGGTCCGGATGCCAGACGGAGCGGGTCGAGCCAGCCCTGTCGCACCATCCGGGACACGGCGGTGCGAACTGCCGGCGGTGCGATTCCCAACGGTGCCAGTAGCTTGACCAGGGCGGCGACGGGTGCCCGGCCACCCCGGGGCCTGAGGTGGTCGCCGTACAGGTCGAAGAGTGCCGACCGTGCCTGCATGACCGCACATTGTGACAGGCCTTCTCAAGATAAGCTAGATGCTGTTACATCAATGCTGCTCCGGTTTGGGTCCGGCGGTGTTTATCAGGGAAAATCGTTGGTCGACACCTCCGCGACGGTTGCGGGCGGTCGAGACGAAGTGGCTGTGGGGCAACCCACCGACCCTGGTGTAGGTCTGAGGGGAGACAACATGGCGGCGATGAAGCCGCGGACGGGCGACGGTCCGCTGGAAGTCACCAAGGAGGGTCGGGGCATCGTCATGCGGGTCCCGCTGGAGGGCGGTGGCCGGCTCGTCGTCGAGATGACTCCCGACGAGGCCAACGCGCTCGGTGACGCGTTGAAGGCGGCCGCCGGCTGAGTGAGGAGTGGCCCGGGGGGTGCACGCCGCCCGGATCGTTCCCCAGACCCTGAGCCACCGGTACCACCGGTGGCTCAGGGTCTTCATCGGTGCGGGCCGGCAGGTCCGGTCCCGCTCCGCGACATTTCCTGGAGGTGCGGTTCCGCGTGCTCGACATCCGTCTCGTCGCCGAGTCCGACCGGCTCGACGTCCTCGTCCTGCCCGTCCGTCCAGCCGGTCAGGCCACCGGGGGTGAGGCGTCGGCAGTGCCGGCGCCGACCGCCGTGGCACCCCCGGACGGCACCGCCGACGAGGCGGACGCACTGACGCCTGTGGCCCGGCTGACCGGTCGGGCCGGCGAGATCCGCACCCAGCTCCGACCCGGGCGTACCCCCGGACGACTGCTGCTGCTCGGCATCGGCGACGGCGACGAGGCGGCCTGGCGTACCGCCGGGGCCGCTCTGGCGCGCTCTTGCGCCGATGAGACGCACATCACCATCGCGCTGCCGACCGAGGTGACCCCGGCGGTCGTCCGTGGCCTGTCCGAGGGCCTGCTGCTCGCCTCGTACCGGTTCCGGCTCACCGAGGCCGGCGACACACCAGTGCTCGGCGGCGTCGACCTGCTGCTCACCGACCCGGCCGCGTACGAGTCGACGGTCGCCACCGCCCGGACCACAGCGGCGATGACCCGCCTCGCCCGCGACCTGACCAACATGCCGTCCTCGGAGAAGAACCCGCAGTGGTTCGCCGAGCAGGTGGCGGCCGCCGCAGCCGACCTTCCGGGCCTGGGACTGCGGGTCCGTGGCCCGGCCGAGCTGGCCGCCGAGGGCTTCGGTGGGATCCTCGCCGTGGGCGGCGGCTCGGCGAGCGGTCCCCGCCTCGTCGAGCTGGACTGGCACCCCGCCGGCGCGCGCACCCACGTGGTGCTGATCGGCAAGGGCATCACGTTCGACACCGGCGGCATCTCGATCAAGCCGGTCCCGGCGATGAAGCTCATGCGCAAGGACATGGCGGGCGCGGCTGCCGTCGTCGCGGCCACCCTCGGTGCCGCCGAGCTGGGGCTGCCGATCCGGATCACCACGCTGGCCCCGCTCGCGGAGAACATGGTCAGCGGCTCGGCATTCCGCCCCGGCGACATCGTCCGGCACTACGGCGGCATCACCAGCGAGACGACCAACTCCGACGCGGAGGGCCGGCTCGTCCTGGCCGACGCGATGGCGTACGCGGTGCAGCAGCTCAAGCCCGACCTGCTACTCGACCTGGCGACGCTCACCGGCGCCAACGCCGTGGCGCTGGGCAAGCGCACCGCAGCCCTCTACAGCGACAACGACGAGCTGGCCGCCGACGTGCTGGCGGCCGTCGAGGCGGCCGGCGAGTCCGCGTGGCGGATGCCGCTGCACACCGACTACGTCGAGTACCTGGGCAGCGAGATCGCCGACCTGTACAGCGCGCCCGCCCAGGGCGCCGGGTCGGTGCTTGCCGCGCTCTACCTGCGCGAGTTCACAGGTGACCTGCGGGACCGCTGGCTGCACCTGGACATGTCGGCTCCGTCCTGGGCGGACGGCGACCAGGCCGAGGTCAGCCGCGGCGCCACCGGCTGGGGTGTGCGCTCGCTGCTGCGCTGGCTGGCCAGCGTCGCCTGACGGGTCAGCACTTCACCGCGGCGAGCACTCCGTGCCCGACCGGGAGCAGCGCCGGAATCCAGTGCTCCGACTCCCGGACCGCCTTGATCGTCTCGCGGACCGTCACCGTCTCGGCGTCCCGGGCGGCCGGGTCACCGATCCGGCCGCCGGCCAGCATGCCGTTGAGCGCGAGCACGCCGCCCGGGCGCAGCAGTCGCAACGCGGCCTCCACGCAGGCGTGGAATCCCGTCGCCTCGGCGTCCACGAAGACCAGGTCGTACGCGCCGTCGGCGAGCCGGGGGAGCACGTCCAGCGCGCGACCGGTGATGATCCGGGTACGGCCGGCGGCGAAACCCGCCTCGGCGAAGATCCGCCTGGCGATCCGCTGATGCTCCACCTCCAGGTCGATGGTGGTGAGCACACCGTCGGCGCGCATGCCGCGCAGCAACCACACACCGCTCACCCCGGTGCCGGTGCCGATCTCCACCACAGCCCGGGCGTTGCCGGCGGCGGCGAGCAGCCGCAGCGCCGCGCCGGCGCCGGGAGTGACCGCGTCGAGGCCCACCTCGTGGGCCAGGCTGCGGGCGGTACGCAGGACGAGATCCTCGGTGACGTACGACTCGGCGAACTGCTGAGCCTGGGTCGTCGAATTGCCGGAACCGGCGACCGTGGCGATGGGGCACCTCCGGGGGCGGTGCGTGGTGCGGGGGCGGGTTGGCACTGTGAGCGTAGAGGCGACCGTTCCGGGACGCAGCCGCGGCTTCCGTCGTACGCGATCACCGGGGGCAACCGCTGACTCCACCGCGCGCATCCGTGCAATCCTGGAGGCGGTATCCCGTCAGCCGCGCCCACACCGGACCGTGGGCCGGGCGACGCGGCGCGGGATCCGGGGACGGACTGGGAGGCACCGACGTGACCGACGGCTGGGACTGGCGCCGGGGCGGTGAGACTCCGGCGCCGGTGCGACCGACCGGGGCAGGGGTCCCGCCTGCGGGGCCACCGGGCGCGCCGGGGGCCGGCAGCGCCCCTGTGGCGGCGCCGGGCGGCGTACCTGCGGCAGGGGGCCCGCCACCGGTGGCTGCCCCGTACGCCGGGTCGCCGGCACCTGGTGGGTCCGGCGTCGGCCCGTCGCCCTGGTGGTCGGACGCGCTCGCCGATCCGTGGCGGGATCCGGCGGCACCTGCCGCGGTGGTGGTGCCCGCGGTGGTGGCCGCCGGCACCGAACCGGAGCCGGTCACCGATCCGGACGCGTCGCCGGGCCGCCCGGCGCTGCGTCATCTGCTGCTCATCCCGCTGATCACCGCTCTGCTCGCGGGCGCCCTCGGCGGCGCCCTGGGGTACACGTTCGCGGTGCGTGGCGGGGCGGGCGCGACGGTCCTCGGTCAGGAGGCGGCGCAGCCGCCCGCGCTGGCCCAGCGCAAGCCGGAGTCGCTGGCCGGGGTCGCCGAACGGGTGCTGCCCAGCGTGGTCACGGTGCGGGTGAGCAGCCTCGGCGGCACGAGTGAGGGTTCCGGGTTCATCGCCAGCGCCGACGGCCACGTGATCACCAACGACCACGTGCTGGCCGGAGGCAGCGGCAAGGCCTCGGTGGTCTTCAACGACGGCAGCACCGCGCCGGCGACAGTGGTCGGTCAGGACCCGGAATCGGACATCGCGGTGATCAAGGTGAGTCGGACGGGACTGCGACCTGTGGAGTTCGGCAACTCCGACGCGCTGGCCGTGGGCGACCCGGTGCTCGCCGTCGGCTCGCCGCTCTCGTTGGCAAACACGGTCACCGCGGGCATCGTGAGCGCCCTGGACCGCACGATGCAGGCCGGGGAGCCGGGTGGGCCGGTGCGGTACTACGCGGCGATCCAGACCGACGCGGCGGTCAACCACGGCAACTCGGGTGGCCCGCTCGTCGACGGGGCCGGACGGGTGGTCGGGGTGAACTCGACGATCAAGTCGTTGGTCGCCGAGGGGCAGGAGGCCGGCAACATCGGCCTCGCGTTCGCCATCCCGATCAACCAGGCCAAGCGGGTGACCCAGGACATCATCGGCACCGGCAAGGCCCGGCGTACGGTGATCGGCGCCCAGGTGGGTGGCCCGGGCGCGGGTGCCGGCGGCGGCGTACGGCTGGCGGCGGTCGAGCCGTCCGGGCCGGCGGCCGGCGCCGGGCTGAGGGTCGGTGACGTGATCCTGAAGCTCAACGGCCGGCCGATGACCGAGCCGACCGATCTGATCGCCCTGGTCCGCAAGTTCGCGCCCGGTTCGGTGGTGACTGTCGAGTTCCGGCGTGGGTCCGATCGGCAGAACACGTCGGTCACCCTCGCCGCGGACGCCAAGTGAACAGCGGCGCACCCCCTGCCCGAAAGCGGCCTCACGTGCGTAGTCTTGCTGCTGACGCCGAGAGGAGGCCCGCGGGATGCTCGACAACCTGAACTGGTGGGAGATCGGTGCGCTGCTGCTCCTGGCGCTGTTGATCTTCGGTGACCGGCTGCCCGCCGTGATCACCGACGGCCTGCG
The DNA here is from genome assembly GCF_042898105.1 of Micromonospora sp. NPDC000663. NCBI lineage: Bacteria > Bacillati > Actinomycetota > Actinomycetes > Micromonosporales > Micromonosporaceae > Micromonospora > Micromonospora sp. NPDC000663. The sequence goes on from NZ_JBIAYR010000001.1 coordinate 223,536, forward strand.
GTTGGTGCGTAACCTGCGCAACATGGCTCGCAACGCCACCGGCGACCTCAGTCGCGAGCTGGGCACCGACATCCAGCTGGAAGACCTGCATCCCAAGGCGTTCATCCGCAAGCACCTCCTCAGCGAGGAGGACGAGGCGGCGATCCGCAAGCCGTTGCAGGGCGTCTACGACAACCTGCGCGCGGACGTCAGCGGCGTGCACGACGACCTGAAGGACGTGGCGAACGCCGCCGACATCAGGTCCACCGGCACGCGTCCCGGCACGGCCACCGGCACCCCCTCGGCGCCGGCCCCCCGGGTCAGCTACGACGACGCCACCTGACCGACAGGGCACCTCGACGAACGCGCCCCGCAGGCTCGAGTGGCCGGCGGGGCGTCGTCGATAAGGGGTGCTCAGCGCCCGGCGGGCTTGAGACCGAGCGGCTTGCCGAGCAGCGACTCGCGGCGGAGCGCCAGCCGGTCGGCGACCGTGCCGAGCGCCCGCGCGGCAGGCGACTCCGGCTCGGCCAGCACGATCGGGTTACCGGCGTCGCCGGCCTCCCGCACGCGGGTGTCCAGCGGGATCTGCCCGAGCAGCGGCACCTGCGCGCCGATGGTCTTGGTCAGCGACTCGGCGACCTGCGCGCCACCGCCGGCGCCAAAGATCTCCATCCGGGAGCCGTCCGGCAGCTCCAGCCAGGACATGTTCTCGATGACGCCGACCACCCGCTGGTGGGTTTGCAGGGCGATCGCGCCGGCCCGCTCGGCCACCTCGGCGGCGGCGGCCTGCGGGGTGGTGACCACCAGGATCTCCGAGTTGGGCAGCAGCTGGGCAAGCGAGATGGCCACGTCACCGGTGCCCGGCGGCAGGTCGAGCAGGAGCACGTCCAGGTCGCCCCAGTAGACGTCGGCGAGGAACTGCTGCAACGCCCGGTGCAGCATCGGGCCACGCCACACCACAGCGGCGTTGCCGGAGGTGAACATGCCGATCGAGATCACCTTCACGCCGTGCGACTGCGGCGGCATGATCATGTCTTCGACCCGGGTCGGGCGGGCGTCCGCGCCCAGCATCCGGGGCACCGAGTGGCCGTAGATGTCGGCGTCGACCACACCGACGGAGAGCCCCCGGGCGGCGAGCGCAGCGGCCAGGTTGACAGTCACGCTGGACTTGCCGACGCCGCCCTTGCCGCTGGCCACCGCGTACACCCTGGTCCGTGAGCCGGGCTGGGCGAACGGGATGACCGGCTCCTCGCTGGCACCGCCACCGCGCAGCTGCGACTGCAACGACTGCCGCTGCTCCGGGGTCATCACACCGAAGTCGATCTCCACACCGGTCACCCCGGGCACCGCGGCGACCGCAGCGGTGATGTCCGTACGCAGCTTGTCCTTCAGCGGGCAGCCGGCGACGGTGAGCAGCAGCTCGACCCGTACGACCCCGCTGTCGGCGATCGTGGCCGAGCGGACCATGCCCAGCTCGGTGATGGGCCGGCGGATCTCCGGGTCGTTGACGGTGGCCAGGGCGGCCTGGATCGCGTCCTCGACGGTGCTGACGGGTGCTGACATGCCCGCAATGCTACGTCGAGGGGCATCCGCTGCCGCCTCTGCCCGGCGCGGTGTGAGCCAATCGATTACCTGCCGGTCAGCCCTCCGACCGGCGCGGGCCGGTGCCGTCCGGACGGGTGTCACGGGCGAAGTCGCCGTCCAGGTCGTCGCGCGGCTCGTCCAGCCCCACGGCGTCGTCAGCCCGCTGGGCACGCCGCTCCTGCCGGCCGTCCCTCTCCTGCTGGCGGCGCTCCAGCCGCTGCCGGCGCTGCCCCGCCTCGTCCAGCTCCTCGGCGAGCCGGGTCAGCTCGGAGCGCAGGAAGTCGCGGGTGGCGACCTCGCCGAGCGCGATCCGCAGCGCGGCGATCTCCCGGGCCAGGTACTCGGTGTCCGCCTTCTGCGCGGTGGCCCGCCGCCGGTCCTCCTCCAACGCCAGCCGGTCCCGGTCGGCCTGCCGGTTCTGCGCCAGCAGGATCAGCGGCGCCGCGTAGCTGGCCTGCAACGACAGCACCAGGGTGAGGAACGTGAAGGTGTACGGGTCGAAGCGCAGATCCGCCGGGGCCAGCGTGTTCCACAGGAACCAGATCGTGATGACCACCGTCATGATCACGATGAAGTTCGCGGTGCCCATGCCCCGGGCGATGCCCTCCGACCACCTGCCGAACGCCTCCGCGTCGAAGCGGGGCAGCTTGACTCCCCGGGGCTCGCGCGGCTGGTCGAGCCGCTCGGCCCGCCGCTGCTCAGCCATCCGCGCCGTCCAACGCCGCGTCGGTGACACCCGGCGCGGTCAGGGCGTCCCGGTCGCGCCAGTCCCGGGGCAGCGAGTGGTCCAGCACGTCGTCCACTGTCACGGCGCCGACCAGCCGGTTGTTCCTGTCGATCACCGGCATGGCGACCAGGTCGTACGTGGCCATCCGGCGGGTGATCTCCGGCAGTGGGGTGGTGGGCCGCAGCGGGTCGATGTCGTTGACCACCACCTTGCCGAGCAGGTCGGCAGGGGGTTCGCGCAGCAGCGCCTGGAAGTGCACCATGCCCAGGTAGCGGCCGGTAGGCGTGTTCTGCGGGGCGCGGGTCACGAAGACCTGCGCGGCGACGGCGGGGGAGAGCTGCGGTTCCCGGATCCGGGCGAGCGCCTCGGCGACAGTGGCGTCCGGCGGCAGGATGACCGGTTCCGAGGTCATCACGCTGCCCGCCGTGCCAGGCGTGTACTTGAGCAGCTGACGCACCGGGTCGGCCTCGTCCGGCTCCATCAGGTCCAGCAGGACGTCCTGCTCCGGCGGGGGCAGTTCGTTGAGCAGGTCCGCCGCGTCGTCCGGGTCCATCTCCTCCAGGACGTCGGCGGCCCGTTCCCGGTCCAGCGCGGCGAGGATCTCCACCTGGTCGTGTTCCGGCAGCTCGCTGAGCACGTCTGCCAGCCGCTCGTCGTTGAGGGCCGCCGCTACCTCGTTGCGTCGCGAGTCGGGCAGGTCCTGAAGGGCGTTGGCCAGGTCGGCCGGGCGCATGTCCTCCAGGACGGCGAGCAGGTTCGCCGTACCCCTGTTGTCGGCGATGCCGCTGAGGCCGCGCACCCGGTCCCACTCGACCTGGTGCAGGTGGCCTCTGCGGCTGAGCCGGCTGGTCTGCTCGCGGACGGCGACCCGGCTCAGCGACCACTCGCCGCCCCGGCTGCACTCCATCGCAACGTCCACCACCGCGCCGGGCTGGCCGCCCGGATCGAGGTTCACCCGCCGGTCCAGCAGCTCCTGGAGCACGAGCAGCTCGTTTGGACGCTTCTCGAACCGGCGCAGGTTGAGGGTGCCGGAGCCGAGCACCACGGCGTCCGCGTCGATGGACGTGATCCGGTTGATGGACAGGAAGATCCGTCGACGCATCGGCATCTCGGCGACGAGACCCACCACCTCCGGGGGACGTTTGGTCGCTCGGAGCCGGGCCACGGCGTCACGAATCCGGCCCACCTGGTCACCGTTCGGATCGAAGACGGCGACTCCGGCGAGGCGGGCGATGTAGACCCGGGTCGGCGTGCTCACGGGCACCAGCCTAAGCGCCTAGTGTTTATCAACATGTCGACCTTGGCGTACGAGATCGTGGACGTCTTCACCGACCGCCCCTTCGCCGGCAACCCGCTGGCCGTGGTGTTCGGCGCGGAGGCGCTGGCGACGGAGCAGATGCAGGCGCTGGCGCTGGAGTTCAACCTTTCCGAGACGGTGTTCGTGCTCCCCCCGACGCAGGTCGGCGCCACCTACCGGGCCCGAATCTTCACCCCGGTCGAGGAGTTGCCGTTCGCCGGGCATCCCAGCGTCGGCGCGGCGGTGACCGCGAGCCGGCGCGGAATGTTCGGTGTGGGGCGGATCACCCAGGAGTGCGGTGCCGGGGTGCTGCCGATCGAGGTGACGGCGTCCGGCGCGACGCTCACCGGTGGCACCCCCACCCTCGGCCCCGAGTTGGACGCCGAGCCGTTGCTGGAGATCGCCGGCCTGGACGCCGACGACCACGCCGGACCGGCACCTCGGGTGGCCGGCTGCGGGTTGGAGTTCCCCTATCTGCCGGTACGGCCGGAGGCGCTGGCCCGGGCACGGGTGAACCCGGCTGCGGCGGAGCGGTACGGGGTGGCGCACGTCAGCGTCTTCTCCTGGGACGCCGCCGCGCAAACCGCGCACGCCCGGGTCTTCGTGCCGGGGCTCGGCGTACCGGAGGATCCGGCGACCGGTTCGGCGGCGCTCGGGCTCGGTGTCTGGTTGGTGGCGAGTGGCCTGCTGCCCGGTGAGGGCATGTCGGAGTACGCGGTCCGCCAGGGTGTGGAGATGAACCGTCCCTCCGCGCTGGCCTGCACGGTCACCGCCTCGGGTGGCGTGGTGGTCGGCGCGACGGTCTCCGGCCAGGTGATGCCTGTGGCCCGTGGCGAGATCGCCGTGCCGCCCTTCGTGGGCTGACCGGCGGGCAGCCGTCCATGCGGGAGAATGCCTGTGTGACGGACGAGGATGCCCCCGGCGGCACGCCGCTGGTCGACGAGGCGATGAAGAAGGCCGCCGTGGCCTGGGTCAGCGTGGCCGGTGGGCCGGCGCTGGCGCTCTGGTGCGCCCCGCTGGAGGGGGCGCTCTTCGTGGTAAGCGGTCCCGGTGAGCAGGCCGCGCCGGGCCTTGCCGACGCGACCGAGGCGCAGGTGACGCTGCGCGGTGACCACGGTGGCCGGATCGTCACCTGGCCGGCCCGGGTTTCCCGGGTGCGCCCGGGCACCGAGGCGTGGGACACCACCGCGCCGCTGGTGGCGGCCAAGCGCCTGAACGCTCCGGGCCCGACCGCTGAACTGGTCGCACGGTGGGCCGCCGACGGCTGTGCGGTGAACCGGCTCGCCCCGGCCGCTACGCCGCTTGCCGGCGCCGACCTGCCGTCCGACGCGCAGTCCGAGTCGCCCCGCGCCACACCTGCGGTGCGGGCCACCCGCAAGCCGTTCCGCCTGCACCGGGTCCGCCGCCGCTGAGACCGGTGGCCGGGCCGTCAGGCCACGCCCACCACCTCGACGTCGGAGTCGACGAGGTCGAGCACCTCGCGCAGGGTGCCGAGCACCGGCCCGCGCCAGTCCCGGTCGGCGTTGAACACCATGTGTTCGCCGAGGTCGGGCGCGGCGAGCCGGACGGCCGTCATCCCTGCCCGCTCGGCCCCGGTCAGCTCCTGACTGCCGCCGTCGCCGACGTAGAGGCAGTCCGCCGGCGCCAGCCCGAGCCGGCGACAGGCGGTCAGGTAGAGCGCCGGATCCGGTTTGCACTGTCCGACCTGCACGGAGAAGACCCGCACGTCGACAAGCGGGGCGACTGCGAGCTGCGGGAAGAACGCCGGCAGTTCGTGCGTACAGTCGCTGATCACCCCGGTGCCCAGGCCGCGTCCGCGCAGGGCCGTGAGCACCGGCACCGCGTCGGGGCGCAGCCGGGTGTCCGCGCGGACGGCCCGGTGCCGGGACGCCACGGCCGCGCGCAGCGCATGGTCGCTGGGGTGTACGCCCACCTGGGCGCACACCCACCGTAGGGTCGCCTCCGCGTCGCCGAGCCGGCCGGTGGCCCGCTCGTAGTAGGTGCGGTCCAGCACCTCGGTCAACGTGTCGGTGGGGCATCCGAGCAGTTCGGCGGTGCCGAGGTGGGCTACGCCGCGCTGCACCGAACGGGTGAGCGTGCCGAAGAAGTCGAACAGAACCGCCTGGTAGCTGGGCATGGGGGAACGCCTCCGGGCGGTCAGGGGTCGCCGACGGGACTGCGTGATCGTAACGGAGTGCTGACCGTCCGTGTTGGCGGTCATACGTGTGAGGATTGCTCCCCGTGGCCCCACAGTCATCCCGCCCGTCCCTCGATCCGCTGACCACAGGCGCGGTCGGCCTGGCCGTCGTCGCCGTGTCGTCGTCCGGGCCCCTGATCGCGTACGCCGCAGCTCCCGCGCTTGCCATCGCGTTCTGGCGCAACCTGCTCGCGGTCGCCGTGCTGAGCCCCTTCTCCCTGGCCCGGCGCCGGGCCGAGTTCCGCAGGCTGACCGTCGGCGCCGGCCGGCGTGAGGGTCTGTTCTGTGTCCTGTCCGGTGTCGCGCTGGCCGGGCACTTCGCCACCTGGGTGCCGAGCGCACAGCTCACCTCGGTCGCCGCCGCCACCGCCCTGGGTGCCACCCAGCCCATCTGGCAGGGGTTGATCGCCCGCGCCCAGGGGCGGCGGCTGCCGCTGGTCGTGTGGATCGGCGTCGCGGTGGCGGCCGGCGGCGCCGTGATCGCCACCGGCGCCGACGTGGGCGTGTCCGGCAGGGCCGTCGTCGGTGACCTGCTGGCGGTGACCGGTGGCATCTTCGCCGCCGTCTACACCGCCTTCGGTGAACGCGCCCGGGCGAGCATCAGCACCACCACGTACACCACCATCTGCTACGGCATCTGCGCGCTCATCCTGCTGGTGGTCTGCCTAATCGGTGGCGTACGACTGGTCGGCTTCGACCCGCGCACCTGGCTGGCCATCCTGGCTCTGGTGGCCGGCGCCCAACTGCTCGGGCATTCGATGTTCAACTACGCCCTGCACAAGATCTCGGCGACCACCGTGAGCGTGCTGATCCTGCTGGAGGTGCCCGGCGCGGCGCTGCTCGGCTGGGCGTGGTTGGGCCAGTCGCCCCGCCCGTACGCGCTGCTGGGGATGGCGCTGCTGCTGGTCGGGGTGGCGGTGGTGGTGCTGGGTGGGGCCCGGGCCGGCCGTCGCGTCACACCACCCACCCCGCTACCGGCCGACCCGGCCCCGCTGGACGGCTGACGACGTTCAGAGGTACGCGGCGAAGTGGTCGGCGACCAGGTCGGTCAACTGGTCGCCGCCGAGCGTCCCGTCGACCCGGACCACCCGTACGCCCAGCCGTTCGGCCTGGGCGACCGCGTCGGCCGTCACCAGTTCGTCCCGCGCCCAGCGGTTGCGCAGGGCCCGTTCGGGATCACTGAGGTCCGGTACGGCGAAGCTGGCCCGTGGCAGCCGTGCCATCTGGTGGGCACGGAACTCGGCGGTGGGTGTGAGCACCACCATCTGCCGTACCGAATCGACGACGGGTGCCACCAGCTCCGGCCTGCCTGTCGTAGAGGTACGCGGTGAGCCCGTGCCGCAGGGCGAGCGTGACGGCGACAGTGGACTTGCCGGCCCATTGTCCGCCGCCGATCCACAGGGCCCGCCGGGCGGTGGCTGTCGCATCGAATTCCATGCACCGACCCTGGCCTCCGGACACGCCAAGATCAAGTCTTGTTTCTGCTGGTGAGCCGTGATGAAGTAGGGGAAGAGAGGCGACCTCGACCAGTGCCTAGACCTCGTGCGCCTCGATGACCCTGGTGTTCGGCGCGGCTTCTCCGAGGGCGGCGCGCAGGGCGGCCCGCTCCGGGTCGACGAGGAACGACTCGTACCCGGCCCGGTCCGCGAAACGGATCACGTGCACCTCGCACTGCCCGTCGACGCTGCGCAGCCGCCGCTCCAACCCGCCGCCGTGCCGGCCGAGCAGGGCCAGCACCGTGTCCTCGTAGCGTTGCCCGGCGGCCTCGGCCCCGGTGGGATACTCCACGACTGCGACGAGAGTGAGCATGGCGGTCACGCTACCCATCGACGCCGACGGCCGTGGTGCCGTGGACGGGCCGTTCTGGTTGCGGCGGGGACGGGGCGTCAGGCGCGCTGGGCCATCACCGCCACCCGGGGCAGCGCCTCCGGATCCGGCACGTCGGTGAGCAGGTCGTCGACGGCTGTGACGTGCTTCGGCACCCAGCCGGCGTCGGTCAGTGCGGCGAGCACGTCGGCGACCCGGTGTGCGGTGTTGGTGATCGTCGTGGCGAAGGGGGTCGTACGCCCGTCGTCGGTGCGCAGCTCACCTGTGATGTGCAGCGGGCGGCGCTCGCCGTCGAGCGGGCCACGGGCCGCCACGACGGAGGCCGTGCCATCCTCCCGGCTCACAGGGGGGACGTCGGCGCTGAGCCCTCTGATCGTGGACATGTCGAAGCCGAACCAGCCGCCCGGGGTGACCGCCGCGTGGACGCGACGCAGGTAGGCGCTCACCCGGTCGAGCTCACCCACGTGGTTGACGATGTCGTACGTGGAGAGCGCGAACGCGCAGGGGCGCGGCACCTCGAAGTCCGTGGCGTCCGCGGTCAGCAGCACCGCGTCGGTGCCGGCCAGCCGCTCGCGGGCGCGGGCGATCATTGCCGCCGACACGTCGACCCCGACGACGCGGTAGCCGGCGGCGGCGAACCGGGCGGCCACGATGCCCGTGCCGCAGCCGACGTCGAGCAGGCTCCGTTCGGCTCCCGGCGCCAGGTGCGCGTGCAGACGCAGCCACGCCTCGCCCATCCGCTCCGGGTACGGCGCCCAGAAGCGGTCGTACGCCGTGGCGAAGGCGTCAATGTACTCGGCCATCGGGTTGCCTTTCGTAGTGCCGGACGGAGGAACTGACCAACGGGACGAGCGCGGCTACGAAGATCACCCCGGCCAGGCAGAGCAGGGCCGGCCGTACGCCGATCTCGGGTACGACGAAGCCGGCGGCAATCATGACCGGTGGCCCGAGACCCACCGCCCCCAGCCACTCGTACGCGCTCACACGGGACATTGCCTCGACCGGCACCTCGGACTGGACTGTCGTCTCCCACAGCACCCCGAAGACGTCGAACGCCACGCCGGCCAGTACTGCGGCGAGCACCACGGCTGGCAGCGCGGCACCGGAGCCGAGCAGCAGCGCCGGCAGTCCCAGCATCGACACGGCGAGCACTGCCACGCGCAGCGGCCGGGTCGTCCGGACCCGCATCGCGACAAGCACCCCGGCGAACATGCCCACCGCGTACCCGGCGAGGACTGCCGACCACGCGCCCGCGCCACCGAGGTGGGTCCGGGCGACCAGCGGGCCCGCGAGCCCGAAGGTGACCCCGACGGCGGCGTTGACCACCGCGGCGGCGAGAATGATCTGCCACAGCCAGCGCCGCCTGACGAACTCGCGCCAACCGTCCCGGAGCTGGGCGGGCAGGTTCCGGCCGGTCGCCCGGCGGGCCCGGTCGAGGCGGAGCCGCGCGAGGAGCGCGGCGGCGACGGCGAACGTCGCGGTGTCCAGGGCCAGCGCCCAGCCCGGCCCCAGCCAGGCGATCAGCGTGCCGCCGGCGGCGAAGCCCGCCACCGTCGCAGTGTTCGTGCCCAGCCGCAGCACGGCGTTGCCACGTTGCCGTGCCCCGGGCGCGACCAGTTCGGCGGTCAGCCCGTTCAGCGAGGGCAGCAGCAGCGCCGAGGCGGTGCCGGCGACGGCCGCGCAGAGGGCGAGGGTGGCGACGCCCGCCCGCCCGGTCAGGACGAGGACGGTCATCGCGGCGTACGCCGTGCCGCACATCAGCTCCGCCGCCACGAGTACGAGGTGGCGCGGCAGCCGGTCGCCGATGACGCCGCCGAGCAGCATCAACGCGATCCTGGGCACCGAGATCGCGGCGAGCACGAGGGACAGCGCCGGAGCCGACCCGTCGGGCAGGTCGAGCACGGCGAAGGTCAGCGCCAGCGGGCCCATGGCGTTGCCGAAGACGGAGATCGTCCGGGCGGCGGCGAACTGGACGAACCGGCGCTCGCGCAGGGGATCCGTGACCTCCACCGTGTCGGTCACGTCCGGTGCCGGCGGACCGGCGCCCGCCACCGTGTCGGTCATGCCCGGTCCGGGCGGACCAGCGCCTGCCACCGCGCCACCGGCTCGCCCGAGTCGAGCACGTGCAGCAGCGGCTGGCGGGCCACCACCGGGCAGACGTGCCCGGGCAGCACCCGCACCTCGTCGCCCACGCTCACCGAGTCGGCGTGGACCGGGGTGCCGTCGAGGCCCGTCATCACGACACCGCTCATCCAGGTCTGGTCGGCGCCCGTGAGCAGCTCGTCGGCGTCGGTGCGCGGCACCGGCCCGTCGGTACCGGTGACGGTCGCGGTGACGGCTATCGCGACCGCCTCGCTGTCGCACTCGCCCAGCCGGGCGAGCCCGCCGTCGAGCAGGGCGTACGCGCCTGCGCAGACCTCGGTCACGCCGGCGACGCCAAGTGCGCCGAGAAGGGTCGGTGTGCCGCCGACGCTCACCGTCGGGCAGGCCGCTCCGGTGGCCCGGATGCGCCGCGCGACCGACACCAGCAGTTGCGCCTGGTGGCGGCCCATGTCGAAGCGGTCGCGGGCGGCAGCGGGATCGGTGATGCCCACGTACCCGGTCACGCCCGTCAGGCGCAGCCCGTCGGTCACCGCGATCGACTCGGCAAGCTTCCCGGCCGCCTCCGGGTCGACGCCGCCCCGGTGCAGGCCGGTGTCGACCTCGATCCGCACGTCGAGTGCGACTCCGTGCGCCACGGCGGACGCGCCGAGGCCGGCCACCGTGTCGGGGTGGTCGACGTGCACAGTCACCGCGCAGCGCCGCGCCAGCCGGGCGAACCTGTCCCACCGCCACGGGTCGCGCCACGGCCACGCCACCACGACGTCGGTCACGCCCACCGCCAGGTAGGCCTCGGCCTCGGCCGCGGAGTGGACGGCGACGCCCACCGCGCCGGCGGCCACCTGCCGGGCGGCGATTTCGGGCGTGCGGTGCCCCTTGACGTGTGCGCGCAGTGCGACGCCTGCCTCCTCGGCGAGGGCGCCGTACCGCGCGATGTTCGCGTCGAGCCGGGCCAGGTCGACTGTGATCCTCGGCGTCATTCGCCCCGTCCGTGCCAGGCGTCCGGGGGGAAGGAGAAGGCGGCCTCGCCACCGTCGAGCATCGCCGCCTGCCGGTCCCGTTCGGCGGGGTGCGGCACGCCGACGCCTGACACCCCGAGGAAGATCTCCTCCGACCAGGACAGGCCGAGGGTGTCCTCGACGGGCTCGTCCCTGGTGGCGGCGGTGAAGAACGTCCCGAGACCGAGCGCGGTCGCGGTGAGGTAGACGGTCTGACTCAGGTGGCCGACGTCGAGCAGGAGCGCCCGGTATGCCCGCGCCGCCGGATATTTCCACACGGTCCGGTCGAGGACCGCCGCGTACATCAGCAGGAAGCCGGCCTGGGCGGCGTGTGGCTGCCCACCGCACCACTCGCGCAGCCGGTCCTCGCCGCTCGCGTCGGCGAGCCGCACCAGCTCGTGGCGGCGCACGGAGTAGTGGTAGACGCCGGGCTCCACCCCCGCCACGTCGCGGATGACCGGGTAGACCTCGACCGGATGGCGGGATCCGCCGGACGGCACTGTCTTCATCAACGCCGTCCCGACTCCCGCGACATCCACCTCGCGCCTGACCCCGGCCGTCCACCGCAGGAGGGCGGCGAACGCCGACAGCGGCACCGGGGTCTCGGGATCGAACCATCGCGTCGACCGCCGGGCGTCCAGGACCCGGGTGAAGTCGACGGCCGGCGGGTCGGTGTGGGGCAGCGCGGTGCGGGGCCCCTCGTATTCCTTGACCGGATCCGGCTGGGTGGTCTTGGCACGCAGCACGGCGGCGTCCTCGGCGGCGGAGCGGAAGACGTCCTTGCCGAGGGTGCGGCTGGCCAGGTGGTAGTAGGTGGCCGCCGGGCCCAGGTCACGCCAGGCGGCGAGACGTTCCTCCTGGGCGTGTTCCGGCGAACCCTCGGCGACGAGGACGTGCGCGGCGAGCAGCTGCTGCGCGAGCTTGCCGGTGGGCTCGGCCCAGTCGGCGTAGTCGCGCAGCAGCCGCTCCGCCTCAACAGTCAGCGCGAACTGCCGGTGCCGCAGCGGATCGTCACAGACGAGCTGACCATCACGCCACAGAAAGACGACCAGCCGCGACACACGGACACGCACGACTGGTCAGGACTCGACCGGCGGCTCCAGGCAGGTCAGCTCCTGGTCGTAGTCGTCCGATGCCACGGGCTCGAAGGCCTCAACCTGCTCGGTCATGCGGGTCTCCTCATCAATCGGCGTTGATCACTGGGCCGCATCGACCGTATCAGCAAGTCCACTGTGAACACACCCCCTGTGGGGGCTCGACTACGCGGGGATGCCGACCGCCTCGGCGCTGGCCGACCAGAGCCGGGCCGCCAGCCGGGGGTCGGCGGCCTTGCGGTACGGCCGGCGGGGTCGGCGGTTGTAGTAGTAGCCGCCGTGCACCAGCCGGGCCGGGTCCTGGTTGGCCAGCCAGACCAGCGTTCCGGCGGCGCTCTCCGGGCTGCGGAACGGCAGGACCCGCATGCCGAACGCGACAAGCCTGCTGTCGTTGGCGAACCGGGTCCGCACCAGGCCCGGGTGGAAGCTGTACGCCGGGATGTGCGGCCAGCGGCGGGCCGCCTCGGCGGTGAACAGGATGTTCGCCTGCTTGCTGGTGCCGTACGCGCCCATCGGCCGGTAGCGGCGCAGCGGGCTGTTCAGGTCGTCCGGGTCGAGCCTGCCGAAGCGGTGCGCGCCCGAGGCGGTGACCACGACCCGGCCGATCCGGTCGGCGAGCAGGTTGGTCAGCAGGAACGGGGCCAGGTGGTTGGCCTGGATCGACATCTCGAAACCGTCGACGGTGGTGAGCGGTTGCAGCGCGATCGCGCCCGCGTTGTTGGCGAGCACGTCGATGCGGTCGTACGCGTCGCGCAGCCGCTCGGCGAGCCCGCGTACGTCGTCGAGCGCCGCGAAGTCGGCCCGGAACAGCTCCGGACGCTCACCCGAGGCCTCCCGTACGCGTTCCGCGGCGGCCTGGAGGCGGGCCGGGTCGCGCCCGACCAGCACCACCTGGTCACCACGGCACGCCAGGTGCTCGGCGGCGGCCAGCCCGATGCCGGAGCTGGCCCCGGTCACCACCACCAGTCGGCGCCCAGTGAGATCTTCCACAGGTCCATTCACCCCGGTCATGGCGCGAGGTTACCGTGGCGTCACCACGCCCTTTGGGATCGTTAAGTTTCTCGGATCTGTCGTCAGCTGGCGTCGGCGTGCCCGCCGGACGCTTGAAGGAGTGCACCCATGGCCGCAGTCGGTCGTCCCCGCCGGTCCTGCCTCGCCGTACCCGGTTCCAGCGTCAAGATGCTCGGCAAGGCGCAGGGTCTCCCGGCCGACCAGGTCTTCCTCGACCTGGAGGACGCCGTCGCCCCGCTGGCCAAACCGGACGCGCGAAAGAACATCGTTGCTGCTCTCAACGAGGGCGACTGGGCCGGCAAGACCCGGGTGGTCCGGGTCAACGACCTGACCACCCCGTGGACCTACCGGGACGTCATCGAGGTCGTCGAGGGCGCCGGCGCGAACCTGGACTGCATCATGCTGCCCAAGGTGCAGAACGCCGAGCAGGTGCACTGGCTGGACCTGCTGCTCACCCAGATCGAGAAGACGCTCGGCCTGGAGGTCGGCCGGATCGGCATCGAGGCGCAGATCGAGAACGCCGCCGGCCTGGTCAACGTGGACGCCATCGCGGGCGCCTCGCCCCGGGTGGAGACCATCATCTTCGGCCCCGCCGACTTCATGGCCTCGATCAACATGAGGTCGCTGGTGGTGGGTGCGCTAATCCCCGACTACCCGGGCGACCCGTACCACTACATCCTCATGCGGATCCTGATGGCCGCCCGGATGCACGACAAGCAGGCCATCGACGGCCCGTTCCTGCAGATCCGCGACGTCGACGGCTTCCGCGAGGTGGCCAAGCGTTCGGCGGCGCTGGGCTTCGACGGCAAGTGGGTGCTGCACCCGGGCCAGGTCGACGCCGCGAACGAGGTGTACCAGCCGGCGCAGGCAGACTACGACCACGCCGAGCTGATCCTCGACGCGTACGAGCACTACACCTCGGAGGCTGGCGGCAAGCTGGGCGCGGTGATGCTCGGCGACGAGATGATCGACGAGGCGTCGCGCAAGATGGCGCTCGTGATCGCCGCCAAGGGCCGGGCCGCGGGCATGAGCCGTACGTCGTCGTTCACCCCGCCGGAGTGACAGGCGGGGTCGGGGTGGGCACCACTGGTGATCACCCCGACCCTCGGCGGTGCGCCGTCAGTAGCTGCTGTCGCTGCTGGCGCCGGTCGTGATCGCGAGGACGATCACCACGATGTAGAAGATGATGAGCAGCACCAGGAGCGCGGTGAGGATCCAGCCGATGATGATGGCCGCCTTCGCCATCCCCTCGCCGCCCTCACCGGTGAGCCGGATCTGCTTCTGAGCCACGTGGCCGAGGATCGCGCCGACCGGCGCGGTGATGCAGGACGCGAAGCCCACCAGGGCCAGCACCAGCGCCGCGATGGCCATCCCGTTGGTCTTCGGGGCCGGCGGGTAGCCGTAGCCGGGGTACTGCGGCGGATACCCAGCCGGGGCGTACCCGGGCGGGGGATATCCGGGCACCGGCTGGCCCGGTGGGGGCTGCGCGCCGGCGTACGGGTCGATCGGCGCGTACGGGCCCGCCGGGCCGGGCTGGGTGGGCACCGGCTGACCGGCCACGAGGGTCGGGTCCGGCGGCGCGCTGGACGGCTGCGCCGACCACGTGGGGTCGGTCCAGCCGCCGGGCGGTGGGGAATTGGTCATGCGAAGTCTCCGTCAGGTCGGGTGCGCCGTCAGGGTAGCCAGCGTCGGGTAAACACGACGCCCCCGCTACCGGGTGCCGCGTTGCTCGGGCCGGTCGCAACGGGCAGGATCCCTGGCATGGCAATAGACGCGCGCGCTGCGGACCGCTCCGGCAGTCGACCGAGACGGGACGTCAGCCGGCCCGGTATGGCGCGACGGGCCCGTGCGGCCACGCCGGCCGGCGGTCCCGGCCCCGACGAGCCTGTCGCGCTCGCCGACCCGGTGACCATGCGGCTCGACGGGCGGGTCGCCCTCGTGACGGGGGCGGGCAGCGCGGACGGCATCGGGTACGCCACGGCCCGCCGTCTAGCCGACCTGGGCGCCCGGGTGGCCATCGTCTCGACCACGCGGCGCATCCACGACCGGGCCGGTGAGCTGGGCGTGACCGGCTTCGTTGCCGACCTGACCGACGAGTCCGAGGTCGGCGCCCTCGCGGACGCGGTCGCCGAGCAGTTGGGCGACGTGGAGGTGCTGGTCAACAACGCCGGCCTGGCGAGCCGGGCCAGCCCGGAGGTGCTGCGGCCGGTCGCGCAGTTGACCTACGACGAGTGGCGCGGCGAGATCGACCGCAACCTGACCACTGCCTTCTTGTGCAGCAGGGCGTTCATCGGCGGGATGGCGGAGCGCGGCTGGGGCCGGATCGTCAACCTGTCGGCCACGGCCGGTCCGGTCAACGCGCTGCCCACCGAGGCTGCGTACGCGGCGGCGAAGGCAGGCGTGGTCGGGCTGACCCGGGCGCTGGCCATGGAGATGATCGCCGACGGGGTGACCGTCAACGCGGTGGCGCCCGGCACCATCTACACAGCGGCGTCCACGATGGCCGAGATCAAGCAGGGGCTTGGCACACCAGTGGGTCGACCGGGCACTCCGGACGAGATCGCCGCGGCTATCAGTTTCCTCTGCTCGCCGGCCGCCTCGTACATCACTGGTCAGATGCTCGTGGTGGACGGCGGCAACAGCGTCCGGGAGGCCCGCTTCCGCTGACCGGCGTGGCCGATCAGTAGCCGCCGCTGTCGCCGGTGTTGCCGAAGATCACCAGGGCCAGCCAGCCACAGCAGGCCAGCACCGTGAGTCCGGTGAAGACGTAGCCGAGGATCAGCCCCCACGTGGCGAGCTGGTCGCCCTCCTCGCCGCTGGTACGGATCTGCCGCTTGGCCACGTGGCCGAGGACGGCGCCGGCCGGGGGGAACACGAAGGCGAACACCAGGGACAGGATCGCCAGCACGTTCGTGCCCCGCCCCGGGCGGGCCGACTGTGGGCCGTACTGGCCGTAGGGGCCCTGCGCGCCGTACGGCGGCTGTTGGCCCCAGTGCCCCGCCTGGTGCGGCCCGGGCTGCCCGTACGGCGACGGTTCGTCCGCCGGCGGCCCGTACGGCGAGCGCTCCGGGGGCGGCTCGTGGGACGGCTGGCCCGGCGCGTACGGCGACTGGTCCCGGGGTGGCTCGTAGGGTGACGGCGGTGGCTCGTCGCCAGGTCCCGACGGCGGCGGGTGGCTCACGGCGTCGTCCTCCTGCCGGTGTCGGAAACGTCCCTCTTGCCGGACGCTACCCGCAGCGGTGAACCTTTTCACAGCGGTTGTGTGGACTGGTCACCTTGGCCTCGCCGGCCCGGAAGCCGATACTGACCGAGCGTTCAGTTACCCATGAGTAGTGCGCTGATCCCCGGAGGCTGAGATGGCTCGACTCGCCCAGACACCCGGCCTGACCGACGTGCAGCAGTCGATTCTGGAGACCGTCCGGGAGTTCGCCGACAAGGAGATCATCCCGCACGCCCAGCGGCTGGAGCACGCCGACGAGTACCCCACCGACATCCTCGACGGGATGCGCGAGATGGGGCTGTTCGGCCTCACCATCGACGAGGAGTACGGCGGGCTCGGCGAGTCGCTGCTCACCTACGCACTGGTGGTGGAGCAGCTGTCCCGGGGCTGGATGTCGATCTCCGGCATCGTCAACACGCACTTCATCGTGGCGTACCTGATCTCCCAGCACGGCTCCGCCGAGCAGAAGTCCCGCCTGCTGCCCAGGATGGCCACCGGCGAGGTGCGCGGGGCCTTCTCGATGTCCGAGCCGGAGACCGGTTCCGACGTCTCGGCGATCAAGTCCCGCGCGGTCCGCGACGGCGACAGCTACGTGCTCAACGGGCAGAAGATGTGGCTGACCAACGGGGCGTACTCCTCGGTGGTGGCCACCCTGGTCAAGACCGACACCGGCGCCGAGTCGGTGTACGGCAACATGAGCACCTTCCTGCTGGAGAAGGAGCCGGGCTTCGGCGAGACCGCCCCCGGCCTCACCATCCCCGGCAAGATCGACAAGATGGGCTACAAGGGCGTCGAGACCACCGAGATGGTGCTCGACGGCGTCACGGTGCCCTACTCGGCCATCCTCGGCGGCGCCGACAAGGTGGGCCGCGGCTTCTACCAGATGATGGACGGCATCGAGGTGGGCCGCGTCAACGTGGCCGCCCGCGCCTGCGGCATCTCCATCCGCGCCTTCGAGCTGGCCGTGCAGTACGCCCAGCAGCGCAAGACCTTCGGCCAGCCGCTCGCCAAGCACCAGGCGATCGCCTTCAAGCTCGCCGAGATGGGTACGAAGATCGAGGCCGCGCACGCCCTGATGGTCAACGCCGCCCGGCTCAAGGACGCCGGCCAGCGCAACGACGTCGAGGCAGGCATGGCCAAGCTGCTCGCGTCCGAGTACTGCGCCGAGGTCGTGCAGGAGGCGTTCCGCATCCACGGCGGCTACGGCTACTCCAAGGAGTACGAGATCGAGCGGCTGATGCGCGAGGCCCCGTTCCTGCTCATCGGCGAGGGCACCTCGGAGATCCAGAAGACCATCATCAGCCGGGGCCTCCTGAAGGAGTACAAGCTCTGACCCGTACGCGGGCCGCCGCGACCGGCTCAGTGATGCGAGCGTTATGACTCACGGGTATGAAAATGACCCTGAGGTATAGCGCTCTCCACTGTCCTGGGCGACATGCCCGGTGCTCCAGTACGCCGCTGCGCGGGATTCCTCGACGGTCCTCGTGACCGCGGCCGACCGAGGGCCCCTCAGCCGAGACGGGTCAGGCCGGCGGCGGCGCGTTCCACGATGAGGCAGCGGTCCTCGACGTAGTCCATTCCCGCCTCCTCGGCGATCCGCCGCGCCTCGGCCGAGGCGATGCCCAGCTGCAACCAGACGGCCGGGGCGCCGATCGCCGCCGCGTCCCGGACCACCTGTACGGCGTCGGCGGCCGGCCGGAACACGTCCACCAGGTCGACGGGGTGCGGGATGTCGGCAAGAGTCGGGTAGGCCCGCTCGCCGAAGAGTTCGTCGACAGTCGGGTTGACCGGGATGATGCGCCAGCCGTACCGCTGCATCTGCAACGGCACGCTGTGCGCGGCCTTGCTCGGGTCGCGGGACGCGCCCACGACGGCGATCACGGCGGAGTCGGCGAGGATTTGATGAGCGGTACGCACCCGCCGACTGTAGCTCCGGCCTCGGCCTAGAGCAGGGTGAGCTGCTCGGCGTCCGGCGGTGGTGGCGGCTCGGGCAGGCTGCGGTTGTCGCCCATCTCGGCGCGGTGCAGGCCGTGGCGGCGGGCCGCGATGCGCACCCGCGCGGTCAGCTCCCGCTGGTACGCCTGCGGCGCGTAGGAGCCGGCCCGGTACAGATCGCGGTAGCGGGGCACGAGGTGCGGGTACTCCCGGCCCAGCCAGTGGGCGTACCACTCACGGGCGCCGGGACGCAGGTGCAGGGCCAGCGGCGTCACACTGCTCGCACCGGCGGCCGCGACCGCCGACACCGTCGCCTCGATGGACTCGTCGCTGTCGCTGAGGCCGGGCAGGATCGGGGCCATCAGCACCCCGACGGAGAAGCCGGCATCGGTGAGCGCCCGGACCGCGTCCAGTCGGCGGCGCGGGTGCGGTGTGCCCGGCTCGACGCTGCGCCACAGCTGCTCGTCGACGAAGCCCACCGAGAAGGAGATGCCGACCCTGGTCACCTGGGC
Organism: Micromonospora sp. NPDC000663; assembly: GCF_042898105.1. Taxonomy (NCBI): domain Bacteria; kingdom Bacillati; phylum Actinomycetota; class Actinomycetes; order Micromonosporales; family Micromonosporaceae; genus Micromonospora; species Micromonospora sp. NPDC000663. The sequence goes on from NZ_JBIAYR010000001.1 coordinate 242,017, forward strand.
GGCCTCGCGCAGCAGGGGCAGGTCCCGCAGGATCAGCGTGCCCTTGGTCAGGATCGAGAACGGGTTGGCGAAGTCGCGCAGGGCCGCGATGATCTGCGGCATTAGCCGGTAACGGCCCTCGGCCCGCTGGTAGCAGTCCACGTTGGTGCCCATCGCCACGTGCGCGCCCCGCCACCTCGGCGCGGCCAGCTCCCGCCGCACCAGCTCACCGGCGTTGACCTTGACGATCACCTTCCGGTCGAAGTCGACACCGGCATCAAGATCGAGATAAGTATGAGTATTTCTCGCAAAACAATAAACGCAGGCATGGGAACAGCCTCGGTACGGGTTGATCGTCCACTCGAACGGCACGCGGGACTGCCCGGGCACCCGGTTGAGGATGGACTTGGCCTGCACCTCGTAGAAGGTCATCCCGGCGAACTCGGGGGTGTCGAAGGTGCGGGCAACGGCGCCGGGCAGCGCCAGCGGCAGGGGTGGCGTCGCTGGCGCTGCCCGCTCGGGGTCTCCCTCAACCGGGGGAGCGGTGAGGTTGTCCCAGCGCATGGGCACTATTCGAACACGTGTACGAGGTCGGCGCAAGTGACCCGCCGGACATCGGTGACTGATCCACGGTGCGGCGGGGGAGGATGGACGGCATGGAGACGTCGACCTTCGTCTACGACGGTGACTGCGCGTTCTGCACGGCCTGCGCGGAGTTCATCGAACGTCGGATCCCCACCACCGCGCGGGTGGTGCCCTGGCAGTTCGCCGACCTCGACGCGCTCGGCCTCACAATGGCCGAGTGCGAGGAGGCCGTGCAGTGGGTCGGCGCTGACGGCTCCCGCGCCGCCGGACCGGACGCCATCGCGAAGTTGCTCGCCGCGAGCGGCCCGTTGTGGCGGGTCGCCGGGGCCGGCCTGCGGTTTCCACCGGCCCGCGCGGCGGCCTGGCCTCTGTACCGCTGGGTGGCGCGCAACAGGCATCGCCTGCCGGGCGGTACGGCCGCCTGCTCGCTGCCGCAGGAGGCCCGGGAACGGCTCTACGGCCCGGCCGGTCGCCCGACCACCGGCGCCTGATCGCCGAGGGACACGGATGCCGGGTCCGACTCCGTGCCGGGCTCGGCCTGGTCGTCGACCGCGCCCGTCACGGGCCGGGGCGCGGGGCGGCCGGCGAGGCGGCGGGCCCAGACGATCGGGCGGACCCGCTCCAGCGGCAGGAAGCTGGTCATCGCGGCCAGGTGCGGCGCGAACGAGATGGTGATGGTCGCGATGGTGACCGCGTGGAACGAGTAGAAGAAGCCGACCATGGCGAGTCGCCAGCGGGGTGGCAGGAAGAAGACCACAGGGCTGAGCAGCTCGAACGCCACGATGCCGAACTGGGCGACGATCAGCAGGTACGGCACCTGAGCGATGAGGTCCGCCAGCTCGGTGCCGCGCCTGATGATCGCCCGGGCCAGCACCGAGCCGGTCAGCCAGTCCAGCCCGCCGAAGCGCAGCTTGGCGAAGGCGGCCAGGAAGTACGTGCAGATCACCGCTATCTGGGTGACGCGTAGGGCCCAGCCGCCGGCCTCGGTGCGTGTGGTGTCGCCGTGCCGGGCCCGACCGGCGGTGGGCAGGACGGCGAGCGCGACGAGCAGCCCGAACCGGTCGTGGTCGACCTTCCCGTAGCTCATCGCGATGATCATCCACTCCAGGTACAGCGCGCAGACCGTCCAGCCGAGCAGTCGCGGTGCCCGTCCGGTGGCGGCGAGGAGCGCGAGCACCAGCAGGGACCAGAAGATCACCGCGACCACCGCCGCGGTAGGCGTCGGCAGGTGGAGCAGGCGGCCGATCAGCAGTGGTTGGTAGAGGTCGCCGGGCACGCTGACCCGGGTGCGTACCCAGGGGGTGAAGATCACCAGGTCGGCGGCCACGAAGAGGTAGATGACGGTCCGGAACGCGGCCACCCGCCCCCGGGGCACGGCCTCGGTCAGCCAGCGGGTCATCGGGATGCCTGCCAGCGCACGACCGTCTCGTCGGTGTGCTGCCCGGTCGGCCGGCCGGCGCGGATGCCGTGCCAGCGGATCACGATGCGGACCTCGACCAGCGCGGGGGCGTCGGGGTGGCGTTCGGCGTACGCGTCGGCGACCTCGGTGAGCAGCGCCGGGTCGGCGGCGTACCGGGCCTGCTGGCCCTCGATCTCGGCGCGGCGGATGCCTGTCGCGTTCTGATCGAGGTCGATCACGGCCCCGGCGGCGTTCACGCCTTCGACCCGGGTGTCCGGAGCGGGTGCGTTCGGCGGGTTCGAGGTGGAGTACATCCGGAACGGGCCGAACGGGAAGTCGTCGTCGCTGCCCCAGAAGGTGCCGACGACCAGCAGGGCGAGGCCGAGTGCGGTCGCGCCGAGCCGGGTCACGCGCCCGCGGGTGGTCAGGGTCTCCATCGGGTCGTGACGATACGGGATGTACCGACCGTGTCGGGTCCCACCGACGGTCACTTCGGTCTGTCCGGGAAGCTGATCATGCGCGTTTCCTCCGGGTACGACGAAGGCCGGGCCCGCACCGGGCCCGGCCTGCGCATGTCGTCGTGGGGACGACTCAGTGGTTGTGCTCGGCCAGCTGCTTGCGGACGTCGTCCATGTCCAGTGCCTCGACCTGCTCGATCAGGTTCTCCAGGGCGGACTCGGGAAGCGCGCCCGGCTGGGCGAAGACGATGACGCCGTCGCGGATCGCCATGATCGTCGGGATCGACCGGATGTCGAACTTGGCGCCCAACTCCTGCTGGGCCTCGGTGTCGACCTTGCCGAAGACGATGTTCTGGTGCTTCTCCGAGGAGCGCTCGTAGACCGGGGCGAACCGCTTGCACGGGCCACACCAGTCGGCCCAGAAGTCGACCAGGACGATGCCGTCGTTGCCGGTCACCTCGTCGAAGTTCGCCGAGGTCAGCTCAACGGTTGCCATTGCACTCTCCGATCACCGCGGTTTACCTACGTCCCGTAGAACCAGGGCTGACCGTATCGAATTCCCGGGCGGTGGGGCGCGAAACGTGCCGCGGGCTGCCCGGGGCCCCCGCGAGTCATCGATCCGCGTCTGTCCGTGCCGGTCGTGCGGAACGCAAGTGCACGACGCACTTGCGTGACCAGCCGTGATGGGAGCGTTTCCAGGGAGATCCACGCCATTGAGCACTACGAATCGGTAACTTGAGCCCTGACAAGGAGGTATCCAGCCTGCGGAGATCGCCGATCAACTCGTGTTCCGTCACGCACAGTAGTGTTACAAAAAGATAAATGTGGCCTCGATCTCTGTCGAACCTACGCCGCCGTAGGGCAGAATTCCTCGCATCAGAGCGTGGGCGGCGGGTGCCGGGGAGGGCCCCGCCGCTCATTGCGTCTCCCCCCGTGAGTGACAGGTGTGACATTTCCGCCGTGGTCACGCCCCGCCGATCGCCTTAACCACCGGTAAGGCATGCTGTGCCGAACTCCATCGCCGCCCGTCGAAGGGGACCAGGATGCAGTTCGGCCGCTACTACGAGGAGTTCGAGGTCGGCGCGGTCTACCGGCACTGGCCGGGCAAGACCGTCACCGAGTACGACGACCACCTCTTCTGTCTGCTCACCATGAACCACCACCCCTTGCACATGGACGCGCACTACGCCGAATCGGCCAGCCAGTTCAAGCGCAACGTCGTGGTCGGCAACTACATCTACTCGCTGCTGCTCGGCATGTCCGTGCCGGACGTCAGCGGCAAGGCGATCGCCAACCTGGAGGTCGAGTCGCTGCGGCACGTGGCGCCCACCTTCCACGGCGACACCATCTACGGCGAGACCACGGTGCTGGACAAGCGGGAGTCCGGCTCCAAGCCGGACCGGGGCGTGGTGTCGGTGGAGACCCGCGGCTACAACCAGGACGGCACGATGGTCTGCGTCTTCCGCCGGAAGGTCATGGTCCCCAAGCGGGAGTACGCGGCAAGCGCCGTCCCCGACGGGGTGGACCCGGAGCGCCCGAGCTTCCCCACCCCACGCTGAACGCACGTGGCGTCCCGGACGCCGCACCACCAGGGCTCCTTCCCCTCAGCAGGTTCTGCCGGGGTCGGGCCCTGGTCCCTTTTTGGGGCATATGCTGACGCCGGAGGTTCCGATGAGCCACTCCGTCGCCGGAGAGCCGTCCTCTGCCGGCCGCCGTGCCGCACCGCTGACCACCGCTGCCTACTCCGCCGCCGAATGGGACCTGCTCACGAGCCTTCCCGGTCGGGTGCTCGTGGCCGCCGCCGCTCCCGGGCCGGGCCGTCCCGAGCGGGGCGTCCCGGCGGGCCTCGCCGGCCTGGACGCGGTGGCGGCCGGGCGGGCCTTCGACAGTGACCTCGTCCGTGCCGTCGTCGCCGCGATCTATGCCCGCCACGACGGCGCCCCACAGCCCGGCGAGCGACTCACCGACCTGGTGGATCTGCTGGCCGCCTGCCGGGCGGCGGTCCGGGTCCTGCGCCGACGCGCCGACCCCGCCGACTCTGCCGCGTACCGCCAGTGGGTGCAGTCGGTCGCGGCGCGGGTCTGTCGGGCGGCACCAGGCGCTGCCGGTCAGCCGCCGAGCCCGGCCGACAGGCGTTTCCTGGACCGGCTCGGCCGCGCGCTCGGGTTGGGCTGACATCGGCGGGCCGTCGCGGCGGGCGCCGCGGTGGTCCGTACCCTCTGATGACCGTGACCGACGACCAGCTTGAGGTGGGTGTGGGCCCCTGGCCGGGGGACCCGCCGGACGACAGTCGCTACGACCCGCGGTTGCTGGCCGAGGGCGACAGGCGCAACGTGGTCGACCGCTACCGCTACTGGCGGCACGAGGCGATCGTCGCCGACCTGGACCGGCGCCGGCACGGCTTCCACGTCGCCATCGAGAACTGGCAGCACGACTTCAACATCGGCACGGTGGTTCGCAACGCCAACGCGTTCATGGCCGCCGAGGTGCACATCGTCGGACGACGGCGGTGGAACCGGCGCGGCGCCATGGTGACCGACCGGTACCAGCACGTCCGTCACCACGAGACGATCGAGGAGTTCGTCGACTGGGCTGCCGGGCGGGGGCTGCCCGTCTTCGGTATCGACAATCTGCCCGGCTCGCTCCCGCTGGAGACCGGCACCCTGCCGCGGGACTGCGTGCTGTTGTTCGGCCAGGAGGGGCCCGGTCTCTCCGAGCCGGCCCGCGCGGCCTGCGACCAGCTCTACTCCATCGCCCAGTACGGCTCCACCAGGTCGATAAACGCGGGCGTTGCCAGCGGGATCGCCATGCACGCGTGGATCCGTACCCACGCCGGTCCGCCGCCGGACTGAATCCGCGCCGCGCCGGCCCGATCGGACGGTCCGGCTTGACGCGCGGGCGGTACGGGGCGACGGTGGGGATGTGAGTGTCGCGGTGAGTTGTCCGAGATGCGGGGGCCCGGTACGGGCGCCGGATCTGATGCACACCGAGTCGAGGTGCCTGGGTTGCGGGCCGGTCCCGCCGCTGCACGTGCCCGAACACATCGGACCGGAGATCGTGGCGAGCGTGGTGGACCGCATCACCGCGACCGCGGACGCGCCTGTGACGCCGCTCTGGTGTCCGTGGCCGCTGCCGCCCGGCTGGACCCTCACCGGCGTGGCGTACGCGGGGGACGAGCGGACCGGTGTGCGGGCGACCGCCGTGGCCTGCGCGGGCCCGGCGCCGCTCGGTGGAGGCCCGGCCGACCTGGTCTTCGTGGCCGAGGAGCCGGGTGTCGGCCTGGGCACGCGACTCGCCGGACTGTCCGGTCCGGACCCGGGACCGCAGCTGGTCGACGCGCTCACCGACCCCGGCCCGGGTCATCCGGAGCACGTGGGGCAGGCCCGGATCAGGGTCGGCGGGCACCCGACTCCACTGTGGTTGGTGAATTCACGAACGGATCGAAGCGCGTACGCCGGCGAGGCTCGGGGAATGTGGCTGCATGCGATAGCCTGGCCGGCGAGTGCGGGACATCTGCTCGCGGAAGACGTCGTGCTACACGACCTGACCGAGTGGACTCCGCCCGAACTCGTGTACGGCGCACCATCTCCGCACCTATCAGGTAGGGCTTGACAACCCACCCTGATTGACGGAGAACGGACGCAGATATTCACTGTACGACACCACACTGATACTCTGGGTGCCGCTGCGGTAATGGGACCCGGCGCCGCGCGAGAGGATGGCCCGCCATGGTCAAGAAGGTCCTCACCTGGGCCGGAATCGCATTCTTGATCTTCTTCGTCGCCTACCGGCCAAACTCGGCGGCGGATGTGTTCAAGTCTCTCGGTGGTGGCATCGTCGACATCGCCCAGGGTTTCGGCGACTTCTTCACGAGCCTCGTCGCCTAGCCGTCGATGGGCAGCCCCTCCGGTCCACCCTTCGACCCGGACGACCCTGACCGGGAACGTCGCGAGCGGGACACCGAGCCGATTCCGCGGATCGGGCCGGATGACGGCCCGGGCTACGGTGCTGGTCCGGGCCTGTCCGACGGGCCGTCCCTGTCGGACGACGTCGGCTACGGCGACGGTCCCGGCTACGCCGGGGAGGGTCGGTCCGGCCGGGCCTGGATCCGTGATCCCGAGGCCAGCTACCAGCCGCCGCAGATCTCCGAGGACGAGCTGGCCGGGCTGCGCGCGGACGCGACTGGCGCGACTCCTCGGCGGGTGCTGCCGCTGGAGGACGAGCCCAGTTCACTCGTCGCCCGTTACCTCTTCCCCACCGAGCGCTACCGGGGCGAGTGGAAGCGGCACTGGGTCCACCTCACCACCCCGCTGCTGATCGGCGTCGCGGCGACCTTCGTGCTTGGCTACCTCTCCGGCTTCCTCGCCGGGCAGAACGTGGGCGCGTTGACGACAATCGCCGTGCTGCTCTGGTTCGCCGTCATGGGCTGGGTGGCGTGGAAGGTCGCCGACTGGTGGTACGACCGGTTCATCCTGACCAACAAGCGGGTGATGGTGGTCAACGGCATCGTCACCCGCAAGGTGGCAATGATGCCGCTGGTCCGGGTCACCGACATGAAGTACGAGCAGACTCCGACCGGCCGGGCGCTCAACTACGGCACGTTCGTGCTGGAGTCGGCCGGCCAGGAGCAGGCCCTCCGCGAGATCAAGAATCTGCCCAACCCGAACGAGCTCTACCTGCGAGTGGTGGAAGAGATGTACGAGCCGCAGGCGGTGGAGGCCCGGTTGGGCAAGGAGGCCGACGAGGCCAAGGCCGACGACGGGGCGTGAAGGTTTTCGTCCGAACATCGGAGCAAGTGCGCACCTTTCGTCATGGACCAGACGGCCTCTGACGTGGCACTCTGCCAGGACGGCCGGGTGGCGGGAGGTGGGCGGTGGCGAGCAGGGACTCGTTGGAGGAGGAGTTTCGCGACTTCGTCGCGGCTCGTTCCGCCGCGCTGCTGCGCACCGCGTACCTGCTCACCGGTGACTGGGCGACGGCCGAGGATCTGCTCCAGACGGCGCTCACCAAGACCTACCTGGCGTGGAAGCGCCTCGGCGGGATCGAGGCCGTCGAGCCGTACGCCCGACGGGTGATGGTCAACACCTCCACGAGCTGGTGGCGGCGGCGCTGGCACGGTGAGCGCCCCACCGAGGTGCTTCCCGAACGGGCCGGTGTCGACGAGATCGAGCAACAACTGGACCGTGACCTGCTCTGGCGGCATCTCAAAGAGCTGCCCACGCGCCAGCGCGCGGTGCTGGTGCTGCGTTACTACGAGGACATGTCGGAGGCGCAGACCGCCGCGATGCTGGACATCTCCCCGGGCACCGTGAAGAGCCAGGCGTCCCGGGCGCTTTCCACCCTGCGCCGCCGGATGGGATCCGCCCTGCCGGACCTGGACGGCGAAGCCGCCACGCCGGCCGAGGCGAACCGCACCCGCGGGGCTGCCACCGCCGGTGGCGCGGGCAGTCCGAGCCGGAGGGGCACCGCCGGCGGCGGTACGCCTCGACCCCGGCCGGTGCCGGACCGGTCCGTACCCAACCCGTCCGCTGCCCGTCCGGCCACCCCACGCCCGATCGGTCCGTCGATCGAGCTGCCCTCCGCTCCGGCGGCCGTGCCCGTTGGCACCGGTCCCGGAGAGAAGAAGTGAGCGGGTACCGGGGCCGGTCCGACAACCTGACGGGCCGGCCGGCGCGTCCATACGACGTGCGGCCCGACGAGATCGAAGGCGCGGTGCGGGAGACCCTCTCGCGCCAGGTCGCTGTCGCCCGTCCGCTGAGCGCCGACCCCGCCGGCCAGGCCATCCGCCGCGGGAACCGGATCCGCCGCAGGCGTACCGCGGCCGGTCTCTCGCTCGCGGCGATCGCCACAGTCCTGGTCAGCACCGGCATGGCCCAACTCGGTCAGGACTCCGGGCGGGAGGGCTCACCCATCGTCGTCATCGGTGACCCCGACCCGTCGGCCCGACCGATCCCCACGGCCACCGTGCCCGCCCCCCTGCCCTCGCCCGGCATGTCCGCCGATCTGCTCGTCGGCGGGACGTTGATCAGCGCCGACGGGAAACGACTCGAACTGCCCAGCGTCGGGCCGGCCGAGAGCGCCCGACCTCTGCCCGCCGGTGGAGGGTTGCTTGTGGTCGGCACGCAAACCACGGCCGGCCGATCCCTCTGGGTCGCCCAGGACGACGGGCTGGTGCAGGTGCTGCTGGCCGGGGCGGGCGGGATCGTCGTGGCACCCGACGGCCGTCAGGTCGCCTGGCGCGACGGCACCGACCTCGTGGTTGCGGGAGTGATCGGCACCCAGCTCATCGGCTCGGCGCGTACGCCGGTGCCGGCCGGGGCGGAGCCGGTCCGGTTCGTCGGCGACAGCGTGCTGGTCCGGCTCGATCCGGACGCGCCGGGGCACGCCCTGTGGCGGCCGGGTGCCGGGCAGTTGACCCCGGACGGCGGCCGGCACACCCTCAACGTCTACGGCACTCTGCCGGACGGGCGTCTGGTCGGTCAGGTCGCGGAGGGCGAGCCGGGCGACACCTGCCTGGCCGTGCTCGACCCCACGCCCGCGCTGAAGACGGTGGGCACCGGCTGCGGCCCAGAACTGAGCACGGACGGTGCCGGCGGGATCTCCCCCGACGGGCGGTGGCTCCTGGTGAACGGGAGGGCAGGCAAGGCCGACCGGTCCCTGCTTGTCGACCTGAGCCGGCTCGGTCCGGCCCTGACCGCCCTGCCGGCCGGCCCGCCGGTGACCGGTGCGGTCGCCTGGACGACCGGATCGGCGGCCTCGTACGTCGACGGCGCCGGCCAGCTGGTCCGGGTCGACGTCGACCAGGTACGGGCCGGGAAGCCGGCCGAGCCGTCCCCCGTCGCCGACCTGGGACCGGGGGACCGTCCAATCCTGGTGACCGGCTCCTGACGGTGGCGCCGACCTCCTGGGTACCGTCGGGGCCGTGATCTCGCGTACCGGACCCGCAGCACGGATCGACATGCACACCCACTCGACGGCAAGCGACGGCACGCTCAGCCCGGCCGAGCTGGTCCGGGCGGCCTCCCGAGCCGGGCTGGACGTCCTGGCGATCACCGATCACGACACCACCGCCGGCTGGGAGCCGGCGGTGCGGGCGCTGCCGCCGGGGCTGCGCCTGATCCGGGGAGCGGAGCTGTCCTGCCGCTGGTCCGGTAACGACCCGGCGGTGCCGCTGCACCTGCTGGCGTACCTGTTCGACCCGGACCATCAGGAACTCGTGGCCGAGCTGGCCCGGGTACGCGCGGCCCGCGAGGAGCGCGGCGAACGCATCGTCGCGCTGCTGCGCGCCGACGGCATCGACGTGAGCTGGCCGGACATCCTGGCCGGCGCGGGCGGTGGCACGGTGGGCCGACCGCACATCGCGCAGGCGCTGATCCGGGCGGGTCTGGTCGGCAGCACCGGGGAGGCGTTCGGTCCGGACTGGCTGGGGGAGCGGTACCGGCTGCCCAAGGAGGACATCGACGTGTTCCGGGCCGTCCGGCTGGTCCGGGCGGCCGGCGGTGTGCCGGTCTTCGCCCATCCCCGGGCCACCAGACGCGGACGGGTGGTGCCCGACGAGCTGATCGCCGATCTGGCCGCCGTCGGGTTGGCCGGGCTGGAAGCCGACCACGAGGACCACAGCCCGGCCGAGCAGGCGCACGTACGCGCCCTCGCCGCCGAGCTGGGCCTGCTGGTCACCGGTTCGTCCGACTTTCACGGCACCCACAAGACCGTCCAGCTCGGCGCGTTCACCACGGGCGTCGAGGCGTACGAGCGGATCGTCGATGCCGGGGTGACCGAGGTCGCTTCGGGCTGATCCGAGCATTTCGTCCACCGTGCCACAGCTAGGTTGATCACGTGGATCTGAAGCTGTTCGGCGAGGTTTTCGTGACCCTGCTGGTGATCACCGACCCGCCGGGCATGATGCCGATCTTCCTGGCGCTGACCGGCCCGCTGCCGGCCCGGGACCGTAACCGTGCCGCCTGGCAGGCGGTAGCGCTGGCGCTCGGCGTCATCGTGATCTTCGCGGTGGCCGGCCAGACCCTGCTCGACTACCTGCACGTCGACCTGCCGGCCCTCCAGGCCGCAGGCGGACTGCTGCTCGTACTCGTCGCCCTGGAACTGCTCACCGGCAAGGCCGACGACCCGAGCCAGCAGGTCACCTCGAACATCGCGCTGGTGCCGCTGGGCACCCCGCTGCTCGCCGGCCCGGGCGCCATCGTGGCCACCATGCTCTTCGTCCAGCAGGCCGACGGGCTGGGCGAGTTCAGCGCCATCGCCGTGGCGATCCTCGCCGTGATGGTCGCCGTCTGGATCGTCCTGCGCTTCTCCGGCGGCATCGTGAAGATTCTCCGGCCCGGTGGCATCGAGGTGCTGACCCGGATCGCCGGGCTGCTGCTGGCCGCGATCGCCGTGCAGCTCATCGCTGACGCGGTAGCCGCCTTCGTGACGCAGTACGTGAACATGGCCTGACCGGGGCACCGCGCTGTCGGGGGTGGATGGCAGGATCGCAGGCGTGCGACGAGCCTCACCAGCCGGACGACCCGCCGCCGGCGGCCGGCCGCCTCACCAGCGCGCCGGTGCCCCCGAGCAGCTCGGCTTCGAGGGCATGCCGGAGCGGCTGTTCGTCTGCACCCCGAGCAAGCTCGGCGCGTACGCGGACTGCCCACGCCGCTACCGCTACTCCTACGTCGACCGGCCGACCCCGCCGAAGGGGCCGCCGTGGGCGCACAACTCCCTCGGCGCCAGCGTGCACACCGCCCTGAAGAACTGGTATGCGCTGCCCACCGAGCGGCGCCGGCCCGAGGCGCTGGCCACCCTGCTCAAGGGCACCTGGGTGCGCGAGGGCTACCGCGACGACGAGCAGGAGCGCGCCGCGTTCCGGCGGGCGTTGGGCTGGCTGGAGGCGTACGTCGAGACGCTGGATCCGGACACCGACCCGCTGGGTGTGGAGCGGGTGGTGGCGGTCAAGACGGCGGTGCTCGCCTTCAACGGTCGGGCCGACCGCATCGACTCCCGACCCGGCCCGGACGGGCCTGAGCTGGTCATCGTCGACTACAAGACCGGCCGCACGGGGCTGGACACCGACGACGCGCGGGGTTCGCAGGCGTTGGCGCTCTACGCGTACGCGGCCGAGCGGGTGTTTCGCCGGCCCTGCCGCCGGGTGGAGCTGCACCACCTGCCGACCGGCACGGTCGCCGGTCACGCCCACACGGTCGAGTCGCTGACCCGGCAGGTGACCCGTGCCGAGGAGACGGCCCGCGACATCATGGCCGCCGAGCGGGCGGTGGCCGACGGTGGCGACGCGGATGAGGCGTTCCCGACGGCGCCCGGCCCGCGCTGCGGCTGGTGCGACTTCCGGCGGCACTGCCCGACCGGCTCCCAGACTCCCGGCAAGGAGCCGTGGGCTGCCGTGGACCGTCCCGCCGACGGCTGACCCGGGCCGGCTCGGCCCTGGTCAGTCGGCCAGCAGCGCCGCGACGCCCTGCCGCCCGTCCTGCCCCGCCGGCGATGTCGCTGCCTGCCGCGCGGCGGCGTGCCGTTCGGCGCGCTGCTTCGCGGCCTGCGTCAACGGGCCCTCCAGGTAGCGGCGGGGCACCGCAGTGAGCGCGAGACGCAGGGCGCGCACGCTCAGGTCCGCCGTCAGCGCGGTGGTGGGCAGCCCGAGCCCGCCGTACATCCGGCGGGCCCACGCCGGCAGCAGCCCGAGCGCGGTGCCGGCGATTCCCAGGTACGCCCAGCGTGGCGGGCCGAGGGTGAGCCCGAGCCGGGCGGGCAGGCTGAGCTTCCACGGCAGCGGCGGAGCGGTGAGGAACAGCGCCGTCTCGGCGGCCTCCCGGGTCATCCGCAGCCCCGGCCGTACGGCCCGGTAGTAGTCGTCCACCTCGGCGGCGGTGCCGGGGACGGTGGCCGGGTCCAGGCCGACGAGCGCGGCGGAGCGGCGCTGCTCGGTGTAGTAGCGGTCCACCTCGTCGTCGGTCAGCGGCAGGCCGGCCCGCCGGGCGGTGTCGAGGAAGGACTCGACCTCGGCGACGTGCACCCAGCACAGCAGGTCGGGATCGTCGATCCGGAACTCCTCACCGGTGCGCGGATCGGTGGCTCGCAGCCGGGCGTGCAGCCGGCGCAGTCGGGCGCCGGCCGCCTCCGCCTCGGCGGTGGTGCCGTAGACGGTGGTCCCCACGAAGGTGGCGGTGCGCACCAGCCGCCCCCAGGCGTCGGTGCGGTAGTCGCTGTTCTGCGCGACCCCGGCCATCGCCCTGGGGTGCAACGCCTGGAGGTAGAGCGAGCGCAGGCCGGCGACGATCAGGATCGGCTCGTCGTGCACCTTCCACGTGACCGAACCCGGACCGAAGAGGCCGAGGTCATCGGAGTCCACCGCCCAAGAGTGCCACGCCCGTGCCGGCCTCGCCGCTCGCCGACGGGTGCCGGGCGCTGTGGGTCAGCGGTCGGCGGACCGGCGGGACTTACAGCTCGGGCAGAGCCCCCAGAACGTCACTTCCGCCTCGTCCACCTCGAAGCCGTGGGAGACGTGCGGCTCCAGGCAGGGGGCGCTGCCGACCGCGCAGTCGATGTCGGCGATCTCGCCGCAGCCCCGGCAGACCACGTGGTGGTGGTTGTCGCCCACCCGCGCCTCGTACCGGGCGGGACTGCCGGCGGGTTCGATACGGCGGGACAACCCGGCCCGGGACAGCGCGCCGAGCACGTCGTACACCGCCTGGGTGGAGACCGAGTCGAGGCGTTCACGGACCCGCCTGGTGATCTCGTCGACCTCCAGGTGGCCACCACTGGCCAGCACGTCGAGCACCGCGAGGCGCGGTCGGGTGACCCGCAGCCCTCTCGATCGCAGCAACTCCTCGGCACCGGACATGCGCCAATGACAGCACGGACGACAGGCATCGACAACCGGCGTGTCGCCGGGGTGGCCACCGACACAGCCGACGGGCCGAGCCGATCGATGAACCCGAGCGCGCCGCCGTGCGTGTCTGAGTGCGAGAGCTCGGAGGCGGGCCGGCCGCCCGTAGGCTGGCGGTCCTGCGACCGTTGATCCACCTGGAGGTTCGATGTTCGAGGAGATCCTGGGTCTACCGGTCCACGTGCTGGTGATCCACGCGGTGGTCCTGTTCGTGCCGCTGCTGGCGGCGCTTGCCATCGCGTACGTGGGTCTGCCCCGGTGGCGGCACCGGCTGGACTGGGCGCTGGGTCTGCTCGCCGTGGCCGCCCCGGTGACCACCTTCGTGGCCGTCGAGTCGGGTGAGGCGTTCACCGACGCGCTTGTCGCCAGGGGTTTCCAGGGGCCGATCCTCGACCAGATCTTCGAGCACTCCCGGTACGGCGACATCCTGTTCCGGATCGTGGTGCCACTCGGGATCGTGGCGATCCTGCTGCTGGCGGCGACCAGCGGGCATCCGCGGGTGCCGCGGCTGCCGGCGTTGGTCATCCCGGTGCTGGCGGTGGCCGTCGTCGCGCTCTCCATCGCCTCGCTGGTCTACGTCTACCTGACCGGTCACTCCGGCGCCGAGGCGGTCTGGGGCACCACCCTCTGACCTGTCGCGGTCAGAAGATGATCCGCGAGCAGAGCAGGCAGACCAGCACCACCAGCACCACACCGGCCGCCGCGCCGAAACCGTAGGTGACCCGCTGCGAACGCTGCTCGGCCGCGTCCAGGGCGGCCATGTCCTGCGCGGGCAGCCGGCGGGGCGCTGTCGGCTCCAGGTGTACGGGCGGACGCCAGCCGGCCGGCGGCGGCGTGCTCGGCGGAGGGCCCGCGTACCCCCCGGTCGGTGTGGGGGCCGGCCCGGCGGGCTCCGCGACGCCGCCGTCGCCGGGGCCGGGCCGCCGCCAGTAGTCGTCAGGGGTGCTGGCACCGCTGGGGGTCGTCACGCCGTCCGACGCTACCAATCAGGTCGTCCGCCCGGCCGCTTCTGGCCGGCGCGGCCACCCTCGGCTGCGCTAGTCTTGCCGCTCGTGAGCACCGAGGACCCCGGCACGCGGGGAGCGCGCGGCGACGACGACCGCACCGTCGACCTGAGCGACGACTTCGTGGTGCTGCCCGAGCAGACGTCCGACGACACCGATCACGGTTGGGGCGAACGGGCCGGCGGCAACGACGACTGGCTGCTGTCGCAGCGCCCCCCGCACTGGGACTGACCCGCGCTAGCCGCGGACGACTATGGCGAAGCGGCTGCCCTCGGGCAGCCCGACGGCCCGTTGTGCCTGGTCGGGGCGGAGCGCCAGGTAGAGCGCCGCCGACCCGTCGGTCGCGCCGCCGCCCAACACGTCAAGCACCAGCGCGCCGGCGGCCAGCAGGATCGCCTCGGCGCCCGCCTCACCGGGGGGCGCCGCGAGCAGGTCGACCCGGGCGCCGGGGCGGACCACCGCCAGCGCGGCGGGCTCGGCCAACCGGACCGGCACCCCTACCGACCCGCTGGGCAGCGGCAGCGGCACGGGGCCGGACGACGGCCCGCTCCGGTCGCCCGCCTCGGTGGGTCCCGTGCCGGGGACGGGCATCTGCCCGTCCGTTGCCGCCGGTGCGCGGTCCGGGGACGGCGTGCTGCCGGTGACCGCAGGGCAGCCGGTCGGGGTGTGCAGGACGGCGGCGGCCAGGCCGAGCAGTGCGGCGACCAGGCCGGCCCGCAGCAGGGTACGACCGCCGGGCAGGGAGGGTCGGCGCAGCGGTCGCAACGCCCGCGTCGAATCCGGATCGACCATCGCCCCGCCGCCTCCCGTCGGGGCGTCGCGGCGACGCCCGTGGACGGCAGGTTAGGCCTGTCGGGGACCGGTCGGTCGGCCATCCGGGCGTGCCTGTGGACAACCGGCCGGCCTGTGGACAACCGCCCACCGGCAGGCTCGACCTGCTAAGAGGCCACTGTCGGCCGACCCGACGTCACGACACCAGGGGTGCCCGACGGGTCAGGACGTGGAGCTGGCCGCCGGCGCCTTGCCGCCGCTCGACCCACCCGAGGACGAACCGCCGGACGAGGACGACGACGACCCGGACGTCGAGGACGACCCGGACGAGGAGGACGTCGAGGACGACCCGGAATCCCCACCCGATGACGACTCGGACTTCGCCGGCTTGCTTGCCGTGCCGCCGGCCGAGGTCTCGGACCCGGAGGCGCGCGAGTCGGTGCGGTAGAAGCCGGAGCCCTTGAAGACGATGCCTACCGAGTTGAAGACCTTGCGCAGCCGTCCCTGACACGCCGGGCACTCGGTCAACGGCTCGTCAGAGAAGGACTGCACCGCCTCGAGCTGGTGACCGCACGCGGTGCAGGCGTACTGGTACGTGGGCACGTTCTCCTCCGGATCTGGGCTCGGCCCATTGGCACTCGACGTATTCGAGTGCCAATGGTGCGTCATTCGCCCCGGGTTCGTCCAGCGGACGTGTGGGGCGCGACACCACGCGACAAACCCGGGCCGCCGTCAAGCGTACGCATCCCGTCGGAGGGGGTGAGCACCGCGCGGACCTGACGGTCGTGTGGTTCGGCGGGCAACGCCTCGACCAGCTCCCCGTCGTGCAGCGGGACCACTGTCAGCGTGCCGGCCGGCACCCGGGCCAGCGCGCGGTCGTACGAGCCGCCGCCGCGACCCAACCGCCGGCCGTTCCTGTCGACGGCGAGCGCCGGTACGACCACCAGGTCCGCGTCGGCCACCGCGCCCACCCCGAGCCGGGGCCCGTCCGGCTCCCGCAGACCCCGGCCGGCGGCGATCAGGCCCTCCGGCCCGGTGTACGCGGCCCAGTCCAGATCCAGGTCGGGCAGGAGCACCGGTAGCAGCAACTCGGCGTCGGCAGGCAGCGCCGCCAGCAGCACCGCCGGCAGGTCGGGGCCGCCCGGCTCGGAGCCGACAGGCACGTACGCCGTCATCCGGCGGGGTCGCAGCCGGCGTACCAGGGCTACCAGCTCGGCCTGGACGCGCCCGGCGGCTTCGGCCCGGGCCGGAGCGGACAGCGTCCGGCGGCGGGCGAGCAGTTCGGCGCGGGCGTCCCGCTTCGCCACAGCTGCCGCTTCCGCTTCATAAGAAAAATCCGGCATGCAACACTCCTGACGCAACGCCTCCACCACGGTCGCTCTGTGTCAGCATCGCAAGCAACGGAGGCGGAACTTCCGGGGGGACCGAGTGACGCTACGCGGGCGGTTGACGGCAGCCTTCCTCGTGGTGGTGCTCGGCCCCGTCCTGCTCGGCGCGCTCTTCGTGGCGTCCACCGCCGCCGCGGTGGACCGCAGCCGCTCCACCGAGCGTCTCGCCGTGGCGGCGTCCACCGTGCGCACCTCCGTCGACGCGCTCTGCCAGCAGCTCCGGGCCACCGCCGACGCGGTGGCCCTCAACGGTGACCCGTCCGCCGCCGCCAACCAACTGGTCAGCCGGGGCTTGGCCGCCGCCGTACTGATCACCGACGTGACAGGCCGGGTCACGTACGCCTCGGCCGGCGCGCCGTCGACCCCCTGGCGGGACTGCGCCGGCACCGGGGAGACGCAGCCCGGCCCGGTGTACGCGCTCGCCGCCCGGGTGGACCTGCGCGACCGGGCCGGCGCCCTGCTCGGCACTGTGGCCGCCGCGCAACTCGTCGACCCGGCGTTCGTGACCCGGCTCGCGGCGGTCACCGGCGTGGCGGTCACCCTGCTCGGCGGCGCGGGCAGCGACCGGGTCACCCACACCACCGAGTCCCGGGAGGTCCGCGACGCGGTGCTCGCCGCCGCCGGCGCCGTCGACAGCGAGCGGGTCACCGAAACCCACGACGGCCGGTACGTGCGCAGGATCGGCCCGTCCAGCGGGCAGCCGCTGCCGCTGGTCCTGTCCGTACCCAGCGAACGACCGCCCGGGCTGCACGTCACGCTGCTCGGCGCGGTCGTGCTGGCCGGCCTGCTCGCCGTGCTCACCGCCTGGCGGCTGGCCCGGGTGACCACCCGACCGCTCGTGGAGCTGGCCAGCGCCGTCGACCGGGTGGCGTACGGCGACCTGACCGCCCGGGTGCCGGTGCGCAGCCGCGACGAACTGGGCCGGCTGGCCGCCGCGTTCAACCGGATGACCCGGGAGACCGGGTCGTACGTCGCGGCGCTCACCAGCAGCCGCGACCAGTTGCGCGGCCATCTCACGGTGCTCGGCGACACCCTGGCCAGCACGCACGACCTGCAACGCATCCTGCGGGTGATCCTGCACAGCGCCATCGCCGCCACCGGCGCCCGGGCCGGCGCGGTGCTGCTCGTCGAGGCCGGCGGTGTGCTCGCCGCGCAGTGCAGCGAAGGGCTGGACGGGCGCTGGCCCGACGGCGACCCGGACGAGCCGCAGACCCTGCGGGTGCCGGTGGGCGTCGGCGTGGTCGGCGCGGTGGCCGCCACCGGCGAGCCGCAGCGAGGGCGGATGGAGCCGACCGAGGCCCCCGCCGGTGAGCCGCGCTGCCGCACGTACGTCGCCGTGCCGTTCGCCACCCCGGGCGGGCCCGCCGCGCCGACCGGCACCCCCGCCGCCGACGAGGCAGGTACGCCGGCGTCGGCACTAGGCGTCCTGGCCCTCTACGACCGGGTGGGCGCGGACGAGTTCGACGACGACGACCTGGTCACCCTTCGCACCTTCGCCGGGCACGCCGCCGTGGCCGTGGAGAACGTCCGGGTGCACGAGGAGGCCCAGCGGCTGTCGCTCACCGACCCGCTCACCGGCCTGTGGAACTACCGCTACCTGCGCGAGTCGATCCGGCGGGAGGTGGAGCGGGCCAGCCGGTTCGGCCGGATGCTCAGCGTCCTCGCGCTGGACCTGGACCGGTTCAAGGACGTCAACGACACGTACGGGCACGCGGCGGGGGACACCGTGCTCGCCGAGTTCGCCAGGCGGGTACGCGGCGAGATCCGCGAGGTCGACCTGGCCTTCCGGCAGGGCGGCGAGGAATTCGTCCTGCTGTTACCGGAGACCGACGCCCGGGGCGCGGCGATAGTGGCCGACCGGCTGGGCGCCGCCGTGCGGGAGGCGCCCATCGCCGTCGAGGCGTACGCCGGGCCGGTCATGGTGACCGTGTCGGTGGGCATCGCCGTCTACCCGGACCACGGCAGCACCGGACGGGAGGTGCTGGAGGCCGCCGACGACGCGCTCTACGCCGCGAAGGCGGCCGGCCGGGACACCTACCGGGTCGCCGAGGTACGCCCCGACGTGCCGACCCGGGAGTTGCAGGTGCTGGCCGGCGCCCTCAGCCCACCGGACGGGCTGCCGCGTGCCGGCCGACAGGTGCAGGCCCACCGGGAGCCGGGCGGCCACGCCCGGTCGGAGCCGGCGGTGGGCGTACCCGAATCGTCGCCGCCGGGGCCGGCGCACGCCCGGCCGGAGGTGGCCGACGACCCGGCGGCCGATGCCGCGGAGGGTGCCCGGGCCGGTCCGGACGCCGCGCGGCCGGGACCGGGCGGCGGCGCGTCTTCTGGGCCACACCCGCCGCGGCAGAGCCGTGGCCGATAGTCTCGCGGCATGTCGGAGCACTCAGCGAACCCCTCATCGACGGTCGCCGCAACCGGCCGTCCCCTGGCGGTCAAGGCCGTAATCCCGGCCGCCGGACTGGCCACCCGCTTCCTGCCGGCCACCAAGGCGGTGCCCAAGGAGCTGTTGCCGGTGGTGGACCGGCCGGTGCTGCAGTACATCGTCGAGGAGGCCACCCAGGCCGGCATCGGCGACGTGTTGCTGATCACCGGTCGGGGTAAGACGTCGATGGTGGACCACTTTGACCGTCGCCCCGACCTGGAAACCAGGCTGGAGGAGAAGGGCGACGCCGAGCGGCTGGCCGCCGTGCGCCGGCCCAGCGAGCTGGCCGAGATCTACACGGTCCGCCAGCCCGAGCAGCTCGGCCTCGGCCACGCCGTCGGGTACGCCGAGTCGCACGTCGGCGACCAGCCCTTCGCGGTGCTGCTCGGCGACGAGTTCGTCAAGCCGTCCGAGCCGCTGCTGCCGGCGATGCTGGAGTTGCAGGCCCGCACCGGCGGTGTGGTGCTCGCCTTCTTCGAGGTCGACCCGGCCGACACCAAGCGGTACGGCATCGCCTCCGTCGAGCCCGCCGAGTCGGAGCTGACCGACATCGGCGAGGTCGTCAAGGTGACCGGGATGGTGGAGAAGCCCCAGCCGGAGGACGCGCCGAGCAACCTCGCCGTGCTCGGCCGGTACGTGCTGCCCGGCAGGATCTTCGACGCGATCCGGCGGACCAAGCCGGGCAGCGGCGGCGAGATCCAGCTGACCGACGCCATGGAGCTGCTGCGCACCGAGGGCGTGCCTGTGCACGCGATCGTCTACCGGGGCACCCGCTACGACACCGGTATGCCGCTGGGCTACCTCCAGACGGTCGTGCAGATCGCCGCCGAACGCGAGGACCTCGGCACCGAGTTCCGCTCCTGGCTGGCCGAGTTCGTCAAGGCCGACGCGGCAGGCGGAACTGGTACATGACAGCGACGGCCGACGCCGAGGCGGCCGCGAACGAGTTGACGCCGCTCGCCGACTACCTGGGCAGCGTGCTGCGCAGGTTACGAGCGCTGCCGCCACTCGACCTCGACCTCACCCAGGCACACGGCAACGTCCTCGCCGAGGACGTGGTCGCGCCGCACGCGTTCCCGGCCTTCGACCAGGCGGCCGTGGACGGGTACGCGGCCCGCTGGGAGGACATCTCCGGAGGGGGTCGGGGCCCCAGCTACGTCCCGGCCCCCTCCGGCACGCCCGGCGGGCGGACCATCCGGCTCAACGTGGTCGGTGACCTCGGCGCGGCCAGCTGGCGACCCGTCCGGCTCACCCCGGGCTCGTGCTTCTCGGTGGCCGCCGGGGCGCCGCTGCCCGTCGCCGCCGACGTGGTGGTCCCGGTGGAGTGGACCGACCAGGGCATGGCCGCCGTGGAGATCTTCCGCACCCCCAAGCGGGGGTACGGCGTCCGCCGCGCCGGTGAGGAACTGCCCGCCGGCACCCTGCTCGCCCGCGCCGGCACGTACGTGTCCCCGGCCCTGGTAGCGGTCTTCGCCGCCACAGGCATCGGGCACGTGGTGGTCCGGCCCAGCCCACGGGTGGTCATCGTGGCCACCGGCGACGAGTTGGTCGACGTGGGCCGGGGCAGCCAGCCCGGTCAGGTGGTGGACGCCAACTCGCACGCGTTGACCGCCGCCGCGGCCGAGGTGGGCGCCCTGGCGTACCGGGTGGGGATCTGCGACGACGACCCGGAGGGGCTGCGCGGGCTGCTGGAGGACCAGACCCTGCGCGCCGACCTGATCATCACCACCGGCGGCACCGGCACCGGCCCCGGCGACATGGTGCGTCGCATCCTGTCCCGGCGCGAGGGTGGCCGTGCCGGCCCGGTCACGTTCACCGACGTGGCGCTCTATCCCGGCACCGCGCTCGGGTTCGGCACGGTCGGCGCCGAGGAGGTGCCGGTGGTCTGCCTGCCCGGCGACCCCGGCGCCGCGCTCATCGGCTTCGAGGTGCTGGCCCGCCCCGCCATCCAACTGCTCGCCGGTGCCGAACCGGTGTTCCGACCCAGCGTCCGGGCGCACCTGCTGGAAACCGTGTCGTCGCCGGGCGGGCTGCGCGAGTTCCGGCCCGCGCACGTCGCCGAGCGGCGCGGCGGCGGGTACACGGTGCAGCCGCTGCGCGGTGGGCCCTTCACCCTGTCCGGGCTCGCCGAGGCGAACGGTCTGCTGGTGCTCGGCGAACGGGTCACCACCGCCGCCGCCGGTTCCACCGTGGACGTCCTGCTGCTGGACCGCCGCCGATGACGGCTTCGTGGTGTCACCGGCACATCGTGGGTCCACTTGCGCACGAACCGGTCCCGCGCGGGAGACTGTGCGGGTGAGTCTCTTCGGACCAGCCCGGGCGCCCGGATGGCCGGCGGTGCTGGTCGACGGTCCGGTGCTGCTGCGGCCGTACCGGCGCTCCGACGCGGCGGCCTGGTCGGAGGTACGCCGGGCCAACCGGGCCTGGCTGGCGCCCTGGGAGTCGTCGCTGCCGGGCAGTTGGGACGAGATGAACTCACCTGCCGCGTTCCGCTGGGTGCACCGCGACCAGCGCCGGTCCGCGCGCGAGGGCGAGGGCATGCCCTTCGCGGTCTGCCTGCGCGAAGCCGACCGGGACCGGCTGGTCGGGCACCTCAACGTGGGCAGCATCGTGCGGCGGGCGTTCTGCTCCGGGTACGTCGGCTACTGGGTGGACGCCCGCGTCGCCGGCCAGGGAGTGATCCCGACGGCGCTCGCGCTCGCCGTCGACCACGCGTTCGGCCCAGGCGGGCTGCACCGGGTGGAGGTGAACATCCGTCCGGAGAACCGGCCGTCCCGTCGGGTGGTGGAGAAGCTCGGCTTCCGCGAGGAGTCGTACCACGTGCGCTACATGCACATCGACGGCGCCTGGCGGGACCACATCGGATACGCGATGACCAGCGAGGAGATCGCCGCCGAGGGCGGACTGCTGGCCCGCTGGCACCGGATACGCGCCGCCGCACGGTGAGCCGTCCCACGGACGGGATCGGCGCGGCGCGGTGGCATGACGGTCGGTGCGCCGTAACCTCAAGTAACTGCAAGCTGTGGCAAGCGCTGCCCGTCCGGACGATCCACGCACCCGAGCGCGACTGGTGGAAGATCCTGCGGTCCGGCGGCGGTTGCTCCGAATTCGGTGACGGGAGGGGTGAGGGTGCCGACCTCGGTGCTCCTCGCCGTCCTCGCCGCCGCCGGCCTGCTCGCCCTGGCCCCGGCGCTGGTCCGCCGGTACGACGCCACCGAGCGGCTGGTGGCGGAGCGGGCGCAGTCGACGGCGCGGGTGCTCCAGCGCCGCCGACGGCGTCGCACTGTGCCGGGCCGCAAACCGGTCCAGCCGCCACGCTCACTCGTCATCACCCTCAGTGAGGATGCGACTACGGGGGCATTGGTGGTGCCTGTCTCCGCGCCGCCGGTGGCCCGCCGCTCCGGCCGGCTGCGCGCCGTGCCACCCGCCGCGAAGCGACCCCGCCGACGGCCACCCCGCCGGCACCACACGCCAGCTGTCTACCGGCGCCGCCGCGTCCTCGCCGCCCTGCTGCTCCTCAACGTCGTCGAGCTGATCGGCGTGCTCTTCGTCAGCCCCGGCTTCTGGGTCGGCTTCGGGGTCACCTTCCTGCTGCTGGTCGCCTACGTCGTCCACCTGCGTGGTCAGGCGCTCGCGGGACGCCGTCGTCGCCGCGCCCGGGCCC
Source organism: Micromonospora sp. NPDC000663 (assembly GCF_042898105.1). Lineage (NCBI taxonomy): Bacteria > Bacillati > Actinomycetota > Actinomycetes > Micromonosporales > Micromonosporaceae > Micromonospora > Micromonospora sp. NPDC000663. The sequence goes on from NZ_JBIAYR010000001.1 coordinate 264,578, forward strand.
GCGAGGCGGCCTGGCTGGCCGCCCGGCAGGCCGAGGTGCGCCGCGAACAGGCCCGCCGTGCCGCCGCCCGCCGGGAGGCGCAGCGCCGCCTCGCCGCCCAACGCGAGGGGGTACGCCGCGCCGCGATGGGCCTCGACCGACCCGGGGACCTGCCGGCCGCCGTCAACGGCGGGTCGGTGTCGTACCGGCGCGCGGGAGGCCTGCGCGGCCGTCCCTACGAGGCCGGCCGGGGTGCCTGACCGCCCCGTCGCCAACGTGCCCCGCCGCAGTCGGAGTGCTGCCGCAGTCGGGGTGCGCCGTGCGCTCGGGTGCCCTGCGCATTGATCCACTCCAGGTCGACGATGTGGCGGCATCATCGCCGGTCGGACACCGCCACATCGGCAAAACGGAGTTGATCACACGCACCGCGCCGCGAGCGCGGCGTCCGGAAGCCCGGGATGCCCGGTTTGCGGAAACGCGAGTGGATCTCCGATGGGGTGTCCGCGCCGCGCCCGGGGGCGGATTCGCGGTGAAGGTCGGCGACCTGTTAGCCTTGCTCCCGGCCCGCCCGGTGTAAGCCGGGTGGGACCGAAGCCGGTTCGCCGGCGGGGGGCTGTGGCGCAGACTGGTAGCGCACCTCGTTCGCATCGAGGGGGTCAGGGGTTCAAATCCCCTCAGCTCCACCCCAGATCAAAGGCCGTTTCCGCCAGGCGGAAACGGCCTTTCTCGATCTTGCCCTGGGCTGCTCAGCTCAGCGGATTCAGAACCGTCTGCCGGTCATCCCCGCCGGGCCCGTACGGCGTGGGCGGCGCTTCGCGGCAGTGGGCCGACGTCGGAGTGGCGGCCGGGACGCATGGCCGCGTGTCGTTGGCCGGGGCCGGCGCCGTCACGGGCGGCGAGAGTGTCGGCGACCGCGCCGGTGACGAAGCCGTAGATGGACTTGTGCAGGACGTCGACGGCGAGCTCCGAACGCGGCCAGGTCTGCGGCGGGGCGCCCACGCCTGTGGCGTTCTCGAGAATCTGGTCGCTTGTCAGCCGTGCGGCGGTGAACATGCTCGACGCCCAGACGCCCCGCAGGCCGACCTGCGCCATCGTGCTGCGCAGCACGCCGACGAGCGCGCCCTGGCCGTAGTGCATCGCGAGGTTCCGCCACCGCGGCTGCCGGGTCGGCGCCTCGGGCATGCCGGTGAGCCGTGCCAGGACGCGGGCCGGCACGTACGAGTCGGGCCTCCCGGTCACCCGCTGCTCCAGCTTCTCCGCCGCGGTCATCACCGCGGCCCCCGCCAACCCGGCCACCAGTCCCTGCCACACCGCACGCTTCAGCATGGCGATTCCGTACCCATCGGTCGGTCGGCCACACCCGGACCGCCGCTCGAACCCTCCTGCGGCGGACCGAAGGCCTAGTAGTGGTCGTCGATCGGCCGGCGAGCCTCGTCGAACAGCGCCGGGCCCTCGTACCGCACCGGGGGCAGCGGCGGTGTGGCCGGCTTGACCTGCTCGAACTGTTCGGCGGACAGGGCGTACACCACCCGGCCGAGGCCGGAGCGGTCGATCGCTGTCGCGCACATGGGGCAGGGTTGGCAGCTCGTGTACATGGTGGTGCCGGCCGCCACGTCCGGGGCGAGTTCCCGGGCGGCCCAGCGGGCGAGCTTCAGCTCCGGGTGGGCGGTGATGTCCGAGTCCGAGACCACCGTGTTGTGGTCCTCGATGAGGATCGTGCCGTCCGCGCCGACGAGCAGCGAGCCGAACGGCCGCTCACCGGACGCTCCGGCCTCGTCGGCCAGGTGTACGGCGCGGCGGAGAAACGTCTCGTCGTCTGGTGTCATCGGTCCTCCTGGGATGTGTGGTGCGCGGCCACGGCCGCGAGGGTCAGCCATGCGCGTCCGGGTTGGCGGATCTCGGTCAGGTCGCCGTTGAACGGGTCGAGCACCACCGTCCCGGCGCCGAGCAGTCGGATCTGGTCGAGGTCGGCGAGGATCTGCTCGATGGTGCCGACACCCGCGAGCCGGTCCCGGGCGGTGACCGGGTCGCGGGTTTCCTGGAGCGCGATGCGCGGCGTCATCGGGGGCGCCGGGCGCCCCACTTCGTCGGCGATGGCCTGGAGCCGCGCCGCCGCCTCGGTCAGCCATCCCGGCGTGAACCGGAGCGGGTGCCACGCGTCGCCGAGTCGTACGGCGCGACGCATGCCGGCATCGCTGTTGCCACCGACCCAGATGGGGATCGGCTGCGTGTCGTAGTCGTCGGTGTCGCTCCAGGCGTCACGCATGGCGTGCAGGTATTCGTCGGTGAGCGCGCCGCGCCGCCGGAACGGCACGCCGAGCGCCTCGAACTCCTGCCGGGCCCAGCCGACGCCGACGCCGAGGACGAGCCGGCCGCCGCTGAGCCGGTTGAGGTTCGCCGCCATCCGGGCGGTGAGTAGCGGGTGCCGGTACGGGACGATGAGCACCGTGGTGCCCAGCCGGATCCGGCGGGTCAAGCCGGCCAGCCAGGACAGCGTGGTGAACGGCTCGTAGAACGGCGCCGGATACTGCTCGGCCACGTCCGGGGTCACCGCGATGTGGTCGGAGACCATCAGCATGTCGAAACCGAGCCCTTCGACTGTCTGCGCCCACTGCCGCAGCATCTCGGGGTCGGTGCCGGGGGCGAAGTTCGGAACGTTCACGCCAATCCGCACGGGTTCGAGGCTAGTCAGCGGACATCGGGCCTGTGAACGCCTTTCCCACGGACCGGCTCAGGCGAAGCGCTCGGTGGTCACAGGGATCAGACCCTGTTCCCGCAGCGCGTCCGTCAGCTCGGACAGCGCCCCGCCCACGGCCGTGTCGGTCGCCCCGGATCTCATCAGGACGGTCAGGTCGACACACCAGGCGAGGCCGCGACCGATCCGGCGCAGGTCCCAGGTGAACAGGGTGCCGCCGTCGTCCAGGTGGCCGCTGGCGTGTGATCCGCCGTCGCAGCCACCTGTCCAGCGCGACCGGAGGTGCGCCACCTGTTCCGGCCGCAGGTCCCCGGCGAACAGAACGCGATACACGCGCCGCTCGAGGAACCCGCTCGGTGGCTGCGCGGGACCGAGCCGCAGCGGGGGAGCGGACGCCAGATCCAGGCGGTCGCGGAAGTACGTGCGCAGCACCGCCTCGGCGGGCAGGTCGACACCACCGAGCCTGCGGTGGACGCTCTCGGCCACCTGGCGGGAGGTGGGCATCACCCTCGCCCGCACCTCCGGGTCGCCGCGCATGTCTCGGCTGAACGAGGCGGAGTTCCACCAGCCGTCGTCCGACGCGGTCCAGCCGGCGCTGTCCAGCCCCGCCGTCGTGTGGTCACCGTGCCGGACGAACTCCTCGACGACGATCCCCCGCACCTCAGGCCCGCTCTGCCCGGCCAGCACGAGGTAGTAGTCCAGTGCTCGCGCGGCGGTACCGAGCGATGTGGCGGTCACGGTCGTAACCGTAGCGGGGAGAGCGGCTAGCATCCGGGATCTCGACGTGAGGAGCGCCCGGATGACAGCCACGGCCCAGACCCGGTTCGGCCTCGTCGGCAGCGGCTGGCGGGGTGAGTTCTTCCTGCGCCTGGCCCGACTCCTGCCCGACCGGTTCCGGGCGACCGGGGTGGTCACGCGTACCGCGTCGCGCGGTGACGTGGTGACGGCCGGGTGGGGTGTGCGGACCTTCCGCACGACGGCGGAGCTGCTCGCCCACGAACGGCCGGACTTCGTCATCGTGTCGGTGCCCTGGTCGGTGACGCCCGAGGCGACCCGTGAGTTGGTCGCGGCAGGTGTGCCGGTGCTCGCCGAGACGCCGCCCGCCCCCGACGTGGACGGGTTGCGGTCGCTCTGGTCCGACGTCGGCGGCAGCGGTCTGGTGCAGGTCGCCGAGCAGTACCTGCTGATGCCCGGGCACGCGGCCCGCCTGGAGGTGATCCGCGCCGGGGTGCTCGGCGAGCCGACCTCGGTGCAGATCTCCTCGACCCACCTCTACCACGCCGTGTCGCTGATTCGTGGTCTGCTCGGCGTCGGGTACGACGCCGCCGAGGTCAGCGCGCGGGCGTTCGTCGCGCCGCTGGCCAACCCGCTGTCGCCCGGCGGCTGGAGTGGCGACAGCACCCCGCAGCAGCTCAGCACCACCCTCGCGACAATCGACTTCGGCGGGCGGATGGGTCTGTACGACTTCACCGACAACCAGTGGTGGAACCCGCTGCGTACGCGTCGGCTGGTGGTCCGGGGATCGCTCGGCGAACTGGTCGACGACCGGGTCGTCCGCCTGGTCGACCCGAGCACGCCTGTGGAGTCGGCACTGGTCCGGCGGCAGACCGGCCTCGACCTGAACCTCGAAGGGCTCGACCTGAAGCACATCAGCTTCGACGGCCGCGTCGTCTACCGCAATCCGTTCGTCGGCAGTGGAATGTCCGACGACGACATCGCGGTCGCCGACATCCTCGCCCGTACCGGCGCGTGGGCGCGCAACGAGGGGCCGGCGCCCTACCCGCTGGCCGAGGCGTGCCAGGACCACCTGGTCAGCCTCGCGATCGAGGAGTCGGTACGCACCGGCCGTCCGGTCGTCACCGCCGAGGAGTCGTGGGCGCGGTAGCCCCTCGGCGTCGTGGGGCCGGCCGGGCCGACCCCACGTGCCGTGGGTTCAGGGCTTCCAGGAGCCGGCGGTCTCGAACCGGTGCTGGTACTCCAGCACCCCCGAGGTGTCGTGCACGTCGAACACGACGCTGCCGGTGCGCCTGCTGCCGGCCGTGAGGTCGCTGCCGGCGGGCATCGGTTTACCGCAGCCGGAGAACACCCCACCCACCGCGTTCTTCTCGGTGCCGTCGGCGGCGACCCACTGGAAGAAGAGCGGGTTCGCCGAGCCGGTGCCCCTGGTCACCGTCACCGTCACGTCGGCGATCACGTACATGCCCTCGTCAGGCTTGAGGCCGTACGACTTGCAGGGCTTGGTGGCGGTGCTGAACTTCGTCACGGTGATCTCGACGGTGCCGTCGTCACCATCGATGACCAGGGTGTCCCCGGCCGACATGTTCCGGGTGTCGCCGGTGGCCGACCGCGGGGTCGGCTTCGGCGGATCGGCCGGTGGCTGGCCGACGCCCCGGGTCACATCGGGCGTGGGCAGCGCCTCGGTCACCTGGTTCCCGGCACGGTTCGCGCCGATGACCGCCGCCACGATGCCTCCGGCGCAGCAGAGCAGGGTGAGCAGGGCAGCCGTGACCGCGACGGCCACGACTGTCGTCTTGGAGTTCTTCGGTGGCATGGGCGGGGGCATGGTGATCGGGTGGCCGGGACCACCTGCCGCCGGGTACGCGCCCCCGGAGAACGGCGGCGGTGGCCACGTCTGGTCGGGCGCGGGAGCGGTTGCGAACGGCGGCTGCGGTGTCGGTGGTGCCCACTGGCCCGATGTGCCCGGCTGCGGTGTCGCCGGGATCGCCTGCGTCGGCGGCTCCGGGTTCGGCTGCTGAGGGTCCTGCGGCCCGACGGGGGGCTGGGGGTGGGTCACCGTACTCCTTGACGCCTCGGTACGTGCGGTTCGGGAACCCGCCGACGCTACCGTGCGTCGTCGACAGCCCTGTCGTCGCGCCGCAGCGCGTCCACATCAGATCGAAACCGACCAGGATGGACACCCGGAGGGTCAGCGGGGCAGCAGGACGGCGGCGGTGCGGGCCAGCCCGTCGGCGACGACGAACCGTCCGCTGATCGTCGCGGGCGGGTCGACGACGTCGGCGGCGTCCACCCGGGTCGGTGCGATGCGGGCCGTGAACGTGCCGGCGTCCGGGTCCACCTCCAGCCGTGCGTCGTGGAAGTCGAGCCAGCTCCCGACGATCGGGTGCCAGACCTTGTAGACGGTCTCCTTGGCGCTGAAGAAGACGACAGGCCAGGAGATGCCGGCGGGAAGCCGTTCGCAGGCCTCCTCCTCCTCGGGCAGCAGCACGAGTCGGCGTACCCCCTGGTTGATCTCGCGGTGCTGCTCGGCGTCCATCCCGACGGACCTGATGTCGGTGCTGCGCGCTGCGGCCGCGGCGCAGTAGCCGGAGGTGTGGGTGATGCTGCCGACCACCCCGGCCGGCCAGACGGGCGCGCGGTCGGCGGCGGCCGGGACGGCCGTCGGCGGGAGGCCCAGGACGGCCATCGCCCGGCGGGCGCAGACCCGCCCGGCCGTGAAGTCCCGTCGGCGGGCCTGCACTGCCTGCGCGCTGAGGCCTGCCTGTTCGGCGGCGAGCAGTTCGCCGGCCCAGTCGTCGGCGGTGGCGACGGCCACGGCGACCGACGGCGGCAGGAGATCACGCACAGCTGCCCCCTACTGACGGGTAGTAGTGAGGTGATCGCTCAATCGTCAAATTTCCGACTCCCACGACCGCCGAAGGTACCGCAAAGATGTATCACCGGAGGGACGCGTCGCGCCCTCCCTGATGGCTCCGGGGGGACCACCATCAATTACTGGCCGGGCACGGCAGCCGCCAGTCCGTGGACATCTGGAGAGGACATGCGATGACCGATGGTGCGGAACGGCCGGGAGGGCGGGTTGACGATCACGCCCCGACGACCCCCGGCTGGAGCTGCGGCTCCTGCGGTGAGGAGTGGCCGTGCGCGACGAAGCGCAGCCGGCTGCTGGCGGAGTACGGGGGTGACCGGGCGATGCTCAGCGTCTATCTGGGCTCCTGTCTCGCCGCCGCCACGGAGGATCTGCGCGCCGCCCCGGTGATGTCGCTCCAGGACCGGTTCATCGGCTGGCTGCCCCGCGGCACGCGACGCGCCTGAAGACGCCTGTGGCCCCGCCGTCGGGCGGGGCCACCGGGCGTGCGGGTCGGCTCAGGCGCGCCGGGGCCGCCGGGTCAGGGCGAAACCCACCACTCCGGCCACCGCGGCGAGCACGCCGCCGACGCCGGTCCAGATCCAGCGCGAGCCGAGATCCGGCAGCCAGTCCGCGGGCCAGTCGCCGTCGTCGTCGGCCTCCGGGTCCACCGGGGGTACGGCGTTGAGCACCGTGCCCGCCTTCGTGTTCGGCACCAGCGGCGCGGCCAGCTCGCCGTCGTCGGCCGAGGCACCCCGGTCGGCGATGGTGCCGACCAGCAGGTCGACGTCGATCGGCGTGCCCAGGTCCGGCTCCGGCAGGTCGATCACGGAGAGCCGGATGACGTACGTGCCGGGCAGCGGGTCGGCCGACCACGGTTCCGCCCAGGGGCGTACCTCTCGCAGCGTGCAGCCCAGCGCCACGCTCGACGTCTGCGCGTCCACGGTCGGGGTCTGCGCCCCGGCGGTGCACGCCTGGCGCCGGCGCAGCCCGTCGAAGACGTCGACGGTCCAGGTGGAGGCGCCGCCGCGTGCCTTGGGGAAGGTGACCGTGGCGTTGATTTCGTGCACCTGGCCGGCCGTCGCCTGGAACGACCAGTACAGGTGGTCGCCGACCGAGGCGTCCACCCGTACCGGCTGGCCGGCGGTGATCGGAGTGGCGGTGAGGAACGACGTGCCGGCCCGGTTGACGGGCGTGGCACCGGGCGAGGGCGTCGGTGCGGCGGCGGCCGCGGCGGGCAGCAGGGTGGCCGCACCCGCGGCGAGCAGCGCCGCCATCGACCGGAGCAGTGCGGTACGCATCAGTTCTCCCTCCAGGTGGCGACCCACCAGCGGGTGAGCAGTCCGGCGAGCAGACCGGTGAGCAGTCCGGCCACGGTGAGCAGGACCAGCAGCATCCAGCCCCGGCCGAGGTCCGGTCCGTTCGGTGCGGGCGCGGCGGCGACCACGTCGATTGTCAGCTCCACGGGCATGCCGGGGGTGGCGGCGGTGCCGGGGCGCGCGGCGAACGAGTTGCTCACCACGAGGCACACGGTGGTCGGCTCCACGACGGGCGCCGACGTCTCCTCGGCCTCGGTGGCGTCCTCGTCGTCGGCGGTGGCCGACCAGCGCAGCCCTGCGGAGAGCACGTCGGCCCGTCCGCTGCCGGCGTCCGCGCCGCGGACCAGTTCCCGGCCGTCGGCGGCGGTGGCCCGCAGCAGCACGCCGTAGTCCCGGTTCACCGGCCGGTCCAGCGCCATGCTCACCGATGCGCGCAGCTCCTGGCCGGGGCGCACCGGCACCCGGTACCAGCGGTGCTCGGAGAACGCCTCCCGGTCGGCGTACACACCGGGGGCGAGCAGCGGTGCCGACGCGCAGGCGTTCGCGCCGCCGACGACTGTCGGCGCCCGGGTGTGGGTGTCGCCGGCGCGTTCGACAAGTTGTTTGATCCGGCCGGTCAGCTCCTCGGCGCTCTGCGCTGCGGTGTACGTGCCGCCGGTCGCCCCGGCGATGCACAGCAGTTGCCGGCGGACCTTCTCGTCGGGTGCCAGGCCCAGGGTGTCCACCACCAGGCTGGTGCCCTGGGCGGCCAGTTCCCGGGCCACCTCGCACGGGTCCGGCGGGGCGCAGGTGTCCTCCCCGTCGGTGATCAGCACGATCCGGCGGGTGGTGGCCCCGGTGCCCAGGTCCTGCGCGGCCGAGCGCAGTGCCAGCCCGACCGGCGTGAACCCGGTCGGTCGAAGGGTCGCCACGGCCGCCTTGGCCGCCGACCTGTCGACCGGGCCGACCGGGACGATCTGCTGGGTGTCCTGGCAGCCGACCTTCTTGTCCTTGCCCTTGTACGTCGCGCCGAGCACCCGGATGCCGAGCTGTGTCTCCGCCGGCAGTGCGTCGACCACCTCGTTGAACGCCTGCTGTGCGACCGAGATCCGGCTACGTCCGTCGATGTCGGCGGCCCGCATCGAGCCGCTGACGTCGAGTACCAGTTCGACCCGGGGCGGCTCGGCCACCGGCTCCTCGTCGTCGGCCGCCGCCGGGGCCGGCCCGATCAGCGCGGTGGTCGCCAGCAGTCCGAAGAGGACGGCCGCCGATCGTCTGAAGTTGATCACGGCCCGCAGTGTAATGAGATCCACTTTGGATGATCATCGGGGTGCCCGGTCCGTCCCAGGTGCTCCGACCAGGCTCTCGACCGACCTGGCCCGCGCTCTGGGTCCGCGCCAGGTCACCCTCGGTCAACTATCGGAGGACGAATATCGGATCGGCCACCATCCGTCGGAAATCTGACCCAAGTCGACCCGTTGTGCCGGTGGTGCGCCGTGGTTAAGCTCTTCATGCGCGCCCCAATCGCCCGCTTCCCCCGTGGCAGGCGATCGGGGCGCGCGTCTTTGTCGAACGGGCCCCCACGCTGCGCGCGTGGGGGCCCGTTTCCGTCGCGCTGCGCGGCGCGTCGCCTGCCGGTGCCTATATCCAGCGGCCGTCCAGCCACATCCGGGACAGCCAGTCCGAGTACGGGATCAGCTTGCCCACGAAGATCGGATAGAAGTACGCGAAGCAGGCCGCCACCAGAAGCACGTACGCACCGGCCGCGATGCTGCCGACGAGCCGCCTCTCGTAACCCGGGTCACCCGGGACCAGCGGGGCCACCTCACCTACCTCACCACCCGCCGGGGCGATCAGCGCGCCCAGCACGTACACCACGGCGAGCACCAGGAACGGCAGCGCCGGCGCGGCGTAGAACGAGAACATCGTCCGACCCTGGAGGGCGAACCAGAACCAGGGCAGCAGCCCCGCCGCCACGGTCAGCAGGATCGCGCCGGCCCGCCAGTCGCGGCGGGCCACCCCGAGCCAGGCCAGCGCCACCAGGGCGGGCAGGAACGACCACCACAGCAGCGGGGTGCCGAGCAGCAGGATCTCCGACGCGCAGCTCGGTGCGCCGCAGGCACCCTCGCCGGACCAGTGGAACGCCACCGGGCGCCCGAGCAGCAGCCACTGCCACGGCCACGACTGGTACTTGTGCGCGTCGTCGAGCTGGGCGTGGAAGCCGTACGCCGCGCGGTGGTACTCGAAGAGGTTGATCAGCGGCCCGATCACCGGGCGGTCACTGAGCGGGGCGTTCGGGTAGGACGACGCGAGCCGGTAGTAGCCGTCGTCGGTGAGCAGCCAGCCCGACCAGGTGGCCAGATAGGTGCCGACCATGAGCACACCGGCGAGCACCAGCCAGGGCAGTTCGTCGAGCAGCGTGTCCCGCAGGGGCCGGCGGACCCCCGCCGAGCGTCGGACGCCGACCTCCCAGAGGATCACCAGCAGCGCGAAGACCGGAACGAAGTACAGGGCGCTCCACTTCACCGCGCAGGCGCAGCCGATCAGCACCCCGGCGGCCAGCCGCCACCACGGCCAGGTGCGCCAACCGGTCGGCGGCCGGCCCGCGCGGCCCGGTCGGCTCGGGTCGAGCCCGTCGTCGAGCGCGCGTGCCCAGCGCCGACGGCTGGCGTCCCGGTCGAGCACCAGGGCGCCGAAGGCGGCCAGCACGAAGAACAGCAGGAAGATGTCGAGCAGCGCCGCGCGGGACAGCACCAGGTGGAAGCCGTCCAGCGCGAGCAGCAGGCCGGCCGCGCAGCCCAGCACCGTCGAGCGGAACATCCGCCGGCCGATGCGGACCAGCAGCAGCACCGACAGCGTGCCGATGACCGCAGCCGAGAACCGCCAGCCGAACTCCGGGGCGGTGGTGAACAGGTGCCCGGGCACGGAGACCCGCGAATCGGCGTCCTGGTAGCCGAAGGCCCACTCGCCGAGGCCGATGAGCCACTTGCCCAGCGGCGGGTGCACCACGTACGACGGGACGTTGTCCTTGTAGTTCCACTCGACGCCGCGGCTGATCAGCCCGAAGCCGTCCTTGGCGTAGTACGTCTCGTCGAAGATCTTGCCCTTGGGGCTGGACAGGCCGACGAAGCGCAGGATCCCCGCGATGGCCACCACCACGGCGGTGGCCAGCCACGAGAACCGGTCCAGTTGGCTGTCGACCGTGGCGAACCGTCGGCGGACCACGGCGGCCACCCCGCCGCCACCGGCACTCGGGGGGGTCGGCTCCGCCTCGGGGCTATGGTCGCTCGTCACCTCGACCATCTTTGCCGGCTCGGCGCTCGGGCTCTGCGCTGTCGACGCACTCGTCACCCGGCGATCGTAGGCTGCCAAGGTGTCCGGTGGCGCCCGTCGTCCCTGATACCGGTATCCGCTGTCAATGAAGGAGACGAATCCGTGGGTGAAATGTCCGAAGCTGGACGCCTGATCCTGCTCGGCGCCCCGCTCGGCAACCCCGCCGACGCCTCGACCCGGTTCCGGGAGGTGCTGACCAGCGCCGACGTGGTGGCCGCCGAGGACACCCGGCGGCTCACCCGGCTCGCCCGTGACCTCGACATCACCATCGGCGGCCGGATCGTCTCGTACTTCGAGGGCAACGAGGAGCGCCGCACGCCCGAGCTGGTCGAGGTCATTCTCGGCGGGTACGTGGTCGCGCTTGTCACCGACGGTGGGATGCCGAGCGTCTCCGACCCCGGCTACCGGCTGGTCCGCGCCGCGCTGGACGTCGGCGCGCCGGTCACCGTCGCGCCCGGCCCCAGCGCGGTGACCACCGCGCTGGCCGTCTCCGGGTTGCCCTGCGACAGGTTCTGCTTCGAGGGCTTCCTCCCGCGCACCCCCGGCGCCCGCCGCACCCGCCTGCGCGCCCTCGCCGCCGAGGAGCGCACCCTCGTCTTCTTCGAGGCGCCCCACCGGATCGGCGCGGCGCTCACCGACCTGGCCGAGACGTTCGGCGCGGACCGGCCCGCCGCGCTCTGCCGCGAGCTCACCAAGACCTACGAGGAGGTGCTCCGCCGTCCGCTCGGCGACCTGGCCCGGTGGGCCGCCGAGGGTGATCCGCGCGGAGAGATCACGCTGGTGGTGGCCGGCGCCCCGGCGATTCCGCGGGAACGCCCCGACGACGACACCCTGCGCGCGGCGGTCGCCGAGCGCGAGGCGGCCGGCCGCTCCCGCCGGGACGCGATCACCGACGTCGCCACCGAATACGCGCTGCGCCGCCGCGACGTCTACACGATCGTGCACAGCTGACCGCGGCTCGCGCCGACGGCCTGTTCACCAGGCGGCGGCGAGGAACCCGAGGGTGATCAGCGCGGGGCCGGCGAGCGCGGCGGCCACCGCCAGGCGCCGGTGCCGCCGCCCGGGCAGCCGGGTCGAGCCGGTCCACCGGGCGATGCCTGCGGCGCAGCCGAGCACCACCAGCAGGCCGGGCAGCCAGCGCAGGTGCCGGGTCAACCCGGTGTCGGCGTACGCGGTGCCCGCGTCCGGGCCGGTCATCCGCGCCGGCAGCGACGTGCCCGGCGTATCGCGTCCGGCAGGTAAGCCGCTGACCCGGACCCCGTGCGCCACGAACCGTCCGTCGTCGGCGGTGAAGATTCCCCGGCAGCGCTGGGTGAGCCCGGCGCCGGTGCAGCCGTCCACCACCACCGTGCCGACCCGGGCGTGCCCGACCGCGAGCCAGAACGGGCCGGCGCTCACCCAGGCGAAGAAGGCCACGACCAGGCTCAGCAGGACCAGCGCGGTCAGGCCGGGCAGCGGGTCCGGCGGTCGGGGGGTACGCGCAGAGCGGCGCCCCGCCGGGCCGGAACCGCGCTCCCGCTCGGCGGCGGCGTCCTCCCGGACCGGTGTGCCGTCCCAGTGCACCTGCTCGATCGGCGCCCAGAAGGCGCTGTCGTCGTCGGCCGGCACGTCGCCGTCGGCGCGGCGGGAGTCGCGGTGCCAGCGGCTCTGCTGCCGTACCGGCACCCGGCGGGGCACCGCGTCCACCGGCGCACCAGTGGTCGGCTCCACCTCGACGGCCTCCACCCGGTCCTGCCCGGTGGGGGTCGCCGCCGCCGCTGCGGGACGGGTCGGGCCGGGCACCGGTGCCACCGGGCCGGAACGGGCTGCGGGTGTCGGCGCGGCGGACGCCGGACGGGACGGGGTGGCGTCGAGCCCCGCCGCCGCACGGCCCGCCGGTGTCGGGCGCTGTTCCCCATCGGGGCCCGGACGTGCGCCGGCGCCCGGGTCGGTGACCGGCACCAGCCGCGGTTGGGGCGGGACGCCAGCCGCCCGGGACCCGCCGACCTCGGAGCCGGCGTCGTCGTCGACAGCCGACCCGGAGTGCCTGTCGTCCTGGTCCCGCGCCGCTCGTCTGCCACTCACGACGTTCATTGCACACCTGCGAAGGAGGCGGAACGGGCAGCTCGGACGCGTGTCGGCGACAAATCGGACCAACGGCCGGGGTGGTCGGCCCGGTCCGCCGGCCCGGCACCCCCTATTGGTTCGCGGGCGCCCGGCACGGGTCACTAGGCTTGCTGCTCATGAGTCACGTTCTCGCGGCAGTGGCCTGGCCGTACGCCAACGGCCCCCGCCACATCGGCCACGTCTCCGGTTTCGGCGTTCCCTCCGACGTCTTCGCCCGGTACATGCGGATGGCCGGCCACGAGGTGCTCATGGTCTCCGGCACCGACGAGCACGGCACCCCCATCCAGGTGCAGGCCGACGCCGACGGGGTCACCCCGCGCGAGCTGGCCGACAGGTACAACAGGGTGATCGTCGAGGACCTGCACGGCCTCGGGCTGTCGTACGACCTGTTCACCCGCACCACCACCCGCAACCACTACGCGGTGGTGCAGGAGCTGTTCGAGGGGATGTACCGCAACGGCTACATCGTGCCGAAGACCACCATGGGCGCGATCTCGCCATCCACCGGGCGCACCCTGCCCGACAGGTACATCGAGGGCACCTGCCCGATCTGCGGGTACGACAGCGCGCGCGGCGACCAGTGCGACAACTGCGGCAACCAGCTCGACCCGATCGACCTGATCGACCCGAAGTCGCGGATCAACGGGGAGACCCCGAAGTTCGTCGAGACCGAGCACTTCTTCCTGGACCTGCCGGCCCTGGCCGACGTGCTGCGGCAGTGGCTGGACACCCGGGAGGGGTGGCGGCCCAACGTGCTGCGGTTCTCCCGCAACCTGCTCGACGACCTCCAGCCCCGTGCGATCACCAGGGACCTGGAGTGGGGCGTACCGATCCCGCTGGACGACTGGCGGGACCGGCCCGACAAGCGGATCTACGTCTGGTTCGACGCGGTGATCGGCTACCTGTCCGCCTCGATCGAGTGGGCCCGCCGCTCCGGCGACCCGGAGGCGTGGCGCAAGTGGTGGTCGGCCGACGGCGAGGGCAAGGACGCCCGGTCGTACTACTTCATGGGCAAGGACAACATCGTCTTCCACTCGGTGATCTGGCCGGCGCTTCTCTCCGGCTACTCCGGTGAGGGCTCGCGCGACGGTGAGCCGGGCGAGCTGGGCCGGCTCAACCTGCCCACCGAGGTCGTCTCCAGCGAGTACCTGACCATGGAGGGGCGCAAGTTCTCCTCGTCCCGCAAGGTGGTCATCTACGTCCGGGACTTCCTGGAGCGCTACGACGCCGACGCGCTGCGCTACTTCATCGCCGCCGCCGGCCCGGAGAGCAACGACACCGACTTCACCTGGGCGGAGTTCCTCCGCCGCAACAACGACGAACTGGTCGCCGGCTGGGGCAACCTGGTCAACCGGTCCATCTCGATGGCCGCGAAGAACTTCGGGGCGATCCCGCCGGTCGACCCGGCCGGGCTCACCGAGGCCGACGAGGCGCTGCTCGCGGTGGCGCGCGCCGGTTTCGCCACGGTGGGCGACCTGATCGGCAGGCACCGGCAGAAGCAGGCCATCGGCGAGGCCATGAGGGTGGTAGCCGAGGCGAACAGGTATCTGTCCGAGCAGGCGCCGTGGAAGCTCAAGGACGAGGCCGACAAGCCGCGCCAGGGCACCATCCTGCACGTCGCCCTCCAGGTGGTGAGCGACGCCAACACGCTGCTCACCCCGTTCCTGCCGCACTCCGCCCAGCAGGTGCACGAGCTGCTCGGCGGCACCGGCGTACACGCGCCGATGCCGGTCATCGAGCAGGTCGACGACCTCGACGGCGGGCCGGCGTACCCGGTGCTGACCGGGGACTACACGGTCGGCGCGCGCTGGGAGTCGGTGCCGATCGAGGCGGGCCGGCCGCTGGCCGCGCCGAAGCCGGTGTTCCGCAAGCTCGACCCGTCGATCGTCGACGAGGAGCTGGCCCGGCTGGCCGGCTGAGCGTACGAGCCGCGCGGCGGGAGCACACCGCACCGCCGCGCGGTGTCACATCGCTACCTGGCGTCCAGCACCTGGTCGTCGGTCACCTTGGCGCCGGGCGCCCAGCCTGTCACCTCGTCGGCGCTCAACAACTCGTACGCGGCGCCCCGGGCGATCTCCTCGGCCGGGTACACGCCGCCGTCGAACGTCACGCGCAGCCCGGTGCGCTCGCTGGCGGGACTGCTGGGCTCGCTCACGCGGCGACGCCAGAGTCGCGCGGCGTAGTCGAGGTGAACGCCGGGTGGCGGGCGGATGGACAGGCCCGGTGTGTGATGCTGTCGCTGATGAGCGAGCCGACTGAAACCCGCCGCGAGCGTGCCGCCCGGCGGGCCGGAGAGTTCCCGCCCGCCCCCGAGCCGCTGCCCCGGCCGGTGCTGGACAGCCACACCCACCTGGACATCACTGTCAGCGAGGCCGGTGTGCCGGGCGGCGGGCCGGCCGACGACCCGGTCGCCGCGGCGGTCGCGGTGGCCACCGGCGTGGGTGTGGACCGGCTGGTCCAGGTGGGCGTGGACGTCGCCTCCTCCCGGTGGGGCGCGGACACCGCCGACGCGTACCCGGCGGTGCTGGCCACCGTGGCGCTGCATCCCAACGAGGCGCCCCGGCTGCCCGACCTCGACGAGGCGCTGCGGGAGATCGAGTCGCTGGCCGCCCGCGACCGGGTCCGGGGGATCGGCGAGACCGGGATGGACTTCTTCCGCACCGGCGACGAGGGCCGCGCCGCGCAGGAGGCCAGCTTCCGGGCGCACATCGCCATCGCCAAGCGGTACGACAAGGCACTGGTGATCCACGACCGGGACGCGCACGCGGACGTGCTGCGGATCCTCGACGACGAGGGCGCCCCGGACACGGTGGTGCTGCACTGCTTCTCCGGTGACGCCGAGTTCGCCAGCGAGTGCGTCCGCCGTGGCTACCTGCTCAGCTTCGCCGGCACCGTCACGTTCGCCAGCGCGACCGCGCTGCGGGAGGCCGCCGCGCTCACACCGGTGGACCAGCTCCTGGTGGAGACCGACGCCCCCTACCTCACGCCGACGCCGCACCGGGGCCGCCCGAACGCCTCGTACCTGATCCCGCTGACCGTCCGGTCGCTCGCCGAGACCACTGGCACCGACCTCGACGAGCTGTGCGCGGCGATCTCGGCGACCGGCGACCGGGTCTTCGGCCCGTGGTGAGCCTCCTCGGCCCGGCGGAGATCCGGGAACTCGCCGCCCGTCTGGGCGTCGCGCCCACCAAGAAGCTGGGTCAGAACTTCGTGCACGACCCCAACACCGTGCGTCGGATCGTCACGGCCGCCGGCCTGACCCCCGACGACGTCGCCCTGGAGGTCGGCCCGGGCCTCGGCTCGCTGACCCTGGGACTGCTGCCCGTCGCCGGGCACGTGCACGCCGTGGAGATCGACCCGGTGCTCGCCGGGGCGCTGCCGGAGACCGTCGCCCGGCACGCCGGCGCGGACGCCGGCCGGCTCACCGTGCACCGCGCCGACGCGCTGCGGATCGACCCCGCCGAACTGGCCGACCCGGCACCTACCGCGCTCGTCGCGAACCTGCCGTACAACGTCGCCGTGCCGGTGGTGCTGCACCTGCTCGCCGCGCTGCCCAGCCTGCGGCACGGCCTGGTGATGGTGCAGAAGGAGGTCGCCGACCGGCTGGTCGCCGGTCCCGGCTCCAAGGTGTACGGCATCCCGTCGGTCAAGCTCGCCTGGTACGCCCAGGCCCGCAGCGCCGGCCGGGTGCCGCCTAACGTGTTCTGGCCGGTGCCGAACGTCGACTCCGGCCTGGTGGCCTTCACCTGTCACGAGCCGCCCCGCGCCGACGTACCCCGGGAGCGGGTCTTCGCCGTTGTGGACGCGGCGTTCGCGCAGCGCCGCAAGACCCTGCGCGCCGCGCTGGCCGGCTGGGCCGGCGGCGCGGACCGGGCCGCCGCAGCGCTCACCGCGGCCGGCGTCGACCCCGGCGCCCGGGGGGAGTCGCTCACCGTCGCGCAGTTCGCCGCCATCGCCGCGTCGGCTCCGGTCGGTACGCCGGCCGCGAAGTAGGCTGTCGCCGTTGCCCGCCGAGGACGCCGAGGAGCAGATCGTGGCCAAGCCGTTCGACATCCGCCTGCCCGTACGGGATGTCACCCCGTGACCGAGGCCTGGCGACCGGACGGCGAGGACGAGCGACGTGGGGCCACCGGCCCGGTGCGGGTACGGGTGCCCGCGAAGGTCAACCTGCACCTCGGGGTGGGTCCGCTGCGCCGTGACGGTTACCACGAGCTGAACACCGTCTACCACGCCATCTCCATCTACGACGAGCTGACCGCCCGGCGGGGCGACACGTTGGCGTTGACCATGGAGGGGGAGGGCACCGGCGAGCTGGCGCTCGACGACTCCAACCTGATCATCCGTGCCGCGCACGCCCTCGCCGGGTACGCGGGGGTGCTCCCGCACGCCCGCTTGCACCTGCGCAAGCAGATCCCCCTCGCCGGTGGGCTGGCCGGTGGCAGCGCCGACGCGGCCGCCGCGCTGGTGGCCTGCGACGCGCTGTGGGGGACCGGCCTGTCCCGGGACGAACTGGCCGGGATCGCCGCCGACCTCGGCTCCGACGTGCCGTTCCTGATCTACGGGGGCACCGCGCTGGGCACCGGTCGGGGCGAGGCGGTCAGCCCGGTGCTGGTCCGCCCGACGTCCTGGCACTGGGTGGTGGCCATCGCCGACGCCGGCCTGTCCACCCCGGCGGCGTACCGCGAGTTGGACAGGCTGCGTGAGGCGGGCACCGCCGGTGTGCCGCTGGGCAGCACCGACGCGCTGCTGGGCGCGCTGCGTCAGCGGGATCCCCGGGTGCTCGCCCGTACGCTCGGCAACGACCTTCAGGACGCCGCGCTGGCCATGCGCCCGGCGCTGGCCGACACCCTCAAGGCGGGCGAGGCGGCGGGCGCGCTCGCGGGTCTCGTCTCCGGCTCCGGCCCGACGTGCGTCTTCCTCGCCGCCGACGCGGCGAGCGCCGAACGGATCGCCGCCGAGCTGACCAGCGCAGGAGTGTGCCGGGAGGCCCGGGTCGCGCACGGTCCGGTCGCCGGCGCCCGGGTCGGCTGACGGCGGGTCCCGCCAGCCCGGCGCGGGCCGCGGGCGCGCGGCGCGGGTGACCGGGACGCCCGCGTACCCTTGGGTCAGGCGTCCCGAGGTGCCCGCCGGCACCCGGACGCCTTGATCTTGAAGGGTGGAACGTGGCCAACATCGTCAATCTGGACCGGGTGTCCAAGGGGTACGGCGCCGCCGGGCGGCTGCTCACGGACGTCTCGCTCGGCCTGGACGACGCCGACCGGATCGGTGTGGTCGGCCTCAACGGCGCCGGCAAGTCCACCCTGCTGCGCCTGCTCACCAAGCAGGAGGATCCCGACGACGGCCGGGTCACGCACCGCCGTGACCTGCGCGTGCTCTGGCTGCCCCAGCAACTCACCCTCGCCCCCGACGCCACCGTCCGGGACGTCGTGCTCGGCACCGCCTGGCTCGGCGAGGGCATGGGCGCCGAGCACGAGTGGGCGGGCGACGCTGGCGTCCGCAACATCCTCGACGGCCTCGGCATGCCGCACCTCGGCCTCGACCAGCCGGTCGGCCCGATGTCCGGTGGCGAACGGCGGCGGGTGGCGCTCGCCGCGCTGCTCGTCCGCGAATCCGACCTGCTCATCCTCGACGAGCCCACCAACCACCTCGACGTCGGTGGTGTCGACTGGCTGGCCCGGCACCTGGTCGGGCGCCGGGGCGCCCTGGTTGTGGTCACGCACGACAGGTGGTTCCTGGACGCGGTCTGCACCAACACCTGGGAGGTCGCCGACCAGACCGTGCGCGCGTACGAGGGCGGCTTCGCCGCCTGGACCCTCGCCCGCGCCGAACGTGAGCGCGTCGCCGCCGCCACCGAGGCCCGCCGGCAGAACCTGCTCCGCAAGGAGATCGCCTGGCTGCGCCGCGGCCCGCCGGCCCGTACCTCCAAGCCCCAGTTCCGCATCGACGCCGCGAACGCGCTGATCGCCGACGTGCCGCCGGCCCGCGACACCATGTCGTTGCAGCGGATGGCGGTGTCGCGCCTGGGCAAGCAGGTGTACGAGCTGGAGAACGTCGAGCTGCACGCCGGCCCGAAGGAGATCCTGCGCGACGTCACCTGGCTGGTCGGCCCCGGTGACCGGATCGCCATTCTCGGCGCCAACGGCGCCGGCAAGACCACCCTGCTGCGGATGCTCGCCGGCATCACCCGTCCGGACGGTGGGCGCCTCAACACCGGCTCCACGGTGCGGCCCGCGTTCCTCTCCCAGGAACTCGCCGAACTGCCCGGGCACCTGCGGGTCCTGGAGGCCGTCGAGGAGGTCGCCCGCCGGGTGCAGCTCGGCGACCGGGAGGTCTCCGCAGCCCAGCTCGCCGAGGTGTTCGGCTTCGACGACCGCCGCCTCTGGACCCCGGTCAGCGACCTCTCCGGCGGTGAACGTCGCCGGTTGCAGATGCTGCGGCTGCTCGCCGGCGAACCCAACGTGCTGCTCTTCGACGAGCCCACGAACGACCTGGACACCGACACCCTCGCCGCGCTGGAGGACCTGCTCGACTCGTGGCCGGGCACGATCATCGTGGCCAGCCACGACAGGTACCTGATCGAGAGGGTCACCGAGACGGCGTACGGGATGTTCGGCGACGGCCGGCTCGTGCACCTGCCGGGCGGCGTCGACGAATACCTCGCCAGGACCGCGGAACGGGCCGGCTCTCCTCGGGCGGGCGTGACCTCGACCTCCGAGCCCGCCGCCTCCTCGGGAGGCGGCATGTCCGCCGCCGAGGTGCGTCAGGCCCGCAAGGAGCTGACCCGCCTGGAACGCCAGCTCGGCAAGCTCGACCAGCGTGAGGCCACCCTGCTCGACCAGCTCGCCGCCGACGCCACCGACTACGCCCGGGTCGCCGAGCTGGACACCCAGCTCAAGGACCTGCGGGCCGAGCGGGAGCGGATCGAGGAGACCTGGATGACGCTCGCCGAGGAGCTTCCCGAGAGCTGATTCGGCCGGGCGCGCCGGGCCGGGGGCCGTGTGCGGCGTCACACCGCCACATGCGGGACAATCGTCGGCGACACCTCACCCCACGGCGTTGGAGACTCAGACATGGCCCACACCCCCGTCAACCACCCCGCGCGGCCGATCTACCGGGCGATCGGCGGGCTGACCGGTCTGTACCTGGTGGTCTTCGGTGTGCTCGGCATCATCGCGAGCGCCGGCAACGAGATCCTGGCGCAGGATGACACGAAGGTCCTCGGCCAGGGCACCAACCTTGGCTTCTCGCTGCTCAGCGTCCTGCTCGGGGTCGTCGTGCTGATCGGCACCGGTCTCGGCCGCAACATCGACGTGGCGATCAACCAGTGGCTGGCGTACGCCCTCATGGTGATCGGCCTGGCCGGTCTCGCGTTCATCCGGACCGACGCGAACATCTTCAACTTCAGCATCACCACTGTGGTCGTGGTGCTCTCGGCCGCCCTGGTGCTGCTCATGGTCGGCATGTACGGCAAGGTCGGGTCGGACGAGGAGGCGGAGGCCTTCCAGAAGGCCCGCCTGGTGCTCTGAGGTTGCTGTTGCGGTTTTCGCCGGAGCCCGAGCTGCTCCGGGCGGTCAGGCTTGATCCCTGCGCAGCTCGGGCTCCGGCGAAAACCTGACCTGGTCCTGCCATTCGGCGGACCGCCTCGGCTTTGTGGTTCCTCGGACAGTTGGCGCTGCCTCGGGGGACAATCCTCCTGAATCGGTCAATTCAGGGGGTCTGGGTATGCCGCACTTTCCGGTGAACCATCCGGCTCGGCCGATCTACCGGGTCCTCGCCGGTCTGATCGGCGTCTACATCCTGGTCTTCGGAGTCTGGGGTGTCGCCGAGACGTTGGGCGACCCGCTCTTCGACAGGGGCAGCCACTGGGCGCTCGGACTGCGCACCAACCTGGCCTTCTCGCTCGCCTCGGTGGTCTTCGGGGTGGTCCTGATCATCGGGGCGTCCCGGCGCACCAACCTCGGCCACTACATCAACCTCACCGCGGGTGTGGTGTTCCTGGTGACCAGCATCCTGATGATGTCGGTGCTCCAGACCGAGGCGAACTTCCTCAACTTCTCGATGTCGACGGTGGTCGTGTCGATGCTGTTCGGGTTGGTCCTGCTCGGCACCGGCCTGTACGACAAGGTGGGCCCCCCGGAACACGCCGAGGCGGAACTGGAACTGCGCAAACACCCGGTGGCCGACTCCCACCGCCGCTGAACGGGGTCAGCCCCGCCGAGTGGTGATCAGCGTCGGCTTCGCCTCCAGGTGCGACAACCCGTTCCACGCCAGGTTGACCAGATGCGCCGCAACCGTCTCCTTGCGCGGCTTGCGGACCTCCAGCCACCAGCGGCCGGTCAACGCGACCATGCCGACCAGCGCCTGCGAGTACAGCTCGGCGAGCTTGGGGTCGTACCCGCGGCTCTTGAACTCGGCGCCCAGGATGTGCTCGACCTGGTGCGCCACGTCGTTCATCACGCTGCTGAAGTTGGCGGTGCCGGACATCAACGGCGACTCGCGGACCAGCACCCGGAAACCGCTTGTCTCTTCCTCGATGTAGCCCAACAGCGCCAGCGCCGCCTGCTCCAGCAGCTCCCGGGGGTGCCCTGCGGTCAGCGCCGTGGTGATCCGGTCCAACAGGGCCCGCACCTCCCGGTCGACCACCACCGCGTAGAGCCCTTCCTTGCCGCCGAAGTGCTCGTACACCACAGGCTTGGAGACCTTGGCGCGGGCCGCCACCTCCTCGATGGAGGTGGCGTCGAAACCCCGCTCGGCGAAGAGCTGCCGGCCGGTCGCGATCAACTGCTCCCGCCGCTGGGCCGCCGGCATGCGGACCCGGGGGGTGGGCTTGGACTTCGGTGCCGGGACCGGCGGCGTCGCCCGGCCGTTGGCACCGTCACTGACCTCGGACATGTCGCCGCCTCGCTGGCGCTTGGTGACGCCCTGCCGTGGGATGGTGCCTCCGTCGTGCCCGTTCACGTCGTCGCCTCACCGGCGGGCGGTCCAGCCGCCCCGCCACGCCGTCCGACCGTGCCCGGATCGGGCTCGGCTCCCCGTCTGCCGAGCCGTCCGGTCCCCCCGCGTCGCTCGGTCACCCGGCCATCCTGCCAGGCGGCCTCCCCGTGCACCGCCCGCTTTACTGCGTTGCGACGGGCTTCACCAGCTTGGCCTCGAGGCGCTCCGGCTTCGGCCAGCGCACCTGCGAGGCCGCGCCGACCTTCTCGAACAGCCAGATCACCCGGGCGGAGATGTCCACCTGGCCGCGCAGCACGCCGTGCCGGGCGCAGGTCGGGTCCGCGTGGTGCAGGTTGTGCCAGCTCTCGCCGAAGGACAGGATCGCCAACGGCCAGAAGTTCGCGGCGCGGTCACCCTGACGCATCACGAACGGGCGCTCGCCGTACACGTGGCAGACCGAGTTGATCGCCCAGGTGACGTGGTGCAGCAGGCCGATCCGGACCAACCCGGCCCAGAAGAACGCGGTGAGCGCGCCCTGCCACGACCAGCTGATCAGGCCGCCCATCACCGCGGGGCCGAGCAGCGAGATGGCCACCAGCACCGGGAAGAGCCGGTCCACCCGGCTGATGTCGCGGTCGGCGATCAGGTCCGGTGCGAACCGCTGCCGGTTGGACAGCTCGCGCCGGAACAGCCAGCCCACGTGCGCGTGGAACAGGCCCCGGGTCAGCGCCCAGAAGCTGGTGCCGAAGCGCCACGGCGAGTGCGGGTCACCCTCCAGGTCGGAGAAGGCGTGGTGCCGACGGTGGTCGGCCACCCACTGGATGATTTCGCCCTGCACCGCGAGCGAACCCGCGACGGCCAGCGAGGCGCGCAGCCAGCGCTTGGCCTTGAACGACCCGTGGGTGAAGTAGCGGTGGAAGCCGACCGTGATGCCCAGCCCGGACACCACGTACCAGACCAGGGCGATGATCACGTCGGTCCAGCCCAGCCAGCCACCCCAGGCCACCGGGACGGCGACCAGCAGGGCCACGAAGGGGATCACCACGAACGCCCAGAGGGCGGCCAGGATCCCGGAGGACTGGCTGCCGTCGGTGAGCGGTTTCGGGCCGGGGGCGGCGGTGTTGGGTTCGAGCACGGTGGTCATGGAACCTCGCAGAGGGGGGAGAAAGCGATCACGAAGCTACGCCTACGTCACCGTAACTTACGGCACCGTAGATCGCACGGTGAAGTTCCGATTGGCCCCGACAAGCTGCCCAAATAACCAGGTCAGAAGCCTCTGGTGTGGAGCGGCCGACAGCGTCTCGTCTCGTCCAGGCCGCTCGCCCGGACGCTCCCCGCGCCTGTCGAGTTGGGCGGGACGAAATGAGCGGTGGCGTCCGACGCTCGGGGCGCTAAGGTGTAGCGCGGGATGCCCATCCCCTGACGCGACGCGCTCACGTCGATGATCGGCCGTGGTGTAATTGGCAACACCCGGGTCTTTGGTACCCGTATTTCAGGTTCGAACCCTGGCGGCCGAGCTGCTCCCCAAAGTCCGTTTTAGGTTCTACTGGGGGTAAGAGGGAACCGTGCCGGGCCCCGTGGTTAGCATGGCCGCGAGAGTGTCCGCCGTCCCGACGGGAGCCACACCGTGCCCCAGTCCCACAGTCGTACCGTCGTCGTGCTCGCCGCCGGTGAGGGCAAGCGGATGAAGTCGACACTGCCCAAGGTGCTGCACCCCCTGCTCGGTCGTACGCTGCTCGGCCACGTGCTGAGCGCGGCCGCGCCGCTGGCCGCGGACCGCACCGTCGTGGTGGTGGGGCACGGCGCCGACCAGGTCCGGGGCCACCTGGGCGAGATCGCCCCGGACGCCACCCCCGTGCTCCAGGCCGAGCAGCTCGGCACCGGTCACGCCGTACGCATCGCGCTGGAGGCCGTCCCGGAGGGCGCCGGCACCGTCGTGGTGATCAACGGGGACGTGCCGCTGCTGCGCCCCGAGACGGTTGGTGCGCTGGTGACCGCGCACGAGGAGGCCGCCGCCGCGGCGACGGTGCTGGCCGCCGAGGTCCCCGACCCGACGGGCCTCGGGCGGATCGTCAGGGACGCCGACGGGCGGCTGGAGCAGATCGTCGAGGAGCGCGACGCCGACCCGACGCAGCGCGCCATCCGGGAGATCAACGCCGGGATCTACGCGTTCGACGCGGCGCGGTTGCGCGATGCGCTCGGCAAGCTCTCCACCGACAACGACCAGGGCGAGGAGTACCTGACTGACGTCTTCGGCCTGCTGCGCTCGGCCGGGGAGCCGGTCGCGGTGCACGTGGCCGCCGACCACGTCGAGACGTTGGGCTGCAACGACCGGGTGGAGCTGGCGTCGCTGCGGGCTCTGCTGCGCGACCGGGTCAACGAGGCGTGGATGCGTACCGGAGTGAGCCTGCTCGACCCGGCGACCACCTGGATCGACGTGACCGTCGCGCTGGACCGCGACGCGGTGGTCGACCAGAACACCCAGCTGCGCGGCGCCACAGTGGTCGGCTCCGGCGCGCTGATCGGCCCGGACGTCACGCTCGTCGACACGATCGTCGGTCCGGGGGCGTCGGTGGTCCGCAGCCACGCCGTCGGCGCCGAGGTCGGCGAGGGCGCCAGCGTGGGGCCGTACGCGTACCTGCGGCCGGCGGCGCGACTGGCCGGCAAGGCGAAGGTCGGCACCTTCGTCGAGGTGAAGAACTCGCAGATCGGCACCGGCTCGAAGGTGCCGCACCTGACGTACGTCGGCGACGCCACGATCGGCGAGCAGACGAACATCGGGGCCGCCTCGGTCTTCGTGAACTACGACGGGGTCAACAAGCACCGCACGGTGATCGGCAACCACGCCCGTACGGGAGCGGACAACATGTTCGTGGCACCGGTCGAGGTGGGCGACGGCGCGTACACGGCGGCCGGCTCGGTGATCGTGGACGACGTGCCGGCGGGCGCGATGGGTGTCGCCCGGGCGCGCCAGCGCAACATCGAGGGTTGGGTGGTGAAGCGGCGGGCCGGTACGGCGGCGGCCGAGGCCGCGCAGCGGGCCGGCGACGCGAAGGGTGCGTCGGATGTGGCACCCGCCGCAAGCGACAGTGAGGCAATGCACGGGCGGGCCGAGACGGTGGGCGGTGCGTCCGGCGCGGGAGATACTGCAACCGACTAGTCCCCGACCCACCACCACCGGGCCGGGTACCGCCGACAAACGGGAGCAGACGGGCCCATGGGCAGCATCGTCGCCGAAAACCGCAAAAGCCTGATGCTCTTCTCCGGACGGGGTTTTCCGGAGCTGGCCAAGGAGATCGGCGAGGTGCTCGGCGTGGCGCCGACGCCGGCCGACGCGTACGAGTTCGCCAACGGCGAGATCTTCGTACGCTTCAAGGACTCGGTGCGTGGATCGGACGCCTTCGTGGTGCAGTCCGTGACGCACGGGGTGAACACCTGGGTCATGGAGACCCTGATCATGGTGGACGCGCTGAAGCGGGGTTCCGCCAAGCGGATCACCGTGGTGTTGCCGTTCTACCCGTACGCCAGGCAGGACAAGAAGCACCGTGGTCGGGAGCCGATCTCGGCCCGGCTCGTGGCGGATCTGCTGAAGACGGCAGGCGCGAACCGGATCCTCACCGTCGACCTGCACACCGCGCAGATCCAGGGCTTCTTCGACGGCCCGGTGGATCACCTCTTCGCGATGGACATCCTGGCGGAGTACGTGGAGCACCGGTACGCCGGCCGGCCGATGACAGTGGTGGCACCGGATTCGGGACGGGTGCGGGTGGCCGAGCGGTGGACCGACCGGCTGGGCGGCTGCCCGCTGGCGTTCATCCACAAGACCCGCGACCCGATGAAGCCGAACCAGGTGGTGGCGAACCGGGTGGTCGGTGAGGTGGAGGGCCGGGTCTGCCTGATCGTGGACGACATGATCGACACCGGTGGCACGATCGCCAAGGCGGCGGACATCCTCAAGGAGTCGGGCGCTGCGGAGATCGTGGTCGCCTCCACCCACGCGCTGCTGTCCGACCCGGCGATCGAGCGGCTGAAGAACAGCTCGATCAGCGAGATCGTGGTGACCAACACGCTGCCGTTGCCTCCGGAGAAGCAGCTGGACAAGCTGACAGTGCTGTCGATCGCGCCGCTGCTGGCGCGGGCGATCCGGGAGGTGTTCGACGACGGCTCGGTGACCACCCTCTTCGGTGGCCTGAGCTGATCGTGGCGTGCGGGCCCCGTTTCCGCCAGTTGCCGTGCCGGTACGGGTCCGGGCTGACAAACTGGTCGAAACGGGGCCGACTCGCTGGCGGGAACACCGCCGGCGCGCCGGCTTGGAGCTGTGATCGGGGACTGCCGGAAACCGTGGAATCAGCTCGGGTAGACTGGTGCGGTTGCCACGGCGAGGGTGCCCGGCGGGCCGCTGAATAGCGCCGCACGGAGGCACCGTCATCGACGCGGTGCTCCGGGCAGTCGTTCATGACGCATGAGCCCCAGCGAGCCCCTCGCCCCAGCACCGCCAGACGACAAGCCGCCGCAGCGAAAAGCATCAGGAGTTTCCCCGTGTCCGAGGTAAAGATCAGCGCCGAGCCCCGTACCGAGTTCGGCAAGGGTGGTGCCCGCCGTACCCGCCGGGCCGGCAAGGTGCCCGCCGTGCTGTACGGCCACGGCGAGAAGCCCAAGCACATCGCGCTGCCGTCGCGGGAGTTCGCCGCCGCGATCCGCAAGGGTGGTGCCAACCAGCTCTTCGCGATCGACATCACCGACGGCACCCAGGTGCTGGCGCTGCCGAAGGCGATCCAGCGTGACCCGATCAAGGACACCTTCGAGCACGTCGACCTGCTGCTGGTCCGTCGCGGCGAGAAGGTCACCGTCGAGGTCCCGGTCCAGCTGACCGGCGAGGCCGCACGGGACACCCTGATCGTGCACGACCACGACACCCTCTCGGTGACCGCCGACGCCACCAAGGTGCCGGACCACCTCGAGGCGTCGATCGAGGGCCTGGAGGCCGGTTCCCAGGTGACCGCCGGCGACGTGCAGTTGCCGGCCGGTGTCGAGCTGGTGGGTGACTCGGACCAGATGGTCGCCTCGGTGACCGCCGCCCCGACCGCCGAGCAGCTCGAGGCGACGCTGCCCGAGGTCGAGGCCGCCACCGACGAGGCCGAGGCCGAGGTCGGCGAGGGCACCGAGGGTTCCGAGGGCGCGGACGCCCCGGCCGCCGAGGGCGACGAGACGACCGAGGCGCGCACCGAGGCCTGATCGGTTCGTACTGTGCGACAGGCGTCCCCGGAGGATCGGGGGCGCCTGTCGGCGTATCGGGAGTCGGTGGGACGGGCGTCGGAAAGGACGGGTCGTGACGGACGAGGCGGGGCCGTGGCTGGTCGTCGGCTTGGGCAATCCGGGCCGGGAGTACGCCGGGAACCGGCACAACGTGGGTTTCATGGTGGCCGACCTGCTGGCCGGTCGGGTGAGCGCGCGGTTCGGTAGGCACAAGCGGGCGGTCGCCGAGGTGGCCGAGGGGCGGCTGGGTTTCGGTGGGCCGAAGCTGGTGCTGGCCAAGCCACTGACGTACATGAACCTCTCAGGTGGGCCGGTGGCGGCGCTGTCGCAGTTCTACAAGGTGCCGCCGGCGCAGGTGGTCGCGGTGCACGACGAGCTGGACATCGGTTTCGGCCAGGTGCGGGTCAAGTGCGGCGGCGGCGAGGGCGGGCACAACGGCCTGCGCTCGATGTCGAAGTCGTTGGGTACGAAGGACTACGTCCGGGTGCGGTTCGGCGTCGGCCGGCCACCGGGGCGGCAGGACCCGGCGGATTATGTGCTGTCGGATTTCGGCACGGCGGAGCGCAAGGAGCTGGATTTCCTGGTGGACCGTGCTGCCGACGTGGTGGAGTCGGTGATCCTCAAGGGCGTGGAGCCCACCCAGAACCTCTACCACGGGGCCTGAGCCGGGCGGGGCGTACCGGATCAGCCGCACCGGGCCGGTAGTCTGCGCCTCTTGGCGGGCCGCGACCGGCGAGTGCCTCGCGGTGGGTGCCCGTGCGGGTACGGACCGCGGCGAGGTGACGGGAGCGGACACAGATGGGCAGTCCTCCGATGATCGACGGCGCATTCGCCAGGTGGCTGGCGGCCCGGGCCGGTCAGGCGTTGCTCGACCTGCGTACGGAGTTGGGCTTCACGGACCCCGGCGCGCTCAAGTCGGCCGGGGACAAGGTGTCGCACGACCTGATCCGTACGGAGCTGGCGAAGTGGCGGCCGGGCGACGCGGTGCTCTCCGAGGAGGACGAGGGGTCGCGGCTGGCCTGGGCGGCGGAGGTCAACGCCGGGGCGGTGTCGCGGCTGACCGCCGACCGGGTGTGGATCGTCGACCCGTTGGACGGCACCCGGGAGTTCGCCGAGGAGGGCCGCTCGGACTGGGCCGTGCACATCGCGCTCTGGGCACGTAACGCGCCGAGTCCGCACGGGCTGGTCGCCGGGGCAGTGGGTCTGCCGGCGCAGCACCGGGTGCTGGGCACGGACTACCCGCCGGCGTACCCGCCGATGACTGTGGAGGCGGCCACCGCGGGTGCCCGGGTGATCCGGTTGGCGGCGAGCCGGAGCCGGCCGCCGGTGTTCCTCACCGACCTCGCCGAGGACGTGGGGGCGAAGTTGGTGCCGATGGGTTCGGCCGGAGCGAAGATCGCCGCGGTGGTCACCGGTGAGGTGGACGCGTACATCCACGCCGGCGGTCAGTACGAGTGGGACTCGGCGGCGCCTGTCGCTGTGGCGACGGCCACCGGACTGCACGCTTCCCGGATCGATGGTTCTGCGCTGGAATACAACGAGGCGGATCCACGCCTGCCGGACCTGCTGGTCTGTCGCAAGGATCTCGCCACCCGGTTGCTTGCAGCGCTGCAGAGACATTCCGGGTAGCCTGAGCGGACTTTCTTGACATGCCCGACCGGAAAGGTCTGGAAATCGGATGAGCGAGCGAATCGAGCCGGTGTCATGACCACGCCCGCCGCCTACCGGGTCTCCCACCTGGACACCCTGGAGGCGGAGAGCATCTTCGTGATGCGCGAGGTGGTCGCCGAGATGGAACGCCCGGTGCTGCTCTTCTCCGGCGGCAAGGACTCGATCGTCATGCTGCGCCTGGCGCAGAAGGCGTTCGCCCCGGCCAACATCCCCTTCCCGGTCATGCACGTCGACACAGGGCACAACTTCCCCGAGGTCCTCGAATACCGCGACCAGCGGGTCGCCGAGCTGGGGTTGCATCTCGTGGTGGCGAGCGTGCCGGAGGCCCTGGCCAGCGGCATGGTCCGCGAGTCCGGCGACGGGATGCGCAACCGGATCCAGACGCCGGTGCTGCTGGACGCGGTGGAGAAGCACCGCTTCGACGCGCTGTTCGGCGGCGCCCGCCGGGACGAGGAGAAGGCCCGCGCCAAGGAACGGGTGTTCAGCTTCCGCGACGAGTTCGGCCAGTGGGATCCGAAGAACCAGCGGCCGGAGCTGTGGGCGCTCTACAACGGCCGGCACCACCCGGGCGAGTCGATCCGGGTGTTCCCGCTGTCGAACTGGACCGAGCTGGACGTGTGGCACTACATCGCCCGCGAACGCATCCCGCTGCCGTCGATCTACTACGCGCACGAGCGCGAGGTGATCGAACGGGACGGGATGTACTACGCGGTGAACGAGTTCTTCCGCCCCCGCGCGGGCGAGGAACGGTTCAAGGCGCAGGTGCGCTACCGCACCGTCGGCGACGCCTCCTGCACCGCGGCGGTCCGCTCCGACGCGGACACCGTGGAGAAGGTCATCGAGGAGGTCGCGGCGACCCGGATCACCGAGCGGGGCGCGACCCGTGGTGACGACCGGGTCAGCGAGGCCGCCATGGAGGACCGCAAGCGGGAGGGCTACTTCTGATGACCACCGAGATCGTGACGTCCGCGAATGCGGAGGCCCGGGCTGTTACCGGGGCCGGGCCGGAGGCCCGGCCCATGGACCTGCTGCGCTTCGCCACCGCCGGCAGCGTCGACGACGGCAAGTCGACACTCATCGGCCGGCTGCTCTACGACACCAAGTCGCTCTTCACCGACCAGTTGGCCGCGGTGGAGGCGGTGAGCGCGGCCCGCGGCGACGAGTACACCAACCTGGCGCTGCTCACCGACGGCCTGCGCGCCGAGCGGGAGCAGGGCATCACCATCGACGTGGCGTACCGGTACTTCGCCACGCCCCGGCGCAAGTTCATCATCGCCGACACTCCGGGGCACATCCAGTACACCCGCAACATGGTCACTGGGGCGTCCACCGCCGACCTGGCTTTGATCCTGGTGGACGCGCGCAAGGGTCTGGTCGAGCAGTCCCGCCGCCACGCGTTCCTGTGCTCCCTGCTGCGGGTGCCGCACCTGGTCCTCTGCGTCAACAAGATGGACCTGGTCGACTGGTCGCAGGAGGTCTTCGAGCGCATCGCCGACGAGTTCACCGCGTTCGCCGCGAAGCTCGACGTACCGGACCTGACAGTGGTGCCGATCTCGGCGCTGCGCGGCGACAACATCGTGGCCCGCTCGGAGAACATGCAGTGGTACGAGGGTCCGTCGCTGCTGCACCACCTGGAGCGGGTGCACATCGCGAGCGACCGCAACCTCGTCGACGTCCGGTTCCCGGTGCAGTACGTGATCCGTCCGCAGTCCACGACTGTGACCGACTACCGTGGCTACGCCGGCCAGGTCGCCTCCGGCGTGCTCAAGCCTGGTGACGAGGTGATGGTGCTGCCGTCCGGCTTCACCAGCCGGATCGCCGCGGTGGAGACCGCCGACGGGCCGGTCGCTGAGGCGTTCCCGCCGATGTCGGTGACGGTACGACTGGCCGACGAGATCGACATCTCCCGGGGTGACCTGATCTGCCGCCCGAACAACGCGCCGGCGGTGGCCCAGGACATCGAGGCGATGGTGTGCTGGATGGACGAGACAGCCCCGTTGCGGGTCGGCGGCAGGTACGCGATCAAGCACACCACCCGTTCGGCGCGGGCGATAGTGCGTGGGCTGCACTACCGGCTCGACATCAACTCGCTGCACCGGGACGAGTCGGCGGACGAGTTGCGACTCAACGAGATCGGTCGGGTGCGGCTGCGCACCACTGTGCCGCTGCTGGCCGACGAGTACCGGCGCAACCGCACCACCGGAGGCTTCGTCATCATCGACGAGACCACCAACCGCACGGTGGGCGCCGCCATGATCGTCGAAGCCAGCTAGCGCCGCCCACCCGCCCGCCCCACCGCTCCCACCCTCGACCTCGTCGGTGATCAAGAGGTTTGCGTCAGAATCCGGGCTCGGACTGACGCGAACCTCTTGATCAACCCGGGTCAGTCGAGGCGGGTGGCGCCGGGGGCGGGGAGGACCGTCAGGGTGTTCGGGGCGGTGAAGCCCCGCTCGGCGTAGGCGGCCGTGACGGCTGCGGCCACCGCGTCGGACCGGTCGGTCTCGACCAGCGCCAGGACGCAGCCGCCGAAGCCGCCGCCCGTCATCCGGGCCCCGAGCGCGCCTGCCGCCAGCGCCGCCTCGACCGCGGTGTCGATCTCGGGCACGGTGATCTCGAAGTCGTCGCGCATCGAGACGTGCGAGGCGG
The DNA here is from genome assembly GCF_042898105.1 of Micromonospora sp. NPDC000663. NCBI lineage: Bacteria > Bacillati > Actinomycetota > Actinomycetes > Micromonosporales > Micromonosporaceae > Micromonospora > Micromonospora sp. NPDC000663. The sequence goes on from NZ_JBIAYR010000001.1 coordinate 296,082, forward strand.
TGAGCAGCGGGCCGATGTCCCGTACGCGGCCGGCGCGCAGCAGCGCCACAGTGTCCAGCACCCGCTGGTCCTCGGTGACTACGTGCCGGACGCGGCGTCGGGTCTCCTCGTCGTCGATCCGGGCCAACGCGGCGTCGAGCTGGTCGACTGACACGTCCCGCAGCGCGGCTACGCCGAGCGCCTTCGCACCCGCTTCGCAGGACCGGCGGCGGGCCGCGTACTCGCCGTCGGCGTGCCGGTGCGGTGCCCGACTGTCGACGACGAGCACGGCCAGGCCGGCGGCGTCCAGGTCGAAGGGGATCTGCTCGACGGACTCGTCGCGGCAGTCGAGGAAGAGCGCGTGCCCGGCCCGGCAGCGGATCGACGCGGACTGGTCCATGATCCCGGTCGGGGCGCCGACGTAGACGTTCTCGGCCCGCTGCGCCAGCCGCGGCAGTCGCTCGGCGGGCAGGTCCAGCCCACCGAGGTCGAGCAGGGCGGTGAGGACCGCCGACTCCAGGGCGGCCGAGGACGACAGGCCCGAGCCCAGCGGCACGTCGGACGCGATCGCCAGGCGGGCACCGGGCGCGGCGTGGCCGGCGTCGCGCATCGCCCAGACCACCCCGGCCACGTACGCGCCCCAGCCGGTGACCCGACCCGGCTCGGCCACGTCGTCGGCACCGAAGGTGATCGTCTCGTCGGACAGCTCGGACCAGACCGTCCACTGCTCGCCGTCCTGCCGGTCGGCGGCGACGACGGTCCGCAGCGGCAGCGCGAAGGGCAGCACGAACCCGTCGTTGTAGTCGGTGTGCTCGCCGATCAGGTTGACCCGGCCGGGGGCCGCCCAGCGGCCGGCCGCGTCGCCGCCGTACCGGCTGGTGAAACCCTCGGCGGCCCGTGCGGCGACGTCGCCGGTGGGGTTTGTCACGGTGCCTCCTCGGTTGGCTGCTCCAGGACGTGCGCGCGGTAGAAGGCCCAGGCGTCGCCGACCATGTCGTGCAGGGTCGGCTTCTGCGGCACCCAGCCCAGTTCGTCGCGGGCCAGCGCGGAGGAGGCGACCAGCTCGGCCGGGTCGCCCTCGCGGCGTGGGGCCACCTCGACCGGCAGGGGTTGCCCGGTGACCTCGCGGACCACGTCGACGACCTGGCGGTTGGTGAAGCCGTTGCCGTTGCCCAGGTTGTAGATCCGGTGCTGGCCGGCGGTGGCGGCGTCCAACGCCAGCAGGTGGGCGCGGGCCAGGTCGGCGACGTGGATGTAGTCGCGGACGCAGGTGCCGTCCACAGTGGGGTAGTCGTCGCCGAAGAGCTGGAGCTTCTCGCGCCGGCCGGCCGCGACCTCAAGCGCGATCGGGATCAGGTGTGTCTCCGGGTCGTGCCGTTCGCCGAGCGGGACGGTGCCGTCGAGGTACGCCCCGGCCACGTTGAAGTAGCGCAGCGAGACCGCGGCCAGCCCGTGCGCGACCGCCTCGGAGGTGAGCGCCATGTCGGCGGCGAGTTTCGTGGCGCCGTACGTGTTGGTGGGCGCCTTGACGGCGGTTTCCGGGATGGGCAGTTCGGTGGGGTTGCCGTAGACGGCGGCGGTGGAGGAGAAGACCATCCGGGGCACCCGGGCAGCCCGTACGGCGTCGATCAGGGCGAGCGTGCCGACCGTGTTGTTCTGCCAGTACAGCTCGGGCTTGACCATCGACTCGCCGGCGGCGATCAGGGCGGCGAAGTGCAGCACGCCGTCGAAGCCGGCCTCGGGGGTGACGATCCGTGCGGCGTCGTGGATGGACGCCTCGACATGGGTGGCGTCGGGGGCGAGTGCCTCGCGGTGGCCGGTACGCAGGTCGTCCAGGACGACGACGTCGTGCCCCGCGTCCAGCAGCATCCGGGTCACCACGCTGCCGATGAAGCCGGCGCCCCCTGTGACGAGCAGTTTCACGTCGTTGCCTCCTGATTCGACCCCGCCCGGGGCTGGCCCTTCGGTGATCACCCTACGGCTGCGGCGGCACCCCGACCGAGCGCGCCGCCAGCACCATTCCATCATAATCTTTCACGATCGAACAGACTCGCACAATCCCGGTGGAGTGGGCGGCCGGTGTCTACCATCTCTGTCATGCGGGAAGCTGCCCGTGCCGGGCTCCGGCGACGCGCGCGGGGGCGGCCCCGCCGCGACCCCGGCCCGCTCGCGCGGGCCGTCGCCCGGGTGCTGGTCCGCACCGCCGACGGCGCCAGCCGCCTCGTCACCGACCTGCTCGGCGCCGGCCCGGCGGCCGGCCGGGAACGCATCACCGAAGACGAACTGCGGGACCTGGTGGCGGCGAACACCGTGCTCGACCCGGACGAGCGGCGGATCATCGACGAGGTCCTGGTTGCCGGCGCCAGCCTCGTCCGCGAGGTGATGATGCCCCGCACCGAAGTGGTCTTCCTCCCCGCCCGACTGACCATCGCCGAGGCCGCCCGGATCGTCCGCGCCGAGACGCACACCCGCTATCCGGTCACCGACGGCACCCACGACGACGTGGTGGGCTTCGTGCACCTGCGCGACCTGCTGCTGCGCCCGGACGTCGACAGGTGCGCCACTGTAGGCGAGCTGAGCCGCGAGGTGAAGCGGCTGCCCGCCAGCAAACGGGTGCTTGCCGCGCTCACCGAGATGCGCCGCGAGGGCCAGCACCTGGCCGTGGTGGTCGACGAGTACGGCGGCACGGCCGGGATCGTCACCCTGGAGGACCTGATCGAGGAACTGATCGGCGAGATCCACGACGAGTACGACGACGCCCCCGACCCGGTGCACCCCGGTCTGCCCGCCGTGGTGGACGGACGGCTCAACCTGTCCGACTTCGCCGAGCGGACCGGTGTGGTGCTGCCCGCCGGGCCGTACGAGACGGTGGGTGGCTTCGTGATGGCCGCGCTGGGGCGGCTGCCGGTCACCGGAGACGAGGTGCCGGTGCCCGGTGAGCCGGTCGACGCGGGTGCTCCCGACCCGCCCGGCGGCTGGTCGCTGCGGGTGCTGGCGCTGGACGGACGGCGGGTGGCCCGTCTCGCGGTCGCCGCCGTGCGGACCGTGGAGCAGCGGCAGGACGTCGTCGGCGGGAACCCTCGGGATCCGGTGGCGGGGCAGCGGGGCCGCGCCCCGGCCCGACCGGCCCGCAGGAAGGACGCGGGGGAGCCGTACGAGGTCAGCGCCCCCGCACCGGCGGGCCGGGGCCGACCCGCCGGCCCGTCATGACGGACCGGGTTGCTTGCTGACAGAATTATCGCCATGTCCGACGTACCCGCCCGTCCCCGCGTCTTCTCCGGCATCCAGCCGACGGCCGACTCGTTCCACCTCGGCAACTACCTCGGGGCGGTACGGCACTGGGTAGCCCTTCAGGAGACCCACGACGCGTTCTACTGCGTGGTGGACCTGCACGCCATCACCGCTGGGCACGACCCGGCGGTGCTGCGGCAGCGGACCAGGGTGGCGGCCGCGCAACTCTTCGCGGTCGGTCTGGACCCGGAGCGCAGCACCCTGTTCGTGCAGTCGCAGGTGCCCGAGCACCCGCAGCTGGCCTGGGTGCTCGGCTGCATCACCGGCTTCGGCGAGGCCAGCCGGATGACCCAGTTCAAGGACAAGTCGCAGAAGCAGGGCAACGAGCGGGCCAGCGTCGGGCTCTTCACCTACCCGATCCTGCAGGCCGCCGACATCCTGCTCTACCAGGCCAACGCGGTGCCGGTCGGCGAGGACCAGCGCCAGCACCTGGAACTCTCCCGGGATCTGGCCCAGCGGTTCAACTCGCTGTTCGGTACGACGTTCACGGTGCCGGCGCCGCACATCGTCAAGGACACCGCGAAGATCACCGACCTGCAGGAGCCGACGGCGAAGATGTCCAAGTCGTCGTCCTCGCCGGCAGGCATCATCGACCTGTTGGACGACCCGGCCCGTTCGGCCAAGAAGATCCGCTCGGCGGTGACCGACACCGGCCGGGAGATCGTCTTCGACACCGAGACCAAACCCGGCGTGTCCAACCTGCTGACCATCCACTCCGCGCTCAGCGGTCGCGGCATCGACGAGCTGGTGGCCGCGTACGCCGGTCGCGGTTACGGCGACCTCAAGAAGGAGTTGGCCGAGGTGGTGGCGGAGTTCGTCCGCCCGATCCAGGAGCGCACCCGCACGTACCTGGACGACCCGGCGCAGCTGGACAAGCTGCTCGCCGCCGGTGCCGAGAAGGCCCGGGCGGTGGCCGGGCCGACGCTGCGGTCCGCGTACGAGCGGGTCGGTTTCTTCCCGCCGGTGCGCGGCGAATAGCGCCGCGGGACAGGTGGGGGCGGGTCGGTGGCCGAGAAGGCGGCGCGGAGCGTGGATCGCAGTGGCGGAGTGCCGCCCACCGGCGACACCATCCAGATCGGCATCGCGGTGGACATCCCGGAGCCGTGGGGCGGCCAGCTCACCCGTCGACGGATCGAGGCAGGTGACCCGCTCGCGGTGCCCGCGCACGTGACGCTGCTCGGGCCGACCGAGATCCCGACGGCCAACCTGCCCGCCATCGAGCAACACCTGGCCGCCGTCGCCGCCGCGCACCTGCCGTTCGCGCTGCACCTGCGGGGCACCGGCACGTTCCGTCCGGTGACGCAGGTGGTCTTCGTCGCGGTGGCCGCCGGGATCAGCGAGTGCGAGCTGCTGGCCGCGGCCATCGCCGCCGCGCCGGGCCTGCACCGTCAGACCCGCTTCCCGTACCATCCGCACGTCACCGTCGCGCAGGACGTCGCGCCCGAGGCACTGAACAAGGCGTACGAGGATCTTGCCGACTTCTCGGCGATGTTCGAGGTCGAGGCGTTCACCCTCTTCTCGCACAGCGGGCAGGCCCGGTGGCAGCCGCGTCGGGACTTCCGGCTCGGCGACTGACCGGCCGGCGACGCGCCGGTCGGCGAGCATCGCAAGCCGGGTTGCCACTACGGCGGTGAAAGATCGGCGAGGATGATCGCGTGAACGTGATCGGCCAGATCGAGGCGGGCATCGACCGCTGGGTGAGTGCCGCGCGGGGCCGCTCCGGTCTCTTCGACCACCTGTGGCGGGCCGGAACGCTCTACGGCGAGGTGCTGGCCGGGCGGCTGGCGGCGGCGATCGCCTACTACGGCTTCTTCGCGGTGTTCGCCCTCGCCCTGGTCGCGTACTCGATCTTCGGCGCGATCCTTGAGGACAACGACGAGGTGAGCGCGGCGGCTGCCGACTTCCTCAAGGAGAACCTGCCGTTCCTCGACGCGCAGCAGATCGCCAACTCCAGCGGCACGGTGGGCGTGGTGGGTCTGGTCATCCTGGTCTTCACCGGGATCGGCTGGGTGGAGGCGATCCGCTCCTCGCAGCGACTGATGTACGCGCTCAACCAGCAGCCCGGCAACCTGGTGATCCGACGGCTTGTCGACCTCGGCGTGATGATCGGCGTCTTCGTGCTCCTGGGCGTCTCGGTGGCGGCCGTGGACGCGCTGGAATCGCTGCTGCGCTTCCTGCTGCGCAGCACCGGATCGGTGGGGCTGACCACTGTCAGCGCGGTGCTCAGCGTGCTGGTCAACGCGGTGCTCGCCACCGCCCTGCTGCTCGCGGTGCCCCGGCTGCGGATGAGCCGGTCCCGACTGCGGCCGGTGGTGCTGCTCGTCGCGATAGGCATCACGCTTCTCAACACCGTGGGCCGCTACTACGTGGTGCGCACCGAACGGAACCCGGCGTACACCGTGGTGGCCGGCGCCGTCGGTCTGCTGCTCTACCTCTACCTGCTCAACCAGTTGGTGTTGTTCGGGGCCGCGCTGCTCGCGACCAGCACGAACGGGCGGGTGGTGGACCTGGCGGAGGGCGCCCCGGCGGCGAAACTCGACGAGGACACCGATCCCGGTACGCCGGGCGGCGCGGGCTGATGGCGGAGGGTGTGCAGGTGCTGATCTCAGTCGACCCGGACTCGTCGGTGCCCCCGTACGAGCAGGTACGCGTACAACTCGCCGAGTTGATCGGCGACGGTCGGCTCCCGGTGGGCAGCCGACTGCCCACCGTCCGGCAGCTCGCCGCCGACCTGCGGCTGGCAGCGAACACGGTGGCCCGGGCGTACCGCGAGCTGGAGACGGCAGGTCTGCTGGAGACCAGGGGGCGCAACGGCACCTTCGTCGCTCCGGGCCGGGACGACGCGGTGGACCGGCTCCAGCGGGCTGCCGCCGGCTACGCGGCCGAGGCGGCCCGGCTGGGCGTACCGCCCGCCACCGCTCTCGCGCTGGTCCGTGCCGCTCTGGACGCGGCCCGCCCCGGCTGACCGCCCCGGATCGGCAGCCGGACGGGCGGTCCTGCGGGGAAACCGTGTCCGGCGCTCTCGTTCGCGGCGATGATGAGCCGGTGGGCGCACTCATGACACTTGACCTGCCGGCCGACTCGCCGCTGCTCGGGCTTCCGTGGATCATCACCTTCGGCCCGCTCGGCGATCTCGACGAGTGGGAGCCGGTGGTCTGCGGGCCGTACGAGCGGCCGCACGCGCTGGCGCTGGCCGAGGCGGTGGTTGCCGAGGAGCAGCTGATGGCGGTGGTGGAACCACTGCTGCCGGCGCTGTCCGCCGACGAGATCCGCAGCGAGATCGCCGCAGCGCAGGTCGCCGCCGAGGACGAGGCCAGTCAGGTCGAGGGGACCGACCTGTACGGCGACTTCGAGGACGTGATCGACGAGGAGTTGGACGCCGCCGCCGACGAGGCGGGTCACGGCGAGCCCGCCGAACCGCCGGACGAGGCCGAGGTACGCGAGGGCTTCACCCGGATCGCGGCGCTGCTCACCGCGAAGTGACGCGGCTGCTCAGCGGGTCGGCGGGCCGTCCAGCACGCAGAATTCGTTGCCCTCGGGGTCGGCGAGGACGGTGAAGCCCTCGGTGCCGGTCTGCCCGACGTCGACGTGTCGTGCGCCGAGGTCGGCGAGGCGTCGTACCTCGGTCTGCGGGTCGTCGTCGGCGACCAGGTCGAGGTGCAGACGGTTCTTGCCCCGCTTGGGGGTGCCGGAGCCCTGCAACCAGATGGTGGGCGCGGGCCCGGACGGCTGCCCCGACGGCCACAGCTTGGCGCTGCCGTCGTCGCCCTGTTCGACCTCGTAGCCGAGTGCCGCCGACCAGAACGCGACCATCAGGTCCAGGTCCTCGACGTCGATCGTGCACTGTGCCACGCGTACCGCCATGGGTCACCTCCGTAGCGTCGGTGCCCGGTGCGGTACCCACTGCGGCGCCGCCGCACACGTCGGTGCAGACGGACACCGGCGCCGCGCGGAGTCAACTCCGCGTGGCGCCGGCGCCACCTCACCCCCCACCACAAGGGGCCGGTAGCCCAGTCGCCCGTTGGCGCGGGGCACGACGGACGACCAGGTCGAGAACGGGTTACCCGCTCAGCGGCGTTCCAACCAGGCGGCGGCGTCAACTCCGAGCAGATGGCCGGAGCCCTGCCCGGTGAGCGTGTCGCTGGCGACGACCGGCTGGCCGTACCCGTCGATCAGTACCGGCGCTCCGCTGAGGTTGACCACGCAGGTCAGCACCGCTTCGCCGTTGGCGCGGGAGAAGGCGAGCACCCCGGGGCCGGTCTCCAGCCAGGTGACCCCACCGGCGTCGGCGGCGAGCGCCGGATGGTCGCGGCGGATCCGCAGCGCGGTCCGGTACAGCTCCAGCGTCGAGCCGGGCACGCCGGTCTGCGCGGCGACGGACAGCGCCCGCCAGGTGGCGGGGGCGGGCAGCCAGCTCAACTCGCTGCCGGCCGGGCCGAAGCCGTACGGCGCCAGCTCGCCGGTCCACGGGATGGGCACCCGACAGCCGTCGCGGCTCTCGCCGGTGCGCAGGAACGCCGGGTCCTGGCGCAGTTCGTCGGGCAGGTCGAGCACCTCGGGAAGGCCCAGCTCCTCACCCTGGTAGAGGTAGGCGCAGCCGGGCAGTGCGAGCATCAGCAGGCTGGCCGCGCGGGCCCGGCGCAGACCCTCGGCCCCGTCGCCGTAGCGGGTGACGTGGCGCTGCTTGTCGTGGTTGGACAGCACCCAGGTGGTGGGTGCGCCGACCACTGTCGCCTCGGCCAGCGCGGTGTCGATCACCTTGCGGAACGAGTCGGCCGACCAGGTGGCGTCCAGGAAGTCGAAGCTGAAGGCCTGGTGCAACTCGTCCGGGCCGATGTAGCGGGCGAGCCGCTGCGGGGTCTCCGCCCACGCCTCGGCCACCGCCATCCGGCCGCCGGGGTAGCTGTCCAGGATGGGCCGCCAGGCGCGGTAGATCTCGTGCACCTCGTCCTGGTCGAAGTAGGGCAGGCGGCCCTTGCCGAGCAGTTCGACCTGACGCTGGCCGGTGGTCATCGTGCTGAAGCCGACGTCCGGCAGCCCCTCGGCCTTGATCATGCCGTGGGCGACGTCGATGCGGAAGCCGTCCACGCCCCGGTCGAGCCAGAACCGCAGCACGTCCTCGAACTCGGCGCGTACCTCCTGATGACGCCAGTTGAGGTCCGGCTGGGCCGGGTCGAACAGGTGCAGGTACCACTGGCCGTCGGCGACGCGGGTCCAGGCCGGGCCGCCGAAGATGCTCTCCCAGTCGTTCGGCGGCAGCTCCCCCCGCTCGCCCCGACCGTCGGCGAAGAGGTAGCGGGCCCGCTCCGGTGAGCCCGGGCCGGCGGCGAGGGCGTCGACGAACCAGCGGTGCGCGCTGGACGTGTGGTTGGGCACCAGGTCGACGATGATCCGCACGCCGAGGGCGTGCGCGTCGGCGATCATCGCGTCGAAGTCGGCGAGCGTACCGAACATCGGGTCGACGTCGCGGTAGTCGGCGACGTCGTAGCCGCCGTCGACCATGGGGGACGTGTAGAAAGGGGTCAACCAGAGCGCGTCCACCCCGAGGTCGTGCAGGTACGGCAGGCGTTGCCGGATCCCCTGGAGGTCGCCGACGCCGTCGCCGTCACTGTCGGCGAAGCTGCGGACGTACACCTGGTAGACGACCGCGGCGCGCCACCAGTCGTCGGCGGGGTGGGTCGGGGTGGCGGTGCTTGCGGTCATGGGTTGACGTTCCCCGTCTGTCTCGTGCTCGGGCGCGACTGTCTGAGCAATATGCCGGCCGCGCCCTGCAAGAGTCAAGCAGATCTTGCGTAAGGGAATCGCACGGCAGCCGGGGAGACAGCCGTCGAGCCGCGCACCACCAGCTCCGGGCGGAACAGGTACTCCGAGTGCGGGGCGCCGTGCCCGTTGATCTCGTCCACCAGGGCCCGGACCGCCGCGACAGCCATCGCGGTCACCGGCTGGCGCATGGTGGTCAGCGGCGGGTCGGTGAAGGCCATCAATGGCGAGTCGTCGTACCCGAGCACGGAGAGGTCACCCGGAACGGTCAGGCCGCGCTGCCGGGCCGCCCGGACCGCGCCGAGCGCCATCAGGTCCGAACCGCAGACCACCGCGGTGACGCCACGGTCGAGCAGGCGGCCGGCGGCCGCCTCGCCACCCTCCACACCGAACAGTGACAGCTCGGCGAGCAGGCTCAGGTCGGCCTCGGCCACGCCGGCCAGCCGGGTCATCGCCGCACGCCAACCGGTCACCTTGCGCTGCACCGGGACGAACCGGTCCGGGCCGGTGATCAGGCCGATCCGCCGGTGGCCGAGTGCGACGAGGTGGGCCACGGCCAGTTCGGCGGCCTCGCGGTCGTCGCAGGAGACGAAGGGCGCGCCGATGCCAGGCACGTACCCGTTGATCATCACGACCGGCAGCGGGCGGGCGATCAGCGCCCGGTATCGGTCGTGGTTGGCGGCGGTGTCGGCGTGCAGGCCGGAGACGAACACGATCCCGGAGACCTGCCGGTCCAGCAGCATCTCCACGTACTCGTCCTCGGTGACACCGCCGGCGGTCTGGGTGCACAGCACAGGGGTGAACCCACTCTGCGCCAGGGTCGATTCGATGACCTGCGCGAAGGCGGGGAAGATCGGATTGTCCAGCTCCGGCACGACCAAGCCGACCAGCCCGGCGCTGCGCTTGCGCAGCCGTGCCGGGCGCTCGTAGCCGAGAACGTCGAGGGCGGTGAGGACGGCCTGTCGGGTCTCCGGGGCTACGCCGGGGCGGTCGTTGAGCACCCGCGACACCGTGGCCTCGCTGACTTCGGCCTGTTGGGCGATGTCGGACAGTCGAGCGCGCATGGCGGCACTTTAGCCCACGGGCAAGTTCTTGCGGTGACCCTTGCAAGCGCTTCCATAATTTGCAACCTCTTGCTAACGTGCCCGCAACATGCGAGAGCAGCGGCGCAGCGTCTCTGCGCTGGTTGACAAGAACTTCCAGAGGTTCCCACTGTCGGGTCGCCCTTCCCCCGGCGAACCCGCCATGACGACAGGAGTACCGATGCGCATCCGTACCGCGGGTGTGGTCGCCGTTCTCGGCTTGGCGCTTGCCGCCTCCGGCTGCGGTGGCGACAGCGACGAGCAGGCCGCGAAGGAGTCCCCCAAGGCCGCCGGCGGCAAACTGGTCATCTGGGCGGACGACAAGCGGACCGCGGCCCTCAAGCCGTTCGCCGAGAAGTTCGGCCAGGAGAACGGCGTCACCGTCGAGGTGCAGGCCGTCCCGAACGAGGACCTCCAGAACAACTTCGTGACCGTGTCGAGCCAGGGCGGTGGCCCGGACGTGGTGATCGGCGCGCACGACTGGATCGGCAACCTGGTCCAGAACGGTGCCATCGACCCGGTACAGCTGCCCGACGAGCAGAAGGCCGCCTTCAACGAGACCGCCATCAAGGCCGTCACCTTCAACGGCCAGCTCTACGGCGTGCCGTACGCGCAGGAGAACCTGGCGCTGATCCGCAACACCGAGCTGGCCCCCGAGGCGCCGAAGACCATTGAGGACCTGGTCGCCACCGGCAAGCAGCTCAAGGCGCAGAAGAAGGTCACCGAGACGCTGTGCCTCCAGGTCGGCCAGAAGGGCGACGCGTACCACATCTACCCGCTGTACGCCTCGGCCGGCGGTTACCTCTTCGGCACCACCGCGAACGGCGACTACGACCCGAAGGACCTGGGCGTGGGCAAGCCGGAGTCGATCGAGGCGTTCAAGAAGATCGCCGCGCTCGGCGAGAAGGGCGAGGGCGTACTGAAGCGCTCGATCGCCGACACCAACTCGACCGCCACCTTCACCGGCAAGAAGTGCGCGTACCTGGTCTCCGGCCCGTGGGCGGTCGCCGACGTCAAGAAGGCCGGCATCACGTACGACGTCTCAGCCATTCCCGGCTTCGCCGGTGGCAAGGCGGCCGCGCCGTTCGTGGGCGTGCAGTCCTTCTACGTGGCGGCCAAGGGCAAGAACAAGGCCCTCGCCCAGGAGTTCGTCGTCAACTACGTCGCCAAGCCGGAACTGGCCGTGGCGCTCTACCAGGCCGACCCGCGCCCGCCGGCGCTGACCGCCGCGCTGGACCAGGTCAAGGGCAGCGACCCGGACCTGGCCAAGTTCATCGAGGCGGGCAAGGACGGCCAGGTGCTCCCGGCCATCCCGGCCATGGCCGCGATCTGGGACCCCTTCGGTAAGGCCGAGGCCGCCGTCATCGGCGGCGCCGACCCGGCCAGCACGGTCACCGCGGCCGGCAAGACGATCGCCGGCTCGATCAAGTAATGAGCACACCGCTGTCCGGCCCGGGGTCTGCCCAGCAGGCCCCGGGCCGGGGGCCCGTGGGCACCGGGTCCCCGCGCACATCCCGTTCCGCGCGGAACCACGCGCCGATCACCGCGGCCGGCCTCGCCGCGAAGGTGGTCCTGCTCGGCCTGGTGGCCGGCATCGCGATCTGGGCGGCCTTCCCGCTCGTGGAAGCCGAGAAGTGGGTCTGGTTGGCGGTGCTGGTGCTGACCACCGGTGCGCTGTTCTACCTGTACCTGGGTGGTCGCCACGTGCCGGCGAAATACCTCGTACCGGGCACGCTCTTCCTGATCGCGTTCCAGGTCGTGCCTGTGCTCTACACCGCGAGCACGGCATTCACCAACTACGGCGACGGCCACCGCGGCAGCAAGGACGACGCGATCGTCGCGATCCAGAGTTCCTCGGTCAAGCAGGTCCCGGGCTCCGCCCAGTTCCCGATGTCAGCGGCAACCAAGGGTGACCCCGCCACCGGCGCCCTGGTCTTCCTGGTCACCGACCCGCAGACCAACACGGTCTCCGTCGGCGACACCCGGGGCCTGCGCCCGCTCGACGCCGGCGCGGTCACCGTCGCCCCCGGCGGGAAGGTCACCGCCGCCGACGGCTACACGGTGCTGACCATCGGCCAGGCCAGCGCCCGCAGCAAGGACATCACCGACCTGGTGGTGCCGACCGCCGGCGGCGCGCTGCGCTCCTCCGGCCTGTCCCGGGTGTACGAGGGCAAAGCCGTGCGGGCGTACGACGCGGGCTGTGACTGCGTCTCCGACAGCGACAGCGGTAAGACCTGGACGGCGGACGGCGAGGTCGGCGCGTTCGTCGCCGCCGACGGCGAACGCCTGGCCCAGGGCTGGAAGGTGAACGTCGGGCTGTCCAACTTCACCCGCGTGCTCACCGACGAGCGGATCTCCGGGCCGTTTCTCGCCACGCTGATCTGGAACTTCGCCTTCGCGATCGGTTCCACCGGCGGCACGTTCATCCTCGGCATGCTTATCGCGCTCGCGCTGCACTCGCCCCGGATGCGGGGCACCAACCTCTACCGGATGTTGCTGATCCTGCCGTACGCCATGCCGTCCTTCGCGATGCTGTTGGTCTGGCGGGACATGTTCAACACCGACTTCGGGCTGATCAACAACCTGTTCGGGTTGGGCGTCGACTGGTTCGGGCAGGACTGGTCGGCCCGCGCGGCGGTGATCCTGGTGCAGCTCTGGCTCGGCTACCCGTACATGTTCCTGGTGGCCACCGGCGCGCTCCAGGCCATCCCGCGGGAGCTGACCGAGGCCACCTCGGTCGACGGGGCGTCACCCTGGCAGTCGTTCCGGGCGGTCACCCTGCCGCTGCTGCTTGTCGCGCTCTCACCGCTGCTGATCTCGTCGTTCGCGTTCAACTTCAACAACTTCAACGCGATCTATCTGACCACCGAGGGCGCGCCGTTCCCGGCGGACAACCCCACCAACGGCGCCACCGACCTGCTGATCACCTACACCTACCGGCTGGCGTTCGGTGGGCAGGCCGCGCAGTTCGGCTTCGCAGCGGCGATCTCGCTGTTCATCTTCGCCATCGTCGCGGTGGTCTCGGCGGTCAGCTTCCGGCGGACCCGCCAACAGGAGGAGGTGTACTCGTGACCACACTCACCGGCGCGGGCCGCCCGACGGCGGTCGACCGTACCGCGGGGAGGCGGAGGAACCGCTGGCTCGCCCAGGTCGGCTGGCGGCACCTGGTCGGCCTGCTCGGCGTGCTGTTCAGTCTCTTCCCGCTCGTGTTCGTCGTCTCGGCGGCGCTCAACCCGCTCGGCACCCTCTCCTCGACCGAGTTGGTGCCGACCGGCGGGGTGTCGTTCGGGAACTTCGGGGACCTGTTCGCGCGAACCGGGTTCGCCAACTGGTTCCTGAACTCGCTGCTCGTCGCCGGGGGTGCCTCGTTCGCCTCGATCCTGCTCTCCGCGCTCGCGGCGTACGCCTTCTCCCGGATGCGGTTCAGGGGGCGGCGGGTGGGGTTGCTGTCGCTGCTGTTGATCCAGATGTTCCCGCAGTTCCTGGCGATCGTGGCGATCTTCCTGATCTTCGGCTCGATCACGGACCTGTGGCCGGCCATCGGCTTCAACACCTCGTGGGGCCTGATGCTGCTCTACATGGGTGGCGCGCTGGGCGTGAACACCTGGCTGATGAAGGGGTTCTTCGACACGTTGCCCCGGGAGTTGGACGAGTCGGCCACCATGGACGGTGCCTCGCACGCCCAGGTCTTCTTCCGGATCCTGCTGCCGCTTGTAGCGCCGATCCTCGCGGTGACCGGGCTGCTCGCCTTCATCAACACCATCAACGAGTTCCTGATGGCGAGCGTCTTCCTCACCGACACCGACGCGAAGACCCTCGCGGTCGGCATGCGGGGCATGTTGCAGGGCGGCGAGCGGAACACCAACTTCGGGATCTTCGCCGCTGGCACCCTGCTCACCGCGATCCCCACGGTGCTGGTGTTCCAGTTCCTCCAGCGCTTCATCGTCTCCGGCCTCACCAGCGGCGCCGTCAAGGGGTGAGCCCACGACGACGCGCCGACCGGCGGACCCCACTACTACAAACTGTCGTTGATAGGGGAGGATGGGCGGCGTGGAAGCACTGAGACTGATTCTCCTCTATGTCCATCTGGTCGGCTTCGCTCTGCTGCTCGGCGGCGCGATCGCCCAGTACGTCACCGGCAAGCTGCGGATCAACGCCGCCATGCTCTGGGGCGCGGTGATCCAGTTGCTGACCGGCATCGGGCTCTCGGCGCCTCTGCGCGGCGGCGGTGACGCCGAGCCCGACCCGGCGAAACTTGTGACGAAGTTGGTCATCGCGCTGCTGATCTTCGTCATGGTCTTCTTCTCCCGGAAGCGGGACGTGGTCAACCGCGGCCACTTCCTCGCGATCGTCGGCCTGACCCTGGTCAACGCGGCGGTGGCGGTCTTCTGGCGGTAGCGTCCGCGCGGGGGGTCAGCCCTCCGCGAACCGGACGTTCGGGACGCCCGGTGCTCACCTACCAGCACTAACAGTGATTTGTCCCACCCAAGGGTTACACCCGGGTAACAGGCGCTCAACAGTCGTGCACGATTGTCGGCCGGTGGGTGGGCGCGGGCGTACGCTCCCGTCCGTAACGTGGGACAGCCGGCGGCACACCCGCAGGTCGGCTGATGGGCTGCCACCGCACTAGGCGCGGTGTGCAATGGGAAGGAGACGTCTTGCGCTCGGTGCGTGGGATGCGGATCGCCTCGATCTTCGCGGCGGGTGGGCTTCTGCTCACGGCCGCCGCTTGTGGCGAGGCCCCCGATGATGACAACAACGCCGGCAGTGGCGCCAAGAAGTTCAGCGCCTGCATGGTGACCGACGTCGGCGGCATCGACGACAAGTCGTTCAACACCTCGGCCTGGAAGGGTCTGCAGGAGGCCAAGGCCGCCAACGACAACATCGACATCAAGTACGTCGCGTCGAAGGCCGAGGCCGACTACGAGCCGAACCTGACGCAGTACGTCAACCAGAAGTGCGACTTCATCCTGGCCGTCGGTGGCCTGATGGGCGACGCCACCTCGAAGATCGCCAAGGCGAACCCGAACCAGCAGTTCGGCATCGTCGACGCGAACCCGGGTGACGCCAACGTCTACCCGATGCAGTTCGACACCGCCCAGGCCGCGTTCCAGGCCGGCTACCTCGCCGCCGGGATGAGCAAGACCGGCAAGGTGGGCACCTACGGCGGCCTGCCGATCCCGCCCGTGACCATCTTCATGGACGGCTTCGTCGACGGCGTGGCGCACTACAACAAGACCAAGGGCAAGAACGTCCAGGCGCTGGGTTGGAACAAGGAGACCCAGAAGGGCTCCTTCACCAACGACTTCGCCAAGCAGGACGAGGGCAAGAAGGTCTCCGACGCGCTGGTCGCCCAGGGCGCGGACATCATCATGCCGGTCGCCGGCGGCTCCGGCCTCGGCACCACCGCCGCGGCCAAGGCCTCGGGCGGCAAGTACAGCACCATCTGGGTGGACGTCGACGGCTGCGAGAGCACCCCGGACTGCTCGGCGATCGTCACCACGGTCGTCAAGAACATCCCGGAGGCCGTCAAGGAGGCCGTCGTGAAGGCCGCCGGTGGCGAGAAGCTGGAGGCCAAGCCGGGCTTCGTGGGCACCCTGGCCAACACCGGCGTCTCGATCGCCCCGTACCACGACTTCGACAGCAAGGTTCCGGCCGAGCTGAAGGCCGAGGTCGACAAGATCAAGGCGGACATCGCCGCCGGCACCATCACCGTCACCTCGAAGGCTCAGCCGACCAAGTGACGCCCGGCCGATCCGTCCGGTGAGATCATCGGACGGTCGGCGGGAAACAGGCAGGACCGACCGGCCGCTCTGGCCCTGCGGGGTGACCCGTGGGGTCGGGGCGGCCGATCGCGCACCAACGGTGGCCGGGCCGGTCGGGCCAGGTTGACGGCAGCTACGCTGCACCATCGCTCGCACTCCAGGAGGTTGCGCTGAGACTCGAACTGCGCGGCATCACCAAACGATTCGGTGATCTGGTCGCCAACGACCACATCGATCTGACGGTGGAGCCTGGAGAGATCCATGCCCTGCTCGGCGAGAACGGCGCGGGCAAGTCGACACTGATGAACGTGCTCTACGGGCTCTACCAGCCCGACGAGGGCGAGATCCTGGTCGACGGCGCGCCGCTGAAGCTGAAGGGCCCCTCCGACGCGATCGCGGCCGGGATCGGCATGGTGCACCAGCACTTCATGCTGGTGCCCGTGTTCACCGTGGCCGAGAACATCATGCTCGGCGCCGAGCAGGTCAAGGGCGGCATCGCCGGCTTCCTGGACCGGCGACGCGCCCGGCGCGAGGTCACCGAGGTGTCCGAGCGCTACAACCTGCGGGTCGACCCGGACGCGGTGATCGAGGACCTGCCGGTCGGCATCCAGCAGCGCGTGGAGATCGTCAAGGCGCTGACGCGGGACGTCGACCTGCTCATCCTGGACGAGCCGACAGCGGTGCTCACCCCGCAGGAGACCGAGGAACTGCTGACCGTCATGCGGTCGCTCAAGGCGGCGGGCAAGTCGATCGTCTTCATCACCCACAAGCTCGGCGAGGTCAAGGCCATCGCCGACCGGATCACGGTGATCCGGCGCGGGAAGACAGTCGGCACCGCCTCGCCGGAGGCCAGCCGGGACGAGCTGGCCGCGCTGATGGTCGGCCGCAACGTCCGGCTCACCGTGGACAAATCCCCGGCCACGCCTGGTGAGCCGGTGCTGGAGGTCGAGGGGCTCGTCGTCGACGACGACAGGCAGATCCGCGCCGTCGACGGGGTGGACCTGACCGTCCGTGCCGGCGAGGTGCTCGGCGTGGCGGGCGTACAGGGCAACGGTCAGACCGAGCTGATCGAGGCGATCATGGGCCTGCGCCCGGTGCTGGCCGGCACGGTCAGCCTGGCCGGCGACCGCATCGACGGCTGGAAGACGAAGAAGGTGCTCCGCGTGGGCGTCGGCTACGTGCCCGAGGACCGCAGCGTCGACGGCCTGGTCAAGGAGTTCAGCGTCGCGGAGAACCTCGTGCTGGACATCTACGACCGCCCGCCGTTCGGCAGCGGGCTCGCGCTCAAGCCTGACGCGATCGCCTCGTCGGCCAAGGAACGGATCGAGCAGTTCGACGTCCGTACCTCATCGGCGGAGGCGCCGGTGGGCACCCTCTCCGGCGGCAACCAGCAGAAGGTGATCGTGGCCCGGGAGTTGTCCCGGCCGCTGAAGCTCTTCATCGCCGCCCAACCGACCCGCGGCGTCGACGTCGGGTCCATCGAGTTCATCCACAGCCGGATCATCCACGAGCGGGACGTCGGAACCGCCGTCATGGTGGTCTCCAGCGAGCTGGACGAGGTGATCGGGCTCGCCGACCGGATCGCGGTGATGTACCGCGGCCGGATCATCGGCATCGTCGGCCCGGACACCCCGCGTGAGGAGATCGGCCTGCTGATGGCCGGCATCAGCCCGGACGCCGTCCACGAGCACGGCACGGACACCGAGCCGACCGACGGCGCGGCCACCGACGGGAGCCCGGCGAGCGACGCGGGCTCCGCGAACGAGGACGAGGCATGAGCGACCCCACCCCGCAGTCCGGCTCGCCGGACAAGGAACCGGCGAGCGAGGCGCAGGCCGCGCAGAACGCGCTCGGCAACACCGAACAGGCCGAGTCGGCGACCGAACCGACGGGCCCGGCGTCGTCGAAGCCCGACCCGGAGGCGGAACCGAAGCCGTCCCTGGGCCGGTTGTTCCTGGACAACCTCTGGGCCGCCAACACGTTCACTGTGACCCTGCTGTCGTTGGTGCTGGCGATCGTGGTCGGCGCGGTGCTGATGATCGTTTCCGATCCGGACGTGCTGCACACGTACACCTACATCACCGCCCGCCCGAGCGACGCGCTCAACGCGAGCTGGACGCTTGTCAGCGAGGCGTACGCGAACCTGTTCAAGGGTTCGGTCTTCGACCCGGAGGCGTTCTCCGGCTGGTTGAACGGCAGCAACGGCTGGCAGGCCGTGCTGGCGCCGATCTCCGAGACGCTCACCTACACCGCGCCGCTGGTCTTCACCGGTCTGGCGGTCGCGCTGGCCTTCCGCGGTGGCCTGTTCAACATCGGCGCGCAGGGTCAGGCGACCATCGGCGTGATCCTGGCGGCGGTGGCCGGTTTCCTGCTGCCCCTGCCGCCCGGCCTGCACCTGCTGGTGGCAGTGCTCGCCGGCGCCCTCGGTGGTGCGCTCTGGGGATTCATCCCGGGCATCCTCAAGGCACGCGCCGGCGCGCACGAGGTGATCAACACGATCATGCTCAACTACGTCGCCACGTACTTCCTGACCTGGTTGATCGTGCAGAACGGCGTGCAGGACCCGAACCGTACCGACGCGATCAGCAGGGCCGTGGACAGCTCCGCCCAACTGCCCCGACTGCTCGGCGACAACCTGCGGGTGCACGCAGGCATCCTGCTCGCCGTCGTGGCCACCTGGGCGGTCGCCTGGCTGCTCAACCGCTCGACGCTCGGCTTCGAGCTGCGGGCGGTGGGCGCCAACCCGGACGCCGCCCGTACCGCTGGCATCAGCGTCACCAAGACGTACGTCCTGATCATGGTGTTCTCCGGGATCCTGGCCGGCCTGGGCGGCTCGAACATGGTGCTCGGCTCCACCGCCAGCGCCCTGACGCCGCTTGTCGTCGCGCAGATCGGCTTCGACGGCATCCTCGTGGCGCTGCTCGGCCGGGTGAAGCCGTGGGGCGTGCTGCTGGCCGCGCTGCTGTTCGGCGCGCTCCAGGCCGGCGGCAACCGGATGCAGTCGTACTCGGGGATCTCCCTGGAGTTGGTGACGGTGCTCCAGGCGCTGATCGTCATCTTCATCGCCGCGCCGGCCCTGGTGAAGGCGATCTTCCAGCTCCGGGCCGCACGGGCCGCCCGGTTGCAGACGAGCCTGGCGAAGGGCTGGTAACTCATGTCCACCATGGCTGTCCCGGACGTCGCGGTCGCCCCGGTCGACGAGGGCTTCTGGACCCGTAGCCGCAAGGTCGGCCTCACGTTGCTGGCGCTCGGTCTGCTGGCGGCGGTGCTCTTCGGAGCCCTCGCCACCGACCAGCAGGCCCGGTTCACGCTCAGCGACGACGCCGCAGGTACCGCGCTGGAGATCAACGGCACCATCGGGGCGATCCTGTTCGGGATCATCGCGATCGCCGCCGGTGCGGCGCTGCTCGCCGGAGTGCCGAAGCGGTGGTTCCTGCCCGTGCTCGCCGTCGGGCTGGTCGGCTTCGTACTCTCCTTCCTCTGCTGGCAGGTCTCCGCGGCTCCGGCCGGGCAGAACTTCATGCCGCTTGTCAACATCATCCGGGGCACCTTCATCCTGGCCCTGCCGTTGATCTTCGGTGCGCTCGCCGGGGTGCTCTGCGAGCGCTCCGGTGTGGTCAACGTGGCGATCGAGGGCCAGTTGCTGATGGGCGCGTTCAGTGGCGCGCTGTTCGGCAGCCTCTCCGGAAACGTGTGGGTGGGCCTGGTCGCCGCCGCGATCGGCGGCGCGTTCATCTCGCTGCTGCTCGCCGTCTTCGCCATCCGCTACCTGGTCGACCAGGTCGTCATGGGCATCGTGCTGAACCTGCTGGCGGTCGGCGTCACAGGCTTCCTCTACGAGCGGCTGATGCAGACCGACGCGGACAAGTACAACAGCGCGCCTCGCTTCAGCAACTGGGAGATCCCGCTGCTCAAGGACATCCCGGTGCTCGGGCCGGCGCTGTTCCGCGGCAACATCTTCCTCTACCTCGGCCTGCTGCTGGTCCTGGTGATCCACATCGGGCTGTTCCGCACCCGGTGGGGGCTGCGTACCCGCTCGGTCGGCGAACACCCGACCGCCGCCGACACCCTCGGCGTCAAGGTGCTGCGGGTGCGCTACCGCAACGTGCTGCTGGCGGGCGTGGTCGCCGGCATCGGTGGCGCGTCGTACACCCTGGCGCTCTACTCGTTCACCAAGAACATGATCGGCGGCAAGGGGTTCATCGCGCTGGCCGCGCTGATCTTCGGCCGGTGGAACCCGACCGGGGCGCTGCTCGCCGCGCTCTTCTTCGGCTTCGCCGACCAGCTCGCGACCTACCTGGGCGCCATCAACAGCTCGATCCCCAGCCAGTTCCTGGCCATGCTGCCCTACCTGGCGACGATCCTGGCGGTCGCCGGTCTGGTCGGCCGGGTCCGGGCGCCAGCCGCCGACGGCAAGCCCTACATCAAGGGCTGACGCCTGAGCTGTGCCCGGCGGGACTCCCGTCGGGCACAGCGAGGTCGGCGCCGTTCATCACGACTTCGCCGGCCTCTCACCACCGGGGTTCGGGCTGCTGGCGGGTGCCGGCGCGATCCGGAACGCCGGGTAGCGTGCCGCGATCGCCGCGAACTCGGTCAGCGGAGCGTGCCGGTCGACGGGGATGTGCGGCCGCGCTCCGCGCCGGGCTCGCGGAACCGGCCCTGCCCGCTTCTGACCTGGGGTGCTTCGGCAGAATGATGGGATGACCGACATTGACTGGGCGCGGTTGCGGGCCGCCGCCATCGAGGCCATGCGGCACGCGTACGCGCCGTACTCGACGTTCCCGGTCGGCGCCGCCGCGCTGGTCGACGACGGCCGCGTGGTGGTCGGCTGCAATGTGGAGAACGCCGGGTACGGGGTGACGCTGTGCGCCGAGTGCGGGGTCGTCTCCAGCCTGTACGCCACGGGTGGCGGTCGACTCGTCGCGCTCTCCTGCGTCGACGCGACAGGTGAGCCGCTCATGCCGTGCGGCAGGTGCCGCCAGTTGCTCTGGGAGCACGGCGGGCCGGAGTGCCTGATCGAGACCAGGACCAACCCGCTGCGGATGGCCGAGTTGCTCCCGCACGCCTTCGGTGTGCAGGACCTGGAGGCCGTCACCGGTGAGACTCCGGTGCCTGTGGTGCCGGAACGGCTGGCCGCGTGGCGCGGACGGGGCACCGTCTTCGTGCACCCGGACATGTCCGCGGGCCAGCAGGTCTGGACGGCGTACTGGGAGCGGTCGGCCGGAGACGACGCCGGTGCCGAGACAGGTGTGCTGGAGGAGGCGCCGAGCTGGGACGACACGGCCGAGGCGATCGCCTGGGGCCTGGCCCGCTCGCCCCGGGTGGTCGTGGTCGACGAGACCGGCACGATCTTCTGGGCCGGTGAGGGGGAGCCGCCTTTGGAGATCCCGGTTCGGTGGTCTGGTGGCTGAGCTTGGGGGATTGGGCCGACCGTGCCCGGCTCCGGGCGGTCAGGCTTGATCCCTCCGCCGGGCACGGTCGGCCCAATCCCCTCGGTGCTTGCGGTCGGTCCGTGGGCCGGGATTTCCAAAGACTAGGGAAGATCTTCTGATGAGTTTTGCTGCTGTTGACGTCATTCGGGTCAAGCGGGACGGGGGCGTGCTGTCGGACGCCCAGATCGACTGGGTGGTCGACGCGTACACCAGGGGGGTTGTCGCCGACGAGCAGATGTCCGCGCTGGCCATGGCGATCCTGCTGAACGGCATGACCGGGCCGGAGATCGCCAGGTGGACCGCCGCGATGATCGCCAGCGGTGAGCGGCTGGACCTGTCGGCGGTACACCGGCCCACTGTCGACAAGCACTCCACGGGCGGCGTCGGCGACAAGATCACTCTGCCGCTCACCCCGTTGGTGGCCGCGTGCGGCGCTGCCGTTCCCCAGCTCAGTGGGCGCGGCCTCGGGCACACCGGCGGCACGCTCGACAAGCTGGAGTCCATCCCCGGCTGGCGGGCCACGGTGAGCAACGAGGAGTTCATCGCCCAGCTCGACGAGGTCGGCGCTGTGATCTGCGCGGCCGGCGCCGGGCTCGCCCCCGCCGACCGCAAGCTGTACGCGCTTCGCGACGTGACAGGCACCGTGGAGGCGATCCCGCTGATCGCCAGCTCGATCATGAGCAAGAAGATCGCCGAGGGCACCGGCGCGCTGGTCCTCGACGTCAAGGTCGGCTCCGGTGCCTTCATGAAGTCCGTCGACCAGGCACGCGAACTGGCCCGGACGATGGTGGAGTTGGGCGGCGCGCACGGCGTACGGACCGTCGCCCTGCTCACCGACATGTCCACCCCGCTGGGCCTGGCGATCGGCAACGCCGTCGAGGTGACCGAGTCGGTCGAGGTGCTGGCCGGCGGTGGCCCGGCGGACGTGGTGGAGCTGACGGTGGCCCTGGCCCGGGAGATGCTCACCGCCGCAGGCCTCCCGGACGCCGACCCGGAGGCGGCGCTGCGCGACGGCCGGGCGATGGACTCGTGGCGGGCGATGATCCGGGCGCAGGGCGGCGACCCGGACGCCCCGATGCCCACCGCCGCCGAGGTAGAGGTGGTCCGCGCCGAGCAGGACGGGTACGTCGCGTCCGTCGACGCGTACGCCATGGGGGTTGCGGCGTGGCGGCTCGGCGCGGGCCGGGCCCGCAAGGAGGATCCGGTGAGCGTGCCGGCCGGTGTGGTGCTGCACAGGCGCCCGGGTGACGCCGTACGGGCCGGTGACCCGCTGTACGAGTTGCGCGCGGACGACGCCACGCGGATCCCGGCGGCGCTGACCGAGGCGGCGCGCGCGGTGCGGATCGCGTCGACCGCGCCTACCGTGACGCCACTTGTCATCGAGCGGATCGGCTGACCGGAGGCGGGTCGGGGTGGGCGTGGTGCCGGTCACCTGGGGGCGCTATTGTCGCAGGCCAAGGGGGGATAACCGGCCCTGCGCCGGCGTGATCAGACAGGAAGTTGCCCCGTGACCGTACCTGCCCCCGACCCGCGTGAGGTGCGTGAGGCGA
Organism: Micromonospora sp. NPDC000663; assembly: GCF_042898105.1. Taxonomy (NCBI): domain Bacteria; kingdom Bacillati; phylum Actinomycetota; class Actinomycetes; order Micromonosporales; family Micromonosporaceae; genus Micromonospora; species Micromonospora sp. NPDC000663. The sequence goes on from NZ_JBIAYR010000001.1 coordinate 318,941, forward strand.
GCCTGGACGAGCTGTCCCGGCTCGGCCTGCCGCTGCCGCCGGCCCAGTTTCCGCTCGTGTGGGAGCCGGGCGATGCGATCGAGTTGCGTCCGACGCCGGAGATCGAGGCGCGGATCGCCGTCCTGCACCTGATCCTGGCCCGCTGTTTCGGGATGCCACCGCAGGCGGCGATGAGCTGGCTGCTCGGTTCGCATCTGGTCGACATGGTCACGCCGCCGGAGTGGCAGTTCGTCATGGGCGGCAAGGGTGACCACCGCTCGTTCGTGCTGCACCACGACGCGCTCTTCGCGCTGGCCTGGGTGCTCGGGTTGAGCAAGCAACTGGACCCGACCCTGGCCGTGGACGAGCGGCTGGTGGAGCGGTTGCCGCACATCGCCGAGGGGGAGACCTTTCCGCGTTGGCAGGCACGCATCCTCACCGCGCCGCAGCATCCGGCGGACGCGGCTGCGCTGCTGGACCTGCACTACTGCCTGGACTGGGCCTACCTGGAGACCGAGCGCGCCGGCCGGCGGGCGCCGGGGCTGGTCGACGCGAACGCGATCGGCCAGCGGCGGTGGGCGCTGGAGTGGGCGGTGATCCTGCGCGGGCCGTACCACGACGAGCCGCCCGGCTGGGAAGAGGTCGACCTCTCCACGTGAGGTCAGCGGGGCCGGTGGGCGTCGAGCCGGACGGCGACTGTCACCCGGACCGGCTCGGGCAGCGCGGCCATCCGGTCGGCGAGGGCGTGCGGGTCGGTGTGCCAGGCACTCGGACCCATCCCCACCAGGGTGGCCACCTCGGTGCGGGTGAGCGTCAGCTCGGCGCGGTGCACTGTCGAGCTGGCCGGGGTGAAGTGACCGCCCAGGTTGGCGGCCACCCGGTCGGCCTTGTCCGGGTCGACCCGGAGCAGGTCGAGGGCGTCCACGAGTTCGGCGAGGTGGTCGGCGGCGGGGGTGACCACCAGAAGCGTGCCGGCCGGGTCGAGCACCCGGTGGAACTCCGGCCCGTTGCGGGGGGCGAAGACGTTCAGCAGCACGGCCGTCGAGCCGTCGGCCAGGGGCAGCCGCTGCCAGGTGTCGGCGAGGGCCGCTGCGGCCCGTGGATGCGACCGGGCGGCGCGGCGCAGCGCCGGCTTGGAGACGTCCAGGGCCAGACCCACGGCGTCGGGCAGCGCCGCCAGCACCGCGCCGAGGTACCGGCCGGTGCCGGCGCCGGCATCCACCACCAGGGGGTACGCCCCGAGGCCCGGCACGGCCTGTGCCGCGGCGTCGGCGAGGGCGCCGGAGATCAGGTCGTAGTGCCCGGCGGCGAGGAAGTCCGATCGGGCGGCCACCATCTCGGCGGTGTCCCCGACGTGCGGGGCGCGACCGGCGAGCAGGTTGACGTACCCCTGGCGGGCGATGTCGAAGCTGTGCCGGCGCGGGCAGCGCAGTGCGCGGGCGGTACCGGCGGTCGCCTCGGCCAGCGGCTCCCCACAGACCGGGCAGCGCAGCCGGTCGAGGATGTGCGGGTCCACGTCAGGCCTCCGTGCCGCGTCGGGGGCGTGGCGCGCGGTTCTGCGCGAGGTGGTCGACGACCCGATGGGTGAACGCGCCGAGCGCCTCGACCTCGGCCGGGGTGAGCAGGTCGAGGAAGTGCTGACGGACTGCGGTGACGTGGCCGGCGGCGGCGGCCTCGATGGCGTCCCGACCGGCCGGGGTGAGTACGACGATCGCGCCGCGCGCGTCGTCCGGGCACTCCTCCCGGGTCACCAGACCGCGCTGCTGCATCCGGGTCAGGTGGTGCGAGAGCCGGCTGCGCGACCACAGCATCCGGTCCGCCAGTTCGCTGAGGCGCAGCCGGCCCTGCGGCGTCTCGGACAGGTCGGAGAGCACGTCGTAGTCCGGCTCGGACAGGCCGGCGTCCTGGGTCAGCTCCCGGGCCAGCTCCAGGTCGAGCAGGCGGCGCATCCGGCGGTAGCCACGCCAGGCGCGGTCCTCCCGTTCGTCGAGCCACCTGGTCCCCTCCATGCCGCTCAGCCTAGCGTCTTGGTTGACATGTCATCCAATCGCCTCCTACGGTCGATGACATGTCAACGAATTTGCTGTGGGACCTCTTCGGCGCCCGGGGGCGCGGCGTGCTCGTCACCCTGCGCCGCGACGGCCGACCCCAACTGTCCAACCTCGACTACCTGGCCGAACCGGGACTGATCCGCTGCTCCACCACCGACGGCCGGGCGAAGGTCCGCAACCTGCGCCGCGACCCGCGGGCCAGCTTCCACGTCACCACCGCCGACGGCGGCGCGTACGCGGTCGCCGAGGGGACTGTGACGTTCACCGAACCGGCCACGGCCACCGGCGACGCCGCGGTCGACGAACTGGTCGAGGTCTACCGGGGGATCCGCGGTGAACACCCGGACTGGGCGGACTACCGCGCCGCAATGGTCGCCGACGGGCGGGTCGTCCTGCGGCTCGCCGTCGACCGGGTCTACGGCAGGCCCGGTTGAGCGGGCTGGCGTGGCCGGCCTCGGCGGGCTGACTAGGGTCGGAGCATGGTCGCAACTATCCGGTACGAGGACATTGTCAAGGTCCCGAAGGCGCTGCTGCACGACCACCTCGACGGCGGACTGCGGCCCGCGACGATCGTCGAGCTGGCGGCTGAGGTCGGCCACGAGCTGCCCACCACCGACCCGGACGCTCTCGGACGCTGGTTCGTCGAGGCGGCCGACTCCGGCTCGCTGGAGCGCTACCTCGAGACGTTCGCGCACACGGTGGCGGTCATGCAGACCGCCCCGGCGCTGCGCCGGGTGGCCCGCGAGTGCGCGCTCGACCTGGCCGCCGACGGGGTGGTCTACGCCGAGGTGCGCTTCGCCCCCGAACAGCACCTGGAGAGGGACCTGAGCCTCGACGAGGTGGTCGAGGCCGTCCTCGCCGGGTTCGCCGAGGGCACCGCCCAGGCCGTCGAGGTGGGTCTGACCATCCGGGTGGGCACCCTGCTCACCGCGATGCGGCACGCCGCCCGCTCCCAGGAGATCGCCGAGCTGGCGGTACGGCACCGCGACGCAGGGGTGGTCGGCTTCGACATCGCCGGCGCCGAGGCGGGCTTCCCGCCCACCCGGCACCTGGACGCCTTCGAATACCTGCAACGGGAGAACTTCCACTTCACCATCCACGCGGGCGAGGCGTTCGGCCTGCCGTCGATCTGGCAGGCGATCCAGTGGTGCGGCGCGGACCGGCTCGGGCACGGCGTACGCATCGTCGACGACATCGCGCCCGACGGCACGCTGGGCCGGCTGGCCGCGTACGTGCGGGACAAGCGCATCCCGCTGGAGCTGTGCCCGTCGTCGAACGTGCAGACCGGCGCGGTGGACTCGATCGCCGACCACCCGATCGGCCTGCTGCGGGACCTGCGGTTCCGAGCCACCGTCAACACCGACAACCGGCTGATGAGTGGCACCTCGATGTCACGCGAGATGTCGCTGCTGGTGGAGACCTTCGGCTACGGCTGGCGGGAGTTGCAGTGGTTCACCATCAACGCGATGAAGAGCGCCTTCATCCCGTTCGACGAACGGCTGCGGATCATCGACGAGGTGATCAAGCCGGCGTACGCCAAGCTGCTGGCCTGACTCCTCAGCCGTGCGGGTGGCTGGCGAGCAGGCCGGCCACCCGGCGCAGCACCTCCCGCGCGCGGGCCGCCTCGGCGCCGAGCCCGGTCTGCCGGCGCAGCACGGCGGGCTCGGCCCGCAGCAACGCCACCCCGCGCCGCACCAGCACCCGGGGAGCCTTGCGCTGTTCGGCGAGATCGCGGGCCAGCCGGCGGACGAATGTCGCTCCGCGCGGGCGGCGCAGCGCGTACGCACCGGCGAGCAGCCCTCGGCGGCGGCACTCCTCGACGATCTCGGCGGCGAAGATGCCCTCCGCTACGAAAATTGGCGATCCGGCGACATCAAATGGCCGGGTGGCCACCCTTCGATCTGCGCCGATCGCATAAACCGGCACATCGGCCCGTCCGTGGCGCGCCAGTTGGGCAATGGTTTCCACGGCAGTCAGGGAGTCCCAGGAGTCGGGTGATTCCCAATCGACCTGGCCGTTTCGGTGCGGCAACGTAGGGTCATCGCCGTCTTTGTAGAAGTCGTCCAGGCAGAGCACCGGCAAGCCGGTTTGCTGCGCTATGTACGACTTTCCGGAGCCAGAAGGGCCGGCGAGCAGGACAACGCGGTGCGGATGTTTCATTACCTTCAGTTACTCCGGCCAGACGGACTGCTATCAAATCGTATCAACATCTCATCACACCTTCGGCGGGTGACAACCTGGGCTTTCTTCTTGCCGGGCGTCGTGATGGAATCTCGGGGGTCCGACCCGCCGGGTCGGTCGCTGAGCGTTGCCCGGGGCAACGCGTTCAAGCTGTAATCGCGAGGGCGGTGACGTGAGCAAACGGCCAAAGACGGCGGGCTCCTTCCTGTCGCGGCTGCGCCGGCCGGCCAGCCGGCTCCGGGACATGCCGATCTGGTCAAAGCTCGGTCTCATCATGATCGTGCCGACCATCGCCACGGTCGTCGTGGGCACCAGTGGTCTCGTCGACCACCTGGAAACCCTCAGCAATGCCAACCGAGCGGGCGACCTGGCCAACCTGTCGAGCTACTCGGGCGACCTGGTCGACACACTGCAGGACGAGCGGACAGCCGCCGTGCTGCTGCTCCAGGCAGCCGGGACCCAGCCGAAGGCCCAGTACCAGGAGGCCTACAACCGGGTGAACTCCCGGGTGGACCAGAGGACCGGCCCCTACCGGCAGCAGCGCGCCGAGGTCGAGGACCTGCCGAGCAGCCTGGAGAGCCAGCTCGACGGGATCGACCAGTCGCTGAAGGACCTGCCGGGCGTCCGCAGCCAGGTGTTCAGCGGCAAGCTCAAGCTCACCGAGACGATCCAGGCGTACGAGGGCCTGATCAGCGACCTGCTCGCCATCCGTGACTCGGCCACGCAGCTCGCCGGTGACAACGACCTGAGCGACCGGATGCGCGCCTCCGCGGCGGTCGCCCGGGAGAAGGAGTTCCTCTCCGCACGCCGGGTCGTCGTCCACCGTGCGCTCGGCCAGCAGCGGATGACCCCTGTGCTGCGCACCGACTACATCGCCAGCGGCACCGGTCAGCAGCAGGCGCTGCAGAGCTTCAAGGCCGTCGCCAGCCCGGACGAGGCGAAGTTCCACGACCAGACGGTCGCCGGCGGTGACCGCCGGGAGGCACAGAACTACACCGGCTGGATCGACGGCAACGTCACGGGCGACATGCGCGGCGCGCCGTTCGGCCCGGACCAGTGGGAATCCGCCATGACGGCGAACGCGAAGCTGATCCGCTCCGTCGAGACGAAGCTCGACAAGGACGTGGTCGCCGAGGCCGACAGCCTGCGCTCCGACGTCCAGCGTCAGGTCTTCCTGGAGACCGGCCTGCTGCTCAGCATGCTGCTGCTGGCCATCCTCTTCGCCTACCTGGTCGCCCGCTCGATGGCCCGTTCGCTGCGTGAGCTGCGCCAGGGCGCCCTGTCCGTCGCCCAGTACGGCCTGCCGCAGGCGGTGGCCCGGCTGCGCGACCCGCAGGTCGTCGGACAACTCTCCCCGGTGCAGCTGGCCAACCAGATCGCCGAGCCGCTGCCCGTCCGCAGCAAGGACGAGTTCGGCCAGGTGACCGAGGCGTTCAACGCCGTCCACCTGGAGGCGGTCCGCACCGCCGCCGAGCAGGCGGCGCTGCGCGCCTCCGTCGCGACCATGTTCGTCAACCTGGCCCGCCGTTCCCAGATCCTGGTCGACCGCCTCATCGGGCACCTCGACCGGCTGGAGCGCGGCGAGGAGGACCCGGACCGCCTGGCCGAGCTGTTCCAGCTCGACCACCTGGCCACCCGGATGCGCCGCAACGACGAAAACCTGCTGGTGCTCGCCGGCGCCGACTCCACCCGCGTGCAGCGCGAGCCGGCAGCCCTCATCGACGTGCTGCGCGCCGCGCAGTCCGAGGTCGAGCACTACACCCGGATCGAGTTCGGGGTCATCGACCGTGACATCGAGGTCGCCGCGCACGCGGTGAACGACCTCGTGCACCTCGTCGCCGAGCTGTTCGACAACGCCACCGCGTTCTCGCCGCCGGACTCGCAGGTGATGGTCGAGGCCCGCCGGGTCGGCGACCGCGCCTCGCTCTACGTCGAGGACCGCGGCATCGGGATCAGCCGTGAGCAGTTGCAGGACCTCAACGAGCGACTGGCGACTCCGCCACAGGTGGACGTGGCAGTCTCCCGGATGATGGGCCTGGTCGTGGTCGCCCGACTGGCGTCCCGGCACGGCGTCCGGGTCGAGCTGCGTCCCGGCTCCGACCGGGGCACCGTCGCCGACGTCACCCTGCCCACCTCGGTGCTGGTGCCCCGCGCGCTCTCCGGTCGGGTGCAGCAGCCCCCGGCCCTGCCCGCGGTCGGCGGCGGCGCCCAGCAGGGTGGGCCCGTGCCCGCTTACGGCGCCCAGCAGGGTGGGCCCGTGCCCGCTTACGGCGCCCAGCAGGGTGGGCCCGTGCCCACCTTCGGTGCGCTGCCCGCGCTGGGCAACGGTCCCCGCCCCAGCGAGTCGTCCGGCAACCAGGTCACCCTCGGCGGTCGGCCGTTCGACCCGGCGCCGCGCAACGGCACCGGTACGCCCGCCAACTCCGGTGGGTACCGCTCAATGCCCGCCTGGTCCGACCTGACCGGCGCGGCCGGTACGAACGGTGTCAACGGCGGCGACGGGTTCACGCCCCGGACGGCCAACGGCCAGCCGATCGACCCGCTGCCGCAGCGCCGGGCCGGCGACGACTCCTCGACCACCGGCCAGCAGCAGTCCATCCCGCGCCAGCTGCCCAGCAGCCCGGAGGCACACCCGTACTCGGCGCCGCCGGTCTCCGCGCAGCCGTACTCCGGCGCGCCGGTCTCCGCCTCGCCGGCATCCGGTCAGCCGTACTCCGGCCAGCCCTACTCGGGTGCGCCGTACGGTGGCCCGCCGGTGTCCGCCGCCCCGGCCTCCGGTCAGCCGTACGCCGGTCCGCCGGTGTCGGCGTCCCCGGTGTCGGCCTCGCCGGCGTCCGGTCAGCCGTACTCGGCGCCGCCGGCCTCCTCGGGCCAGTCGTTCAGCGGTTTCGTGCCCCGTTCCGCCCCGCCCGCCCAGGCGCCCAGCGCTCCGGCACCTCCGGCCTGGCCGCCGGTGCCGGGTGGCGAGCGCGAGGCGGCGACCCCGCCGGTGCCCGAGCGGCTCGCCGCCGCCCTGGACATGACGACGGAGCTGCCGCGGGTGCCCCGCCCCGGCGACCAGCCGGCCGCCGCGGCCCAGCCGCCGGCCCCGGCCCCCGCTCCGGCGGCACAGAGCCGGCCGGCGCCGCAGCAGCCGCAGGCCCAGAACCGGCAGCGGTACGCGGACGAGACGATGGAGCTGCCGATCTTCCGGGAGCTCGAGTCGGCCTGGTTCCGCACCCGCCGCCCGGGTCCGGAGGAGGCGGCGGCAACCGCCAAGCCGGCGACGACCGGCGGCGGCGCCGCGACGCAACAGTTCGCCACGGTCGAGGCGAGCGGACCGGCAGTCCACAAGACACCACCCGGGACGACAGGTAACACACCGATGGCAGACACTCCGACGGCCGGAGGAGCGCCGCGGGACAACGGGTCGACAGCGAACGGGGGCGCACGCCCCAGCCTCGCCGAGAGCCTGCCGAACCGCCGGCCCCAACAGCAGCAGCAGACCAACGGCTGGCAGACCGCCGCCGACGACGGCTGGCGTGCCGCCTCGGCAGCGGCAAGCGCGGTGCCCGTGGCCGAGACCACGACTACCGGTCTGCCGAAGCGCAAGCCGATGGCGCAGCTCGTGCCGGGCGCGGTGGAGAAGCCCACCACCTCGGTCCAGCGGCGCTCCCCGGAGGCGGTCCGTGGCCTGCTCTCCGCCTACCACCGGGGCGTGCAGCGAGGGCGTAGCACCTCGGACAACCCGACCAGCCCGGAGGCGACTCCGGGAGGGCAGCAATCCTCGCAGTCTGGCTCAGGCCCAGCGGCCGGGAGCGGGCAGAAGGAGCAAGAAGGATGACAACTACGCAGGATCTTGGTTGGCTGCTTGCCAACTTCGCCGACCGGGTACCCGGTGTCGCACACGCGGTCGCCGTCTCGGCGGACGGCCTGCTCCTCGCGTCGTCACGGGACCTGCCACGGGACCGGGCCGACCAGTTGGCCGCCATCGCGTCCGGCCTGGTCAGCCTCACCCAGGGAGCAGCCCGCTGCTTCGAGGGAGGCGCTGTGCTGCAGACCGTCGTGGAGATGGACAATGGCTTCCTGTTCCTGATGTCCATCTCGGACGGCTCGTCCTTCGCCGTGCTGGCCGCTCGCAGCTCCGACGTGGGCCAGGTCGGCTACGAGATGGCGCTGCTGGTCGACCGGGTGGGCGACGCGTTGACCCCGCAGCCGCGTGCGGCCGCGGGGATGCTGGGCTGACGCTCGGCCGATCGTGAGGTCGGCGCAACTGCAAGGACGACAACGACGAGTTCCACCGGTGGGAGCCGGTACCGGGTGCGAAGGAGGTGAGCGGCGACATGGCCGATCGTGACGAACCGACCGGAGCGTTGGTCCGTCCATACGCCGTGACCCGTGGTCGCACCCGCCCCCGGCTGGACATCGCGCTGGAGGCGCTCGTCGAGACGACGGTGCGCGGTCGCGCCGCTGCCAATGGCAACGGTGGTGGTCGCGAACACCAGTACATCGCCGCGCTGTGTGACGGACGCGTGCAATCGCTCGCCGAGATCGCGGCGCGGATGCAGCTCCCGCTCGGTGTGGCCCGGGTGCTCATCGCCGACATGGCGACGGACGGCCTGGTCGCGGTCCACGAGCCGACCATCCTGGACGACTCCGACGACGCGGTGGGCACTGAACTGCTGGAGAGGGTGCTGAGTGGACTTCGCAGGCTCTGACATGTCGCACCGCCCGCCGAACCCGAGCGGCCGCGTGACGTCGGCGAAGATCGTTATCGCCGGTGGATTCGGCGTCGGTAAGACGACGCTGGTCGGCTCGGTCTCGGAGATCACGCCGCTGACCACCGAGGCCATCATGACCTCGGCCGGTGTGGGCGTCGACGACACCCGGCAGGTGCCGGGTAAGACGACGACCACGGTGGCCATGGACTTCGGCCGGATCTCGATCGACCGTGACCTGATCCTGTACCTGTTCGGTACGCCGGGTCAGACCCGGTTCTGGTTCATGTGGGACGAACTGGTCCGGGGTGCCATCGGCGCTGTCGTGCTGGTGGACACCCGCCGGCTGGCGGACTGCTTCGCGGCGATCGACTTCTTCGAGCACCGGCGGCTGCCGTACCTGGTGGCCATCAACTGCTTCGACGGGATGCAGTACCACGACCCGCAGGACGTCCGGGACGCCTTGGCGATCTCCAGCGACGTGCCGGTGGTGGCCTGCGACGCCCGTAACCGGGAGTCGACGAAGCACGTGCTGATCTCGCTTGTCGAGTACGTGCTCACCATGCGCCGTACGCGCGCCGTCGCCCCGGCCTGACCGGGACGGGTTCACGCCCGGTGGTGGCTCCGGCCGCCACCGGGCACCGCAGCCTGCCCAGCGCCGGCCGTCACGTCGACGGCCGGCGCAGACGTGTGCGTGGTCCTGCTCGCGGCTCACCCGGTACACGAATCGCGCCCCCAGTCGGCTGACTGAGGGCGCGTTCGGCGCTTGAGGACTGTGGGGTCAGGACTGGTAGCCGGCGGAGCGGTACTCGTACTCCCGATCGTCGTCGCGGTCACCGTGGTCGCGGCTGAAGTCCCAGCCGCCGGCGGCCTCGCGACCCGGCCGGCCGCCCACCGCGAACCCGCCGATCTCCTGCCCGCGGCGCCAGCCACGGAAGTAGCCTGTGGTGTTCTCCGCGAGGCTCGCCGCGTCACGCACTATCCGCAGTGGACGCTCCTCGCGCAGCGGGGAACCGGGGACCAGGTTGGCCTGTGGCACCCGCTTCGGCAGCCCCGCCGTCGTCTCGGCGCCCACCGCCGGTCGGGCCGCCTGCTCGGCTGCCTGCCATCCGGTGTCGGCGGTGGTTGACCAGTCCAGGTCGGTTTCCTCGGTCTGGCCGACGAACCAGGCCGACTTCGCCTGCGCAAAAATCAACAGGTCGCCGTCGCCCTCGTCGGCCACCGGTGGCGGCCGGTGCTCGACAGGCGGCGACGGCCGGTGCTCGGCCACCCGCTCGGCGCGCGGCGCGGGACGGCCGCCGCGAGCTGCCTGCTCCCGGTCGACAAGCCGCAGCGGCGGCGTGTCCAGGTGCGCGTCGGCGGGCTGGTTGAGCCCTTCGCGCAGCGCCCGGTCGGCCAGCGGCGGCGGCTCCACCAGGCGCAGCATGGGCGGCTCCTGGGGCAGGTCGTCAGCGAGCCAGGGCGGGGTGACCCGGCCGTCGGCCCGACCCGGGTCGGTCGGGGCGTCGACGCCCCGACTCCCGCCGTACGGGTAGGCGACCGGGTTGTTCGCCGAGCTGTCGCTCGGGTCCTCCGGGTTGTTGACCAGCGGCCAGTTGGCCCGGGACCCCGGCGGCGGAGACTCCTGGCCGGGCCGGGGCGCCGGCACGGGGATGCTGAGGTCGGTGACGCTGAACCCACCGGTCGGCGGCTCGTCCACCGGGCGCTGCTGGTGGCTCGGCCGGGGTTCGCCGTTGGTCTTCGGGCGGGGCGGGATGACTGTGCGTTGCCGCTCGGCCCGCGCGTGGTTGATCGCGGCGGTGGTCAGCGTCGGACGGAACGGTTCGCCCGCCTCGGCCGGCGGCACCGCGCCGCGCTGCGTCGGGGCGATCGGGGTGATCCCGGGTGGCGGGGGCGGCGGCGAGGAGACCGGCCGGTTGGTCGGACCGTCGATCCGACTCGGCTCGCCGCGCACCGGCAGTGGGGACACCGGCGGGCCGGCGACGGCGGCCGGAGCCACCGGTGCGGGTGCGACAGGGGGAGGGGTGACGGGAGCCGGGGCGACAGGCGGTGGCCCGAGCGGGCGGGGCGTGGCCAGTGGCGCGCTGCCCGGGGCGGGCTCGGGACGGCTCCGTCGGCCCACGCTGGGGGCCTGCTCGGCGGCGGCCGGCGTCGGCCGGACCGCCCGCAGGCCAGCGCTGGTGTTGTTCAGGCCGGCGCCGGCGCTGCCCAGGCCGGACAGCTCGCCGACCGATTCGCCACGGCGGGCGGCGGCGCGTCGACCGGTGGCCGGCGCGGGCGCGCTCACGCGGGCGCCGAGAGCGCTCACCAGCGCCTCGCAGCCGGCGTCGCAGGCCCGGACCGAGGCGACCGCCTGGCGGACCGTCTCGGCCACCGCAGAGGTGAGCGCCCGGTTCACCGCCGCCCGGCGGGGCGTCTCGGAGATGGCGACCCGCAGCGCGGTCACCGCGTCGTTGATCTCGTCGGCGTCGGCCACCCCGTCCGCGGCGAGGTGCGCGGCGATGGCGTCCGCCGCGACGGACACCTCACGGCCGCGGGCCACTGTGCCGCCGAGCATGCCCGGCTCGGGAAGCGCGTCAAGCACCGCCAGGGAGACCGGCTCGGCCGGATCCGGGTACGCGCGCAGCGCCGCCGGGTACAGCTCGCGCAGGACCTCGCGCAGCGCCACGGCGGCGGAGTGCCGACCGCTGGCAAGCGCGGCGTGCGCGGCGAGCACCTGCTTGTAGCCGGCCAGATCCCGGGGTGCGGGCAGCGTGACAGCGGAGAGCGCGCCCGCCTGCAACGCGCGGGCCAGGCCCACGGCGCGTCGTTCGGCAGGCGGTGACTGCATCTCCTCGAGCGAGTCGTCGTCGGCGAACCGCTCGGCGAAGTCGTCCACCGAGTCGTCGTCGGCGATCGCCAGGGGTCGACCCGCCGCGCTCAACAGCGAGGTGACCGTGTGGTCGTCGCTGTCGGCGGCGATGGCCGCACCGCTCGGCCCGCCCGACCGCTCCACGAGCAGCGCGACGAGCTGAGCGTAGCCAGCGGCGTCGTCGCTGATCTCGCAGACATGCAGCAGACGGCCTGCGTCATCGACCACAGCGGACGTCAGCGTCGAACCGGCCGAGGCCGCTCGGTCAGCCGAATCCGCCGAGGCCAGACCGCAGTACACGCGCACGAGCGCCACGGCGTCGTCCTCCTCCCGGGACAGGTCTTTCCTCTGCCAGCAACTGATGCTCCCCGGAACGGGTCAGTCGCGCCAGTCCACCACCGCAGAGATCTTGCCGACAATGGTCCGCCAGCCCAGACTTGCGGTCTGCGCCCCGATCTTCTTCAGCCGCCGACGGCCCATGAAGCCGCCGATCCCGCCGCTGACCGTCGCCCGTAGCGCCTCGTCCAGGTTGTCGAGGCTGGAGCCGGCGGAGAGCATGTCGAGTACCGCAGGCAGCCGCAACGCGTACGACAGGTCACGAGCGATCTCGCCGGCCTCGATCAGCAGGGTCGAATCCCAGGCGTCGTGACCGCCGCGCAGGTTCTCCACGACGAGGTCCAGCTCGTACGTGTCCTCGTCGAGCGGCGCGATATCTGCCGGCTCCACCCGTTCGGACAATTCATTCCAGCTGTCCAGTTGAGACAGATCGTTTGGCGCACCGGACCGGATGAAGCTGACAAGCGACTCGGGCGTCTTGAACAGCAGCAGCTTGCCCCGGTGGCTGAGGAAGACGGGCACCTCCTCGTCGTCCGCCTCGTCCGCGGCGTCCTCGTCCTCGTCGTCCTCGTCGGTCTCGTCGGTCTCGCTGTCGCCTGTCGCGTCGGCGTCCCGGCGGCGCCGCGACGGCTCGTCCTCGTCGCTCTCGGCGAACTCCTCGGCCAGCTCTTCGTCGAGGATGACTACCGTCTCGTCGTCCTCCTCGATCACCTGACGGCGGGCGAGGAACGGGTCGTCCTGGTCGCGTTCGGTGACGTCGGTGGGGGTCAGCTCCCCCGCGGGCCGGTACGCGCGCAGCGTGAAGCCGGTGCCGGCGGGCAGGGCGATCTCCACCGGGTCGATCCGCACCTCGTCCCAGAGCGACCGGTCGGCCGACGTCGACGCGCGGCCGGCGTCCTCGGTGTCATCTGGCTCGGCCACGCCGGTGGTGTCGTCGAGCTCGGGCTCGTCGGCGTCGGGCCGTTGGGGCGACTGGCGGGCCACGCTGACCTCCGTGTGCTTCGGGTTGCCCACCCGCCGGTGTCTCGGGCCGGCGAGTGACTCTGGGCACATACCCTAGTCGGCTGCTCGGGAAGACCGGAGCCCGCACCCCGATGGCGTCTTCCCGTACCGCCCGGGCCTGCGGATCGCCACCGGTAGCGCACCGGCCTCCTAACAAGTAGCGTAGCTACACATGAAGGCCCAGGCGCTGCACGGCCACCTCGACGCCCTGCTGCTCGCCGTCCTCGAAAAGGGCGCGCTGCACGGGTACGCCATCATCGAGGCCCTGCGGGCGCGCAGTGACGGCAGCCTCGACCTGCCCACCGGCACCATCTATCCGGCGCTGCGGCGGCTGGAGCGGGCCGGGCACGTGGCGAGCACGTGGAGCACCGTCAACGGGCGGGAGCGGCGGACGTACCAGCTCACCGACGCCGGCCGGCGGGCGCTGGCCGGGGAGCGCGCCGGCTGGCGCGAGTTCCAGTCGACGGTCGGCCGCTTCCTCGACCCCGGCACCGCGCCCGGCGCCCCGGTCTGAGTCCCGGTGCGGCCGCGCACGTCTCAGCGCGCGGTGGCCAGCACCCAGCCGCGTGCCGCGCGGGCCAGCGAGAAGTAGGCGGCCCCGGCCAGCACCACGCCGATGATCATCGGAGGCCAGCTCAACGCCGCGTCCCAGAGGCCGAGCGACCAGGCGAAGAGCGCCCCACCGGCGAGCACCCCGAGGACCAGCACACCGGTCAGGCCGGCACCCACCGCGCGCTGCGCGGCGGCCAGGCCCGGTCGTGCCGTACGGGCACTCGCCGCGACCACCAGCAGGCCGGCCACGGAGAGCAGCAGCGCGCCCACCCAGATCCAGTTGACCGTGGCGGAGAGCAGCAGGTAGACGGCCGGCGGGCGGGGACCGTCGCTCCAGCTCGCCCCGCGCCAGGTCAGGTCGCCGGCGGCCACCCCCACCCCGGCGATCGCCAACATCCGCAGGGCGAACCCGCGCAGGGCGGCCGTCGCCAACTCGGCCTGCCAGGACGGCAGCAGCTGCGCCGGCGAGCCGAACTCGGCCACCGCCCGGCGCTGCGCCTCGGTGGGCGGCACCCCGCTGTCCCGGTACGCCTCGACGGCGTCCAGCAATCCGTGCCGGGCCTCGGTGAGCAGGTCGGACTTCAGGCGCGCCGGGCCCTGCAACCTGGCGGCGAGTTTGCGCAGGTGCTCGTCGACCAACACGTCCTCACAGCGCGGCATGGCACCACCCTGCCACGACTTCGAGGCGCCGACGTCCGGGGGAACCCTGGTCCGTCCCCGAGCCGGCTCAGGGGGCGAGCGCCAGGTACCCGCGTTCGGCAGCCTCCTGGAGCAGCCACTGGTCCCGGTACCAGCCGGGGGTGGCGACCAGGTCCACGTGCCGGCCGCGCTGGATCACCCGGCCGCCGTCGAGGACGACGATCTCGTCCAGTTCGGCCAGGCCGCTGAGCCGGTGGCTGATCAGCAGCACCGAGTGCCCGGTGGGGGTGGCGGCCAGGGCGGAGGCGAGCACCGCGTCCGCCGCGGCCGGGTCCAGTCCCTCGGTGGGCTCGTCGAGCACCAGCACGGGTGGCGCGGCGAGCAGCGCCCGGGCGAGCGCGAGGCGTTGCCGCTGACCACCGGAGAGCTGGCCGCCCTCCTCGCCGACCAGGGTGTCCCAACCCGCCGGCTGGGCGCGTACCCAGTCCAGCAGGCCCGCGGCGGCGGTGGCGGCGGCCAGCTCGTCGTCGCCCGCGTCCGCGCGCCCGAGCAGGAGGTTCTCCCGCACTGTCGCGTGGAAGACGTACGCCTCGGCGAGCAGCCCGCCGACCGCGCGGGGCAGCTCCTGCTCGGTGTACGCCGACAGGTCGCGGCCGCCCAGCTCGATCCGCCCGGACGAGGGCCGGATCGAACCGGTCAGCACGGCGGCCAGGGTGCTCTTGCCGGCGCCGCTCGGGCCGACCACCGCGATCCGTCGACCGGCGGGCAGGTCCAGGTCGATGCCGTCCAGGGCGGGTGCGGCGCCGGCCCGGTACCGCACGGTCAGCTCGACGAAGCGCAGGTCGTACGGGCCGGCGGGGTGGGCGCTGACCTCGGCGGTCGGGGGAGTGGGCGTGTCCTCGTCGAGCAGGGCGGCCACCCGGGTCAGTCCGGGGCGCAGCTGGGTCCACTGTCGGGCCGCCGCGACCAGGGCCAGCGCCACCTCGACGGCGGCCAGCGAGCCCACGGCGAGCACACCAACCAGCACGCCCGGTACGTCGGCGGCCAGCGCGGCGAGCACCACCGCGCCGGCGGTCAGCCCGGCGACAAGGACCCCTGCCGCGTCCACCGCGAACCCGGTGGCGGCCAGCCGGCGTTCCAGCCGGGCCAGCCGGTCGGCCCGCTGCCCGGCGGCGCGCAGGGCGGCGTCGGTGGCGCCGAACGCGGCCAGGTCGGCGGCGCCGTGGGTGAGGTCGACCGCGTCGGTGGCGAGCGCGCCGCGCAGCGGGGCCACCTCTGCGGCGCTGCGTCTGGTGACAACTGTGGCCAGTGCGGGCAGCGCCACCCCGGCGACGAGCAGCCCGACGGCGAGCGCCGCGCCGGCCAGCGGCGAGATCAGCGTCGCGCCTCCCACGGCCAGCACACCGACAAGCGCCGCCGCCGAGCCGGGCACCAGCACCCGCAGCAGCAGGTCCTGGACGGCTTCGACGTCGGAGACCAGCCGGCTCAGCACGTCCCCCGAGCGGTGCCCGGCGGTGCGGCGGGCGGCGAGGGTGGCGAAGACCCGGGCCCGTACGTCGGTGATCATGCGGAGCACCGCGTCGTGCCCGGCGAGCCGTTCGGTGTAGCGGAAGACGCCCCGGCTGATCGCGAGGGCCCGGACCGCGACGATCGCCACGGTGAGCCGGTCCAGGGGCGGCTGGCCGGCGGCGCTCATCAGCAGCCAGGTCGCGGTGGCCATCAGGGCGAGCCCGGCGAACTCGGTGGCGGCGGCGAGCAGCCCCGCGCCGACGAGCCGGCCCAGGTACGGCCGGGCCAGTCGCAGTACCGCCCGTTCGGCGGCCGTCCGCCCGGCCGGTGGCGAGCCGATGTCCGGCGTGGGGCCCACCGGGGCCGGCCCGAGGGTAGGTGGCCCGGGTGCCGCGGTCATCGGGCCACCTTTCCGGTCGGCGCCGGTGTCAGCTCGGTGAGCCGACCGTCCTCGATCCGCAGGATCCGGTCGGCGTCTGCCAGCAGTGCGGGCCGGTGCGCGACGAGCAGCGCCGTCCGTCCGGCGACCAGCCGGCGGGTGGCGTCGAGCACCACCGTCTCGGAGGCGGTGTCCAGGCGGGCGGTGGGCTCGTCGAGCAGCACCACCGGGGCGTCGCGCAGGAACGCGCGGGCCAGGGCCACCCGTTGCCGTTGCCCGCTGGACAGCCCGTGGCCGCGTTCGCCGAGCAGCGTGTCCAGGCCGTCCGGCAGAGCGGCCACCACGTCGTCGAGGGCGGCGTCGCGTACCGCAGCGGTGAGCGCCTCGGTCGGGGTGTCAGGTGCGCCGAGGCGGATGTTGTCGGCCAGCGACGCGGCGAAGAGGTGGGCGCGCTGCGGCACCCAGGCGAGCTGCCGACGCCAGGCGTCCGGGTCGGCGGCGGCGAGGTCCACGCCGTCCACGGTGATCCGGCCGCTGGTCGGGGTCACGAAGCCGAGCAGCAGGCCGAGCAGCGTGCTCTTGCCGGCGCCGCTCGGGCCGATGATCGCGATCCGCTCACCGGGCCTGATGGTCAGGGTCACGTCGCGCAGCGCTGTGGTCCGCTCGTACGCCACGGTCACCGACTCGAACCGGATCTCGCCCCGCCCGTCGGGGGTGGCCGCGCCCTCGGCCGCCCGGGGCGGGGTGGGCGTCGCCGAGATGGTGAGCGCCTCGTCCAGCGCGGCCAAACCCTCCATGCTGGCGTGGAAGCGGCTGCCGGCGGCCCGCAGCGGTAGGTACGCCTCCGGGGTGAGCAGCAGCACCAGCAGCGCCGTCTGGAGGGCCAGGCCGCCGCCGAGCAGCCGGATGCCGACCGGCACCGCGACCAGCGCCACCGACAGCGTGGCGACCAGCTCCAGCACCAGCGCGGACAGGAACGCGATCCGCAGGGTCTTCATGGTGGCGACCCGGTGCCCGTCGGCCATCCGGCGGACGACCTCGGTCTGCGCCCGGGCGCGGCCGAACGCGCGCAGCGTGGGCAGCCCGGCGACCATGTCCAGGAAGTGCCCACCCAGCAGGGAGAGCCGGCGCCACTGCCGTTCGGTGGCGGCCTGCGCCTGCCAGCCCAGCAGCGCGCCGAAGACCGGGATCAGCGGCAGCGTCAACGCGATGATCAGCGCCGAACTCCAGTCGGCGAGGACGATCCGGGCCAGCACGGCGAGCGGCACCGTCACGCTGAGCACCAGCTGAGGCAGGTACCCGGTGAAGTACGCGTCAAGAGCGTCCAGTCCACGCCCGGCCAGGGTGGCGAGCTGACCGGCCCGCTGCCCGGCCACCCAGCCCGGCCCGTGCCGGCCGACCGCGCCGAGCAGGTCGGCGCGCAACGTGGCCTTGACCGTGGCGGCGACCCGCGCCGACACCGTGCCCTGCGCCCAGACCAGCGCCGACCGGGCGGCGACAGTGGCCAGGAAGCCGGCCAGCGCCGGCCGGTCCAGCCGCCCGTCGAAGGCGGTGGCCAGCACCGCCGCCAGCGCGGTGGCCTGCGCCACGATCAGCCCGGCGGCGAGCACACCCAGCAGCGCGAGCACGGCAAGGTCGCGCCGGGCCGCGGGGACCCGGCGCAGGAGACGCGGGTCGAAGGGACGGCGGTTCACCAGTACACCGGTGCCCTGCCGTCGGTCCGTCCCCGGAAAACCCACAAGCACATTGCCTGGAAGCCTAGTAGGGCCGGCAGCAGCGGCAGCGCCACCCAGGCGAGCAGCCGTAGCGTCGGCGTGCTCGCGGCCGCGTCGGCCACTGTCAGCGAGGCGGCCGGGTCGGTCGTGGACACCAGCACGTAGGGCCACAGGGCCGCGCCGACCAGCGCCACAGGCATCGCCAGGGCCATGCCCGTCGCCGCCAGAGCCCACCCCGGCCGCCGTCGGCCGAGCGCCGCGCGGGCCGCCAGCAGCGCCGCCGCCAGCAGCACCGGCAGGAGTACGGCCACCGCCGGCAGTTGGACGCTGTCGCGTACCCGAACGGAGAGCAGGCCCACGACGGTGGCCACGGCGACCGCGGTGAGCGCCACCGGCACCAGCCGGCGGGCGGTGCGGCCGACCACGGCGGCGTCGGCGGCCGGCAGTCGCAGCGTGAGGAATGTCGCACCGTGCACCGCGACAAGCGCGACCATGGTCAGCCCGGCGGCGGCCGTGAACGGGGTGGCCAGGTGCGCCACACCGCTCACGTGCCCGTCGGCCTGGCGGGGAACACCCTGCAGCAGCGCGGCGAGCAGGGCGCCCCAGCCCAGCGCGGCGAGCACGCTCCCGATCACCACGACCCGGTCCCAGCGCGCCCGGACCCGCTCGTCGGCCGGCCGGCTGCGCAACTGCACACCGACGGTGACCAGGACGACCCCGACCAGCGCTCCGGCGACCGCCGGATAGCAGCCGGACAGCAGCTCGCCCTCCAGCATCGGGAACGCGCCGAAGAGGATCCCCACCGCCGCCACCAGCCAGACCTCGTTGCCGAGGAAGAACGGGCCGAGTGCGGTGAGGGCAGCCCGCCGCCCGGCCGGGCCACCACCCCGGGCGAGCAGCAGCCCGACGCCGTAGTCGAAGCCGGCGAGCACCAGGTAGCCGGCGAAGAAGAGGCCGAGCAGGGCGTACCAGGCGAGGTCCACGGGTGATCTCCTCAGGCGAGGGCGGGTTCGGGATGGGCCGGCTCGGTGGGCGGCGCCGGGGGACGGCCGAGCGCCGGGTCGTCCGCGCCGCGCGCCGCGTGTCTGGCGAGCAGCACCCAGTTGGTGACCGCGAGGGTGCCGAGCAGCAGGCTGAAGCCGATCAGCGAGGCGAGCATCACCGGTGCGCCGACCGGGGAGACGGCCTGTTCGGTGGGGAGCAGCCCGTACGCCACCCAGGGCTGACGGCCTACCTCACGGGCGATCCAGCCGAGGATCACCGCGACGAACGGAAGCGGCAGGGCGAGCAGGATCAGCCAGAGCGGGAAGCGCAGCCGGATGACCCAGTCCCGGAAGAGCAGCGGGAGCAGGAACCAGACGCAGCCGAGGGTGAGACCGATCAGGATCATGAAGCCCAGCCCGACGTTGGCCAGCACCGGCGGGGTGTAGTCACCGGGGCCGAACCGGGTGGTCCACTCGGCGACCAGCTCCTGCGCCTCCGGGCCCTGGCCGAACTTGGTGGGCTGCACCTGACCGACGGGGCCGAACTGGGCGAAGCCGAAGCCCTGCACCAGCGTGATCGCCAGCGCCGCGGTGACCAGGCCGATCCGCAGTGAGGTGCGGAAGAGCACGAAGTCGGGCGTACGGCGGATCAGGTGCCAGGCGCTGACGGCCGCCATCAGCATCCCGCCGACAAGCAGCGCCGCCGACACCACGTGCCCGAACGCCATGCCGAGGCTGGGGTTGGTGAGCAGCGCGCCGAAGTCGGTGAGGTGGGCGATCCCGTCGCGGACCTCGTACCCGACCGGGTGTTGCAGCCAGGAGTTGGCCACCATGATCCAGAACGCCGAGGCGTACGCGGTGAGCGCCACGCCCCAGAGCAGCGCGAGGTGGACGCCCCTGCGGAGCCGGTGCCACCCGAAGATCCACATCCCGAGGAACGTGGACTCCAGGAAGAACGCCACGAGCGTCTCGATGGCCAGTGGCGCACCGAAGACGTTGCCGACGTAGCGCGACAGGCCGCTCCAGTTCAGTCCGAACTGGAACTCCATCACGATGCCTGTGGCGATGCCGAGCACGTAGTTGATGACGTAGAGCTGCCCCCAGTACCGGGTGAGCCGCTCCCACCTGGGGTTGCCGGTGAGCACCCAGGCGGTCTGCATCCCGACCAGCAGGGTCACCAGCCCGAGCGTGACCACGACGAACAGGAAGTGGATCGAGGTCGTGGTGGCGAACTGCAGGCGGGCGAGGAGCAGGGTGTCCATGGCCGGCCCTCCGTAGGTTGGCTCGCTTGTCATAGTCACCCTACACGTAGCTTGGCTACATGTTCAGCTACTACACATTGTCGTAAGAGCGTTTGCTACGACGCGTAGTACGTGAGGGAGCGCGTGCTCGTCCCCTGACCGGGGCACGGCGGGCGGGTCAGCTCAGGACAGGAACAGCGTGATCGGGAGGGCGACAAGTGTGGTGGCGACCGCGAGGGCTACGGCACCGACCACCCGGGGCGGCCGGTCGATGACCAGCAGGCGCTGCACCCGTACGTCCAGATCGCGGTCGCCCACGCCCAGCGCGCCCGCCGGGGTGATCCGGTGACCGGCGGCGGCGAACCGGCGCAGCGCAGCCGCGAGGGGCGCCTCGGCGTGCAGCTCGCGCGCCTTGTCGTCGGCGCGCATCTCGACCAGCAGGGCGACCCGCTCGTGCGCCTCGCGGACCCAGCCGAACCACGGCAACGCCCGGCAGAGCGCGGTGAACGGCAGCAGCACCAGGTCGTGCCGCTCGTGGGCGTGCGCCCGCTCGTGGCTGAGCACCGCGGCCAGCTCCGCCCGGTCCAGCAGGCTCAAGGTGCCGGCACTCACCACCACCTGCGGCTTCACGCCCGGCAGGCAGTACGCGGCAGCGCTCGGATGATCCAGCACGAGCGCGCCGGGTGCGGCCGGGTCGTCCCGGGCGACGAGGGTGAGCAGGTCCCGGTGGCGGCGCTGGGCGCGGACCGTGCCGTGGATGCTGCGCACTGTCGTGGCGAGCAGTACCGCGCCGATGCCGAAGCCGACCCCGACACCCGCCAGATGGAAGGCGGTCTCCCCGACAGGCAGGGTGCCGTGCGCGAGATCGGAGGCCAGGGCGAGCAGCGCGCTTCCGGTCGGCAGGTCGTACGCGCTCAACCCGAGCGCCATCGGCAGGCCCATCGCGGACAGGCCCAGCGCCAGGCCGACCGCCTGCCAGCAGACGATCGCCACCCGAGGGCTGCGCCACGTCCAGGTCGAGCGGGCCAGCACCTGAGCGGTCAGATAGCAGGCCAGCATGGTGGCGGCGAAGTGCACGGCGTACGCCATGGCGCGCCCTACCGCTCCGCTGCCTCGTCGGCCGTCCGCCGGCCCGCCGGCCCGTCCACGCGGTCGGTCAGCTCGGCCCCGTCGGAGCTGCCCGTCGCGGTGAGCCCGGCCTCGCTGCCCAGCGCCGCGCGCAGCACCTCGGCCTCGGTGCCGGTGACCGAGCGGGCGAAACGCACGAGCGCGGCGTCCCGGCTGCCGCCCAGGTCGAGGGCGTCGAGCATGAGCTGGGCGATGTGCGCCTCACGGCTGGCCGCCGGCCGGTACCGCCAGGCCCGGCCCTCGCGTTCCCGCTGCACCATGCCCTTGCCGGCAAGCCGGTCCAGGACGGTCATCACGGTCGTGTAAGCCAGCTCGCGGCCGTCGAGCGCGTCGGCCACCTCGCGCACGGTCACGCCGTCCGACGTGCCCGGGACCACGTCCCACAGCACGTCCATCACCGCACGCTCAAGATCGCCCAACCGAGTCACAAGCCAATCCTACCCCCGGTAGTAGACCCTTACCTCCCGCGCCCAACCGACGGGCTGGCCGAAGATCCGCGCAATTTCAGCGATGTTGCTGCCTCCCGGGCGATGGAGGCAGCAACATCCCTGTTCTTGTGCAGATCTTGGGCTGCCGGCGGCGGCGGGGCAGGGCAAGGAAGGAGAGGGGGAGGGGCCGCAAGCCAACCCGAGGCAGCACCCGTGAGCTGACCCAACCGACGAACCCGGACAGGTCAGGTTTTCCGGGGGAGCCCGCCCACGCAGGGATCAAGCCTGACCGCCCGGAGTGGGCGGGCTCCCCCGGAAAACCCCCGAAGGCCGGGAGCGAATCACACCCCCTTGGGGTGCCAGACCGTCTTCGTCTCCAGCAGGGACGTCATCCGGGCCAGACCCGGGTCGGCGGACCAGTCGTGCTCGGTCGGCGCCGGCCGGAGCACCCGCTTGAGGTTCTCGGCGGCCTTGACCTCCAGCTCCGTGGCCAGCTCGGTGTCGGTCACCCCGGTCAGGTCGATCGCGTTGACGTCCATGTGCGCGGCAAGCGTCGGCGCGGTCTCGGTGATCGCGCCGGTGAGGATGTTGACCACCCCGCCGGGCAGGTCGGACGTGGCCAGCACCTCGGCAAGCGTCACCGCCGCCAGGGGCTCGGACGGCGACGCCGCGACGACCACCGTGTTGCCTGTGACGATCGCCGGGGCGATCACGCTGACCAGGCCGAGCAGCGCCGGACGTTCCGGGGCAACCACGGCGACCACCCCGGTCGGCTCCGGCGCGGAGATGTTGAAGTACGGGCCGGCGACCGGGTTGGCGCCGCCGTACACCTGGGCGAGCTTGTCGGCCCAGCCGGCGTACCAGACCCAGCGGTCCACTGCCGCGTCCACCTCGTCGCCGGGGATGCGCAGGGCCACGAACTGCTCGCGGCGGCCCTCCAGCATCTCGGCGGCCCGGTAGAGGATCTGACCCCTGTTGTACGCGGTCGCCCCGGCCCAACCCTTCACGGCGGCGCGGGCGGCGACCACCGCGTCCCGGGCGTCCTTGCGGGAGGCCAGTGACACATTCGAGGACTGCACGAGATACGACCGTCCCGACTCGCTGCGCGGGAACTTCCCGCCGATGAAGAGCTTGTACGTCTTGCGTACCGCGACCCGCTCAGACATTGAGGTAGCCCTCCAGCCCGTGCCGGCCGCCCTCGCGACCGTAGCCCGACTCCTTGTAGCCACCGAACGGCGAGGTGGGGTCGAACTTGTTGAACGTGTTGGCCCAGACGACGCCGGCGCGCAGCCGGTCGGCCATCCACAGGATTCGGGAGCCCTTGTCGGTCCAGATCCCCGCCGACAGCCCGTACGGCGTGTTGTTGGCCTTCTCGACGGCCTCGGCAGGGGTGCGGAAGGTGAGCACCGACAGCACCGGGCCGAAGATCTCCTCGCGGGCGATCCGGTGCGCCTGGGTGACCCCGGTGAAGATGGTCGGCGCGAACCAGAAGCCACGCTCGGGCAGGTCGCACGGCGGCGACCAGCGCTCGGCGCCCTCGGCCGAGCCGGCGTCGGACAGCTCGCGGATCCGCTCCAGTTGGGCGGCCGAGTTGATCGCCCCGACGTCGGTGTTCTTGTCCAGCGGGTCGCCGACGCGCAGCAGGGCCATCCGCCGCTTCAACGACTCCAGCACCCGGTCGGCGACGTTCTCCTGCACCAGCAGGCGGGACCCGGCGCAGCAGACGTGCCCCTGGTTGAAGAAGATGCCGTTGACGATGCCCTCGACGGCCTGGTCGATAGGCGCGTCGTCGAAGACGATGTTGGCGGCCTTGCCGCCCAGTTCCAGGGTGAGCTTCTTGCGGGTGCCGGCGACGGACCGGGCGATGGCCCGGCCGACCTCGGTCGAGCCGGTGAACGCGACCTTGTCCACGTCGGGGTGCTCGACGAGGGCGCGACCTGTGTCGCCGGCGCCGGTGACGATGTTGACCACACCGGCCGGCAGTTCGGCCTGCTGGCAGATCTCGGCGAACAGCAGCGCCGTCAGCGGGGTGGTCTCGGCGGGCTTGAGCACCACAGTGTTGCCCGCCGCGAGCGCCGGGGCGATCTTCCAGGCCAGCATGAGCAGCGGGAAGTTCCACGGGATGACCTGTGCGGCCACGCCGATCGGCTGCGGGTTCGGCCCGAATCCGGCGTACGGGAGCTTGTCGGCCCAACCGGCGTAGTAGAAGAAGTGCGCGGCGACCAGCGGCAGGTCGACGTCGCGCGACTCCCGGATCGGCTTGCCGTTGTCCAGGGACTCCAGGACGGCCAGCTCACGGGAGCGCTCCTGGATGAGGCGCGCGATCCGGAACAGGTACTTCGCCCGGTCGCGGCCCGGCATCGGACCCCAGACCTTGTCGTACGCCTTGCGGGCGGCGCGTACCGCACGCTCCACGTCCTCGGCGCCGGCCTCGGCGATCTCGGCCAGCACCTCCTCCGAGGCGGGGTTGATCGACTTGAAGCTGCCACCGTCGGTCGGGTCGACGAACGTACCGTCGATGAACAGCCCGTACGAGGGTTTGAGGTCCACCACCGAGCGGGACTCGGGGGCGGGGGCGTATTCGAACATCGGCTATCAGTCCAGGGTGAAGTAGTCGGGACCGGCGTAGGTGCCGGTCGTCAGCTTGGTGCGCTGCATCAGCAGGTCGTTGAGCAGGCTGGACGCGCCGAAGCGGAACCAGTCCGGGTCGAGCCAGTCCGCGCCGACGGTCTCGTTGACCATCACCAGGTACTTGATCGCGTCCTTGGTGGTCTTGATGCCGCCGGCCGGCTTCACGCCGACCTGCCGCCCGGTGGCGGCGCGGAAGTCGCGGACCGCCTCCAGCATCACCAGGGTCACCGGCAGCGTGGCCGCGACGGGGACCTTGCCGGTGGAGGTCTTGATGAAGTCGCCCCCGGCCAGCATGGCCAGCCACGAGGCGCGGCGCACGTTGTCGTAGGTGGCCAGCTCGCCGGTCTCCAGGATCACCTTGAGGTGGGCGTCCCCGGAGGCCTCCTTGGTGGCCACGATCTCGTCGTAGACCTCCTTGTACCGCCCGGCCAGGAACGCACCCCGGTTGATCACCATGTCGATCTCGTCGGCGCCGGCCGCGACGGCGGCCCGCGTGTCGGCGAGCTTGATCTCCAGCGGCGCCTGACCGGACGGGAACGCCGTCGCCACGCTCGCCAGGTGCACACCGCTTCCGCGCAGCACCTCGGCGACGTGGGGGACCATCGCCGGGTAGACGCAGACCGCGCCGACGTGCGGGCACGACGGGTCGGCCGGGTCGGGGCGCAGCGCCTTCGCGGCGAGCGCGCGCACCTTGCCGGGGGTGTCGGCGCCCTCCAGGGTGGTCAGGTCGACCATGCGGATCGCCAGGTCGATCGCCTGCGCCTTGGCGGTGGTCTTGATGGAGCGGGTGCCGAGCTGTGCCGCCCGCTGCTCCGCGCCGACCTGGTCCACGCCGGGCAGGCCGTGCAGGAAGGTCCGCAGAGCGGTCTCGGATCGTCCCAGCTCGGAGAGCTCCGACCGGGCCGACGTCGTTGTCGCCGTCATGCCACGAAGTCTACGCACGAAACAGCTGAGTGATCTTGGTCACGCCGGGCCGCTCCGACGTGAGCGGCGTCGCTGCACCGAGTGCAGCCGCACCGGGGTGCCGACCGGACCGGTAGGTTGAGCGATCGTGGACGTACACGTCATTGACCACCCGCTGGCCCAGGCCCGGCTGACCGCCATGCGGGACGCGCGCACCGATTCGTCGACGTTTCGGGCGTCGCTGCACGAACTGACCACCATGCTGGTGTACGAGGCGGCGCGTTCCTTCCCCGTCGAGCGGTACCCGGTGCAGACGCCCGTCACCGGCACCGAGGGCACCCGGCTGGCGAACCCGCCGCTGCTGGTCCCGGTGCTGCGGGCCGGGCTGGGCATGGCGGACGCCGCGCTGGGCCTGCTGCCGGAGTCCTCGATGGGCTTCGTCGGTCTGGCCCGCGACGAGGAGACGTACGAGCCGCGCGCGTACATGGAGTCGCTGCCCCGCGACCTGGCCGGTCTGCCGGTGCTGGTGCTCGACCCGATGCTTGCCACAGGCGGCTCGCTGGAGCACTGCTGCCGGCTGCTCGCCGACCGGGGCTGCACCGACATCACTGTGCTCTGCGTCCTCGCCGCGCCTGTCGGCATCGAGCGCCTGGAACGCTCCGGTCTGCCGTTGCGCCTGGTCACGGCCTCGATCGACGAGGGGCTGAACGACCGCAAGTTCATCGTCCCGGGCCTCGGCGACGCCGGCGACCGCCAGTTCGGCGGCATGCCCCGGTTCTGACGCGTTACCCCGGTCGGTGCCGGGTCCGGCGGGTTCGCGCGCGGTGTGGCGCGGACCCGCTAGCGTCTCCGGCCATGACTGGTGTTGCGCTCGCCGAGGAGTTGCTGCTCCTCGCCTACGACGACACGACCGGCAAGGCGACCATGCCACGGATCAGCCTGGACCTCGGCATGGCCGCGGCGGTGCTGGTCGAGCTGGCCCTGGCCGGTCGGATCGCGTACGCCGACGGCTCCCTGACCGTGGTCGACCCGACGCCCACCGGCGAGCCGGTCGCCGACGAGGTGCTGGGCCGGATCGCCGCCGACACACCGCACACGCCGGCGTCCTGGGTGCAGCGTCTACGACACGGCCTGCGCGACAGGATCCTCGGTGACCTGTGCACCCAGGGTGTCGTCAGGGATGTCGACGAGACCGAGCTGGGCTTCATCCACGTGCACCGCTACCCGGTGGTGGACAGGTCCGTCGAGGCGGACACCCGCCAGCGGCTCACCGAGGCGCTGACCGGCGCGGCGGCCCCGGACGAGCGAACAGCCGCGCTCGCCACCCTGGTCGTGGTGCTGCGGATGGAGACCGCGCTGGGGATGAGCGGCGAGACCGCAGCCGACGCCCGCCGCCGGCTGGAGGAGATCGCTACCGGCGCCGGGTTCTCCGGCGAGGTGAGCGCCGACGACTCGGTGGTACGCCCGTCGGTGGGCCTGGTGGTCGCGGCCCTGGGACGCGCCGTCGACCAGGCGCTCGGCCCGCGCCGCTGACTGTCGCGCGGACGGGCCCGGACGTGGCGCGCGGAATTCAGATGCCCAGGGCGGCGCTGACCTCGGCGCGCAGCGCGGTGACGGCCGACGCCGCGCGGCCGCGGGCCGCCGCGACGTCACCGTCCACGACGGGTTCCACCACCTCCAGGTACGCCTTGAGCTTCGGCTCGGTCCCGGACGGGCGGATCACCACCCGGGCCGCGGCGGTGCGCAGGATCACCACGTCCGACTCGGGCAGCAGATCCTTGGCGCTGTCCACCGGCTGCCCGAGCAGCGTCCTCGGGGTGGCCGCCCGGATCCGGGCCATCGCGTCGGCGATCAGCCGCAGGTCGTCCACCCGGACCGAGAGCTGGTCGGTGTGGTGCACGCCGAACTCCGCGGCCAGCTCGTCGAGCCGGTCGGTGAGCGTACGACCCTGCGCCTTGAGGCCGGCGGCGAGTTCCGCCACGGTCAGCGCGGCCGTGATGCCGTCCTTGTCCCGTACGTGCTGCGGGGCGACGCAGTAGCCCAGCGCCTCCTCGTAGCCGAAGACCAGTGGCGCACTCCCGCCGCCGGCCCGGACGATCCACTTGAAGCCGGTGAGCGTCTCGTCGTACGGCAGGCCCCGGGCGGCGCACATGGCCCGCAGCAGGGACGACGAGACGATAGTCGTCGCGTACAGCCCGGTTACCCCGCGCCGCATCAGGTGGTCGGCGAGCAGGACACCGACCTCGTCGCCGCGCAGCATCCGCCAGCCGTCGCGGTCGTCACGGACCACCACGGCGCAGCGGTCCGCGTCCGGGTCGTTGGCGATGGCGAGATCCGCGCCTGTCGAGTCGGCCAGGGCGATCAGCCGGTCCACCGCTCCCGGCTCCTCAGGGTTGGGGAACGACACGGTGGGGAACTCCGGGTCCGGCTCGGCCTGGTCGGGCACCACACCGGGCACCGGGAAACCGGCGCGGGCGAACGCGGCGGTGAGCACCGCCGCGCCCACCCCGTGCAGCGGGGTGTACGCCACGTTCAGGTCCCGCGACCCGTCCGGGTCGATCACCGCTGTCGCCCGTTCGACGTACGACGCGACCAGGTCGTCGCCGAGCACCTGGCCGGGCGCGCCCAGCGGCACCTCGGTCAGCGGGCCGACCGCCCGGATGGCCGCCTCGATGCCGGTGTCTGCGGGAGGCACGATCTGCGCTCCCGCGCCCAGCTCGCCGCCCAGCTCGGCACCCAGGTAGACCTTGTAGCCGTTGTCCTGCGGAGGGTTGTGGCTGGCCGTCACCATCACGCCGGCGACCGCGCCGAGCTGGCGCACCGCGTACGCCAGGACGGGGGTGGGCAGCGGGCGCGGCAGCAGCAGCGCGGGACGCCCGGCCCCGGTGGCCACCTGGGCGGTGCGCTCGGCGAACTGGCGGGAGCCGTGCCGGGCGTCGTACCCGATCACCAGGGGGCCGGTGCCGCCCTGCGCGGCGAGCCAGTCGACCAGGCCGGCGGCGGCCCGGGTGACCACCGCCAGGTTCATCCCGTTCGGGCCGGCGCGCAGCGGCCCACGCAGGCCCGCGGTGCCGAAGGTGAGCGGCCCGGCGAACCGGTCGGCCAGGTCGGGGGCGCTCGACGGCAGCGCGTCGAGCACCGCCGTCAGCTCGTCCCGGCTGGCCGGGTCCGGGTCGTCGGCCAGCCAGCGCCGGGCTTGCTCACGAATGTCGTCGATGTCAGTGGTGTCCGCCGCCATGCCTCTTGATAGCACGGCGGCGGATCACCGCTGTCGGTTGCCTCCGGCTCAGCCGTCCCCGGTGAGCTGGAACGTGCGCACCATCTCGTCGAAGATGGGCTTGCTCTCGGCGAACTTGGCGTCGGTGGCGGTCAGGTAGAACGAGTACGCCTTGCCGCCCTGCGCCACACCCCGCCAGACGCCGTGCCGCATGGTGTCGCCCTCGCCACATGTGTACTCGAATTCGGCTGCCGGTTGGCTTGCCAGCTCCGTCTCCGTGGCGCTGATCTGGGCGTACGGCTTGACGCAGGAGGTGCTCCTGGTCTTGAGGCCGTTCTCGGCCGTCTCCGCCCACCGGGCGGAGCTGCTGGACCACTTCTCGGTGATGATGCGCACCTTGCGACCGCTGTCCTCCGGGTCGATGTAGTCGGTGTAGGAACCGCCGGTGGCCTTTTTCCAGCCCTTGGGCACCATCACCTGGATGCCTCGGGCGGCATGTTCCTGCATCTCGACGCCGGGGCCCGCGGCGGCGGACGGCGAGGGCTGCGCCTGCGGCGCGCTCGGGGCCGGATCGTCGCCGCCGGAGAGCGCCACCACGGTGATCAGCAACACGACGGCCAGCCCGCCGGCCGCGGCGAGCTGGACCTTGCGCGGCCAGCCCTTGACGGTGCTGACCAGTTGACCGCCGGTGGCCCGGACCTTGTCGAGCGCGCCGCCGCTGGACGTGGCGGGCGTCGTCCACGGCTGGCCGGTGCCCGGCACCGACCACTGGTTGCCGCCGCCGTAGGTGCCGCCGATCCGCTGGGTGGCCTCCGGCGCGCCGCCGTACCCGACCTGCTGGGTGGCGTCGGACTGGTTACCGTAGGTGACCCGCTGGGTGGCGTCCGGGTGCGCCCCGGCGTCCACCCGCTGGGTGGCGTCGGCGTTGCCGCCGTAGGTGCGCCCGACGGCGGGCCGCCCGGGGGCGGGCATCGCGCCGGTCGGGGTGTGCAGCGGACCGGCCAGCGCGTCGGCGCTGGTCTCGTCGAGCCTGGCGGCGCCTGCGGGAGCGGCAGGCGGCGGGCGTTCGCCGCGACGCAGCGCCGCCAGCCGGTCGGTCAGGGACTCGTCGGCGGCCAGCATCGCCCGGCCGCCGATCTGGTTGTCCGGCTTGGGCTCCGGCTGCGCCGGCGGGTGTACGGGTGCGGGGCGCTGCTGCACCGGCACCACGGCGTACGGGTCGGTGACCGAGTGCACTGCGGTGGCGGTGCTGCCCAGCGGGCCGGCGAGCAGCTCGCGGAGCATGGCCCGGGAGGTGTGCACGTCCAGGCGGCGGGCCGGGTCCTTCTCCAGCAGACCCATCAGCACCCGGGTCAGCGGGCCGCTGCGCTGCGGCGGGGCCGGCGGGTCCTCGACCACCGCGTGCATGGTCTCGATCGGGTCGCCCTTGTCGAACGGCGGCCGGCCCTCGACCGCCGTGTAGAGCGTCACACCGAGCGAGAACAGGTCGCTCGGTGGGCCGAACTCCTGGCCCATGGCCCGCTCGGGTGAGATGAAGTGCGGCGAGCCGAGCACCATGCCGGGGGTGGTGAGCTGCACGTCGGTGGGCATCCGGGCCACACCGAAGTCGGTAAGCACGCAGCGGCCGTCGGTGCAGATCAGCACGTTCGCCGGCTTGACGTCGCGGTGCAGCACGCCGATCGCGTGCGCGACCTCCAGCGCCCCGAGCAGCGCGATGCCGATCTTGGCGACGGCGCGGGGAGCGACCGGACCGTCCTCGATCACCATGTCGGCGAGGCTGCGCGCGTCCAGCAGCTCCATCACGATCCACGGGCGACCGGCCTCGGTGACCACGTCGTACACCTGCACCACTGCCGGGTGCTGGATCGCGGCGGCGGCGCGGGCCTCGCGCAGGGTGCGTTCGTACATGGCGTCGCGGTCGCTGGGGGCCAGCCCCGGGGGCAGGACGACCTCCTTCACCGCCACGTCACGGCGCAGCAACGTGTCTGTGGCGCGCCAGACCGTACCCATGCCGCCGTTGCCCACCGAGGACCGCAGCGAGTACCGGTCACCGATGGTGGTGCCGGGTGCTGCGCGGCCGTTGGCGGGACTGACTGGTCCGCCGCTCCACGTCGGGATCTGAGTCACAGAAAAGCCACCGGGGGAAATCGAGGGGGCTGGGACACAACCCCCCTATCTTGCTGGGTCCGACGCCCGATATGAAAGCCGACGCGACGGGCGTTTATCGAAGTCGACAGAACGTGCCCTGTCGTTCACCTCCTGTCGACCGGTCGGGACGCAGTGTGCGGTATCCCTCACCCGACGACATGCCCGGGCGTCCTACCATCCGGGGATGAGTGAACGGCGGTCAAGCGAGTCCGGTTTTCCGATCAAGGGCGTCTACACGGGTGCCGACCTTCCGGAGGACCTGGACTCCCGGCTGGGCGGTCCCGGCGAATTCCCGTACACCCGGGGCGTCTACCCCACCATGTACACCTCCCGCCCGTGGACCATGCGCCAGTACGCCGGTTTCGGCACCGCCACCGAGTCCAACGCGCGGTACCACCAGCTGTTGCGGGCCGGCACCATGGGTCTCTCGGTCGCGTTCGACCTGCCGACCCAGATGGGCTACGACTCCGACGAGCCGATCGCGCACGGCGAGGTCGGCAAGGTAGGCGTGGCCATCGACTCCATTGAGGACATGCGGCTGCTCTTCGCCGACATCCCGCTGGACAAGGTGTCCACCTCGATGACCATCAACGCGCCCGGCTCGGTGCTGCTGCTGCTCTACCAGCTCGTGGCCGAGGAGAACGGGGTGCCGGGCGCGGCGCTCAACGGCACCATCCAGAACGACATCCTCAAGGAGTACATCGCCCGGGGGACGTACATCTTCCCGCCGAAGCCGTCGCTGCGCCTGGTGGCCGACACGTTCGCGTACTGCCGCAAGGAGGTGCCGAAGTGGAACACCATCTCCATCTCCGGCTACCACATGGCCGAGGCCGGCGCGACGCCCGCGCAGGAGATCGCGTTCACCCTGGCCAACGGCGTGGAGTACGTGCGGGCGGCGCTCGCCGCCGGGCTCGCCGTTGACGACTTCGCGCCCCGGCTGTCGTTCTTCTTCGTGGCCCGCACCACGCTGCTGGAGGAGGTGGCGAAGTTCCGCGCCGCCCGGCGGATCTGGGCCCGACTGATGCGTGACGACTTCGGCGCCAAGGATCCGAAGTCGATGATGCTGCGGTTCCACACCCAGACCGCAGGCGTGCAGCTCACCGCGCAGCAGCCCGAGGTCAACCTGGTCCGGGTGGCGGTGCAGGGGTTGGGCGCGGTGCTCGGTGGCACCCAGTCGCTGCACACCAACAGCTTCGACGAGGCCATCGCGCTGCCCACCGAGAAGGCCGCCCGGCTCGCGCTGCGGACCCAGCAGGTGCTGGCGTACGAGACTGACCTGACCGCCACGGTGGACCCGTTCGCCGGCTCGTACGTGGTGGAGGCGATGACGGCCGAGATCGAGGCCGCCGCCGTGGAGCTGATGGAACGGGTGGCGGACCACGGGTCGGCGGTGGACGCCATCGAGGCCGGGTTCCAGAAGCGGGAGATCGAGCAGTCCGCGTACCGGATCGCCCAGGAGATCGACTCGGGTGAGCGGGTGGTGGTGGGGCTCAACCGGTTCACGGTGGACGAGGAGGAGCCGTACGAGCCGCTGCGGGTCGACCCGGCGATCGAGGCGGCGCAGGCCGAGCGGCTGGCGCGGCTGCGCGCCGAGCGGGACGCCGACGCGGTGGCGCGGGCGCTCGCCGACCTGCGGGCCGCCGCCGACGGTACGGAGAACGTGCTGTACCCGATGAAGGAGGCGCTGCGGGCCCGCGCCACGGTGGGTGAGGTCTGCGGGACGCTGCGCGAGGCGTGGGGGCTGTACCGGCCGACCGATCGGTTCTGATCGCCCTTCTGTCGTTTTCCCAGGTCAAGGGGTGTTTCCGGGCTTCGGCGGAGCTACCGTGGAGGGCGGAACCCCTGGGCGGCGTGGCCCTCGCGGGGGCGTTTGCGGTGTGCTCACCGCGGTTTGCGGGTACCTCGACCGGGTCGTCGGGACGCACACCCTGTGCGGTGACGGTGGTCCCGTGCGTGTGAGCGTCTTTCCGGCTCGTTGCGGAGCGTGGTCGGCTAATTGTCGGAGTGTCAGTTCATCACCCCGACTAATGCGACAATTCGCAACAGGGGCCGGTGACCGGCACCGAGATTCGTGACCGCCGGGATCGGTTACGCGTTGTAGGAGGTGAGGGGCAGATGACGGCCTTCGACCGCGATCTACCTGCTGTCCCGCACCTCTCCGAGCGTTCCCAGCAGGGCATACGTGACGCTGCGCGGTCCGATCATTACCGGAACGAGGTTGCGCAGCGTCACCGCCGGAGGTCTAGGCTGTCTGCTGTTCCCGATGATCCATCCATTTCTAGTGATCGAGAATTCGACGTGACGAGTGCGTTGACGCTGCCCACCGGCAGCCAGCTGGCGTCGTCCTGGCCGGAGCCGCCGCCCGGTTCCCAGCCGCTGCCCAGCGACCTGGACCACCTCCTGGCGCTCCGGGTACCCGGGCTGATCGCCACGCGCCGTCACATCCACTCGCACCCCGAGCTGTCCGGCACGGAGTTCGAGACGGCCGCCCTGATCGCCCGGGAGCTGTCCCTGGCCGGCCTGCAACCTCGGCTGCTGCCCAAGGGCAACGGCGTGATCTGCGACATCAACGGCCGCCCCGACGGCCCGGTCGTGGCGCTGCGCGCCGACATCGACGCGTTGCCGCTGGACGACTCCAAGGACGTGCCCTACCGGTCCACCGTGGAGGGCGTCTGCCACGCCTGCGGCCACGACGTGCACACCACGATCATGCTCGGCGTCGGCATGCTGCTGGCCCAGCTCGCCGACCTCGGTGAGCTGGACGGCCGGGTCCGGCTGATCTTCCAGCCGGCCGAGGAGATCCTGCCCTGCGGTTCGCTGGAGGTCATCGAGGCCGGTGGCCTGGACGACGTGGTGCAGATCTTCGCCCTGCACTGCGACCCGAACCTGCCGGTCGGCCAGGTCGGCCTGCGGGTCGGCCCGATCACCGCGGCCGCCGACAACGTCACCGTCCGGCTCTCCGGCCCCGGCGGGCACACCGCCCGTCCGCACCTGACCGTCGACCTGGTCGACGCGCTCGGCCGGCTGATCACCGAGGTGCCCGCCCTGGTCAGCCGCCGGGTGCCGGCCAACAGCGGCCTGCTGCTGGTCTTCGGCCACGCCTCGGCCGGCACCCGCTACAACGTCATCCCGTCCGAGGCCAGCGCGTCCGGCACCCTGCGGGTGATGGACCGCGACACCTGGGAGCAGGCCCCGAAGATCGTCGCTCAGGTGGTCCGGGACGTGATCGCCCCGACCGGCGCGACTGTCGACCTGGAGTACCTGCGCGGCCGGCCACCCGTGTGCAACGACTCCCGGGCCATCCAGGTGCTGACCGCCGCCACCGGCGCCGCCCTCGGCCCGCAGGGGATCGCCGAGACGCCGCAGAGCATGGGCGGCGAGGACTTCTCCTGGTATCTGGAGTACGTCCCCGGCGCACTCGCCCGCCTCGGCGTGGGACGCTCCGGCCCCAACGTCGACCTGCACCGCGCGTCGTTCGACGTGGACGAGGGGGCCATCCCGGCAGGCGTACGCGTCATGGTGCAGACCGCGCTGCGGGCACTTGCGGCGGCGCGCTGACCGGAGCGACAAGGGCGG
The DNA here is from genome assembly GCF_042898105.1 of Micromonospora sp. NPDC000663. Classification (NCBI taxonomy): domain Bacteria; kingdom Bacillati; phylum Actinomycetota; class Actinomycetes; order Micromonosporales; family Micromonosporaceae; genus Micromonospora; species Micromonospora sp. NPDC000663. The sequence continues at coordinate 353,087 of NZ_JBIAYR010000001.1, forward strand.
GTGACTTCCGCCGCCGTCGCAGCACGACCAGCAGCACCGCAAGCGGTACGCCGAGCGCCACCAGCCACGGCAGCAGCGCGCCCAGCACCGTGAGCAGGACGGTCATCGAGACGACGAAGGCCTTCCAGCCGCCCCGGAGCCCGACCAGGAAGCCGGTCTGGGCCTTCTCCTCGGTGGCCTTCGCGGCCGGCCCGGCCAGCGACACGGTGACCGTGGAGAGGGCGGTCAGGTCGGCGAGGCGTCGCTTCTTCGCCTCCAACGAGGCCAGGTCGGCCTCCCGGCGGCCCAACTCGTTCTCCAACGACACCAGGTCGGCGATCGAGGTGGCGCGGGCCAGCAACCGGCGGGCGCTGTCCACCCGGGCACGCTGACTGGTGATCCGGGCGTCCAGGTCGACTGTCTCCTCGGTGACGTCCTGGGTGCTGATTTCCCGGCTCTGCTGCCGGCCGAGCTTCGCGATCTCCTCCACCACGCCTGTGAACCTCGCCGCCGGCACCCGCAGCTCCAACTCCGCCACCGCGTCGGCGTCGGCGCTGCGTCGCTGGTCACCGCCGACGAAGCCGCCGGCCCGGGTGGCCACGGCGGCGACCTCGCGGGCGGCCGCGTCCACATTGTCGACCTGCACCCGCATCGCTCCGGTGTAGATGATCGCCCGCTGGTCGACCCGCAGGTCCGGTGCGCCCGCTCCGGCGGCCCCCGGCGCTTCCGCTGCGGCGTCCCGGCCCGCCTCGCCGCCGACGACCGGCGCCTTGGCCGCCGAACCCGCGCTGTCCCGTGCCCCGCTGTCGTCGCCGCCGGCACCGCAGCCCGTCACGGCCAGCGCCGCCAGCAGTGTCGTCGCCGCCAGCAGTGCGCCGCGGCGTCGTCCCTCCCGTTTGTCCATCCCCGCTCCCATCGTTGTCAGCCGGTGTGGCGATACCTCGGACGTGGCGCGCGCGGCGGCTGGTTCCGGCAGACTGCGCTGAGGACGTCACGATTCGATAATCGAGGAGTCACGATGCGGCTCACCAAGTACGCGCACTCCTGCCTCCGGGTGGAACACGACGGGGGAGTGCTGGTCGTCGATCCGGGGGTGTTCAGCGATCCGGCGGCGTTGGACGGGGCCGACGCGGTGCTGATCACCCACGAGCATCCCGACCACCTCGACCTGGCGGCGGTGCGCCTGGAACTCGACAGGCGGCCGTTCCCGATCCACGGGCCCGCCGCGATCGCCGGCACCCTCGGCGACGCGGCAGAGGTGCTGCGCCCGGTCACGACCGGCGAGTCGTTCACCGCCGCCGGCATCGCCATCCGGGCGTACGGCGGGAAGCACGCGGTGATCCACCCGGACATCCCGGTGATCGACAACCTCGGCTACCTGATCAACGACGTGGTCTACCACCCCGGTGACGCCCTCGTGGTGCCGGAGGAGACACCTGTCGACACGCTCTTCGCGCCGATCCACGCCCCCTGGTCGAAGTTCTCCGAGGTCCTCGACTTCATCCGGGCGGTCGCACCCCGACGCGCGTACGCCCTGCACGACGCGCTGCTCAACGACAACGGGCTGGGTGTGCTCAACCGGCAGTACGCGGCGCTGTCCGGCACCGAGTACCAGCGGCTGGAGCCCGGTAGCCGGGTGGACGTCTGAGCGATGCCCGGCCCCTCCCCGGAGCTGGTACGACAGCTCTACCGCATTCCGCCGGACCGGTTCGTGGCCGCCCGGGACGCGGCCGTGGCCGAGGCCCGGCGGGCCGGCGACCCGAAGTCCGCCCGGGAACTGGCCCGGCTGCGTCGTCCCACGGTGGCCGCCTGGCTGGTGAACCTGCTCGCGATCCGCCGCCCCGAACTGGTCGCCGACCTGGTGCAGCTCGCGGACGCGCTGCGGTCCGCCCAGCGGGACCTGCGCGGGCCCCGGCTGCGGGAGTTGTCAGCCCAGCGTCGGGCCGTGGTCGGCGCCCTGGTCGCCGAGGTCCGCAAGCTCGCCGCTGCGGAGCCCGACGCACCGCCCGTCGGCAAGCTGCCGCTGGCCGAGGTGGAGACAACTCTCAACGCGGCGCTGTCCGACGCCGAGGTCGCCGAACAGGTCCGGGCCGGGCGCCTGCTCAGGTCGGCCACGTACGCCGGCTTCGGCGAGGTGCCCCGACCTCAGCTGCGTCTGGTCACCGGCACCGAGGAGAAGCCGGAGCCGCGCCAGCCGGCAACCAGGCGCGTCCGCACCGAGGCGGCTCCCGACCGGGCCGCCGAGCGCGCCGCGCGGGCCGCCCGCGCCGAACGGGACCGGCAGCGCCGGGCACTGGACCGGGAACTCGCCAAGGCCCGTGCCGATCAGCAGCGGGCCGAGGCCGAGTTGACCGAGGCGAGCGGGCAGGAGCGGGACGGCGCCGAGGCGCTGGACTCGATCGAGGCCGAGCTGGCCGAGTTGGAGCGCCGGCGGGCGGTCGCCGAGCAGGACCTCAGCCGGGCCAAACTCGCCAGGCGCGCGGCCGAGCGGGCGGTCACGGCGGCCCGGCGGCGCGCCGGCGAGGTCGAGGCGGCGGTGGAGGCGTTGGCGGCCGAAGAGGGGACTGCGGACTCCGCCGGTGGCGCGGCAGACTGACGATCGATGGACGACGACGAGCGGGCCTGCGGTCCGGCGGTTCCGGGCCGGAGCGGGCCGGGGTGGGCGCTCGGATGACACCGGAGCAGGTCGCCGCCGCCAGCAAACCCGTCGTGCTCGATCTGGGCGACGCGTTCAGCCGTAGCCCGACCACGCTGCGGCGGGCCCGGCTGCTCGGCATCTCCGGCTGGGCGTTCTACATCAGCGGCCGGGCCGGCGCGCTCGGCGACGTACGTGCCGAGACGGCCGCCGCCGCCCTCGGCTTCGTCGCGCCGGACGCGGTCGCCGACGGCTGGGACGCCGCCGCCCGGACCGTCCGGCCGGTCGAGGTGGCCGCCGCGAGTTTCGCCGAATGCTGCCGGTGGGGCACCCAGCAGCTCGGTCCGCTGCCCGGGACCGAACGCCTGTCCGCGCTCGTCGAGCGGGCGGTGGGAGCCGCGGACGCCAGCGGGATGCCGCTCTTCGCCGCCTGGCGGGCCATGCCGCTACCGGAGAACACCCCGGGCGCCCGCACCGCCGCCGGGTTGCGACTGCTCCGCGAACACTTCACCGGCGCGTACCTGCTGGCCGTGCGCGCCGCCGGGATGACACCGCTGGAGGCGGTGCTGGCCGGCCCGGAGGGGGAGGCCGGAGCGGTGGCCTGCGGCTGGCCCCCTCCGTACCCGCCGATCGGGCCGCTGGTGCGTCGGCGGCTGTGGGCGGAGGCGGTGACCAACCGGTTGGCCGCGCCGGCGTTCGCGGCGCTCGGCCCGGCCGACGGCGCCGAACTGGTGGAACTGCTGCACCGCACCCGGGCCGACCTGGGCTGACCCGACCGGCGGCGACGAAAAATGGGCGGCGCCGGAGCCGATCGGCTGCCAGGATCACCAGCCGTGACCCTCCCCGCAGGTTGGACCACGCGCCGACCCACCCTCGACGACGTTCCGGCGATCCTCGCGGTGGTGCACGCCGCCGACACCTTCGCCATCGGCCATCCCGACTTCGACGCCGACGATGTGACGGCGTCACTCACGGCACCCTTCTTCGACCCGACACGCGACTCCTGGCTGGCTGTCGACCCGGACGGCACCGTGGTCGGCTGGGCGACAGTGGACAACCCGACAGGGGTCGGCCGGGAGTTCGTGGAGGTCTACGTCGACCCGGTACGCGCCGCGACGGTCCGGGCGCCGCTGCTGGCCCGACAACTGGAACGGGTCGCCGAGCGCGCCGCCGAGCGGGGGCTGCCCTCGCTCACGGTCCGCTGCACGGTCTGCGCGCCGGAACGCGACTGGGAGCGGGACCTGCGGGCGGCCGGTTTCACCCGCGCCAAGCGGTACGTCCGGATGAGCCGGCCTCTGGCCGACCTGCCCGACGAGCCGGCGGCCCCGCCCGGCGTGCGGGTGCGGCCGGTACGCCCCGACGACGAGGCCGACCTGCGGGAGTTCCACCGCATCCACGAGTCGGCCTTCGCCGACACCCCCGATCACGAGCCGCTGCCCTACGACCGCTGGCGGGCCCGGATCGGTGACCTGACCGCCTGGGACGAGTGGTTGGTCGCCGAGGTGGACGGGGTGCCCGCCGGGGCGTTGCAGTCCTCGGACCAGGCGCTCGACCAGCAGGAGGGCTGGGTGAAGAAGCTGTCGGTGCTGTCCGCGTACCGTCGGCGGGGTGTGGGTGCGGCGTTGCTGCGCCGCGCCTTCGCCCGCTACGCCGCGAAGGGCCGACGCTCGGCCGGCCTGGGCGTCGACCTGACCAACCCGACCGCGCCCCTGTCGCTGTACGAGTCGGTGGGCCTGCGGGAGACCCTGTGGACCGACATGTACGAGCGTGTCGTCCCGGCCGCCGGTGTGTGATTGACGACGCCCGCGGCACCCGGCGGACGCGCCGGTCGCTGACGGTTGCAGACTGGGGGCGTGGGATACGCGCTACGCGGACGCGGTGCCGGTGGGGCGGGACCGCAGCTCGTTGACGTAGTCGTCCGGCGCGCCCGCCTTCTCGGCGGCGTTCGCGATCTCGGAGAGATACCACGACGTGGGCAGGCCACCCTCGTACCCGTTGAACACGTAGATCCACGCGGTCACGTCGCCGTCGAGGGTGGAGACCCGCACGTGCAGCTTGCGGTACGTGCCGGCGGTCGCCCCCTCCAGCTCGTCGAGCTGGGCCGCGTCGTACGGGTGGATGTCGTAGATCGCCACGAACACCCGGTCGCCGGGGGACTCGACGACCGTGGTCACCGCGCCCTCCCAGCCGATCACGTCCTCGCCGGCGAAGGTCAGCCGCCACCCCTCGAGCCAGCCGGTGCCCACCATCGGCGAGTGCGGGCAGTAGGCGCGCATCCGGGCGGGATCAAGGTTTGAGCCGTAGGCGGCGTGATGACGCACGGCGATGACGATAGCCCGGCGGACGGGTGGGGGAGAATACGACTGTGCGTGTCGGGTGCGTTCGGGAGAAGAAAGTCACTGTGAGCATCAACGAAGGGCGAACGCTGTGAGCCGGATTGTGATCATCGGCGGAGGGCCGGCCGGGTACGAGGCGGCCCTCGTCGCCGCCCAGCTGGACGCCGATGTCACCGTCGTGGAGGCAGACGGTGCGGGCGGGGCGTGCGTGCTCTCCGACTGCGTACCGTCGAAGACCTTCATCGCCAGCTCGGGGGTGGTCACCGGCTACCGGGACACCGAGGAGTTCGGTGTGCACTCGGACGGCCTGGAGGCGGTGACCGTCGACGCGCGGGCGGTGCACGAGCGGGTCAAGCGGCTGGCGCTCGCGCAGTCCGCCGACATCCACGCCAAGCTGCTCAAGGCCGGGGTCACCTTCGTGGCCGGCACGGCCCGGCTCGGTGAGGACGCTCTCGGGCACACCCACCTGGTCGTCGTCACCCCCGCCGACGGCTCCGAGGAGTACTCGATCGCCGCGTCCTCGGTGCTGGTGGCCACCGGTTCGACGCCCCGGCAGCTGCCCACCGCCGTGCCGGACGGCGAACGCATCCTGACCTGGCGTCAGGTGTACGACCTGCCCGAGCTGCCCGAGCACCTGATCGTCGTCGGGTCCGGTGTGACAGGTGCGGAGTTCGCGAGCGCGTACCTCGCCATGGGTGTCGAGGTCACCCTGGTCTCCAGCCGCGATCGGGTGATGCCGCACGAGGACGCCGACGCGGCGTCCGCCATCGAGCGGGTGTTCCGTAACCGGGGCATGGAGATCCTCAACAACTCCCGGGCGGACGCGGTGCGCCGTACCGCCGACGGTGTCGAGGTGGAGCTGTCCGACGGCCGCAAGGTCACCGGCTCGCATGCCCTGATCGCGGTCGGCTCGATCCCGAACACGGCAAACCTGGGCCTCGCCGAGTACGGCGTGGAGCTGGGCCGGGGCGGCTATATCACTGTCGACCGGGTCTCCCGGACCAACGTGCCAGGCATCTATGCCGCCGGTGACTGCACAGGGGTTCTGCTGCTGGCCAGCGTCGCCGCCATGCAGGGCCGGATCGCGATGTGGCACGCGCTCGGCGAGGCGGTCCGCCCGCTGCGGCTGCGGACCGTCGCGGCGAACGTCTTCACCGACCCGGAGCTGGCCACCGTGGGTGTCTCGCAGGACGAGGTGGACGCCGGGAAGGTGCCGGCCCGGCAGGTGATGCTGCCGTTGTCCGGTAACGCCCGGGCCAAGATGGACGACTTCTCCGACGGCTTCGTGAAGTTGTTCTGCCGGCCGGCGAGCGGTCAGGTGATCGGAGGGGTGGTGGTCGCGCCGAAGGCCAGCGAGCTGATCCTGCCGATCACGATGGCCGTGGAGAACAACCTGACAGTCAACGAGCTGGCGCAGACGATCACCATCTACCCGAGCCTGTCCGGTTCGATCACCGAGGCCGCCCGCCAGCTGATGCTCCACGAGCTGGAGTAGCCCTAGCCGGTGGTGACGCGCGTTGCCGGGCCGGAACGGGCGAGGACGAGCGCCACCGCCGTCAGTACGCCGACCTCGGTGAGGATGAGCAGACGCTCGGCCAGCCCGATCAACATGCGGTCGCCGGGGTACGCCGACCAGACCATTGCCCCGGCGAGGGCGAGACTGGCCACCGCCAGTCCGCGCAACCAGCGGGCGGCGGGCGTCAGCTGATCGCGCCGGGCGAGCAGCCAGCCGCCGGCCGGGAGTGCCAGGAAGGCGACCACCGAGGCGTACCGGTGCAGGTACGCAGCGGTGGTCATGGCTGTGCCCGGTTCGTTCGTCGGCACCACCGCGGCCAGCAGCAGCCCGGCCACCCACGCGCCGAGCAGCAACTCGGCCGTCCGACCGGAGCGCGGTCCGGGTGGGCCGGTACGGCGCAGGCCGTGGAGCAGTGCCACGGTGGCGAGCGCCAACACCACCATGGCGACGTCGATGACGCCCCCTCGGTCGGAGACGGCGAAGTCGCTGATGGTCAGCGTCCACGGGTTGAGGTCGTCGTTGACCTCCAGGTGACCGATCACGGTGAGCAGCGTCGCCACGGCGATCCCGCCGAGGGCCAGTAGGCCGGTGTTCCGGGTTCCAGGCATGCTTCAGCCTGTCGCCGCGGGCACCCCAGCCGGATCCGGGACGTCCACCGAAATCCGCCCCCGGGACCACCCCTAGAGGCCCGAATCTCACGTCGATCTTGCACTTGTGGTCGTGCTTATGCCCGGCGAGTCCGGCGACACTCAGTCCAGGGGAAGTTGGGCGGCGGCGCGGGCGTGGCGGGCGCTGACCAGGGTCATGGCCCATCCGGCGGCGGCGAAGCCGGCAGCCGCGGCGGTGGCGATGATGGCCAGCCGCCACGCCGACTCGGTGAGCGCGGTGCCGCCGAGGTGCCCGACAAGCGCGCCGTACGTGGCCCAGCCCAGCGCGGCGACCGCCTCGTACAGCACGAACAGCCGGTACGGGTAGCGGCTGCGGCCGGCCGAGAAGCAGGCCGCCATCCGGCCGCCGGGCACGAACCGGCACAGCAGGATCACCATCGGCCCGGGTTGTCGGAGCCCCTGGGTGACCCGGTTGGCCATCCGGCGGGCCCGGCTCGGCTCCGCGTGCCGGGGTGCCCGGCGGTCGGGAGCGCCTCGACCGAGCAGGTAGCAGGCCAGGTCACCGGCGAACACGCCGAGCGCGCCGACGGCGATGGTGACAGGCAGGCTGAGCCCGCCGTAGACGGTGAGCGCACCACTGGTGATCATGACGATCTGGGTGGGGATCACCGGGACGAAGGCGTCCGCGATCAGCAGAGCGAGCAGCACCAGGTACGCCCACGCCGGCGACGCGACGTCAGTGAGTAGTTCGGGCACGCCTGCCACCTCGCCGGATGCGGCCGATTGGGTGTCTCGAGCCTGACGGCGTGTCCGGCGTCACCGTGGACAGCCCTGGCCCGGCGTGACCGTCGACACGGCCAGGCCACCCCTGTTCAACGAGGCGAGCGGACCTCGGGTGACGGTTCCGGGGGTCGTCCCAGCCCCGTCGGAGCGGGCGGCGGATCAGCGCCCGTCGGCGTACCGTTGTCGGCGCGGCTCCGCCCGTCGGGTCCCCCGTTCCTGACGATTTCGAGCCGCCAGGGCCGCCGGCGGGTCCCGCGCCGGCGGCCCACCCCCTGCGCGCCGCCGCTAATCCGGGTGCGTCTGCGAGTGCCAGGCGGGTAGCGTCGCCGTATGCGCAGTGCGGTTGTGGTGACCACGACGCCGGGTGTCCCCGGCGCGCCGCTCTGACGTAACCACAGTCGACAAGGCCCCGGGGCGATCCGCCCTCGAGGGCCCTGCGGCGTTCGGTGTCCAGGTCGCCTCCGGGTCGTACCCGATCCAGGAGCCCGACATGATCGACCACCGTAGGCTCGGCCGTGAGCTGGACCTCTTCGTCTCCGATCCGCTGGCCGGCGCCGGCCTGCCGATCTGGCTGCCCGCCGGCGCCGCCGCCCGGCACGCCGTGGAGGAGTACGTCCGGGAGTTGGAGCGCCGCTCCGGCCACCAGCACGTCTACTCGCCGCCGCTGGGCAAGCGCGAACTCTTCGAACTCTCCGGGCATCTCGGCTACTTCGCCGACGACATGTTCCCGCCGATGCGGTTGAGCGCCGACGACGAGTTCGTGCTCCGGCCGGCGCTCTGCCCGCACCACGCGCTCGTGTTCCGGGCCCGGGGCCGCTCCTACCGGGAGTTGCCGCTGCGGGTTGCGGAGCTGGGCGGGATGTACCGCTCGGAGCGCTCCGGGGTGCTCGGTGGGCTGTCCCGGGTACGCGCCATCTCGCTCAACGACGCGCACACCTTCTGCGCGCCGGAGCAGGTGGGCGCGGAGGTCGCCGAGATCCTGGGGCTGATCCGGGCGGCGCACGCCGCGCTCGGCGTCCGCCCGGCCGGGTTCCGGCTGTCGCTGCGCGGGCCGGGCGGGAGGTACGTCGGAGACGACGCGCAGTGGGCGTACGCCGAGGATCTGCTCCGGGGGGCGCTGGCCGGGGTGGAGTACGTCGAGGCGCCCGGGGAGGCGGCCTTCTACGGCCCGAAGGTCGACATCCAGATCGTCGACGCGGCCGGTCGGGAGTCGACCATCTCCACCATCCAGGTCGACTTCGACAAGCCGGAGCGGTTCGACCTGTCGTACACCGACGCGGACGGCGGCAGGCGTCGGCCGGTCATGGTGCACCGCAGCCTGGTCGGCAGCATGGAGCGCCTGTTCGCGTACCTCATCGAGGTGCACGAGGGCGCCTTCCCGGCCTGGTACGCGCCGGTCCAGCTGGTGCTGCTGCCGGTGGACGCCGGGCAGGTCGACGCGGCGGGCGAGTTGGCCCGGCGGGCCGTCGACGCCGGTCTGCGGGTCGAGGTCGACGTCGCCGGCTCGTTGGGCACCCGGGTCCGGGACGCGGCCCGCCGCCGCGTCCCGTACCTCGGGGTGCTGGGTGCCCGGGAGGTGGCCGACGGGCACCTCGCGCTGCGCCTGCGCGGCGGCGACGCCCTGGCCCCGATGCCCGCCGGCGCCGCGCTCGCCCTGATCGGCGGGCAGGTCGCGGCCCGATCGGCGGATCTGCTCCCCCCGGACTGACACGTCAGACCGACGCCGGTTGAGCGGCGGTGGCCGGCTCCTCGTCGACCACCGCCCCGGTGAACTGGGAGCGGTAGAGCCTGTGGTACGCGCCCTGGGCGGCGAGCAACTGCTCGTGGGTGCCCTGCTCGACGATCCGGCCGTTCTCCATCATCAGGATCAGGTCGGCGTCGCGGATGGTGGAGAGCCGGTGCGCGATGACGAAGCTGGTGCGGTCCGAGCGCAGCGCCGCCATCGCCCGCTGGAGCAGCACCTCGGTGCGGGTGTCCACCGAGCTGGTGGCCTCGTCGAGGATCAGCAGCGACGGTTCGGCCAGGAACGCGCGGGCGATGGTGATGAGCTGCTTCTCGCCGGCGCTGACGTTGCTGCCCTCCTCGTCGATGACCGTGTCGTAGCCGTCGGGCAGGCTGCGCACGAACCGGTCCACGAAGGTGGCCCGCGCCGCCGCCACGATCTCGTCCTCGGTGGCGTCCGGCCGGCCGTAGGCGATGTTGTCGCGGATGGTGCCGCCGAAGAGCCAGGTGTCCTGGAGCACCATGCCGATCCGGCCGCGCAGGTCGTCGCGGCGCATCGTGGTGATGTCCACGCCGTCGAGCGTGATCCGGCCGGCGTCCAGCTCGTAGAAGCGCATGACCAGGTTGACAAGTGTGGTCTTGCCGGCGCCGGTCGGCCCGACGATGGCCACCGTGTGACCCGGCTCGGCGACAAGCGACAGGTCGTCGATCAGCGGCTTGTCCGGCTCGTAGCGGAACGAGACGTGTTCGAACTCGACCCGGCCGTGCGGGTCGGCCACCCGTGCCGGCTCGGCCGGGTCGGGCGTCTGCTCGTCGGCGTCGAGCACCGCGAAGACCCGCTCGGCCGACGCCACCCCGGACTGGAGCAGGTTGGCCATCGAGGCGAGCTGGGTGAGCGGCTGGGTGAACTGGCGGGAGTACTGGATGAACGCCTGCACGTCGCCGAGGCTCATCGTGCCGGAGGCGACCCGCAGCCCACCGACCACGGCGATGGCCACGTAGCTGAGGTTTCCGATGAACATCATCGACGGCATGATGATCCCGGAGATGAACTGGGCGCCGAAGCTGGCCCGGAACAACTCCTCGTTCTTCGCGTGGAACGCGGCCTCCACCTCACGCTGGCGACCGAAGACCTTCACCAGCTCGTGGCCCGTGTACGCCTCCTCGATCTGGCCGTTCAGCTCGCCGGTGTGCGTCCACTGCGCGATGAACTGCTTCTGTGAGCGCTTGGCGATCCGCTGGGTGACAAGCACCGACAGCGGTACGGCGACCAGGGCCACCAGCGCCAGCAGCGGCGAGATCCAGAACATCACGCCGAGGACGCCGACGACTGTCAGCAGGGACGTGAGCAGCTGGCTGAGGGTCTGCTGGAGGCTTGTGGAAATGTTGTCGATGTCGTTTGTGACCCGGCTGAGCAGCTCACCCCGGGGCTGCCTGTCGAAGTAGGGCAGCGGCAGCCGGTTCAGCTTCTCCTCCACCTCGGCGCGCAGCCGCAGCACGGTCCGCTGGACGACCCCGTTGAGCAGCCATCCCTGCCACCAGGACAGCACGCTGGCCGCCAGGTAGAGCCCGAGCGCCAGCAGCAGGACCCGGCTCAGGGCGTCGAAGTCGATGCCCACCCCGGGAACCACGTCCATCCGGGCCAGCATGTCGGCGAAGCTGGCGTTGCCGCTGGCCCGCGCGGCGGCGACGGCCTGCTCGGTGGTGGTGCCCGCGGGCAGCTGCCGACCGATCACACCAGTGAAGATCAGGTCGGTGGCGTGACCGAGGATCTTCGGCCCGGCCACACTGAACCCGACGCTCACCAGGGCCAACGTGATGACCGCGGCCAGGTGCAGCCGGTGCGGGCGGAGGCGACCGAGCAGCCGTCTGGCGGACGGCCCGAAGTTCATCGACTTCTCGGCGGGCATGCCGGCGCCCATCCACGGTGGGCCACCGCCCTGCCGGCCCGGAGGCAGCCGCTTGGGCGTCGGGCCGTCCGGTGCCGACTTCTGCTCGGGTACGGCCGCGGTTGGCGGCGTCTCGCGCTCGGTCATGCCGGCACCTCCGTCGTCTGCTGGGAGGCCACGATCTCGGCGTACGTCGGGCAGGACTTGAGAAGCTCAGCGTGTCGTCCCACTCCGACGACCCCTCCGTCCTCGAGAACGATGATCTGGTCGGCGTCCACGATCGTGGAGACCCGCTGGGCCACGATCACCACAGCGGACTGCGCGGTGACCGGCCGCAGGGCCGCCCGCAATCGCGCGTCGGTGCCGAGGTCGAGTGCGGAGAACGAGTCGTCGAACAGGTATATCTCCGGCTTGCGGACCAGGGCCCGGGCGATGGCGAGGCGTTGCCGCTGCCCACCGGAGACCGTGCTGCCGCCCTGGGCGATCGGCGCGTCCAGCCCGCCGGGCATCTGGGCCACGAAGTCCCGGGCCTGGGCGATCTCCAGGGCCGTCCACAGTTCCTCGTCGGTGGCGTCCGGATTGCCGTAGCGCAGGTTGCTGGCGACAGTGCCCGTGAACAGGTACGGCCGTTGCGGCACCAGCCCGATCCGACGCCACAGCTCGTCGGGGGCCAACTCGCGGACGTCCACCCCGTCGACGAGGACCGCGCCGGCGGTGACGTCGACCAGGCGGGGGATGAGCGACAGCAGTGTCGTCTTGCCCGCGCCGGTGCTGCCGATGATCGCCGTGGTGGTGCCTGGGGTGGCCCGAAAGGAGATGTCCCGCAGGACCGGGTCGACCGCACCCGGGTACTGGAAGCGCACGCCGCGCAGCTCCAACTCGGCCCGGCTGGGCAGTTCGGTGACCGGCGCGGCGGCGGGGACGACGGAGGAGTCGGTGTCCAGCACCTCGGTGATCCGTTCGGCGCAGACCGCGGCCCGGGGCACCATCATCAGCATGAAGGTCGCCATCATGACGGCCATCAGGATCTGCATCAGGTACTGCAGGAACGCGGTGAGCGCGCCGACCTGGATCGCGCCGGAGTCCACCCGCTGCGCGCCGAACCAGAGCACCGCCACGCTGGAGACGTTCAGCACCAGCATGACCACCGGGAAGATCAACGCCAGGAGCCGTCCGGTACGCAGCGCGGTGGCGGTCAGGTCGGCGTTGGCGACGCCGAAGCGGTCCGTCTCGTACGGCTCACGGACGAACGCGCGGACCACCCGGATGCCGGTGATCTGCTCGCGCAGCACCCGGTTGACCGTGTCGATCCGGGTCTGCATGAGCCGGAAGCCCGGCACCATCCGGCGGATGATCGAGCCGAGCGTGATGGCAAGCACCGGCACGCTCACCAGCATCAGCCAGGACAGCCCGATGTCCTCGCGCAGTGCCATGAACACGCCGCCGACGCTCATGATCGGTGCCGCGACGAGCATGGTGCAGCTCATCAGCACGAGCATCTGCACCTGTTGCACGTCGTTGGTGTTGCGGGTGATCAGCGACGGCGCCCCGAACCGGGCCACCTCGCGGGCGGAGAAGCGGTTGACGTGCCCGAACAACCTGGCGCGTACGTCCCGGCCGAAGCCCATCGCGACCTGCGCGCCGAGGTAGACGGCGGCGATCGAGCAGACGATCTGGATGAGGCTGACCAGCAGCATCCAGCCGCCGGTGCGCACGATGTAGCCGGTGTCGCCCCGGGCCACGCCCTGGTCGATGATGTCCGCGTTGAGGCTGGGCAGGTAGAGCGAGGCCATGGTGCCCACGAACTGGAGCAGCACCACCGCCAGCAGCGGTCTCTGGTAGGTGCGCAGTTGGTTGCGCAGTAGCCGGATCAGCACGCCGGATCCTTCGGGTCGGTGGGTCGTCCGGTCATCCGCGGGTCGTCTCCGCTGCCGATGACCTCGAGCAGGAACTCCCGGATGACCTGGGCCTTCGCCGGGTCGGCGTCGACCGAGGTGAGGGGGCGTCCGGAATGCATGAGTGCGCCGAGCGCGGCGACACGCTCCCGCCCGGCGGGGGTGATGGCGAGCCGGATGCTGCGCCTGTCGCTGTCGTCGCGCTGTCGTTCGACGAGCCCGTCACGGGCCAGTGTGTCGACGATGCCGGTCAGGGTCGCTGGGCGTACGAAGCCCTTTTCGGCGACCTCGCGGTGGGGCAGTTCGCCGTGTCGGGCGAGCGTCATCAGGGTGACCATGCCGGCCTGGGTGAGGCCGTGCTCCTCGGCGAGGTAGCGGTTCCAACGCTGCCCGACGAGGTGCCCGGCGACCACCAGCAGCCGACCGAGCGGCACGTCCTGGAGGGTGACGAGTTCCACGAGAGCAGGTTAGCTCCCTGATAGTCAGGGGCCAAACGAAATAGCGGCAGCCGTGGCGACGAACACGACCTGCAGGACGGTGCGCTGCCCGAGCGGGGTGACCGGACGCCCTGCGAGGGTCAGCTTCCGGCGCGCGGCCGACACGTTGGCCGGGAACATCGCGAGCATCAGCAGGCCCAGCGCGGCGGCGGCCCAGCGGGCGGTGGCCGGAACGAGCAGGCCGGCCGCGCCGGCCAGCTCCAGCACCCCGGTGAGCGTGACAAGCAGGTCGGGGCGGGGCAGTCGGGGCGGGACCATCGCGACCAGGTCGGCCCGGCGCTGCCCGGCGAAGTGCGCGACGCCGGTCAGCACGAACATCACCGCCAGCCCGACCCGCAGGTCGGGATGCCAGCCGTCGAGTGCGGAGATGCCGGCCAGGCCGGCGAGCCGGGCCAGCGCGGCGCCGACCACAAGGGCGATCAGGGGTGCCATCGGAATCCTCCTCGGCGGAAACTTGTCGGTGACAAGATTGCGCGTCACGGTGGAATCTTGTCAATGGCAAGATAGGATCGCCGCATGACCTCGTCGCGCGGGTACCACCACGGCGACCTCCGTCGCACCCTGCTCGCCGCCGCCGTGGAGGCGATCGACGAGGCCGGCCCGACGGCCCTGAGCCTGCGGGACCTCGCCCGCCGGGCCGGCGTCTCGCACGCCGCGCCGGCACACCACTTCGGCGACAAGGCAGGCCTGCTCACCGCACTGGCGGCCGAGGGCTTCGACGTGCTGGCCGAGGCGCTGGAGGCCGCCGACGACCTGCTGGCCGCCGGCGTGGCGTACGTCGACTTCGCCGTCGGGCACCGCGCGCACTTCGAGGTGATGTTCCGGCCCGAGCTCTACCGGGCCGATGATGCCGAGCTGGTCGCCGCGCGGGGGCGCTCCGGCGCCGCGCTCCGCTCGGGAGTGGCGACACTGTCCACAGCCGACACCGACCGGGACGCGCTCGCCGCCTGGTCGATCGCCCACGGCTTCGCCACGCTCTGGCTGGCCGGCGCCCTGCCGGACCGGGTGGGCGCCGATCCGCACGAGGCCGCCCGCGCGGTGCTGCGGCGACTGTTCGGCTGACCGGTCCCGAGTCTCCGGGTCAGGGCTGCGGGCCGCCCACCTGCTTGCTACCAGCTCGTCGGCAGCGGCATCCCCTCGGTGAAACCGGCGGCGCTCTGCACACCCACCACCGCCCGCTCGTGGAACTGTGTCAGGTTCCGCGCGCCGGCGTAGGTGAAGGCGCTGCGGACGCCGGCGATGATCTCGTCGATCAGGTCCTCGACACCGGGCCGGGTCGGGTCCAGGTACATCCGGGCCGAGGAGATGCCCTCCTCGAACACCGCCTTGCGGGCCCGGTCGTACGGGCTGTCGTCGGCGGTACGGGCGCTTACCGCCCGCGCCGAGGCCATCCCGAAGCTCTCCTTGTACCGACGCCCGTCCGGCTCGGTGTAGAGGTCACCTGGTGACTCGTAGGTGCCGGCGAACCAGGAGCCGACCATCACGTTCGACGCGCCGGCGGCGAGCGCGAGCGCGACGTCGCGGGGGTGCCGCACCCCGCCGTCCGCCCAGACGTGCCGGCCCATCTGGCGGGCGGCCGTCGAGCAGTCCAGCACGGCGGAGAACTGCGGCCGGCCCACCCCGGTCATCATCCGGGTGGTGCACATCGCGCCCGGCCCGACGCCGACCTTGATGATGTCGGCGCCCGCCTCGACCAGGTCGCGTACGCCCTCGGCGGTGACCACGTTGCCGGCCGCCACCGGGACGCCCGGGTCCAGCTTGCGGACCGCCCGCAACGCGGAGATCATCCGCTCCTGGTGGCCGTGCGCGGTGTCCACGACAAGTGTGTCCACCCCGGCCTCCAGCAGCGCGGCCGCCTTGCCTGTGACGTCACCGTTGATCCCGACCGCCGCCGCGATACGCAGCCGTCCCCGGTCGTCCACCGCCGGTGTGTAGAGGGTGGCCCGCAGGGCGCCCTGCCGGGTCAGCACCCCGACCAGCCGGCCGTCGGCGTCCACCACAGGGGCGAGCCGGCGACGGCCCGCCGAGAGCAGATCGAAGCCGGTACGTGGGTCCGCGTCCGCCGGTACGGTGTGCAGCTCGGTGGACATCACGTGCCGCAACTGGGCGAACCGGTCCACGCCCAAGGTGTCGGCCTCGGTGACCACACCCACCGGCCGGCCCGCCTCGTCGACCACGATCACCGCGCCGTGCGACCGCTTCGGCAGCAGGTGGATGGCGTCGCCGACGGTCTCGGTCGGGCCCAGGGTGATCGGGGTGTCGTAGACCAGGTGGCGCTGCTTGACCCAGGCGACGACGTTCGCCACCACCTCGATCGGGATGTCCTGCGGGATCACCGCGATCGCGCCCCGCCGGGCCACCGTCTCGGCCATCCGCCGGCCGGCGACCGCGGTCATGTTCGACACGACAAGCGGGATGGTGGTGCCGGTGCCGTCGCCGGTGGACAGGTCCACGTCGAGCCGGGAACCGAGGTCGGAACGGGCCGGCGCCATGAAGACGTCGGTGTAGGTCAGGTCGTGCGCGGGGACCGCGCCGTGAAGGAACCGCACCCGGCCATCATTGCCGCTCGTGGTCCGTCCCGCCGCCGGTGGTGTCCGAAACCACCCGCGACCAGCCCGTCACGCGATGGTGCAGATCGCGGCGCCGGAGGTGATCACGGCACCCACCTCGGCGGTCAGGCCGCTTACCGTACCCGCCTTGTGGGCGTGCAACGGCTGCTCCATCTTCATCGCCTCCAGCACCACCACCAGGTCGCCCTCGGCCACGGTGTCGCCGTCCGCCACCGCGATCTTGACGATGGTGCCCTGCATCGGCGAGGTCAACGCGTCGCCGCTGACCGGAGCGCCGGCCTTGGCGCCGCCGCCCCGCCGGCTCGGCTTACGCGAGGCCGGTGCCGCGGTGGTCGTACCCCCGCCGAAGCCGGCGGGGAGGCTCACCTCGAGGCGCTTGCCACCCACCTCGACCACGACGGTGTCGCGTTCGGCAGGCGCCTCGGCGGCGCCGGCGGCGGCGGCGAACGGCGGCACGGTGTTGTCGAACTCGGTCTCGATCCACCTGGTGTGCACGGTGAACGGCTCGGCGGTGAACGCCTCGTCCCGCACGACCAGGCGGTGGAACGGCAGGGCGGTGGCCATGCCGTCGACGACCATCTCGTCGAGCGCGCGGCGGGCGCGCTCCAGCGCCTCGGTCCGCGTCTCACCAGTGATGATCACCTTGGCGAGCAGTGAGTCGAAGTTGCCGCCGATCACGTCGCCGGCCGAGATGCCGGTGTCCACCCGCACGCCCGGGCCGGTGGGAAGCCGCAGCGCGGTGACCGTGCCCGGGGCGGGCAGGAAGTTGCGGCCCGGGTCCTCGCCGTTGATCCGGAACTCGATGGCGTGCCCGCGCGGCGCCGGGTCCTCGGTGATCCGCAGCTTCTCGCCGTCGGCGATCCGGAACTGCTCGCGGACCAGGTCGATGCCGGCGGTCTCCTCGGTGACCGGGTGCTCGACCTGGAGTCGGGTGTTGACCTCCAGGAAGGAGATCGTGCCGTCCCTACCGACCAGGTACTCCACGGTGCCGGCGCCGTGGTAGCCGGCTTCCCGGCAGATCGCCTTGGCACTGTCGTGGATCTGCGCCCGCTGGGCGTCGGTGAGGAACGGCGCGGGCGCCTCCTCGACGAGCTTCTGGTGCCGCCGCTGCAACGAGCAGTCCCGGGTGCCCACCACGATCACGTTGCCGTGCTGGTCGGCGAGGACCTGCGCCTCGACGTGCCGGGGCTGGTCCAGGTACCGCTCGACGAAGCACTCGCCCCGACCGAACGCGGCGACCGCCTCCCGGGTGGCCGACTCGAAGAGCTGGGGGATCTCCTCCATGGTCCGGGCCACCTTGAGACCGCGCCCGCCACCACCGAAGGCAGCCTTGATGGCGACCGGCAGGCCGTGGTCGACGGCGAACGCCATCACCTCGTCCGGGCTCGCGACCGGGTCCGGCGTGCCGGGGACCAGCGGAGCGCCGGCGCGCTGCGCGATGTGCCGCGCGGTGACCTTGTCACCCAGGTCGCGGATCGCCTGCGGGGTGGGGCCGATCCAGGTCAGCCCGGCGTCGATGACCGCCTGGGCGAAGTCGGCGTTCTCGGACAGGAACCCGTAACCCGGGTGTACGGCGTCCGCGCCGGACCGGGCGGCCACGTCGAGCAGCTTGTCGATGCGCAGGTACGTCTCGGTCGCGCTGTCCCCGCCCAGCGCGTACGCCTCGTCCGCGAGGGTGGCGTGCAGGGCGTCGCGGTCGGAGTCCGCGTACACGGCGACGCTGCCCAGGCCGGCGTCACGGCAGGCGCGGATGACCCGGACGGCGATCTCGCCGCGGTTGGCGATGAGTACCTTGCGCACCTTCGTGGCTCCTCCCGGGAAGTTACTGACGGGGAGTGTATCGGCCACCGTGGTGGCCCTAACGATCGCTCAGTGTGGGATGTGGCACTGACCCTAGTCAAACTTGGCTATTACGCTTGTCGGGTGTCCTCGACTCGAATGATGATCCTCGGTCTGGTGCGGTGGATGCAGCCCGTGCACGGCTACGACGTACGCCGTGAGCTGCTGAGTTGGAGCGCCGACAAGTGGGCGAACGTGCAACCCGGATCGATCTACCACGCGCTGCGCAAGCTCACCGAGGAGGGTCTGCTGCGGACGGTCGCCACCGAGCAGGTAGGTGCCCGGCCGGCCCGGACGACCTACGAGGTGACCCCCAAGGGGGAGGACGAGTTCGAGACCCTGCTGCGCAATCTCTGGTGGAACTTCGCCGAGCCGATCGACCCGTTCACCGCCGCGTTCTCCTTTCTTCCCGCCATGCCCCGCTCCGAGGCGGCGGCGGCGCTGCGCAACCGGGCCAACCTGCTGCGGGCCGGCATCGAGTCGATGCGCGCCTCGCTCCAGTCGGACTGGGTGCGCAACACCAAACCGGTGCACGTCGGTTGGATGTTCGAGCTGTGGTCGGCGCGGGCGGAGGCCGAGATGACGTGGTGTGAGCGGATCGCCGAGCGGATCGAGAGCGGCGTGTCGTACCTGCCTGCTGAGCTGGCGAACGCCGAGGGTTGGTCGGGTCGGCGCGACGGCGAGGAGCGGATCGACCCAACACGAAATAATCAACGTTGACCATAAGAGTTATATCGCGTTAGCCTGCTCTCGGCACAGCGGGGGAGTGCGCCGTCCGGCGTCGTTCCCACTCGACGGCCGGCCCGGCCGGCCAGACCGACCAGGAGCAGAAATGATCGAGACCAGAGGGCTGCGGAAGTCGTTCCGCTCCCGCGCGGGTCGAGAGACGAAGACGGTTGACGCCGTGCGGGGGGTCAACCTCGAGGTCGCCGAGGGCGAGATCTTCGGCTTCCTCGGCCCGAACGGCGCAGGCAAGACCACCACGCTGCGGATGCTCGCCACGCTTATCGAGCCGGACGGCGGAGACGCCACCATCGCCGGCGCCGACCTGCGCAAGGACCCGGCGGAGGTCCGGCGTCGCATCGGGTACGTCCCACAGGGCGGCAGCACCTGGGACGAGTCCACCGCCCGCGAGGAACTGGTGCTGCACGCCCGCATGTACGGCATCAGCAAGGCCGACGCGCAGCACCGCGCCGTCCGCGCCCTGGAAGCCTTCCAGCTCATCGAGTACGCCGACCGCAAGTGCAAGACCTACTCCGGCGGTCAGCGCCGGCGGGTCGAGATCGCGCTCGGCATCATCCACGAGCCGAAGGTCGTCTTCCTGGACGAGCCGACCACGGGCCTCGACCCGCAGAGCCGCGCCCACATGTGGGACGAGATCCGGCGCCTGCGCCGGGACGGGATGACCGTCTTCATCACCACGCACTACCTGGACGAGGCCGACGCGCTCTGCGACCGGATCGCGATCATGGATCACGGCGAGGTGGTGGCCGAGGGCACCCCGGCCGAGCTGAAGAGGGAGATCTCCGGCGACGTGGTGCTGGTCGGCCTCGACCTGACCGCGACCCCGCAGGCCGCGCAGACGCTCGACGGCGAGCCGTACGTCAACAAGCTGGAGACCGCCGACGAGGGCGGCCTGCGTCTCTACGTCGACGAGGGCGCCACCGCCATCCCGCAGGTGCTGCGCCGCCTGGACCACGCCGGGCTGGAGCTGCGCTCGATCGAGCTGCACCGTCCCAGCCTCGACGACGTCTTCCTCACCAAGACCGGCCGCTCGCTGCGCGAGTCCTGACCACCGGAGACGACTCTCATGAAATTCGCCCGTGACACGTGGCTGATCTTCCAGCGCCAGACCCAACTCCTGCTGCGCAACCCGGTCTGGGTCTTCGTCGGCGTCTTCCAGCCGGTGATGTACCTGCTGCTCTTCGCCCCACTGCTCAAGCCGGCGCTGAACGCGCCCACCCAGGCCGCCGCCTACAAGATCTTCGTACCCGGCCTGCTGGTGCTGCTGGCCATCTTCGGTGGCCTGTTCCAGGGCTTCGGCCTGATCGCCGAGCTGCGCGCCGGCGTCATCGAACGCTCCCGGGTCACCCCGATCAGCCGGCTCGCCCTCCTGCTCGGCCGCTCACTGCGCGACGTGGTCTCGCTCATCGTGCAGGCCGTCATCATCACCCTGCTGGCGCTCCTGTTCGACCTGCGGGTGTTCATCGGTGACCTGCTGTTGGCGTACCTGATGCTCGCCCTGATCGCGCTCATGACCTCGGCCGTCTCGTACGGCGTCGCGCTCAAGGTCAAGAGTGAGGACGCCCTGGCCCCGCTGATGAACACGGTGGCCCAGCCGGTGCTGCTGCTGTCCGGCATCCTGCTGCCGCTGACCTTCGCGCCCGGCTGGTTGCAGGGCATCGCCGACTGGAACCCGTTCTCCTGGGCGGTCGACGGCACCCGGGCGCTGTTCGCAGGTGACCTGGGCAGCGACAAGGTCTGGCAGGGCCTCACCATCACCGCGGTCCTCGCCGCATTGGGTGTCTTCTGGGCGGCACGCCAGTTCGCCCGCAGCGTCCGCTGACGCTCGGGGTGCTCCCCGCCTCCAGGGGAGCACCCCGCCGTCGGCGTGTGGGGCGGCCTCAGCGCACCCGGGCGAGGGTCAGGCCGTCGGCGATCGGCAGCATCACCGGGTCCACCCGTACGTCGGCCAACACCTCGTCGTTGAACGCGGCGATGGCCCTGTCGTTCTCGTCCCGGGGGGCGATCACCCGACCCCCGCGCAGCACGTTGTCGACGGCGATCACGCCGCCCGGACGCATCCGCGGCACCAGCTCCGCCCAGTACACCGGGTAGCCCGTCTTGTCCGCGTCGATGAACGCGAAGTCCAGGAAGCGCTCGTTCGGCAGCTGCCGCAGCGTCTCCCCGGCCGGGCCGATCCGCAGGTCGATCCGGTCCTGCACACCGGCGCGGGCCCAGTAGCGCCGGGCGATGCCGGTGAACTCCTCGGAGATGTCGAAGCAGGTCAGCCGCCCACCCTCGGGCAGCCCTCGTGCGATGGCCAGTGACGACAGTCCGGTGAACGTGCCGACCTCGACGGCCTGCCGTACGTCGAGCAGACGGGTGAGGAACGTCAGGAAAGCGGCCTGCTCCGGCGCCACCTGCATGGTGGCGTGCTCCGGCAGCACCGAGCGGGTCTCCTCGGCCAGGTCCCGGATGATCTCGTCCGGCGGTGCGCCGTGGGCGACCAGGTACGCGTGCAGCTCGTCGGTGAGCGGAATCGACTTGGTGGTCATGACCGGACGTTACCGAGCGGCTCCACGGATTGACCGCCCGGCGCGACAGTCGTCCACAGGTCGGTGATCCGCAGGTCCAACTCGGCGAGGAGACGGCGCAGCAGCGGCATCGACAGCCCGACAACGGTGCCCGGGTCACCCTCGATCCGCTCCACGAACGGCCCGCCCAGCCCGTCGATCGTGAACGCGCCGGCCACGGCCAGCGGTTCACCGGTGGCCACGTACGCGGCGATCTCGTCGTCACTGATGTCCGCGAAGTGAACGGTGGTCGAGGCCACCGCCTCCGCGCGCCGCCCGGCGACCATGTCGATCAGGCAGTGCCCGCTGTGCAGGATGCCGCTGCGACCCCGCATCCGCAGCCACCGCCGGGTCGCCTCCGCCGGGTCCGCCGGCTTGCCGAGGATCTCCCCGTCGAACGCCAGCACAGAGTCACAGCCGATCACCAACGTCCGCTGGTCGACGTCGGCGTTCAGCCGGGTCAGCACAGCCTGCGCCTTGAGCCGCGCCAACTCCAGGCACAGATCTTCGGCCCGGTCGGTCACCACCAGCGACTCGTCCACCCCACTGACAAGCACGTCCGGCTCGATGCCGGCGGCCTGGAGAGACTTACGACGGGCAGGGCTCGCCGAGGCGAGCACGAGGCGGAGCGGCAAAGATGCAGACACGACCCCGACGGTACCGGCTGCGGGGCTGCCCGGCGTGGGCCGACGCCCGTTGGCGCGCTCCGGCCTCCCGTACCCCTTGATCCAATCCACATCGCCGATATGGGGCTATCCCACCTCGACGAAAGCGCAATATCGGCGATATAGAGTCGATCATCGCGCTCGGGTCGGTTAGCGACTGATCCTGGGAGGCGGATCATCACCGCGCCGACGACGTCGCACCACCAACGCCCAACCGATGCCAGCGGCCACGATCACCGCGAGAGTGACGAGGCCACGAGCGGTCGCACCATCGCCGTCATCACCAGGACGAGCGCCAGCCGTCGTACTCGCCCCAGCACCGGGCGGAGCGCTCGCCGACTCAAAACCCAGCGGAGGTACGTCCGCCGTCAGCGCCGCCACAAGATCGATGACGCCGTACCCGTACTCGTCGTCACGACCAGGCGGACCCTTGTCGACGGCCGTGGCCGTGAGCCGATGCGCGACCTCCCGCGCCGGCAGGTAGGGGTACTTCGACCTGATCAACGCCGCAGCCCCCGCCACAATCGCCGTCGCACTCGAAGTGCCAGTGCCCTTCGAGTACTTCCCGTCGTAGCTGGTGCTGTAGATGTCGACCGCCGGTGCAACCACATCGATCTCCGGCCCGGTAACCGAGATTGCAGCATGTTGACCAGAGCGGTCCACACCGCCTACGGCGATCACACCTTCTTCGCTGGCTGGATAGCGCACGTCAGTATCGGGCGGTCGGTTGCCCGCTGCTGCCACCACGACAATATTGGCATCCTGTGCCGCATTTATCGCTTGCTGGAGCTTGACGCTGGCGCCAGCAACGGCTGAAATGCTAATTACGTCGGCGCCCTTATCTATCGCAAATTCGATACCCTGAGCCAGTGAGTCTGGATCGCCATCGCCGTCGGGGGGAGTATCGAAGATCGGAAGGATCTTCGCCCGTGGGGCGATTCCAAGGGCGCCTCTGTCGTTAACCCCATGAGCAGCAATAAGGCCGGCCATTGCTGTGCCATGGCTGTCCCTATCCTGGCGACCGTCGCCGTTCCCGCCGGGTATGATATCAATGCCCGACAAAAGATTATCTCGTAAGTCGGAATGGGGGGCGACTCCGGTATCTGGTACCGCGACGATGACGGCGGATCCGTTGCTCAGAAGATGCGCCTCCGACGTCCGTAGATAGTTAAGATGCCATTGGTCGCCTCGTATCAAATCGGCATCCCCTGCAGGAGCGTTCGAGGTTGCGGACATCAGAATCGTCGCGGTGGCCAAATTGAGTATGCTTACAGACAGCGCCTTGTTCACCTGCTGAAGCCGATGGCCGATCCTGGGTCGATCGGGTCATCCCCCTTCGGGGGGAGAACCACGGGCGGGACGCCTCGATCGGTCTCCCAAGGATTATCTGGGTCCCATCGATAAGGATGGTCGTCGGCTTCGGATGGCGTGCCAAGGCGAGGTGTCGTCCCATGATGTCCGGGTGCCCCGCCTATCGGGAAGCCGCTTGGGATCCCATTAAGGTTGCGTCCGCTACCTGGCCTTGTTCCTGCTGCGCCAGTCGGTGCGGTCCCAGCTCCGCCGCCGCCAATTACTCCACCGATCGGGTTGACCCTTTTGGGTGCGCCGGCACTATTGGGAGGTTGATTTGGGCCCACTCCCGGAATTCCCCCGATTAGACCTCCAGCGGAGGGGGCGGGTCGGACAGGTGTCGCATGAGGCTTTGCGTTGCCGTCGACTCCTCCGCCTATGGGGCTATTGGGAGTACCAGGCTGGATCGTCCGAGGCCGTGGTGTTGGCGGCAGACCCGAAGGAGGCGAGGGCATCCCCGACGTCAGCCCTAGACCGATGTTATATGCAGGGCCAGCGGAACCAGGTGGCGGAGCGGCTGGAAGGGCCGCGACATTCGATGACGCTGAAACTCCGCCCGTCGCCCCTCCGAGTACCGGTCCGACTCCCGGCGTTGTAGGTATAGGCCCTAGCCCTCCACTCGTACTTCCGCGGTGGACGGCGGACGCCGTTGGTGCAGGTGCCGGCAGGACTGGCGGGATAATTGGCGCCGCGTAGTCGCCGTATACATCGGGGTTGTCTGGCTGCCTTGGGCTCTTCGGCACCGCTGGTGGTTTTTCGAGGGTGGCTTGGGCTTGTTGGAGTTCGCCGCTGAGGCCGAACATCATGCTCCGTGCCTGCACGTTCAGCCGTTCCAGTTCCGCGTCGGTTACAGGTGGCTCGGTGACCCGGTTCCCCATGATCGCCTTAGGGTCGGCCGCCGTCGTTTCGTACGCCTGCTTCTGCTGCAGTTTGTCCGCGTACTCCTCGTAGATCTTGCGGAGCGCGGCGCGGGTGGTGCCGATGGCCTGGGTGGCGGCGGACAGCGCGGTGTAGTTGGCGGCGGCGGCGTCGTGGGTGTGCCGGACCTTGTCGATGAGTTCGTCGAGTTGGGCGAGGTACGTGCGGGAGGCGGGGCTGGTTTCGGGGGGCCAGGCCGTGGCGAGCCCTCGCCGGTATTCCTGGAGCCGGCCGAGGTGGATCTGTGCCAGGTCGCAGACCTTGCGCCAGCCGGCGACCTGTTTCCAGTGGTTGGCGGTTTCGTGGTCCTGGAGGCACGCCCACATGCTGTTGACGTCCATGAGTTGCCAGTTGGTGCCGGCGGTGCGGCTGTTGCCCCGTTCGTTCATGGGAGCACCACCGGCCCGGTGGGGTCGCTGAGCATCGGTGTGGGCGCGGGGGTGTCGGGCAGTACGGCGCCGGGGTCGGCGAGGGCCTGTCGCACGTCTACCACTCGGGCGGCGGAGAAGGCGTCGGTGTCGGCGTATCGGGTGGCGACGCGGCCGGCGGCTGCGGCGAGGTGGCCGGTGGCGCCTCGGACGGCGTACACCATGTCGGCGGTCGCCTGCTGTGTCTCGTGGTGAGCGTGCAGGAAGGTGACCAGCTCGACGAAGGCGTCGCACGGGTTGGGTATCTCGGCGGACATGTCGGCGGCGATGTACGGCAGGTGCGGCGCGTAGTTGCGTTCGACCTCGGCGGCGAGCTGGTCGGCGAAGTCCCTGAGTTGGCGGATGTCAGCCTCGATACCGCCGTAGTTGCGCAGCCAGGGTGCTGGCCCGTCCTCTTCGGGGATCATCGATCCTCCCTACCGTCACCACACCGTTTCCCTGAGTGAGGTTAACGGCTTCCCGCGACCCTGGCAGCCCCCGGTGGCGGGTCGTGTCAGCGGGGGAGGCCGGCGGTGCGCCAGGTGCGAGGGCTGGCCGGCCGGGCGCTGAGCGCCCAGGTGGAGACGGCGGCCGGCGCGGGGGCCGTGGCCGGGCGGGAGCGGACGATGACGGCCCCCACCAGGGCGGCCAACTCCTCGGCGGTGGGCACGCCGCGGACGACCCGGAACAGCGGCTCTTCGGCAGACATGCCGCCAGGGTACGCGGCCGGAAGTTACGGGAGACGCACAGTGGCGTGCCGGCGGTGTGACGGTCGGACGGTCCGGGTACCGTCTCACCGATGTCGAACGCGCTTCCCCAACTCGTCGCTGACCGATACCGGCTTCTGTCGCCGCTCGGCCAGGGCGGCATGGGTCGGGTGTGGAAGGCGCGCGACGAGGTGCTGCACCGGGACGTGGCAATCAAGGAGTTGGTGCCGCCGCCCGGCCTCACCGACGAGGAACGCCGCGAGATGCGGGAACGCTCTCTGCGGGAGGCGCGAGCCATCGCCCGGCTCAACCACGCCAACGTCGTGCGCATCTTCGACGTGCTGCGCACCGACGGCGATCCGTGGATCGTCATGGAGTACGTGGCGTCGAAGTCGTTGCAGGACACGCTCGCCGAGGACGGCCCGGTGCCGGTGGCCCGCGCGGTCGAGATCGGCCTCGGTGTGCTGGGCGCCCTGAACGCGGCGCACAAGGCGGGCGTCATGCACCGCGACGTGAAGCCCGGCAACGTGCTGCTCGGCAACGACGGCCGGGTGGTGCTGACCGATTTCGGTCTCGCCACCATCCCGGGCGATCCGAACGTCACCCGCACCGGCATGGTCCTCGGCTCGCCCGCGTACATCTCGCCGGAGCGGGCCCGGGACGGCACCGCCGGGCCGGAGGCCGACCTGTGGTCGCTGGGCGCGACGCTCTACGCGGCTGTCGAAGGCAAGTCGCCGTACGCCCGGCCGTCGGCGATCGGCACCCTGGCCGCGCTGGCCACCGAGCCGATCCCGCCGCCGAAGAACGCCGGCCCGCTCAAGGCCGTGCTCAACGGGCTGCTGCGTAAGGACCCGAACGAGCGGATCACCGCCGAGGTGGCCGAGCGCCTGCTGCGCCGCGCCGGCGGCAAGCGGTCGCGGGGGATTCCGCTGCTCGAAGGCGTACGCCGGCCAGGGCCGAACGGTCCGCGTCAGCCGCGCCTGCCGGTCGTGCCGGCCCCGCGACCCGCCGAGGAGCCCACCGACCGGCCGGTGTCACCGCCCCCGCCGCCCGTCGCGGAGCCTTCCGCCGACGCGACGCCGACCGCCACCGTGTCGTCCGGCACCGATGCCGAGCCGACCGCGCTGGTGCCGGCCGAGCCGACGGCGACCATCGACCCGCCGGCCACGCCTGACGCCGCCCCCACCGCGCCCGTCGCAGCCGCGGCCAGCACCTCCGGCGGGGGTACGACGACCGACGACGACGAGCCGACTGTCGTGGACGGTCCGCCGGTGGCGCCGGAGCAGCGCAAACCGTCGACCCCGACGTCGGTGATGCCCCCGGTGAGCCCGGCCGGCCGTGCGGCGGTGCCGCCGTCGGACGGCACGAAACCCAACAACACCCGGCGCAACCTCCTGATCGGCGCTCTGGTGGCCGTGCTGCTGATCGGCCTCGTGGTGATCGTTCCGATGCTCACCAAGGGTGACGACACTCCGCAGGCCGGCCCGACCGGGGCTGCCGTGACGTCCGCGCCGGCACCGACGTCCGCCCCGGCGGTGCCCCCGCCGACGAGCAGCCCTCCCAGCCCGACCGCATCGGCCACGCCGTCGGTCGACCCGAACGCGCTGCCGGCGGGCTGGAAGCTGCACAAGGACCCGGTCGGCTTCTCCCTGCCGATCCCCGACGGGTGGGTCCGCAGCCAGCCCGACAGCGACACGGTCGTCTTCGACGAGTCCAACGGCCCGGGCGAGCTGCTGGTGCAGTGGACCCCGACGCCGGCTAAGGACGCGGTCAAGGACTGGCAGGACAAGGAGCCGGACCGGAAGAGGCGGGTCACCAACTACCAGTATCTCAGCATCAAGCCGTGCGACTTCTGGAAGACGTGCGCGGACTGGGAGTGGTTGGAGACCCGCGACGGGCAGCGGATCCACGTCCGCAACCGGGGCTTCGTGACGGCCAGCAACCGGGGTTACGCCCTGCGGTGGGAGATCGCGGAGAAGGATTGGCAGGCCAACCTGCCGAACTTCGACCGGATCGCCAAGGGTTTCGTGCCCGACCGCAGGGACTGAAATTGATTCGCATGACCTTCCGCCGTCCGGGGTAATTGACCTTCGACGACGGAAGGAGGTACGACATGGGTTACCGACGGAGGGATGCCCGGCCCCGGCTGGCACTGTGGATGCTCGTCGCGTTCGGCGACGCGGTTCTGCTGCTGGTCGCCGCGGGGGTTCCGGCGTTCATCGCACTGCTCAGCGTCGTGGCCGTTGCCGTCTGCGGGGTCGGCGCGTGGCGGCTGACCCGGCGGGGTGCGCTGACTCCCGATGAGACTCCAGTGCCGGCGATGAGCCGACGGCGGGCCTGACCCGAAACCGATTGTGTGGCGGCAGCCGGACCGATTGTCGACCGTGTGGTGACCGTCGATCCCGCTGCCGCCAACGGCTCGGTCAGGTGTTGTTGGCCAGTGCGATCAGCCGGCTGCGGTCACCGTTCCAGTAGTTGCGGTCCACGTTGCCGCTGATCCCGGAGACGGCTCCCGTGCTGGTGTACTGCCAGAAGCTCCACACCGACGCGCCGGCCGGCAGGGTGCCCGGCGCGCTCGCCCAGCGGGCCAGCCAGAGCGGGTGGTTCGCCCACGGGCCGGTCCAGCTGCCGGTGCACTGGTTCCACCAGCTCGTGGTGGTGTAGATGACCGCGTACCGGCCGGTGCGCGAGCGGTAGGTGTTCAGGAAGTCCTGGATCCAGTTGCGCATCCCGGTGGTGCTCAGGCCGTAGCAGTAGCCACCGCTGTACGGGTTGCCCTCGATGTCCAGCGCCGCGGGCAGGGTGCGGCTGTCCGCCGACCAGGCGCCACCGTTGGACGCCAGGTAGTTGGCCTGGGTGGAGCCGGCGGAGATGTTCGGCCGGGCGAAGTGGTACGCCCCGCGGATCACCCCGGCGTTGTACGCGTTCACGTAGTTCGCGTTGAAGTTCGGGTCCTTGTAGCTGGTGCCCTCGGTCGCCTTGATGAAGGCGAACTGGACGCCTGCGTTGCGGACGCTTGTCCAGTTGATCGAGCCCTGGTAGCGGGACACGTCGACGCCGGGGGTGGTGGCTGCCGCCGCCGGGCCGGCGGTCGCGACGAGGGCCGCCGCCGCGGTGGCGAGGACGGTGAGGCCGGCCGCGAGTGCGCGGCGCAGCGGTGAGTCGGTGCGGGCCATGAGTGCCTCCAGATGGGGCCGTCTATTGACGCCCATCTTTGGAGGTAACTGCCCTAGATCGCAAGGGCTGCTGAAGAAAGTTTCATCGATGGGTGTCGGTCGCCCCGGTGACCGGACTCGAACTGATCAGCGCAGAGTGCCAGGGTCGAGCTGCCAGCGGAACGGCTCGACGACGGTAAGCGTTTCGCCGGGCTTTGCCACCTGGTCCTCGACGTAGTGCCCGCCGTCCAGCCGGTACAGCCGCAGCGAGTGACCGTCGCCGTCCTGCTCGACAAGCAGATACCAGGGGATGCGCGCGATGGCGTAGAGCTGCATCTTGACCAGCCGGTCGGCGGCGGCGTTGCCCGGCGAGACGATCTCGCCGACGAGGGCCACCCGGTCGGCGTCGAGGAAGGCGCCGTCGTCGTCGATGTCGGTCACGACGAGATCCGGAATGACGACCCGGTCGATGCCGAGCCGGACGTTGATCGCCTCATAGACCAGGAGGCCGTCAGGATCAGCCGCTGTCTCGATGCTGTTCGCCAGTCGGCGCGACACCCGCTGGTGCCATCGGCTCGGGGCAGGGCTCACGATCAGGCTCCCGTCGAGCAGCTCGATGCGGTCCGGGGTCTCACCCAGGGCGAAGTAGTCGGCCTCGGTCCAGAGCCCGACGTGGTGTCCCAGGGGGTCCGCACTCATCGGCGCTCACCTCCCGCTTCACTCGCCACCCGATCAGTTCACAGGATACGAGCCGGTGCCTCGGCAGCGACACGGAACGCCGCCGGTAGGCTCGCGCCCCATGATGTCGATCGACGGGCTGGGCGACATGTGGGACACGCTGTTCGACGCGCAGCCGGACCCGCCCCCGCTGCTGGTGCTGATCACCGCGATCGTCGCGCTGGTGGTGGTGTCCACCCGGCTGCCGTGGCGGATCGCCCGCAACGCCATCACCATCGCCCACGAGGGCGGGCACGCGCTCGTCGCCCTGCTCACCGGCCGCAAGCTGCGCGGAATCCGGCTGCACTCGGATACGTCGGGTCTGACGCTCTCCGCCGGTCGACCCACCGGGCCGGGCATGATCCTGACCCTGCTCGCCGGCTACGTCGCCCCGCCGCTTGTCGGGTTGGCCGGTGCCTGGCTGCTCGGCGGCAACCGGATCACCCTGCTGCTCTGGGTCGCGGTGGTGCTGCTGCTCGCCATGCTCGTCATGATCCGCAACGCCTTCGGCGTGGTGTCGCTCCTGGTCACCGGGGCGCTGGTGTTCGCCGTCTCCTGGTACGCCACCCCGCAGGTGCAGGCCGCGTTCGCGTACGCCGGGGTGTGGTTCCTGCTGCTCGGCGGGGTGCGCCCGGTTGTGGAGCTGCAACGGCTGCGCTCGCGCGGCCGGATGCCCGCCTCCGACGCAGACCAGCTCGCCGGACTGACCCCGTTCCCGGCGTTCTTCTGGGTCATTGTCTTCGCCCTGGTCAATGTGGCCGCCCTCGTCGCCGGCGCCCTGCTCCTGGCGGGCCCCATCCTCACCAGCGCCGGCCTGACGGTCTAGCCGCACCAGGCAGAATGGGGCAATGCGATACGTGATCATCGGGGCCGGCGCGGTTGGCGGAACGATCGGAGCGCGGCTGGCCGAGGCCGGCGGCGACGTGACGCTTGTGGCCCGTGGGCCGCACCTGGACGCGATCCGTGATCGAGGCCTGACCCTGCGCCAGCCCGACGGTGACATCACCGTCCGGCTCGACACCGTGGACCGGCCCGGTGACCGGCCCCTGCCCGCCGACACGGTTCTGGTCCTCACTGTGAAGTCGCAGGACACCGCCGGGGCGTTAGCCACCTGGGTGGACGCGCCGGTGGCGGGCGGCGGTACGGCGGGCGAGCGGCTGCCGCTCGTCACCGCGCAGAACGGGGTGGCGAACGAGCGGGCCGCGCTGCGGCTCTTCGCCGACGTGCACCCCGTCTGTGTCTGGCTGCCCGCCACCCACCTGCAACCGGGCGTGGTGGTGGCCAACGGGTACCCGCATCCGGGGATGCTCCACATCGGGCGGTACCCGGACGGCGCCGACGACACCGACCGGGCCGTCGCCGCCGACCTGACCGCCGCCGGATTCGTCGCGCCGGTACGCGAGGACGTGCTGCGCTGGAAGTACGGCAAGCTGCTCAGCAACCTCGGCAACGGCCTCCAGGCGCTGCTCGGGCAGGACATCCCCGACGCGCTTGCCGAGCGGGTACGCGCCGAGGGCGTCGCCGTACTCGCCGCAGCGGGCATCGCGCACACCTCCCCGCAGGAGGAGAAGGCCGAACGCGGGGACCTGGTCGGGCAGCGCCAGGTGGCCGGCGAGGCCCGATCCGGCGGCTCCACCTGGCAGAGCCTGGCCCGGGGCGCCGGCTCCACCGAGGTCGACCACCTCAACGGGGAGATCGTCCTGCTCGGCCGTCTGCACGGCGTACCGACGCCCGCGAACGCGGCGGTGCAGCGCGCGGTACGCCGGGCCGTCCGCGAACGAGTCGGCGCTGGCGCGTTCCCACTCACCGAGCTGGAGAAGATGATCGCCTGACCGGGGCAACCGACGACCCCGTCCGACGCGTGTTCCCTGCGACCGACACGGGGAGGTAACGGGTGCCGGACGTCGACGGGTTCGACGAGTTCTACCGGGGGAGCCGGCAACGGCTGCTCGGTTTCGTCTACGCCCTGACCGGCGATCGGGTCGAGGCGCAGGACGCGGTGCAGGAGGCGTACATCCGCGCGTGGCAGCGCTGGTCGACCGTCAGCCAGTACGACGACCCGGAGGCGTGGGTGCGGGTGGTGGCCAGCCGGGTTGCGGTCAGCCGGTGGCGCAGCCTGCGCAGTCGCGCCCGGGCGTACCTGCGGCACGGGGCCACCGAGACCGTTCCCGGGCCGGGCACCGACACCGTCGAGGTGGTCGCCGCGCTGCGCCGGCTGCCCGAGGAGCAACGCACCGCCATCGCCCTGTACTACCTGATGGGTATGCCTGTCGCCGAGGTGGCACGGGAGACCGAGGCGCCGGTCGGCACCGTCAAGGCCCGACTCTCCCGGGGGCGCGTCGCGCTCGCCGGCCTGCTCGCCGTCTCTGATCTGGAGGAGGCCACCGATGCGTGACGACGACCTGGCATTCGTCGAACGGATCCACCGCGAGTTGACCGACGTGCGCTGGCCGGAGCCGCAGGAGATCCGTGCCCGGGCACGGCGGCGCAGCCGACGCGCCATAGTGGTGGCGACTGTCGCGTTGACACTCGTGGGGGGCTCCGCCGCCGCGATGGCGGGAGGTGGCCGAGGGGCGGTGCCGGCTCCGGTCTCCGCGACCACACAGGCACCGGCCCGCGGTGAGATCGCGGACGACTCGCTGCTGCGGCCGACCGACCTGGCGCAGCCGGCTCAACGGGAGCTCAGCCAGTCCGGGTTGGGGGAACCCATCCTCATCGACCACCTGCTGGGCTACTGCCGCGAGAGCCAGGGAATCGCGCCCGTCTGGCAGACGTCCCGCTGGTCACGGTCACAGACGCTGCTGCGCGAGCACCGGGTGGGAGCGGCCACACTCGGCGGCGTCCTGCTCACCCAGGACCTGTACCGGGTGACGCCTGAACTGGCGAAGTCGTTCCTCGCCGACCTGGACGCCATGGTGGCGCCCTGCGCCGAGTGGCGCGGCGTCGGGCCGTACGAGTTGGCAGGGAAGACAGGTGTGGGGGAGGCAGTGCACCGCTGGGCGGTGGTCGACCGGAACTTCGCTGGCGACGGGGCCTCGTTGGTGCGGCACACGATGTCCCGGCCGGTGGACAAGCAGAGCGGTGCGCCCCTCGCCGACGAACCGCAGTCGACGAGCACGGCGATCGTCCGGGTGGGTGATCTGATCGCCGTGCTCAGCGTCGGTCAGGGCGGCACCGAGGACGACCTGCGTCGGCTGGCGACGGTCGCCGCCGGCCGGATGTGCCTCGCCGCCAATCCGCCCTGCTGACCCGTACGGATCAGAGCGGGATGTTGCCGTGCTTCTTCGGCGGCAGCGTCTCCCGCTTGGTGCGCAGGACACGCAGCGCCCGGACGATCTGCGTCCGCGTCTCGTGCGGCGGGATCACCGAGTCGATGTACCCGCGCTCGGCTGCCACGTACGGGTTGGCCAGGGTGTCCTCGTACTCGGCGATCTTCTCGGCACGGACCGCAGCCGGGTCTTCGGCGCCTGCCAACTCCGAGCGGTAGAGGATGTTCACCGCGCCCTGCGCGCCCATCACGGCGATCTGCGCGGTGGGCCAGGCGAAGTTCAGGTCCGCGCCGAGGTGCTTGGAACCCATCACGTCGTACGCCCCGCCGTACGCCTTGCGGGTGATCACGGTGACCTTCGGGACTGTCGCCTCGGCGTACGCGTAGATGAGCTTGGCACCTCGGCGGATGATGCCGTCCCACTCCTGGCCGGTGCCGGGCAGGAAGCCGGGCACGTCCACGAAGGTCAGAACCGGGATGTTGAACGCGTCGCAGGTGCGGACGAACCGGGCGGCCTTCTCCGAGGCGGCGATGTCCAGGGTGCCGGCGAAGTGCATCGGCTGGTTGGCGACCACGCCCACCGGTCGCCCCTCGACCCGGCCGTAGCCGACCACGATGTTCTGCGCGTAGAGCGGCTGAACCTCCAGGAACTCCCCGTCGTCCAGGACGTGCTCGATCACGGTGTGCATGTCGTACGGTTGGTTGGCCGAGTCCGGGATCAGCGTGTCCAGTTCCCGGTCCTCGTCGCTGACCTCCAGGTCCGCGGGGGCCTCGAAGACGACAGGCTCGTCGAGGTTGTTCGACGGCAGGTACGACAGCAGCGCCTTGACGTAGTCGACGGCGTCGTCCTCGTCGGTGGCCAGGTAGTGCGCGTTGCCGCTGCGCGTGTTGTGCGTGCGGGCCCCGCCCAACTCCTCCATGCCGACGTCCTCGCCGGTCACCGTCTTGATCACGTCGGGGCCGGTGATGAACATGTGCGAGGTCTGGTCGACCATGACCGTGAAGTCGGTGACCGCCGGGGAGTAGACCGCTCCGCCCGCGCACGGGCCCATGACCAGCGAGATCTGCGGGATGACGCCTGAGGCGCGCACGTTGCGGAAGAAGATCTCGCCGTACAGGCCGAGCGAGACGACACCCTCCTGGATGCGGGCGCCGCCGGAGTCGTTGATGCCGACCACCGGGCAGCCGATCTTCATGGCGAGGTCCATGACCTTGACGATCTTCTCGCCGAAGACCTCGCCCAGCGAGCCACCGAAGACCGTGAAGTCCTGGGCGAAGACGCAGACCTGCCGGCCGTCCACCGTGCCGTAGCCGGTGACCACGCCGTCGCCGTACGGCCGGTTCTTCTCCAGGCCGAACGCCGTGGAGCGGTGCCGGGCCAGTTCGTCGAGCTCGACGAAGGAGCCCTCGTCGAGGAGCATCTCGATCCGCTCGCGGGCGGTCTTCTTGCCCCGGGCGTGCTGCTTCTCGACCGCGCGCGCCGACCCGGCGTGCACCGCCTCGTCGACCCGGCGCTCCAGGTCCGCCAGCTTGCCCGCGGTGCTGTGGATGTTGGTCCCGGTCTCGGTAGTCACCCAGGGAATATAACGATGGTTCAGGTCGACGCGGCTGTGCAGTACGCCTCAATGCCTCCCCGGGCGTCGCCGTAGGCTGACGGGATGCCGGGCTCCCCGTACACCGATCTGGACCGCCCGCCGCTGTCGGCGGCCCGGCTGCGGCGCGCGCTTGTCGCGCCGAACGGGCCGTGGGCCCGGCTCGAGCTTCGCGCCGAGACCGGCTCCACGAACGCGGACGTGGCCGAGGCCGCCGCGGCCGGTGAGCCGGAGGGCCTGGTCGTGGTCGCCGAGCGACAGACCGCCGGGCGTGGTCGTCGCGGCCGGGTGTGGCAGTCGCCGCCGCGTGCGGGCATCGCGACGAGCGTGCTGCTCCGGCCCGGCGAGGCCGTTCCGGACCGCGGCTGGCCGGCGGCACCACCGACGGGGTACGGCTGGCTGCCGCTGCTCGCAGGCGTCGCGCTCGTCGAGGCGGTGGCCCGACTGGCCGAGCTGGACGCCGCCCTGAAGTGGCCGAACGACCTTCTGATCGGCGACGCGAAGTGCGCCGGGGTGCTCGCCGAGGCGGTGCCCGGCCGCTCGCCGGCACAGCCGCCGGCCATCATGCTCGGCGTCGGGCTCAACGTGACCCTGCGCGCCGACGAGTTGCCGGTGAACCCGACCGGGCTGCCGGCCACCTCGCTGCAACTGGCCGGTGCGGCGGCCACCGACCGCGATCCGCTGCTGCGGGCGCTGCTGCGTTCGGTCGCCGACTGGTACGACCGCTGGCGCTCGGCCGGCGGCGACGCGGTGGCCTCCGGCCTGCGCGACGCCTACCTGGCGGCCTGCGCGACTGTCGGCCGTGAGGTACGCGTCCTGCTGCCCAACGGCGAGGCGCTGACCGGTACCGCCACCGGAGTTGACCCGGACGGCCAACTGCTGCTGACCACCGCAACCGGCACCCGCACCCTGGCGGCCGGCGACGTCCTCCACCTGCGCTGATCTCCGCCCCTTGGTGGGGGCCGCGTGGCGGATGTTGTGGTGGGGGTTGGGGGGTTTACGGTCTGCGCGTCGAGAAAATGGCGTTGGAGGTTGTCGTGGCGTTTCCCGAAGACGTGCTCACCAAGGACGAGCACGTCGTGCTGCACCTGCACCCGCACTGGAAGGCGCTGATCCGGCCGATCGTGGTGCTGGTGCTGGCCATCGCGGCGGTGGTGGTCGGCGTGCTCCTGCTGCCCGAGACCAGCGGGGGTTCGATCGCGCTGGCCGTGATCGGCGTGATCGCCCTGGTCGCGGTGCTGTGGCTCGGTCTGTGGCCGTTCCTGGTCTGGCGGACCACCCACTACCTGTTCACCAACGAACGCGTGCTGCTGCAGCAGGGTGTCTTCTCCCGCGACCGGAGGGACCTGCCGCTCACCCGGATCAACGACCACTCGATGAACCAGCGCTTCGTCGAGCGGCTGCTCGGCTGCGGCACGCTCACCATCGAGTCGGCAGGCGAACGCGGCCAGTCCGTGCTGGCCGACGTGCCGGGGGTCAGCAGGGTGCAGACCACCCTGTACGAGCTGGTCGAGGCGCAGCACGACAAGCACTCCCTGGGCGACGGGGAGATGCGCGACATCCTCGCCGACATGCGCGAGGGCAAGCCTCTGCGCGACACCACGACCTGATCCCGAACGGCTGAGATCGTTCCGGCGTACCCGCCGGGGTGGTCTCAGCCGGTCGGTCCGGCCCCGGTCGGCTCGGCCCTGGTCGCGCTGGTCTCGGCGTGGTCGGCCCCATTCGGGCCGGCCCCATTCGGGCCGGGCTCGGTCGGGCGGGGCTCGGTCGGGCGGGGCTCGGTCGGGCGGGGCTCGGTCGGGCCGGGCTCGGTCGGGCCGGGCTCGGTCGGGCGCAGGGCGAACCAGCCACGGAACCGGGTCCGCAGCACCTCCTGCTCGGGCCGGCCGTCCGGGCCGAGGCGGAGCATGGTGCCGGTGAGGGTGGCCGTACCCAGCCCGGGGCGGGCTGTCGACGGTCGCGCGCCCATCACGTCGACCCGTACGGCGAGCCGGTCCCCGGCGCGCACCGGGGCGAGCCAGCGCAACTCCTCCAGGCCGGGGGAGGCGTCCGCCGCCGCCCGGGACAGCAGGTGGTCGACGTACGCCCGCATGAAGAGGCTGACCGTGTAGAAGCCGCTGGCTATCACGCCACCGTGCCGGCTGGCAGCGGCCAGTTCCTGGTCGACGTGGTACCACTGCGGGTCGAAGCGGCGGGCGAAGGCGACCATCTCGTCGCCGTCCACGGTGACCACGCCGAGATCGACGGTGAGCCCCGGGACGAGGTCTTCGAAGAACAGTTCGGCGGGAGTGCCGGTGCCGGACCGGGCGGCTGGTGTCGTCACCGGCGGGGTGAACGGCGAGTGCCGGCGTGCAGTTCGGCGGCGAGCGCCGCGTCCAGGTCGGCGGTGAGACCGGCGGTCAGCGGTGCGGGCCGGCCCTGAACGGGTGTGCCGCTCGGGTCCGGACGGTCGCTGGCCTGTGCCTCCTCCAGCTCGGTTACGGACTCGGCGAGCTCCGCGACCGGGTCCATGCCGGCCATCGTGTCCCATTCGTCCCGCGGGATGTCGTGCCAGGTCGGCTCGGGCTTGGTCTCCGCCTCGGCCGGTGCGACAGGCTGGAAGACGAACGTCCGGTAGGACCAGAACCGGAACAGTGTGGCGAGCAGGACACCCGCGGTCTTCGCCACGTTCAGGGCGAGCAGCCCGTGTACGCCGAGGCCGTACTTGGCCGCCGCCACGGCGCCGAGTTCGATAAGCAGGCCTGCGCCGTTGAACAGGAAGAACAGGACGTACTCCCGGCGAAGTGCCGATTTCGGGCGATCCCGGTACGTCCAGTGGCGATTCATCAGATATGACGTGATCGTGGCGACGATCGTCGCGATCACTGTTGCCTTCAACTGACCGTTGACGAAAACGGTAAGTGCAAGGACATTGAACACCGCGTAATTGATGACGGTGTTGATGCCGCCGACGATGCCGAACTTGAGCGCCTCGTGGATGAACTTCTGCCAGCGCTCAGGCAGCAGACGGACAAGACGCATGCGAAACACCTTAGGGCAGTCGGAGAGGCCGGCGATCACCGGCTGGACGAAGGTGGGCGGCAGGTCACGCCCCGTGGTCACGGTCGTGCTTCACCTGCGGAACGGTCCGGGTTCCCGCTTCGACAAAGACGAACCGCCGGTAGGACCAGAATCGGAACAGCGTGCCGAGGCCCGTGCCGACGACAAAGCTGGCGATGTTGTCGGCCAGCGGCGTCTGGAACACGGACGGCCAGATGCTGCCCAGCCCGT
The DNA here is from genome assembly GCF_042898105.1 of Micromonospora sp. NPDC000663. Classification (NCBI taxonomy): domain Bacteria; kingdom Bacillati; phylum Actinomycetota; class Actinomycetes; order Micromonosporales; family Micromonosporaceae; genus Micromonospora; species Micromonospora sp. NPDC000663. The sequence continues at coordinate 390,701 of NZ_JBIAYR010000001.1, forward strand.
ACCGGCTGATCGCGAGGCAGGCCACCGCGATGCCGAGACCGACTGCGTTGAAGAAGAAGAACAGCGCGTACTCCCGCGCGGGGTTGCTGCGCTGGCGGTGCCGCCACGTCCAGAACCGGTTACCGACGAAGGCGACGGTGGCCGCGATCACGGTGGAGATCGTCTTCGCGGTCACCTGCTCGACCCCGCGCACGGTGGTCAGGTAGTTGAACAGCGCGAAGTCGAGGAGGAAGGCGATCCCGCCCACCGTGGCGAACTTGCTCAACTCGCGGAAGAGGTGGCCGAACCGGTCGAGCAGCGCCCGAAGCGGACCCCGTCGGGTCTGCCGGGGGCCCGGTTGATCCCCGGTCATCGTGGCGGCCACAGGGCCGAGCCTACCGGCTGGTGACCAGTCAGCGGGGGAGCAACGACGAGTGGGCGTCGACGCTCGTGCTGGCTGATCACCGGGTGCGCCTCCGCTACACACAGGGTAACCAAATGGGAGGACTGACCCGCCTCCGAACGGGAATCCACGGATCGGTCGGCGGGGCAGGTCCACGACCGACCGCACCTCACGTCGGCCTGGGTGCACAACAAGATTTGCGTGAAACTGCGCGGGAAAGCGGGTATCAGATCGTGATGCCGCAGCGTGGCCGTACCTTGTGCAGTTCTTCACAACCAGTCCCACTGACTCGGAAGGCTGCCCGGTTTACGCTGAGCCCAATCCCAGGTTTCCACGAAGCGACGCATCGCGCCGCTGAGACTCGTGCATCCCATAGATCGGTCAGCGTCGACCACAAGGAGATGTGTCATGGTTGCTCCGGCTGTTGTGCGGGGTATCGATCAGGCCCCGACGTCCCATCCGAAACTGCTCGCCTGGGTCCGTGAGGTCGCAGAACTGACCACCCCCGACCGGGTCGTGTGGGTGGACGGGTCCGACGAGGAGTGGCGCCGCCTCACCGATGAACTGGTCGAGGCCGGCACGCTGATCCGTTTGAACCCGGAGAAGAAGCCCAACTCGTTCTACGCGCGCACCGACCCGACGGATGTCGCCCGGGTCGAGGAGCGCACCTTCATCTGCTCCGTCGACGAGGCGGACGCCGGCCCCACCAACAACTGGATGGCGCCGGCCGAGATGAAGCGGACGATGACCGAGTTGTACCGCGGCTCGATGCGGGGCCGCACGATGTACGTCATCCCGTTCGTGATGGGCCCGGTCGAGGCCGAGAGCCCGATGTTCGGCGTCGAGATCACCGACAGCCCGTACGTGGTCGCGTCCATGCGCATCATGACCCGGATGGGCGCGAAGGTCCTCGAGGCGATGGGGAACGACGCGGACTTCGTGCACGCGTTGCACTCGATCGGCGCGCCGCTCGCCCCCGGTCAGCAGGACGTGGCCTGGCCGTGCAACGAGACCAAGTACATCTCGCACTTCCCGGAGACCCGGGAGATCTGGTCGTACGGCTCGGGTTACGGCGGCAACTCGCTGCTCGGCAAGAAGTGCTACTCGCTGCGGATCGCCAGCGTCATGGGGCGGGACGAGGGCTGGCTCGCCGAGCACATGCTGATTCTCAAGATCACCTCGCCGGAGGGCAAGGTCCACCACATCGCAGGCGCCTTCCCCTCGGCGTGCGGCAAGACCAACCTGGCGATGGTGGAGCCCACCATCCCGGGCTGGAAGGTCGAGACCATCGGCGACGACATCGCCTGGATGCGGTTCGGCCCGGACGGCCGGCTCTACGCGGTCAACCCGGAGTACGGCCTGTTCGGCGTCGCGCCCGGCACCGACTGGAAGACAAACGCCAACGCCATGCGCACGCTGGACCGGGGCAACTCGATCTTCACGAACGTGGGCCTCACCGACGACGGCGACATCTGGTGGGAGGGCATGGGTGAGCCGCCGGCGCACCTGATCGACTGGAAGGGCAACGACTGGACGCCGGAGAGCGAGGGCCTCTCCTCGCACGCCAACAGCCGGTTCTGCACCCCGATCACCCAGTGCCCGATCCTCGCCGACGAGTACTTCGACCCCAACGGGGTGCCGATCGACGCGATCCTCTTCGGCGGTCGCCGCAAGGACACCATCCCGCTGGTGACCGAGGCCCGCGACTGGGTGCACGGCGTCTACATGGGTGCGACGCTCTCGTCGGAGACGACCGCCGCCGCGTCAGGCGCGGTCGGTGTCGTCCGCCGGGACCCGATGGCGATGCTCCCGTTCATCGGCTACCACGCGGGTGACTACTTCAGGCACTGGATCGAGATGGGCAAGGGCGCCGACGGCGACGAGGCGAAACTGCCGAAGATCTACTACGTCAACTGGTTCCGCAAGGACCCGGAGGGCTCGTTCCTCTGGCCGGGCTTCGGGGAGAACTCCCGGGTGCTCAAGTGGATCGTCGAGCGGATCGAGGGCAAGGCCGACGCGGTGGAGACCCCGGTGGGCATGGTTCCGGCACCCGACGCGCTTGACGTCGAGGGCCTGGACATGACTCCGGAGGACGTCCGGATCGCGCTCAAGGTCGACCCGGAGGAGTGGCGCAACGAGCTGCCGTTGGTCACCGAGTGGTTCGAGATGTTCGGTGACAAGCTGCCCGGCGTGCTGTGGGCCGAGTTGGACGCGCTGCGCGCACGCCTGGACGCCGCGCAGCCGCAGCGGTAGGTGTGAAAGACGCCCTTCGCGGGCATCATCGGATTCCATGAGGACGGCCGCCGAGACCGAGGTCCGGCGGCCGTCCGCCGTCCGGGTGCTCACCTTCCTGCTCGCGACGACCGCGGCGGCCACCGTCGTGGTCGAGCTGCTCAACTGGTGGTACGCCCCGGAGCAGGGCTTCGGGCTGGCCGTACGCACCGGCTGGGCGATGCTGCGCTCGTTCGGCTTCCTGCTGCTCATCGGGCACGTCCGGCGGGGTCGTACGGTGGCCCGCCCGTTCGGGCTGATCCTCGCAGTCACCACGATCTTCGCGGTCGGCCGGCTGATCGTGCCCCGGCAGGGCGTGCCGCCGCTGCCCGGGCTGCTCGGTTTCGGCGTCCTCACCGCGCTCTGCGTGACGGTGGTCTGGCTGCTCTACCGCTCGTCGGCGCTGGCCGGGCACCTGGTCCGGCACCGGCCGAGGCTGGTCATCGACCGGGACGGCATCTCCTGGCGGGAAACCCCGCCGCGCCGACCGCAGGCCAGCGCCTGGCTGCTGACCAGCCGGGTGGCGGCGTTCACCTACAGCCCGCTGATGCTGGTGCCGGCGCTGGTGGCCGGCGGCTCCATCCTGGACGGCCGGCTCAGCGCCGTACCGGCGGTGCTGTGCTGGTTCGGCGCCGGCATCGCCGCCAGCTACGCGGTGCTGTTCTGCACGGCGTTCCTGATGCGCGGCAAGGACTGGGCACGCGGCCTGCTGGTTGCCGTCACTCTTGTCGTCCTCGCGGTGGACCTGCCGTTGTGCTGGTGGCTGCTGGGGGTCGACGGCCTGGTCCGTGACGGTGGCCCGCTGCTCGCCGCCGCCGGGCTCACGTTCTACGGCCTGCGCCGAGCCGCCCGCGCCCCCGACGCCGCCGCCCCACCTGAGCCCCGCCCCTGACCGCGGCAGGGCCCCGCCCCGACGCCCCTGGCGGCCGACCCGGCGGCCGACCACGGCCCAGCCCCTGCTCCTCGCCTCCTTTGCTCTGCACCCCGATAGGCGACAGTCGCGGACGGTAACCGTCGCCTCCGCGGGTGCAGAGCAAAGGGGGGTGGGTGAGAGTGGCCGGCCCGGTGCGGGAGCGGTCCGCGCCGGTGGACAGGGGGCAGGATGGCGGGTGGCGTCGGTCACAGCATCCGGCGTCGGGGCGGCTGCGGAGATTGTCGGGGTGGTCGGCCGCGAGGCCGACCGGGTCGCCCGGCGGGAGCGGCCGCGCCAGGTCGGACCGGAGGGAGGCGCGTGGTGGGCGACGAGTTCGACGTGGTGGTGGTGGGGGCGGGCCCGGCCGGAGCGGCCGCCGCGCTGACGGCCCGCCGGGCCGGAGCGAGTGTGCTGCTGCTGGACCGGGCCGACTTTCCCCGGGACAAGGCGTGCGGCGACGGGATCGCGGCGCACTCGGTGGACGTACTCGCCGAGCTGGGGGTACCCGAGGCAGTGGCCGGTTACGCTCCGCTGCCCGCGCTGCGGATGATCGCCCCGGGGGGCGGTTCGGTGGCCCGGGCGTTGCCCAGACCTGCGTACACCGTGCCTCGGGAGGTCTTCGACGCGCGGCTGGTGGCGGCGGCGGTGGCCGCCGGGGCGCAGCTGCGGCGGCACACCGTACGCCGGGTCGAGCCGCGCGCCGACCGGGTGGTGCTCGACGGCGAGGTGTCCGGTCGGGTGGTGGTGGGCGCGGACGGCGCCGGGTCGGTGGTGCGCCGGGCGCTCGGCCATCCGGTGAACCCGGACCGGCACCTCGCACTGGCCATCCGCGGGTACGCTCCCGCGCTGCCGGGGCCGCCCGAGCAGCTCATCGTCACCTCGAAGGCGCGCTGGCCGGCGTACGCCTGGTCGTTCCCGATCGGCGACGGACGGGCGAACGTCGGGTACGGGGAGGTGCTGCGGGGCGAGCCGCTGAGCCGCGGCTACCTGCTGGACCGGCTGGTGGCGCTGCTTCCCGGCACCGACCTGGCCACGGTGACGGCGCTGCGCGCCCACCACCTGCCGCTGTCCACCCACCGACCCGCACCGGGGCAGGGTCGCGCCCTGCTGGCCGGCGACGCGCTGTCGTTGATCAATCCGTTCACCGGTGAGGGCATCTTCTACGCGCTGCTCTCCGGCGCGCTTGCCGGCTCGGCGGCCGCACGTGCGCCCGAGACCGCCGCCCGCCGCTACGCACACGGGCTGCGCCGCCGCCTCGGCACCCATCTGCGGCACAGCTCGGTGGCGGCGTGGCTGGCGCGGCGTCGGCGAGTGGTCGACGCGGCGGTGCGGGCGGCCCGTCGGGACGACCGGGTCTTCGACGACGTGGTCGAGTTGGGGTTGGGTGACGGGCGGCTCACCGTTCGTACCCTGGCCATGATCGGCGCCGGTCTGCCCGGCGGTGATCGGGCTCCGAGGCGGTGATCCGGCTGGCGGGTCGCTACGCTGCTAGGTGATGACGCTGCGGAACCTTATCTACTCCGTGTACGAGCGCCGGCTCACGGCGAAGCTCGCGGGTAAGCCGGTGCCCCGGCACGTCGGGGTGATGTGCGACGGCAACCGTCGGTGGGCGAGGGAGATGGGCTTCGTCGACCCGAACGACGGGCACCGGGTCGGCGCGGCGAAGATCAAGCATGTCCTCGGCTGGTGCGACCAGGCCGGCATCGGGCACGTGACCCTCTACCTGCTCGCCACCGACAACCTGCGCCGCCCGGCCAGCGAACTGGATCCACTGCTGAAGATCATCGAGGATCTGGTGGTGGAGCTGGCCGAGGAGGGCAACCCCTGGCGACTGCGCATCGTCGGTGCGCTCGACCTGCTGCCGGCGCAGACCGCCACGGCCCTCAAGGGCGCCGAGGAACGCACCCGCGACCGCAGCGGCGGCGCGGAGGTCAACATCGCGGTGGGGTACGGCGGCCGGCGGGAGATCACCGACGCGGTCCGCTCGCTCCTGCTGGAACACGCGGCCGCCGGCGGCACCATCGAGGAACTGGCCGAGGTACTGGACGTCGAGCACATCTCCGAGCACCTCTACACGCGCGGCCAGCCCGACCCCGACCTGGTCATCCGCACCAGCGGCGAGCAGCGGTTGTCCGGGTTCATGCTGTGGCAGTCCGCGCACTCGGAGTTCTACTTCTGCGAACTCAACTGGCCGGATTTCCGGCACATCGACTTCCTGCGCGCCCTGCGCTCGTACGCCACGCGCCAGCGCCGCTACGGCGCCTGACCCCGGGCCCGCCGGGGCCGGTCAGGGCAGGTGGGTGAGCGCCTCGGTGAGGAAGTCGCCCAGGGCGTCCGGGGACTCGATGGTCAGGTCGGCGGCGTTGGCCACCTCGTGACCGGTCTCCGGGTTGGCGACCGCCACGCAGACACCGAAGAAGTCCGGGTCGGCCGCGGCCCGGGCGCGCAGCGCGGCGAACGCCTTGATGTCCGAGACGTCGTCGCCGAAATACCACGCGCCTGTGGCGTCCCTGATGACCTCTCCGATCACCATGCCCTTGTCCCGGTCGACGGGCGGCTTGAGCTCCAGCACCATCCGCCCCGCCTGCACCCGTAGACCCAGGCGGTCGGCCTGCTCCTGCCCCCACTGCTGCACGGTCGCGCCGAGCTGCGGCGCCGTACGCCAGTGCAGCGCCACGGAGAGCCGCTTGAACTCGACGAGTGTGCCCGGCGGCAACTCCGCGCGGGCCAGGTCGGCGAGTTCCGCCATCGTCGGCACCCAGGGCAGCGCGGCGGGCTCGGTGACGATCTCGCCGTCGGAGTGGCTGTGCTCCAGCCCGTAGAGGCCGTAGAGGTCCACGCCGGTCAGCCCGCCGAGGCGTTCCCGGAGGAACTCGACAGGTCGGGCGGAGACGATCGCGACCCGTTGCACGACCGGGGCCAGCGCCTCGATCGCGGCCAGCGCCCTGGGAGCGGGGCGTACCGCGGTCGGGTCGTCGTCGACGGGCGCCAGTGTCCCGTCGAAGTCGAAGAAGAGGACCGTCCCGGCGGCCCGGCCGGCGGTGGTTCGCCAGGCCTGGTCGGCGTTCAACGGGGTCCTCGGCTGCTGATTGCCCAGATTCAACGGCGGCACGCGCGTCAGCGTACCCCGGCGCCCGGGGCTCATTCCTGGCCGAGCGGACCCACTCGGCGGCCCTCGGTCAGCGTTCGGCGGCTCCCCGACCACGCCGTCCGAACGGCACCACCGCCGCGTCCTGGCCGTGGCTCAACAGGTAGCCCTCCACGAAGCCGGTGTTGCGGTCCCCGGTGTGGCTCTCGATCTCGTTGAGGCGTGCCACCAGGAACTCGGTGAGGGCGCTGACCCGGTCGTTGAGCCGCTCGTGCAGCTCGGCGACGACGGCCAGGATGACCGCGGTGCCGGCGGTGATGAGCGCGAGAAGGTTGACGAGCAGCGGAAGCTGCCCGCCGTTGACAACGAGGGTCACCACGTTGCCGGTCACCCACAGTGTCATCGACACAGTGGCGACCACGACTGCCAACCACTTCAGGGTCATGGACAGACCCCTCCTTCTGTCCCGCAGGGCTGGGTTCGGCCTTGTCCCGTCCCCCCGCCGACGACGAGCCCAAGCAGTACGAATAGGGACGCTAGCGTGCCCGTTCCGGCCCCGGAGGGAAACGAATGAACCCGACCAGGCGTTCTTTCGCCATCTGAGGAACTAGCCTGCCTGATTGCCCCTTTTTCGGACATCGACCGGCAACGTGGGGCGGTATGCGAGGTATCTGATGGTTTCGCGGATGTGGAACTTCTCCGCGTCCGACACGTTCGGGTCGATCAGCCGGCGCAGCAGCGCCTCCACGTCCGGGTCCATCGGAGGGGCCGGTTGGCCGGCGCGCGGGCCTGTAGCGGTGCGGTCCCAGCCGAGCGCGGTGAAGGCGGCGGCCGGGTTGAGCCCCAGGCCCTCGCAGAAGGCGACCACCCGTTCGGCCTCCGGGTCACTGGCCCAGTCGCCCCGGACCCACCTGTTGATGGTCTGCCGGGACACGCCGGTGCGCCGCGACACCTCGGTGCCGCTCCAGGCCCTTGTCGCCCGCGCCTCGTCCAAGGCGCGGCGGACGAAGGTGGCGAAGGCGATCTTCCGCGCGTTGGCCGTCTCGGTCACCTCGTGACCGTACGGCGAGGCATCGGCGGACGTGCGTCCGGGCATGCCACTGTCACGCGAACGTGACAAGTTGCTCAGATTTCCGGTAAACGATCCAGTGCCGCTCTTGAGGGGTCTCACCCGGGCAGAATAGATGCCCGTAGTGGTGAAGGTAAACAGACGAAAAGCTGATACTGTCACGCTCATGGGACAACCTACGGTGTGTCACGTGCATGAGACGACTGGTGCTCACATGCGTCACGCCCCCGGTTCCGAGGGGGTGTGGTGACCGAGCTCGCCACCCGAGCCCAGGCCTTCGGGCTGATCGCCGAGGGGGTCGCCGCCGGGCTGACCGCCCCATGGCGCCTCTACCTCGCCCGAGGCTGCCGCTATCTGTCATTGAGTGTCGGAGACCGCACCGAGTGGAACGCCTGGCGTACCCATCTCGGCTGTCCGGAGCTGAGCGTCCGCGTGTACGACGCCGGCGGCGAGATCCGCCGGTCCTCGGTCGCCGAGGTCGTGCTCGACGGCTGCCGGATCAGCGTCGAGCTGGTCGAGGAGGTCAGCACCGACGACCTGGACCGGCTGCTCATCGCTGACCCGACCGCCATCGAGCCGGAGGAGCGATGATCCGGCGACCGGGCCGGGCCGGGGCCGCCCGATGAGCCCGTTCCTCGCGGTCTTCCTCGTCCTGGTGCTCGGTGCCACCAGCTACGCGGCCGGACGGCTGCACGGGCAGCTCAGCTACCGCATCGGCTACCGCTTCGGCTACCGGCAGGGCTACTTCGACGGTGACCGGGGCGCCTGGAACCGGCGTCGACGCGACGCGCAGGCAGCGATCGCGTCGGCCCTGTCGGTGCCCCCGGCCGACGTGACGCGCCCGGCCGGCACCGTCGCCCGTCCCGGCACCACCTACACCGGCTCGTCGTTCACCGCGCCGGCCGCCCCGATCACCGGGCGGCACCCGACCGGCACCCTGGTTCGACGGTCCGGCTGAGCCGGCCGGCGGGCCGCCGCTAGCGCGGTCCCGTCGACCGGCGCCACGATCGCGGTGCGTCGTCCGCGGCGGACACGCACCGTCGGGGTCACGTCAGACCGGTGACGGTGACCCCACCGGCCGGGATGCGCGCAGGGGGCATGCATCCCGGCCGGATCCGCCGCGTCCACTCCGGGTGTGCCCCGTGCCTGTTCACACGCCCGACTTCGGAGATCCACGATCGCCCTCTAGCCGCGACGGTCCGGCGCGGCTAGCGTCTAGTCATGGCACGGGGTTCTCCCGAGCCAGCCGGTCCGCCCGGCTCTGCGACCTCGCACACGGGGTTCCGCATCCGACCCCGTGTCCCCGGGCACCGGAGGAGGCGGAACACGGGTGGCGGGTGCCCATCCGTCGGAGCAGGCCTGTGACGACTCGCCGTACCACCGCCGGTGCCGATCAGACCCCGGCCGCGACTGCCACGACCCGCCGCGCCACCAGGAGCCGCCGTACGGCGGCGACCGCGCCGGCCGACCCCAAGGAGCCGCGACAATCGGGCCAGGCGTTCGTCCTGGACACGTCAGTGCTGCTCTCCGATCCGGCGGCGTTCCACCGGTTCGCCGAACACGAGGTGGTGCTGCCGCTGGTGGTCATCACCGAGCTGGAGGGCAAGCGGCACCATCCGGAGCTGGGCTGGTTCGCCAGGCAGTCGCTGCGGATGCTCGACGAGCTGCGCGTCAGGCACGGCCGGCTGGACACGCCGGTGCCCGCCAACGACGCCGGCGGCACCCTGCGGGTGGAGCTGAACCACACCGACGACGGAGTGCTGCCACCCGGCTTCCGGACCGAGAGCAACGACGCCCGGATCCTCTCCGTTGCGCTCAACCTCGCCGCCGAGGGGCGGGAGGTCACGCTGGTCAGCAAGGACATGCCGCTGCGGGTCAAGGCCGCCTCGGTGGGCCTGCGGGCCGACGAGTACCGGCACGGTCAGGCCAGCGACCCGACCTGGACGGGCATGTCCGAGCTGGAGCTGGGTGAGGAGCAGATCTCTTCGCTGTACGCGGGGGAGACGCTCGACGTGGACGAGGCGGCCGGGCTGCCGTGCCACACCGGCCTGGTGCTGCACTCGACGCGCGGCTCGGCGCTCGGCCGGGTGCTGCCTGACAAGTCGGTACGCCTGGTCCGGGGGGACCGGGAGGCGTTCGGGCTGCACGGCCGGTCGGCCGAGCAGCGGGTCGCCCTGGACCTGCTGCTCGACGAGTCGATCGGGATCGTCTCGCTGGGCGGGCGGGCCGGCACGGGCAAGTCCGCGTTGGCGCTCTGCGCCGGCCTGGAGGCGGTGATGGAGCGGCGCCGGCACAAGAAGGTGATCGTGTTCCGCCCGCTGTACGCAGTCGGTGGCCAGGAGTTGGGCTACCTGCCGGGTTCGGAGTCGGAGAAGATGTCGCCGTGGGCCCAGGCGGTCTTCGACACGCTCGGAGCGGTGGTGCACGAGAACGTGCTCGAGGAGGTCACGTCGCGGGGCATCCTGGAGGTGCTGCCGCTGACCCACATCCGGGGGCGCAGCCTGCACGACGCGTTCGTGATCGTGGACGAGGCCCAGTCGCTGGAGCGGGGGGTCCTGCTGACCGTGCTGTCCCGGATCGGGCAGGGCTCCCGGGTGGTGCTCACGCACGACGTGGCCCAACGGGACAACCTTCGGGTGGGGCGGCACGACGGGGTGACCGCCGTGATCGAGGCGCTCAAGGGTCATCCGCTCTTCGCCCACGTCACGCTCAGCCGTTCGGAGCGGTCGCCGATCGCCGCGATGGTGACGGATCTTCTGGAAGACATCCCGTTGTGATGGTGCTTTTGTAGGGGTTTATCCCTATTTTTTGTGTGGCGCAGATCACAAAGCGCTCGGTCCGTTTCCCATCGGTCTCACTGTGCGCGATGGTGTCCCACGAGCGCCCACGCACCATGAGCATCGTTGACGATCGTTCGTCCCGGGACGGACGGCATCGGCGAAGGTCGGTGCGTCGGCGCGACCGGCAACCGGTCGGGGCGCTCGTGGCACGGCCGACGGCCAGATGTGGCCGGGGCCGCGCCGCGTCCTTGCCCCCGACGAAGGGACCTCTTCGTGAGTCGGCTGTGGAGCCGGTTGGGCGCCCGTACGGCCGCTGTCGCGCTGCTCTCCGTTGGCGTCGCCGGTGGCTTCTACCTGGGCGAAGACCGGGAAACCCAGCAACAGGGCCTGACCGAACAGGTCAGCCTCGAAGTCGACAAGGCCGACCTCGCGTACCAGCGCGAGCGGCACGCCGCCCGCCAGGTGCAGTTCTCCAGGCAGCGGGCCGCCGAGTACCAGGCCAAGCTGCGGGCGGCGCAGGCCGCCAAGGAGGCCGCCGAGCGGGCCCGCAAGGCCGAGGCCGCGGCGGCGTCCCGCAAGCGCGAGCGCGACGCGGCCAACGCGGCAGCCAAGCCGTACAACGGGCCGATCCCCGCGTCCTGCGCGGAGTACAGCGGCAACCGCAAGACCGGGTGCGCGCTGATGATCGACGCGGGCTTCGGCATCGCCGAGTTCCCGTGCCTGGAGAAGCTCTGGACCAAGGAGAGCGGCTGGAACCACAAGGCCAGCAACTCCTCCTCCGGCGCGTACGGCATCCCGCAGTCGCTGCCGGGCAGCAAGATGAGCTCGGTCGCGGACGACTGGCGTACCAACCCGGCCACCCAGATCAAGTGGGGGCTGGGCTACATCAAGGGCAGGTACAAGACGCCCTGTGGCGCCTGGAACTACTTCCAGAACAACGGCCACTACTGACATCGTCGACGGCGGGGCGGGTGGACGACCACCCGCCCCGCCGTCGCGCGTCCACCCGGTGGGCGTACGGGACGCGAGTGGCGGCGGATCCTTTTTGCTGATAGCAGTTGGGGGGTGAGCCTGCACCCGCCAAACGGCGACCCGTCCCGGTTCGGCACCGAGGCGTTCTACGCCTCGCTCGGCCGGGCCTTCGTCGCCATGTGCGCGGTGGTCCCGTTCCTCTTCCTCATCGAGGCCGCCGACCAGGGCCTCGCGTTCGGCCTCGACGCCACGGCCGGCATCATCCCGCAACGCATCGACGGGCTGGACGGTGTCTTCTTCTCACCATTCCTGCACCACGGCTTCGACCACCTCTACAGCAACAGCATCCCGCTGATCCTGCTGGGCACGTTCGTGCTGGCCGCCGGTGCCCGTCGGTTTCTCTGGTCGACCCTGATCATCATCCTGGTGAGCGGGCTCGGCGTCTGGTTCACCGGCTCGCCCAACTCGGTGGTGGTCGGCGCCAGCGGGGTGATCTTCGGTTACCTGGGCATCCTGCTCACCCGGGGCATCGTCGAGCGCAGCTGGTGGAACTTCGCGGTCTTCCTGCTGGTCGGCCTGCTCTACGGGTGGCAGCTCGTCGGCATCCTCCCCACCGACGAGCGGATCTCCTGGCAGGGGCACCTGTTCGGGCTGCTCGGCGGGGTGGTCGCCGCGATCCTGTTCCGTCGCCGCCGGCCGAGCGTCGACGGGCCGGACTACTCCGGGTCCCCGCTCAGCCTGCCCTGACCTGCTCGTCGGCGCGCCTCTGGGACATGCTTGCCCGACCGCTACCACCCGCCTACGGTCGAGATCTGCAAGCGTTGATCCGTGAGCGGAAAGCGACGGTACGCCATGCCTGAGGTCGACATCGCCGTGATCGGGGCCGGGCCGTCCGGCCTCTTCGCCGCGTACTACGCCGGGTTCCGCGGGTTGTCGGTGGCGGTGATCGACGCGCTGCCCGAGCCAGGTGGTCAGGTCACCGCGATGTATCCGGAGAAGATGATCCTGGACGTGGCCGGGTTTCCCGCCGTCAAGGGCCGGGACCTGGTGGCGAACCTCGTGGCCCAGGCGGCGCCGTTCGGCCCGCAGTACCTGCTCAACACCCGTGCCGAGAAGCTCTCGTACGCCGACGAGCGGCCGGTGCTCGGCCTGGCCGGTGGTGAGCAGCTCGGCTGCGGCGCCGTGGTGGTCACCGGCGGGCTGGGCAGCTTCAGTCCCCGGCCGTTGCCCTGCGCCGACGCGGCTCCCGGGAGCGGGATCGTCTACTTCGTGACCGAGCCGGCGGAGCTGACCGATCGGGACGTGCTGATCGTCGGTGGCGGTGACTCCGCCTTCGACTGGGCATTGGCTCTGCAACCGCTGGCCCGTTCGGTGACTCTCGTACACCGGCGGGAGAAGTTCCGGGCGCACGCCTCGACTGTCGCCCGGGTGCTGTCCCTGCCGGTCCGGGTGGTGGTCAACGCCGAGGTCACCAGGCTCTTCGGAGAGGGCGCGGTGACCGGGGCCGAGGTGACCGTACGCGGTGGCGCGACCGAGACGTTGCCTGTCGACACGGTGGTCGCGGCGCTCGGCTTCACCGCCGATTTGGGCCCTCTCGCCGAATGGGGACTGCGGCTGGACCGCCGGCACATCCTGGTGGACAGCGCCATGGCCACAAACCTCCCCCGGGTCTTCGCGGCCGGTGACATCACGGAGTACCCGGGCAAGGTCCGGCTGATCGCCACCGGCTTCGGCGAGGCGGCCACCGCGGTCAACAACGCGGCGGTGGCGATCGACCCGAGCGCGCATCTCTTCCCGGGGCACTCCTCCGACGCCGGCTGACCGTCGGTATCGGACACTGACCGCTCCGTGTCCGGATCGAGACAGGCCGCCCCGACCCTGGGGGGATGTCGGATCCCGAGACACCACGCGACGGCGCGCCGACGACGTTGTCCTGGCTCTGCCATCCCAGCACCCTGCTCGCGTTGGCCGTGCTGGTGGTCAACGACCACGTACTGAAGGCGGCCTTCCCGGGCCTGCTGACCGGCAAGCTGAGCGACGTCGCGGGCCTGGTGCTCACCCCGCCGCTGGTCGCGGTGCTGCTGACCCTCCTGGTGCCGCGGTTGCCCGCCCGGGCCGCCGCGCTTGTCGCCCTGGCGTCGGTGGGCGCCGGGTTCGCGGTCGTCAAATCCAGCGGGTACGCCGCCGAGCTGGCCTCGTCGGCGTGGACCGTGCTGGCCGGTCCGTCGCTGGTCCGGGCCGATCGGACCGATCTGCTCACCCTGCCCGCGCTCGCCCTGGCCTGGTGGAGCTGGACGCGTTCGCGCCGCCGGCCGGTGCGTCGACGGACCGCCCGGGCGGTCCGGCTGCTTGTGGTGCTGCCGCCCGCGGTGCTGGCGGTGGCCGCCACCAGCGCGGTCTACTACCCCTACGCCGTGGGCACCGCGTTGCTCGACGGTCAACCGGCCATCTCGGCCGGCATGGGATACGACAGCCAGGACTGGCCGACCCGGCCGGCCGACGGGTCGTGGTTGGTCAGCGAGAACCGGGGGATCACCTGGCGCAACGCCACCCTCGACGAGGAGCGGCGGCTGTCCGGCCAGGGCGCCGGGCAGCGGCAGGCGTGCGTGCCGGCCGAGCCGCAGCGGTGCTACCGGGCGGTCGAGGGTCACCTGCGGGTGGAGCAGAGCGACGACGCGGGTACGACGTGGCGGGTGGCGTGGGAGGTGTCGGACGCGCGCCGCGAGGGGCTGGCCCGCCAGTCCTACAACCCGGGTGACGTCAGCCGGCACTTCGCCTCCCGGGACCTGATCGTCTATCCCGCCGCCGGCGGAGGCCACGAGGTGCTTGTCGCCAACGGCCGGGACGGCATCCTGCACCGCGGGTCGGATGGCGCGTGGCAACGGAAGGGCTTCCTGGAGGGGCGGTTCTCGGAGGAGGCCCGCTGGGAAGATCCGCCCCCGCTGGACGGCGGTCCCGGTGACCGCGGGACGGACCTGCTGCTCGCCGTGGCGCTCGCGCTCACCCTCGGCTGCGCGGTCACCGTGCTCGCCGGTCACCTGGCGATCCGTCGCGGTGAGGGTCCACGCTGGTGGGGGTTCGCCGGCGGCCTGTCGATACTTGTCGCGGCGAGCCCGTTGGCCGCGGTGTGGGACCGGGAGGACGACGGCCTCACGTTCATGGCCCTGGCGGCTGTCACGCTGCCGATGGGCGTGCTGGCGGCGGTGGCTCTGCTCGTCCGGGCCCGTTACCAGGGCGCGTCATCCCGGTGGATCGGTTGGGCGCTGACCGGGCTTCTGCTCACCGCGCTCCTGGCCGGGTTGCCGCTCGTCGGTTGGCTGTTCGGCAACCCTCCGCAGGGCAGGGTCACTGTGGCGATCGCCCTACTGGCCACGGTGCCGGGTGTGTTGCTGGCCATCCGGATCTCCCGCTTTGTCGACCCGGCTCGCGCGTACGAACGCCGGTACCGGCCGCGCCCGCCGTACCCGCCCTATCCGAACGCGCCCTACGCGTATCCGCCCTCTCCTCATCCGCCGCACCCTGCGGGCCCACCGGCGGTGCCGGATCCGCCCTACCCGTCGCAGCTGCCACCGCGCTGAGCAGGTCGTCCGGCGAGCTGCTGCGTCGTGCGGTCCGGGGGCGGCCCGGTCAGCGGCGGGCGGGAGGCGCCAGCGCGGCGATCAGCACGGCCACCATGGTCAGCCCGGCGCCGAGCAGGGTGTTCGGCCCCGGGTGCGAGGCAGCCGTGGGCAGCACCAGGTCCAGCAGGACCGCCCCGACGATCTGACCGGCGATGGTGGCCAGGCCGAGCAGCAGGACACCTGTGAAACGCACTATCGCGGCGGCGATCGCGATGAACACGATGCCGATGGGGCCGCCCAGGTAGAGCCACGGCTCGCTCGGCAGGTGACCGGTCGGCCAGCCGCGTACCGCGATGTCGATCGCGAACGCGACGAGCAGGACTGTCGTGCCGACGGCGAAGTTGACGAGGGTGGCGGTCAGCGCGTTCCCGGCCGCCGCCCGGACCCGCCCGTTGACCGCCTGCTGCCAGGCGGTGCCCACCCCGGCGAGCAGCGGAAGGAGGGCCAGCAGCAGCGTGCCGGGTGCACCCAGCCGGTCACCGACCGCCAGGACGACCGCGAGCACGGTGAGCACCGCACCGGCCAGCCGTTGCCGGGTGACCGGTTGTCGACCGGTCGGACCGATGCCGGCCCGGTCCACGGCGAGGCTGCTGCCGCTCTGCCCGGCGACCACGGCCACGGTGAAGACGGCAACCCCCAGCGAGCCGATGGTCAGCCCCTGGGAGGCGACCAGGAACGCCCCGCACATGCCACCGAGACACTGCCACGGCCGGAGTGTCCCCGTGGCGAGCGCCCGCCGCAGCGCGACCAGGCCACGCCGCCCGCCGGGGGTGGCGGGTACGAGCACCAGCAGCACCAGCAGACCCAGCCCGAACGACACCACCGCGGCGGCGAACCCGTCGGCCAGGCGTACACCCAACTCGCCGTTGATGCGGGACTGCACCGCCACCGCGACCCCGGAGAACGACGCCAGCGCGACGCCGGCGATCCGGCGCGTCGCGGAGAGGGCCTGCGGTGTCGCGGTGCCGGTGTCGATCACTCCTGCTCGGCCAGCGGTCGGCCGTCGAAGTCGACGGCTGAGTAGAGCGCCAGCTTCTCCAGACGGTGGTACGAGTCGATCACCCGGATCGTGCCGCTCTTGGAGCGCATCACGATCGACTGGGTGTACGCGCCGCCGGCCCGGTAGCGCACCCCGCGCAGCAGGTCGCCGGAGGTGACACCGGTGGCCACGAAGAAGCAGTTGTCCCCGGTGACGAGGTCGTCGGTGCCCAGCACCCGGTCCAGGTCGTGCCCTGCGGCGAGCGCCTTCTCCCGCTCCTCGGCGTCGCGCGGCCAGAGCTTGGCCTGCATCGCCCCGCCCATGCACTTCAACGCGCAGGCGGAGATGATGCCCTCCGGGGTGCCGCCGATGCCCATGAGCACGTCGACGTCGGACTCTCCCCGCGCCGCGGCGATCGAACCGGCGATGTCGCCGTCGGAGATGAAGCGGATGCCCGCCCCGGCCCGGCGGATCTGCGTGACGAGGTCGTCGTGGCGGCTGCGGTCCAGCACACAGACAGTCACCTCGGAGACGTCGGTGCCCTTGACCTTCGCGATCCGGCGCAGGTTCTCGGCCACCCCGGCGTTGATGTCGATCACGTCCGCGTACGCCGGGCCGACCGCGAGCTTCTCCATGTAGAAGACAGCGCTCGGGTCGAACATCGCGCCCCGCTCGGAGACGGCGAGCACCGCGAGGGCGTTCGGCATCCCCTTGCTCATCAGCGTGGTGCCGTCCACCGGGTCGACGGCGACGTCCACCTCCGGACCGGTGCCGTCGCCCACGTGTTCGCCGTTGAAGAGCATCGGCGCGTTGTCCTTCTCGCCCTCGCCGATCACCACGACACCGCGCATCTGGATCGAGTTGATCAGCTTGCGCATGGCGTCGACGGCGGCTCCGTCGCCGCCCTCCTTGTCGCCCCGGCCGACCCAGCGGCCGGCGGCCATCGCCGCGGCCTCGGTGACCCGGACCAGGTCGAGGGCAAGGTTGCGGTCGAGATCCTGTGGGATCCGCGTCCTGGTGTTCGTCATGACGGCTCCTCCTCGCGACGGTGCGGGGACGACCGGTGGCAGGGTGTCCCCCGCCGCCGGCTTTGTCGCTGATCCTCACACGATGGCCGACCGGGCGTCGGCGCGGGGCGGTGATGGCCCGGATACCGCCGGTCGGGCGGCTGCGAAGATGACGGGGTGGAACCCGCACAGCCAGCTGACCGCGTACCCGCCGACCGCACACCGCCGGAGGGCCAGCCGCCGGCCGGCGTCCCCGCCGGCCCCGGCGGTGAGCCTGCCGCGACAGTCCCGACGTCCCCGCCGGACGGCGAGCCGGCGCTTGTCGAGCCCGGGCCCACCGCCGAACCGGCCCGGCGCGACGCCGGCACCGAGACCGGTGAGTGGCCGGCGCCGCCGCCACGACGGGAGGCCGCCAGATCCGAGCGGTCGCCGAAGGACATGGCGATCTCGCTGCTGGTGCTGCTGGTCCCGATCGCGCTGCTGCTGGCGTTCTACCGGGGGTTCCTCGGCGGCGATCAGGCCACCACCGTCGACCCGGCCCCGGCGATCGAGCAGGCCCGCTCGGCGAACGTGTTCCCGGTGAGCCAACCGCAGGGGCTCGGCTCCGACTGGCGCACCGTCAGCGCCCGCTACCAGACGGTCGACGGGGGCGCGAACCTGCGTATCGGTTACCTCACACCGGAGGGGCGGGGCGTCCAACTGGTGCAGAGCAGCGTGCCGGCGGAGCGGCTGCTGCCCGCCGAGCTGACCGACCAGGGTCAGCCGCAGGGTCCGACCGAGCTGGCCGGGCGGACCTGGCAGCGCTACACCGCGCGCGGCAACCAGCAGGCACTCGTTCTGCTGGAGCCGACCCGTACGGTGCTGGTCATCGGCGACGCCCGGGACAACGAGCTACGCGAACTCGCCACCGCCCTGCGCTGAACGGATTCCGCCGATCGGCGGACCCGGACGGCAGCGAAGATCCGTTACGCTCCCACGGCTCAGATCCGGCAGATGTCGCAGCCGGATATTTTTCCCCTGTCTTGGAGTGGAATCTTCGTGAACATTCGACGGTGGAGCTACGGCTTCCTCGCCGCCACCCTGCTCGTGCCGGCTCTCGCCGCGTGCGGCTCCGACACGGACGACAAGCCGGCGGCCTCGGGTTCGTCCCCGTCCGCGCCGGCGGTCCCGGCCGACCCCAAGGAGGCGCTGCTCGCCTCCACGAAGGAGCTCGGCAAGGGCGACTTCACCTTCACCGTGGCCGGCGCCGACACGACCGGCGGCGGTCTGGTGCACAAGCCGAGCAACAGCGCGCAGTTCACAGTGAAGTTCGGTGACGCGTCCGAGGACGTGTCGATCGAGATGGACATGATCTACATCGACTCGGAGAGCTGGGTGAAGATGGACATGGGCGGTGCCATGGCCGCCGCCATCCCCGGCGCGACGAAGAACAAGGGCAAGTACCAGCACCTCGACAAGACCAAGATCAAGGATATCAAGGATCTCCAGCTGGACCCGGAGACGCTTGACCCGCTGGCCAGCGATGCGCTGGTCAAGGGTATGACCGAGGTGCAGAAGACCGGCGAGGGCGCCTACGCCGGCAAGATCGACATCACCGCCGCCGCCACCGACTCGGCCGCTCTCGACGAGGAGGTCGTGACCGCCCTGGGTGCCCAGGCCAAGGCGCTGCCGTTCACCGCGAAGCTCGACCCGCAGGGTCGGCTCACCGAGCTGGTCATCTCGGTTCCGGCCGCCGGTGAGACCGCCGCGCACGAGGTCAAGATCGGTTACACCGGCTACGGGGCCGGCGCCGGCGCGAAGAAGCCGCCGGCGGACAAGGTCGTCGAGGCTCCTGCCGAGACGTACGAGATGTTCAAGTAGGTCTGATCCACGGAACCGGGGTGGCAGTTGGCCGCCCCGGTTCCGCCTTTCCGGACCTCACCTTTTCGAGCAACCGGACAGAAGGGTGATTGTCCGACGGGCCGGCAGGGAACAGAGAGGGGGTGACCCTGGGCACGTTGCTCGGCCCGGGTCGCGCGGCGCAGCCGACGGTGCTGCTGCGTCGCCCGGTTTCCGGCGCCGTTCAGGTCGTCGGGTGACCCTCTTGGGAGACACGCATGACTGTTCGACGACTCGGCGCAGGCCTGGTAGCCGCCGCCCTGTTCACGCCCGCCCTGGCCGCCTGCGCGAGCGGCGGCACCGGCACCGCCGGATCGACGGCGTCCCCGACCGTGAGCGCGTCCGGCTCGGCGAGCCCGTCCGGCGGAGCACCGGTGGCGGGTGATGCCAAGCAGGCGCTGCTCGACTCCACCAAGGAGATCAGCAACGGCAACTTCCGGTTCACCCTCACCGCCGCCGGCTCCACCGCCGAGGGGCAGGTGCACCAGCCGAGCCAGAGCGCGGCCATGAAGATCGCCATCGGCGGCCCCTCGTCCGACCTGGCGATGAAGCTCGACGTGATCCACTTCAAGCCGGACAGCTGGGTCAAGCTGGAGCTGACCGGCCCCACCGCCAACAGCCTGCCCGCCATCAAGCAGCTCAACCTGGGCAAGTACCAGCACCTCGACCAGGCCCGCATCAAGGGCAACCGCAACCTCGGCTTCGACTTCGACAAGGTCGACCCGGCCGGCAGCGCCGTGCTGACCCAGGGCATCACCGAGGTACGCAGCACCGGCACCGGCACGTACGCGGGCACCATCGACGTCACCAAGGCCGCCGAGGCCGGCTCGCTGAACGCCGCCACGATCGCCGCGCTGGGCACCCAGGCGAAGACCGTCCCGTTCACCGCGAAGGTGGACCCGCAGGGCCGGCTCAGCGAGCTGGTGTTGCAGCTCCCGGCCGCCGGGCAGACCGCCGCCCAGGAGATCAAGATGACGTACTCCGACTACGGCACCGCCACCGCCGCGCAGAAGCCGCCGGCGGACCAGGTCGTCGAGGCGCCGGCCGAGCTGTACAGCCTGTTCAACTGACGCTCGTACGGGTGGGGTGGCTCCGGCCATCCCACCCGACGCTCAGGAGGCCTGCTCCTGCCGGGCGGAGTCGATCCGCGCCCGGGCGCCGTCAAGCCAGCGCTGACAGATCACCGCCAGGGCCTCACCGCGCTCCCAGAGCGCCAGCGACTCCTCCAGGGACGTGCCGCCGGCCTCCAGCCGCTCGACCACCGACGCCAGCTCGGCGCGGGCCTGCTCGTAGCTGAGCCGCTCGTCCGGCCCCGCCTTCGTGTCGTCAGTCATCGCGTCCCATCTCAGCACACCGCGTTGGTCTCATCGCGCCCACCACTCAGCCGTCGACCGTGGCGGCCAGTTCGCCGTCGGCCAGTCGTACCCGCAGCGGGTCGCCCTTACCGACCTCGGTCGCCGCGCGCACCACGTGGCCGTCGGCGCGCTGCACGATCGCGTACCCCCGGTCGAGGGTGGCGGCGGGGGACAGTGCGCGCAGCCGGGCCAGGGTGTGCCGCAGCTCGTCCTCGGCACCGGCCAGCCGGTGGTCCAGGCAGCGTCCGGCCCGTTGGCGCAGCGCGGCCAGGTCGGTCGTCCGCTGCTCGACCATCACCTGGGGTCGGGCCAGCACCGGCCGGGACCGCAGACTGTCGAGCCGGTGGGCCTCCCGGTCGACCAGGTTGCGCACCGCCCGGTGCAGCCGGTGCCGGGCCTGGCCGATGAGGCGTACCTCCTCGGTGAGGTCGGGCACCACACGCTTGGCCGCGTCGGTGGGGGTGGAAGCCCGGACGTCGGCCACGTAGTCGATCAGCGGCGCGTCCGTCTCGTGGCCGATGGCGCTGACCACCGGCGTACGGCAGCCGAACACCGCCCGGCACAGCGCCTCGTCGGAGAAGGGCAGCAGGTCCTCGATGCCGCCGCCGCCCCGGGCGATGATGATCACATCGATGGTCGGGTCGGCGTCCAGCACCTTGAGCGCGTCGACGATCTGCGGAACGGCGGACGGGCCCTGCACCGCCACGTTCACCGTCCGGAACTCCACCGCCGGCCAGCGACGCCTGGCGTTGGTCAGCACGTCCCGTTCGGCAGCCGAGGCGCGCCCGGTGATCAGCCCGACCCGGCCGGGCAGGAACGGCAGCCGGCGCTTGCGGGCCCGGTCGAAGAGCCCCTCGGCGGCGAGCAGCTTCTTGAGCTTCTCCAACCGGGCCAGCAGCTCACCCAGGCCCACCTGGCGGATCTCGTCGGCGCGCAGGCTCAGCGTGCCCCGGGCGGCGTAGAACTCAGGCTTGGCGTGCAGCACCACCCGGGCGCCCTCACGCAGCTCAGGCGCACCGATGTCGAGTACGTCCCGGTTGGTGGTGACGGTGAGGCTCAGGTCGGCCGACGGGTCACGCAGGGTGAGAAAGACGGTGCTGGCACCCGGCCGGCGGCTGATCTGCGCCACCTGCCCGTCCACCCAGACCCAGCCCAGCTTGGCGATCCAGGCGCCCACCTTCTGGCTGACCACCCGAACCGGCCACGGCTCCTCAGCGCTGCTCCGCGCCCCCTCAGTCACCCGCCCACCCTACGACCCACCCCACCCTGGCCCGTCGATCATGAAGTTGTCGCCCCTCCGGGCTGGCGCGTCGGAGCAACAACTTCATGATCAACGCGGAGGGGGGTGCGAGGCGGCACGTAGGATGGACGGGTGACTGATCTCCGGACCGGCAAGCGCGTGCTCCTGGCCAAGCCCCGCGGCTACTGCGCAGGTGTCGACCGCGCCGTGCAGACCGTCGAGGAGGCGCTGAAGCTCTACGGCGCCCCGATCTACGTCCGCAAGCA
Source organism: Micromonospora sp. NPDC000663 (assembly GCF_042898105.1). NCBI lineage: Bacteria > Bacillati > Actinomycetota > Actinomycetes > Micromonosporales > Micromonosporaceae > Micromonospora > Micromonospora sp. NPDC000663. The sequence goes on from NZ_JBIAYR010000001.1 coordinate 412,521, forward strand.
GATCGTGCACAACAAGCACGTCGTGCAGACCCTGGAGGCCCAGGGTGCGATCTTCGTGGAGGAGAACGAGGAGGTGCCCGAGGGCGCCACTGTCATCTTCTCCGCCCACGGCGTGGCACCGGAGGTGTACGAGCAGGCCAAGGCGCGTTCGCTGAAGGCGATCGACGCGACCTGCCCGCTCGTCACAAAGGTGCACCAGGAGGCGAAGCGGTTCGCCGCCGAGGACTACGACATCCTGCTGATCGGCCACGAGGGGCACGAGGAGGTCATCGGCACCGCCGGTGAGGCTCCCGCGCACATCCAGCTGGTGGACGGCCCGGACGACGCCGACAAGATCACCGTCCGCGACCCGGAGAAGGTGGTCTGGCTCTCCCAGACCACGCTCTCGGTGGACGAGACGCTGGAGACGGTGGCCCGGCTCAAGCAGCGGCTGCCCCTGCTCCAGTCGCCGCCCAGCGACGACATCTGCTACGCCACCTCCAACCGGCAGCACGTGGTCAAGGAGATCGCCGCCGACTGTGACGTGGTGCTCGTCGTCGGCTCGACGAACTCCTCGAACTCTGTCCGCCTGGTCGAGGTCGCCCTGGACGCCGGCGCCCGCGCCGGTCACCTGATCGACTTCGCCCACGAGATCGACGACGCCTGGCTGGAGGGCGCCACCACGGTCGGCCTGACCTCCGGCGCGAGCGTCCCGGAGGACCTGGTCAAGGACGTGCTGGCCCACCTCGCGGCGCGCGGCTTCGGCGACGTGGAAGAGATCACCACCGCCAACGAGCGGCTCACCTTCTCGCTGCCGCAGGAGCTCAAGCGGGACATGAAGGCCGCCGCCGCCGCGGCGCGCGGCTGAGGGAACGGCTCGGCGACGCGGCACGTCGGATACGGGTATGAGGATCCCTCGGCTCGCCGTACCCGCAATCGTGCTGTGCGCGGCACTTGCCGCCTGCGGCGAAACGAACGACCCCACCACGCCCGGCCCGAGCGCGTCGGCGACCGGCCAGCCCAGTCCGGAGCCGTCGCCGTCCACGGCCGTGCCGGCGACCCCCGGCCCGGGCGTGACCACCACGCCGACCCCGCCCGGACGCCCGAAGCCCGGTGGCCCCACGCTGCCGCCGCCGGTGGGCGCGACCACGCTCACCGGCACGGTCACCGCCGGGGTGGAGCCGAACTGCGTGCTGCTCGACGGCTACCTGCTGCTGGGCGGCCCCCGGGACGTGCTGCGCGCCGGCGCGAAGGTCACCGTCACCGGTCGGGTGGAGGCGGGCGTGATGACCACCTGCCAGCAGGGCACCCCGTTCCAGGTGGAGAACGCCCAGCCCGGCTGACTCAGGGACGGGTGGTCTCGCCGGCCGCCACCCCGTCGTCGGCCGCGTCGACAAGCTCGGGTGCCTGCGGTTGCCGGGGCGTCAACTCGACCTGCGCAGGCGTGGCCAACTCCTCGTCCGAGACACCCAGCTCGGCGAGCTTGCGGGCGCTGACAAGCACCCGGGCCTCCAGCGACCCGACCGCCCGGTTGTACGCGGTCACCGCCCCGGCCAGCGACGACCCGAGCTTGCCCACGTGGTCGCCGAGCGTGGACAACCGGCCGTACAGCTCCCGGGCCAGGGTGTGCACCGCCAGCGCGTTGCGGGCCAGCGCCTCCTGGCGCCACGAGTAGGCAACAGTGCGGAGCAGTGCGACAAGGGTGGCCGGCGTGGCGAGGACAACGTTGCGGGCGAAGGCGTGCTCCAGCAGCGACGGGTCACGCTGCAACGCGACGTCGAGGAACGGGTCGGCGGGCACGAACAGCACCACGAACTCCGGTGAGTTGTCGAACGCCGACCAGTACGACTTAGCGGCCAGGGCGTCCACGTGCCCGCGCAGGTGCCGGGCGTGCGCGTCGAGGTGGGTGTCCCGGCCGCGCTCGTCGCGGGCCTCCATCGCCGTCAGGTACGCGTCGAAGGGCGCCTTCGCGTCCACCACCACCGACCGCCCGCCGTGCAGCCGGACCACGAGATCCGGGCGGACGACCTGCTCGTCGGTGGCGGCCGTGACCTGCTCGGAGAAGTCGCAGTGCTCAAGCATGCCCGCCGCCTCGACGATCCGGCGTAGCTGGTGCTCACCCCACCGGCCTCGCACCTGCGGCGCGCGCAGCGCCGCCACCAGCTGTTTGGTCTCCGTACGCAGCTCGCCGGAGACCGCGCTCATCGAGCGCACCTGCTCCCGCAGCTCGGCGTACGCGTCGACCCGGTCGTGCTCCAGCTCGGCCACCCGCTGCTCGTAGCGCCGCAGGGTCTCGTGCAGCGGGGCGACCGCCCGGGCCACCGCTTCCTGGGACTGCGCGGTGGCCTCGTAGCTCAACGCCCGCATGGACTGCTCCAGCCGCCCCTCGCCCTCACGGGTGGCGGCCAGGGTGGCGTCGAGGCGGGCGATGTCGGCCACCGACCGGGACCGGGCCGCGAGCCAACCCACCGCACCGCCGACGCCGAGGCACACGATCACCAGCAGCAGCGTCGAGACGTCCATCACCGGAGCTTGCCAGACGGGTACGACGTGACACCCGGGGGTACGTTCGTTGACATGGAACTTGTGCTCTGCCTCGCGGTTGTGCTGGTCGGCGCGCTGGGCGCCGCGGCGCTCATCCGCGCTCAGGCCACCGCCCGTCGACGCACCGAGCTGGGCGACGCCCGCGCGGAGGCGCACCGCTGGTACGAGCGCCTCGGCGGCCAGTTGATGAACCTCCAGGGCGAGGAGCCGGCCGTCCGGCAGGCGCTCGCCGACGCCGGTGAGCGGTACAACGCGGCGGGTTCGCAGCTGGAGCAGGCGTCCACGCCGCACCAGTTCGCGCTGGCCCGCGAGACCGCGCTGGAGGGGCTGGCGTACATCCGGGCGGCGCGTACCGCGATGGGCATCGACCCCGGGCCCGAGCTGCCGACGCTCGCCGCCGCGCGTGGTGTCGGGCAGCTCACCAAGGAGCGCACGGTCGACGTGCAGGGCCAGACCTTCCGGGCCGGTCCGCAGCCGGGCCGGGAAACGCCCTACTACTACCCGGGTGGGCGCTACCAGGGCCGGCCGGTGCCGGCCGGCTGGTATTCGACGCCGTGGTGGAAGACGGCGCTTGGCGCGGGCGCCGGTGTACTGGGCGGCATCCTGATCGCCGACGCGCTGTTCTCGCCTGCCTTCGCCGACCCGGGGTACGGGTACGAGGAGGGCTACCAGGAGGGCTTCGGCGACGGAGCCGACCAGGGCGGGGACGGCGGCGACCAGGACTTCGGCGGTGACCAGGGCGGCGACGCCGGCGGTGACTTCGGTGGCGGCGACTACGCCGGCGGTGACTTCGGCGGAGGCTTCGGTGGGGGCGACTTCGGCGGCGGTGACTTCGGCGGGGGCGACTTCTGACAGTCGGTGAATGACATGCGAAACAGGCCCCGGTCGTGGTGACCGGGGCCTGTTTCGTCGTACCGACAGGTCAGCCGGTGTTGCGCATACCGGCGGCGATGCCGTTCACGGTGGTCAGCAGCGCGCGTTCCAGGGCGGTGCCGTCGCTCGGCGCGCGCCGGCCGCCCGGCGCGGTGGCCACCGCCCGGCCGGCGGCACCCGAGTCGCGGTACTGCCGCAGCAACGCCACCTGGAGGTGGTGCAGCGGCTCCAGGTAGGTGTCGCGGACCGCGAGGGTGCGCTGGAGCACTGGCGAGTTCTCCAGCAGGGCGGGGGAGGCGGTCACCGCCAGCACCTCCCGCTTGGTCAGCTCGTACTCCCGCTCGATCTGCTCGAAGATCGGGTGCAGCTTCTTCGGGACCAGCGTCTCGACGTACCGGCGGGCGATGCTCAGGTCGGTCTTGGTCAGCATCATCTCGACGTTCGACAGGAACGTGCGGAAGAAGTGCCAGTTGCGGTGCATCTCGGCCAGTACGTCGGCCAGCCCGGCCTCGCGGGCGGCGGCCAGACCGGAGCCGACGCCGAACCAGCCCGGCACGATCTGCCGGGTCTGCGTCCAGCCGAACACCCACGGGATGGCCCGCAGGCCGGACAGCCCCGCGCCGGTGTTCGGGCGCTTCGCCGGCCGGGAGCCGATGTTCAGCGCGCCGAGCAGCTCGGTGGGCGTGGACGCCCAGAAGTACGCAGGCAGGTCCGGATCCTCCACCAGCGATCGGTACGACCGGAATGCCGACTCGGACACCACGTCCATCGTCGCGTCCCAGCGTTCCAGCATCTCGGCCGGCTGCCGGGGTGCGGTGTGCAGCAGCGTCGCCTGGAGCACCGCGGCGAGGGTGAGTTCGAGGTTCTCCCGGGCCAGCGAGGGCAGCGTGTACTTGTCGGAGATCACCTCGCCCTGCTCGGTCACCTTGATCGCGCCGTCGAGCGTGCCGTACGGCTGGGCGAGGATCGCCTCGTGCGTCGGCCCGCCGCCACGCCCCACCGTGCCGCCCCGGCCGTGGAACAGCCGCAGGTGCACACCGTGCCGGGCGGCCACGTCCCGCAGCGCGCGCTGTGCCCGGTGGATCGACCACTGGCTGGTGGTGATCCCGGCCTCCTTGTTGGAGTCCGAGTAGCCGAGCATGACCTCCTGCACGTCACCCCGGGCCGCCACCAGCGACCGGTACGCGGGCAGGGACAGCAGCTCGTCGAGGAGTTCCCCTCCGGCGTTCAGCTCGGCGGGGGTCTCCAGCAGGGGCACGAAGCCGATCCGGGCCCGTCCGCTGTGCACGTCCACCAGGCCGGCCTCGCGGGCCAGCACCACGGCGGCAAGCACGTCGTCCACGCCCAGGGTCATCGAGATGATGTACGACTCGATGACCTCGCTGCCGAACCGGTCCTGTGCCTCACGGATCGTGCTGAACACGTCGAACGTCTTGCGCGTCGCCTCGGTGAGCGGAGTGTCCAGGGTGGACAGCGGCCGGCGGCCGGTCAGCTCGTCGGCGAGCAGCTTGGTGCGTTCCAGCCGGGTCAGCGCCGGGTAGTCGCCGACCTCGCCGACCGCCTCGTACAGCTGGGCGAGCACCGCGTGGTGCGCCTCGGCGTGCTCCCGGACGTCCATGGTGGCCAGGTGCAGGCCGAACGCGGACACCGTACGGATGGTGGAGGCCAGCCGGCCGACGGCGGTGAGCTGCCCGGAGTTGCGGGCCAGCGAGGCGCGCAGCAGCTCCAGGTCGGCGACCAGCTCGGCGGAACCGCGGTAGTCCCGTCCCGGGACGTGCGCGGTGCCCATGCGCAGCCGCTGCCGGGTGTTGGCCAGCTTCGCCTTCACGCAGCGGGCCTTGAGCCGGTACGGCTCCTCGGCGTTGACCCGGCGGAAGCGTTGCGCCACCTCGGGCAGCGCGTCCAGGTCGGCGGCGAGACTGGCGGAGAGGTCGAGCGACACCCCGCGCAGCCGGCGGGAGACGGACACCTCGTTGATCAGGTGGTCCATCGCCTTCTCGGTGGCCGCGATGCCGTGCTCGTGCTGGATGGTCAGCACCTCGCGGGTGACAGCCGGGGTGACGAACGGGTTGCCGTCCCGGTCGCCGCCGATCCAGGTGCCGAAGCTCAGCGGGCGGGCCGTCGGCGAGGTCTCCACGCCGAGCGTCCGCAGCGTGTCGGCCAGGTCGTCGAGCACCTGCGGGGCGGCCTCGGCGTACAGGTCGCGCAGGTAGTAGATGGCGTTGCGTGCCTCGTCGGTCGGGTCCGGTCGGTCCAGCCGCAGCTCGTCGGTCTGCCACATCAGGTCGAGCAGCTCGGCGAGGCGGCGGTTCGCCGGACCCTCGTCGCTGGCGCCGTAGAGGATCGCGTTCGCGGTTTCGGTGTCCAACTCGTCGGCGATGGCCCGCAACTTGGACAGGATCGAGCGGCGGGCCGCCTCGGTGGGATGCGCGGTGAAGACCGGTCGGACGGCCAGCCGGCGGGCGGCGTTGGCGATCTCCTCGGCCGGTACGCCGCGCTCGGCAATCATCTTGGCGGCCTGGTCCAGCCAGCCGCCCTGTACCGCGCGGCGGCGGCGCAGGTCGCGGGCGCGGTGCACCTGCTCGGTGATGTTGGCCAGGTGGAAGTAGGTGGAGAAGGCCCGCGCGAGCTTGGTGCCTGTGGTCACGTCCAGCCCGCCGAGCCGCTGGGCGGCAGCCGGGGCGTCGCTGCGGACCTGGGCGCGGATCTCCTCGACGAGGTCGAGCAGCGGGCGGCCCTCCTGGCGGGCCAGGGTCTGCCCGAGCAGGGTGCCGAGCCGGCGGATGTCGGCGCGCAGCGCGGCGTCCGGGCCGTCGTGGTCGTGCTGGTCGGTCACGATGCGCTCCTTACGTTGGTACGAAGGACAGCGCTGTCCGACTTCCTGGATCGTATCCGTGCCGACCCGGATGACAGGAGAGGGCCCGCCAGATCTACCGTCCCGGAAGGGCCGATTCCGACGTGATCTCAACCACCGTCCCGCCTCGGGGCGGGGTGGGAGGCGCCGGCCCGCCGGCCGCGGACCAGGCTGGCGGTGACCAGTCCGGCAGCGCCGAGGAGCGCCCAGAGGGCGAGCGCCGCCGCCGGCCAGCCCGCCGACCGCCAGTCGAAGTACACAGCCGCCTTGGTGAGGTCGTTGGCGAGTCCGGGGATGTTCCACTTGTGCATGCCGCGCAGGAGCGTGGGCAGGAACTCCGGCGCGTAGATGCCGCCCGAGCCGGGATTGCCGAGCACGACGAGCAGCAGGATGACGAGCGCGGTGCCGGCGACGCCGAGCCACCCCTGGATGGCGCTGGCGAGCATCGCGGCGGCGAAGACGGCGAGCGCGCCGATGGCGGCGATTGTCGGTACGTCGTGGTGCCAGATGTCCAGGCCGGGGCCGACCACGAGCGCGCCGGCGATGCCGAGCAGCGCGCTGTAGACCGCGAGCGCGGCGATCCGTAGCCCGGCCCGACGCGCCGTACGCGGGGTGGTGCCGGCGGAGATGCCGAGCACTGTGGAGGCGAGGTACCCGCCGAGCACGAACCCGACGTTCAGGTAGAAGGGCACCACTCCGCGCGGGTCGGCCGAGGGGACCGGCACCTCGTCGACGACCTCGAGCGGCGTGTTGGAGCGGGCCGCAGCGGTGGTCAGCACCTCACGGATCGCGCTTGTCGCGGAGGGGCCGGACGCGCTGGCGACGGTGAGGAGCAGACCGCTGTCCCGGCTGCTGAGCACCGCGTACACCGAGCGGCTGAGTAGGCCGTGCTCGGCGGCGTCCGGGTCGTCGTACCCGATGGGTTTGATGATTGTGCTCTGGTCGCGCACCGCGGCGAGCGTCGCCTCGGCGAGCTGGTCGCCGGCGGCGACGCCGACCGGCAGGTCCCGGGGTGTGGGTTGGTGCAGCGCCCCCACGTAGGCAGCGATGAACGCGGTGGCCAGCGCGAGGGTGCCGAGGAGCAGCCCGACGCTGCGCGGCGCCCAGTCGCGGGATCCACCGTGCGGCGTCTGATCCACCTTGTCAGCCTATGTGCCGGTTGGGGTTCCGCCGGGGGAAACCGTTTGGCCGGGCGGCTAGCTTCTGAGCATGGTGTCGCTGAGTTACCCGCCGAAACCACGGCCGGGCGACCGGGTCGCGGTCGTCTCGCCCTCCGCCGGCCTACCGGCCGTCTTCCCCCACGTGTACGAGTTGGGGCTGCGCCGGCTGCGCGAGGAGTTCGGCCTGGAGCCCGTCGAGTACCCGACCACCCGCGCTGCGGGAGCGGACCCGCGCGACCGGGCCCGTGACCTGACCGCCGCCTTCGCCGACCCGGGCATCACCGCAGTGCTCGCCACCGTCGGCGGAGACGACCTGATCACGGTCACCCCGCACCTCGACGACGACGTGCTGCGGGCCAACCCGAAGCCCTACTTCGGCTACTCCGACAACACGAACGTGCTCAACCACCTGTACCGGCTGGGGATCGTGGCGTACCACGGCGGTTCGGTGCTGGTGCACCTCGGCCGCCCGGGCGCGCCGCACCCGCTGACCTTCGACTCGCTGCGCGCCGCGCTGTTCACCACCGGCTGGTTCGACCTGACCCCCGCGCCGCTCTGGGGAGACCGGCCGAACCCGTGGCACGAGCCCGAGGCGCTGGCGTACGAACCGGAGATGCTGCCCGGCTCGGGCTGGCGCTGGCAGGGGCCGGCGCGGGTGGTGCAGGGACGCACCTGGGGCGGCTGCCTGGAGATCCTGCACTGGCTGATGGCCACCGACCGGGTGCCGACCGCCGACGAGCTGACCGGATCCGTACTGGTCTTCGAGACCTCGAACGAACTGCCCGGCGCCCGGGAGGTGTTCCGGATCGTGCGGAACATGGGGGAACGCGGACTGCTCGCCGCCTTCCCGGCCGTCGTCGTGGGCCGACCCAAGGCGTGGGACTTCGACAAGCCGCACTCGGTGCCGGAACGGCTCGCGTGGGGCGAGGCCCAACGCGACGCGATCACCCGTGCGCTCGCCACCTACAACCCGGACGCCGTGGTGGTCTTCGACGTCGACCTCGGCCACACCGACCCGCAGCTGATCATCCCGTACGGAGGGGAGATCCGGGTCGACGCCGTCGACCACCGGATCGCGGTGCGCTACTGACCGGTGCCGGCTCGGGCTGTCCCGTCCCGGCGCCGGCTGTGGTGAGTGAGCAATTTTGTTCAAGACCGGGGTGGGCGCGCGTCGGCAGGATGGTCCGTGTCGGTCCGGGAGCCATCAGCGACGGCTGGCGGAGCGCGGCACGCGGACCTGTTCGGGGAGGTCCGACGCCCGACCGGACCTTGGCGGGCCGCCTCGGCGCGCGCCCGTGGAGGTGCCGTACACCCACGTGCGGCACCTCCACGCGATCGTTCCGCCCGTCGTGGTTCTGCGGTGCGGCCGGTCAGGCACTTCCGCTCGCGTCGTCACCGCCGGCGGTGAGCAGCCGGCGCAGTCGGGCCGGTGGATGACCTACCTGCTCGCGGACCACCCGGGTCAGGTGTGCCTGGTCGGCGAAGCCGTACTCGGTGGCGAGCGCGCCGAGCGGGCGCCCGTCCGGCTCGGCGAGCGTGTTCAGCACCTCCCGCACCCGTAGCCGGTTCCGGTAGGCGGTCAGGCTGCTGCCCGTCATGCGCTGGAACACCCGACTCAGGTGGTGCGGTGAGCTGCCCACCTCGCGTGCCACCTCGTCCAGACTCATCGTGAAGCCGGAGTTGGCCAGCACCTCCCGGGCCCGGTCGGCGAGCCGCCGGTGCGCGGCCAGTGTCGCCGGTCGTCGCCGTACCGCACGCTCCACCTCTGCGCCCGCGTCGTCCGAGCTGAGGGCGCTGTGGTGCAGCAGACGGGCCAGGAACCGTTGCAGCCGTTCGGCCATCTCGAACCCGTCCAGCCCGCGCCGGAACTCCGCCACCAGCAGGCGGTGCGCCAGGTCCAGCGCGGCGTCCGAGGTGCCGGCCCAGCCACGTTGGTCCAACCAGCGCTCGGCGTCCTTGCGTTCCGCCAGCACCGCCGGATCGATCTCCAGGCAGGTGTACGAGTCGCCGCAGCCGAACGGGTGCGCCACCGACATCTCGTCGCCGGGCCGGGTCACAAGGACCGAGGTGGCGTCGGAGAGCCCGACCCGTCCGTTGAGCCGACGCCGGTACGCCCCGGAGCGGCCCAGCACGATCTTGTGGCGGTCCTCGGCGACGGTCTCCGTCCAGCCGTGGTTTTCGACGATGCAGTGCACCTGATAGATCAACATTCCGTCCGGGTGCCCCAGCACCCGCCATCGCGCCGGAGTGGTGCGGCGGCGCGGGTCACTCCCGGTGCCTTCTGCGGGCATCGTCCCCCCTGGCTCACGACCGGCATGGCGATCTTTCGCCCTCCCCCGATGGTGTCGGCTCGCCCGCCCCCGGTCCACCCCCACGTTCTGCGGACCGGCCTCGCGGCGTCAGCCGTCGACCACGGCGAAGGCGCGAACCGGGAAGGTGCCCATGCCGGCCACCATCGGCGGAGCCGCCGTGAACCGGAAGCCGCTCGGCGGCAGCGCGTCCAGGCCGGTCAGATGCTCCACGATCGGGATGCCGGCGGCCAGCAACGTACTGTGCGCGGGGCGTTCGCCACCGGCCGCCGGGCCCATGTCGTCGATGTTGATCGAGTCGATCCCGACCAGGGCGGCACCGGCGTCGGCAAGTGCCCGGGCAGCCTCCCCGGTGAGATGCGGCGCCTCCGGCGCGGCGTACCGCTCGGTCCCGAAGTGCGCATCCCACCCCGTGTGCAGCAGCACCGCGTGCCCCGCCACCTCGTACGGCGCCAGCATCAGCCGGTCCACCGCCCGGGCGCCCGCGGGGACCCGGACCACCACCCCGGGCAGATCGGCGATCCGGTCCAGCGGCATCCCGGTCAGATCGTCGCCGCCGGCCCACCGGTGGGCCGGAGTGTCGAGGTACGTACCGGTGTTGGCGATCAGGTCGATCCGGGCCACGTGGAACTCGGTGCCCGGGGCGTAGTTCGCCCGGGAGTCCGCGAAGGTCAACCAGTCGCTGATCCGGGGCGCCGTCCAGCCGGGCAGCGTCACCATCCCGTCGCTGATCACGTGGCTCAGCTCGACGAGCCGGCGGCCGGTGCCGGGCACCCCGGCCACGCCCCGGCCCCCCTTGTGTGGCTCCTCGATGATCGTCTTGGCGCTGATCCGTACGTCGGAGACCATCAGCAGCCCGAGGTGCCGCACGAAGAGCGCGGCCAGATCCTCGTCACTGATCTCCCGACCCTGGATGTCCAGCCGGAACCCCTCGGTGCGCAACCCGCCGCCGTTCGCGAAGCTCACCTCCGCGTCGAACTGCACCCGCCACTGACTACCCATGCCCCAAACCCGATCACGACCCCCCGCCCCGGTCAAGATCCGCACTGCGCCGTGCGGAGGCCCAGGTGCACCGCGCGGCGGGTTCCTCGCGTCTCGCGCCGGGGAGATCCGCGCACCTTCAGGGAAAGTGCTGCCTCAGCGCGCCGTGATGGCGCACTTTCCCGGAAGTTGTCCGGATCTTGGGGCGAGGCAGCGGTGTGCGGGGTGCCGGGCGCGGGGTGGACCTGGGCGGAAGGGGGTGGCTGTCGGTGGACGGGGCTAGTCTGGTTGTCGTGCACCCCCCGTCCGACCGGACGAGGGGCAGCCGTCGTGTGCGTCGACTCCCCTGGAAGTGATCACATGCTCACCGGTCTGTTCTCCGCCGCCCTGGCCGACCCGGGGCTCGCCCGGGCGCGTGACCTGGCGCGCTCCGGTGCCGCCCAGGTCGACGGCCTCGACATCACCGCCCCTGCCGCGCTGCGCCCGTTCGCCGTCGCGGCGGTCGCCGCCGACAACGAGGGCGCCGGGCGGCCCGTGCTGGCGGTGACCGCCACCACCCGGGAGGCCGACGACCTGGCCGCCGCCCTGGGTGGGTTGCTGCCGTCCGAGCAGGTGGTGGTGTTCCCCTCCTGGGAGACGCTGCCCCACGAGCGGCTGTCGCCCCGTTCGGACACCGTCGGGCGACGGTTGGCTGTTCTGCGTCGGCTGGCGCATCCCGAGTCGACCGACGCGCACGGTGGCACCGGGCCGCTGCGGGTGGTGGTGGCGCCGGTCCGTTCGCTGCTCCAACCGCAGCTCAAGGGCCTGGGCGACCTGGAGCCGGTGCAGCTCGCAGCCGGCGAGGAGGCGGACCTGGAGGAGGTCGCCCGCCGGTTGACGGACATGGCGTACGCGCGCGTGGACCTGGTCACCAAGCGGGGCGAGTTCGCGGTACGCGGCGGCATCCTCGACGTCTTCCCGCCCACCGACGAGCACCCGTCCCGGGTGGAGTTCTGGGGCGACGAGGTGGAGGAGATCCGCACCTTCGCCGTCGCCGACCAGCGGACCATCGAGCAGGTTCCGCTGCTGTGGGCGCCGCCCTGCCGTGAGCTCCTGCTGACCCCCGCGGTCCGGGAGCGGGCCGCCGCGCTGGCCGAGCAGCACCCGGAGTTGGCGGAGATCCTCGACAAGCTCGCCGAGGGCATCCCCGTGGAGGGCATGGAGTCCCTCGCCCCGGTGCTTGTCGGCCCCGACTCGCTGGAGCTGCTGCTGGACGCGATGCCGGCCGGCACCCACGTCCTGCTGTGCGACCCGGAGCGCATCCGCACGAGGGCGCACGATCTGGTGCGTACCTCGGAGGAGTTCCTTCAGGCCAGCTGGGCCGCCGCCGCGGTCGGCGGCCAGGCCCCGGTGGACGTCGGCGCCGCCGCCTTCCGAACCTTCCCCGAGGTGCGCGCCGCCGCCGGCAGGCTCGGCCAGCCGTGGTGGACGCTGTCCCCGTTCGGGCTGGTGGAGGCGGGGGCCGCCGAGACGCGCCAGCCCTGGGAGGACGCGCCCGAGCAGGCGTCGGTCACCCCGGACGACGCCATCGCGGTGACCCTCGCCGCCCAGCCGGCCCCGCTCTACCACGGCGAGACCAGCCGGGTCGTCGACGACCTCAAGCGGTGGGCCGGCGAGGGCTGGTCGATCGCGTTGGTCTTCGAGGGGCACGGCCCCGCCCAGCGGGCGGTGGAGGTGCTGCGTGACGCCGGGCTGGGCGCCCGGTTGACCGAGGAAGTCCCGACCGCGCCCGCCCCCGGTGACCTGGTGGTCACCTGCGGGGCGCTGAGCAGCGGGTTCGTCGACGAGTCGTCCCGTTTCGTGGTGCTGACCGGCAACGACGTGACGGGCGGTCGGGGCACCTCGACGCGGGACATGCGCAAGATGCCGAGCCGGCGGCGCAACACGATCGACCCGCTCGAGCTCAAGGCCGGCGACTTCGTGGTGCACGAGCAGCACGGCATCGGGAGGTACGTCGAGCTGGTGCAGCGCACGGTGAACGGCGCGAGCCGGGAATACCTGGTCATCGAGTACGCGGCGAGCAAGCGCGGCCAGCCCGGCGACCGGCTGTTCGTGCCCACCGACCAGCTCGACCAGCTCTCCCGCTACGTGGGCGGCGAGCAGCCCACGCTGCACAAGATGGGCGGCTCGGACTGGCAGAAGTCCAAGGCCCGGGCCCGCAAGGCGGTCCGGGAGATCGCCGCGCAGCTCATCCAGCTGTACGCCGCGCGCAAGGCGTCCAAGGGGCACTCGTTCGGCCCGGACACGCCCTGGCAGCGGGAGTTGGAGGACGCGTTCCCCTGGCAGGAGACGCCGGACCAGCTCGCCGCTATCGACGAGGTCAAGCGGGACATGGAGCAGACCGTCCCGATGGACCGGCTGATCTGCGGCGACGTCGGCTACGGCAAGACCGAGATCGCGGTCCGGGCGGCGTTCAAGGCGGTGCAGGACGGCAAGCAGGTGGCGGTGCTGGTGCCGACGACGCTGCTGGTGCAGCAGCACTACAACACGTTCGCCGAGCGGATGAGCCAGTTCCCGGTGCAGATCCGGCAGCTGTCCCGGTTCCAGACCGCGAAGGAGACCGAGCGGACGCTGGAGATGGTGGCCGACGGCACCGTCGACATCGTCATCGGTACGCACCGGCTGTTGCAGACGGCGACCCGGTTCAAGCAGCTGGGCCTGGTGATCGTCGACGAGGAGCAGCGCTTCGGCGTCGAGCACAAGGAGCACCTGAAGACGCTGCGTGCGTCGGTGGACGTGCTGAGCATGTCGGCCACCCCGATCCCGCGGACCCTGGAGATGGCGATCACCGGCATCCGGGAGATGTCCACGATCGCCACCCCGCCGGAGGAGCGGCACCCGGTGCTCACCTTCGTGGGCGCGCAGGACGACAGGCAGGTGGCCGCGTCCATCCACCGCGAGTTGCTCCGCGACGGACAGGTCTTCTACCTGCACAACCGGGTCGAGTCGATCGACCGGGCGGCGCGGCGGCTGCGGGAGCTGGTGCCCGAGGCGCGGGTCGCGGTGGCGCACGGCCAGATGGGCGAGGACGCCCTGGAGAAGGTGATGGTCGGCTTCTGGGAGAAGGAGTTCGACGTCCTGGTCTGCACCACGATCGTCGAGTCGGGCATCGACATCCCGAACGCCAACACGCTGATCGTGGAGCGGGCCGACCTGCTCGGCCTGGCCCAGCTCCACCAGATCCGTGGCCGGGTCGGCCGAGGCCGGGAGCGGGCGTACGCGTACTTCCTCTACCCGCCGGAGAAGCCGCTCACCGAGCACGCCCACGAGCGGCTGGCGACCATCGCGCAGCACACCGAGCTGGGCGCCGGCATGTACGTGGCGATGAAGGACCTGGAGATCCGGGGCGCCGGCAACCTGCTCGGCGGCGAGCAGTCCGGCCACATCGAGGGCGTCGGCTTCGACCTGTACGTGCGGATGGTCGGCGAGGCGGTGTCCGCGTTCAAGGGTGAGCGGCCGGAGGAGGAGACCGACGTCAAGATCGACCTGCCGGTCGACGCGCACCTGCCGCACGACTACGTGGGCGTGGAACGGCTGCGTCTGGAGATGTACCGCAAGCTCGCCGAGGCCCGCGACGAGGACCGGCTGCGCGAGGTCGTCGCCGAGATGACCGACAGGTACGGCGAGCCGCCGGCCCCGGTGCAGAACCTGGTGGAGGTGGCCCGGTTCCGCCTGCTGGCCCGCCGCTACGGCCTGACGGACGTGTCGATGCAGGGCAAGCACGTACGGTTCGGCCCGCTGCCGCTGCCCGACTCGAAGCAGATGCGGCTCAAGCGCTACCACCCGGACGCGGTCTACAAGCAGGCCACCGACCAGGTCAGTGTGCCCCGGCCGACGACCCGCCGGGTCGGTGGTGAGCCGCTGCGCGACCAGGCGCTGTTGCAGTGGTGCGCCCAGTTGCTCTCCGACGTGCTGGGTGCTCCCGCCCCGCTCGCCGCCGCCACCGCGTGAGGTGGGGCGTGCGCGGTGTGGTGGGGGCCGTCACAGCGACCGAGAGGGCATGAGAGAGTGACGGGCATGCGTGCTCGCCGTGTGATCGCCGCCGCCAGCGTCGCGGCTCTGGGTGTCCTCTCCCTCGCTGCCTGCGGGAAGTCCGCGCCGGACGTCGCCGCGTACGTCGGTGACACGACGTACTCCCTGGACCGGGTCGACGCGATCTACGACGACGTGCAGGCGAAGTACGGGGAAGCCGTCCGCCGCGAGGCCGGCCAGGCGGGCGCGTCGCCGTCGCCCGAGCAGCTGCGTTCCGCCGTCACCCGGCAGGACGTGGTGAACCTGCTGGTCAGCCTGGACCTGGGCAAGCGGGTCGCGTCGGCGAAGAACCTCCAGGTGCCCGACGAGGTCAGCCCGGAGCAGTTGGAGCAGAACCTGCGGGTGCCGGCCAGCACCGAGTACGCCAAGCTCTGGGGTGAGTGGATCGACCTGCTCCAGGCGCTCAACCAGCAGCTTCCGCCGGCCGACCTGAGCGACGACTCGTTGATGGCTGTCTACGACGCCCTCACGAAGACCGGCGCGATCCAGGGTGGGATGTCCGTGGCCGACGTGCGGCGGGCCTTCGGCGACGGCGGTTTCGTGCGCAGCGCCACCGCGCTCAGCGCCGCCCTGGAGGAGGAGGCCGACCGGGTCGACGTCACGATCAACCCGCGTTTCCGCGCTGTGGGCGTGCCGTCGGTGGTGAGCACCGGCCAGTCGTTGGTCTTCTACTCGCTGCCGTACATCAACGAGGAGGGTCCGGTCACGGACATCTCCACCCCGGAGTCGGTGCCGTCGAGTGGCAGCCCGGACGCCGAGGGCACGGCCAGCTGAGCATGACGGCACGGATCGTCCTGCTTGTCACCTCGCCCCGGCTGCCCGTGGGTCTGCTGACCGCTGCCGCCTGGGACGTCGTACGTCAGCATCCGGTGCTGTGCGGCGCGGAGAGTGAGCTGGTCACGGCCGTGCGCCAGGCGGGCGCCGAGGTGACGGTGGTGGACGGCCCGGCGACGCAGCGGCTGCTGGACACGGTGGCGGCGCACGGTACGGCGGTCTGGTTGGCCGGCCCGGCCGGTGACGAGGCGCTGGCCCGGGAGTTGGGTCTGCGGCTGGCCCGGGAGCCGGGGTTGGCCGAGATGGAGCTGATGTACGGCTCGTGGGACCCGCCGGGTGCCCGCCTGCTGGACGCGGTCGCCGTGATGGACCGGCTGGCCTCGCCTGGTGGTGATCCGTGGAAGCGGGCGCAGACGCACCGTAGCCTCGCCCCGTATCTGCTGGAGGAGAGCTACGAGGCGTACGACGCGATAGGCGCCGACGACACCGACGCGCTCCGCGAGGAGTTGGGCGACGTGCTTCTCCAGGTGGTGTTGCACGCCCGCCTGGCCGAGGAGCTGCCCGAGGGTGAGCGGTGGACCATCGACGACGTGGCCGGTGGCCTGGTCGACAAGATGATCAGGCGCAATCCGCACGTCTTCGCCGGGGCGGAGGCGGGCACGCTGGAGGAGATCACCGCCAACTGGGAGCGGATCAAGCGGGCCGAGAAGGCACGCGACTCGGTACTGGACGGGGTGGCGCTGAGCCAGCCGGCGCTGGCCCTGGCCGCGCAGATCCTGGACCGCGCCGCCCGGATCGGTCTTGCCGTTCCACCTCCGCTTGCCGACACCCAGGTGGACGAGGAGGCGAGGCTGGGTGCGAGCCTGCTGACCACGGTGGCCGCGGCCCGCGAGGCCGACCTGAACCCGGAACATGCGCTCCGCCGGGCGACCCTGGCGTACGCCGAGGCCGTCCGTACCGCCGAGGGCGGTCGACGGGCCGGATCCTGACGCGGGCTGCTTGATCAACCTGACCGGCGGAGGACTGTCGGTAGGGTGGTCGGGTGGAGGCGTTTGAGGTACTCGCTGAGCGGGTTGTCGAGGCACTGCTGGAGACGCGGCCGGGGCTTGCCACCTCGGTGGGGGACCACCGGTTCGACGATCGGCTGCCGGATCTGTCCGCCGGGGCGACAGCCGGCGACGTGGCGATGCTCTCCGACGCGGCGAACGCACTGTCCGAGCTGGACCCGGACTCGCTCGACGTGGAGGAGCAGGTGGACCACGCGCTGCTCACCTCGTTCGTCGACCGGGAGCTGTTCGAGCTGACCGAGATCCGCTCCCACGAGTGGAACCCGCTGCGGCACAACCCCGGCCCGCTGCTGCATCCGCTGCTGGCCCGCCCGTACGCCCCGGCCGAGGTGCGGCTGACCCAGCTGGCCGGCCGGCTCGCCGCCGTACCCGACGCCCTCGCCACCGCCCGCGCGACCCTGCGGGACATGCCGCGGATCCACGCCGAGACGGCGGTCGGGCAGTTCACCGGCACGGCCGCGCTGATCCGTGACGAGCTGCCGGGGCTGATCGCCCAGGCGCCGGGCAGCCTCGACCGGGTGGAGCCGGCGGCCACCGCCGCGATCGCCGCGCTTGAGGAGTTCGTCGCCTGGCTGCGCGCCGGTCTCGCCGCCGACGCCGGACCGGGCCGCGACCCACGGCTGGGCCGTCGCCGCTGGGAGGCCCGGCTCTGGCACACCCTCGACACCGAGCTGAGCGCCGCCGAGATCCAACGCCGCGCCTGGGCGAACCTGGACCGGGTCACCGAGGAGATCCGCGCGGCGGCGGTCGAGCTGGTCGGTGGCCGGGCCGACGACGAGGCGGTACGCCGGGCACTCGACGTGCTCGCCGCCGAACACCCCGACGACGCGACGATCGTCGAGCTGGCCGGCGTCACCCTCGACGAGGCGACCGACTTCGTCCGCCTCCACGACCTCGTCGGCCTTGTCGACGACAGGTGCGTCATCCAGGAGATGCCGGAGTTCGCCAGGGGCGTCGCCGTGGCGTACTGCGACTCGCCGGGCCCGCTGGAGACCGCGAACGTCCCCACCTTCTACTGCATCGCCCCCACCCCGTCGGACTGGCCGGCGCAGCGGGTCGAGTCGTTCTACCGCGAGTACAACGACCACATGATCCGCAACCTGACAGTGCACGAGGCGATGCCTGGGCACTTCCTCCAGCTCGCCCACGCCCGCCGCTACGTCGGTGGTACGCGGGTGCGGGCGCTTGCCGAGTCCGGCCCGTTCATCGAGGGCTGGGCGGTGTACGCCGAGGAGCTGATGGCCGGGTTGGGCTTCGGCGGGCTGCCGGTGCGGTTGCAGCAGCTCAAGATGCAGCTGCGGATGACCATCAACGCGTTGCTCGACCAGCTGGTGCACGCCGAGGATCTGCCCGAGGCCGAGGCGATGGCGCTGATGACCGGGCGCGGCTTCCAGGAGGAGGGCGAGGCGGCCGGCAAGTGGCGCCGGGCGTTGCTCACCTCCACGCAGCTGTCCACCTACTTCGTCGGGTACAGCGAGGTGGCCGAGATCGCCGCCGCCCGCCCGGACGGCGTGTCGATGCGCGAGTGGCACGACGCGATGCTCGCCCACGACTGCCCGCCCCCGCGCCACCTGCGCACGCTGCTGGGGGTCTAGGAGACCTCCGCGCCGGTCACGCGCCCCCGGGGCGGCGGTCCACCACGTTCGCGCCCGCGGGCGGGTCGAACGCGTCCTGCGGGACCGTCTCGGAGTAGCGGCTCAACGCCAGTTCCATCGGTTTGCCGTCGACCGGGCCGGTGAAGCTGCCCAGCACACCCTCGGTGGTCACGCAGGCGGTGAAGTCCCCGTCCGACCGTTGCACCTCGACGCATGTGGCGTGCCGCCCGGCGACCGTGGTGTCGGTCTGATTGATGACCGCCTGCGGGTCGAGCGCGGCAGCGGTCAGCAGCCCCACCACCACCGGTGGGGTGGCCAGGCCCTGCTGGTTGGCCTCGGTGAACAGCGACACGGTGGGCTTGCCGGCGGGTGTGGGAGGTGCGACGAGGGTGCACTCGGTGCGAGGGCCGGTGCCCGTGCACCTGGTGACCGCCTCCGGGGTGACGGTGAGCCGCCCACCGGGGTAGGTGTACGACGAGCGGGCCGGGTCCTGTGCCTGCACGATCGCTGCGCTCTGGCCCCCGGGGAGCTGGTAGTCGGCCGAGTAGGTCAACTCCAGCGCCCGGTCGAGGCGGGTGGCGAGGTCGTTCACGAGTTCGGAGCGTCCCAGGGCGACTCCGGCGTCCTCGAATGTCTGACAGCCGGTGACCGTGAGCGACGCGATGACCGACACGGCGAGCATGCGGAGGGTGGTCGAGGCGGCGGGCATGACGACCAGCCTGGTGGATCCGGTCCGCGCAGCGCAAACCAGTTGCCGGTTGACGCCCGGAAATCCGGGAATGTCCGTCAGTGCGGGGCGGCTCGGGTGCGCGGGCGACGCCGTGCCCTTTCCCGTGGCCCGATACGCTGCGTTCAACACCTGCCTCAGCCGCACCGTCGCGGCCCACCCACGGACCGGATCACAACAACGAGGAGCGACTCAGTGGCAACCATCGAGGGAATCGTCGCCCGGGAGATTCTCGACTCGCGGGGCAACCCCACGGTCGAGGTCGAGGTCGGCCTGGACGACGGCACGGTGGCCCGCGCCGCGGTGCCCTCCGGCGCCTCCACAGGCGCGTTCGAGGCGATCGAGCTGCGCGACGGTGACGCCGACCGCTACCAGGGCAAGGGCGTGGAGAAGGCGGTCTCCAACGTCGAAGACAAGATCGTCGACCAGATCATCGGGTACGAGGCCAGCGAGCAGCGGCTCATCGATCAGAAGATGCTCGACATCGACGGCACGGACAGCAAGTCGGAGCTGGGCGCGAACGCCATCCTCGGGGTCTCCCTGGCTGTGGCGAAGGCGGCCGCCGGCAGCGCCGAGCTGAGCCTCTTCCGCTACCTGGGCGGCCCGAACGCGCACCTGCTGCCGGTGCCGATGATGAACATCCTCAACGGTGGCGCGCACGCCGACTCCAACGTCGACATCCAGGAATTCATGATCGCGCCGATCGGCGCGCCCACGTTCCGTGAGGCGCTGCGTTCGGGCGCGGAGGTCTACCACGCGCTGAAGTCGGTGCTGAAGAAGAAGGGCCTGTCGACGGGGCTCGGCGACGAGGGTGGCTTCGCGCCGAACCTGCCGACGAACGCCGCCGCCCTGGACCTGATCGCCGAGGCGGTCGAGAAGGCCGGTTACCGGCTCGGCACCGACATCGTGTTCGCGCTCGACGTGGCGGCGACGGAGTTCTTCGAGAACGGCACGTACACGTTCGAGGGCACCGGCAAGTCCGCCGAGGAGATGAGCACCTACTACACCAAGCTCGCCGACGAGTACCCGATCGTGTCGATCGAGGACCCGCTGGCCGAGGACGACTGGAGCGGTTGGCAGACGCTCACCGCCTCGATCGGCGACCGGGTGCAGATCGTCGGCGACGACCTGTTCGTGACCAACCCGCAGCGCATCGCCCGCGGCATCGCGGAGAAGGCGGCGAACGCCGTCCTCGTCAAGGTCAACCAGATCGGTTCGCTCACCGAGACCCTGGACGCGGTGGACCTGGCCCACCGGGCCGGCTTCAAGTGCATGATGAGCCACCGTTCCGGCGAGACCGAGGACACCACCATCGCCGACCTGGCGGTGGCCACCGGCTGCGGTCAGATCAAGACCGGCGCGCCGGCCCGCTCGGACCGGGTGGCCAAGTACAACCAGCTGCTCCGGATCGAGGAGGAGCTGGCCGACGCGGCGCGCTACGCCGGCGCCGGCGCCTTCCCGCGCTACCGTTCGGCCTGAGACGTGGTCGGGAAGCCCCACCGCGGGGCTTCCCGGCAATCTCCGTAACGCATGAAGCCTCGGGGGAGGGGTGTGACGATGCAGCAGCGGCGCACACCGGGTGGTCAGCGTCCCGCCCGCCGGCCGGGTCAGTCCGGCCGGCCGGGTGGCGGCCGGGGCACCCGTGGGTCGGTCCGCGAGACAGGTGTACGCGCGGAGCCGCGGGGCGCGGCCGGCCGGGCGCCGGGCGCGGCCCGGGGCGCCGACGGCGTGCGCTCGGCGAACCGGCCGGCCGCCGCTCGGCGTACCGCCGCAGGTGGGGCCGTCAAGCGGCTCGCCGCACCCCATCCCCGTCGCTTCACCGGTCGGGCCACAGTGCTCTTCGCGGTGCTCATCGCGCTCGCCCTCGCGTACACCTATCCGGTGCGCGTCTACCTGGACCAGCAGGCCGACATCGAGCGGATGGAGGCCGCGCAGGCGGTGCAGGAGGAGGAGATCGCCAAGCTCGCCGCCGAGGCAGCGAAGTGGAAGGACAAAGCGTTCATCGAGACCAAGGCCCGGGAACGGTTCTTCATGGGTCGGCCGGGCGAGAAGATGATGGTCGTCCTGCACGATCCGGAGGGCGCCGCCCGCGACGCCGGGAAGTCGGCCGGTCCGGCCGCCCCGGCGGGTCCTGTCACCTGGTACGACACGATGTGGTCGAGCGTACGGGCGGCGGACAGCCAGCAGCCGGGCAAGTGACGAACCGACAAGCGTCAGGAGAGATGGGCACCGTGACTGTCGTACCACCGTCGGAGCCGGCGGCGGATTCCGTACCTCCGCCGAAGCGGGAACCGGCCACGCAGGCCGACCTGGCCGCGGTGGCCGCGCAGCTCGGCCGCCCGCCCCGGGGCACCCGGGCGGTGGCGCACCGCTGCCCGTGCGGCCTGCCGGACGTGGTGGAGACGACGCCGCGCCTCGCCGACGGCACCCCGTTCCCGACGCTGTACTACCTGACCTGCCCCCGGGCCACCGCCGCGTGCAGCCGGCTGGAGTCGGCGGGGCTGATGAAGGAGATGGCGGACCGGCTGACGACGGATCCGGAGCTGGCCGCCCACTACCGGGCGGCACACGAGGACTACCTCACCCGCCGGGAGGCGATCGGTGAGGTGCCGGAGATCGCCGGCATCTCGGCCGGCGGTATGCCGGGTCGGGTGAAGTGCCTGCACGTGCACCTGGGGCACGCGTTGGGCGCCGGGCCGGGTGTGAACCCGTTCGGCGACGAGACGCTGGACCTGGTCGAGCCCTGGTGGGCTGCCGGTCCGTGCGTGGACGTGCCTCCCGCCTGATGACAGCGTCTGTCGAGGGTCAGATTCTGGTGCGGCGCGCCCGCACCGGCGACGTGCGGGGCATCCGGCGGCTGGTCGACACGTACACCGACGACAGGCGTCTGCTCAGCAAGGCCACCGTCACCCTGTACGAGGATGTGCAGGAGTTCCGGGTGGCGGTCCGGGCCGAGGACGGCGTGGTGGTGGGCTGCGGCGCGCTGCACGTGATGTGGGAGGACCTGGCCGAGATCCGTACGGTGGCGGTGGATCCGTCCTGCCGGCGCCGGCGGATCGGTCACCGGCTGGTGGGCGAGCTGATCGACGCGGCCCGGGAGCTGGGTGTGGCGCGGATCTTCGTGCTCACCTTCGAGACGCGGTTCTTCGGCTCGTTCGGCTTCCGGGAGATCGACGGCGCTCCGGTGCCGCAGCCGGTGTACGAGCAGTTGCTGCGGTCGTACGACGAGGGTGTCGCGGAGTTCCTGGACCTGGAGCGGGTCAAACCGAACACGCTTGGCAACACCCGGATGCTGCTGCGCCTGTAGGTCAGGCCCTGCGGGGGTGGGCGGCGAAGAACTCCAACCGCTGTAACCGCCGCTGACCACGCCGATCGCGGCGAACCGGCCCGCGCCCTCCACCGCCGCCCGGAAGCTCATGTCGCGGCCGTTGGAGATGCCGGTGAGGAAGACCCGGTTCGGGTCGGCACGCCACGTTTGCACCAGGTGGTCGGTGAGGGCGTTGAGGAAGCCGACGTCGTCCTGGGTGCCGCAGCAGACAAGCGCGTTGAAGCCGCCACCCACCCCGTCGGGGTAGGCGACGAGCACGTTGTCCTTGTCGGCCCTGGCGTCCAGGCCGGCCAGTTCGCGCATCGCGGCGCCGGTGCCGGGATAGAAGTGCAGCGTGATGACGAGGGCTGACGACCGGTTCGGGTCGTACCCGGGCGGGGCGTGCAGCAGGTAGGTGCGGTCCTGCCCGTTGTGCTTGAGGGTGAGCAGGTGGTCGCCCGGCGCCGGGCTCTGGGCCGGTGCGGCGGACGTCGCTGGTGGGGCCGACGAGGGTTGCCCCCGCTCACCACAGGCTGCGACGAGCACGATGAGGCAGAGCCCCGTCAACACCGCCTTCGTACGCCGCACGCCGGCCACCCCCCGTCGACCCCGCCATCCACACTGGAGGTGTCGCACACGCGGATCAACCCTTTCGGTCCAGGGCGAAGGGAGGCAGGCTGTTTCCATGCTTCGCCTCCAGCTCGGGCCGGCGGACCTGTGCCGGGTGCGGTTCGCCGCTCGGTTGCACCCGGTGGGCACGGCCCTGCTGGCCGGCCAGTGGCTGCGTGATCCGACGGTCGCGGCGATGGCGCCGGCGCTCGCCGAGCGGGCGGCGGCCGTCGAGCGTACGGGTGCGGCCCAGGCGGCCACCGCCGTCCTGCGGCACCTGCTGCCCGACCGGGGGCGAATGCCTGACTTCGTCACCCCCTTCGGCGGGCTGGAATCGGTGGAGGCCGGTGTGGAGGCCATCCGGGCCACCCCGGCGTGGCGGGTCCGCGCCGAGGTCATCGAGGCGTACGCCGACACGACCGTCACCCCGCTGCGCCGACGGTTCGCGGCGGCGGATCCGGAGGTGCTGGAGCTGTTCGGCGGGGCGGTGCGCACCTGGTTCGACGCGGTCCTCGCACCGCAGTGGGCCGATCTGGTGTCCGCGTACCGCCAGCAGGTGACCTGCGCGAGCGAGCGGCTGGCGCGGCACGGCGTGGCCGGGCTGTTCGCGGGCCTGCATCCGGCGATTCGGTGGCGGGAGCCGGTGCTCGAGGTACGGACCTGGTGGAGTGGGGACCTGAGCGGCACCGGCCACGGTGTGATGCTGCTGCCGTCCCCGTTGGCCGGGCCCCGTCCCCGCGTGCTTGTCGAGCCGGGTCACCCGGTTCTGCTCGTCTACCCGGTGCCGATGCCGCCGCGCGGCGGCTCGGCGGCGGACGACGCCCTCGGCCGGCTGCTGGGTGCGACCCGGGCGTCGGTGCTGCGGCGGCTCGCCGACGAGGGCGGCCTGACCACCACGGCGCTGTCCCGGGCCGTGGGGGTCAGCCTGTCGTCGGCCTCGGAGCACGCCACCGCGCTGCGGGCGGCCGGTCTGATCGCCAGTGAACGGGTCGGCGGGGCCGTCCGGCACCACCTGACCACGCTTGGCGCGCAGGTGCTGGGAGGTCCGGTGCACGGCCGTGCGAGGCGTGGCCTGCCGTAAGGTTGCTGCCGTGACGACGCGTGTGGCGGCCATCGACTGCGGGACCAATTCGATCCGACTGCTGGTGGCCGATCTGCCCGAGGCGTCGGCCGGCTCCCAGGCGCCGCTTACCGACCTGACCCGGCGGATGGAGATCGTCCGGCTGGGGCAGGGCGTGGACCGGACGGGCCGGCTCGCGCCGGAGGCGATCGAACGGACGCGGGTGGCGCTGGCGTCGTACGCCGCCGACATCGAGAAGCTGGGCGCCGAGCGGGTGCGGATGTGCGCCACCTCCGCCTCCCGGGACGCGGCGAACGCCGCCGACTTCACCGAGATGGTGCGGGCCACCCTCGGGGTCGCGCCCGAAGTGGTCACCGGCGACGAGGAGGCCCGGCTGTCGTTCACCGGCGCGGTGCGCGGGTTGCCGTCCGACGCGAAGGAGCCGTTCCTGGTCGTCGACATCGGCGGCGGGTCGACCGAGTTCGTGGTGGGCGACCGGGCCGGTGGGGTGCGGGCGGCGATCTCGGTGGACGTCGGCTGTGTCCGGATGACCGAGCGTCACCTGGCGGGTGACCCGCCGACGCCGCAGCAGGTCGCGGCCGCGCAGGCCGACATCGCGGCTGCGGTGGACCGGGCGCTCGCGGTGGTGCCCGGCCGGGAGGCCGCCACGCTTGTCGGCCTCGCCGGGTCGGTCACGACAGTGGTCGCCATCGCGCAGGGCCTCCAGGAGTACGACCCGGAGCGCATCCACCACGCCCGGGTGTCGTACGAGGCGGTGGCCGGGGTGACCGACGATCTGCTGGCTCGCACCAGCGCGCAGCGGTTGGAGATCCCGGTGATGCACCCGGGTCGGGCCGACGTGATCGGCGCCGGCGCGCTGGTTCTCCGCGTGATCATGGAGCGGGCCGGGATGCCGTCGGTGGTCGCCTCGGAGCACGACATCCTCGACGGCATCGCCTGGAGCCTCCGGTAGGCGCCGTGCGGCCCTGATCGAAGGTCGTGTTCTAGATCCGGATCCCCCCCCGCGGCCGAAGCCGGCGGGGGGGGGGGTGATTCACGAGTCGGTGGCAGGTGTGGAGTGCTCACTGGTGTTGGTGGCCGTAGGTCTTGGTGCGGTTCATGATTTCGCGCAGGTTCGCGGGTGCGTTGTAGCCGAAGGTTTGCTCGAAGGACTGGTAGCCCTCGGTCGAGGACGCGGCGCTGCGGGGCAGCATCTGTTCGGCGAAGGTGTTGAACGCCGTGTCGATGTCGGCGGGCGTTGCGGTGATGGCTTGTGCGAGCTCAGCGCCGTCGTAGAGGGCCCAGTTCGCGCCGTCGCCGTCGGGCGGGGTGAGGTGGGCGGCGTCGCCGATGAGCATGATGCCCGGGACGCGGTCCCAGGTGTGTTCCAGCGGCAGTCCCCAGATCGGGCGTGCGACCGGCGTGGTCTCGCCTCGGGTGACCAGTTCGAGCAGCTCAGGTGCCCAGCCCTGACCCAGCTGCTCGGCGACGAGCGTCAGCGCGCGCTCGCGGTCGGAGAAGTCGACCGACCGCATCCACTCGAGCGGCTTTTTCAGTACGACGTAGGTGTGGATCACGTCGTGCGCCTCGCGGTGTCCGAAGATTCCCCTGCCCGGCTTCATCGCCAGCATCGCGCCGCTGCCGACCAGTGCGGCGCTCTGCGGGTGGTTCTTTTCGACGTCGTGGAGGAACGTTTCGACCCACAGGGTTCCCAGGTACTCGGGCATGGTGCCGTTGAGCGAGCCCCGGACCCGCGACCAGGCCCCGTCGGCGCCGATCAGCACGTTGGTTGAGACCGACGAGCCGTTCGCGAAGTTGATCATGTGCGGTCGGCGGCCGTCTCCGGGGGTGACCGAGGTGATCTTGTGGCCCCACTGGATTGTGCCGTGGGGCAGTGACTCGATCAGGATCCTGCGCAGTTCGCCGCGCAGGACTTCGGGGTTGCTCAGTTCCCCGTCGTCGAGGATCTCGCCGACGAGTTCTCCGTCGGGGCTGAGGAATCGCATGGCTTCGGCGCCCATGTTGACGATCGAGTGGAACTCGTCCATGAGCCGGCATTGCTGGAGGGCGACCTGGCCGTTGAAGTCGTGGATATCGAGCTGGCCGCCCTGGGTGCGTCCGCTGGGCGATGCCTCCGCCTCGTAGACGGTCGAGGCAATGCCGTGGACGTGCAGGACGCGGGCGAGGGCGAGTCCGGCCAGTCCGGCTCCGGCAATGGTGATCGGTCCGTTCACTGTGATGACTCCTTGAGTTCCTTCGATGGGTCTCGGGCGACTGCTGGTCTGGGTGAGTCCAGCGGACCTGGTGGGCCCGATCTCATGTCGTTATGCCGCAAAATTATTATGCCACATAACTATATGAGGTTGCCGTAAGGTGCCGAGGGTGTCGAAAGGTGGGTCATGGCAGAGGCTGAGCCGGGTGATGAGTACGAGCGGGTGCTGAGCAGCCTCACGGCCTTCACCGCCACGCAGAAGGAACTGGCAAGGGCCTTCGCCCGCAGTGCGCGGTTGCACACCACCGACGCTGACGCCATCGTGCTGATCATCGAGGCGGAACAGCGGGGTCGGCCGCTGACGCCAGCGCGCCTCGCCGAACGCGTGGGCCTCTCGCCGGGTGCGACGTCGATCCTTCTCGGACGCCTGGAGAAGGCGGGGCATGTCGAGCGCGCACGGGAGGGCTCCGACCGGCGGATCGTGACCCTGCGCTCGACCACGACGATCAACGCCGCTGCCGACACCTTCTTCGAACCGCTGCATCTGCAGCTCGGTCAGGCGTTGGGTGAGTTCACCACGGAACAGCTCGCCCTCATCGTCCGGGCCGCCGACAATCTCCGCACCGCCATGGAGGCCTACCTCCGCGACTGCGAATCAACCCCGAAGGACTAACCCTCCGGGGCCGGCCGAACCGAGCGGGGCCAACGGCCCGTCCGGCGGACTGCGGGCGCCGTTCTTCAAGGGGTTCGTTGACGGTACTTCGCACTGCACAGTAGTGTGCATTGCGTGGACACCACGCAGTTGCTGAAGGGCGTGCTCGACCTCGCCGTCCTCGCCGTGCTCCGGGAGGAGGACGGCTACGGCTACGACATCCTGCGCCGGCTCCGCGAGGCAGGGCTGGAGGAGGTCGGCGACGCCTCGGTCTACGGCACGCTGCGCCGCCTCTTCGCCGCCGGCCTGCTCACCACGTACGTCGTGCCGAGCGAATCCGGGCCGCACCGCAAGTACTACGCACTGAACGCCGCGGGCCGCGACCAGTTGACCCGCTCCGGCAAGCTCTGGCGCTCGTTCGCCACCACAATGGACAGTCTGCTCGACGATCGGGGGATGGCGGCATGACCGTCACGGAGCAGGAAATCACCGACTACGTGGCGCGGGTCCGGGCCGCCCTGGCCGACCTGCCGCCCACCCAGCGCGACGAGCTGACCGAGGATCTGGCCGACCATCTCGCCGAGTTCGCCGCCGAGACCGACGGCACCCTCGTCGAGCGGTTGGGTGAGCCCGAGACGTACGCCGCCGAGCTGCGCGCCGCGGCCGGCGCCGCCCTGGACGGAGGCCGCAACCTCGACCGGCGGGTCGCCGCCCTGGTGGTCCGGGTCCGCACCCGGCTGCGCGCGGTCGACCTTCGGGTCGGCCCCCTCCTCGGGTACGAGAACGCGAGCGAATTCCTGCGGCTGCTGCGCCCCGGTTGGTGGGTGCTGCGCGCCTACCTGGCGGCGATGCTGATCACCGTGATGAGCACCGGCGGCGACTTCGGTCTGCTGCCCCGGTTCGGCGGCGAGCTGCTGGCCGGCCTGATCATGCTTGTCGGTCTCGTGCTCGCCTCGATCTGGCTCGGCCGCCGTTCCGAACGGCTGACCCGGTGGCCACGCTTGGCGATGCACGCCGGCAGCCTGGTGCTCGTTCTCTTCGCGCTCGCCGCGCTGGCCAACGCGGAGGACCGGCTCGGCTACGACGACTACTACTACGACCAGACCTCGGTCGACAGTCAGTACAGCCAGGTCCGGGACGTCTTCGTCTACGACAGCGAGGGTCGCCTGGTGGAGAACGCCCGGCTGTTCGACCAGAACGGCAACCCGATCCGCCTCGGCTACCCGGACTGCTCCAGCCCTGTCGACGAGTACGGCAATCCGCTGCTGCGGCCCTACCCGTACTGCCTCGACCAGGCGCCCTTCGGCCACCGGGCGCCGGGCGCGGTGGTCCCGACACCCACCGGCACGCCGGAGCCCACCTCGACGCCGTCGACGAACCTGACCGCGACTACCACGCCCCCGGCGACGCCGGCTACGCCGCCGACGCCGACCCCGACGAGCTGACCGACCATGTGAACTGGATCATGTGGGGAAAGCTGGGAAATAGCTGAACGGACGAGGCGAGCGGGACGGCACCGTAAATCAATGATCGTTACGGTGTCGTCTGCTCATCAACCCCTCGGAAGGAACCCCCGTGCCAGAGCAGGTCGCACCGCCCTCCGCTCCCGACTCGACGCCGCAGCAGCCGACCGACCAGACGCCGCAGCAGCCGGCAGACGAGACGGCGAAGCCCGCCGTCGAGACGCCGACGCCCCCGCCGGTCGAGCAGGAGGCGAAGAAGTCAGGTGCGAAGAAGGCGCTCGGGATCATCGGCGCGATCGTCGTGCTCCTCGTCATCGCCGGCCTGAAGTTCGGTATCGGCTCGGCCATCGGCAACTTCCTGAACAAGGACGAGACGGCCGACGCCAAGGCCGGTGACTGCATCGCCGAGCTTCCCGAGGTGACCGGCACCAAGGAGGAGGAGGTCGACGGCGCCAAGGTCGTCTCCTGCACCTCCACCGAGGCGGCGTACAACGTGGTCGGCCGGGTGGACGGGCAGACCGAGGCGCAGGCCAAGGCGCCCACCTCGTGTGAGCAGTTCCTCAAGGAGGGCGACGAGGGCTACGTCTTCTACAACATCGAGCCGGGCAAGACGGGCTACGTGCTCTGCCTGACCAAGAAGGCCTGACGAAACATCGGCTCGGACGACGGCGGCGGGGAAAGATCCTCGCCGCCGTCGTCGTACCCAAAGTCACCGGCCGTCGAACAGGAGGTGAATGCCACTGTTCGCGCGTCTTCCCGACGGCCCCCGCGGCGTGGCAGGCTACCGGCACGTAGGACCACTGGGCGACCAGCCAACGATGACTGACCGCTAGGAGGACGGCCGATGGGCGAGATGGTGCGCTACCGCAGCAACGGGGGCACGAGCGAGGGGTATCTCGCGATACCCGCCAGCGGCACGGCCAGTCCCGCGGTCATCGTCATCCAGGAATGGTGGGGTCTGGTGCCGCACATCCGCTCGGTGGCGGACCGGTTCGCCGAGGCCGGCTTCGTGGCGCTCGCCCCGGACTTCTACAACGGTGAGACGACAAGCGAGCCGGACGAGGCGCAGCGGCTGCTGATGGCCATGCGGATGGACGAGGCGGCGAAGGACATCGCCGGCGCGGCCGACTACCTCGCCGGGCGGCCCGAGGTCACCGGCAAGGTAGGTGCCGTCGGCTTCTGCGCCGGTGGCAGCCTGGCCCTGTGGTCGGCCACCATCTCCGAGCGGATCGTCGCCGCCGCGGGCTTCTACCCGGTGCTGCCGTGGGAGTCGATGCGCCCCGAATGGGCCGACTACGCCGGCAAGGCCGCCGTCATCCACTGCTCCGAAGAGGACGGCACCTCCACCGCCGAGGGCGTACAGACCGCCCGTCGGGCCATCGAGGAGGCCGGTGGCACCTGCCACCTCTACGACTACCCGGGCACCTCGCACGCGTTCTTCAACGACGACCGGCCGGAGGCGTTCGACCAGCGTGCCGCCGCCAGCGCCTGGGCCCGGACCCTGGAACTCTTCCGGGCCAAGCTTGGCTGAGTCGCGTACCCCCGAGCAGGTGGTCGTCCGCGCAGCGCGGGCGACCGACCTGGCCGACCTCGACGCGGCGGTGAGCGACTGTTTCGCCTGCCCCCGGCTCGTCCAGTGGCGGGAGGAGGTGGCGCGTACCCGCCGTGCCTCCTTCCGCGACCAGGAGTACTGGGGTCGTCCGGTCCCGGGCTTCGGCACCGCCGACGCGCGGATCGCCATCCTCGGGCTGGCGCCCGCCGCGCACGGCGGAAACCGCACCGGCCGGATCTTCACAGGTGACCGCTCGGGCGACGTGCTGTTCGCCGCGCTGCACCGTGCCGGGCTCGCCAACCAGCCGACGAGCGTCGCCAGTGACGACGGGTTGACAGTTCGTGACCTGCGGATCTTCTCCGCCGTGCGCTGTGCTCCGCCGGACAACAAGCCCACGCCTGACGAACGGGACACCTGCGCTCCCTGGCTGCACCGCGAGGTCACGTTGATCCGGCCCACCCTGCGCGTCGTGGTCGCGCTCGGCGCGTTCGCGTGGGCCGCGTGGTGGCCGGTGCTGCGCCAGGTGTACGGGCAGCGCCCGCCCAGCCCGCGACCGGCGTTCGGCCATGGGGCACACTGGTCCGGAACGGACGCACCGGGGCTGCTCGGCTGCTACCACGTCAGCCAGCAGAACACCTTCACCGGGCGGCTGACACCAGAGATGCTGGACGATGTCTTCGGCCGGGCCAAGCAGTTGGCCGGAGTGGACTGAGAACGCGTGGGGCGGTGGCAATGACTGACGGTACGCGCCCGCCCACGTCGTACCCGGTTGCCGAGCAGGGGGTGCTGCGTCCGGCTGTCGGCCTGCTGCGCCGCTGGTGGCCGGTGGGCGTGATCGCCGTCCTGCTCGCCGGGGCCGCGCTGGCGTCCGGAAACTCGTCGATCGGGGCCAGTCGGATCCCGCCTGTGGAACAGGTGCCGTGGGTTCCGGAGTACCCGACGGCCGAGCCGCCACCGTCGATTCCGGTGGAGCCGCGCGACGCCGGAGAGGCAACCCAGGCACAGATCCCGCAGTGGATCGCGACGGTGGCGATGGTGCTGCTCGGGCTGGCCATCCTCGCCGCGCTCAGCTACCTGGGCTGGATCCTGCTGCGGGGTCTACGGCGTCGTCGGGCGACCCGCGCGCTGCCCGCGCAACGGTCCCGGCGTACGGCCGAGGGCACCGCCCGCGAGGTCGTCGCCGCTCTCGACGCGGGTCTGGTGGACCTCGACGACCAGGCCACCGACCCGCGGGTCGCGGTGATCGCCTGCTGGGTACGGCTGGAGGAGGCCGCCGCCACGGCCGGTGTTCCCAGGCGTACCGGTGACACCCCCACCGACCTGGTCAGCCGTCTGCTGCGCGGCGACCCGGACGCGGGCGTGCCGGCGATCGTCAGCGCCGACGTGCTGGCCGAGCTGGCGTACGTCTACCGGGAGGCCCGGTACGCGACCCGCCCGGTCGACGAACGCACCCGCGACCAGGCCCGCGCCGCGCTGCGCCGGTTGCGCGGCGAACTGACGACGGCGGTGGGCTCATGAGCAGCACCAGCATCGACGACCTGCTCGCCTTCGAGGAGGAGGCGGCGCCGGCCGGCCCGCAGGAGCGCGGCTCCCGGGCCCGCCCGGTGTTGCGTGCGCTCGCGGTGGCCGCCGCCGTGGTCGCGGTGCTGCTCGTCGGCCTCCGCGCCGTAGGGCTCCAGGTCTCGCTTCCCGTGCTGGTCGCCGGGGTGCTAGCCGTGCTGGCGGTCCGCCGGGTCACCGCCCTGCTCGCGCCGCCACCCCCGCCGCCACCCGCCGGCCGGATGGCCACCGGCGAGGAGGACGGCAGCTACCGCTGGACCTCCCGCGACGCGCTGCGCGCCGCGATCAACGGCTGGGAACGGCCCCTGGACTGGGCGTCCGGCAACCGCGAGCGGTTCACCGAACGGATCCTGCCCCGCCTCGGCGAGCTGGCCGACGAGCGGCTGCGCCAGCGGCACGGCCTCACCCGCGACTCCGATCCGACCCGCGCCCAGGCGCTGCTCGGTGACCAGCTCTGGAGCTTCCTCGCCACCCCCTCCCGCCGCCCCCCGTCGCCGCGCGACGTCGCGGCGATCGTCGCCGAACTGGAGAAGATCTGATGAACGACGTGGACCGGACCATGCCCGCCGCCGAGGTCGGCCACCTGGCGCGGGCGGTGCTGGACGCGGTCGGCACCGTCGTGGTCGGCAAGCGGGACGCGTTGGAGCTGGTCCTCGCCGGCATCCTGGCCGGTGGGCACGTGCTCCTGGAGGACCTGCCGGGTCTGGGCAAGACGCTCACCGCGCGTTCCTTCGCCCAGGCGCTCGGCCTGGACTTCCGCCGCCTCCAGTTCACCCCGGACCTGCTGCCCGCCGACGTCACAGGTTCGTTCCTGTACGACCAGCGCAACGGCGACTTCACCTTCCGGGCCGGGCCGGTCTTCACCAACCTGCTCCTCGCCGACGAGATCAACCGGACGCCGCCGAAGACGCAGTCCGCGCTGCTGGAGGCCATGCAGGAGAAGCAGGTCTCGGTGGAGGGGGTGACGTACAAGCTGGACGAGCCGTTCCACGTCCTGGCGACCGCCAACCCCATCGAGTACGAGGGCACGTACCCGCTGCCCGAGGCGCAGCTGGACCGTTTCCTGCTGCGGGTCTCCTTCGGCTACCCGGAGGGCGACGAGGAGTGGGAGGTGCTGCGTCGCCGGATGGGCCGCCGCCGCGAGGAGGCCGACATCAAGCCTGTGGTCGACGCGGCCACCCTGCGCACGATGCAGGCCGCCCTGGAGGACGTGGTGGTGGAGGACTCCATCGGCAGGTACATCGTGGCCCTCACGGCGGCCACCCGGGAGCACCCGTCGGTGCTGGTCGGGGCGTCTCCCCGTGGATCGCTGGCGTTGCTGCTGCTGGCCCGGGTCCGCGCGGTCTTCGGCGGCCGGGACTACGTCGTGCCGGAGGACGTCAAGGAGGTGGCGGCGCCGGCGCTCGCGCACCGGATCACGCTGCGCCCGGAGATGTGGCTGCGCCGCGTCGACCCGGCGTTCGTGGTAGGCGAGGTGCTGGACGCCACGCCCGCGCCGGCCAGCGGCGCGCTGCCGAGCTACGCCGCCGGCGGGCCCCGGCGCTGATGACCGGATCGACGGTGCCGCACGCTGCCGAGCCGGAACCGGCCACCGGCTGGGCGCCCACCCGGGCGCTCGGCCGGGCGGTGCTGCTCGCCGGTCTGCTGCTGGTGGCGGGGGTGCTGCTGGGGCGGGTCGACCTGATCGTGCTGGCCGCGCCGTTCGCGCTGGGCACCGCGTACGCGCTGCGCCGCCGACCCACCGGGCTGCCGCAGGTCTGGATCAACCCCGGGGACGACGGGCCGCTGGTCGAGGGCGGCGACGTGGCGGCGGCGGTCAGCGTCGGCAACCCGGACACTGTCGACTACGACCTGGTGGTGGTGCGGTCCCGGGTGTCGCAGTGGCTGCGGATCGACCGGGCCGGCTTCGCCGGGTCCGTCGACGACCCGCCGGTGGCCGATGCCACGGCGGCAGCGGGCGGCGCCGGTCGGTCCGCCACGGACCGGCCGTTCGTGACGTCGGTGCCCACCGGGGCGGCTGTCGACCTGGAACTCGCCGGCCGGGCCCTGCGCTGGGGCCGGCATCCGGTAGGCCCGGCCGGAGCCCGCGTCGCCACAGCGGGCGGCCTGCTGGTCTCCCGCGCGGTGATCACCGAGCCGGTCGGGGTGCGGGTCTACCCGCGCACCGAGCCGTTCGAGGCGGTGGAGGCGATGCCCCGCGCCGCCGGCCTGGTCGGGGCGCACCACTCCCGCCGGCCCGGCGAGGGCGGTGAGCTGGCCGGCGTACGGATCTTCGCTCCCGGTGACCGGCTGCGCCGCATCGACTGGCGGGTGTCACTGCGCGCCCGGCAACTGCACGTGGCGGCCACCCTCTCCGACCGGGACGCCGAGGTGGTGGTGCTGCTCGACGTGCTCGCCGAGGCCGGCCGCTCCGGCGGGGTGGGCGGTGCCGCGTCGGTGCTGGACACCACCGTGCGGGCCACCGCCGCGATCGCCGAGCACTACCTGCACCGTGGCGACCGGGTGTCGTTGCTGGAGTACGGGCCGGGGGCGCGACGGTTGCGCCCCGCCGCCGGCCGCCGGCAGTACCTGACGGTGCTGGAGTGGCTGCTCGACGTCCGCGCCGACTCCTCCCCGCACGAGCCGTACGACCAGGTGTTCGGCCCGCAGCTGCTCTCCTCGGACGCGCTGGTGGTGGTGCTCACGCCGCTGCTGGACGAGCGTTCGGCGCAGATGTTGGCCCGGCTGGCCCGCGCCGGGCGGTTCGTGGTGGCTGTCGACACGCTGCCGACCGACCTGACGCCGCCGAAGGACAGGGGCTGGGCGGAGGTGGCGTACCGGCTGTGGCGACTGGACCGGGAAACCATGATCGGCCAGTTGCGGGAGCACGGTGTCCCGGTGGTGCGGTGGGCCGGCGCCGGCAGCCTGGACCAGGTGTTGCGTGACGTGGCGCGGCTGGCCACGGCTCCGAGGGTGGGTGGCCGGTGAACGCCGTCGCCGAGCGGGTCCGGGCGGCCCAGGCCGCTTTCGGCCGGATCAGTCTCGTACCGCTGCTGGTTCGCGGTGGGATCTTCGTCACAGTGCTGGCCGGGTTCGCCCTGGCGTTCCCCGCCGAGGTGCTGCCCGGCCGGCCGTTGCTCTTCCTGACGGTGGCGGCGCTGCTGCCGGCGGTGGGGCCCCGCCGTATCTGGTCGACCTTCGCGGCGCTGGTCACGGTGGGTGGCTGGCTGCTCGCCACCGACGGGTACGGCCGGCCGGTGGCGCTGTGGCGGCTGCTGGCAATCGCCGCGCTGCTCTACCTGGGGCACACCCTGTGCGCGCTTGCCGCGCTGCTGCCGTACGACGCCGTGGTCGACCCGGATCTGGTCGTCCGTTGGCTGCTGCGGGCGGGCGCGGTGCTGCTGGGTTCGGCTGTGCTCGCGGTACTGCTGGTGCAGGTGGGGGGCCTGGGCGGCGAGACCGGCCACCAGTGGGTAACCGTGCTCGGACTGCTTGTCGCGGTGGGCACGTCCGCGTTGCTCGGCTGGCTGCTGCGCCGCAGGTAGCCCTGTGGGGCAGCAGGGTTACGCAGGTCACAGGGGTTGTGCTCCGTCACAGATGGGGGCCGCGAGCGGGATTACCTGAGCGGGCCGGGGAAAGATAGATGACGTGAATCCGAAGCGGATCCTTGTGGTGGGTGCCGGGCACGTCGGTCTTTACGCCGCCCTGCGCCTGTCGAAGAAGCTCAGCTCCCGTGAGGCTGAGGTCATCGTCGTGGACCCCCAGCCGCACATGACCTACCAGCCGTTCCTGCCCGAGGCTGCGGCGGGCAACATCTCCCCGCGGCACTCCGTGGTGCCGCTGCGGCGGGAGTTGCGCCGGTGCAAGGTGGTGGCGGGCACGGTCACCCGCATCGAGCACGAACGCAAGGTGGCCACCGTGCAGCCGATCATCGGCCCGGCCCGGGAGATCGCGTACGACCACGTGATCGTGGCGCCGGGCTCGGTGTCCCGGACGCTGCCGATCCCCGGCCTGCACGAGCAGGGCATCGGGTTCAAGACCATCGGCGAGGCGATCTACCTCCGCAACCACGTCCTCGACCGGCTGGACGTCGCCGCCGTCACCCCGGACCCGGACGTCCGCCGCTCGGCGCTGACCTTCACCTTCGTCGGCGGTGGATACGCCGGCATCGAGGCGCTCGCCGAGATGGAGGACATGGCCCGCGACGCGCTGCGCTACTACCCGGAGCTGAAGCCGGAGGACATGCGCTGGGTGCTCGTCGAGGCGACCCAGCGGGTGCTGCCCGAGGTGGACCGGGACATGGGCGCCTACACGGTGCAGCAGTTGCTCAAGCGGAACATGGACATCCGGCTGGACACCCGGCTGGAGTCCTGCGTCGACGGCGTGGTCAAGCTGTCCGACGGTGACAGCTTCCGCTCGGACACGATCGTCTGGACCGCAGGCGTGAAGCCGTCGCCGATGCTCGACGCCACGGACTTCCCGCGCGACGAGCGCCGGCGCGTCACCTGCATCCCCACCCTCCAGGTGGTCGACGGTGACCGGGTGATCGAGGGTGCGTGGAGTGCTGGCGACTGCGCCGCGGTGCCCGACCTCACGAAGGAGCCGGGCAACTTCTGCTCGCCGAGCGCCCAGCACGCGGTGCGCCAGGCGGCGCGGATGGCCGACAACATCGCGAACGTGATCCGGGGTCGCGAGCCGGTCAACTACAAGCACAAGCACGTCGGCAGCGTGGCGAGCCTCGGCCTGCACAAGGGCGTCGCCCAGGTGTACGGCATCAAGATGACCGGCTGGCCGGCGTGGTTCATGCACCGTACGTACCACATGAGCCGGATCCCTTCGTTCAACCGCAAGGTCCGGGTCGTGGTCGACTGGTCGCTGGCGTTCTTCCTCAAGCGCGAGGTGGTCGCCCTGGGCCAGCTGCACGACCCGCGCGAGGAGTTCGTCGAGGCGTCCCAGCCGGTGGGTGCCCCGCGCGTCTGATCCGATCGAACGACGAGGGCCCTGCCGTGTCGGCGGGGCCCTTCGCCGTCTCCGGTCAGACTCGCCAGGTCCAGGCGTCGGCGATCCGGGTGGACGGGCCGTAGAGCTGCTCCAGGGTCGCCTTCAGTGCCTCCGCGTGCGGGGCGTCGTCGGCCAACGCCACGCAGGACGCGCCCCAGAAGTCGGCGTCCCGCGCGGCCTGTCGGCGCTGCTCGTCGCCGATGGCCGGCTGGTCTCCACGCCGTGCGACGTCCGCCAGCAGAGCAGAGGTGGGCTGCTTGAAGGTGCCCATCGCGGCGGTGCCGCCCCGCCCGTACGGGCCGATGAAGAACCCCTCGGGCATCCCGAAACCGGCGTCGGTGGCGGCCGCCCAGCGCATCGGCCACGGATCCTTTGGCGTGGGCAGCGGCACCGGGACCAGCACCCCGCCCGGTTTCACGCACTGCCGCCACCCCCCGCCGGTGATGAACTCCGGAACTGCGGGCCGCTCGGCGGTCGGCAGCGGCGTCGGGAAGATCGGCAGCAGCGCCGCGACCACTGCCAACGGCACGAACCGTCGGACCCGACCGGTGCTGCCCAACGCCCGGTCGACCGCGAGGACGAGCAGCGTCGCGACGATCGGCAGGAGCGCCAGGCCGAACCGCATGGGCAGCGCGCCGTCCACCACGGGCAGCCCGGCGAGCAGGGCGTACGGGCCGGGCAGCGCGGTGCGGGTGCCGCCGAGCACCACCTCCGGGCCGAGCGACAGGGCCGCCATGACGAGTC
Organism: Micromonospora sp. NPDC000663; assembly: GCF_042898105.1. NCBI lineage: Bacteria > Bacillati > Actinomycetota > Actinomycetes > Micromonosporales > Micromonosporaceae > Micromonospora > Micromonospora sp. NPDC000663. The sequence continues at coordinate 449,594 of NZ_JBIAYR010000001.1, forward strand.
CACCGGCGACGCAGGCCAGCACCAGTCGTCGTCGCCCCGCCCAGCAGGCGCAGGCCACGGCCGCCAGCAGCAGTGGCCACCCGAGGAAGGTGTTGTACTCGGCCGGGCCGGTGGTGAGCCGCGCGGACTCGTCGCTGCCGAGCACCGACAGTGGGGAGACCGTCCACCAGCTGCTCAGGTCGGCGGAGAAGTACGCGGGGCTGAACATGCCGTCGGCGACGCCCTGCGGCCCGGCGAACTGGAACCACAGCGGGTAGCCGAGCACGAGCAGCGCCAGTCCGGCGGCGACCGCCAGTCCGGCGGCGAAGTTGGGCAACGCCCGCCGTGCCAGGTCCCGGTCCGTCACCGCGTAGCTGACCGCCATCACGAAGAGTGTGATGGCGGCGAGGAACAGCACCTCCTCGCCGACGAAGACCTGCACGGTGACCGCGGCGGCCAGTCCGGCCGCGGAGGTGAGGACCCGCCGCCGGTCCGGCCCGGCGAGCGTCGTCGCCCCCGGGTCGGACGCCCGCAGCAGGCGGACCACCAGCCAGACGATCACCGGCACCAGCCACTGGGCGGTCATGTGCAGGTGACTGTTGGTCTGCGACACCATCCCGGGGCCGAACCCGCACAACCCGCCGCCGAGCGCGGCGGCGAGCCGGCGGGCACGCAGGGTCCGGTGGAACAGCAGATACCAGGCGAGCGCGGTGCCCGCCAGGTTGGCGGCGGCCAGCAGGGCGAAGGTGACCGGGGCGCCGAACAGGAGGGTGACCGGCGCGCAGACGACGCCCAGCGCGATGACAGTCGTGTTCGCCATCAGGTTGACCCCGTCCGGGGCGTTCAGCCGGTCGGTGAGCAGGCTGAAGTCGCCGAACAGCGCTCGCGCGTCGATGGCCAGGAACCACTCGTACAGGGCCTGGTCCTCCGGGTTGAGCGCGAGCGTGCGCCCGCCCGGGTCGGGCCACAGCCCGTGGGTGAGCCAGCCGGCCAGCACCACGAACAGCAGGACGACCGGCAGGTCCGCCCGACGGCGACGGACGGCAGCCACCAGCCGGACGGCCAGGGGCCGGCGGTTGGCCTGATCGGCGAGGCGCAGGGCCTGCTCAGGCGCGGCGTCGGGGGCCGTGGGGGCTGCGCTGCTCACGGCATCGACCCTAATGTGGCAAGCCCGTCGGGGTACGTCGGGTCGCCGCAGACCCGCTACGGTGACATTGCACCGTGCGTGTCGACGCGCCGGTGCCACCCGCCCGGGTGGTGGAACGGCAGACACGGCCGCCTTAAAAGCGGCTGCCGCAAGGCGTGCGGGTTCGACCCCCGCCCCGGGCACCAGTCGACTCGATACGCATCCTCATTCGTGATCACCGGGACTTGGCTGCGCCGTTTACTCTTGGAGGGCACGTTCACGTGCAAACGACCCCCTGAGGGAGGCCAGACAGTGAAGACCTCGAACCCGGTGCTCGCCCGGCTCGGCCAGGCGGCCGAGCGGGAGCGCTCCGCCGGGTACGCCCCGGCCGGGCCGTACGGACAGCCCGGCATTCCCCAGCAGTACCCCTCCCAGGCCGGTTACCCGGCCGCTCCGCCGACCGTCGCACCCATGACTGTCGACGACGTGGTCGTCAAGACGGTCGCTCTGCTCGGCATCCTCGGCATCACCGCCGCGGCGGCCTGGGTGCTCGTGCCCGACGCGCTGGTCAGCACCGCCTGGATCGGCGCGGCGGTGGTCGGCCTGGTCCTCGGCTTGATCATTTCGTTCTCCCGGATGGCCAACCCGGCGCTCGTCATCGCGTACGCGGTCGTCGAGGGTGTTTTCGTCGGCATGGTCAGCAAGGCGTTCGAGACGCTCTACGACGGCATCGTGCTCCAGGCCGCCGTGGCGAGCTTCGGCATCTTCTTCCTGATGGCGATGCTCTACAAGGCGAAGGTCATCCGGGCCACCCCGGCCTTCGTCAAGGGCATGATCGCGGCGATGGTCGGTCTCTTCGCCGTCATGATGATCAACCTGGTGCTGGCGCTGTTCGGCGTCAACACGGGCCTGCGCGACGGCAGCCCGTTGGCCATCGGCTTCAGCCTGGTCTGCATCGTGGTCGCGTCGCTGAGCTTCGTGCTCAGCTTCAAGGAGATCGAGGACGGCGTCCGGATGGGCCTGCCGCAGCGCTACTCCTGGGTGGCCGCGTTCGGCATCCTGGTCAGCCTGGTCTGGCTCTACATCGAGATCCTGCGCCTGCTGAGCTACTTCCAGGGCGACGACTGACCTCGTCCGCACTGTCGACCGGCGCCCGCTCCCGCCTCTGGTGGGGGCGGGCGCCGTCGTCCGCGCCGTTTGCCCGCCGCCGCCGGTCCGCCCGGGGCAGAGTGACTGCGAGGGGTACGCGGGCGAAGGAGGCGGCGGTGCGCAGCAACAACCCGGTGCTCAACCGGCTGGACGAGACCGGCCGGTTGGAGTCCCGGGTGCTCGGCTCCCGCGACGTCGAGCCGATGACCGTCGACGACGTGGTGGTCCGTACCGTCGGGTTGCTGCTCGTCACAGGGGTGGCCGCCGCGGTGTCCTGGGTGGTGATCCCCGACGCGGTGTGGCTCGGTGCCGCGCTGGCCGGCAGCGCCCTGGCGTCGATCGCGCTGGTCCTCGTCATCTCCCTGCGCCGGATCACCAACCCGGTTCCGATCGTCGGCTACGCCGTGCTCCAGGGGCTGCTGCTGGGGGTGGCCAGCCGGACCTTCGAGCAGGTCTATCCGGGCATCGTGGTGCAGGCGGTGGCCGGCACCTTCGGTGTCTTCATCGGCATGGCGGCGCTCTACCGGGCCCGGATCATCCGGGCGACGCCCCGGCTGGCCCGTCTGGTGATCGGGACACTGCTCGGAATCGCCGTGCTCAGCGTCGTCAACCTGGTGTCGTATCTGATCTCGGGACGGCCGGGGCTGGAGGTCTACAGCGCCAGCGGGCAGGTCGGCTGGCTGCCGTACGCCTTCTCGGTGGTGGCGATCATCGCCGGGGCGTTCAGCTTCATCCTCGACTTCGACCTCGTCGAGCGCTCGGTGCGCGACGGCCGACCCCGCCGGTACGCGTGGCTGAGCGCTTTCGGGCTGCTCACCGGGCTGGTGTTCCTGTACTGGCAGTTGCTGCGGCTGATCAGCTACCTGCGTCGCTGAGCGGCTCGGCCCGGTGTGACAAGTGCCGGCCGTAGACTCGGTGCCGATGAGCGCAACGGAGTTGGATCAGACCGTACGCCTGCTGGTCGGCCAGGTCGGGCACTGGGAGCAGCCGCGCTGGGCGGCGACCGCGACCACAGGCAACGTGCCCCGCGCCGACCTGGTGCACCGGCTGGTGCAGGAGGTCGCCAACCTGGCCGCCGACGCCGAGGGTCAGCCGCGCCGGGTGGTGCCGCGGCTCGACAACGACCTGGCCCTGCCCGACCAGCTGCGGGTGGTGACGGCCGACCTGCTGGCCGCCCGGCCCGGCGACGAGGTACTGGCGCGGGCCGCCGCCGTGGTGACGGCGACCCGCGGCGCGCTCTGAGAACAGCTCAGCTCAGCCGCTCCAGCACCATGGCCATGCCCTGCCCGCCGCCGACGCACATGGTCTCCAGGCCGATGGTCTTGTCGTGCCACTCCAACGCGTTGAGCAGCGTGCCGGTGATCCGGGCGCCGGTCATGCCGAACGGGTGGCCGACGGCGATCGCGCCGCCCATCACGTTCAGCTTCTCCTCCGGGATGCCCAACTGGCGGTAGGAGGGGATGACCTGCGCCGCGAACGCCTCGTTGATCTCCACGAGGTCGACGTCGTCGATGGTCATGCCGGCCCGCTTCAGCGCCTGCCGGGACGCCTCGACGGGCCCGAGGCCCATGATCTCCGGCGACAGGGCGGTGACGCCCGTCGAGACGATCCGGGCCAGCGGGGTCAGCCCCAGCTCCTCGGCCCGCTGGGCGCTCATCACGACCACTGCGGCGGCACCGTCGTTCAGCGGGCAGCAGTTGCCGGCGGTGATCCGGCCGTCCGGGCGGAACACCGGCTTCAGCCCGGCCACGGCGTCCAGGGTGACGCCGGCGCGCGGGCCGTCGTCGGTGCTCACCACAGTGCCGTCCGGCGTGGTGACCGGGGTGATCTCCCGGGCCCAGAAACCATCGGCGATGGCCTTCTCGGCGAGGTTCTGACTGCGGACGCCGAACTCGTCCATGTCGGCGCGGGTCACGTCGTACACCTGGGCCAGGTTCTCGGCGGTCTGCCCCATGGTCAGGTAGATGTCCGGCAGCTCGCCGGCCTCGCGCGGGTCGGTCCACACCTCGGCGCCGCCCTGCGCGCGACGCTTCGAGCGCTCGGCGGCCTCCGCGAAGCGTGGGTTCTCCCAGCCGCCGCCGACCAGGGCCTGCGCCTCCGGCGGCAGACCGTCGGAGCTGCCCCGCGCGTACCGGGAGACCATCTCCACACCCGCGGAGACGAAGACGTCCCCCTCGCCGGCGCGGATCGCGTGCAGGGCCATCCGGGTGGTCTGCAACGAGGACGCGCAGTAGCGGGTCAGCGTGGCGCCGGGCACGGTGTCGAGCCCGAGCAGGGTGGCCACCACGCGGGCCATGTTGAAGCCCTGCTCACCGCCGGGCAGGCCACACCCGAGGTAGATGTCGTCGATGGTGGTCGGGTCGAGCTGGGGGATCTTGTCCAGTGCGGCCTGGACGATTGTCGCGGCGAGGTCGTCGGAGCGGACGTCGCGCAGGGACCCCTTGTGCGCCCGGCCGATGGGGGAGCGGGCGGTGGCGACGATGACGGCGTCGCGGGACGACTCAATCGGCATGGACCAACGTTAACCGGTCAGTAACATGGCGGGAAGAAGCGAGCGCGGCGGGAAATGTCACCCCGCCCCGGGCCTAACGCCTAGAGGCGACCGCGGCCGCCGCCGCGATGGCGGGCAGCAGCGCGTGCGCCCACACCCGATAGCCGTCGGCCGAGGGGTGGAAACCGTCGTGGCAGAGCGTCCCCGCGTCGGCCCGGAACACCGGCCCGGTCTCGGTGGCCAGGTCGACCACGCTGCCGCCGGCGTCCAGCACGGCAGTGGTCTGCGCGCGTGCCATCCGCCTGCCGGACCAGCCGATGACCTGGCGCAGCGGTGGGGCGATGGCTCGTACCGCGCCGAGATCGGGGCATGTGCCCACCACCACCTCGACCCGCGCCTCGCGCAGCCGGTGCACCGCCGACCCCAGGTACGCGGCCGCGTCGGCGGGCCGGCGCATCGCTGTGGCGTCGTTCGCGCCGATCAGGATCAACGCCACGTCGGGCCGCTCACCGAGCAGGGCACGGGCCACCTGGGTGGCCAGGTCCGTCGAGCGGGAACCGGAGACTCCTACGCTGGACAGGTGCACCCGGCGGCCGGCCGGACCCTCGGAGAGCAGATGGGCCAACTGACCGCCGATGGTGTCCTCCAGGCGGTCCACGCCCACGCCCAGGGCCGACGAGTCGCCGAGCAGCACCAGCCGCAGCGGCGGCGCACCGGCCCGGCCGATCGTGGCGCGCAACGCCAGCCCCAGCTCCGGCTGGGCGTACCGCCGGTGACGGGCGACGAACGCCTCACCGGCCAGGACGGCGGCGCCGCCCACCGTGCCGGCGAGCAGCGAGAGTGCCGCCGCCCGCCCCACTCGGCCGGGGAGGCCGGCGGTCACGTCCCGCCCGCTGCGCTCGTTCATGCGAGTCCCTCCACTGTCGAGGTGTCCGGGGCGGAGCCGCGCTGCGGCACCGCGCCGACACCGAAGAACGCCCGGCGGCGCAACTGCGCCCACCGACCGGCCGGTCCTCGGTCGTGGCCCCGGACCTGGGTGCCGCTGACCTCGGTGCCGGCGTGCCGGGCCGCCTCCTGCGCGGCCTCAGGCAGCGACCGTACGCCCTCGCCGCGCGCCTGTGTAGCCCGTCGTTCCGGCCCCGCGCCGAGTGCCGAGAGCATGGTCGGCAGGAGGGCGGCGGCGGCCATCGCGTACCCCTCGGCGGAGGGATGGAACCGGTCCCAGGCGAACATCCGCGCCGGCTCGGCGGCGAACCGGGGACCGAGCAGGTCACCGAGGGAGACGGTCCAGCCGCCGGCCTCGACCACCGCCACCGTCTGGGCGGCGGCGAGCTGGCGGCTCCAGCGGTGCGCCAGCCAGCGCAGCGGCGGCTGGATCGGTCGGATCGCGCCCAGGTCGGGGCAGGTGCCGACGACCACCTCGCACCCCGCGTCGCGCAGGGTGCGCACCGCCTCGACCAGGTAACGCACGGCCAGCCCGCGAGGCGTGCGGTTGGTGATGTCGTTGCCGCCGATGAGGATCACCGCGATGTCCGGCTGGTGCTCCAGCGCCGCCTCCACCTGGTGGCGCAGCGCCGACGAGATGGCACCTACCACCGCGAAGCGGTGCAGGTGCACAGGTCGGTGCAGCCGACGCGAGAGGCCTGTGGCGAGCAGCGCGCCAGGCGTCTCCCGGCGGCGGTGCACCCCGTAGCCGGCCGCTGACGAGTCGCCGAGCACGACCATGGTGAGCGCGGGGCCGGGGAACTTCGCGCCGTACACCCCGTCGCAGCGCGGCGGCGGCGCCTCGGCCATCGGGATGGTGCGCCGGGCCTGCCGGGCCTGGCCGAGCAGCACCCCGCCGGTCGCCATCGCCGCCGCCGCGGCGGCACCCGTTCCGATGGCCGCCAGGCGGGCGACCCGCCGGGCTTGTCGCCAGCGCGGGCCAACGGGTACGACGAAACCAGCCACCCCCATACAGCGACATTATCGCGCCGGCCCGACACGCCGCTGTCGTCGTGACGGCACCCGGGTGCCTGGAAACCGACGCGACGGGGTACCAGTACGGGGGTGGCCGGCCGACTTGCGCCGACCCGCCACGCTGATCCGGCGGAGAGGAGCGCGACGATGGGGAAGACACTGAAGCGCAGCGCGGCGTTCACGGCACTGGCCCGGGCACTGGCCGCCGGGGCGCGCGGTGGCCCGTCGCTGGGCACCCGGTTGGCGGCGCTGCCCCGGATGATCAGGGCCACCACCAGGGGCGAGTACGACGGTGGCCTCCGGTTGGCCCTGATGACGGCGGCGACGGCGTACATCGTCTCGCCTATCGACCTGCTGCCGGAGATCCCGCTGGCGATCTTCGGGCTGGCCGACGACGCCGTCATGATCACCTGGTTGGCCGGCAGCGTGCTCGCCGAGACCGACCGTTTCCTGGAGTGGGAGGCCCGACGCAGCTCGGTCATCCCCGGGGGCCTGGTGCCCTGACGGCACGTACGCTGGGCGGCGAGGAAAACGTCTGCCCGGCCGCCGTCGCCGGCGCCGCAACGAAGGGCACACCGTGCAGTACTACGACAACGTCGTCGACATGATCGGCAACACCCCGCTGGTACGTCTGCGTAACGTCACCGAGGGCATCCAGGCGACAGTGCTCGCCAAGGTGGAGTACGTGAACCCGGGCGGCTCGGTGAAGGACCGGATCGCGCTGCGGATGGTCGAGGACGCCGAGGCCGCCGGCCTGCTCAAGCCGGGTGGCACCATCGTCGAGCCGACCAGCGGCAACACCGGGGTGGGGTTGGCCCTGGTGGCCCAGCTCAAGGGCTATCGCTGCGTCTTCGTCTGCCCCGACAAGGTCAGCCAGGACAAGCAGGACGTGCTGCGGGCGTACGGCGCCGAGGTGGTGGTCTGCCCGACAGCTGTCGCACCGGAGGACCCGCGCTCGTACTACAACGTCTCCGACCGGCTGACCCGGGAGATCCCCGGCGCCTGGAAGCCGAACCAGTACAGCAACCCGGCCAACCCGCGTTCGCACTACGAGACCACCGGTCCGGAGCTGTGGAAGCAGACCGAGGGCGGGCTCACCCACTTCGTGACAGGTGTCGGCACCGGCGGCACGATCTCCGGCATCGGCCGGTACCTGAAGGAGGCGTCCGAGGGCCGGGTGAAGGTCATCGGGGCCGACCCGGAGGGTTCGGTGTACTCCGGCGGCACCGGCCGGCCGTACCTGGTGGAGGGCGTCGGCGAGGACTTCTGGCCGGAGACGTACGACAGGGACGTGGCCGACGAGATCGTCGAGGTGTCGGACAAGGCGTCGTTCGAGATGACCAGGCGGCTGGCCCGCGAGGAGGGGCTGCTGGTCGGCGGCTCCTGCGGGATGGCAGTGGTCGCCGCGCTGGAGGTGGCCCGAAGGGCCGGTCCGGACGACGTGATCGTGGTGCTGCTGCCGGACGGCGGCCGGGGCTACCTGTCGAAGATCTTCAACGACTCGTGGATGGCCCGGTACGGCTTCCTCGACAACTCCGGCGCGGAGCCGACGGTGGCCGACGCGCTGGCCAGCAAGCCGGGTGGGCTCCCGGAGCTGGTGCACGTGCACCCGACCGAGACGGTCCGCGACGCGATCGACTACATGCGCGAGTACGGCGTCTCGCAGCTGCCTGTCCTCAAGGCCGAGCCGCCCGTGGTGACCGGTGAGGTCGCCGGCTCGATCGCCGAGCGTGATCTGCTCGACGCGCTGTTCACCGGTCAGGCCCACCTGCACGACACCATCGAGCGGCACATGGGCGACCCGCTGCCGATGATCGGTGGGGGTCAGCCGGTCAGCGAGGCGGTCGGCCTGCTGGAGAAGTCCGACGCGGCGCTGGTCCTGGTCGACGGCAAGCCCAAGGGCGTCCTGACCCGCCAGGACCTCCTGTCCCACCTCGGCGCCCACTGAGTCCCGTCCCGGTGCTCCGCCTCCGGGCGGGGCACCGGGCACCGGCGTCGGCCCCTTTGCTCTGCATACGCATACGCATACGCACCGCCACCGTCACTTGCGTCGGCCCCTTTGCTCTGCATACGCATATGCACCGCCGCTGCCGCCGCCACCGCTGGTGCGTATGGGTAAGCAGAGCAAAGGCGCGTGGGCGGGGACCGCTCAGAGCGGGCGGGCGTAGCGCAGTTGCAGGGTCCGGGCCGTGCCGATGTGCTCCTCGCGCTTCGCGCCCGTCGGAGCCCAGCCGCCGCGTTCGTAGAACGCACGGGCGTGCGCATTGGCCTGAAGCACCCAGAGCACCGCGCGTCGCCAGCCCTGCGCCCGCATGGCGTCCAGGGCGTCCTCCATGAGGGCGCGGCCGGTGCCCCGGCCCTGTTCACTCGGGTCGAGGTGGATCGCGTTGAGCAGCCCGGTGGCCGGGTCGTCCTCGTCGTCCGGGCCCAGGTGGCTGAACCCGACCAACCTCCCGGCCCGTTCGGCCACCGTCATCCGGTGGGTGTCCCGCTCCCACTGCCACCGCTCGACCCAGTACCGCCCCATCGCCTCCGGCGTCGGGTCGGCCAGCGCCCCGGCCGGCAGGAACGAGGAGTACGCGGCGACCCGGGAACGCTGGTGCAGGGCACCCACCCCCATCAGGTCGTCACCGGTCGCGGGACGGAGCGTGACGGTCATCCGGCCGAGGGTACCCGGCGCGGCGGCAGCTGCACGGTCGTCAGGTCCTCGGCGATGATCAGCTCACCGTCGAAGTGGGCCCGCGCCTCGTCGTGGAACCGGCGCGGGTCGGGGTACCGCTGGGAGAAGTGGGTGAGCACCAGCCGGCGTACCCCGGACTCGGTAGCCACCCGGGCGGCCTGCGCCGCGGTCAGGTGCCCGACCTCGGCGGCCAACGCGGCCTCCGACTCCAGGAACGTCGACTCGATGACCAGCAGGTCGGCGTGCTCGGCGAGGGCGTACACGCCGTCGCAGAGGCCGGTGTCCATCACGAAGGCGAACCGCTGCCCCGGGCGGGGCACGCTCACCTCGTCCCGGGTCACGCGGCGCCCGTCGAGGTCGAGGTGCCCGACGCGGATCAGCTCGCCGACCGCCGGCCCCGCGATGCCGTACGCGGCAAGCTTCTCCGGCAGCATCCGGTGCCCGTCCGGCTCGACCAGCCGGTAGCCGTACGTCTCGATGGGGTGCCGCAGCCGGCGGGCCTCCAGAAAGCCGCAGCTCAGCGCGATCCGCTGCCCGTCGGCCTCGATCGGGGTCACCGCCAGCTCGGCCGTCTCGTAGAAGGAGGTGGCGTGCCGCAGGCGGGCGAAGTACTCGGCGCCCCCGGCCGGGAAGTGCACGGCCACCGGGTGCGCCACCCGGTCCAGGGAGAGCCGCTGGATGGTGCCCGGCAGCCCCAGGCAGTGGTCGCCGTGGAAGTGCGTGACACAGATCCGGGTCAGGTCGGTGGCGGTGACAGTGGTGTGCAGGAGCTGCCGCTGGCTGCCCTCGCCCGGGTCGAAGAGGATCACCTCGTCGTCCCAGCGCAGCACGTACCCGTTGTGGTTGCGCAGCCGCGTCGGTGCTTGGCTGGCCGTCCCCAGCACCACCAACTCGCGCATCGACATCGACGGGCCTCTTCCGGATATGAAGCGACCCCCGGGGCGCTCCGCGCTGTCGCGCGGGCCGGCTGGACTGGGCCGGCGCCCCGGGGGTCGGGTGGCTGCCTGGAATTCGCCGCACCGCTGCCACACGGTCTCGACGATGGTGCAGGTTGCCCGCCTGACGGCGGACCGATCACTGTCGAGGACAGCGGCTAGCTGACAGCCACCTCACGAGTCCGATTGCTATACAAGTCTGGACCACCTCCTTTCACGTGTACCGCCACGCTATCGAGTTCCCGGCGGGCTCGGCAACGGATTTCGATCACAGGGCCGAACGGGAATGCCCGGCCACCCTCTCGGTGGCCGGGCATTCGAGGTCGTGCGGGCGTACGGCGGTCAGCCGGCGGTACGGGCCACGCCGACCGGGCAGCTCAGCCCGTTCGGGCCGTGGTTGCAGTACCCGTTCGGGTTCTTCGTCGGCGCCAGGTACTGCTGGTGGTAGTCCTCGGCGAAGTAGTAGTCACCGAGCGGGGCGACCTCCGTGGTGATCTCACCCTTGCCGGCGCGCGTCACGATCGGCTGGAACGCGTCCCGGGACGACTCCGCGATGGCCCGCTGCTCGTCGGTCGTCGTGTAGATCGCCGACCGGTACTGGGTGCCCACGTCGTTGCCCTGACGCATGCCCTGGGTCGGGTCGTGGTTCTCCCAGAAGACCTTCAGCAGGTCCTCGTACGTGATCTTGCTGGGGTCGTAGACCACCTGGACGACCTCGGCGTGCCCGGTCCGACCGGAACACGTCTCCTCGTAGGTCGGGTTCTTCGTGATGCCACCGGCGTAGCCGGCGGAGGTGGTGTACACGCCGGGCAGCGTCCAGAACAGCCGCTCGGCGCCCCAGAAACAGCCCATCCCGAACACGGCCACCTGAAGGCCCTCAGGGAAGGGCCCCTTGAGCGGGGTGCCCAGGACCTCGTGCCGGTCGGCGACAGGCATGGCGATCGGGCGGCCCGGCAGGGCCTGGTCGGGCGAGACCATCTCGGCGTTCATACGGCGCAGGAACACGGTGGGACTCCTCTCGTACCTCTCCCCGCGTGTAACACCGGTGGGTACGGCTTCCTTACCCGCGTGGGTGTGACTCAGGCCCCTGCCGGCAGGGCGGCGGCGATCCGGTCGGCGTGGGCCCGGGCCTCGGCGTCGTCGTCGTATCGGGTGCGCGGCCAGAAGAAGCCGCGCAGCCCGTCACCCTTCGTCCGCGGCACCACGTGGGTGTGCAGGTGCGGCACCGACTGGGACACCTTGTTGTTCATCGCCACGAACGTCCCACCGGCCCCCAGACCGGTCTCCACCGCGACGGCCAGCCGCCGGACCAGCGCGAAGTAGCCGGGCAGCAGCTCAGCCGGCAGCTCAGCCAGGGTCACCAGATGCACCCGTGGCACGACCAGCACGTGCCCCTTGAACACCGGCCGCGTGTCCAGGAAGGCCACCCCGTCCGGCTCGTCGGCGACCCGGAACGCCGGCACCGCACCCGCCACGATCTCGCAGAACACACACCCGCTCATCGGCCCAGGCTATGCCGACCACCCGGCTCCGCCACGCCCCGCCGGGCGGGGCACTAGCCTCACCAGAATGAGTCACGGCTTCGAGACGCTCGCCATCCACGCCGGTCAGGACCCTGAGGCCCGCACCGGCGCGGTGATTCCACCGATCTATCAGACCAGCACGTACGCCCAGGACGCCGTCGGCGCGCCCCGACTCGGCTACGAGTACAGCCGCTCCGGCAACCCGACCCGCGATGCCCTGCAGGAGTGCCTCGCGGCGCTGGAGGGTGGGCCTGTCGGTCTCGCCTTCGCCAGCGGCCTGGCCGCCGAGGACACCCTGTTGCGGGCCGTCTGCCAACCCGGCGACCACGTGATCATCCCGGACGACGCGTACGGCGGCACGTACCGGCTCTTCGCCCGGGTCGCCCAGCGCTGGGGGCTGGAGTTCACCCCGGCCAAGGTCTCCGACCCGGCCGCGATCCGGGCCGCCGTGCAGCCCGGCCGCACGAAGATCGTCTGGGTGGAGACGCCCACCAACCCGCTGCTCGGCATCGCGGACATCGCCGCCCTGGCCGCCGTGGCGCACGACGCGGGCGCGCTGCTGGTCGTCGACAACACCTTCGCTTCGCCGTACCTTCAGCAGCCGATCGCCTTCGGCGCCGACGTCGTGGTGCACTCGACCACGAAGTACATCGGCGGGCACTCCGACGTGGTGGGCGGCGCGCTCGTCGTCGCCGACGCCGCGCTCGGCGAGGAGCTGCGCTACCACCAGAACGCGATGGGCGCGATCAACGGCCCGTTCGACGCCTGGCTCACCCTGCGCGGCATCAAGACCCTCGGGGTACGGATGGACAGGCACTGCGACAACGCCGAACGCCTCGCCGCGTACCTCGACGGGCACGCCAAGGTGTCCGAGGTGATCTATCCGGGGCTGCCCTCGCACCCCGGCCACGAGGTCGCCGCGAAGCAGATGCGCCGCTTCGGCGGCATGATCTCGTTCCGCGCCTCCGGTGGCGAGGACCACGCTGTGGAGATCTGCAACCGCACCAAGCTCTTCGTGCTCGCCGAGTCGCTCGGCGGCGTGGAATCCCTGATCGAGCACCCGGGCCGGATGACACACGCAAGTGCTGCCGGCTCGCCGCTTGAAGTTCCCGGCGATCTCGTGCGACTGTCTGTCGGCATCGAGACGGTCGACGACCTGCTCGCCGATCTGGAGCAGGCACTGGGCTGACCGCTGGGGAGGATGGCCGTGCAGGACATCATGGCGACCTGGGTCGGAGCGACCGCCAAGCAGATCGCCCGGGGGGTGCGTCGGGGCGACGTCTCGGCCACCCAGGTCGTCGCCGACCACCTTGAGCACATCGCCTCGGCCGACCGCGAACTGACCGCGTTCCGCGTCGTTCGCGGCGGCGAGGCGATCACCGAGGCGGAGAAGGTCGACGAGCAGGAAGACCTGGCCAACCTGCCCCTCGCCGGGGTGCCGGTGGCGGTCAAGGAGAACACCCCGGTCGCGGGGCTGCCCACCTGGAACGGGTCGGCCGCCGCGCGTACCGACGTCGCGGAGGCCGACCACGAGGTGGTCCGCCGGCTGCGCGGTGCCGGTGCGGTGATCCTGGGCGTGACCCGGATGCCGGAGCTGGGGCTGTGGGCGCTCACCGACGACGGCAGCGCGGTGACGCGCAATCCGTGGGACAGCTCCCGTACCCCCGGCGGTTCCTCAGGCGGCGCGGCCGCCGCCGTGGCGGCCGGTCTGGTGCCGATCGCGCACGGCAACGACGGGCTCGGTTCGATCCGGATCCCCGCCGCCTGCTGCGGTCTGGTCGGGCTCAAGCCGGGCCGGGGCGTGGTGCCCTGCCAGCTCGGCGCGGACGACTGGTTCGGTCTCACCGAGCACGGAATGCTGACCAGCACCGTCGCCGACGCGGCGGTCGGCTTCGCCGTGCTCGCCGGACGGCGGCCGGAGAAGCTGGTCCCCCCGCAGCGGCTGCGGGTGGGCGTCTCGCTGCGCTCCCCGGTGCGGGGCGTGTCGCCGGACGCGCCGAACCGCGACGCGGTCGCCGCCGCCGGTCGCCTGCTCGCCGCCGCCGGGCACGACACCGTGCCTGCCGACCCGGTCTACCCCACCTCGCTCGGTTTGCAGGGCATCGCCACCTGGCTCGCCGCCGCGGCAGCCGACGTGCGGGCCGCCGGCCTGGACCGGCGCGGCCTGCAGAGGCGTACCCGTCGACACGTCGCACTTGGCGAGTGGGCGCAGCGCCGCGGGTACGTCCGGGAGGCCGACCGGGCGGCGTGGCGGGAGCGGTCCGTCGACTTCTTCACCGACCACTCGGTCGACCTGCTGCTCACCCCGGCGCTGGCCACCGCGCCGCCGGAGGCCGCGAGCTGGTCCGACCGGTCCTGGCGGGCCAACATGACGGCCAACATCAGGTACGCCCCGTACGCGGCGCCGTGGAACATCGCAGGCCTGCCCGCGATCGTCGTGCCGGTGGGCCGCCGTCCGGACGGCCTGCCGGTGGCCGTGCAACTGGTCGGTCCGCCCGGCTCGGAGCTGCTGCTGCTCGGCGTGGCCGGTCAGTTCGAGATGGCCGCTCCGTGGTCGCGCCACGCCCCCGGTTACCCCCGGGTCGGCACGGGGTCACCGGCCACCGCTTGATCGTCGAGCCGGTCGCCCCCGGTGTCGCCGACGGTGGTGCCGGGGGCGGGTGGCACGATCGGGGCATGACGGAACTGGTCGGCCTCGACGACGTGCGGGCTGCGCGGAAACTGCTCGACGGCGTCATCCGGACCACCCCGCTGGAGCCGTCCCGGCCGTTGAGCGCGCAACTGGGCGGGCCGACGTGGCTCAAGTGCGAGAACGTGCAGCGGGCCGGCTCGTACAAGGTGCGCGGCGCGTACGTGCGGATCTCCCGGTTGTCCGCGGACGAGCGGGAACGCGGTGTCGTCGCGGCGAGCGCCGGCAACCACGCGCAGGGCGTGGCTCTCGCGGCCGGCCTGGTCGGTACGCACGCGACTGTCTTCATGCCGGTCAACGCGCCGCTGCCGAAGGTCGCCGCCACGAAGGGGTACGGGGCGCAGGTCGAGTTGGCAGGCAACACCGTCGACGAGGCGCTCGTCGCCGCCCAGACGTACGCCGAGCGGACCGGCGCGGTGCTGATCCACCCGTTCGACCATCGGGACGTGATCGCCGGGCAGGGGACTGTGGCGCTGGAGATCCTCGAACAGTGCCCGGAGGTGAAGACCATCATCACCGGTGTGGGTGGCGGCGGCCTGATCTCGGGCATGGCCGTGGCGGCCAAGGCGCTGCGGCCGGACATCCGGATCGTCGGCGTCCAGGCGGCAGGTGCGGCGGCCTTCCCGCCCTCTCTGGTGGCCGGGCAGCCCGTCCGGCTGCCCGCCTTCGCGACGATCGCGGACGGCATCGCGGTGGGCCGGCCCGGCGAGATCACCTTCCAGCACGTCCGCGAGCTGGTCGACGAGATCGTCACCGTCACCGAGGAGGACATCTCCCGGGCGCTGCTGTGCCTGTTGGAGCGGGGCAAGCAGGTCGTCGAGCCGGCCGGCGCGGTCAGCGTGGCCGCGCTGCTGGCCGGTGTCGTGGAGGTGGAGACACCTGTGGTCGCGGTGCTCTCCGGCGGGAACATCGACCCGCTGCTGATGATGCGGGTGATCGAGCACGGCCTGGCCGCCGCGGGCCGCTACCTGCGGGTGACGGTGCGCTGCTCGGACCGGCCGGGGCAACTGGCCTCGCTGCTCAGCCAGATCGCCGAGCACCGGGCCAACGTGGTGGACGTGGAGCACCAGCGCGCCAACCCGCACCTGGGCCTCGGCGAGGTGGAGGTGGCGCTGTCGGTGGAGACGCGGGGTGTCGAGCACTCGGACACGCTGATCAGCGCGCTGCGGGCCAGCGGCTACCAGGTGGTCTTCGCAGCCGAGGCGTGACACCTGTGGGTGTCACGCCTCGGAAGCGGTGTCTCAGCGAGCGCCGGCGTCAGCCGGAGAAGGGCTCGAAGCTGACCACTGTCACCTTGATGTCGGCGCCGCTGGGCGCCGTGTAGGTGCAGGTCTGCCCCGGCCGGCCGCCCAGGATCGCCTTGCCGAGCGCGGACTCGGGGCTGTAGACGGTCAGGTCGGTGGTGGCCGCGATCTCCCGGGAGCCGAGCAGGAACGTCTCGGTGTCGTCGGTGTCGTCGTCGAAGTAGATCGTCACGACCATGCCTGGCGACACCGCGTCCGCCGTCGGGGCCTCGCCGACCTTCGCGGTGCGCAGCAGCTCCTGGAGGTAGCGGATGCGGCCCTCGGCCTTGCCCTGCTCCTCACGGGCGGCGTGGTAGCCGCCGTTCTCCCGCAGGTCGCCCTCCTCGCGCCGCGCGTTGATCTCGGCTGCGATCGCGGGGCGGTTGGCGATGTGCTCGTCGAGCTCGGCCTGGAGGCGGTCGTACGCGTCCTGGGACAGCCAGGTGGCGGGCGCCTCGTTGCCAGTGGACACAGGCGGTCTCCTCAGTTGTGCGTGGCTGGCTGACAGGTGAACTACCAAGTTACCAGTGCGGTACGACACAGCGTGTCGGCCATCACCGGCGGTGCCCGTGTGCAGCACCCCGGGTGAGCGGCCTCCGCCGAGCCGCGAGAGTGACGTCTTCCCAGTTCAGACCGGGGGTCGGCAGCGTAGTACCTCGCCGATGAACGGCCGTGCGGTGGTGGCGAGGTGGTGCCTGGTGGTGACGTGCCTGTCGCCCGGGGCCGCAGTCACTGTGACCTCCTCGCGGGCCACCTCGGCGCCGGCGCGGTCGCGGGCGCGCAGCACACACACCGCCGAGCCGCCCGACGGCACGGTCACCCGGAAGTCGACACGCACCTGGCTGTCGGTGATGTCGGTGTACGTGATCACCTGCGCGTCGTACACCGGGTCGCCGTACTGCTTGTAGAGGCGTACCGAGATCAGCGTCAGCGACGCCGCCAGCAGCAGGAGGGCCAGCAGGGCCAGCAGCGTACGGCGGGTCCTGCCGCCCGGTTCGCGGCGGCGGCCGTAGCGCCCGGCGGGAAAAACCGGCGCGCCCGGTGAAATTGTGGCGTGCGTCTCGGTCACCGGCGGGTATCTCCTGGCGTTGTTGTCGGCGGCATCGGCAAGAATGACAGAGTCCATCCTCCCAGCCCGGCCCAGCGGCAGGAACGGCAGGTCGGGCCCCGCGCGGTGCGGCCGGCGGCGGGGTGTGGAGGATCCCCGGCAGGTCAAGCCGGTCGAGTCCGGTCGGGTCCACCGTCCGGCACAGACGAGGAGCGCCGAAGTTGGCAGAGCAACTGCGTCTCATGGCCGTCCACGCGCACCCGGACGACGAGTCGAGCAAGGGTGCGGCGACCATGGCGAAGTACGTCGCCGAAGGGGTGGACGTCCTGGTCGTGACGTGCACCGGCGGTGAGCGCGGCAGCGTGCTCAACCCCAAGCTCGACAGGCCCGACGTGTGGGCCAACATCGCCGACATCCGGCGCGCCGAGATGGACGCCGCGCGGGCGATCCTCGGCGTCGACCAGGCCTGGCTCGGCTTCGTCGACTCGGGGCTGCCCGAGGGCGACCCGCTGCCGCCGCTGCCCGAGGGTTGCTTCGCCCTCCAGGACGTCGAGGTGGCCGCCGGGCCGCTGGTGCGGCTGATGCGCGAGTTCCGTCCGCACGTGGTCACCACGTACGACGAGGAGGGTGGCTACCCGCACCCCGACCACATCATGTGCCACAAGGTCAGCGTGGCCGCCTTCGAGGCCGCCGGCGACCCGTTGCGCTACCCGGAGCTGGGTGCCCCGTGGCAGCCGCTGAAGCTCTACTACGACATCGGCTTCTCCAAGGCCAAGATCATGGCCTTGCACGAGGGCATGCTCGCCGCGGGCCGGGAGTCGCCGTACGAGGACTGGCTCAAGCGCTGGGAGGACCGCCCGGACAAGGGCCCCCGGATCACCACCCGGGTGGAGTGCGCCGACTACTTCCCGGTCCGCGACGACGCGCTGCGCGCCCACGCCACCCAGGTCGACCCGGACGGCTTCTGGTTCCAGGTGCCGATGGAGTTGCAGCAGGGAGCCTGGCCCACCGAGGACTTCGAGCTGGCC
The DNA here is from genome assembly GCF_042898105.1 of Micromonospora sp. NPDC000663. Taxonomy (NCBI): domain Bacteria; kingdom Bacillati; phylum Actinomycetota; class Actinomycetes; order Micromonosporales; family Micromonosporaceae; genus Micromonospora; species Micromonospora sp. NPDC000663. Next base: position 467,484 of record NZ_JBIAYR010000001.1, read on the forward strand.
CGATCGATGGTGGACAGCCCGATGCCCGAGTCCGACCTCTTCGCAGGTGTGCGGGAGACGGCGCACGCGCGCTGATTAACCGCGGCGCTACCCTGGTAACCAACCGCACATCGGAGGAACGCCATGCTGACCGCTGCCCAGGTGCTCGCGGAGAACAACTTCGGGGACACCCGCACGGGTGGGCTGGCCGGCCCGATGGGCCTCTTCCTCATCCTGCTGCTGGCCACCGCGACCATCCTGCTGATCCGCAACATGAACTCCCGGCTGCGCCGGCTGCCCGACCGGTTCCCCCAGCAGGGGCGGCCGACCGACCCGACCAGGGCCGATGCGGCAGTCGCTGATCCGACAGACGGGACCGGAGGCCGTGATTCATCCACGCCCGCTCCCAACGGGCACCAGCAGCACCGGAACGGGTAGTCCCCGCATGATTCACGCCCAACCGGGTGGTCGCCCCCTGTTGCGACCACCCGGTTTGGCTTAGCCTTCCGCCGGGGGGACCAAAAGTCCCCGAGCCGTGCGCGGGAGGGGGCGCCGATGACAGTCACAGCACCGGCCGCCCGTCGTACCCTCGCGAGGCCGCCTGACGGGGGAGGTCGATGACCTCCGGTCCGGTCGGCGACCGGCTCGGGGTACGCGGCACGCCGGTCCGGCTTCTCGTGCTCACCGCAGCGGTCACGCTGACCGCAGTCGTCGCCGCCACCGTGGGGTTGACCCTGCCCGCCAACCTGCCGTCGGACGACCCGCTCGGTGCTCCGGCCCGCTTCGGCATCGTCGTCGGCGTCGTCGCCCTCGCCCAGCTCGCCCGGCTGCGGTTCCGCTCACCAGCCGGGATGGTCAGCATCACCTGGGGCGAGGCGGCGTTGATCGTCTGCCTCTACCTGGCGCCCGCCGGTTGGCTGCCGTCGGCCACCCTGCTCGGCGCCGGGCTGTCCTGGACGGTGCTCTCGCTGCACAACGACCGCCGCCCGGCACTGGAGATCGTCCGGATCGCGGCGTCGTTGGCGGCCGCCGCGGCGCTGGCCGTGTCCGTGGCCACCGCGTTGGGGGAGCCGCTGCTCGCCGCGCCCACCCCGATGCTGGCGCTGGCCGTGATCGCCGGCTCGGTGACGTACCTGCTGGTGACGGCCTGGCTCGGCGGGGTGACGCTGGGCCTGCGGCACGGTCTGCCGATCGGCCCGCCCCTGCTCGCGGCGCTGCGCGGCAAGCTGCTGATGTTCGTCGGCAATGTGGCGGTGGGCCTGGTGGTGGTCGCGCTGCTGGAGTTGGACGCGCGCTGGCTGCTGCTGCTCCCGCCGCTGCTCTGGCTGCTCCAGCAGACCTACCGATACCGGCTGCGGGCCGACCAGGAACGCCGGACGTGGCGGGCCTTCGCCGAGGCCACCGCAGCCCTCAACCAGCTCGACGAGCGGGGCGCGGCCAGCGCGGCGGTCACCGGCGCGCTGGCGCTGTTCAACGCCGAGCTGGTGGACGTCGACGTGGCGCGGGCCGACGGCCGGTGGCGCCGCTACCGGGGGGACGCGGGCGGCCAGATGGTCGACCGGGAGGTGGGTCCACCGGACCTGTCGGAGCCGGACGAGCACGAGCTGGTCCGTCCCCTCTCGGTCGGCGCCGCGCCGGTCGGCCGGCTGCGGGTCCGGTTCCCACGATCCGCCCCGCCGAGCAACCGGGAACGCGACGCCGTCGCCGCGTTCGGCGACGCCCTGGCCGCCGCGCTGCACGACGCCGCGACCCACCGCGAGCTGCGGCTGGTGACCGCGCGGTCGTCGTACGAGGCGGTGCACGACCCGCTCACCGGGCTTGCCAACCGGGCGGCCATGCTCGGCAAGGGTGACCAGTCGTTGCGGCAGCTCGCCCACGACCACCCGGTGGCGCTGCTGCTGCTGGACATCAACCAGTTCAAGGAAGTCAACGACACCCTCGGGCACGCCGCCGGTGATCAGCTGCTGCGGTTGACCGCGAACCGGCTCAGTTCGATGGCCCGGTCCGGTGACCTGCTCGGCCGGCTCGGCGGTGACGAGTTCGCGCTGCTGCTCACGTCGGTGCCGGTGCTCGGCGACCGGGCCGCGCCGCTGGCGCACGCGCTGCGCCAGGCCCGGGAGATCGCCGAACGGCTGGCCGCCCCGACCGAGGTGGCCGGGGTGCGCATGTCGATCGAGGTGTCCGTCGGGGTGGTCGTCGCCGACGCCGGCACTGCAGACATGACCGAGCTGCTGCGCCGGGCGGACATCGCGATGTACCAGGCCAAGGAGGGTGGGGGCAGCGTCGCCGCGTACGACGGCAGCCGGGACGCGGCAAGCACCGACCAGCTCGCCCTGCTGGCCGAGCTGCGTGAGGCGCTGAAGGTCGACGACCAGCTGGTGCTGGCGTTGCAGCCGGCCGTGGACCTGGCCACCGGCGCGCCCACCGGCGTGGAGGCGCTGATCCGCTGGCAGCATCCCCGCCGGGGCTGGCTGGGCCCGTCCGACTTCATCCGTCCGGTGGAGAACAGCGAGCAGCTCGGCACCTTCACCAGGTACGTGCTGGACAAGGCCCTCGGTGTGGCCGCCGGCTGGGCGCGGGAGGGGCTGGACGTACCGATCTCGGTGAACCTCTCGGCGCGCAGCCTCCTCGACCCCCGGCTGCCGGCGGAGATCGCCGACGCGTTGCGCCGGCACCAGGTGCCACCGCACCGGCTCGTGTTGGAGATCACCGAGACCGTGGTGATGAGCGAGCTGGAGGTCATCGACGAGGTGCTGGCCACCCTGCGGTCGATGGGCGTGCAGCTCGCCGTGGACGACTTCGGCACCGGCTTCTCCTCGCTGACCTTCCTCACCCGGATCGCTGTGGACGAATTGAAGGTGGACCGCTCGTTCGTGATCCGGATGGCCGACTCGCCGGAGGCCGCGGCGATCGTCCGGACCACGGTGGGTCTCGCCCACGAACTGGGCCTGCGGGTGGTCGCCGAGGGGGTGGAGACCGCCGAGCAGCGGATGGCGCTGGCCGAGCTGGGCTGCACCTCCGCGCAGGGCTACCACTTCTTCAAGCCGATGCCGGCGGACAAGATCGGCGCGGTGCTGGGGACGTTGCGCGACTCGGCCGAGTCGAACGTGTTCCGGCTCCGCGCCGACGGCGCCTCCTGACCACCGGGCACGTCGGGGCGGCTGTGGTTATGGTCGTCGGGTGAACCGACTCGCCGACGCCACAAGTCCGTACCTGCTCCAGCACGCCGACAACCCGGTCGACTGGTGGCCGTGGTGCGACGAGGCGTTCGCCGAGGCGAAGAGGCGTGACGTCCCGGTGCTCATCTCGGTGGGTTACGCCGCCTGCCACTGGTGCCACGTGATGGCGCACGAGTCGTTCGAGAACGAGCAGGTCGGCGCACTGATGAACGACAACTTCGTGTCGATCAAGGTGGACCGCGAGGAGCGCCCGGACGTGGACGCGGTCTACATGACCGCCACCCAGGCGATGACCGGTCAGGGCGGCTGGCCGATGACCGTCTTCGCCACCCCGGACGGCACCCCGTTCTTCTGCGGCACCTACTTCCCGCGGGCCAACTTCGTCCGGCTGCTCCAGTCGGTGACCACCGCCTGGAAGGACCAGCGCGAGGAGGTGCTGCGCCAGGGCGCCGCCGTGGTCGAGGCGATCGGCGGCGCGCAGGCCGTGTCCGGCCCCACCGCGCCGCTGGACGCCCCGCTGCTCGACGCCGCGGCCGCCACGCTGGCCAACGAGTACGACGCCACGAACGGCGGCTTCGGGGGTGCCCCGAAGTTCCCGCCGCACATGAACCTGCTGTTCCTGCTGCGCCACCACCAGCGCACCGGCGACCCGCGCAGCCTGGAGATCGTCCGGCACACCGCCGAGGCGATGGCCCGGGGCGGCATCTACGACCAGCTCGCCGGCGGTTTCGCCAGGTACTCGGTGGACGCGCACTGGACGGTGCCGCACTTCGAGAAGATGCTCTACGACAACGCGCTGCTGCTGCGCGTCTACACCCAGCTGTGGCGGCTCACCGGCGACCGTCTGGCCCGCCGGATCGCCCGGGACACCGCCCGGTTCCTCGCCGACGAGCTGCACCGGCCGGGGGAGGGGTTCGCGTCCGCGCTGGACGCCGACACCGAGGGCGTCGAGGGCCTCACCTACGCGTGGACGCCAGCCCAGCTCGTCGAGGCGCTGGGTGAGGAGGACGGCCGGTGGGCCGCCGACCTGTTCGCCGTGACCGACGAGGGAACCTTCGAGCACGGCATGAGCGTGCTGCGCCTCGCCCGGGACGTGGACGACGCGGCACCCGAGATCCGGTCCCGCTGGCAGCAGGTGGTGGGTCGGCTGCTCGCGGCGCGCGACGAGCGGCCCCAGCCGGCCCGCGACGACAAGGTGGTGGCCGCCTGGAACGGCCTGGCGATCACCGCCATCGCCGAGTTCCTCCAGGTCGCCGCGCTGTACGCGTCGCCCGAGGACGACGACGTCAACCTGATGGAGGGCGTCACCATCGTCGCCGACGGCGCGATGCGCGACGCCGCCGAGCACCTGGCCACCGCTCACCTGGTGGACGGCCGGCTGCGCCGCGTCTCCCGCGACGGCAGGGTCGGCGATCCGGCCGGCGTCCTGGAGGACTACGGCTGCGTGGCCGAGGCGTTCTGCGCCCTGCACCAGCTCACCGGCGAGGGCCGCTGGCTCACCCTGGCCGGCCAGTTGCTGGACGCCGCGCTTGAGCATTTCGCGGCGTCCGGCGGCGCGTACTACGACACGGCCGACGACGCGGAGCGGCTGGTCGCCCGACCGGCCGACCCCACCGACAACGCCACCCCGTCCGGCCGGTCCGCGTTGGTCGCCGGGCTCGTCGCGTACGCGGCACTGACCGGGGAGACCCGTTACCGGGAAGCCGCCGAGGAGGCCCTCGCCACAGTCGCGCCGATCGTCGGGCGGCACGCCCGGTTCACCGGGTACGCCGCCACGGTCGGGGAGGCGCTGCTGTCCGGGCCGTACGAGATCGCCGTGGTGACCGACGACCCGGCCGGCGACCCGCTGGTGGCCGCTGCCCGCCGGCACGCCCCGCCCGGCGCGGTCGTGGTGGCCGGGCTCCCAGACCAGCCCGGCGTGCCTCTGCTCGCCGACCGGCCGCTTGTCGACGGGCGGCCCGCCGCGTACGTCTGCCGGGGTTTCGTCTGCCAGCGGCCGGTCACCTCGGTCGAGGAGTTGGTCGCCGAGCTGGGTGTGGCCCGCTGACCGTCGGCTACTGGTCGTGACAGCCGACCTGGTCGCCGATCTCGTTCGGGATGCCGAATGAGCTGCATTCGAGGGCGCTGCCCTCGCCGATCTTCTTCCACCTGCCGGCCGCGTACTCGAAAACGATCACGCCGTCGCCCTGCTGCCCCGGGTCGACAGCGATCACACCGGCTGTCGCCCAGCGGCGTGCGCATTTGATGTGCTCCGGGTCGATCCGGTGGGTGCTGCCCAGCCCCGCCGCCTTGTGCAGGGTCGCGGCGCTCACCGGGCAGGCGGCGGCGGTGCTGGCCGACGTGGCGGGTGCCGGGCTGGGGGTCGGCGACGCGTCGCTGGACGGCGTCGCACCGGAGGGCGTGGCGCTGGGCGCGGACGTCGTGGCGCCGGATCCGGCCACGGGATCGGGCGACGCGGTGGTGCAGGCCGTCAGCACCGCCAGCACGGCGACGGGCACGAGGACCCGTAGAGCTGTCAGATTCATCATTCCCCCATGGTCCAGCGTGGATGGTCGATGCCTGTCACACGTCCGGTCAGGCCGCGGGGTTGCGTCGGGCACCGTCGCTTTGGCGACAACCGGCACCACGCTGCCCCGCAGCCCGAAATGTTGCAGTAGTCGGTCGCATGTCCGTGTGGGGTGGCGATCCCGTGTCCTCCGGGTGGGTCGCCGGCCCTCCGGGGTGGCCACGTCGATGGCCCGGATAGGCTGGCCGCGCTATGGATTCCCGCACCGGACTACCAGTTGTCGGCATGGTGGGTGGCGGCCAGTTGGCCCGGATGACCCACCAGGCCGCGATCGCCCTCGGCCAGTCACTGCGCGTGCTCGCTGCGGCCCCCGACGACGGCGCGGCCCTGGTCGCCGCCGACGTCCAGTACGGCGACCACACCGACCTCGCCGCGCTGCGCACCTTCGCCAAGAGCTGCGACGTGATCACCTTCGACCACGAGCACGTGCCCAACGGGCACATCCGCACGCTCGCGGCCGAGGGCGTGTCCCTGTACCCGCCGGCGGACGCGCTGCTGCACGCACAGGACAAGCAGGTCATGCGGGAACGGCTGACCGAGCTGGGCGCGCCGAACCCCGCGTGGATGCCTGTCGGCGACCCGGCCGACCTTGTCGACTTCGGCACCCGCGTCGGCTGGCCTGTGGTGCTCAAGGCGGCCAGCGGTGGCTACGACGGCCGGGGCGTCTGGATGGTCGACGACGCCGCCCAGGCCACCGAGCTGGCGACCACGCTGCTCGCCGGTGGCACCCGGCTGATCGTCGAGGAGCGGGTGCCGCTGCGCCGGGAGTTGGCCGTGCAGGTGGCGCGTTCGCCGTTCGGTCAGGTGGCCGCGTACCCGGTCGTGGAGACGGTCCAGCGGGACGGCATCAACGTCGAGGTGCTCGCCCCGGCCCCCGGCCTGGACGAGGACCTGGCGGTCGCCGCCCAGCAGCTCGCCATCGACCTGGCCACCGCGCTCGGCGTGGTCGGACTGCTCGCCGTGGAGCTGTTCGAGGTACGCGACGCCGCCGGCCGCCCCGCGATCGTGGTGAACGAACTGGCCATGCGCCCGCACAACTCGGGGCACTGGACCATCGAGGGTGCACGGACCTCCCAGTTCGAGCAGCACCTGCGGGCGGTGCTGGACTACCCGATGGGCGACACCGCGCTCACCGCGCCGGTGGTCGTGATGGCGAACGTGCTCGGTGGTGAGCCGGGAGGCATGTCGATAGACGAGCGGCTGCACCACCTCTTCGCCGCCGAGCCGGGCGCGAAGGTGCACCTCTACGGCAAGCAGGTGCGACCCGGCCGCAAGATCGGGCACGTGACGGTGCTCGGCGACGACCTGGACGACGTACGGGCGCGGGCGGCGCGCGCCGCGCGCTGGCTGCGCGAGGGGCACGAGTGACCCGGGCGGCAGCAACCAAGGAGGAACCGCAGTGAGCACCGTCGGGCTGATCATGGGCAGCGACTCGGACTGGCCGACCATGCGGGCGGCGGCCGAGGTACTCGACGACTTCGGGGTGTCGTACGAGGTCCGGGTGATCTCGGCGCACCGGACTCCGGTGGCGATGATCGAGTACGGTCGCGACGCCGCCGACCGGGGCCTCAAGGTGATCATCGCTGGCGCGGGTGGGGCCGCCGCGCTGCCCGGCATGGTCGCCTCGGTGACGCCGCTGCCGGTGATCGGTGTGCCGGTGCCACTGAAGCACCTCGACGGCATGGATTCGCTGCTCTCCATCGTGCAGATGCCGGCAGGTGTTCCGGTGGCCACTGTGTCGATCGGCAACGCCCGCAACGCCGGCCTGCTCGCCGTACGGATCCTCGGCGCGTCCGACGAGGCGCTGCGCGCCCGGATGGCCACGTACCAGCAGGACCTGGAGAAGCTGGTGGCCGAGAAGGAAGCAGCCCTCCAAGCCACCCTGCCCTAACCCCCTGGTCCCGTCCTCGCCGATCTTGCACTTTCGGTCGGGATTGCGCGGCTTTTGCGCCTTATGTCGAGGCAGAAAGTGCAAGATCGGCGCGCGCCCCAGGGGTTTATCTCATGCCTCTCAAGGCTGTCTGGAGGCGTTCCTGGGCTCGGCGGCGTCGTTCGTTGCTGGCGCCGAGCACCAGCAGCAGGATGCCGACCGGGATCAGCGCCAGCCACGGGCCGAGACTGAACAGGGCGTGGATGGCGGCGATCGCGGTGACCGACGCGCCCACGATCACCGGCGCCTGCTGCCGGCTGGACGAACCGAAGATCAGCACCCCGACGGCGCCGAGCAGCAGGAGCATCTGCCGCAACGTGCTCGACTCGGTGGCCAGCACGATCGCCAGGGTGGGCACGAAGGCGGCGACAAGCGCCGGCCCGTACGCCGCCCAGCTGCTGAGGTCCGGTCGGTGGCGCAGCTCCAGGACGCCGACAAGCAGGGCCAGGGCGGCGAACGGCAGCGTGTAGGCCTCGGGCAGGGCCACGTCGGCGACCCTCATCAGGATCCACCAGGCGGTGATCTCGCAGGCCACCACCGACCAGAACAGGATCCGGCGTTCCACCGGCCGCCGGCCGGGCCGGGTGGCGGCCACGCCGAGGACCGCCCCCCAGGCGGCGAGCAGGGCGGCGATGTGCCGGGGCGAGTCGAAGGCGAGGGCGAGGGCGATCAGTGCGGCCGCGTACCCGCTCCACTCCACCGTGGAGGCCTCGCGCTGCGCTTCCGGACGGCGCAGGCGGGGCAGGGTCGCGGCGCACACCTGGAGGGCCGCCCCGACCGCGAGCACCCCGAACGCGGACCAGACGGCGGCCAGCCCGGCCACCAGACCGGCGGTGAGCACGAAGAGCTGCGCCATCAGTGAGGCGAAGAGCCAGCCGAGGATGCGGGCCCGCTGGGTGGTGCCGTAGAACGCCCCCACGGCGCCGACGGCCACCGCGCTGCCGAGGGTGAACAACGTCATGTCCCTGGTGGCCAGGCTGCCGGCCAGGCCGGCGCTGCCGGCGGTCAGCCCGATGACGAACACCAGCACCCGGGCGAGCCGCAGTGAGCGGGCCGGGTCGACAAGCGGGGGCGGCGGGGTCAGCGCGAGGCCGAGCATGGCGATGGTGAAGACGGCGAGCGCGGCGACGGTGCTCGCCGGCCAGCCCTGGCCCAGCGCGATGGGCGTGATCAGCAGGGTGACGGCGGCGCCGGGCAGCACCACCGGAACGGCCCGGGACCGCCGTCCGCCACTGAAACCGGTGGCGGCAAGCGCCGCGGTCGCGGTGAGCAGCAACGCGGTGAGCACGTGGGTCGGGTTGATCACGTCCGGGGGTGGGGTGAGCAGCTCCGGTGGCGGCCCCTGCCAGATCCGAGCCAGCGTGCGGTGCGGCTCGACCAGGGCGGTGACCAGGGCGGGCGCGATCGACACGAGGGCCAGGACGGTCGGCAGAGCCGCCGCCGCCAGCGCGCCGGCGGACGGGCTGACCCGCCACCGCCGGTTCTCCGGGTCGTCGGGCAACCGGCGCAGCGCCCCGTTGAGCAGCACCGACCACCGGCGGACCGGCTGGGCCGAGCCGGTCGGCGGCACGGTCGCGGCCCGGATCAGCTCGGCGAGCACGCCGAGCAGGGCGGCGGCGGCCGCGTAGACACCAGCGGCGAGGCCTGTGGGGATCGCCGCGAGCGCGCTGATGGTGGCCCCGCCGACCACCGCCACGCTCGCCCACGGCAGGTACTGCGGGACGTGGCGCCGGACCGCCGCCACGGCGGCCAGGCCGAGGCTTGTGGCGGCAAGCGCGGCGGTGAGCACCACCTGCGCCGAGTGGTCGAACTCGGCGGACAGCGCCGCCACCGCCCCCGGCAGGGCCAGCAGCGCGGCGCCGATCGCCGCTCCGCCGATCTGCACCAGGTGCGGTGGCATCCCCTCGGTCTCGATGTCGGTCACCTGCGGCCCGGCCAGGACGCGGGCCAGCGTGGCCACCACCACGCCGATCAGCGCGATGCTGCCCAACGCCAGCGCGGTGGTCCAGGGCCGGACCAGACCGGCCCCGGCCGCGTGCAGGGCCACCGCCCCGGCGACGGTGGCCCGGGACAGCGCCGCCCGGGCCTCCTCGGTGGCCACCGAGGCCATCCCGTAGACGGTGGCGACCATGCCGCCGACCAGGACCGGTGACCACCAGGGCAGGTCGAACGCGGCAGGTGCGCCGATCGTGGCGAGCACCACTGCCGCGCCGGACACGTCCCACCGCCACGGCGGCGGGAGCAGGATGCCTGCGGCGACGGCCAGCAGCGCCAGCGCGACAGGGGCCTGCCAGGTGGACCCGCCGGTCGGTGCGGCCGGCCAGCCGCTCAGGTTGCCGTCCCAGATCGGGCCCGGGGTCGCCAGCACGCCCACCCCGCCGCGCAGCGCCGTCCAACCGGCGAGCACACCGATGAGTACGCCGCCGACGGCGATGCCGAGGACCGGCCCGCGCCGCCACTCCTGCGGCATGGCGCGGACGCCCACGGCGACCACGAGCACGAGGCCGGCGGCCACCGCCAGCTGCCCGCCCGGCGTGAGTACGGCGGCGATGCGTACCAGCGTCGCGATGAGCGCGGTGGTCACCGCCGCCGCGGCCAGGTCCGAGCCGTCCAGGGCGAGATCGGAGCGGCGGCCGGCGTCGATAGACGGAGCCAGGAAGAGCAGCACGGCGGCGACCAGCAGCAGCGCGCCCACCCACGCGTCGGCGACCGTCGCGCCGGGTGCGCCGAAGGCCGCGGCGGTGACCACAAGCGCGCCGAGCCCGGTACCCACCGACAGCGGCGCGGGGATGCGCCGCTGGGAGACCTGCACGACGGCGGCGTACCCGAGGGTCACGCAGACGGCCAGGAAACTCGCCGCCAGCACCGGGACGGTCGCCTCGCGGAGGCTGGCCGGGGTGGGCGTGGGATCGACAGGCACGGTGGAGGCCACGAACGCGGCCACCGCGCCGGGCAGCGCGAAGGCGGCGCCGCCGGCGGCCCAGGCGGCGACCGTGTCGGCGGCCTCGGAGGCGAGGCGGACCCGGGGCGCCAGCGCGACAAGCGCGCCGGCCGCGAAGAGGGTGAGCAGGACCGCGGCGGTGAGCGGCGGCCGGGCGAGGCTGGCGCCCGCGCCGAACAGGCCTACCACCGCGGCGCCGGCACCGTGGGCCAGAGCGGCCCGGCTGGTACGCGCGGAGAGGCCGATCACCCCGATGCCGATCGCGGTGACGACCATCGGCCAGGGCGCCGACGCCCAACCGAGACCGAACGAGGCAGGTACGGCGAGTGCGGTGAGTGCCGCGCCGGCGACCGCGAACTCCCGGCGGATCTCCGGTGGCAGGGCCAGTACGGCGGCGATGGTGAGCAGGAACGCGGCGGCAGCGAGCTGCCAGGCGGTGGGACCGACAGCGGCGGCCAGTTCGGCCGGGTAGAGGTCCAGGTCCGCTGCCCAGGCGGGAAGTGACGCCCGGACCGGCGCCACCCCGGCGCGCAGCGCGCCTCCGGCGACCACCACCCCGCTGACGGTGAGCGCCACCGCCGAGGCGATCTGTGGACCCCGCCGGGCGGCCTCGGGGACCGCGCGGACGGCCAGCCCGGTGACAGTGATGACCGCCGCGATGAGCAGCAGCGACCGGCCGGGCAGCGCCACCGAGACGACGCGGCCTAGTGCGCCGATCACGGCCAGGGTGAGGATGCCGGCGGCGACGTCCGGCAGCGGCGGGCGTCGAAGCACCAGCGCGCCGGCCAGCCCCACCGCGGCGGCCAGCAGCAGCGCCGCTCCGGCGCTGACCGCCGTCGGCACGGTCTGTGCGCGCAGCAGGGCGGTGACCGCGTACGCGAGGGCGACCGCGATCGCCGCCGCGTGCAGCAGCCAGATCAGCTCGCGCAGCCCCGGCACCGGGCGGGTCGGTCGGAGGTCGGCGGACCCGGGGGTGGCGTCGACAACCTCGGCTGCCTCCTCCGGGGCGCCCTCCGGTCGGCTCTCCGGGTCACGTTGACGGGGCGCGCTCGGCGCGACCGGGTCCGGCAGGTCCTGCCGGACGGGCCGTTCGAACGCCACCCCGGAGCGGGTCAGCCACAGGTCGAACACGCCGACCACGGTCAGCACCAGGGCCCAGCCGGCGGGCCCGGTGACCCGGTCGTACGCCAGCAGGGGCAGCACCGGCTGCGCGGCGAGCACTGTGGCGAAGCGGGGTACGCGCAGACCCGTCCACCTGGCGTACCCGTACCCGACGGCGGCGGTGACCGCGAAGATCAAGGCGGCGAAGACGGCGCCGGAGGAGCCCCCGTTGCCGATCCGGTCCACCGCCCAGAGCGCGTTGCCGGCCAACGGCACCAGCAGCAGGCCGACCGCGGAGATCGTCTCGGCGGTCGAGGTGAGCCCGCGCCGGGCCAGCGCCGGTGGCGCGAGCAGCATCAGCGCGGTGGCCAGGAGCAGGATGCCGAGCCGGGCCAGCGCGTCCATCGAGCTGGTCGCCACCGCGGCGAAGACCACCGCTGCCACGCCGAGCAGCAGGGCACCGAGCCCGAGGGGGATGTTCTGCACCTCCCGCGACGACGCCTCCGGCGGATGCTCCGGGTCGTCGGCGTCCAGCCAGGACGGCCGGGGCGGGGGTGGTGGCGGATCCTCCGGCGCGTGCGGTGTGCCCTGGCGGGGCACCCGTGGTGGGGCGCCGGTGGTGGCGGTCGGTGGACGGCGGCCGGGACGGCGACGCAGCACCCGGCGGGGCCTGGTGGCCTGCTTGATCCGTTCCTCACCGGCGTGCGCGAGGATGTCCCGCTGGAAGAGCGCGGCCTGCATCTTGGCCGCGATCTGCCGTTGCTCGCGGGCGATGGCGGCGTCGCGCGCCTTCATCTCCGCGATCGAGCGCTCGATGTCCGCCAGGTGCTCGACCCACTGCGGCTGGTCGGCGCCGCAGTGCGGGCAGCGCACGGCCGGCTTTATCTCCCGACCGCACGAGGTGCACTGAAAGGTCGCCACGACACCCCTCCGCTCGCACTGTGGACTCCCACTGTCGCAGCATGCCCAAAGCTGGCGCGGATTTCGACACTTGTCGGCGGGTCCGGGGCAAACAAACGACAACGGCCGGCGGCGGAGGGTGCTCCGCGACCGGCCGTCACCGTCGAATCCGTCAGGGGCGGCCCATGCCCCGGTACTCCCAGCCGGCCTGCGTCCACAGTGTCGAGTCGAGGCAGTTGCGGCCGTCGACGACCTTGCGGCCGGCGACCAGCTCACCGAGGGCGACCGGGTCGGCGTTGCGGAAGTCGGCCCACTCGGTGAGAACGCACACCAGGTCGGCGTCGGCGACCGCCTCGTTGATGCCGACCTCGTAGGTCAGCTCGGGTACGGCGCGCCGGGCGTTCTCGGTGCCCTGCGGGTCGTACACGTGCACGTCGGCGCCGGCCTTCTGCAACAGCGCGGCGACGGCGAGCGCCGGGGCGTCGCGGACATCGTCGGTGTTCGGCTTGAAGGTGGCACCGAGCACGGCGATCCGGGTGCCGGCGAAGTCCGGACCGGCCGGCCCGGAGCGGCGGCCGAGCAGGTCCGCGGCGAGCTGGAGGACCCGGGTACGGCGGCGCAGGTTGATCAGGTCGACCTCGTGCAGGAACCGCAGCGCCTCACCGGCGCCGAGCTCCTGGGCGCGGGCCTGGAACGCGCGGATGTCCTTGGGCAGGCAGGCGCCGCCGAAACCGAGACCGGCCTGGAGGAAGCGGTTGCCGATCCGCGGGTCGTACCCGATGGCCCGGGCCAGCTGGGTGACGTCGCCGCCGGAGGCCTCGCAGACCTCGGCCATCGCGTTGATGAAGGAGATCTTGGTGGCGAGGAAGGCGTTCGCGGCGACCTTGACCAGCTCGGCGGTCGCGAAGTCGGTGACCACCAGGGGCACCTCGCGGTCCTCGGTGGCGGCCAGGTCGAAGACGCCCTTGTGCGCGGCGTAGAGCATGCCGTTGGCCCACTCGCTCTTGACGCCGACCACGATCCGGTTGGGGCGCAGCACGTCGTCGACGGCGAAGCCCTCCTGGAGGAACTCGGGGCTCCACGCAACCTCGACGCCCAGGTCGCCGGCGGTGTGCTTGCCGACCAGCTGCTCCACCCACTCGGCGGTGCCCACCGGTACGGTGGACTTGCCGACGATCAGCGCCTTGCGGGTCAGGTGCTGCGCGAGGCTGGTGACCGAAGCCTCGACGTACGACAGGTCGGCGCCCATCCCGCCGGCCCGCTGCGGGGTGCCGACGCAGATGAAGTGCACGTCGCCGAACTCGGCGGTCTCGGCGATGTCGGTGCTGAACCGCAGGCGGCCGGCGGCGAGGTTGCGCTTGAGCAGCTCGTCCAGGCCGGGCTCGTGGATCGGCACCTGACCGGCGTTCAGCATCGCGATCTTGTCGGCATCGACGTCGAACCCGAGCACGTCGTAGCCCAGCTCGGCGTAGCAGATGGCGTACGTCGCACCGAGGTATCCGGTCCCCAGGAACGTCACCCGCGGCCGAGGTGCGCCCGAAGGCGGCGTCACCGCGGCGATGGCGGGGGTCGGCTGGATGGTGGGGTAGGGGATCGTCACGCCTGTCTTCTCCGCTCGCACTGGCGGCGCGTCGTCGCGTCGCATTCTGCTGCGGCGCCTGGGCGGGCACCGGAGGGATGTCTCACTGTCTGTCTTCCATCATCGCCCAGCCGCGTGGGTGCTCCGTCATGCCCATACCTACGCGCCGGTAACATCACCTGAACTGCAGTCGCTAGTCTTCAGTCTGCGCGTTCGGCGGTCAGGAGACGTCACAGACTGCGCATGATAGCGGTGAAGGGGAGGGGCCGACATGGCCGCAGGCGAGTCGTTCGACGTCTACCGGTTGCCGGAGGAGCACCAGGCGATCCGGGAGGCGGTCCGTGAGGTCTGCGCGGCGAAGGTGGCCCCGCACGCCGCCGAGGCCGACGAGACGGGCGAGTTCCCCAAGGCGTCCTACGACGCGCTGCGGGCCGCCGACTTCCACGCGCCGCACATCCCCGAGGAGTACGGCGGGGCGGGCGCGGACGCGCTGGCCACCGCCATCGTGATCGAGGAGGTGGCCCGCGCCTGCGCGTCCTCCTCGCTGATCCCGGCGGTGAACAAGCTCGGCACGATGCCGCTGCTGCTGTCCGGTTCCGAGGACCTCAAGCGCCGCTACCTGACACCCGTCGCGGCGGGCGAGGCCATGTTCTCGTACTGCCTCTCCGAGCCGGAGGCGGGCAGCGACGCGGCCTCGATGACCACCCGGGCGGTGCGTGACGGGGATCACTGGGTGCTCAACGGCGTGAAGCGCTGGATCACCAACGCCGGTGTGTCCGAGTTCTACACGGTCTTCGCCGTCACCGACCCGGCCGCCCGGTCCCGGGGCATCTCGGCCTTCGTCGTCGAGAAGTCCGATCCCGGGGTGAGCTTCGGCGCCCCGGAGAAGAAGCTCGGCATCAAGGGCTCGCCCACCCGCGAGGTCTACCTGGACAACGTGCGGATCCCCGCCGACCGCATGATCGGCGCCGAGGGCACCGGCTTCGCCACCGCCATGAAGACCCTGGACCACACCCGGGTCACCATCGCCGCGCAGGCCGTCGGGATCGCGCAGGGCGCGCTCGACTACGCCAAGGGGTACGTCGCCGAGCGCCGGCAGTTCGGCAAGGCGATCGCCGAGTTCCAGGGCATCCAGTTCATGCTCGCCGACATGGGCATGAAGCTGGAGGCGGCCCGGCAGTTGACGTACGCCGCGGCGGGCCGGTCCGAGCGGGGCGATGCCGACCTGACCTACTTCGGCGCGGCTGCCAAGTGCTTCGCCTCGGACGCCGCCATGGAGATCACCACCGATGCGGTGCAGCTGCTCGGTGGCTACGGCTACACGCGGGACTACCCGGTGGAGCGGATGATGCGGGACGCCAAGATCACCCAGATCTACGAGGGCACCAACCAGGTGCAGCGCATCGTCATGGCACGTCAACTGCTTGCCGGCATCGCCTAGCCGCCACCCGATCACACCCGCCCCACCGCCCGCGCCGGCGGTGGGGCGGTCGTCGTGCGCCCGTGAGTCCCCCCACAGTGGGGATGTCATACGGGTCTGTGACGTTGTCAGCACGTGAGAATCACCGAAACCGATCCCCACCACTGCTCGCCCCACGACGCACGACCTGACCCAGAGAGATCGAAATGACCAAGCAGCTGGTGGAGAAGACCGCCCCCGACGTGGAGGCGCTGCCCGGCGACCTCATGACCAACCGCCAACGCGTCCAACTCGTCCTGGTGCTGGGCGCGTTGATCGCGATCGGCCCACTGACAATCGACATGTACCTGCCGGCGCTGCCCGCCATCACCGCGGGTCTGCAGACCACCGAGACCGCCGTGCAGTTGACGTTGACCGGCACGCTGCTCGGCCTCGCGCTCGGCCAGCTGCTGATCGGGCCGGTCTCCGACGTGGTCGGCCGGCGCCTGCCACTGCTCGCCGGCCTGGGCGTGCACATCGTGGCCTCCGTGCTGTGCGTCTTCGCACCCGACATCGCCGTGCTCGGCGCGCTGCGGGTGCTCCAGGGTCTCGGTGTGGCCGCCGCCACCGTGGTAGCCACGGCCGTCGTCCGCGACCTGTTCAGCGGCGCGTCCTTCGCGCGGATCTTCTCCCGCCTGATGCTGGTGATGGGGCTGGCGCCGATCCTCGCGCCGACGCTCGGCAGCGGCCTGCTGCGCTGGACCGAGTGGCGGGGTGTCTTCGCGGCGCTCGCGGTGCTGGGCGCCCTGCTGATCGTCGTCGCCGCGCTGCGACTGCCGGAGACCCTTCCGGTGACGCGACGCCGCCACGGCGGGGTGGCGGCGACCATGCGCGACTACCGAGGGCTGCTCAACGACAGGGCCTTCGTCGGTCTGGTGCTTGTCGCCGGGCTGGCCATGGCGTCGCTGTTCGCGTACGTGTCCGGGTCGTCCTTCGTCCTGCAGGACCAGTACGGCCTCGACGAACAGCAGTTCGGCCTGGCCTTCGGGGCCGGCGCCGTGGGCCTCATCGCGGCCACCCAGTTCAACGTCCGGCTGCTGCGCCGCTACACCCCGCAGCAGATCCTCGTCAGCGCCCTGGTCGCCGGTACGGCCGCCGGGCTGCTGCTGGTGCTGTTCGCCGTCACCGGCATCGGTGGCCTGGGCACCCTGCTCGCGTCGCTGTGGCTCGTCCTGGCCGCCGCCGGCCTGGCCCTGCCGAACGCTCCGGCGCTGGCCATGAGCCGGCACAGCGAGGCCGCCGGGACCGCCGCGGCGCTGCTCGGGGCCGTGCAGTTCGGCGTCGGCGCGTTGTCGGCGCCCCTCGCCGGCCTGTTCGGCACGGGGAGCGTACCGATGGCGATCGTCGTCGCGGGCGGCATGGCCGCGGCGCTGGCGGTCATGGTCCTGGTCGTTCCCCGCGCCGCCCTCGGCACGGTCGACCCGGACCTGGCAGTCGCCCTGCACTAGGGGCGGGCCGGTTGCCCGGCCCGCCCGGCGGTCAACGGATCTCGGTGGTGTCCTCGGGGCGCGGTTGGCCACGCGGCGGCGCGGACCACGGCGATTCGCCACCCACCCGGCGCGGCAGCGGCTCGGTGGGCGTCGGGTCGGCCGGGTAACCGAGGGTGAGCGGAGCGGTCTCCCGCTCGGCGGGCTCGGTGGGCGGCCAGTCGGTCAGGGTGAAGTTGTCGCTGCGGGGGCCGTCCGTCGGCGTCGTCGCGGGGGCCTCGACCGGCCCGGTCTCCGGCTGCGGCCACTGCCGCCAGCGCTGGCGGCTGAACGTCGCCATCAGCAGCAGCATGCCGATCAGGAAGAGCGTGCCGTTCTCCACCGGCAGCCGAAGCGGCAGCGGATCGCCGAACACCTTCCAGTCCTGCGGGACCGCGTCACGCACCTCGAACGGTGCCACGAACATCCCGACGTACGGGATGGCCAGCAGCAGCCCGGCAACCAGCGGGCCCAGCGGCGAGAACCGCAGCGTGCCGAGAAGGCCGAGCAGCACACCGCCGACACCGAGGTAGACGGCCGGCTCGATCAGGTTGGCGGTGTTGAAGGTGCCGATCTCCACCCAGCGGTCGACCGTCCGGCTCGACCCGTCCTGCCCCAGCGTGACGAGCACCCAGGTGATGGGCGCCACCACCAGCCCGGCGAGGAAGCTCCAGAGATGTCGCATCCGCGCACCGTACCGTTTCCGGCATGACCGAGCACCTCTCCGCCGCTCCGACCGGCAAGCCGACGTCGTACTCCCGCGTCACTCTCAGCAAGATCATGACGGCTGTCGATGTGAATCTCTACGGCACCGTGCACGGCGGAGTCCTGATGAAGTTCGTCGATGACGTGGCGGGAGCCGCGGCCGCCCGGCACAGCGGCGGTACGGCTGTCACCGCGGCGATCGACGAGATCGTCTTCTCCGAGGCGGTCCGGGTCGGTGACCTCGTGCACGCGCACGCCCAGGTGAACTGGACCGGACAGACCTCGATGGAGGTAGGCGTACGGGTGGTGGCCGAGCGCTGGGACTCGGCCGAGGACACGCCGGTGCGGGTGGCCACCGCGTACCTGGTCTTCGTCGGCGTGGACGTGGGCGGCGCGCCGCGGATGGTCCGTCCGGTGCTGCCCGAGACGGCGGAGGACGAGCGCCGGTACAAGGAGGCGGAGATTCGGCGCGCCCACCGGTTGGCCCGTCGCCGGGCCATCCAGGCCCACCGCGCCGGCTGAACCACATGGGTGGGCCGGGTGGAGTGTGGGCCGCGCACGCGTCGATCGGCGTACCCGGTGCGCAGAATGGCGCTTCGAGGTAGGGCAAGATGGCGCCACGGCCCATTCACAGTGTCGTGCCGGGCCAGGGGAGGGTTGAGCAGTGGGTGACATGCTGTGGGCGCCGCCGGCGGACGTACGCGAGCGGTCCCGGATCGGCGACTACCTGCGCTGGCTGCGCGAGCACCGCGGGCTGGACTTCGCAGACTACGACGCGCTGTGGCGCTGGTCCACCACCGACCTGGACGGGTTCTGGCGCTCGATCTGGGACCACTTCGAGGTGATCGCGCACACCCCGCCGACCGCCACCCTGGCCGAGCGGGGGATGCCCGGCGCCCGCTGGTTCCCCGGGGCAACGCTCAACTACGCGGAGAACGTACTGCGGATGCCCGGCCGCGCCGACGACGACCCGGTGGTGATCGCGCACGGTCAGACCCGCGCGCCCGTCACGCTGACCGCCGCGGAGCTGCGCGAGCAGGTCCGCCGGGTGTCGGCCGGGCTGCGCCGGCTCGGCGTCACCGCCGGGGACCGGGTGGCGGCGTACGCCCCGAACATCCCGGAGACCTACGTCCTGTTGCTGGCCACCGCCAGCCTGGGGGCGGTCTTCTCGTCCTGCGCGCCCGAGTTCGGCACCCGCAGTGTCACCGACCGCTGGCAGCAGATCGAGCCGACAGTGCTCGTCGCCGTGGACGGCTACCGGTACGGCGACAAGCCTGTGGACCGGCGTGCCGAGGTCGCCGCCATCCGCGCGGCCCTGCCGTCGCTGCGGCACACCGTCAGCATCGCGTACCTGGACCCGGCCGGCCCCGTCCCCGATGGCGCGCTGGGCTGGGCCGACCTGGCCGCGCCCACCGACGAACCGTCGACGTTCACGCCGGTGCCGTTCGACCACCCGCTGTACGTGCTGTACTCCTCGGGCACCACAGGTCTGCCCAAGCCGATCGTGCACGGGCACGGTGGCATCCTGCTGGAGCACCTGAAGATGCTCGCCCTGCACCACGACCTGGGGGCGTCCGACAGGTTCTTCTGGTTCACGACCACCGGCTGGATGATGTGGAACTTCCTGGTGTCCGGGCCGGCGGTGGGCGCCGCGATCGTGCTGTTCGACGGCAACCCGGGCCACCCCGACCTGGGTGGGCTGTGGCGGCTGGCGGCCGAGACCGGCACCACGTACTTCGGTACCTCCGCGCCGTTCCTGCTGGCGTGCCGCAAGGCCGGCCTGGTGCCCCGGGACATCGCCGACCTGTCCGCGCTGCGCGGCGTCGGTTCCACAGGCGCGCCCCTGCCCGCCGAGGGCTTCGGATGGGTGTACGACACCGTGAGCGACCACGTGCAGCTCCAGTCGCTCTCCGGCGGCACCGACGTGTGCACCGGCTTCGTCGGAGGGGTGCCGCTCCTACCTGTGTACGCCGGTGAGATCGCCTGCCGGGCGTTGGGCGCGAAGGTGGAGGCCCGGTCCGCCGACGGCACCCCGGTGATCGGCGAACTGGGTGAGCTGGTGATCACCGAGCCGATGCCGAGCATGCCTGTGGGCTTCTGGAACGACCCGGACGGCACCCGCTACCGCGAGGCCTACTTCGACGTCTACCCGGGCGTCTGGCGGCACGGCGACTGGATCACCATCAACGAGCGGGGCGGCTGCGTGATCACCGGACGCTCCGACGCCACCCTCAACCGAGGTGGGGTGCGGCTGGGCACCGCCGAGTTCTACTCGGTGGTCGAGGGCCTCGACGAGGTCGTCGACTCGGTCGTCGTGCACCTGGAGGACGACGAGGGCGGCGCCGGCGAGCTGCTGCTGTTCGTGGTGCTGGCCGAGGGCCGGGAGCTGGACGACGAGCTGCGCGGGAAGATCTGCCGGGAGCTGCGGACCGCCCTCTCGCCCCGGCACGTGCCCGACGAGATCCACCAGGTACGCGCCGTACCCCGTACCCTTTCGGCGAAGAAGCTGGAGGTGCCGGTCAAGAAGATCCTCACCGGCACCCCTGTCGATCGCGCGGCGGCCAAGGGAGCCCTGGTGAATCCGGATTCGCTCAGCGCGTTCGCCGCCCTGGCCCAACGCCGCCCTTCGAACAAGACGTCCGCCTGACAGTTGGCCGCGCGGCGACTCGTCCGCCCTGTCGGGGAGCACGATGGTGACTGGGGTGCGCCCCGGCAAGCGCGTCCTTTGCTCTGCTTACGCGGGCGCAACAGTCCGGGTCGCTTTCTGTTGCGCCGGTTGAAGCAGAGCAAAGGACGGCGCGTGCCTACCGGCAGTTGACCGTGCCGGCGCCACGGGGGCGCTGGCGGGTCGGTCACGGGAGAGCGTGCGTGACCTTCTCCGTGGTCAGGCGGGTGGGGAGGTTGGCCGCGGCCAGGTTGGCGCACAGGACGACGGTGGCGGCCCGGGTCAGCGGGGCCAGGAGCCAGTCGACCGGGTCGGGGTAGCGGCTGGTGTCGGCCAGGACACGTGCCCCACGCTCGATGCCCAGCTCGTCGGCGCGGGCCTCGGCCCGGGCCAGCAGGCGCGCGTCGGCGGGGCCCGGACCGGACTGTGGGGTGAAGTGGTCACCGTGGCGGCGTACCTCGACCACGTAGTCGGCGAACCCGGGCGGTACCTGCCGGAGCGGTGCGGCGAGCGGCGCGAGGCCCAGGGCGTACCGCTCGGCGGCCGACCAGGACTGCGCCTCGTCGAACCGGTCGACGGCGGCGAAGAGCACCTCCACGTCGCCGGGCGTGTCGGTGACGCTCACCTTGGCCGACCAGCAACCCAGCAGCACCGCCGCGGTCTGCCAGTGCGGAGGCAGCAGCACCCCCGCCGGTGAGCCCGGCGCGAGGCCCACCTCGTCGACGAGCAGGTTCGCGGTCTTCGCCACCCAGTTCGCAAGTGTGGCGCCGGACAGTTCGGTGCGGTCGCCGCTGGCGTCGTCGTACCAGGTCAGCAGCGGTCGGGTCGGGTCGGTCGCGATCGCGTCGGCGAAGACCCGGGCAATGTTGTCGGCCATCGGCGCGAACGATACGCCCCTGGGAGCCGTACTCGAAGACGATGACAAGTCGGCGTACGGTCGGGTCGCAGTCAGCGTCGGTCCCGTACTCCGGCGTAGGCTTTACCCCCGGAGTGTTGTTCCCCACAGACCCGCCAGTTCAAGGAGTCGCCCCGTGACCGCCGGTCGCCCGCCCCGCGTGCTCATCGACGCCACGAGTGTCCCCGCCGACCGTGGTGGTGTCGGTCGATACGTCGACGGTCTGCTCGGTGCCCTCGGCAAGGTCTGCGGGTCGGGGGTGGAGTTGGCCGTGGTCAGCCTCCGCACCGACCTGGAGCGGTACACCCGGATGCTGCCCGGCGCCGAGATCATTCCGGCGCCGGCCGCCGTGGCGCACCGCCCGGCGCGCCTCGCCTGGGAGCAGACCGGCCTGCCGCTGCTGGCCCAGCAGGTGGGCGCGCACGTGCTGCACTCACCCTTCTACACCTGCCCGTTGCGTGCTGGCTGTCCGGTCACGGTCACCGTGCACGACGCGACGTTCTTCACCGAGCCGGAGCACTACGACAAGTCGCGCCGGACGTTCTTCCGCAGCGCCATCAAGACCTCGATGCGGCGCGCCAACCGGGTGATCGTGCCCAGCAAGGCCACCCGGGACGAGCTGATCCGGCTGCTCGACGCCGACCCGACCCGCATCGACGTGGCCTACCACGGGGTCGACCACGCCGCCTTCCACGCGCCCAGCGAGGAGGAGAAGGCCCGGGTACGCGCCCGGTTGGGGCTCGGCAACAGCAGCTACGTCGCCTTCCTCGGCGCCAAGGAGCCGCGCAAGAACGTACCCAACCTGATTCGTGGTTGGGCGCGCGCGGTGGCGGACCGGGACGACCCGCCAGCTCTGGTGATCGCCGGCGGGCAGGGCCACGACGACGACATCGACCGCGCGGTGGCCGAGGTCCCCTCGCACCTGCGCCTGCTGCGCCCCGGCTACCTGCGCTACGGGGACCTGCCCGGCTTCCTCGGCGGCGCGCTGGTCGCCGCCTACCCGTCCTACGGTGAGGGGTTCGGCCTGCCGATCCTCGAGGCGATGGCGTGCGCCGCGCCGGTGCTGACCACGCCCCGGCTGTCGCTGCCCGAGGTGGGTGGCGACG
The DNA here is from genome assembly GCF_042898105.1 of Micromonospora sp. NPDC000663. Lineage (NCBI taxonomy): Bacteria > Bacillati > Actinomycetota > Actinomycetes > Micromonosporales > Micromonosporaceae > Micromonospora > Micromonospora sp. NPDC000663. Next base: position 489,955 of record NZ_JBIAYR010000001.1, read on the forward strand.
CGGTCGCGTACACCTCTGAGGACGCCGAGCAGATCGGCACCGACCTCGCCGCCCTGCTCGACGACGAGCAGCGCCGGTTGACGCTGGCGAAGGCCGGTTTCGACAGGGCCAAGGAGTTCACCTGGGAGTCCAGCGCCGAGGTGCACATCGCCGCGTGGAGTCGCGCCCGTTCGTGAGCGTCGAGGGCTGGGTGGGCGACGCGGCCACCGGCCCGACGTCCGTCGGGCATGATGTGCGGATGCTCTATGCGGTCATCCCGGCAGGTGGCAGCGGCACGAGGTTGTGGCCGTTGTCCCGCGCCGGCCACCCCAAGTTCCTCCACCCCCTGACCGGCACCAACGCTTCGCTGCTCCAGGCGACGGTGGCCCGGCTCGCGCCGTTGACCACCGCCGAACGCACCCTTGTGGTCACCGGCGCCGCGCACGTCGCGGCGGTGGCCCGGCAACTGACCGGACTGCCCGAGGAGAACATCCTCGTCGAGCCGTCCCCACGGGACTCCTGTGCGGCGATCGCGCTCGCCGCGGCGGTGATCGCGTTGCGGGAGCCGGAGGCGGTGATGGGCAGCTTCGCCGCCGACCACCTGATCGGCGACCCGGAGAGCTGGGTGCGTACGGTCCGGGAGGCCGCCCTCGGCGCGGAGCGGGGCCTGCTGATGACCGTCGGAATCACCCCGACCCGGCCGGAGACCGGCTACGGCTACCTGGAGACCGGCGAGGAGACCAACGGCACGCCGTGGCGGGCTGTCACGGAGTTCAAGGAGAAGCCGGCCGTCGACGTCGCCGAGGCGTACGTCCGCTCCGGACGCCACCTGTGGAACGCCAGCATGTTCGTGTGGCGGGTGGACGTGTTCCTCGCCGAGCTGGCCCGCCAGCAGCCGGCGCTGCACGCCGGTGTCACCGCCATCGCCGCCGCCTGGGGGACCCCCGAGCAGGACGACGTGCTCGGTGCCATCTGGCCGACCCTGCCGAAGATCTCCGTCGACTACGCGGTCATGGAGGGCGCCGCCACTGCGGGCCGGGTGGCCACGGTGCCTGGTGACTTCGGCTGGAACGACGTCGGCGACTTCCACACCCTCGGTGAGGTACTGCCGGCCGACGAGGCGGGCAACGTGGTGCTCGGCAGCGCCGACACCAAGCCAGGCGTGCTGCTGCACGACAGCGCCGACCTGGTGGTGGTCCCGCAGTCCGGCCGGATGGTGGCCGTTCTCGGGCTCCGTGACCTGATCGTCGTGGACACTCCCGACGCGGTTCTGGTCTGTCCGCGCGACCGGGCCCAGGACGTGAAGGCCCTGGTCGACGAGCTCAAGGAGCGAGGCGAAGAGGGCTACGTCTGAGGGCCGCGAGGGCCGGCGCGACGAGTTGAGCGGTCCCGCCGGCCAGCGGCTCGGGCAGCGCGTCCGGCGGGAACCACCCCAGCGCCTCGGCCTCGTCGCTCACCTGTTCCGCCGCGCCGGGCGGCGCTAGTACGGCGAACCGGACGTCGAAGTGCAGGGAGCCGCCCTGGCAGGCGACCTGGTGCACGTCCACGTCGATCGGTAGCGGGTCGATGCGCAGGCCGTCGATCCCGGACTCCTCGGTGGCCTCCCGCAGCGCGGCGGCCACCAGTGTTTCGTCGGTCGGCTCGCAGTGCCCGCCGAGCTGCACCCACTTGCCGAACTTGCCGTGCAGGCAGAGCAGCACCCGTGAGCCGGTCGGATCGAGGATCAGCGCGCTTGCGGTGAGGTGCCCGGGGCGGTGCTGCCGGCTCATCGCGACCGGGCCGGCGGCGAGTATCGCGAGGGTCCTCTCGCGGGCGGTGGCGGCGTCCGGGCTGGTGGGCTGCCAGCCGCCGAGCAGCGCCGTGGCGTCGGCGTGCAGCGCGGCGTACGTCCCGGGATCGGTCGGGTGGGTGGCGGGTCCGGTGAGCGCGGTGTCGGGCACCTCGCCACTGTACGAGCGCCCGCTCCGTACCCTGGCGCGGTGACCCTGCGACTCGTCGAATTCGTGGTGGCCGGCAACGAGGCCAGCGATCTGCTGCCGGTGCGTTCGGCGGCGCTGCTGCGCGCGTACGGCGCCCGGCGGGGCTTCTGGACGGTGCTGGACGAGGGGCCTGTGGAGCGCTGCCTGGCGCTGCTGCTGGAGGTGGACGGCGGCGGGTGGACGGCCCGGCACGTGGTGGCGGACGCCGGGGGCGAGAACGGCCGCACCGAGGACGGTGAGGCGCTCGCCCACCACGACGGCTGGGTGTACGTCTTCGGCTCGCACTTCGGGTCGAAGGCCGGCCCGCTGCGCCCCCGGCGTGCCTTCGTGGCCCGGTTCCGGGAGGACGACGCGGCGGGCGGTCCGCTGCCGGTGCAGGTGGTCCGTAACCGGTTCCGGCTGCACCGGGCGGTCAACGACGCTCTCGCCGTGGCGCCGCTGAGCCTGCTGCCCCCGGGGGAGCGGGTGCGGGACCGGTTCATCGTGGAGACCCTGGCCCGGGGGACGGCCCGGTCGAAGAGCTGGGTGAGCCGGCTGGCCCCGGACGACCTGCCCCTGAACGTGGAGGCGGCGGCGTTCACCCCGGCCGGGACGGTGCTGCTGGGGCTGCGCTTCCCGGTCACCTCGGCCGGTGAGCCGATAGTGGTGGAGGTGGCCGGTGTTCCGGACATGTTCGCGGCCGAGCCGGCGTGGCCCAGGGCGCTGGGGGCGTACGCGGTGAGCGGGGTGACCCCGACGGGGGCGTTGACCGGGTTCCGGGCCATAGCGCCGACCTCGGACGGCGGGTACGACGCGGTGATCGGGTCGATAGACGCGCTGGGCAAGGGTTCGGTGCTGCTCGACGACCATCCGGGTGGGGGTGACGTCACGTCGCGGCATGTCCGGTTCCGGTTGCCGGCGGGTGGGTCGGGCGGCGCGGTGCCTGACGCGTACCTGCTCGACGGGGAGGTTGTGGCGGAGCTGGCGCCGTTCCACCACGTCGAGGGGCTGGCCACGCTGGACGGGCGGGTCTTCTACGTCACCGACGAGGACCACCGGGTCGCGTTGTGGGTGGGGTGAGCGGAGTTCGGCGAAATGATCGGACGGCACCTCTGCGGAGCAAGGGCCGCAGACCCTCGTGGTGCCGCCCGATCACCGGTCCTCCCCGGCCCCGGCGCCCAGGCGCCGCGTACGTCCACGACGTACCGGTGCCGTGTTCGGGCACTGGAAGCATGCCGAACTGTCCCGGGAGGCGTCGAGGTTTTTCATCTCAGGCTTAAAGATGGAGATAACTGCCGGGCAGGTAGAGTCGAACGGTCACCCGGCATCCCCCTGCCGGCGACACGGGAGTGCTCCATGCTGAAGATCCACTTTTCGGGCGAGGACATCCTCCGGACCCGGGTGGCCCCGGCGGCGGACCCGGTCTGGGAGCTGGTCCTCAGCCTGCACGCGTTGCAGGGCCGCAACCGCGACCCACTGACGTCGTCCTGGCGACGCACGGTGAGCCGGGAGTTACGCCAGGACGCCGCCTCCGAGCAGCTCAAACTCCTCTTCGCGCTGAATCCGCCACGCGGGTACTTCCCCGACTTCCTCACCCCGTACGCGAGTGTCGAGGGTTTCGAGGCCGGCCTGGACGCGGTCCGCAGCACCCCCGTCGAGCTGCTGCGCCGGGACCTGGGTGTGCTTGCCGCCGAGACGCCGCTGCCGTCGTCGGCCGCCGCGCTGGCCCGCGGCGACGTGGGGGTGCTGCACCACCTCGCCGAGTCGATGGAGCAGTACCGGTCGCTGGCGATCGGCCCGTACTGGCACCGGATCCAGGCGGCCGTGGCGGCGGACCGGGCCCGTCGGGCGCGAGCGCTGCTCGACGGCGGCGTGGAGGGGCTGCTCACCAGCCTCCGGCCGGCGATGCGCTGGGAGGGTGGGGTCCTCGAGGTTCGCGACTACCCGCACCACCGGGAGCTGCACCTGGATGGTCGGGGGCTGCTGCTGGTGCCGTCGTTCTTCTGCGCGAGCACTCCGGTCGCCCTGCTCGACCCGGCGTTGCCGCCGGTGCTCGTCTACCCGGTGGACCGGCTGGGCGGGTTGGCCCCGGCCGACGGCACCGCACCGGATGCGACAGGCGCCGGCCGGGACTCGCTTGCCGCGCTGCTCGGGCGGACCAGGGCGGCCGTGTTGCAGGCCAGCGACGACGGCTGCACCACCGGCGAGGTGGCCCGTCAGCTCAACATCTCACCGGCGGCGGCGAGCCAGCACGCCACGGTGCTGCGAAACGCCGGCCTGCTCGTCAGCCATCGTGACCGCAACCGGGTGCTGCACACGTTGACCCCGCTCGGCCGGGCCATGCTTGACGCCTGAGCGCGGCCGGACGGGTCACAGGGCGAGCGCCGCGCTCGCCGCGCTGCCGGACGGCGGCGGGAGCAGTGCCGATCCGATGCCCTCGGCGGCCAGGGCGACGCGCAGCCGGTGCAGGTCGGTGCCGAAACGGACCAGGTCCATCGGCTCGACGGGGGCCGGCGGTGAGCCGAGCACCAGGGCCGTGGCGCCGTCCGGCCATCCGGGCACCCCGGCGATCAGACCGGCGCGTACCTCCGATTCGTCGACAAGGGTGAAGACCGTGCCGGGCGCGACGACGCCGGCAACCGCCTTGATCGCCCGTCGCGTGGCCTCCGGATCGGCAGGCGTCGGACCGGGACTGTCGGGCAGCGTGACGGCGTCGGCCAGACCGGCCGCGCGGGCCTCGGCGGTGCCGAGGGAGAAGAGGTCCTGCGCGGCGTCACGCACCAGCACCTTCGCGCCGTCGCCGTCGTCCGGGCCGGTGGCCGACAGGTAGCCCCGGACCACGGCGACCGGGACCTGGTCGCACTTGCCCTTGATCAGCTCGCCGGCGGCGGCCAACTCGTCCACCACTGCCATCTGGGTCAGGTGCAGCTCGTTGCCGTACGGGTCGACCTCGCCCCGGTGGTCGCGGATGGCCGGCATCCCCGCCACGCCGAGCGCCACGTCGGTGAGGCCATTGCGCCAGGGCCGCCCCATCGTGTCGGTGACGATCACGGCGACGTCCAGCCCGTAGTGCTCGCGCAGGGCGGCGCGCAGCGCGCGGGCCGACGCGTCCGGGTCCACCGGAAGCAGGACCAGTCGGGTCTTGTCCACGTTCGACGCGTCGATGCCCGCGGACGCCATCACGAAGCCGTGGTGGGTCTGCACGATCCGGGTCGGCCCCCGGCTGGCGACCACCCGTGCGGTCTCCGCCGCCAACACCTCGTCGCGCACGGCGAGCCGCTCCGGCCCGTCCGCCGGAACGTCGACAAGCCGCCCCTCGGCCTTCGAGACGATCTTGCTGGTGACCACCAGCACATCGCCGTCGCGCAGCCAGGGCGCGGCGGTCGCGATCAGCGCCGCCAGGTCGTCGCCCTCGGTCACGTGGCCGATGCCCAGCACCGGCAGGATCTCCAGCCTCACGTCAACTCCACCGCGGCGCGGACCATCGCCGCCGTCGCCGCCTCGTCGGTCATCCGCAACGGCACCGCGCGGACCGTCACCTCCGGCACCACCGCGCCCGAGTCCTCCTCGGCGACCAGCCAGCCGTCCAGCAGGCCACCAGCCGGTCGGCCCCCGTAGAGCCGACCCACTCCCGCCGCGCTGCACTCGACGCCGAGCACGGCCAGGCACCTGTCGGCCATCCCCCGCACCGGCGCGCCGCCGATGATCGGCGACACGCCCACCACCGGTGCCGGGCCGTCCGCCACGGCCTCGCGCATCCCCGGTACGGCCAGCACCGGCGCGATGCTCACCACCGGGTTGCTCGGTGCGATGAGCACCAGGTCGGCCGCGCCGATGGCGTCCAGCACCCCAGGTGCCGGCTTCGCCGTCTCCGCGCCAACGAAGACGAAACGGTGTGTCGGGATGTCCGCCCGGTACCGCACCCACCACTCCTGGAAGTGGATGGCCCGCTGACCCTGGTCGTCCTCGACGGCGCTGGCGCTGTTCACGACTGCGGGGCTCGCAAGCTCACTCCTCCCGCTCACGACGGCGTGGGTCTCCAGCCGGTCGTCGGTCGCCGGCAGCAGGCGTACGCCCGGCTCCCAGCGGGTCGCCAGCGCCTCGGTGACCGCGCTGAGCGGGTAGCCGCCGTTGAGCATGGTGCTGCGGACCAGGTGGGTGGCGATGTCCTTGTCGCCGAGGCCGAACCAGGTCGGCTCCGCCCCGTACGCCGCCAGCTCCGTCTTGACCGTCCAGCTCTCCCCGACCCGGCCCCAGCCCCGCTCGGGGTCGGCGCCACCGCCGAGGGTGTACATGACGCTGTCCAGGTCGGGACAGATCTTCAATCCGTGCAGCCACAGGTCGTCGCCGACGTTGACAACTGCGGTCACCTCGGCGCCGACCTCGCGGGCGTACGCCCGGACGCCGAGCAGGAACCGGGCGCCGCCGATGCCGCCGGCCAGTACCACGATGCGCATGTCGACCATCCTCGCGCACGTGACGCCTCCGGGCCGCCAGTGGCCAAGGAGACTAGGCTCACGTGCGCCCTGTCCGTCCATGCCCCGAGGGGGAGCTCGTGACCAGCCCCGCCGAGCCCGCGTCCACCGACGCGACGCAGGCCCGCCAGCTGACCAGGCCACTACGCGAACTGGCTGCGCTCGCCCTGCTGGGCGCCAACGCCGTGTTCCTCTTCGTGGGCCTGCTCCGGCTGATCGCCCCGAACGACTACAGCGACTTCACCGACCGCGCGGGCAGCGCCTTCTTCGCGTTCGTCGGGATCGAGGCGGTGGTCCTGCCGCTGTTGGCCGTGCTGCTGGCCACCCACATCTCGCCGGTGCTGCCGAAGGCCAAGCTGATCACCCAGGTGGCCCTCGGCGAGTACGCGGTGAGCGCGCTGTTCGGCACGCTGACCCTGCTGGTCTGGACGGTGGGCCGGCTGGCCGAGGCCGAGGTCCTCGACGCGCTGCTGGGCGTGCTCACCCGGTTCGCCTGGATGGTGATCTTCGCGGTCGCCGCCTGGGTGGTCTTCACGCTCTGGCGCACCCTCTACTACGTGCCCAAGCCCAAGGCGCAGCCGGGCGTGTACGGCCAGCCCCAGCAGGGTTGGCCGCAGCAGCAGGGCGGGTGGCCGGGTCAGCCCGGTGGCCAGCCGCAGGGTGGGTGGCCCGCTCCCGGTCAGCCGGGTGGCTATCCGCAGGCGGGTCAGCCGGGTGGCTATCCGCAGGGCCAGTACGGGCAGCCCTCGCCGCCGTTCCAGCCCACCCCGCAGTCGGCGCCCCCGTTCCCGCAGTCCGGACCGCCGGCCCCGCAGTCCGCGCCACCGGTGAACCACGCGCCGCAGTCGGCGCCGCCCGCTCCGCCGTTCGGGCAGCCGCCGTCGGCGGACCCGACCCAGGCCATCCCGCGCCAGTCCGCCGAGCCGGGCGCCGCCGACCCGACCCAGGCCATTCCGCGCCCCGCCGACACGGACGGCGACCGTACCCAGCACATCAACCCCGACGGCCCGCGCTGAGCCAGCACCGACCAGACCCGCGCCGATCTTGCGCATTCGGTTGTCGACATGAGCGGTATACCCCTCGTGCCACGACCGAAAGTGCAAGATCGGCGGGCCGGGGTGGGTCGGGCCGGGGCGGGGCTCGTTGGGTGGGGAGCTGCTGCGCATAGGGTGAGTGGATGGTTGATCGCACCCACTCCGGTCCCAGCGAGGCGAGCGTGCGGCGGGCCCTGGGCCGGGCCGCGACCGGGCGGGCCCTCGACGTCGACGAGGCGACCGCGCTGCTCTCCGCCCGCGGTGACGCCCTCGACGAGTTGCTCCGGGTGGCCGGTGGGATCCGCGACGCCGGGCTGCGTGACGCGGGGCGGCCGGGCGTCGTCACGTACTCGAAGAAGGTCTTCATCCCGCTGACCCGGCTCTGCCGGGACCGCTGTCACTACTGCACGTTCGCCACCGTGCCGCATCGGCTGCCGGCGCCCTTCCTCGACCGTGACGAGGTCCTCGCGATCGCCCGCGAGGGCGCGGCGCAGGGCTGCAAGGAGGCGCTGTTCACCCTCGGCGACCGGCCCGAGGAGCGCTGGCCGGCGGCGCGGAGCTGGCTGGACGAGCGCGGCTACGACTCCACACTGGATTATCTGCGTGCCTGCGCGGTGGCCGTGCTGGAGGAGACGGGGCTGCTGCCGCACCTCAACCCGGGCGTGCTGTCCTGGTCGGAGCTGCAACGACTCAAGCCTGTCGCGCCGAGCATGGGCATGATGCTGGAGACCACCGCGACGCGGCTCTGGTCCGAGCCGGGCGGCCCGCACTACGGTTCACCGGACAAGGAGCCGGCGGTCCGGCTGCGGGTGCTCGACGACGCGGGCCGGGTCGGGGTGCCGTTCACCACGGGCATCCTGATCGGCATCGGCGAGACGCCTGCCGAGCGGGTCGACGCCCTCTTCGCGATCCGTCGCGCCCACCGGGAGTACGGCCACCTCCAGGAGGTGATCGTGCAGAACTTCCGCGCCAAGCCGGACACGGCGATGCGCGGCATGCCCGACGCGGAGCTGCACGACCTGGCCGCCACGGTGGCGGTGGCCCGGCTGCTGCTCGGCCCGAAGGCCCGCATCCAGGCCCCACCGAACCTCATCGCCGGCGAGTACGACCTGTTGCTGCGCGCCGGGATCGACGACTGGGGTGGTGTCTCGCCGCTCACCCCCGACCACGTCAACCCGGAGCGGCCGTGGCCGCAGATCGAGGAGTTGGCCCGGCACACCGAGCTGGCGGGGTTCACGCTGCGGGAGCGGTTGACGATCTACCCCGAGTACGTGCGGGCCGGCGACCCGTGGCTCGACCCTCGGCTGTCGCCGCACGTGAACGCCCTCGCCGACCCGGCGACCGGCATGGCTGTCGAGTCGGCGATGCCGCAGGGGCACCCGTGGCAGGAGCCGGAGGAGGTGTTCGGCGGGCGGACCGACCTGCACGCCACCATCGACACCACGGGCCGGACCGACGACCGGCGCGGCGACTTCGACAGCGTCTACGGCGACTGGTCCGAGGTCGCCGGCAAGGTCACGCCCGAGGCGGAGGCGCGGCGCACGGGCGTACCCCCGGTGGCGGCCGGAAGCGACGCGGACCGTGACCTGGCGGCCGGGCTGCGGCTGGCGGCGGACGATCCGGCGGCGCTGCTGGAGCCCGGTAACACCGACGCGGCGCTGGCGCTGTTTGGGGCGGACGGCCCGGCGCTTGACGAGCTGTGCCGGCTCGCCGACGACGTCCGCCGTGACACCGTCGGCGACGACGTCACCTACGTGGTCAACCGCAACATCAACTTCAGCAACGTCTGCTACGTGGGCTGCCGGTTCTGCGCGTTCGCCCAGCGTGAGCGGGACGCCGACGCGTACCGCCTCTCGGTCGACCAGGTCGCCGACCGGGCCGAGGAGGCGTGGGCGGCAGGTGCCAGCGAGGTGTGCCTCCAGGGCGGCATCGACCCGAAGATGCCGGTCACCGGGTATGCGGACATCGTCCGCGCGATCAAGGCCCGCGTGCCGGAGATGCACGTGCACGCCTTCTCCCCGATGGAGATCGTCACCGCCGCCGCGAAGGCCGGCGTGCCGGTCCGCGAGTGGCTGACCCAGCTCCGTGAGGCCGGACTGGACACCATCCCGGGCACCGCCGCGGAGATCCTCGACGACGACGTGCGCTGGGTCCTGACCAAGGGCAAACTCCCGGCCGCCGCCTGGGTCGACGTCGTCAGCACGGCCCACGAGCTGGGCATCCGGTCCAGCTCCACGATGATGTACGGCCACGTCGACCACCCCGGGCAGTGGCTGGCGCACTTCCGGGTGCTGGCCGGGGTGCAGGACCGCACCGGCGGGTTCACCGAGTTCGTGGCGCTGCCGTTCGTGCACACGAACGCCCCCATCTACCTGGCCGGCATCGCCCGCCCCGGCCCGACCTGGCGGGAGAACCGGGTGGTGCACGCAATGGCCCGGCTGCTGCTGCACGGCCGGATCGACAACATCCAGTGCTCCTGGGTGAAGCTCGGCGACGAGGGCACTGTGGCGATGCTCCAGGGCGGCTGCAACGACCTGGGCGGCACGCTCATGGAGGAGACCATCTCGCGGATGGCCGGCTCGGGGAACGGGTCGGCGCGTACCGAGGAGCAGTTGCGGGCCATCGCGACGGCGGCCGGGCGACCGGCGCGCAAGCGTTCGACCGCGTACGGTCACGTCCGGCCCTGAGGTCGAACCTTTTCCCGCCGGCACCCGTACCACGCGGTGCCGGCGGCGGTCGCGGCGAGGATCGCCGCCGGTGTCCCCGAGGGGCCGGCGGCGTCGGTAGACGGCACCGGACCCGTCCGTCACCGCGGGCGCGTTCGCGCCGCAGCCGGAAAGGTTGCCCATGACCAGTGATCAGCGGAAGCGGCAGTGGCCGCGACTGACCCGCAGGCAGACGTTGACCGCCGCGGCCAGCGCCACCCTCGGCGCCGCCGCGCTCACCGTGCCGGGTCTGTCCGCCGCCCAGAACGCCCCTGGCGCGGCCGCCCGTGCCGAGGAGCCGATCGTCGTGCACCTGCGGGACGCCGCCTCCGGAACGATTGACGTCTTCGTCGGCGAGTCCCGGATCGAGGTCCGCGACCGTGGCCTGGCGGACCGGCTGCGGCGCGCCGCCCGGCGCTGACCGGCCCACCACCCCGCCATCCGCCCCCGCCCAGTGAGGTTGGTCCGCCATGTCTTCCCACCGCGAGGCACCGGAGATAGCCAAGGATCCGGTCGCCGACAGTTCCGACCTGTACGCGTTCGTGAGCCCCGACAAGCCCGACACGGTCACGCTGATCGCCAACTACGTGCCGTTGCAGCTCCCGTCCGGGGGGCCGAACTTCTTCGAGTTCGGTGACGACGTGCGCTACGAGATCCATATCGACAACGACGGCGACGGCCGTCCGGATGTCACCTACCGGTTCGAATTCACCACCGAGATCACCAATCCGAACAGCTTTCTCTACAACACCGGTCCGATCGACTCGCTTGACAGCGAGACCTGGAACCGGCGGCAGTTCTACAGCCTGACCCGGGTGGCCGACGGCCGGGAGCACCGGCTGGCGCACAAGCTGCAGTGCCCGCCGTGCAACGTCGGCCCGCTGTCCACCCCGAAGTACGCCAACCTGGTCCGGCAGGCCACCTACTCGCTCTCCACAGGTGAGCGGGTCTTCGCCGGGCAGCGTGCGGACGGCTTCTTCGTCGACCTGGGGGCGATCTTCGACCTCGGCACGCTGCGGCCGTTCCAGCAGTTGCACGTGGCCGGCAAGAAGATCTTCAAGGCCGAGGGTGAACCGGTGAACGCCACCGACCGGATGAACGTGCACAGCCTCGCCGTGCAGGTGCCGCTGAACCGCGTGCGGCGGCGCGCCAACAGGTACGGCGCGGGCGACCAGGCGTCGGTGATCGGCGTGTGGACGTCGGCGTCGCGCCGGCAGGTCCGGGTGCTCGGCGACCGGGGTGCCGCGGACACCGCCACCGGCCCGTTCACCCAGGTCTCCCGGCTGGGCAATCCGCTGTTCAACGAGGTCATCGTGCCGATGTCCAAGAAGGACCTGTGGAACTCGCTGCCACCGTCGGAGGACAAGCGGTTCGCGAAGTTCGTCGAGCAGCCGGAACTGGCGGCGCTGTTGCCGGCGCTCTACCCGGACGTCTTTCCCAACCTGGACCAGCTCACCAAGTCCAAGAAGGCCCGGGCCGACCTGGTGGCGATCCTGCTCACCGGCGTACCCGCCGGGCTGATCGACGGCTTCACCAACGCCACAGGCGACGTGCAGGCCGACATGCTGCGGCTGAACACCGCGATCCCGCCGACCCGTAAGCCGGACCGGTTCGGGGTGCTCGGCGGCGATCTGGCCGGCTTTCCCAACGGGAGGCGGGTCGGCGACGACGTGGTGAGCATCGCCCTGCGGGCGATCGCCGGGGTGACCGTCCCGCTGGTGGACAGGTCGTTCCGTCCGGACGCGGCGGCCGGCGCGGTCACCCCCGGGTTGAGCGCCGCCGACGTGACCGCGCCGTTCCTCGGGAACTTCCCCTACCTGGGTACGCCGTACGACGGGTTGAACAACCCGCCGGCGTCGTCCTGACCGGGGTGGGGGAGCGGCGGATGCACGAGCACACGTACGGGCCGTCGGAGACCGGGACCGTCGTTCTCGAACTCGGCGGCGAGACCGGCGCGTTGATCCTCTACACGGGTCCCGATCTGCACGGCCGGGAGATCGAGATCAGCCGAGACGACGACCGGCGCGTCCACTCGGCGGTCCGCGAACGCCGGGTGCGGGACGGGTCGTTCCACAGCGCGGTCTACCCGGATCTGCCGGCCGGCATTTATACCGTCTGGTGGGACGAGGCTACGTCCGCCGGCACAGTTTCTGTCCATGGTGGAGCGATAGCCGAGTTCGTGTGGCCCACCAGCGGTTTCGGGGCCGCGAGCTGATCTCACCGCACCGTTTTGGCAGGCACGCCCCGTCCACATCGTGGACGGGGCGTGCCTGCTGTCCCTCACTCGACGGGCGGTCTGCGCCGCGCCGCGTTAACCTGTCCCCCACCAAGATCAGCTTGACGGGAGGGGGTCGTCCGATGTGTCTGGCGCCGTCATGGCGACGACTCGTCGGAGGCGCGCCACGGCAGAAAAGTGGGGCAACTCGCCGGAGAGGGCGTTACTCGGCCGGGGTCTGAATCGATAGGGCAGGTTGCGAGGCTGGACGACCTGAGGGGTCGGCCGGGGGTGTCGGGAGGGCGACTCCATTATCAAGTTTGGCTTGACGGCGCACGCATTACACGCGTGTAATTTGAATGGGGTTGTTCGCACGGAACGCAACAAAACGGGACCGGACGGACAAGCACGCCTTTCGCGTGGGGGGTTGCAGCGGCGATGACGCCGGTGCGCGACAAGGAGGCATTTGATGGACGGCCAGCTTGAAGTGGCCGACCTGCTCGGAAACGCGCCGGAGTGGCAGGAGCGGGCGCTGTGCTCGCAGACCGACCCCGAGGCGTTCTTTCCCGAGAAGGGCGGCTCGACCCGCGAGGCGAAGCGAATCTGTTCGCGCTGCGAGGTCAAGACCGAATGCCTCGAATACGCTCTCGGGCACGACGAGCGGTTCGGCATCTGGGGTGGGCTCTCGGAGCGGGAGCGGCGCAAGTTGAAGCGGCGGGCCGCCTGAGCGGTACGGGGTCGGGGCGGTGGGGGCCGCCCGGCTCAGGCCAGCTCGTCGGGGTCGACCCCGAGCAGGTTCGCCACCTGCTCGATGATCACATCGTGGACGAGATCGGCGAGGTCCTCACGGTCCATCGCCCGGAACTCCAGAGGCCGCCGGTACAGCACGATCCGCGGCGGCACCTCCTGCCGGCCCGGGCGGCCGGGGAGCAGCCGGGCCAACGGGACCTCGCCGTCCTCCAACACGTCGGAGTCGTAGACGTTCAGGTCCGGGGGGACGTCCTCGACGGCGAACTCGACTCCGGCCAACTCCTTGGCGAACCGGCGTTCCAGCGTCTCGACGGTGTCCAGGACCAGGTCGTCGAAGACCTCCGCCTTGGTGCGGGCCAGCGGCACCGTCGCCGGCACCAGTCGACCGCGCAGGCCGCGCCCGTGCCGGTCGCGGTGCGCGCGCCGGCCGGAACCGGGGCGGCGGTGTTCCGGACTCGTCATGAGGCAAAGGGTAGCCCCCACGCCGGGCTGGCCAGCGGCAGCGCCGCACGCGCGGCGCGGCGCGTACCGGACGGGCGAATTGTGATCACCACGACGGGCGTGTCGCATCGCGAAGCGATGCGCCGGACCCGGTAATGGAGATACCCTGCCGCCGTGAGGTCACCACGGCGCTGCTCCCGTAACGGCTGCCCCCGGCAAGCGGTCGCCACATTGACCTATGTCTACAACGAGTCGACGGCTGTGGTGGGCCCGCTCGCGGCCTTCGCCGAGCCGCACACGTACGACCTGTGTGAGCCGCACGCCCGCAGCCTCACCGCCCCCCGGGGCTGGGACGTGGTCCGGCACGAGGGCGAGTTCGAGCCGCCGCCCCCCACCACTGACGATCTGGTGGCGCTCGCCGAGGCGGTCCGTGAGGCCGCCCGCCCGGCCCCCCGCCCGCCGGAGCCCGACCAGCACCACGACAACCCCCACCAGACCGGCCGCCGAGGCCACCTGCGCGTGATCCCTCCGAACCACTGACCCCGGCGGCCGGGCCGTCTCAGAGCCGCGCCCAGGCCTCGGTGAGGACCGTCCGCAGGATCTGTTCGATCTCGTCGAAGTGCTGCTGCTCGGCGATCAGCGGCGGGGCGAGCTGGACGACGGGGTCGCCCCGGTCGTCGGCCCGGCAGTAGAGCCCGGCCTGGAACAGCGCGGTGGAGAGGAAGCCGCGCAGCAGTCGTTCCGACTCCGCCTCGTCGAAGGTCTCCCGGGTGGTCTTGTCCTTGACCAGCTCGATGCCGTAGAAGTAGCCGTCGCCCCGGACGTCGCCGACGATCGGCAGGTCGTGCAGCTTCTCCAGGGTGGACCGGAAGGCGTCCTCGTTGGCGCGTACGTGCCCGATGAGGTCCTCGCGGGCGAACACCTCCAGGTTGGCCAGGGCCACCGCGCAGGAGACCGGGTGGCCGCCGAAGGTCACCCCGTGGGCGAACATGCCGGTCTCGGTGAGGAACGGCTCCATCAGCCGGTCGCTGGCGATCATCGCGCCGAGCGGGGCGTACCCCGAGGTGATGCCCTTGGCCGTGGTGATGATGTCCGGCTGGAAGCCGTAGCGCACCGCGCCGAAGTACTCGCCGAGCCGCCCCCAGGAGCAGATCACCTCGTCGGAGACGAGCAGCACGTCGTACGCGTCGCAGATCTCCCGGACCCGCTGGAAGTAGCCGGGCGGGGGCGGGAAGCAGCCGCCGGAGTTCTGTACGGGTTCCAGGAAGACGGCGGCGACGGTGTCCGGCCCCTCCCGCTCGATGGCCCGGCCGATCTCGTCGGCGGCCCAGCGGCCGAACGCCTCGGCGTCGTCGCCGTGCTCGGGTGCCCGGTAGAAGTTGGTGTTCGGCACCTTGATCGCGCCCGGCACCAGCGGCTCGAAGTCGCTCTTGATGCCGGGCAGACCGGTGATCGACAGGGCGCCCATCGAGGTCCCGTGGTACGCGATGTACCGGCTGATCACCTTGTACTTGTTGGGCTTGCCGGTGCGCTTGAAGTACGCGCGGGCGAGCTTCCACGCCGCCTCCACCGCCTCGGAACCTCCGGTGGTGAAAAAGACCCGGTTGAGGTCGCCGGGGGTGAGCGTGGAGATCTTCTCGGCCAGCTCGACGGCCTTGGGGTGCGCGTACGACCAGAGCGGGAAGTAGGCCAGCTCGCCGGCCTGCTTGGCGGCGGCCTCGGCCAGCTCGGTACGCCCGTGGCCTGCGTTGACGACGAAGAGCCCGGCGAGCCCGTCCAGGTAGCGGCGACCCTGCGCGTCCCACACGTACGCGCCCTCGCCGCGCACGATTGTCGGCACCTCGCCGGCGGAGTAGCTCGCCATCCGGGTGAAGTGCATCCAGAGGTGGTCGGTGGCGTTGGCCATGTCAGCCCCATCGGTCGTCGGGCCGGTCCAAGGGGTGGCACCGGCCGCTCTGCCAACGGTTATCGCACAGTCCTGGTGCCTGAGGCAAGTGGGATCAGTGGCACGATGGGCTGCCAACGACGGATTTAGCGAAAGTCTGTCGCTGCTGCAACGGAATCCGCACAGTCTCCGGCTGGGGGCCGGCTCGGCGATGGTCCTGCGAGGGCGGGGACGGCGGCACGCTGACCTTCGCCCCGGCCGCGTGGGCGTCCTTTGTGGGCGGCGTCCGGCGCTGCGGTCAGGCCGTACCCCAGGTGTAGGTCTGCTTGCGCAGCTTGAGGTAGACGAACGCCTCGGTGGAGAGCACGCCGGGCACCGCGCGTAGGCGTTGCAGGATCTCCAGGAGGTGGTCGTCGTTGCGGCAGACCACCTCGGTGAGCAGGTCGAACGACCCGGCGGTGATGACCACGTAGTCGACCTCGTCCAGTTCGGCGAGCCGGTCGGCCACCGCCTCCAGGTCGCCGTCGGTACGCAGCCCGATCATCGCCTGCCGGGGAAAGCCGAGCTGGAGCGGATCGGTCACCGCGACGATCTGCATCACGCCAGAGTCGAGCAGTCGCTGCACCCGCTGGCGGACCGCCGCCTCGGAGAGCCCGACGGCCTTGCCGATGGTCGCGTACGGGCGGCGGCCGTCCTCCTGGAGCTGTTCGATGATCTGCTTGGCCACGTCGTCCAGCAGAGCGTGATTGGCACCTTCACGGACGGCGACACGTCGGCCGCCGTTGCCGTTCTCGTGCTGCCGGTTTGTCATCGTGCGCTCCCCATGTCCTGGATCGTGATGTCGCGCGTGTATCCCCGCGTAGTCTGGCGTATTTCGTCGTGCATCGCTAATCCCACAACGGAATCCCTTGTAAGGGAGGTCACCTCATGTCAGGATCAGTCGTCCACGGCACCGACCCCTAGGAGTCGTCATGCGTACTCCCCTCCGGCCCCTCTCCCGGCGTGGACTGCTCACCGGCACTCTCGGTTCGGCCGCCCTGTTGGCCGCGGGCGGTAGTCTCGCCGGCTGCGGCACCAAGGGCGCCCAGCAGACCGAGGCCGGCTGCGTCAGCGAGGACCTGTCCGGCACCGAGAAGAAGCTCGCCTTCTCCAACTGGCCGCAGTACATGGACGTGGACGAGAAGGACGAATCCAAGCGGCCCAGCCTGGACGAGTTCATCACGAAGACCGGCATCCAGGTCACGTACACCGAGGACATCAACGACAACAACGAGTTCTTCGGCAGGGTGCAGAACCAGCTGGCCGCCTGCCAGAGCACCGACCGGGACATCATCGTGCTGACCGACTGGATGGCGGCGCGGATGATCCGGCTCGGCTGGATCCAGAAGCTCGACCCGGCGAAGATCCCGAACGTGCAGGCCAACCTGCTTCCGTCACTGCTCAACCGCTCCTTCGACGCCGAGAACCGGATCTCCATCCCGTGGCAGTCAGGCCTCGCCGGCCTGGCGTTCAACGGCAGTGTCACAAAGGAGCTGCGTACCGTCGACGAACTGCTCACCCGCCCCGACCTCAAGGGCAAGGTGACGGCGCTCAGCGAGATGCGCGACACCATGGGCCTGCTCCTCGGATCCAACGGGCACGACCCGGCCAACTTCACGGCAGCCCAGTTCGACGACGCCCTCAACAAGCTCAAGAAGGCCGTCGCCTCCGGGCAGATCCGCAAGTTCACCGGCAACGACTACGCACCCGACCTGGCCAAGGGCGACATCGCCGCGTGTATCGGCTGGTCCGGAGACGTCATCCAGCTCTCCAGTGAGAACGAGAAGGTGCGGTTCGTCGCGCCCGACTCCGGCGTGATGCTGTACAGCGACAACATGATGGTGCCCAACAAGGCCACCCACAAGGGCAACGCCGAGACGCTCATCAACTACTACTACGAGCCGGCGGTCGCCGCGAAGCTCGCCGCGTACGTCAACTACATCTGCCCGGTCAAGGGCGCCCAGGCCGAGATGGAGAAGATCGACCCCGAGCTGGCGGCCAACCCGCTGATCTTCCCCGACGAGGCGCTGCTGTCGAAGTCCAAAGTGTTCATGGCCCTGGACGAGAAGCAGGAACGGGAGTACGAGGGTAAGTTCCAGCAGGTCATCGGGGCGTGACGGGATGGCGCGCGAGACACCCGCAGGCGATCTGCGCCTGGCCAACCTCACCAAACGGTTCGGCATCTTCACCGCCGTCGACGACCTCAGCCTGACCATCGCGCAGGGTTCGTTCTTCGCGCTGCTCGGCGCGTCCGGCTGCGGCAAGACCACCACGCTTCGGATGATCGCCGGCCTGGAGGAGCCGACAAGCGGCCAGGTGCTGCTCGGCGACACCGACATCGCCCGGCTGCGACCGTACAAGCGGCCGGTCAACACCGTCTTTCAGAGCTACGCGCTCTTCCCGCACCTCAGCATCTTCGAGAACGTCGCCTTCGGGCTGCGCCGACGCGGCATCCGCTCGGTCGACGACGAGGTCACCCGGATGCTGTCGCTCGTGCAGCTCGACGGCTACGGCAGCCGCCGGCCGGCCCAGCTCTCCGGCGGCCAGCAGCAACGGGTCGCGCTGGCCCGCGCGCTGATCAACAGGCCGCAGGTGCTGCTGCTCGACGAGCCGCTGGGCGCGCTCGACCTGAAGCTGCGCCGGCAGATGCAGATCGAGCTGAAGCGCATCCAGACCGAGGTCGGCATCACCTTCGTGCACGTCACCCACGACCAGGAGGAGGCCATGACGATGGCCGACACCGTCGCGGTGATGAACGCCGGCCGGATCGAGCAGCTCGGCGCACCTGCCGACCTCTACGAGTTCCCCGCCACCGCGTTCGTGGCGAACTTCCTCGGCCAGTCGAACCTGCTCGCCGCCGAGGCCGCCGGCACCACCGGCGGCGACGTCGCGGTGACGGCGCACGGCTCGCGTTTCTCGGTGCCCGCCGGCCGGTCGCGCGCCGACCGGGGTCCGGTCCACCTGGGGGTACGCCCGGAGAAGCTGCATCTGGTCGGCTCCGCCGACCAGGTGCCCCAAGGACATCAGCACGTCACAGGTGTCGTCACCGACGCCTCCTACGTGGGGGTCAGCACGCAGTACCTGCTGCGTACCGGCTGGGGGACCGAGCTGTCGGTCTTCGCCGCGAACAGCGGCGCCGTGGCGCACGTGCCGGTCGGCAGCGAGGCTGTGGCGTACTGGGATCCGCGGCACGCGTTCCTGCTGCCCCGGGAAGCCGACGACCTCGACCGGACGTCGCCGGTGCTCGACGAGCCGGTGGGCGCGTCGTCGTGACCCTCCTGGCCCCCACCCGACCGGGGCAGCCGCCGAGCGTGCCACCGGCAGCCCGGTCCGGGCGGCGCCGGCTCCTGCCGTACCTCCTGCTGTTGCCCGGCGCGGCCTGGCTGCTCATCTTCTTCGGTGTGCCGCTGGTGCAGCTCGCCGCGGCAAGCCTGTACGACCCCAGCGGCTCGCTCTCCACCGGGTATGCGCTGACCTGGGCGTTCGGCAACTACCCGGACGTGCTCCAGGCGTACTGGCCGCAGTTCCTGCGCTCGTTCGGCTACGCCGGACTGGCCCTGGTGTTGGCGCTGCTGCTGGGCTACCCGTTGGCGTACGCCATCGCGCAGAAGGCCGGCCGGTGGAAAAACCTGCTGCTGGTGTGCGTGGTGGCGCCGATGTTCACCAGTTTCCTGGTCCGCACGCTGGCCTGGAAGACGATCCTGTCGGACAACGGCGCGCTCGTCGGCCTGCTGCGGGACGTGCACCTGCTCGCGCCGGACGGCCGGCTCCTGGCCACCCCGTTCGCGGTGGTGCTGGGCCTGACGTACAACTTCCTGCCGTTCCTGGTGCTGCCGCTGTACGCGAGCCTGGAGCGGCTGGACCCTCGGCTGCTGGAGGCGGCCACCGACCTGTACGCGAGCCCGGCGCAGGCGTTCCGGCGGGTGACGCTGCCGCTGTCCATGCCCGGCCTGGTCGCCGGCACGCTGCTCTTCTTCATCCCCGCCAGCGGTGACTACATCAACGCCGAACTCCTCGGCACCCCGAACGAGTACATGATCGGGAACGTCATCGACTCGGCGTTCCTGGTCCGGCTGGACTATCCGCAGGGCGCTGCCCTGTCGTTCCTGCTGATGGCGGCGATCCTCGCGGTGGTCTTCGGCTACCTGCGCAGGGCCGGCACGGAGGAAGTGCTGTGAGCGCGAGGAGTGCAGCGCAGCGGAGCCCCGCAGTCGCGAACGAAAGGCGGCTCTGATGAGACTCTCGCGGTGGTTGGCGGACCGCTGGGTGATGATCGTGGCGCTGCTGGTGCTCGGGTACCTGGCGCTGCCGATCCTGGTGGTGGCCGGGTTGTCGTTCAACAGGCCGTCGAGCCGGCTGTCGTACGACTTCAACGAGTTCACACTGGACAACTGGCGTCAGCCGTGTGCCACCTCGGACATGTGCGACGCGGTGGTCCGCAGCGTGCAGATCGGCTTCATCGCCACGGTCGTGGCCACCGTGCTCGGCACCCTCATGGCGTTCGCGCTGGTCCGGCACCGCTTCCGGGGCCGGTCGGGGGTCAACGTGCTGATCTTCCTGCCGATGGCCACCCCTGAACTGGTGATGGGCACGTCGCTGCTGGCCCTGTTCGTGTCCGCAGGGGTGCCGCAGGGCTTCTGGACGATCATGATCGCGCACGTGATGTTCTGCGTGTCGTTCGTGGTGGTCACCGTGAAGGCGCGGCTCGCCGGGATGGACCGGCGGCTGGAGGAGGCCGCCATGGACCTCTACGCCAACGAGTGGCAGACCTTCCGGCGGATCACCCTGCCGCTGGTGCTGCCGGGCATCGTGGCCGCCGCGCTGCTGGCGTTCTCGCTGAGCTTCGACGACTTCATCATCACGAACTTCAACGCCGGCACCACAGTCACGTTCCCGATGTACGTCTGGGGCGCCGCCCAGCGGGGCATCCCGCCGCAGGTCAACGTCATCGGCACTGCCATGTTCGCGATCGCCCTGTTGCTGGTCGGGCTCAGCTCGCTGCGCGGCAGGCGGGAACGCCGGGCCAACCTGCTGGCCGGTACGGCCTCGGTTCGCCGGCCGTCATGACCGTCCGGCAGGTCGGCCGGGCGCTCGCCGACGCGGCGCCCCTGCCGTACTGGCTCGACCGACCGGAACGCCCCGACCCGCTGCCGCCGCTCACCGGCCCGCGGGACGCCGACCTGCTGGTGATCGGCGGCGGGTACGGCGGGCTCTGGGCCGCGCTGCTGGCCAAGCAGGCCGACCCCGACCGTGACGTGCTGCTCGTCGACGCCGGCACCTGCGGGTGGGCGGCGTCCGGACGCAACGGCGGGTTCTGCGCCGCCTCGCTCACCCACGGGCTGGCCAACGGCGTCGACCGGTTCCCCGACGAGGTCGGCGAACTGGAACGCCTCGGCCGCGCCAACCTCGACGCCATCGCCGCCACCGTCGACGAGTTCGGCATCGACTGCGACTTCGAGCGCACCGGTGAGCTGGTCGTCGCCGTCGAGCCGTACCAGCTCGACGGGTTGGCCGCCGACGCGGAGTTGGCCCGCAGGTACGGCCACCGGGTGCGGCTTCTGGACCGCGACGAGGTACGCGCCGAGGTCAACTCGCCGACGTACCTGGGTGGGATGGTCGACGCCGACCGGGTCGCCATGGTGGACCCGGCGAAGCTGGCCTGGGGCCTCCGCCGCGCCTGCCTCGACCTGGGCGTACGCGTGCACGAACACACCCGGGTCACCGGCCTGCGTGCCGACGGCGCGGCCCTGCACGCGGTGACCGCCGGCGGGCCGGACGCCGCTCCCGGCTCGGTGCGGGCCCGGCGGGTCGTGCTGGCCACCAACGCGTTCCCGCCACTGCTGCGCCGCCTGCGGGCGTACGTCGTGCCGGTCTACGACCACGTGCTGATGACCGAACCACTCACCCCCGCCCAGCGGGACGCGATCGGCTGGCACAACAGGCAGGGGCTGGCCGACACCGGCAACCAGTTCCACTACTACCGGATCACCGCCGACGGGCGGATCCTCTTCGGCGGCTACGACGCCGTCTACCACTACGGCAACCGGGTCGCCCCCGAACTGGAACAGAACCCGGCCACCTTCGCCACCCTCGCCCAGCACTTCTTCACCACGTTTCCGCAGCTCGCCGACGTGCGCTTCAGTCACCGCTGGGGCGGCGTCATCGACACCTGCACCCGGTTCTGCCCGTTCTTCGGCACCGCGTACGACGGTCGGCTCGCGTACGCGGCCGGCTACACAGGCCTCGGTGTCGGGGCCACCCGCTTCGGCGCCCGGGTGCTCCTCGACCTGCTCGACGGCGGGAACACCCCGCTGACCCGGCTCGACCTGGTCCGCCGCAAGCCCCTGCCGTTCCCGCCGGAACCCGTGCGCGCGATCGGCATCAACCTCACCCGCTGGTCACTGGCCCGCGCCGACGCGCGCGAGGGCCGGCGCGACCTCTGGCTCCGTACTCTCGATCGTCTCGGTTTGGGGTTTGATTCCTGATGCGTGTCCTGCTCGTCGGCGCCGGTGGCGTCGGCTCCGCCGCCGTAGCCATCGCCGCCCGACGGACCTTCTTCGAGACCATGGTCGTCGCCGACCACGACCCCGCCCGCGCCGACCGCGCGGTCGCCGGGCACGGCGACCGGTTCGTCGCCGCGCGCGTGGACGCCTCCGATGCCGACGCGGTCGCCGCGCTGTGCCGGGAGCACCGGATCACCCACGTGCTGAACGCCGTCGACCCGCGCTTCGTCCTGCCCATCTTCGAGGGCGCGTACGCGGCCGGCGCTGACTACCTGGACATGGCGATGTCGCTGTCGCACGCCGACACCGGCGTGAAGCTCGGCGACGACCAGTTCGCGCAGGCCGAAGCCTGGGCGGCCGCCGGCCGGCTGGCGCTGTGCGGCATCGGCGTCGAACCCGGCATGTCCGACGTTTTCGCCCGCTACGCCGCCGACGAACTCTTCAGCGAGATCGACGAGATCGGCGTCCGGGACGGGGCGAACCTCACAGTCGACGGGTACGACTTCGCGCCCTCGTTCTCCATCTGGACCACAATCGAGGAGTGCCTCAACCCGCCTGTCATCTGGGAGGCCGACCGGGGCTGGTACACGACCGAGCCGTTCTCCGAGCCGGAGGTCTTCCACTTCCCGGAGGGCATCGGGCCTGTCGAGTGCGTCAACGTGGAGCACGAGGAGGTGCTGCTCATTCCGCGCTGGGTCAAGGCCCGGCGGGTCACCTTCAAGTACGGCCTCGGCGACGAGTTCATCGGGGTGCTCAAGACGCTGCACAAGCTCGGCCTGGACGCGGTGTCCCCGGTGCGGGTACGCGGCGTCGACGTGTCCCCGCGCGACGTGGTGGCCGCCAGCCTGCCCGACCCGGCCACCCTCGGCGCGCGGATGCGCGGCAAGACCTGCGCCGGCACCTGGGTCCGTGGCCTCGGCCCCGACGGGCAGCCCCGGGAGGTCTACCTCTACCACGTCGTCGACAACGAATGGTCGATGCGGGAGTACGGCCACCAGGCGGTGGTCTGGCAGACCGCCGTCAACCCGGTCGTCGCGCTGGAACTGCTCGCCACCGGGGCGTGGGCCGGTGCCGGGGTTCTCGGCCCCGAGGCGCTACCCCCGACCCCCTTCCTCGACCTGCTGACCGACTACGGCTCCCCATGGGGGCTGGAGGAGCGCTGAACCCCACCCCCACCCTGTCCCTGCCCCCGCCCCCGCCCCGCGCCGATCTTGCACTTTCTGTCGCCGTATACCTCTCGTTTTGGACGTATCTACGACAGAAAGCGCAAGATCGCGAAGGGGTGCGGTGGGGGTGCGGTGGGCTAGCACGGGGGAGGGTGGGGTTGGGGGTTGTCCACAGGTGGATTTGTTGTCCACAGGTGGACTACTGCGGGCTTCGCCGCGGCTCTGGGTCGGTCAACCTGCCGGGATGGCTACTCGGTTGTGGCGTACTGACGCGCTGATGCGGGAACTCACCGTGGGACGCCTCCGTGCTCGACTCGATCGCGAGGAGCTACGTCGGGTACGCAGGGGTGTCTATGCCGACCAGCCCTGCGGTGACGATGACGAACTGCATGCGCTGATGCTTCGCCTCCCCGATGGGGCGATGTTGGCACGGCAGAGCGCTGCTCGCAGGCATGGCTTCGGCGTGCTGAGGGAGGACCTGGTTCATATCCAGCTGCCCGCCACGGTGCCCAAGCCGCGCCTGCCCGGGGTGGTCGTACACCGGACGGTTCTACCCGTCCGGCCAGTCCTGGTCAGGGGCCTGCCGTGTGTCCCCGCCGCCCACTGCGCCGTCGACCTGGCGCGTGCCGTCCGGCGGATCGACGCCCTACCAGTACTTGATGCGGCGCTCCGGTCGGGCGTGGTCTCCCAGGATGACCTGCTGGTGGAGGCGTCGGCCCACGCCGCCCTCCGTGGCGTCCGGCAGGCCCGCAGCCTCATCTCGCTGGCGGACGGTCGGGCCGAGTGCCGGCAGGAAAGCCAACTGCGACTGATCCTGATCGACGGAGGGCTTCCGCCGCCCGAGCCGCAACTGTGGGTGACCGACAGCTCTGGTGTCCGTCTCTACCGGCTCGACCTGGGCTACCGGGAGCGTCAGGTCGGCATCGAGTACGACGGACTGTCGCACCTGGACCGCGATCGACTCCGGTACGACCGGGAGCGGGTCAACTGGCTGGATGCAGCCGGCTGGCGGATGCGCTACTTCACCGACCGTGATCTCTACCGCCGCCCCCACCACATAACAGCAACCATCCGAGCAGCCCTCGCCCACCCCACCCCCTGACCCCGACCCTGACCCACCCCACCCCACCCCGCCGATCTTGCACTTTCTGTCTCGACTAATGCCACAACAAGGACATTCGAGCGACACAAAATGCAAGATCGGCGGGGGTGGGGGTGGGGGGTCAGGCTGCCAGGTGGGAGCGGATGAGGAAGCGGACTCCTTCGGGTGCCTCCAGGGAGAAGCCGCTGCCTCTGCCCGGCACCACGTCGACGGTCAGCGTGGTGTGTTTCCACAACTCCCACTGGGATGTCGACATCCAGAACTCGACAGGTTCGGACACCCCGTCGACCGAGAGCGAGGCGAGCAGCACGTCGGACGAGCCGGTGCGGAACTCGCCCGCCGGGAAGCACATCGGGGCACTGCCGTCGCAGCAGCCGCCGGACTGGTGGAACATCAGCGGCCCGTGCCGCCCCCGCAGCGACCTGATCAACTCGGCCGCCGCGGGGGTGAGTGAGACCACGGACATCAGAAGAAGCCGAGCTTCTGCGTGGAGTAGCTGACCAGCAGGTTCTTCGTCTGCTGGTAGTGCTCAAGCATCATCTTGTGGTTCTCCCGGCCGATGCCGGACTGCTTGTACCCGCCGAAGGCGGCGTGCGCCGGGTACGCGTGGTAGCAGTTCGTCCAGACCCGCCCGGCCTGGATGGCCCGCCCGGCCCGGTACGCGACGTTCATGTCCCGGGTCCACACGCCCGCGCCCAACCCGTACAGGGTGTCGTTGGCGGTCTTGACGGCGTCGTCGAGGTCGGCGAAGGACGTCACCGAAACCACCGGGCCGAAGATCTCCTCCTGGAAGATGCGCATCGAGTTGTCGCCCTCGAAGATGGTCGGCTCAACGTAGTATCCGCCGGACAGGTCGCCGCCCAGGTCGGCGCGGGAGCCGCCGGTGAGCACCTTGGCGCCCTCCTGCCGACCGATGTCCAGGTAGGACAGGATCTTCTCGAGCTGGTCGTTGGAGGCCTGCGCACCGATCATCGTCTCGGTGTCCAGTGGATGGCCGGCCACGATCGCCTTCGTGCGTTCCACGGCCGCGGCCAGGAAGTCGCTGTAGTGGCCCTGCTGGATCAGCGCCCGGGACGGGCAGGTGCACACCTCGCCCTGGTTCAGCGCGAACATGGTGAAGCCTTCGAGCGCCTTGTCGTAGAAGTCGTCGCGGGACGCGC
The DNA here is from genome assembly GCF_042898105.1 of Micromonospora sp. NPDC000663. Classification (NCBI taxonomy): domain Bacteria; kingdom Bacillati; phylum Actinomycetota; class Actinomycetes; order Micromonosporales; family Micromonosporaceae; genus Micromonospora; species Micromonospora sp. NPDC000663. The sequence goes on from NZ_JBIAYR010000001.1 coordinate 515,367, forward strand.
TCACGTCGTCGAAGAAGACGTTGGGGCTCTTGCCGCCCAGCTCCAGGGTGACGGGTTTGATGTTCTCGCTGGCGTACTGCATGATCAGCCGCCCGGTGGTGGTCTCACCGGTGAACGCCACCTTCGCCACCCGGGCCGAGGACGCCAGCGGCTTGCCGGCCTCCACGCCGAAGCCGTTGACGATGTTGAGCACGCCCGGCGGCAACAGGTCCGCCACCAGCGACAGCCAGTAGTGGATGGACGCGGGGGTCTGCTCGGCCGGCTTGAGCACCACGGCGTTGCCGGCGGCCAGAGCGGGCGCCAGCTTCCAGGTGGCCATGAGGATCGGGAAGTTCCACGGGATGATCTGCCCGACCACGCCGAGCGGCTCGTGGAAGTGGTACGCCACGGTGTCGTCGTCGATCTCGCCGAGGGAACCCTCCTGCGCCCGGATCGCGCCGGCGAAGTACCGGAAATGGTCGATGGCAAGCGGGATGTCGGCCGCCAGTGTCTCCCGGACCGGCTTGCCGTTCTCCCAGCTCTCGGCGATCGCGAGGGATTCCAGATTGTCCTGCATGCGGTCGGCGATCCGGTTGAGGATCAGCGCCCGCTCGGCCACCGAGGTACGCCCCCAGGCGTCGGCGGCGCCGTGCGCGGCGTCCAGGGCCTTCTCGACGTCCGGGGCCGTGCCCCGGGCCACCTCGGTGAAGGTCTGACCGGTGACCGGGGTGGGGTTCTCGAAGTAGCCACCACCGTGCGGCTTGACGTACTCGCCGCCGATGAAGTGGTCGTAACGGGACTGCCAGTGGGTGGGCGCGTCGTAGCGCGTCATGGTTACCTCCGCCGTCGTGGTGCGGGTGTGCCGACGGCGACGCTAGTTTCCAGAACGTTGCAGCCACGTTGCGCGCGGAAGGTCGTACTCCCGGGCAAGCTGGTCGATGCGCGCCAGGGCGAGCGGCCGGCGTGGCGTGCCCACCGGCAACGCCCGCACCAGGGCCTGCCAGGCGGCCAGGTCGTCGGCGCCGGCGGGAGTCGCGGTCCAGGCCGTGAGCAGCGCCGGGTCCGCGCTGGCCAGCACGGCCGCGCGGAGCTGGCCGTCGATGAGCCGGCGCAGTCGGGCCACTCCCGGCGCGTCCGACCCGGGCAGCAACGACCCGGGGTACGCGTCGAGCGCGCCCGCGACATCGCCCTGGTCGAGCCGTGCCGCGATGGCGGTGAAGTCGGCCCGGACGGTGCCGCGCAGCCGGTACGGGCGGGAGTCGAGCAGCTCCGGCCCGAGCACCCGGCGCAACCGGGACAGCTCCGCGCGCAGGGTGACCGGGTGCAGCCGGTCGTCGCCGTAGAGGTCGAGGCCGAGCTGTTCGCCGGTGCGACCCTCAGGGTGGTGCAGCAGCAGCACCAGTAGCTCGCTGTGTCGGCGGCCGAGCCGGATCCGTCGCCCGTCGACGCGCAGTTCCGCCTCGTCGCGGCCGAGCGCGGTCACCACTGCGACGCCCGGCTCGACCGGCCGGTCCGCGGCGAGCTGCGCCTCGGCGGCGCGGGCGGTGGCCCGGACCAGCGCCAGGCTGTGCGGGTTCGCCAGATTGTCGCCGCCGGTGATGTCGACAGCACCGAGCAGCAGCCCGGTGGCCGGGTCGTGGATCGGCGCCGCCGCGCAGGTCCACCGCTGCACCGGTCGGCTGAAATGCTCGGTGGCGAAGATCTGCACGCTGTGGTCGACGGCCAGCGCGGTGCCGGGGGCGTTGGTGCCGGCGTGGGTCTCGTCCCAACGGGCGCCGGGCACGAAGTTCATCCGCTCGGCGTGCCGGAGCACCCCCGGATGCCCCTCGACCCAGAGCAGCCGCCCGTACGCGTCGCACACCGCCATCAGGTGCGCGCTGTCCTGCGCGATGCCTCCGAGCAGGTCCCGGAAGAGTGGCAGCACGCGGGCCAGTGGATGCCCGGCCCGGTACGCGGCGAGCGCGTCGTCGCGCAGGTCGACGGGCGGGGTGGCCTCCGGGTCGAGTTGCGCCGAACGTTCCCACGAGCGGCGTACCACCTCGCGGACCCGGTGTGGCGCGGCGCCGGCGGTGAGGAACGCCTCGTGGGCGGCACCGACCTGCGCGATCCGCTCGGCCGGATCGACGCCGAACTCCAGGGCGAGCCACGGGTCAGCCATGGGGCGACCTCCTCGGGCCCTATCGTGACGCAGCTCACCCTCGATCGCCAACCGTCGGGTCGCCGCGATGGCAGACACAGAGATTGCCCGGACCGGGTGAACGGTAGGGCGCTGCGATCCGTACCACGCGGTGACGAACACCACGAGGACGGGAGCGACTGGCGATGAGGGTGCAGCGCAAGCACGTGCTGGCGGCGACGGTGGCGGTGCTCGCCGCGGCGGGAGTGGCGGTCGGGACCGGATTCGGGTTCGCCGGCACCGCCCCCACGCGGTCGTCGGTCTGCTCCGGCTCGGTCACCTTCTCGGCGGAGGGTGGGGCACCGGCGGCGACAAGCGACCGCTTCCCGGTGGGTACACGGCTGCGCGTGACCAACCTGGACAACAACCGGGCCGCCACGGTGACGGTGACCGGCCCGTCGGGCAGTTGTGTGCTGCTCAACGCGGCGGCCATGGACCTCGTGCGGGAGCCGGGCAAGAACGTGATCCGCCGCAACGTGGTCGAACGCCTCGACGCCGCCCCGCCGGCCGCCGGTGCGCCGGCAGCCGGCACGGTACGCCCCGGAGCCGCGTCACCGGGCGCGTCGGGCCCGGCGCCCCGATCGGCGTGCCCGGGAGCGATCACCTTCTTCGAGGAGGCGGCCGGGCCGGCGGCGACAAGCGGGCAGTTCCCGGTGGGTACGCGGCTGCGGGTGACCAACCTGGACAACAACCGGGCGACCACCGTGACGGTGACCGGCCCGTCGGGCAGTTGCGTGCTGCTCAACTCCGCCGCCATGGAGCAGATCCGTGAGCCCGGCAAGAACCTCGTCCGCCGTAACACGGTCGAGGTGCTCCGCTAGGCGTCGGGCCGCCCGAGGGCGCCGTCGAGAATGTCGGCGCCCCGGGTGAGCTGCTCGTCGGAGATCACCAGCGGGGGCAGGAGGCGCAGCACGTTGCCGTACGTGCCGCAGGTCAGGGTGAGCAGGCCGGCGGCGTGACAGGCGGCCGAGACGGCCGCCGTGGCGACCGGGTCGGGGATGAGGGTGCCGGGCTGTACCAGCTCCACGGCGAGCATCGCGCCCCGGCCGCGTACCTCGGCGATGCGGGGATCGCGCTCGGCGGCGGCCCGGAGCCGGGGGACCAGCACGGACTCGACGCGCCGGGCGGTGGCGGCCAGGTCCAGCTCGTGCATGGTCTCGATGGTGGCCAGCGCGGCGGCGCAGGCGATCGGGTTGCCGCCGTACGTGCCGCCGAGGCCACCGACGTGCACCGCGTCCATCAGCTCGGCCCGGCCGGTCACCGCGGCCAGCGGCAGCCCACCGGCGATGCCCTTGGCCAGGGCGACCAGGTCGGGTTCGACGCCCTCGTGCTGGCAGGCGAACCAGTCGCCGGTACGGCAGAAGCCGGTCTGGATCTCGTCGGCCACGAAGACCACCCCGGCCGCCGTCGCCCAGGATCGCAGCGCCGGCAGGAAACCGGGCGCCGGCACCACGAAGCCGCCCTCACCCTGGATCGGCTCGATCAGCAGCGCGGCCACGTTCTCCGCCCCGACCTGCTTCTCGACCATCTCGATCGCCCGCGCCGCCGCGTCGGCGCCGGAGAGCCCGCCGTCGCGCAGCGGGTACGACATCGGCACCCGGTAGATTTCCCCGGCGAACGGCCCGAACCGGTGCTTGTACGGCATGTTCTTCGCGGTCAACGCCATGGTCAGGTTGGTCCGCCCGTGGTACGCGTGGTCGAACACCACCACCGCCGGCCGTCCGGTGGCGTGCCGCGCGATCTTCACGGCGTTCTCCACCGCCTCGGCACCGGAGTTGAACAGTGCCGAACGCTTCTCGAACCCGCCAGGCGTCACCGCGTTGAGCTGCTCGCACACCGCCACGTACGACTCGTACGGCGCGACCATGAAGCAGGTGTGGGTGAACCGCTCGACCTGCGCGCGGACCGCCTCGACCACCTTCGGCGCCGAGTTGCCGACGCTCGTCACCGCGATGCCGGCGGCGAAGTCGATCCACTCCCTGCCGTCGACGTCGGTGATCGTTGCACCCGACGCGCTGTCCACGTACGACGTGATGACGCTGCCGACGCCCCGGGCGACGGCACCACCGCGCCGCTTGTGCAGTTCTTCCGAGGAGGCCATGGGTCAGCCCTCGATGTTGTGCATGACGTGCTTGATCCGGGTGTAGTCCTCCAGGCTGTAGACCGAGAGGTCCTTGCCGTGTCCGGAGTGCTTGAAGCCACCGTGCGGCATCTCCGAGACGAACGGGATGTGCGTGTTCACCCAGACGCAGCCGAAGTCCAGTCGGCGGGTCATCCGCATGGCCCGGCCGTGGTCCTTCGTCCACACCGACGCGGACAGGCCGTAGTCGACGCCGTTTGCCCAGCGCACCGCCTCGTCCTCGTCGGAGAAGCGCTGCACGGTGATGACCGGCCCGAACACCTCGTCCTGGATGATCTCGTCGGCCTGACGCAGCCCGGACACCACAGTCGGCGCGTAGAAGTAGCCGCGCTCGCCCTGCCGGGAACCACCTGTCTGGATCGCCGCGTGGTCCGGCAGACGGTCGACGAAGCCGCTGACCCGGGCTAGCTGGTTGGCGTTGTTCAGTGGGCCGTAGAGCACCTCCGCGTCGTCAGGCGCGCCGGTCTTCGTGTTGCGGGCCTGCTCGGCGAGCGCCGCCACGAAGTCGTCGTGGATGCCCGGCCCGGCCAGCACCCGGGTGGCAGCCGTGCAGTCCTGCCCCGCGTTGAAGTAGCCGCCCATCGCGATGGCCTCGGCCGCAGCCGCCACGTCCGCGTCGTCGAAGATCACCACCGGGGCCTTGCCGCCCAGCTCCAGGTGGGTCCGCTTCAGATCGGGGGCCGCCGCGGCGGCGACCTCCATGCCCGCGCGGGTCGAGCCGGTGATCGACACCAGCTGCGGCGTGGGGTGCGAGACGAGGGTACGACCGGTGTCCCGGTCGCCGCAGACCACGTTGAACACACCAGGCGGGAAGAACTCGGCGGCGATCTCGGCGAGCAGCAGCGTCGACACGGGCGTGGTGTCCGACGGCTTGAGCACCACCGTGTTGCCGGCGGCCAGCGCCGGGGCGATCTTCCAGACCGCCATCATCAGCGGGTAGTTCCACGGCGTGACCTGGGCGCAGACGCCGATCGGCTCGCGCCGCACGTACGAGGTGTGCCCGGCCAGGTACTCCCCGGCGGAGCGCCCCTCCAGCAACCGGGCCGCCCCGGCGAAGAACCGGAACTGGTCCACCGCCGGCGGCAGCTCCTCGTCGGCGGTGAGCTGGCGCGGCTTGCCCGTGTTGCGGACCTCGGCGTCGACCAGCTCGGCCGCGCGGGCCTCCACGGCGTCGGCGAGCTTGAGCATCGCCCGCTGCCGCTCGGCGGGGGTGACCTCCCGCCAACTCTCGAACGCGGTGGCGGCGGCACTCATCGCCGCGTCCACATCTGCGGCGCCGGACACCGGGGCCTGCGCGAACACCTCGCCCGTGCAGGGGTCGATCAGGTCGGCGTACCCGCCGTCGGCCGGTTCGACGTAGGAGCCGTTGACGAAGTTGCGCAGCTGCTGCTGATCACTCATGGCGGGATCTCTCCGAGGGGCCGGGTGCGGTTCTGCGGCGGTTATCGCATCTCTCTGCCATCTTGGCCACTGAATTCGCGGCAGACAAGGGCTGCTGCGACTGTTTCCGTCGACTGCCGACTCGTCTACGCTGCTCGGCGTGGAGCCCACCGCGTTCTTCGTCGCCTCCCGCCCCGCCGCCGGCGAGGGTGAGCTGACCGTCCACCACCCGTACGACGGGCGCCCGGTGGGGCGTACCACGATCGCCACGCCCGACCAGGTAGAGGCCGCCGTCACCGCGGCGGCCGGTGTGGCCGCGCAGGCCGCGGCCCTGCCCGCGCACGCCCGCGCGGCGGCCCTGGACCACGTGTCCCGCCGGCTCGCCGAACGCGCCGACGAGGTCACCACGCTGATCACCGCCGAGAACGGCAAGCCGGTGAAGTGGGCGCGGGCCGAGGTGGGACGGGCCGTGTCCACCTTCCGGTGGGCCGCCGAGGAGGCGCGGCGCTTCTCCGGCGAGCTGCAACGCCTCGACACCGACCCGGCCGCCACCGGGCGGATCGCGCTGGTCCGGCGGGTGCCGAGAGGGCCGGTGCTGGGCATCGCGCCGTTCAACTTCCCGCTCAACCTCGTCGCCCACAAGGTGGCGCCGGCCATCGCCGTGGGCGCGCCGATCATCGTCAAGCCCGCCCCGGCGACCCCACTGTCCGCGTTGCTGCTCGGCGAACTGCTTGCCGAGACCGACCTGCCGGCCGGCATGTTCTCGGTGCTGCCGCTGCCCAACGACCGCGCCGCCGAGCTGGTCACCGACCCCCGGCTGCCGGTGGTGTCGTTCACCGGGTCCGGGCCGGTCGGCGCGGCCATCCGCCAGCAGGTGCCCCAGAAGCACGTCACGCTGGAACTGGGCGGCAACGCGGCGGCCGTGCTCTGCGCCGACTGGACGTCCGGCGAGGACCTGGACTTCGCCGCGCAACGGATCGCCACCTTCGCCAACTACCAGGCCGGCCAGTCGTGCATCGCCGTCCAGCGGGTGTACGTGCACCACATGCTGCACGCCGAGTTCCTGCCCCGGCTGGTCACGGCGGTCCGCGCGCTGCGCACCGGCGACCCCACCGACGAGTCGACGGACGTCGGCCCGATGGTGTCCGAGGACGCCGCCCGCCGGGTCGAGGCATGGGTGGGCGAGGCAGTGGCCGCCGGCGCCACGGTCGAGGTGGGCGGCGCGCGGGACGGCGCCACGTACCCCCCGACCGTCCTCACCGGCGTGCCCGCCGACGCCAGGGTCGTCGCCGAGGAGGTGTTCGGGCCGGTGCTCGTGGTCGCCCCGGTCGCCGACGACCAGGCCGCGTTCGCGGCGGTGAACGACTCGGCGTACGGGTTGCAGGCGGGCGTGTTCACCCGACGCCTGGACGTGGCCTTCGCTGCCGCCCGGTCGCTCGAGGTGGGCGGGGTGATCGTCGGCGACGTGCCGTCGTACCGGGCCGACCAGATTCCGTACGGCGGGGTCAAGGGCAGCGGCGTCGGCCGGGAAGGGCTGCGTAGCGCGATGGACGACTACACCGAACCGCGGGTCATGGTGCTGACCGGGCTCACCCTCTAGGCCTCGTCGGCGCGCCAGGTGCCGTCGTCGCTCACCCGGGCGGGGGCGCGGCCGAGCAGCAGGGTCGTCAACGCGGCGTCGATCGTGTCGCCCAGGAACCACTCACCGGCCTGGTCGAGGGCGAAGACCCGGCCCCGCTCGTCGACGGCGAGGATGCTGTCCTGGCCCTCGGTCCCGATCGGGAAGAGCCGTACGCCGAGGACCGCGCCGAAGTCGGCGAGCGTGTCGGCGGTGTGCGCGATCATGTGCGGGCGGATGTCGAACCGGGAGATCCACACCTGCTCGCCGGGGCCGCGCCGGGCGCCCACCAGGCTGGGGAACGCGGTCAGCGCCTCGACGGCCGCTGGGAAGACCGCGTGCCGGTGGGTGCGCCCCGCCACTGCCGTGACGTCCCGTACGGCTGCGGCGGCCATGAGCTGGTCACCGATGTGCGGTCGCCAACCGGCCGCCACCAGCGCGTTGGCCACCTCGGGCGGGAAGCGGCCCGGGTCCGGGTCGGGCTCCGCCGGCGGTAGCCAGGTCTCCGTGTACGCCCGGGTCGACTCCGGCAGGACGTTGGCGCTCACCAGGAAGTTGACGCACGAGTCGCAGGGCCGCTCGGCTGGGCCGCCCGCCGGGTCTCCCGGCTCCCGCACCCGGAGGATCTCGAACCGCGCCCCCTCCAGCAGAGCCGCCGCCTCGGCCCGGCCCATCGGCGCGATGCCCTCGGCGGCCCGCCGGTGGTCGTACTCGTGCAGCACGTCGGACACCACGATCAGCTCGGCGTGACTTTCGCCGCCGCGGACCAGCTCCCCAGGGGGCAGCTGATCCAGGTAGGTGCGCACGAGCGGGTGATGGTTCAGGGGGACGGCGTCCTTCGTGCCCTGCGCCGTCCAGATGCGACCGTCGAGTGTCAGATGCGCCGTGGTGTTCGGGGTGGCGATCCGATGGATCTCCCGTACCAGCAGGCTCGACTGGTCGACGGTGCGCGCGGCGGTCGGCCCGTCCGGCTGACTGCGCCGGTACATGTCCGCCACCACGTCGCTGGGCACCCGGGGCCAGGTGGTGACCTTCCCGGTCTGCTTGTCGACGACAGTCGTCGGCAGGTCACCCGGGACCGTCCGCACCTCGGTGGACACGACGGACGTGATGACGTAGCCGAGATCGAACTCGTCGACCACAGGCGTGCACTCGTGGCCGAGGCGCTGTGAATCGCGGCGGGCCCAGGTGGCCGCGAGCTGCTCGGCCTGTTCACGGTCGATCACACAACGAAACTACCGGACTACACGGATCGATGGCGGCCGGTATGGTTCGGGCTACCGACGGTGACGGGAGGAACGGGCGGTGAGCGAACGCGTGGACCGCGACGTCAATCGCGAGCTACGGGCCCGATTCGACGACGTGTACGGGCAGTATCAGCAGCTCAGGTCCAACCTGGACGAACTGCGTGCCCGGCTCGCCGCGGTCCGGGTGACCAGGCGGTCGGCCGACGGGCAGGTGACAGTGACAGTCGGCGCCCGGGGCGAGCTGGTCGCGATCGAGCTGGACCCGGCCATCTACCAGAACCGGGACGTCGAGGCGCTGAGTCGCAGGATCACCGAAACCGTCCACGCCGCCACCACCGCCGCCGGCGACACCACACGGGATCTGGTGGCCGCACACGTACCGGCCGGCTCCGGCTCTGTCGAGTTCCTGCGTACCGGAGATTTCGGCGCGCTGCTCGGGCGCGCCGAGGCCGTCCTCGGGCGGCGCGAGGGGCCGGCATGACCGACGGGCAGCTGTGGCTCGACCCGTACCGAGCCCGCCGGGGCGGCGCCGACCTGGCCCTCGCAGGCGAGGCGGTGACAGCCCGCCGGGCCGCGGAGGGCGGCGAGATTGAAGCCGCCAGCGGCAACCGGCCGTGGGGCCGCGACGACATCGGCGCGGCGTTCGAGCGCAACTACCGAGGGTTCGAGCAGACCGTGCTGCGGGCCTGGACGGGCATCGGCCACCGGCTCACCGAGCTAGGCACCGACGTGGTCCGCGCGGTCGACGCGAGCGTGCAGACCGACGGCAGCAGCGCCGCCCGGCTCGACCGGGCCGCCGACCGGCGCTGACAGCGGGGCGATCCGGATGAGCGTTCTGCCCAGCCCCATCCCGCACCCGCTCGACTACGCGCCCTGGGACGTGCCCGGCTGGATCTACGAGGCACTGGACTGGGTCGTCGGCGTGCAGTGGCCCGAGGGCGACGAGCGCGCCGTCTGGGACGTCGCCGACCGCTGGTACGCCGTCGCCGCCGTCCTCGCCGGGCCGCGCAGCGACGCCGCCGCCGCCGCCAGTGAGGTACGCGCCGGGTACGGCGGCGTCGGCGCGGTCGACGAGGCGTTCGAGGCGGCCTGGCGGGGGATCGCTGAGAATGCCGACGCGCCCCTGCCGGTGCTGCTCGCGGTCACCAGCGACCTGGGCCGGCTCGTCGAGGAGTGCGGCTGCGACATCGAGGGCGCCAAACTCGAAGTCTGGATCGAGCTGGGCATCCTCGTCATCGAACTGCTGACGGTGGCGGTGGCGGCCGTGCTCACCGCCGGCGCCGCCTCCCCGGCCGCCGGCGCGGCGGTCACCGCCACCCGACTGCTGATCCAGCAGATCTTCAAACGGCTGATGGGGCAACTGGCCAGCAAGTCCCTCAAACACGGGCTGAAGGAGGCGGGGGAACGGGCAGCCAAGGAGGTCGCCCGGGGCGGCGTACGCGGCCTCGCCCGGCGCGCCGCCCGCGAAGGGCTGGAGGAGGCGGCGGAAGAGGCCGGGGTCACGCTGGCCACCCAGGCGTACCAGAACTCCACCGGCCGGGCACACGGCCTGGACCTCACCGACCTGGGCGCGTCGGCCGTCGGTGGCCTCGCCGGCGGGGCGGTCGCGCCGCTGGCCGGCCTGGGCCGGCACGCGACAGGTCGCGCCGCTCGGGTCGGTGAGCACCTGGGCCGGGAGATGACAGGTGAGGTGCTCGCCGAGACCGCCGCCGGCCTGGCCACCGGGCAGGGCCTCACCTCGGTGGAGGACGTGGCCCGCGCCGCCGCCTCCGGGGCCACCGGCTCGGCCACCGCACAGACCGACCACGCGCTGCGCGCCAAACTCGACGCGCAGGCCGACTCCCTGGCGGGAGCCTCTCTCACCGGCCCGTCCCTGGCGCCCCTGTCAACCTCCACTGTGGATGGCTCTGCCGCTTCCGCCACCGACACCTCCGAATCGGGATCGTCTGCTTCCGCCTCGTCGGCACCGGCTTCGGCGGGATCGGTCTCTTCTTCGCTTTCGGCGTCCTCCGCTGTCGGCGGGCCGGTGGCCGGGTCGCCGGTGGCTGCGGCGCAGCAGGCGGTCGGTGGTGCGGATGCGGCCGCGTCACCCGTGGGGTCGGTCCCTGACGTGCGGACCGCCGTGTCGTACGGCCTGACCCAGCCCACTGTCTCGGACCTGGCCGGCTCACCTGTGTCGCCGACGATCGGCGACGAGCCGAGTCGCCTGGTGCTCCCGACCGAGACCGCCGCGCAATCCTCGGACGAGCTCACCATCGACCGGCCCGGCCCCGCGCAAGCGATCGCCACCGACCCCACCCTCTCCTCGGTCGCCGCGCCCACCACCGGCACGCTCGACCAGGCCGGCGCGCCGGCCACCGGCGTCGCGCCCACCGGGCACAACGGCGGCACGGGGACGGCCCCCGGTGTCACCGGCCCGTCCGCATGGTCGCCGTCGGCGACGAGCAGTCCCGCCCCGACAGTCGCCGCCGGGGTGGCGCCGCCGGCAGCGCACCTACCGACGTGGCAGCCGTTCGGGCCGGGACGCGTACCTGCCCACCCGGCGCGCGGCAGGGCATCGGTCCTGGGCGACCTGACCGCGCCGTCGCAGTCCGACATCGAGGCCAGCGACTGGTACGCGGCCCGGTGGGCGGCCGAGGCGGAAGCCGCCGAGCGGCAGCGCTACCGGGGCTACTACGAGTCGCGGCGCAACGAGTTCGAACACAGCCGCCGGCAGGCCGAAGCCAGCCGACTGCACGCCCTGGCCGCCGAACACGACCGCCGGGCCGTCGAGTACGCCACCTACGCCCGGCAACTCCACCGGGCCGGCCACCAGCGGTGGGCCGACGGCTGGCAGCGGGCCGCGAACGACGAGACGCGCGCGTACACCAAGTGCCGTGACCTGGCCGACGCGGTGCTGGCCGGCGCCCGGGCGCCGGCTGTCGTCGACATCAGCGACGCGGCCTTCCGGCAGGCCAACACGGACGTGGGCGCGCTCACCCTCGGTGCGGTGGAGGTCCGCGGCCCGTCCCGGCTCACCGGCGACGACGTTCCCCCGCCGATCGACGACTCCCGGCCCTACGGGCAGCCCGGGGGCCTACGCCCGCCGCTGGCCCTGCATCAGGTCGACGTCGAACGGCAGATGCCCCGCGACCCGGACGGCAGCGTCACCCGCACCGCCGACCCCCGCCACGGCGCCTGGTTCCGGCTCCTCAACGACGGTGGGCCGATGGCCGACGCCACCCGGGGTATCAACTGCCTGGACTGCACCCTGTCCATGTTCGAGACGTGGGTGCACGGGCGGCCCCGCGTGTCGGCGCCGCGCACCTTCGACGGGTACCTCGACGGCGACACCCGCCGCCCCATCCGAGGCGAAGCCGGCGGCCCCGGCCGGGTGGAGGACGTCACCGGAGGCCGGTTCCAGCGGCTGCTCGCCCCTCCGCCCGGCCAACGGCTGCACCCGGCGTACGCACGACAGGCCGCCGACCGCGGCTACCGCAACCTGCACGACCAGATGCTGCTTGGCGGACACGGCAGCTACGCGTTCCTGATCACCGAGTGGGCCGGCGGAGGCTCCCACGCCTGGGTGGCGCTCAACCAGAACGGCACGATCCTCTACGTCGACCCGCAGACCGGCATCATCCGCGACCGGCCGCTGTACCCCGACGTGGTCGGCATCGACGCGCTGGTGCTCGACGGCGCCGGCCGGCCCATGCCGCTCGGCGGACTGCCCCGAGGCCGGTTCAGCGAACGACCCGACCTGCCGACCCACCCGTCGGCGCGGGACGACGGCGGTCACGGCGACCCGTACGTCAACCGGATGTACCTGCTCCTGGACGGGCCGGGGTCGGTTCCCGACGCGGGTGACGGACCCACCCGCGGGGACGCCGCGTCGGTGGACCGTGACCCGGCTGAGGTGCTCGCGTCGGCCGGCAGTCTGGACGAGGTGTTCGCGTCCGGAGTGAGCCCGGCCGAATTCGCGGCATCGGTCGACCCGCCCACCCTCCAGCGCCTGGTGAACCTGGACGATGCGGACGCACGGGATGTGGTGCGGCTCTTCGCCGACCAGCGGGTCCGCGACATGCTTGACAGCGTCCGGCGGGAGCCAACACCGAACGAGCCGGAGTTGGCCGAGAAGCTGGCTTGCCAACTGGCACAGGCACCTGACCTGGCACGGATGATTCTCGGCACCCCAGAGCTGGCGAAATCGCTGACGGCCCGACCATTGACCCTGCACCATCTGGCGAGTCATCAGCAGGCCATCGACGCCTTGGCTGAAGTGCTCGCCGACGTCGAGCAGCAGGAAGCGGCAGGCCCCGATAGGTCGGCCCGGAAGGAAGTGCCTCAACCACAGCCGACGCCGCTGACAAGGGACCAGCGCCAAATCAGCGCCACAATCCAGGCGTCCGATGACCCGTTGAGCCAACCGGGATTCGACAAGCGTCGACAAGCGGATCACACCTATCGCCGGGACTACCTCGACAGCCTCTACGTGGCGGCGGCGGTCGCCCAGCAGGAACTGAACCGGGTGGCGGTCACTCTCGCCCACGTCGGTGACCGGCAGGTCGGTGAGCCGGGCTGGCGCTCAGGGCCCAAGGACCGACGTCGAGCTGAGGACAAGATGGACAAACACCAGGGCGACGCGTCCAAGCTGCTTGACCTGGCGGCAGCGAAGGTCGAGTTCCGCACTCTCGACGATCTGTACGCCGCACTGGAGCGACTGCGGGATCACCCTGACGTCGAGATCGTGAGCTTCGACGACCGATTCATCTCGCCACGCGACAGCGGCTACCGCGACGTGCAAACCGTGCTGCGAATGGGGAACGGCCATCTCGTTGAGTTCCGCCTGCACCTCGCAGCGATTGACGCCGTCGCGGTTTGGGAGCATGTGCTCTATGAGGTGCGCCGAGACGTCGAAGCGCTTGCGGTAGCCGAGGGTCGGGCACTTACTGCCAGCGAGCGTGCGCTCACGGGAGGAATCCGACGGCGGGAGCAACAGTTGTTTTGGCAGGCACTGCAGTCGACACTAGGGGGCAACGCTCGATGACTTCAATGCCAGGTCTGGTGCTCCCCTCTTACTACATGTATTACCAATCGCCGGTGAAGATCGTGGAGACGCCCGACGGCGGTGCCCGGGTATGGCGAGTTGCCATCGACACCGGCGGCTGGCAGGAGAAGAACGATATCTTCGTTGAGATCACCCTTGGTGTCGGCGGCGAAGTCTTCCGTCGATCTCCGGAGGATTTCGTGCAGGAGGTGGAGCGTTTTCGGGCTCACTATCTGGAAGGTAATGGCCCGGTCTTCGCCCTCTACGAAACGATCCAGGCAGTCCGCGATGTGGCGAAGGCCGAAGATCGCCACCTGACGTCGAAGGAGCGGGCGCTGATTCGGGGGATCCGGCAGCGGACGTTCGTGATGTTCGAGGAGCAGCTCCGCGCTGCTGGTGATCCTGGCGCAGACCCTGATATTGCGAGAGTGGTGTAGGCAGGGCTCTGCCGAGGACCCGTGGGTCGCGGAGGCGAACCTCAGCGCGCGTGCGTTAGGCCCTTCCGAGGGATATCGCCTGGTCCGAATAGGATCCAGACATGAGTGGGTCGAGGGCGGAGAAGAGCGGATCCCACGCCTGGGCGTGGCCGGCCGGCATCCTGATCGGTCTGGCGATCGGCATTCCCTTGTTCGGTTCGAAGGGTGGCGTCGCCTTCGGCGTGGCCCTCGGCATCGCCTTCGCAATCGCCTTCGGCGCGGCCGGGAAGCGTTCCGAGGGCGGCAAGGCCGACGGTGGCGGGTCCGAGGGTGGCGCCGACGGTCCGCATCGAGGGTGATCGACTCCAGTTCGGCGATGTGGGGGTATGCGGAGGCAGGGGATACCGCCACATCGGCGATGTTGAGTGGATCAAGCCGGGCGGCGCCGGGGAGTGTCGCGGAGGCGGTGGGCGTACAGGAGGAGTTGCGGACAACGCCACCGCCCGGGCGCTCGCGCTGGCCCCGCGCTACCGGCTGCCGGAGACCACCCGGACGGCCGACGGCTCTGCCGTGACGCGCTCGCCAGGGTGGAGGAGCAGGCTGGCCGACCGGGGGCGTAAACCGTAACGCCGCACACATGCGGGCCGCTCTATCACCAGGGGTGGGGGTGGGCCGGTAGTAGCCTGACCCGCGGACCCCACCCGGGGTGAAACGGTGAGGTGATCATGACGGTGCGTCGGCGCGCGGCGCGGTTCGCGACGGTCTGCGGTGTCCTGGGCGGCCTGGTGCTGCTCGGTGCGTCGCCGGCGTCGGCCGACGACGACTCGGTCCGGGTCGGCGCCGCCAGCAGTTTCTCCGCCGGTGGTTCGGCACAGGGGGTGAACGTCGCGGTGCGCAAGCGCTCCGACGGGTGCGTGCTGCTGCGTACCGCCCTGGGCCTGAGCCTGGAGGGTCTCCAGCCGGATCAGGTGACGGTGCAGGTGAACTCCGGCGGGCGTTGGTTCCCGCTGGCGGTGTCCGGGGGTGACGGCAGCGCGGTGACCGGGCAGACGTCGCCGGCGAAGCCGACCCTGTGCAAGGGCAAGGGCATCACGGTGCGGTACCGGGTGGCGTTCGCCGAGGGCACGCCTGGCGGGCGGCTCGTGGTGACCGGCGTGGGGGTCAGCGCGGCCGGCCAGGAGCTGGGTCGGGGCACCGACACGGCGCGGCTGAACGGCGCCCGGGTCACCCCGACGCCGTCGAAGAAGCCCACCCCGACTCCGAGTCCGACCGAGGTCGCGACCGCCAGCGAGGTGGTGAACCCGGCCGCGCTCGCGCCGACGGCCGCCGCGCCGTCCACGACGCCTGTCGCCGCCGAGTCCGGCGGCGGTTCACCTGTCATGTTCTTCGGTATCGCGATGGTCGCCGTCGGACTACTGCTCATCGTGCTGCTGGTCCGCCGCTCGCGGCAGGACCGGTCACCTGCCGACCCGCCGCCCGTGCCCCTGCCGGGCAACCCCGGCGGCACCACCTACCGCTCCGGCGGTGGGTCACCGACCGCGCCCGCCAACCCCGGCTCGGTGTACGGCCAGCAGCCGTCCGGCGGCTACGGCACCGTGCCCGCCCCCCGGCCCGCCCCCGGTGGTGTGTACGGGGCCCGACCGGTGGAGAACGCGCCGGCACCCGAGGCGACGCAGCCGATGCCGGGCGCTCCGGGCACCCCACCGCCGCCCGAGGATCCGCCCGACGGTGGCGAGCGCACGGCGATCATGCCCCGGCTCCCCGGCTGAGCGGGGCCGGACCCCTACCCTCCGATACGCTCAGGTTCGGTGGAAACTGCGGCCAAGGAGCGGAACCAGTGTCTGATCTGTCCCAGATCGTGAAGGCGTACGACGTCCGAGGGACGGTGCCGGACCAGTGGGACGAGAGGGTCGCCGAGGCGCTGGGAGCCGCGTTCACCCAGCTTCTCAAGACCACCGACGAGCCGGGCGACGCGGTCGTCGTCGGGTACGACATGCGGGCCAGTTCGCCAGGGTTGGCGGAGGCGTTCGCGGCAGGCGTCCGCGCTGAGGGCCGCTCGGTGATCGAGATCGGGCTCGCATCCACGGATCTGCTCTACTTCGCCTCCGGTTCGCTCGACCTGCCCGGCGCCATGTTCACGGCCAGCCACAACCCCGCGCAGTACAACGGCATCAAGATGTGCCGCTCCGGTGCCCGGCCCATCGGTCAGGACAGCGGGCTCGCCGAGATCCGCGATCGCGCACAGGCCCTCCTGGATTCGGGCGCGGCCCGTCCGGGCGGCGAGCCGACCCGACCTGTCGAACGCCGTGACCTGCTTCCCGACTACGCCGCGTACCTGCGCAAGCTTGTCGACCTGTCCGGCATCCGGCCATTGAAGGTGGTGGTCGATGCGGGCAACGGGATGGGCGGCTTCACGGTTCCGACAGTGCTCGGCGACGCGGCCCTGTCGGCCCTGCCGTTGGAGATCGTGCCGCTGTACTTCGAGTTGGACGGCAGCTTCCCCAACCACGAGGCCAACCCGTTGGATCCGGCGAACCTGGTCGACCTCCAGCGCGCGGTGGTCGAGCACGGCGCCGAGATCGGGCTGGCCTTCGACGGTGACGCCGACAGGTGCTTCGTGGTGGACGAGCGCGGCGAGCCGGTCTCGCCGTCGGCGATCACCGCTCTGGTCGCCGCTCGCGAGTTGGCGAAGCACCCGGGCTCCACGGTGATCCACGGCCTCATCACCTCCAGCGCCGTCCCGGAGATCATCCGTGAGCACGGCGGCGAGCCTGTCGTCGCCCGTGTCGGTCACTCCTTCATCAAGGCCGAGATGGCGCGCACCAACGCCGTCTTCGGTGGCGAGCACTCGGCGCACTACTACTTCCGGGATTTCTGGTTCGCCGACACCGGGATGCTCGCCGCGATGCACACCCTGGCCGCGCTGGGTGAGCAGTCGCTGCCGCTGTCCGTGCTGGCCGGGGAGTACGAGCGCTACGTCGCCTCCGGCGAGATCAACTCGACGGTGGCCGACCAGGCGGGCGCGGTCGCCGAGGTGCGGGCCGCGTACCCCGAGGCGGAGGCCGACGAGATGGACGGGCTCACGCTGCGTTTCCCCGACGGCGCGTGGTTCAACCTGCGCGCCTCCAACACCGAGCCGTTGCTGCGGCTCAACGTCGAGGCGCCCACCCGGGAGCGGATGGTCTCGCTCCGGGACGACGTGCTCAACCGCGTTCGCCGATAAGATCGCCTGCGCCGGTCGGCACCGCCGCCGGTGAAGCCGCACACGTGGAAGGAGCCGTGCCATGGCCCTGGATCCGCAGTTGCTCGAGATTCTCGCCTGTCCGGACACGCACCACGCCCCGCTCACCTACGATGCCGAGGCGCAGACGTTGACCTGCACGCAGTGCGGCCGGATCTTCGAGGTCCGTGACGACGTGCCGGTGCTGCTGCTCGACGAGGCCCGCGGTGGCCCCGGGCAGGCATCATGATCGACGGTACGGCCGGGGTCAGTGGTCGGCGCTACGCCGACGAGGCCCTGCTCGACAACCCGGCCGCGCTGGCCGAGCACGATCCGGGTGACATGCTCCGGCACACCGCCTCGGCGGGCGCGCAGGTGCGCGAGAGTGCGGCGCTGGCCGCCGAGGCGAATCTGGCGGTGCTCGCCGACGACGGGCGGCCCCGGGCCGTGGTGATCGCGGGCATCGGCACCGCCGGGCGTACCGGTGACGTGCTGGCCACCGTCGCCGGGCCGCGCTGCCCGGTCCCGATCATCGGGCACCGCAGCGCGGGCGTACCCGGCTGGGTGGGCGCGGCCGACGTGGTGATCGCGGTGAGCGCGTCCGGCCGGAGCCCGGAGGCGCTGGGCGCCGCCGAGGCGGCCCACAGGCGTGGTGCCCGGCTCGTCGCGGTGGGTGCACCGGATTCGCAGTTGCAGTCGATCGCCGAGCAGGCCCGGGCGCCGTTCATCCCGGTGCCCCGACGTGCGCCGGCGCGGGCCAGCCTCTGGGCGCTCACCGTGCCGGTACTGCTCGCCGCGCGTTCGCTCGGGCTGGTGAAGGTCAACGAGGCCGACCTGGCGGAGACCGCGGCCCGACTCGACGCGGACGCGGACCGCTGCCGGTCCGCCGCGGAATCGTTCGTCAACCCGGCGAAGTCGCTGGCGCTGGGCCTGGCCGGCTCGATCCCGATCGTCTGGGGTTCGTCCCCGCTGGCGACGGTGGCGGCCCGCCGGTTCGGTGACACACTGTCGGCCAACGCCCGCTACCCGGTGGTCACCGGGGCGCTCGGCGAGGCCGGTAGGGGTCGCGTCGGCCTGCTCGACGGCGTCTTCGGAGGTCTGGCCGAGGGCGAGCGGGACATCTTCGCCGACCCGGCGGAGGACGACGGCGAGGGGACCCGTCTGCGGCTGGTACTGCTGCGCGACGGCGGGCTCAACGCCGAGGACGACACCGACGAACCACTGGCGGTGGAGGAGCGCCGCGCGGACGCGGTGCAGACCCTCGCCGAGCGGCGCGGGGTGCGGTGTGACGTGGTGACCGCCGAGGGCGGCTCCGCGCTGGAACGGCTGGCCTCGCTGATCGCGGTGCCGGATTTCGCGTCGATCTACCTTGCTCTGGCACATGGGCTGGACCCGATGGCCGTACCGGCCATCACCGAGATGAAGGAGCTGTCGAACCAGTGAACGGACGTAGGGGGCGGCGCGTCATGCGCGGACCGGTTGGCTTCGTTCGGCGAAGCGGAGCGGCGGCGTGAGCGCCAACGGCGGAACGAAGGCGATCGTCGCCGCCCTGCTGGCCAACGTCGGCATCGCCGTCACCAAGTTCGTCGCGTTCCTGCTGACCGGGTCGTCGTCGATGCTTGCCGAGTCGATCCACTCGGTCGCCGACTCGGGCAACCAGGGCCTGTTGCTGCTCGGCGGCAAGCGGGCGAAGCGGGCGGCCACCCCGGAGCACCCCTTCGGGTACGGCCGGGAGCGCTACATCTACGCGTTCATCGTGTCGATCGTGCTGTTCAGCATCGGTGGCCTGTTCGCCCTGTACGAGGCGTACCACAAGTGGCACGACCCGCACGGGATCGACGAGTGGCAGTGGGTGCCGATCACGGTGCTGGTGGCGGCGATCCTGATGGAGTCGTTCTCGTTCCGGACCGCCATCAAGGAGTCCAACCACATCCGGGGCAACCAGTCCTGGGTGCGGTTCATCAGGCGTGCCAAGGCGCCGGAGCTGCCTGTCGTTCTGCTTGAGGACTTCGGCGCGCTTGTCGGTCTGATCTTCGCGCTGTTCGGCGTCACCATGACGCTGATCACCGGCAACGGCGAGTGGGACGCCGCCGGCACCGCGATGATCGGTGTCCTGCTGGTGGTGATCGCCATCGTGCTGGCGATCGAGACGAAGAGCCTGCTGCTCGGTGAGGGCGCCGAACAGCAGGACCTGGACGCCATCGAGCGGTCCATCACCGACGGTCCGGAGGTGGAGCGGATCATCCACATGAAGACGCTCTACCTGGGCCCGGAGGAGCTGATGGTCGCCGCGAAGATCGGCGTGCCGGCCTGCGAGAGCGCCGAGGCCCTGGCGCGTGGCATCAACGCCGTGGAGGCGCGGATCCGCGCCGCCGTGCCGGTCGCCCGGGTGATCTACCTGGAGCCGGACATCTGGAGTGTCGCCGCCGCCGAGGCCGGCACGGGGGCCGCCGCCGACACCGCCGTACCCCAGCCGCAGGAGGGCGAGGCGGCCGGGCGGCCCGGGGGCTGACCTGTGGAACTGCTGTACGGACCGATCCGGGACTACGCCTGGGGGTCGCGCTCGGCTCTCGCGCTGTTGCAGGGCCGGCAGGTGCCCAGCGCCGGTCCGGAGGCGGAGCTGTGGCTGGGCGCCCACCCGGGCGCCCCGGCCATGGTGGAGCGCGCCGGGCTCCAGGTCAGCCTGTGTGACCTGGTGCGGGACGAGCCGGGGCAGTGGCTCGGTGCGCGGGTGTCCGACCGGTTCGGCAGCAGGCTGCCGTTCCTGCTGAAGGTCCTCGCCGCGGACGCCCCGCTGAGCCTGCAGGCCCACCCGGACGCCGAGCAGGCCCGGGCCGGGTACGAGGCGGAGGCGGGGCGTCCGGCGGCGGAACGCAACTACTCCGACCCGCACCACAAGCCGGAGTTGCTGGTGGCGCTCACCCCGTTCGAGGCGCTGTGCGGGTTCCGGCCGCCTGTGGAGTCGGCCGGGGCGCTCGCGTCGTTCGGCGTACCGGTGCTGGCGCCCGTGGTGGAGGCGTTGCGGGCCGGGTCGCCGGGGTTGCGCACGGCGGTGCGGACGCTGCTGGCCTGGCCGGCCGGTGAGCGCGACGAGTTGTTGTCCGCGGTGGTGGCCGCGCCGGCCGACGGCCCGGACGCGGAGCTGGCCCGGCGGTTGGCGGCGGCGTACCCGGGGGATCCGGGGGTGCTTGTCGCGTTGCTGCTGCACCACGTCCGGCTGGTGCCGGGGGAGGCGATCTGGATGCCCGCCGGCAATCTGCACGCCTACCTGAGCGGTTGCGGAGTGGAGATCATGGCGGCCAGCGACAACGTGCTGCGTGGTGGGCTGACGCCGAAGCGGGTGGATGTCGACGAGTTGTTGCGGGTGCTGCGTTTCGAGGTGCTCGAGGACCCGGTCCGGGCGGCGCAGCCGGTGGGCCCGGGGGTGGACTGGTGGCCGGTGCCGGTGGACGACTTCGCGCTGCACCGGGTGCGGGTCGGCACTGCGGTGCCGTCGGTCACGTTGTCGCTGCCCGGCCCGCGGGTGGTGCTGTGCGGGTCCGGTGCGGTGACGGTGGACGACGGGGCGGGCGCTGTGACGTTGGTGTCCGGTCAGGCGGCGATCGGCGACGCCGCCGGTGCGCCGTTGCGGATCGGTGGTGCCGGTGAGGCGTACGTGGCGACGTCCGGGTTGCGCTGACGCGTTTCCCGTAACGACGCAAGTCCGACTTTCCCGGAATAGCTTGACGTCGTCTTGCCCCAGTGTGACGCTATGAATACGCAGCGTTATCGCGACGACGGTCCGACAACGTGCGGGGAACCAAACCGGGGGGATGCGCGGGGCGGGCGGGAGTGGACGGGAAGCCGTCCACTACCGACCGCCCCGTGCGCTGTCCACGTCCCCCTGATGCCCTTCGCCGACGCGCGTAAGGTGGAGGGTCGGCGCAGACATCGTTCGACAGGAGCTTTCATGACCAGCACCCTCCCGGCGTCCGCCAGCGGTACGCCGTCCGAGGCCCGGCCGAGCACGCTCGCCGAGGGCGACTTCAAGGTGGCGGATCTGTCGCTCGCCGAGTTCGGGCGCAAGGAGATCCAGCTCGCCGAGCACGAGATGCCCGGCCTGATGGCGATCCGTCGGGAGTTCGCCGACGCCCAGCCGCTCGCCGGCGCGCGGATCACCGGCTCGCTGCACATGACCATCCAGACCGCAGTCCTGATCGAGACGCTTGTGGCCCTCGGCGCGCAGGTGCGCTGGGCGTCCTGCAACATCTTCTCCACCCAGGACCACGCCGCCGCGGCGATCGTCGTCGGCCCGGACGGCACCCCCGAGGCCCCCGCCGGCGTCCCGGTGTACGCCTGGAAGGGCGAGACGCTTCCGGAGTACTGGTGGTGCACCGAGCAGGTGCTCACCTGGCCCGACGGGCAGGGCCCGAACATGATCCTCGACGACGGCGGTGACGCCACCCTGCTCGTGCACAAGGGCGCCGAGTTCGAGAAGGCCGGGGTCGTGCCGCCCGTCGAGTCCGCCGACTCCGAGGAGTACGCGGTCATCCTCGAACTGCTGCACCGCTCGCTCGGCGAGGACGGCCAGCGCTGGACGCGGATCGCCGCAGGCATCAAGGGCGTGACCGAGGAGACCACCACCGGCGTGCACCGGCTCTACGAGATGCACCGCGCCGGCACCCTGCTCTTCCCGGCCATCAACGTCAACGACTCGGTGACCAAGAGCAAGTTCGACAACAAGTACGGCTGCCGGCACTCGCTCATCGACGGCATCAACCGGGCCACCGACGTACTGATCGGCGGCAAGATGGCAGTCGTCATGGGCTACGGCGACGTGGGCAAGGGCTGCGCCGAGTCGCTGCGCGGCCAGGGGGCCCGGGTCGTGGTGACCGAGGTGGACCCGATCTGCGCGTTGCAGGCCGCGATGGACGGCTACCAGGTCGCCACCCTGGACGACGTGGTCGAGCAGGCGGACATCTTCATCACCGCCACCGGCTGCTTCGACGTCATCACCAACGAGCACATGGCCCGGATGAAGCACCAGGCCATCGTGGGCAACATCGGCCACTTCGACAACGAGATCGACATGGCCGGCCTGGCCAAGCGTTCCGACGTCGAGCGGGTCAACATCAAGCCGCAGGTCGACCTGTGGCGCTTCGCCGACGGGCACGCCATCATCGTGCTCTCCGAGGGCCGCCTGCTGAACCTGGGTAACGCGACGGGGCACCCGAGCTTCGTGATGTCGAACTCGTTCGCCAACCAGACGATCGCCCAGATCGAGCTGTTCACCAAGACCGAGGACTACCCGATCGGCGTCTACGTGCTGCCCAAGCACCTGGACGAGAAGGTTGCCCGGCTGCACCTGGGCGCGCTCGGCGCGAAGCTGAGCACGCTCACCAAGGAGCAGGCCGCGTACCTGGGTGTCTCGCCGGAGGGCCCGTTCAAGCCGGACCACTACCGCTACTGATCGTTCTTTTCGGGACCGGGTCGGCTGTTCGCAGCCGGCCCGGTTCGTCGTCTGCGCCTCAGGGCCGCCGGCGGGCGGGGCGGAACCAGGTCCAGACACACCAGGCGAGCCAGCCGAGCGACACGACTGTGGCCAGTGCCCGCAGACGTAACGCGCTGAGCAGCAGAACCACCGCCAGCACCGTCAGCCACGGCAGGAATCCCTTCACGGCGGGATCCTCCCACAGCCGGGATGAGTGAGCTTGTCATGAACGACTTGACGAGTCCCCTGAGCAGGAGGAAGGTATGGCTGCCCTAAGTTGGCTGAGGCAAACCTGACGGACACGGAGCCGGGATGTTCGCGACCTACCTGATCGGCCTGCGGGAGGGCCTGGAGGCGACCCTGGTGGTCAGCATCCTGGTGGCCTTCCTGGTGAAGTCGCAGCGCCGGGACCGGTTGCCCCAGGTCTGGGCGGGCGTCGGCCTGGCCGTCGCGCTCTCGGTGCTCTTCGGCTGGTTGATCGAGTACACGTCGACCTCGCTGCTGGCCCGCTCCGAGGAGCGGGAGCTGTTCGAGGCGATCACCTCCGTCGCCGCGGTGGTCTTCGTCACCTGGATGATCTTCTGGATGCGCCGTGCCGCCCGGACGATCGCCGGCGAGCTGCGCGGCAAGCTCACCGAGGCGCTGGCCGTCGGGTCCCTCGCGGTCGCAGGCATGGCCTTTCTCGCGGTGATCCGGGAGGGCCTGGAGACCGCGCTGATCTTCTACTCGGCCGCCCAGGGCGCGGCCGGCGACAGCGGGCCGCTGCTCGCGCTGATCGGTGGCATCCTCACCGCCGTGGTGCTCGGCGTGCTGCTCTACGCCAGCGCCCTGCGGATCAACCTCAGCAAGTTCTTCACCTGGACCGGCGCGCTGCTGATCCTGGTCGCCGCCGGCATCCTCAAGTACGGCGTGCACGACTTCCAGGAGGCAGGTGTCCTGCCCGGCCTGAACGACCTGGCCTTCGACATCACCGGGACGCTCGACCCGAGCACCTGGTACGCCGCTCTGCTGGCCGGAATGTTCAACGTGACGCCCGCGCCCACCGTGCTGGAGACGATCGCCTGGATCGGGTACGCGGTGCCGGTCCTGGCGCTCTTCCTGCGCCCGGCCCGGCGTAAGCCGGCGCCCACCGCGTCCACCGGCACCGAGCGCGTAGCCGACACCGACACCGACACCGACACCGACACCGGCACCGAGGCCGAGGCGGCGACCGCGCCGCAGCGCGCCTGACCTCACGAGGAGAGACAGCCCAAGATGCGTACCACAGGCTTTTTCGCGCTGGCCGCCGCCGGAGTGCTGGCCACGACCGGTGTCGCCGCCTGCTCCGACTCCGCGAAGGATGACGCGGCGGGGGCCGGCGGCCCGATCGTGGTCAAGGCCAGCGACACCGCCTGCGACGTCGGTACGACCGATCTGGGCGCCGGCACCGCCACCTTCAAGATCACCAACTCGGGCGCGAAGGTGACCGAGTTCTACGTGTACGCCTCAGGCGACCGGGTGATGGGCGAGGTGGAGAACATCGCCCCCGGCCTGAGCCGCGAGCTGCGCGTGGAGCTGCCGGCCGGGACGTACGAGACGGCCTGCAAGCCGGGGATGAGCGGCAAGGGCATCCGGGGTGCGCTCAAGGTCAGCGGCTCGGCGCAGCCGCTCACCGCCGACGCCGCCCTGGCCGGCGCCACTGACAACTACCAGCGTTACGTCAAGAGCCAGACCGCCGCGCTGCTGGACAAGACCGAGGAGTTCGTCGCCTCGGTAAAGGCCGGCGACGTGGCGAAGGCCAAGACGCTCTACCCGGTCGCCCGCACCTACTGGGAGCGGATCGAGCCGGTGGCCGAGATCTTCGGCGACCTCGACCCCAAGATCGACGGCCGTGAGGAGGTCATCGAGGAGGGGATGGAGTTCACCGGCTTCCACCGGATCGAGAAGGACCTCTGGCAGTCCGGCGACATCAGCAAGGACGGCCCGATCGCCGACCGGCTGCTTGTCGACGTCAAGGAGATCGTGGCCAGGGCCAACGCCGAGAAGCTCTCCCCGCTCCAGCTCGCCAACGGCGCGAAGGAACTGCTCGACGAGGTGGCCAGCGGCAAGATCACCGGCGAGGAGGACCGCTACTCGCACACCGACCTGTGGGACTTCGCCGCCAACCTGGAGGGCTCCAGGGCGGCCGTGTCGGCCCTGCGGCCGGCGCTGGAGCAGCGCTCACCGGAGCTGGTGACGCAGTTGGACACCGAGTTCGCAAACGTCGAGGCGCTGCTCGGCAAGCACCGGGCCGGCGACGGCTGGAAGCTGCACACCGCGCTGAGCAAGGCCGAACTCAAGGAACTGTCCGACGGCATCAACGCGCTCGCCGAGCCGATCAGCAAGGTCGCCGCGGCCGTCGCCAAGTGACCGTACGTCAGGGGGAGTCGAACCGATGAGCGGAAGCAGGGTGACCCGGCGCCGGGCGATCACGCTCGCCGGTGCCGGGGTGGCAGGCGTCGCCGGAGTGGCGGTCGGCGCGGGAGCGCTCGTCGGCGGCTCCCGTGGGCCGGCCGCCGCCAGCGACCATCCGGCCGGGGCGGTGCCGTTCCACGGCGAGCACCAGGCCGGGATCGTCACCCCGGCGCAGGACCGGCTGCACTTCGTCGCGTTCGACGTGATCACCAAGGACCGGGCGCGGCTGGTCGGAATGCTCGAGGAGTGGAGCGCCGCCGCCGCCCGGATGACCGCCGGCCGGGACGCCGGGGTGCTGGGCGCGGTCGGCGGGGTGCCGGAGGCTCCACCGGACGACACGGGTGAGGCGCTCGGCCTGCCCCCGTCCCAGCTCACCCTGACCATCGGGTTCGGGCCGACGCTGTTCCGCGACGCCGACGGCCGGGACCGCTTCGGCATCGCCGACAGACGTCCGGCCGCCCTCGCCGAGCTGCCGAAGTTCCCAGGTGACGCGTTGCAGCCGCAGATCTCCGGTGGCGACCTCTGCGTCCAGGCGTGCGCCAACGACCCGCAGGTGGCGGTGCATGCCATCCGGAACCTGGCCCGGATCGGCATGGGCGTGGTGAGCGTGCGCTGGTCGCAGCTCGGCTTCGGTCGTACCTCGTCGACCTCCCGGGACCAGGCCACCGCGCGCAACCTCTTCGGCTTCAAGGACGGCACGGCAAACCTCAAGGCCGAGGACACCAGCCTGCTTCGCGACCAGCTCTGGGTGCAGCCGGGCGACGGGCCGGACTGGATGACCGGCGGCGCGTACCTGGTCACCCGCAAGATCCGGATGCTGGTGGAGACCTGGGACCGGACGTCGCTGGCCGAGCAGGAGGAGATCGTCGGCCGGGCCAAGGGCAGTGGCGCGCCGCTGGGCCGGAGGAACGAGTTCGACGAACCGGACTTCGCGGCGCGCGGTGAAGATGGCAAGCCGGTGATCGCCGAGCACGCCCACGTCACGCTGGCCCATCCGAGCCGCAACAAGGGTGCCCAGCTGCTGCGCCGGGGCTACAACTTCGTGGACGGCTCGGACGGCCTCGGTCGGCTCGACGCGGGCCTGTTCTTCATCGCCTACCAGCGTGATCCGCGCCGTCAGTTCGTGCCGATCCAGACCCAACTGGCCCGCCACGACGTGATGAACGAGTACCTGCGGCACGTCTCCAGCGCGCTGTTCGCCTGCCCGCCCGGCGTCCGTGACGGCGGGGACCACTGGGGGCGTGCGCTCTTCGGCTGACAGCCGTCCGGATCACGACAGCGCGACCGGCCCGAGGCTCCGGTGGCGCTGGGCGGCGCCGACGGGGGATCATGGTTGCAGCCGGGCGGGATCCACCCGACGCCGGTCCCACCGAACTGAACGGGGATGCAATATTAATCCCATGAGAGCCCGGGTACTGGTGGTCGACGACGACCCCGCACTCGCCGAGATGCTCGGCATCGTGCTGCGTAGTGAGGGCTTCCTGCCCTCGTTCGTGGCAGATGGTGAGCGGGCGCTGGCCGCCTTCCGCGACAGCCGGCCCGATATCGTGCTGCTCGACCTGATGTTGCCCGGGATGAGTGGTATCGACGTGGCCAGGTCCATCCGGGCCGAGTCCGGCGTGCCGATCGTCATGCTGACGGCCAAGAGCGACACCGTGGACGTCGTGCTCGGCCTGGAGTCCGGCGCCGACGACTACGTGGTCAAGCCGTTCAAGCCCAAGGAGCTGGTCGCCCGGATGCGGGCCCGACTGCGCCGGGGCGAGGACGTGGCGCCGGAGATGTTGACCATCGGGCCGCCCGGCAACCAGATCACCATCGACGTTCCGGCGCACACGGTCAGCCGCAACGACGAGGAGGTGAAGCTGACTCCGCTGGAGTTCGACCTGCTTGTCGCGCTCGCCCGTAAGCCGCGTCAGGTCTTCACCCGCGAGGTGCTGCTGGAGCAGGTGTGGGGCTACCGGCACGCCGCCGACACCCGGCTGGTGAACGTGCACGTCCAGCGGCTCCGGGCCAAGATCGAGCCGGACCCGGAGCGGCCGGAAATCATCCTCACCGTGCGGGGCGTGGGCTACAAGGCGGGTACCGGATAGCCTGGTCACACTGTGTCGACCTCACCGCCCCCACACCCCCCGACAGCGGCTGCCCGCCGGCGTATCGCCGGTGGGGAGCTCTGGCGTGCGGTGAGTGGCCGCGCCGCGCGGGTGCTGGCCCGGGTGCACCAGACCTGGCGCCGCTCCCTCCAGGTGCGGGTGGTGACCATCACGCTTGTCGCCTCCAGCCTGCTGGTCGGCGGCTTCGCGTTCCTGATCGCCGACAAGATCACCACGATCCTGCTGGACAACGCCCGCACCGACGTGCGGCTGCGGGTGAACAGCGGCGCCAGCTACGCGGCCAAGCAGGTCTCCCTGTACGGCCAGCCGCAGGAGGCGCAACTCCAGGAGACCATCGACGGCACTGTCAACTACCTGGCCGGCGGTGACCCCCAGCAGACCAGTGGCGTGGTGGTGGCGATCACCGCCGACGACTACCCCAACGACATCCAGACCCGCGCCGCGCCGTCGGTGAACGTCCAGCCGCTGATCAGCCCGGAGCTGCGGGCCGCGGTCGCCGAGGGCAAGGTGGCCAGCCAGATCCGAACCGGCCGGCTCACCGGGCAGAGCACCAAATACCTGGTCTACGGCTCTCCGGTGCCCACCCGCTTCGGCCAGATCGAGCTGTACTACCTGGTGCCGCTGACCCGGCAGGACTCCACAGCGGCCGACGCCCGGGCCACGGTGGTGGCCACCGGAGTGGCGCTGGTGATCCTGCTCGGGCTGCTCGCTGCCCTGGTCACCCGCCTGGTGGTGAACCCGGTCCGGGTGGCCGCGCGTACCGCCCAGCGGCTCTCCGCCGGCCTTCTGGACCAGCGGATGGTGGTCAACGGCGAGGACGACCTCGCCCTGCTCGCCGCCTCGTTCAACCAGATGGCCACCAACCTGCAACGGCAGATCCTGCGCCTGGAGGAGATGTCCCGGTTGCAGCGCCGCTTCACCTCGGACGTCTCGCACGAGCTGCGTACCCCGTTGACCACGGTCCGGATGGCCGCCGACCTGATCTTCGCCGAGCGCGACGAGTTCGATCCGGCGGTGGCCCGCAGCGCCGAGCTGCTCCAGGCCGAACTGGACCGCTTCGAGGAGCTGCTCACCGACCTGCTGGAGATCAGCAGGTTCGACGCCGGGTTCGCCATGCTGGACGCCGAGCCGACCGACCTGGTGCCTGTGGTGCACCGGGTGGTCGAGCGGCTGGCCGGCCTGGCCGAGCGGGTGGGCGTACCCATCGAACTCGACCTGCCGGGCACCCCGGTGATCGCCGAGGTCGACCCGCGCCGGGTCGAGCGTGTGCTGCGCAACCTGGTGGGCAACGCCGTCGAGCACGGCGAGGCCCGCCCGGTGCTGATCACCCTCGGCATCGACGAGACCGCCGTGGCGATCACCGTGCGGGACCACGGGGTCGGGCTCAAGGCCGGCGAGGAGAAGCTGGTGTTCAACAGGTTCTGGCGGGCTGATCCGTCCCGGGCACGGCAGACCGGTGGCACCGGTCTGGGCCTGTCGATCAGCCTGGAGGACGCCCGACTGCACGGCGGTTGGCTGGAGGCGTGGGGCGCGCCGGGGCAGGGCGCCCAGTTCCGCCTCACCCTGCCGGCCCGGGCCGGTGACCGACTGACCACCTCGCCGCTGCGGCTGGTGCCGGCCGACGCCGCCCTGCCGTTCGGCGGCCCCCGCGACGGTGGTCCGCTGGCCATCGGGCCCGGCACCGGTGGGGCGTTGGCGATCGGCCCGGCGCCGACCGGGGACGGGCAGCGGGCGGAGGTGGGCTCATGAGGCGGCCGGTCGTGCTCGGGGCACTAGGTGTGGTGCTTCTGCTGGGCGGTGCCTGCGGCATCCCGGCCTCGTCGGACGTACGGGTGGACGGTAAGGGCGGGGCGGCGACGGGGGCCGGTTCGGGGAACGGCCGGCCGAGCGAGCCGCCGTCGCGTACGGCGAGCGGCAGCTCCAACGAGGCCTTCGTCCGCAACTTTCTGTCCGCGGCCGCCGGTGAACCGGATCGGGCCTACGAGCGGGTCAAGGCGTTCATCGCGCCGGAGGACCGGGCCAGTCTCCAGGACAAGAAGGGCAGCGAGGTCGCCATGACGGTGGTCCGGTTGCGCGAGGCCGTCTACACCCTCAACAGCGACTCGACCACCACCGTGAAGATCAGCGTGCAGCAGATCGGTGTGCTGCGGGCCAACGGCACGCTGGCCCCGCCGGTGGCGACCGAGACGGAGTACGAGTTCAGGTTGCGCAGCGGCACGTTGGACGGCGCCGCCAACGACGAACGCGCCGGCCTGTACGTGGTCGACCCCCCGAACGTGCTGCTGCTCAGCGACGTGGCCCTCCAGCAGTACTACCAGGGCGAGTCGATCTACTTCTGGAGTTCCGACCGCACCCGTCTGGTGCCCGACCAGCGTTACCTGCCGGTGGCGGTGCCGCAGGAGCGGCGGGTCAACGAGGTCGTCAAGTGGTTGGTGGCCGGTCCGTCGGACTGGCTGCGCCCCGGTGTCGTGGGGCTGCCCGACCGCACCGAGCTGATCAACAACGCCACCGGCGCGAACGACAGGTGGGAGGTCAACCTGGACATGTCCGGCGACGACCAGAACGGCATCGACCAGCTGCTCACGCAGCTCGCCTGGTCGCTGGGCGACCTCGGGGGCCAGTTGGACCTGAAGATCCGCAACAACTCGCAGCCGGTGCTGGATCTGAACGCCCGCCGCGCGGCCGAACGGCTCTACCCGATCACCGAGAGCCCGCAGCGGTTCTGCGTGTACGAGGGCGGGATCCGCCCGCTCGACTTCGTCGGCGAGCTCAGCGGGGCGGTGCCCCTGGCACCCGACATCAACCGCAACATCGTCTCCGCCGGCCTGGCCCGGGCCGACAACCGGGTGCTCGCCGCGATGGTGGTGAGCAGCGGCAAGAGTCGCCAGCGCCTCGCCGTGGGCAGCGGGCCCGCCCCGATCACCACGCTCAACCGGGGCACCTCCGAGTACGCCTCGATCAGCCGACCGGTCTGGTTGCGGATGGCCGACTCCCGGCCCGGCCGGGGCCTGGTGGTGGCCGACGGTCAGCTCTACCGCTTCGACGAGGGTGCCCGGATGTATCAGGTGCCGCTCAACGTGCCCGGTCCGGTCACCGCGGTGGCCGCCGCGCTGGACGGCCAGCGGGTCGCCCTGGTCGCCGGCGGTCAGCTCTACGTGGCGGCGGTCAACCTCGACGGCGGCGGGGTGTCCATCGGCCCGCCCCGGCAGCTGGTGACCTCGCTGACCGGCCTCACGACAGTGGACTGGGGTCGGGAGGACCAGCTCGTCGTGGCCGGGTCGGCCGGCCAGCCGGCGATCTACGAGATCAGCGTCGACGGTGCCGTGGAGACGCCGCTGCGTACCGACGTCGGTGCCAAGGTCAACCACCTGACGGCGTACCCGACCAACCGCACCGTGCCCCTGCCCAGCGGGGCGTACATGTACGAGGCGAACGGGGTGGCGTACCGCAGCAGCCCGTTGGAGCGGATCGAGCCCGACCGGGTACGCGACATCGCCCCACCGCCGGCCGGCGGCCGTCCGAGCAACCCGTCAGCCCCGTTCTTCCTCTACTGACACCATGCGCGGGCTCTGGGCGGACCTCACCGACCTGGTGCTGCCCGTCGATTGCGCGGGCTGTCGGGAACGCCGGTCCGGCCTGCGGCACGGGGTCTGCCCCTCCTGCGTGACGGCGCTCGACGCGCTGCGTCCCGGGCCGGTACGTCCCACCCCCGCCCCGGCCGGCCTCCCACCGTGTGTCGCCCTCGGTCCGTACGCCGGCCCGCTGCGGGAGGCCCTGCTGGCGTACAAGGACCATGGGCGGCACGGGTTGGCCCGTCCACTGGGCGGTCTGCTGGCGGCGGTCGTCGCGACGGCCGTCGGCGACGGAAGTCGACAGGTGGCGCTGGTTCCGGTGCCGGACACGGCGGCGGCGGCCCGGGCCCGGTACGGCGATCACCTGGACCGGTTGGCGCGGCACTGCGCGGCACGTCTTCGTCGGAGCGGCTGGTCGGTCCGTGTGCACCGGCCCCTGCGTGCGCTGCCCCGACCCGACTCGGTGACGCTTGACAGCGCGGGCCGGGCCGCGGCGGCGCAGGAGGCGTTCCGACAGCGCTCGGCCGCGCCGACAGGTGCCGATGCGGCGGGTGTCGCGCCGGTCGTGGTGCTCCTCGACGACATAGTGACGACCGGGGTCACGTTGGCCGCGGCGGCCCGCGTGCTGTCCGCTACCGGGTCGGCACCGGATGTCGCGGCGGTGCTCGCGGCGACCGAGAAAAGACTCCGTTCGTAACCGATCGTGTTTCCGTTTCACCCGTTGGTGTATGAGCTGCGAAAAATCTCGGGCGGTCTCGGCAACATGGGGTGACTGCCGGGCAAACAGGCGTTAGCGTTTTCCTGTCGGGGGTAGGAGGTCCATTCCACCCGCCCCCGGCGGTGAGAGGAGGCGTAGCCGCACTGTCCGGTCGACGCCAGCGGGTCTCCCACGGCGCGCGACCGGGTCACCGGATCGAAGACGTCCGAACAAGGGAGGTCACGTGGACATCGTGGTCAAGGGCCGCAACGTCGAAGTGCCGGACCATTACCGGGTGCACGTAGCCGAGAAACTCGCAAAGATCGAACGCTACGACCACAAACTTATTCGTGTCGATGTCGAGCTCTTTCACGAGCGCAATCCGCGCCAGGCCGACCACTGCCAGCGGGTGGAGATCACCTGCATTTCCCGGGGTCCGGTGATTCGGGCCGAGGCGTGCACGAACGACTTCTACAGCGCACTCGACGCCGCCATCGCGAAGCTCGACACCCGACTGCGCCGCGCGGCCGACCGTCGCCGCGTACACAGGGGTCGGCATGCTCCGATCTCCGTCGCCGCCGCCACCGCAGGCCTTCCTGTCGCGGATCTGGTGGCCCCCCCGCTCAGCGCGCCGGGTGACGGCGCACGCGCCGGCACGGCCGTCGCCGAGCGGGTCGAGGAGGAGGACGACGCCCAGCAGCCGTGGCACATCGCCCGGGAGAAGGTGCACCCGGCGGAGCCGATGACCATCGACGACGCGTTGTTCGAGATGGAACTGGTCGGCCACGACTTCTACCTGTTCCAGGACAAGGAGACGGGCCGTCCCAGCGTCGTCTACCGGCGCCACGCCTACGACTACGGGATCATCTCCCTCGCCACCTGACGGCAGCCGAGCCGATCGATCACGGGGTTGTGGTGGGGCAGCCCACCGCAACCCCGTGATCGCTCTCAGCGCAGGTCGGCGGGGAGCAGTGCGAACGTCAGGTCGTCCAGACGCCCGCCGTCCAGTCCCGGCAGGCGGCCGCGCTGGAGGCCCTCCCTGTGGAAACCGGCCCGCTCCAGGACCCGGTGCGAGGCGCCGTTGTCAGGCACCGTGCCCGCGACAAGCCGAGCGACACCGGCCGAGCCGAAGGCCCACGCCGCGAGCAGCCGGACAGCCCTTGTCGCGTACCCCCGGCCCCGCCAGTCGGGCAGCAGCGCGTAACCGACCGAGGCCTCGCCGCTGGCCGCGTCCGTGAACGACAACCCGCAGCTGCCCGCCGGCTCGCCGGTGGCCGCGTCGACGATCAGCAGCCGGGCGATGTCGCCGGTCAGCCACCCGCTCTCGGCGAGCAGGCAGCGCCGCTCGATCGCCTCCCACGTCGGTGGCACCGGCGGCGCCTGGTTCGCGACGACCTCCTGCCGACTGTGCAGCCGGTACATCAGCTCCGCGTCGTCGGGCGCCAGCCGGCGCAGCGTCACCACCTGGTCGGTGAGCACCCCGTCGGGCAGGTCGGGCAGCGGCCGGGCGGTCGGGCCCGGTGGGTCGTCGGCGAGACGTACCCAGGCCAGCAGGTCGTGCCGGCCCCCGTCGCGGCCGGACCCGGCCGACCGGCGCGACCCCTCGTGACGGAAGCCGGCGGCCAGCGCGACCCGCTGGCTCGGGCCGTTTGCGGCCTCGGTGAGCAGTTCCAGTCTGGCGGTTCCGGTGGCGAACGCGTGGTCGCTCAGCGCGCGGGTCGCCGCGGTGGCCACCCCGCGTCCGCGCGCTTCGGGCCGCACCCAGTAGCCGATCTCGGCCTGACCCCGTTCGGGCACCGGGTTGCTGAGACCCACCGCGCCGAGCAGCCGGTCGGTGGCCGGGTCGGCGACGGCGTACGCGGCGCCACCGCCGGTCCAGGTCGCCGGGGCGCCGACGTCGATCCACCAGCGGGCGTCGACCTCGGTGTACGGGGACGGCAGGTTCGGCACGAACCGCTGGCTGACCGAATCGGCGCAGCCGTCGACCACGTCGGCGGTGTCCTCGGTGCGGAACAGCCGCAGCCGCACCCCGTACGCCTCGACCACCTGCGGCGGCGTCATGCCAGGTCATCCGCGAGCAGCGCGGCGACCCAGACGTCGGCCCGCTCGCCCCGGTGCGGGATGCCACCCCGGGCGATCCCCTCGAACGAGAAGCCCGCCTTCTCCGCCACCCGGCGGGAGGCGTTGTTGCCCACGTGCGCCTTCCACTCGACACGCGCCAGACCCAGCGCGGTGAACCCCCAGGCGCTCAGCGCGAGCAACGCGGCGGGCATGACGCCGCGGCCACGGGCGTCGGGCGCCGTCAGGAACCCCACGTCGGCCAGCAGCGGGTCGACCGGGGAGAGCCGAAGGTCGATCGAGCCGACGTACCTGTCGGCCGGGTCGGCGATCGCGAAGCATGCAGCGTCGCCGCGGGCCCACAGCTCCCGGCAGTGCTCCTGGTACCACCGCGCGTCGGCGTGGTCGTACGGGTCCGGCACGGTGGTCCAGCGGACGGTCTCCGGGTCTCGGCAGGTCCGCACCAGGGCGTCGAGGTCCTGCTCCTCCAGTGGGCGGAGCCGCAGCTCGCCGGCTCCGGCGGTGGCGAACAGCGGGGGCTGCGGGTGGCCGAAGACGGCGGCCCGCCGAGCGGTCAGGGTGCCCGGCCCGGCCGGCCCGGTCGACCCCTGTTCGGGTACCTCGCCGGGCAGCAGCGAGCCGACCCAGCCGTCCTGGAGGCCGTCCGGCGCCGGTCGGCCGAGCCGCAGTCGGCCGTCGATCCGGAACCCGGCCCGGAGCGCGACAAGGCGGGAGGCGTGGTTGCCCACCTCGGCCTGCCAGAGAAGCCGGCGCAGCCCGAGCGTTCCGAGGGCCCAGCGGGCCACCGCCCGGGTCGCCCGGACGGCCACGCCCCGGCCGCGCGCCCACGGGGCCGTCCAGTAGCCGATCTCGCCGGTGCCGCCGCCGTCGATGGAGACCAGGCCGCACGAGCCGAGCAGCTCGCCGGACGCGGGGTCGCAGACCGCGAACGGAGCACCGGTGCCCTCCGCCCAGGCACGTCCGCTCAGCTCGGTGACGAAGCCGTGCGCGTGTTCCGGAAGGTACGGGCGCGGTACGGTGGTCCAGCGCTGAATGTCCGGATCCTGGCAGGCGCGGTGCACGTCGTCGGCGTCGGCGTTCCGCCAGGGTCGCAGCAGTACGCCGTCCTCGATGATCTCCATGGGCTCCACCCGTGCATAGTGCCGGAACGTTCGCCGACGGCGTAACCGGATAACGTCCGGCGCACGACCCGGACGCGAGTTATGTCGGGTTCGGCGGGACGGAGCACCGCCACCAGTGACCATCGCGCCGATGGAGCGCCTACGATGGTTCGAGACTGTCTAGGGGAGCGTTGATCCGTGTCGATTCTGGAAAAGGTCCTTAACGCGGGCGAGGGCCGCATGGTGCGGCGGCTCAAGGCCATCGCCAATGCCGTCAGCTCGATCGAGGACGACTACGTCAACCTCACCGACGAGGAGCTGCGCGGCATGACCGAGCAGTTCCGGGAGCGGCTCGCCGACGGTGAAACCCTCGACGACCTGCTGCCGGAGGCGTTCGCGGTGGCCCGCGAGGCGGCCGCCCGGGTGCTCGGCCAGCGGCCGTACGACGTCCAGGTGATGGGCGGCGCGGCTCTGCACTTCGGCAACATCGCCGAGATGAAGACCGGTGAGGGTAAGACGCTGACCTCGGTCATGGCTGTCTACCTCAACGCGCTCTCCGGCGACGGCGTGCACGTGGTCACCGTCAACGACTATCTCGCCCAGCGCGACGCGGCCTGGATGGGTCGCGTGCACGAGTTCCTCGGGCTGACCGTCGGCGTGGTGCTGCCCAACCGGCCGGCCAGCGAGCACAAGGCCGCCTACGAGTGCGACATCACGTACGGCACCAACAACGAGTTCGGCTTCGACTACCTGCGCGACAACATGGCCTGGTCGAAGGACGAGCTGGTCCAGCGCGGTCACAACTTCGCCGTCGTCGACGAGGTCGACTCGATCCTCATCGACGAGGCACGCACCCCGCTGATCATCTCCGGTCCGGCCGAGCACTCGGCCCGCTGGTACGGCGAGTTCGCGGGCGTGGTGGCCCGGCTCCAGCCCGGCACCGACGGCGAGGGCGACTACGAGGTCGACCACTCCAAGCGCACCATCGCGGTGACCGAGCGCGGCGTGGCCAAGGTCGAGGACCGGCTCGGCATCGACAACCTGTACGAGTCGGTGAACACTCCGCTGGTCGGCTACCTCAACAACGCCATCAAGGCCAAGGAGCTGTACAAGCGCGACAAGGACTACATCGTCAGCGACGGTGAGGTCCTGATCGTCGACGAGTTCACCGGTCGCATCCTGCACGGCCGCCGCTACAACGAGGGCATGCACCAGGCGATCGAGGCCAAGGAGGGGGTGGAGATCAAGCAGGAGAACCAGACCCTGGCCACCATCACCCTCCAGAACTACTTCCGCCTCTACAACAAGCTGTCCGGGATGACCGGTACGGCGCAGACCGAGGCGAGCGAGTTCAACAAGGTCTACAAGGTCGGCGTCGTGAGCATCCCGACCCACCGCCCGATGGTCCGCGAGGACCGGCCGGACGTCATCTACAAGACCGAGAAGGCCAAGTTCAACGCGGTAATCGAGGACATCGCCGAGCGGCACCAGATGGGCCAGCCGGTGCTTGTCGGCACCGTCTCGGTGGAAAACTCGGAGATCCTCTCCCAGTTGCTGCGTCGGCGGGGCATCCCGCACAACGTGCTGAACGCCAAGTTCCACGCCCGGGAGGCCGAGATCGTCGCCCAGGCCGGGCGTAAGGGCGCCGTCACGGTGGCCACCAACATGGCCGGCCGTGGTACGGACATCCTGCTCGGCGGCAACCCCGAGTTCCTCGCCGCGAACGAGCTGCGCCAGCGTGGCCTCGACCCGCTGGAGAACGAGGAGGAGTACGCCAAGGCGATGGAGGAGGTCCTGCCCACCTGGAAGCAGGCTTGCGACGCCGAGGCGGAGGAGGTCGCCGGCGCCGGTGGCCTGTACGTGCTGGGCACCGAGCGGCACGAGTCCCGGCGGATCGACAACCAGCTGCGCGGTCGCGCCGGCCGGCAGGGTGACCCGGGCGAGTCCCGC
This sequence comes from Micromonospora sp. NPDC000663, assembly GCF_042898105.1. NCBI lineage: Bacteria > Bacillati > Actinomycetota > Actinomycetes > Micromonosporales > Micromonosporaceae > Micromonospora > Micromonospora sp. NPDC000663. The sequence continues at coordinate 551,981 of NZ_JBIAYR010000001.1, forward strand.
TTCTACCTGTCCCTGCAGGACGAGCTGATGCGGCGCTTCCGGGCCGGCGCGGTCGAGGCGGTGATGGAGCGCTTCAACATCCCGGAGGACGTGCCCATCGAGTCGAAGATGGTCACCCGGCAGATCAAGAGCGCCCAGGCCCAGATCGAGGGTCAGAACGCCGAGATCCGTAAGAACGTGCTCAAGTACGACGAGGTGCTCAACAAGCAGCGGCAGGTCGTCTACGCCGAGCGGCTCCGGGTGCTCAACGGTGAGGACCTCTCCGACCAGGTGCGCAACATGATCGACGACACCGTCGAGGCGTACGTGCGGGGTGCCACCTCGGAGGGCTACGGCGAGGACTGGGACCTCGAGCAGCTCTGGTCCAGCCTCAAGCAGCTCTACCCGGTCGGCGTGACGATCGAGGAGCTGGAGGAGGAGGCCGGCGGTTCCCGGGCCGGCATGGACGCCGACTTCCTGGTCGCCCGCCTCAAGGAGGACGCGCACGCCGCGTACGACAGGCGCGAGGAGCAGCTCGGCACCGAGGGGGTGCGCCAGCTCGAGCGGATGGTGCTGCTCCAGGTGATCGACCGCAAGTGGCGTGAGCACCTCTACGAGATGGACTACCTCCAGGAGGGCATCAACCTCCGGGCGTACGCGCAGCGGGACCCGGTTGTGGAGTACCAGCGCGAGGGCTTCGACATGTTCGCCACCATGATGGACGGCATCAAGGAGGAGACTGTCGGCTTCCTCTACAACGTGGACGTCCAGGTGACCGAGCCGGAGCCCGCGGAGTCGGAGGAGGTCACGCTCCTGGACAAGCCTGTGGAGATCCGGGCCAAGGGCCTCAACCGCGCTCCGCAGCGGCAGGGTCTGCAGTATTCGGCTCCCACCATCGACGGCGAGGCCAGCCCGGGTGCGGTGGCGGTCGAGCAGGCCGAGCAGCAGGCGCCCGCGCTCGGTGTGGGTCGCCCGGCTCAGGGCGCCCCGGCGTCGCCGGGGCAGAGCGCGCCGTCCGCCCCGCAGCGGCCGGCTTCCGGGCTGCGTGGCCCGGCGCTTCCGACGGCCGGCTCGCGCCGTCCGGCGCCGAGTCAGGCGGACGCCTCCAACGGCCCGTCGCGCAACGCGCCGTGCCCGTGCGGTTCGGGCCGCAAGTACAAGCGCTGCCACGGCGCCCCCAACGGCGGCAACTGACCGAAGCAGCTCGACCGACGGGTCCCGGCCGATTCTGGCCGTGGCCCGTCGGCGTATCCGGGCTTCACCCGGCTCCGGCCGTTGAGCAGTGCCGGTGGGTGGTCAGAGGACGTGCAGGGCGGTGCAGAGCCAGCGGCCCCTGCGGTGTTCCAGGCGCAGCGCCATCGCCCAGCTCCGGCCGCCGTCGCCGGTGAGCACGGCGGCGGCCTCCACCGCGGCGTCCCCGATCTCGCAGACCCGCAGGCGGAGCAGCCGGGCCAGCGGCCGCGCGGCGCGGCGGCGGGTCACGCCGGTCCGTCCGGAGGCCCGGGCCAGCTCGATCAGCAGCTCTCCGGAGTGGGACGGGTCGAGCAGTGGCCGCACCTGCGCCGGCGAGCGGTAGCCGTTGACCACCTCGAGGCAGGTGCTGACGAAGCGGTGCGCCGCCCGGGTCGCCTCGGAGGCGGTGGTGGACGGCAGTGGGGCGCCCGGGTGGCCGGCCGGACTGCTGGGCACCGGGCGGAGGGTGCGGCGACGCTGCGGTGGCCGGGCCTGCTCCTGGCGGGAGGCGGCGAACAGGTCGAGGGCGAGCTGGCCGTGGGTCGGCACCGGCCAGTACGGTCCCTCCGCCTCGTCCGCGTACGGGGGGTCGATGGGTGGGGCGGGGCGCAGCCGTACGGGTGGTCGGGACGGACGCTCACTCATCGCAGCCCTCTCGATCTTGCGTTTGCCTTCGTTTGCTCTCGACTCATTGATTCTGAGCGACCGGACCGTCCGGGTCAATGGCGTCGTCGAAGGGCGGGACGGCGGGCGGCGCTACTCAGGATCGCGGTCGACGAGGGGATTGCTCTGTACCCAGTCGGCGGTCTCGTCGTACTTGCGCGCGATGTACTCCTCCAGCCGGGCGCGCTCCACCCGCCACTGGCCACGCCCGCCGATCTTGATCGCCGGCAGCTCCCCGCTGCGCACCATGTGGTAGACCTGCGAGTCCGACACGTTGAGCTCGGCGGCGACGTCGGACAGCAGCAGGAACCTGGGCTCCACTGACACTCCCGGGGTTGATGTCGTTTGGTTCAGTTTGCCATCGACAGCGCGGAGAGCCCAGCGCCGGCCCGCCCGGTCGCGGGACCGGCGACTGCTGACACACCGGCGAGGAACTTCCACCGACCGGAGGTGCGGTGTATGACGGTCACGGCGTGCGGCATGATCTGCGCCCGTGCCGGCGGCCGCCGGTGGAGGACCGAGCGGGGAGACAACCGGTGAACCAGGAGCTTGTCCGGGTGTACGTACCGGCGACCGTACCGATGCTGGCCCGACTGCGTGAGCAGGGCCTGAGCGCCGACCAGGCGCACGCCGTGACGCCGGCGCTGCGCGAGTGGTACGCCGAGGGCGACGAGGAGGAGCTGGAGTACGTGGCGTTCACCAGGGCCGCCCAGGAGGCGCTGCACCTGCTCCGGGCCGACCCGGGCGCGCCCCGCCGCCGGGTCGTCGTCTCGGCCGACCTGCCGCCGGCAGCGCTCGGGCGGGGCGACGGCGAACTGGGATCCAGCATGGTGACGCTGGCCGACGTCGTGCCTGTCGCCGCCGTGGCGGCGATCCACGTGGACGGCGCGGACGCCGTCGAGGAGATCGCCGCGGCGGCCGACGTGGTGGCCGAGGCCGCCGCCGGCGACCCGGACGCCCAGTTCACAGTCGACGGCGCCGAGGACCACGAGCTGGAGTGGTACGACGTGACGGAACTCGACCTGTTGCTGCGCGCCGCCGGCTGAGCGGTCGGGGTCAGCGGGCCTGGTCCGCCTCGACGGCGTCGGTCGGGTCGCCCGCGTCGGCGGGGGAGTCGACCGGCTCGTCGTCGTCGGTGTGCGCCGGCCCGAGGGTGCGTCCGAACGCGATGAGCGCGGTCAGCGCGCCCACGAAGAGCACCCAGATGCCGTTGTCCACCCGCGAGGTGCCAAGTGAGGTCTGCGCCACCGCGTCCGCCTCGCTGAGCGCGCTGGCCAGGTCCAGCAGGGAACGGCCGCCGATCCGGATGATCACCTCGGCGAGCAGCAGGAGCAGCCCGGGTCCGGCGCCGGCGAGCAGGTACGCCGGCCAGCGCAGCGCGGGCGTCTCGGGATTATGGCGGACGGCCCGACGCCGCGCCCAGCTCAGGTAGCCGAAGGCGAGCAGCCCCGCGAGCAGTCCGGCGACGAGCGATTCGGTACGCGACACCCACTTCGCGGCGTTGACCAGCGACTCCTGGGTGTCCCCGGCGCCGAAGAGGTCGAACAGCGGGTCGCGGGCCTGGCTGAACGCCACCACGAAGAGCAGCGTGCCCAGCGCCGCGGTGACCACCGCGCCGACAGTCGGGGCCGAGCGCGCGCCGGCGATGGCACCGCCGATGATCGCGGCGGCGGCCGTGGTGCCGGCGATCACGTTAGTGGTCGCGGTGTCGAAGTAGGTGAGGTTGATGGCCAGCGCGGCGGCCAGCCCGACCACCATCCCGGCGCCGATCGCCCCGACGAAACGCAGGGTGATCCCGTCGCCGTAGCGGCGGGCCAGCAGGTTGCCGCCGGCCAGCGCCACGGCCGCCCCGGCCACCAGCGCGGCCGAGATCACGCCGGGCAGGGCGAACGCGGAGAGGCTGATCGCGGTGACCCCGGCCGCTGCCGAGGTGGTGGCCTCCCGGGTGGACCAGAGCATGGCGGCCAGCCAGCCCAGCGCCAGCAGCGCGAGCACCGCCGCGCCGGGGGCGAGCGTCGGCCGACCGTCGGTGGCGTCGACCGCCGGGTCGTCCGACTCGACGGCCGGGACGCGGCCGGGCTGCTTGGTCATCGTCTCCCCTTCGAGGCGGCAGGTCACCGACCATTCAGGGTACGCGGGCCCGCTGGGTGACCCGTCGCACCCGACGGTGCCGCCCGGTCCGGCTCCGCCAATGGCGTGGGCCGAGCGGCCGCCCGATGGCTGCGGGCTGTCGGATCGAGCCCGGTCGGTAAGGGGAGAAGGGGTGGGGCGGTCCTTGGCGTACGGAGGTGGCCGAGGTGGGGCGCACGGCCTCGCATGGGAGAATCGGAGGAGGTCCCGCCGCTGCTCGGCCCTGTCCTGCGGCGTCCGGTGTCCGGCCATCCGGTCGGTGCCCGCGGGTCCGGTTTCGCCACTGCTGTCGAGATCGCCAGGAGCCTTGATGGACGCCGTGTTCTCCGTACCCGAGCCGCGCAACGAGCCGGTTCGCAACTACGAGCCGGGCAGCGGGGATCGGGAGCGGCTTCAGCGGCGGCTGACCGCGCTCGCCGCGGAGCGCATCGACCTGCCGATGACCATCGGTGGCGAGCAGCGGATGGCCGCCGGTGACCCGATCAACGTGGTGCAGCCGCACAAGCACGCGCACGTGCTGGGTGTGACGGCGCACGCCACCCACGACGACGCGCACGCCGCCATCAAGGCAGCCAAGGCGGCCGCCCCGATGTGGCGGGCGCTGCCGTTCGAGGAGCGCGCCGCGATCTTCCTGCGCGCCGCCGAGCTGCTCGCCGGCCCGTGGCGCGACACCCTCAACGCCGCCACCATGCTCGGCCAGTCGAAGACCGCGATCCAGGCGGAGATCGACTCGGCGTGCGAGTTCATCGACTTCCTCCGGTTCAACGTGCACTTCGCCCGTCGCATCCTCGAGGAGCAGCCGGCGTCGTCGCCAGGCGTCTGGAACCGCTTCGACCACCGCCCGCTGGAGGGTTTCGTCTACGCGGTCACCCCGTTCAACTTCACAGCGATCGCCGGCAACCTGCCGTCGGCGCCGGCCCTGCTGGGCAACACGGTGATCTGGAAGCCGGGCCCGACCCAGCAGTTCGCCGCGCACTTCACCATGCGGCTGTTCGAGGCCGCCGGCCTCCCGCCCGGCGTGATCAACATGGTGACCGGCCGGGGCGAGGAGGTCTCCGACGTCGTACTCGCCGACCCGGACCTGGCCGGCATCCACTTCACCGGCTCCACCAAGGTCTTCCAGCAGTTGTGGCGGACCGTCGGCGACAACATCGCCCGCTACCGGGGCTACCCGCGGCTGGTCGGCGAGACCGGTGGCAAGGACTTCGTGGTCGCGCACACCAGTGCCGACGTGGACGCGCTGCACACCGCGCTGATCCGTGGCGCGTACGAGTACCAGGGCCAGAAGTGCTCGGCGGCGTCGCGGGCGTACGTGCCGCGCTCGCTCTGGGAGGGCGGACTGCGCGACCGGCTCGCCGCCACCGCCAACTCGCTCACCTACGGCGACGTGGCCGACTTCGGCAACTTCGGCGGCGCGGTGATCGACGACAAGGCGTTCGCCAGGCACACCGCGGCGCTGGAGCTGATCGCCGGTGACGACTCCTGCCGGGTGCTGGCCGGTGGCACGGCCGACGACTCGGTGGGCTACTTCGTCCGGCCGACCCTCTTCGAGTGCGGCGACGCCGCGCACGAGACCTTCACCACCGAGTACTTCGGGCCGATCCTGGGCGTGCACGTCTTCGACGACTCCCGCTTCGACGAGGTGGTCGCGCAGGCCGAGTCGATCGCCCCGTACGCGCTGACCGGCTCGGTGTTCGCCACCGACCGGCAGGTGATCGACTCGGTCGGCGAGCGCATGCGGTACGCGGCAGGCAACTTCTACATCAACGACAAGCCGACCGGCGCGGTGGTCGGGCAGCAGCCCTTCGGCGGCGCCCGGGCCAGCGGCACCAACGACAAGGCGGGCTCCTGGCTGAACCTGGTCCGCTGGGTGTCGCCGCGCACGATCAAGGAGACGTTCGTGCCGCCGACCGACCACACGTACCCCCACATGGGCTGACCGGCGACGACCCGCCGGCGGCGCGCTCGGTGCCGCCGGCGGTCGGCCCGCCGATCCAATCCATCGATAGTCCTCAACGGACAGTCTGTCGCCGACAGTGCACTTAGGAAGTCCTGTCGGGTGGCAAACTGCCAAATCCTGGACGCCGCGTGCGCAAAGTGGCAGCGTAGTGGGCATGGCGGAATCCGGAGTCAACCCTACGGCGGCGGCCCTGCTCGGCCTCCTCCACGAGGGCCCGATGACAGGCGGCCAGTTGATGGCCGCCGCTGAGCGCCGTCTGGCGCCGTACTGGTCGATGACCCGCAGTCAGGTCTACCGCGAGTTGCCGGTCCTGGCCGAGCGGGGTTTCGTGCGGCTCGGTAAGCCGGGGCCGCGGATGAGCCAGCCGTACGCACTCACCGCAAGCGGGAAACGGACATTTTCCCGCTGGCTGGCGGAGAACCCGGGGCGGGACACCATCCGTAACCCGATAGCGCTGCGGATGGCCTTCGGCAACCTGCACTCCGCCAGCCAGCTCAAGAGCCTGTACGCCTCCGCGAACGAGTACCACACCGAGGCCCTCGCCCAGGTCCGGGAACAGGTCAAGAACGCCAAACGGGACGGCGAGACGTACGACGCCAGCGCCCTGGAGTTCGCCGTCGCCTACCACCGGGCCGCGCTGTCGTGGTTGAAGTCCGCCCCCGTCGGGTGATCTCCGGCGGGTCCGCCGACAGGGAACGAGCTGCGCCTTCCGTGACGCAGTGCCGATTTGGCGCGGACCTGCGGGGCTCGCAAGCTCACTCCTCGTCTGCGCAGTACCCTTGTCTGTCGTGACCGCTGCCGATTACGCCGAACAGCTCAAGGAACTCGACGCGACCCTGCGCAACATCGAGGCCGTCCTCAACCTCGACCGTCTCCACGAGGACAAGGCCCGCCTTGAGCAGGAGGCTTCCGCCCCCCACCTGTGGGACGACCAGGCCAAGGCTCAGCAGGTGACCTCGCAGCTGTCGTACGTCAACGGCGAGATCAGCAAGCTGGGCAGCCTGCGCGCCCGGCTCGACGACGCCCAGGTGCTGCTGGAGTTGGCCGAGGCCGAATCCGACCCGGGTGTGCTCACCGAGGTCGAGACGGAGATCGCCGGGCTGACCAAGGCCATCCAGGAGATGGAGGTCCGCACCCTGCTCTCCGGCGAGTACGACTCCCGGGAGGCCCTGGTCGCCATCCGGGCCGGCGCGGGCGGCGTGGACGCGGCAGACTTCGCCGAGATGCTGCTGCGGATGTACCTGCGCTGGGCGGAGCGCCACGGCTACCCGACCGAGGTCTACGAGACCTCGTACGCCGAGGAGGCGGGTCTGAAGTCGGCCACCTTCGCGGTCAAGGTGCCCTACGCGTACGGCACACTCAGCGTCGAGTCGGGCACGCACCGGCTGGTCCGGATCAGCCCGTTCGACAACCAGGGCCGCCGGCAGACCAGCTTCGCGGGCGTCGAGGTCCTGCCGGTCACCGAGCAGACCGACCACATCGACATCCCGGAGAACGAGGTGCGCGTCGACGTGTACCGCTCCTCCGGCCCCGGCGGGCAGAGCGTCAACACCACCGACTCGGCGGTCCGGCTGACCCACATCCCGACCGGCATCGTGGTGACCTGCCAGAACGAGAAGTCGCAGTTGCAGAACAAGGCCTCCGCGCTGCGGGTGCTCCAGGCCCGGCTCCTGGAGCGCAAGCGCCAGGAGGAGGAAGAGAAGATGGCCGGCCTCAAGAGCGGCGGCACCAGCTCGTGGGGCGACCAGATGCGCTCGTACGTCCTGCACCCGTATCAGATGGTGAAGGATCTCCGAACCGAGCAGGAGACCGGCAATCCGAGCGGCGTCTTCGACGGCGACCTGGACGAGTTCATCGAGGCCGGTATCCGTTGGCGCAAGCAGCGTCAACTCGCCGGCGACGGTGCGTGACGGCTCGCGGGCGGAGCGCGTCATCGATCTCCAGGTAGAGGCCTGATTCGACGACGCGCACCGGATCGGTGGGGCGTGGGGCTTGGCTCAGTTGTTACACCGCGTAGACTCACCACCCGTGATTCAGCTTGAGCAAGTGACGAAGACGTACCCGAAGGCGTCCCGGCCTTCGCTCGACAACGTGTCCGTCTCGATCGAGAAGGGCGAGTTCGTCTTCTTCATCGGTCCATCCGGCTCCGGCAAGTCCACAATCATCAAGATGCTGCTGCACGAGGTAGCCCCCAACAAGGGTCGCGTCGTCGTCAACGGCAAGGACGTCACGTCGATGCGGTCCTGGAAGCGACCTCACTTCCGCCGCTCGATCGGCTGTGTCTTCCAGGACTTCCGGCTTCTGCCGAACCGCACCGCCTACGAGAACGTGGCGTTCGCTCTCGAGGTGATCGGCAAGACCAAGGCGGTTGCCCGCCGGGTCGTGCCGGAGGTGCTGGAGCTAGTCGGGCTCGGTGGCAAGGAGCACCGCTACCCGCACGAGCTCTCCGGTGGTGAGCAGCAGCGGGTCGCCGTCGCCCGGGCGTTCGTGAACCGTCCGCTGATCCTGCTGGCGGACGAGCCCACCGGAAACCTGGACCCGGACACCTCGATCGAGATCATGCGTCTGCTGGACCGGATCAACCGCACCGGCACGACCGTCGTGATGGTCACCCACGACTCCAACATCGTGAACCAGATGCGCCGCCGCGTCGTCGAGATCGAGAGCGGTCGCATCGTGCGTGACCAGGCCCGCGGCGTCTACGGGTGAGCCGGCGCTCCACCCCTGCGCAGCCTGACGACGAACACTTCATGCCGGAGACCCGGAGGAAATCCCGATGCGCGTGAAATACGTCCTGTCCGAGGTACTGGTCGGACTGTGGCGCAACGTGACCATGTCCATCGCGATGATCATCACGATGGCGGTCTCGCTGACCATGCTCGGCGCCAGCGGTCTCATGTACCGCCAGGTCGACGACATGAAGGACCTCTACTACAAGAACATCGAAGTCTCGATCTTCTTGAACCAGGAGGTGAGCGAGCAGGAGCGCACTGACCTGGATGGCAAGCTCAAGAGCGACCCACTGGTTAAGGAGGTTCTCTACGTCAACAAGGATGAGGCGTACAAGCGTTTCAAGGAGATGTACCAGGACGCGCCGGACCTGGTGAACGCCGTCAAGCCGGACCAGCTGCCCGAGTCGTTCCGGCTCAAGCTGAACAACCCGGAGCAGTACAAGAACATCTACGACCAGTACAAGGACACGGCCGGTGTCGACGAGATCGTCGACCAGAGCCGCCTGCTGGACAAGATCTTCAACATCCTCACCTCGATCCAGAACATCGCGCTGGCCGCCGCCATCGTGATGGCGATCGCCGCCCTGCTGCTGGTCGCGAACACCATCCAGGTGGCCGCGTACAGCAAGCGGCGCGAGGTGGCGGTCATGAAGCTGGTCGGCGCGTCCAACTGGTTCATCCAGGCGCCGTTCGTGCTGGAGGCCGTCGTGGCCGGCCTGATCGGTTCGCTGCTGGGCCTTGTCGCGCTCATCGCGGCGAAGTATCTGCTCTTCGACGGATCACTGAGCGCGTTGCAGGGTCTGCTCTCGCCGATCAGCTGGGGTGACATCCTGTTCATCTTCCCGCTGATGGCCGGCGTCGGTGGCCTCGTCAGCGCCGCCACCGCCTGGATCACCCTGCGGTTCTACCTGCGGGTCTAGGCACCGTACGGGCCGTCCCGTCGTCTCCCGGGGACCCTCCCGCGGCCGGAAATAAACGGCGCGGGAGGGTCCTTGTGACTCAGGTAGCATGATCGGTTGTCCGGCCGGGGTGACCTGCGGCCGTGACGTCAGACGGGAGGGGGTGGCACCGATGCCACGGGAAAAGGGGCGCAAGGTGGTCGCCTCCAACAAGAAGGCGCGCCACGACTACTCGATCCTCGACACGTACGAGGCGGGCATGGCGCTGACCGGCACCGAGGTCAAGTCGTTGCGGGCCGGGCGGGCGTCGCTTGTCGACGCGTTCGCGCAGGAACGTGACGGCGAGTTGTACCTGCACGCCATGCACATCCCGGAGTACACCCAGGGCACCTGGACCAACCACGAGCCCCGGCGTACGCGCAAGCTGCTGCTCAACCGGGGTGAGATCGACAAGCTCGTCGGCAAGACCCGCGAGGGTGGTCTGACGATCGTCCCGCTCCAGGTCTACTTCTCCGACGGCTGGGCCAAGGTGGAGATCGCCCTGGCCAAGGGCAAGAAGTCGTACGATAAGCGCCAGGACCTCGCCAAGCGCGACGCGGACCGGGAGATCGCCCGGGTGTCCGGTCGACGCGGCAAGGGAATGGCCGACTGATTCATCCCGTTTGTCCAGGTCGGCGCGCCGTCCCGGGGCTCGGGATGAAAGCCGTTGCGGCAGGCGTTAGTCTTGTCAGTGCCGCCACATCGGCGGCCTGTCGAGGGGGTGACTGGTTTCGACTTCGTACGCAGCGACAGGGGAAGCGAGCCGAGGAAGCCGACGTCGTCTCGAGAATCGGTCGTCGGAAACCAATAAGCGCCAAGAACAATCGCGCTGACTTCGCTCTCGCCGCCTGAGGCGAGTAGCTAAGTCTGTCGGCCTGGGAACGCCTTCGTCCCAGTAGCCGGCATCAGCTAGAAGGCTGGCCAATCGGACCCGGTCGCGGGGTCCGTGCGGCGAGATCAATCAGCGACTGGGCCCGTCACACCAACTTGCTCGCGTGAGCGGTGGGGCCGAGTAGAGGCACAGCGAGCTGCGCTCGGAGAAGCCCTGACAAACCGGCGAAGGACCCGGGTTCGATTCCCGGCACCTCCACCACCTCGAGCGAAGCGCCCCGGCCCCACGGCCGGGGCGCTTTGTCGTGTCCCTGGGGCACTACGCTGCCGCTGTGACGAACCAGGAGATGCGTCTGTCGGTAGGCGCGTCACCCGGCCAACGCACGGTCGCGGTGGTGCTCGGCGTCCTCGTCGCGGCGGTCGGTGCGGCGTTCGTGCTGGTGCCCCTGATCGCCGGCGGGCTGCTGCGCCGGCTGACCGGCCCCGGCGACGCGTTCTCCTCCTACGAGGAGGCCCGGGACCTGCCGCCGGGAATGCTGCCGCCGGGCCTGCGGGACTCCGGCGGCGCGGACGGGCCCAGCCCGTTCGTCGGGCTGTGCGGCCTGCCCTTCGTCCTGCTCGGCGTCCACCTCGTCCTGCGGGTGCTCCGCACCGCCGCGTGGCTGGACGGCAGCCGGGCGCGGGTGCGGGGTGCGTTCCGTACGCGCGCCGTCGACCTCGCCACGGCCCGGATCGAGGGCGGCGCGGTGTCGTACCGCGAGGTGGGAGACCCCGACCGGATGCGGAGCATCATCGCCACCGACCCGTCGAGAGGGCAGCGGGTCACCGTCCCGCTGCGCGGCATGGGGCTCGCCTCGCTGCCCCCGTCCGAGCTGCTGGCGCTCGCCGACGCGATCACGACGGGCCGGCCGGCCGACGGTCGGGACGGCGACGCCCACGCCGTCGCCGACCAACTGCGCCGCCTGGCGGGCCGCGACCGCTGAGGACTGCGGGACGGGTGGGGCGTACGGGGCAGATGAGACACGACCCGGCCCTGGACAGAGCGCGGCCGGCGGTTCACCATCGGCGTATGGGATAGAGCGCGGGAGGTGCCATGGCCACCGGACCGGTCCAGCAGCCGTCACCCGTCAGGGCGTCCACCGCGCACAGGCATCCACCCGGGCTGTCCGCCCCTGATCCGTACCCCGTCGGTCTTCCCGGTGAGCCCCGGCCCGCAGGGCTCGCGGGGGACGTGCACGCCCTCGCCCGGGCCGTCGCCGCGCCGCCGACCGAGCCGCGCTGGCGCGAGGACCTGCTGCTTCGTCTGCGTCCGGTCGGGCACCGCTTCGCCGAGCACGTCCGGGTCACCGAAGGCCCGTCCGGTCTCTACCGCGAGCTGCTCACCCACTCGCCCCGGCTGCACCACGGGGTGCTGCTGTTGACAGGTGAGCACGGCGCGATCGTCGCCACCCTCCAAGCCGTGCAGCGGTTGGCGGAGCACTCCGACGTCAACCTCGACGAGGTACGGCACCGGGCCGGGTACCTGCTGCGGGCGCTGGCCCGGCATCGACGGCGCGGCGCCGACCTGCTCTGGCAGGCGTACCAGACGGACCTCGGGGGCGAGACCTGACCACCGGTCGGGGAACCGGGGCGTCGAATGACGCGTCGTACCGGCATGCGTCGACCGGCCCTGCTCCTCGTACTCCCGCTGCTGATCACGGTGGGCTGCGCCCCGACGGACGCCGGCCCGGCGATCGGGTCCAGCGACCCGCCGCAGCGGTCGGCGGCGTTCGACAAGCGGGCCGCCGAGGTCGCCGGCGCGTGGCGACCCGACGAGACGTGGCGCAGCGGGTACGTCCCATTGCAGGGTCCGACCGTGCTCGTCGGCGACCCGCGCTTCACGCCCGACACCGAGGCGGCGTTCCGGGCCGGCTGGTACCGCGAACAGGTCCCGATCCCGCCCACCCCGGCCAGCGGGGAGATCCGGTTCCCGGACGGCCGGCTGACTGTGCCGTTGGTCAGCGCGGCCGAGGCGTACCGGCAACTCGACAAGGGTGACCCGGAGCCGTGCCCGGGGCGGCCGAAACGACAGGGGCTGCCGAGCCCCGGCGGCCCGACCGTCGAACCAGGACCGGACGGCTGGACCACGAGCGCGCCCCGGACGGCCTGCCTCGCGCTGACCGTCACCGGTGTGAAGTTCGGGAACGTGCCGGTCCGCACCAGCCGGGGTGAGGCGCAGGTGCCGGCCTGGCTGTTCACCATCGAGGAGCTGGCGACCCCGGTGGCCCGGCTCGCCGTGGCGTCGACCGCTGTCACGCCGGTCCCCGAGCCCGCGGCGCCGCCCCGTCCGCTGCCGGACGGGCTGGTCGCGGCCCAGGACCTGGCGGCTGTCGACGGCGCGCGGCTGACCGTCCGGCTCGGAGTCGGCGCCTGCGACACAGGCATCACCCCGCTGGTGTGGGAGGGGCCGGACGCCGTGGTGGTGGGTGGCGGCGTCACCCGGTCCACTGGGGTCTGCCCCGACGTGCTCAAACTCGAACCGGTCACGGTGACCCTCGCGGCGCCGCTGGGCGCCCGCCCGGTGCTGGACGTCTTCACCGGCACCCCGCTGTCGATCCCCCCAGGCTGACCGACGGGCCGGTCAGAGAATGCTCGGCACCTCGGTGCTTATCGGCACCGGCACCACTGTGGGACGGTCGGCGCGCAGCCCGGCGGTGAGCGCCGCGCCGAGCTGGTCGGGGGTCTGGACCACCTCGGTGGCGCAGCCGTAGCCGGCCGCGATGGCGGTGATGTCCAACCCCGGCAGGTCCAGCCCCGGCACCCCGGGTGTCTCCTTCAACTCGGCGAACGCCTTGAGGATCGCGTACTGCTTGTTGACCGGGACGACGACCACCACCGGCAGTGACAGGCGCGCGGCGGTCCACAGCGCCTGCACCGAGTAGTGGAACGAACCGTCGCCGATCACCGCCACCACCGGCCGACCCCGGCCGGTGTCCCGCTCGGCCAGGGCCACGCCTACCGCGGCCGGCAGGCCGTAGCCGAGGCCGCCGCTGGCCATCGTGAAGTACGACGTCGGCCGGGTGACCCGCAGTCGGCGGCGCAGCGCGGCCAGGTTGGACGGTGACTCCTGCACCAGCACCCCGTCGGCCGGCCAGTGCCCGGCCAGCGCGGCGAAGAGCGCGTCGGCTGACAACGGCGTGCTGATGTCCGGTGCGGCCTGGGCGTCACGGGGCGCCGGGGGAGTCCGGTCGGCCTGCGGGAGCAGTTCCAGCAGCGCGGCCAGGGTCAGCAGGGGATCGCCGAGAATGCTGTCGCCGACCGGGGCTCGCGCGGCCTCGTCGGGGTCGTCGGTGACGTGCAGCAGGCGGGTACCGGAGGGTAGGTGCTCGCCCGGCACGTACGGGTAGTAGCGGAACACCGGGGCGCCGACCACCAGCACCGTGTCGTGCCCGCTCAGCGCCTCGGCCAGGGGTCCGATCGCGAACGGCAGTACGCCACGGAAGTGCGGGTGGTCCTCCGGGAAGACGGCCCGCTCCGGTGCTGGCGCCGACCAGACGGGCGCGGCCAGCCGCTCGGCCAGGGCGACCGCCTCCGACCAACTGCCGGAGCGGTCCACCCCCGGCCCGAACACCAGCACCGGGTGGCGGCTGCCGGCCAGGATCCGGGCGAACTCGTCGAGGCGCCGCGGGTCCGGCCCGAACCGGGTGGCCACCGAACGCACCTCGGGTGCCGGCTCGGCGGGCTGGGCCCAGTCGTCCATCGGCAGCGACAGGAAGACCGGCCCGGTCGGGGGTTGCACAGCTGTCGCGTACGCCCGCAGCACCGCGCCGGGGATGTCCTGCGCCCGGGCCGGCTCGTAGGCCCACTTGACGTACGGCTGGGGCAGTTCGGTGGCCCGCCTGCTGGTCAGTCGGGGTTCGAGCAGCAGCATCTCCCGGGTCTGCTGGCCGGCCGTGATGATCAGCGGGGTCTTGTTGTGCCAGGCGGTGACCAGGTTGCCCATGCCGTTGCCGGTCCCCGGTGCGGTGTGCAGGTTGACGTGCGCCGGTACCCCGGCGGCCTGGGCGTAGCCGTCGGCCATCGCGACAGCCGTCGCCTCGTGCAGGGCGTGGACGTAGTGGAAGTCGGCAGGGAAGTCCCGCAGGAACGGCTCCTCGGTCGACCCGGGGTTGCCGAAGACGGTGGTCATGCCGAGGGTGCGGAGCACGTCGTACGTCGCGTCCCGGACCGTTGCCATCGTCGCCTGCCTCCGTCTCGCGCGCAGGGACGACCGCGGTCGCCCTCCCGATCATCCGAATCTATCGGGATGTGACGGACCTTTCGGGCGTTTCTCGAGCGCTTCGACTCCGACGGCGGCTCAAGGCAGCGTGAAGGGCAGGGTGATGCCGTCGAGTGCCCGACCGCAGGCGCAGTCCTGGGCGGCCGGGAGCGCGGCCAGCGCGTCGAGCAGCACGTCCCGCAGCCGGTCGGTGTTCGCCGCGAAGACCTGGAACACCTCGTCCTGGGTGACCGAATCGCCCGCCTGGACCCCGGCGTCCAGGTCGGTGACCAGGGCGATCGACGAGTAGCAGAGGGCCAACTCCCGGGCGAGGACCGCCTCCGGGTGGCCGGTCATGTTCACGACAGTGCCCCCGATCGAGGCGAACCAGCGCGACTCGGCCCGGGTGGAGAACCGCGGACCCTCGACCACCACCACCGTGCCGCCGTCCACTGCCGCGACGTCCCGACCCGCTGCCGCGGCGAGCAGCGCGCGTCGGCCGTGCGGGCAGTACGGATCGGCGAACGGCACGTGCACCGCACCCCTGTCGTAGTAGGTCTGCGTCCGGCCGCTGGTCCGGTCGATCAACTGGTCCGGCACCACGAACGTGCCAGGTCCCAGTTCAGGGCGGAGCCCACCGACCGCGCAGGGGGCGAGCACCTGGCGTACGCCCAGCGAACGCAGCGCCCAGAGATTGGCCCGGTAGGGGATCAGGTGCGGTGGATATCGATGGTCCCGACCGTGCCGGGGCAGGAACGCGACACGCCTCCCGGCCACCTCGGCGATGGTCACCGCGTCCGACGGTGGGCCGTACGGAGTGTCCAGCTCATGCGCTGTGCCGTCGAGGAGCGCGTACAGGCCCGAACCGCCGATCACCGCCACGTCCGCCGTCGGCGCCATCGAACCTCCGTCGCAACTGTCCGATCACCTGCTGGTCAGACCTTAGCCACCGCCCGGGACGCAGGCTATGGTGCCAGGCATGGCGTTGACAGCGCGGTTGATCCCGATGCACCGTGCGGATCCGGTGGGCGACGGATCCCCGGTGCGGGCTCACGGTTGACGGGTGTGTGGGATGCAGGGAGAGGGCCAGGCGATCGGCGGACGAGCGATGGAGTCGATGACCGGGAGGCTGCTGGTCGCGACTCCGGCGCTCAAGGACCCGAACTTCGACCGTACGGTGGTGCTGCTTGTCGCCCACGAGCCGGGCGGCGCGCTCGGCGTGGTGCTGAACCGGGCCACCGAGGTGCCGGTCGCTGACGTGCTCGGCGACTGGAGCGACCTGGCCCGCCACCCGGCGGTGCTCTTCGAGGGCGGCCCGGTGCAGCCCGACTCGGCCATCTGCCTGGCCCGGATGCGGCACCCGATGCGCCGGGTCAAGGGGTTCCACCAGGTGTCCGGCGCGGTAGGCACGATCGACCTGTCGGTCGACCCGGAGCGGCTGCGGGAGAGCATCGGCGGCATCCGGGTGTTCGCCGGCTACTCGGGCTGGGGCAGCGGCCAGTTGGAGCAGGAGATCGAGGACGGTTCCTGGTTCGTGCTGGACGCGCTGCCCGGCGACGCGTTCGTCGACCGTCCGGACGACCTGTGGCCGATGGTGCTGCGCCGGCAGGGCGGGATGATGGCGGCGGTGGCCCACTTCCCCCCGGACGTGGCGCTGAACTGACCCGGCGGTGGGGGCACCCCGCGAGATGACCATGCCGGCCGGTCTGTGTATAGTTTCCCAGTGCCCGGGCGACCGGGACGACAGCAAGGGGCCGTGGCGCAGCTGGTAGCGCACCACACTGGCAGTGTGGGGGTCAGGGGTTCGAGTCCCCTCGGCTCCACCTTGCGGACGCGGGTGAACGGCCCGGTTGATGATCATCAACCGGGCCGTTTCCTGTTGTCCACCCGACGCGAAAACGCCCTGACCGGAGTGACCCGGTCAGGGCGTTCGTCGACTGTATGTCCGGTAAGGGCGGGATCAGCCCTGGCGGCTCTTCCACTGCGGGTTCGCGCGGTTCACCACGACGACCCGGCCCCGACGGCGGACCACCACCGAACCCGGCTTCTGCTTCAGCGCACGCAACGAGCTACGTACCTTCATGTCTGCCTCCTCGGCCTGGGGGTCTGGCCTGAATCCGTACCGCCTATCGGAACGCCGGGGCCGGTGCCGGGATTCCCGGCCACCCGGCGTCGAACCTTTGACCTCCCGCGCCCGTACCACTGCCCGGGAGGTCACGCCATGACCATGCGCCGAGTGCTAGCCGCCGTGCTGGTCGCTGCCGCGACCGTGCCGCTGGCCGGCACGCCCGCCGCCGCGCACGGCGCCCCGACCGACCCGGTGAGCCGGGCGGCGGCGTGTGGACCGCAGGGCCGGTACGCGACGACCGCCGCCTGCCGGGCAGCCGTCCGGGCCGGCGCTGCCGTGCGCGAGTGGGACAACGTGCGCGTCGCCGCGATCAACGGCCGGGACCGGGAGCGGATCCCGGACGGCGAGCTGTGCAGCGGAGGCCTGTCCGCGTACCGGGGACTGGACCTGCCCCGGGCCGACTGGCCGTCCACCGAGCTGATCCCGGGCGCCACGTTCACCTTCCGGTACCGGACCACCATCGAGCACCGGGGCACCTTCCGGCTCTACGTGACACGCCCCGGCTACGACCCCCGCGAGCGACTCACCTGGGCGGACCTGGAGGCGCGCCCCTTCCTCACGGTGACCGACCCGCCGGTACGGGCCGAGGCGTACCAACTCGCGGGCCGGCTGCCGGCGGGCCGCGAGGGTCGGCACCTCATCTACACGATCTGGCAGAACTCCACCACACCGGACACCTACTACTCCTGCTCCGACGTGGTGTTCCGCAAGGCGAAGAGCAGTGCGACGAAGAGTGCGCCCGCTGCTCCGCGTACCGCCGCGAGCCGGCCGGCGGGCACCGAACCGGAGGTGGCGGCGGCGGCCGACCCGGGTGTGCCTGTGGCGTCGGTGACCGACCTCGGCAACCGGTGGCCGGTGCTGGCCGGCGCTGCCACCGTGCTGCTGCTGGCGTTGCTGATCACCGCCGGCTGGCGACGCCGGAGCGTCGCGGCGCCGGCCGGCCGGCAGTGCGGGGTACGCAACCACCGGGCCGGGCGGCGCCGGATCTGGTGACCCGACCCGCCCGACACCCGGTGGCGCTCAGTCCAGGTGCCTGTCGAACGGCACCTGGCCGGCCTCACCCGAGGTTCAGCTCCAACGTGTCGGCGCTTGCCCCGCCGCCGCAGGTGAGCGCCCCCGCCACGAAGTAGCCGCGATCGCCGACCCGGGCGGCGCCCAATCCGTGCCGGCCCTGCGGCAACGGCGAAAGCGTGGTCCAGCGGTCCTTGCGGGGGTCGTACGCCGTCACGTCGTCGTAGGTGGTCTCGTCCGGCCTGCACTCGCCGCCGGCGTACACGATCCGGCCGTTGAGCACGACTGCGGCTCCGGCGGAGCGGGGCGTCGGCAATGGGGCTGCCCTGCTCCACCGTCGGGTCCGGGTGTCGTAGACGTCATGGCGTGCGAGGCTGTCCTCCCCGTCTGCGACCCGGCCGCCGAACACGTGCACGCGATCGCCGAGGACGGCGACTCCCGCGTGGTCGCGCGGCTCGACCGGCAGTGGCTCGGCCGTGGACCAGCTGCGTCGCGCCGGGTCGTACGTCAGGTGGGTCCGGACGGTGCCGTACCCCATGGAGATCGGCGGATCCGGCAGGGTGACGACGGTGTGAGAGTCCCGTCCGCCGAGCAGGTGCAGCTTTCCGTTCACCGCCGCGACGCCGACCGAGCCCAGTTTCTGGGGCATGTCCGGCAGCCGGCTCCAAGCGTCGCGCAGCGGGTCGTAGGCGTAGGCCACCTGCTGCGGGTGCATGTGCACGATGTCGGTGAAGCCACCGAAGGCGTACAACTTTCCGTTCAGCCCGGCCACGCCGACGTGCGTGAGAGGGCGCGGCAGGGGTGCGTGCTGCCGCCACCTGTCGGTACGCGGGTCGTAGCTGGTCACCAGGGTCGTCGCCCACGTTGGCTGCTCGTCGCCGTTCTGCACGGTGCCACCGACGACGTAGACGCGGCCGTCGAGCGCGGCCACCCCTACCTCCGCCCGTGCCGTGTTCATCGGCGCCCTGTCGCTCCACACAGCTCGATCGTGGCCGGTGGGTGACTGTGCCTGCGCGCTGTCGGCCGACGTCACCTGCCCGAGGCCGGCGACGGACAACGCCGCTGCCGCCAACGTCGCCGCGACGATGCGATAGTGCCTCTTCAACTCTGCTCCAAAGTGGGTAGTGGCCGACGGCTCGGTGGTGCGGTGTGTCATGCCCGAGGCGCGATCGGGGCCTTCGCGTGGCGACCCCAGGCGACGAAGAGCGCGAGCACGATGAACAGGACGTTGACGGGCGTGTCCGCGGCCTCTCCCCGGGAGAGGTGGAAGACGATCGCGGAGGCTTGCAGCGCGACGCACCCGAGAGCTGCGAGCACTGTCACGCCGGGCCTGATCCGGGTGAGTGAGGGCAGGAGCACGCCGATCCCGCCGAGGATGTCGAGTGCCGCGGTCGCGTAGAACAGGCCCGGTGGGACCTCGCCTGCCCAGGCGAACGCCTCGGCGACCCGCTCGATGGGCGTGACGATTTTCCAGACGCCGCCACCCGCGAAGATCAGCGCGAGGGCTCCCTGGGCGGCCCACAGGCCGATGGTGAGTGCGCTGACGGGCGGTGTCCGCAGCGTTTGTGCAGGGTCGGTCATCACGAGGTCCTCTCGGGGAAGCATGCTTCTAAAACTAGCCTAGTCGCTCAGTAATGAACAGTCTGTTTGGAAGTTGTCGGATGGTTTGGCTGTTCGGTAGGGTCGGTGATCGTGGAGCAGGAAGCCGACAGCGTCGATCCGAGGGTTCAGCGGACCCGGCGGGATGTCGTCGACGCGGCCACGGCGCTGTTCCTGGAGCAGGGTTGGGCGGCGGTGACCCACGCCGAGGTCGCGCGCCGGGCGGGCTACTCCAAGGCGACCCTCTATGCACACTGGCCAACGCGCCTGGACCTGGTTCGGGCGTCGGTCGATCAGATGTGTGCCGCGGTCGGGCACCCCCAGTTGACCGGCGACCTACGCCACGACCTGATAGCGGGCTTGCTCGACTTCGGGCAGGACCTCGCCGACGGGCACCTGGTCAGGGTTTTCGGCGGGCTCCTTGAGCGGGCCGGCAGTGACCCCGTCGTCGATGAGCTGCGCGAGCGGCTCTACGCGGCCGGGACCCGGTCGCTGGACTCGGCCCTCCGCTCTCACCTGCGGGCCGAGGATGTCGAGCCTTCGCTGGCGCTCCTGGTGGGCGGGGTGCTCGTGCGCGCGGGTTTCCAGGCTCGACCGGCGGATCGGCCCTTCGTCGAAGACCTTGTCGATCGGGTCCTGGCCGCGGCGAGGCGGGACGACGCGCGATAACCGTCCGGCCGTTGCCGGGACACCCTGCCCGACAACCGCGTCGGCCGGCACCCCCGGGAAGGGTGCCGGCCAACGTCGTATCGGGGTATCGCGGGCGCTCAGCCCAGCAGTCGGTCGATCTCGGCCAGTTCGTCGGCCGTGAAGTCGAGGTTGTCGAGCGCGGCGATGTTGGTCTCCAACTGCTCGACGCTGCTCGCGCCGATGATGAGGCTTGTCATCCGCGGGTCACGCAGCGCCCAGGCCAGCGCGAGCTGCGCGAGTGACTGGCCGCGCCGCTCGGCGAGCCCGCCGAGCCCCCGGATGGTGGCCATCTTCTCGTCGCTGAGGTCGCTCTCGTTGAGAAAGACGCTGGTACGCACCCGCGAATCCGCCGGGATGCCGCCCAGGTAGCGGTCGGTCAGCAGGCCCTGAGCGAGCGGGCTGTACGCGATGCAACCGGCGCCTACCTGCTCCAGCGTGTCGAGCAGGCCGTCGTCCTCGGTCCAGCGGTTGAGCATCGAGTACGACGGCTGGTTGATCAGCAGCGGCGTGCCCAGCTCGCGCAGGATCGCGGCCGCCCGCGTCGTCTGCTCCGAGTTGTAGTTCGAGATGCCCACGTAGAGCGCCTTGCCGGAGCGGACGACGGCGTCCAGCGCGCCCATCGTCTCTTCGAGGGGGGTGTCCGGGTCGAACCGGTGCGAATAGAAGATGTCGACGTAGTCGAGCCCCATCCGGCCCAGCGACTGGTCCAAGGAGGAGATCAGGTTCTTGCGCGAGCCCCACTCGCCGTACGGTCCGGGCCACATGAGGTAGCCGGCCTTGCTGGAGATGACCAGCTCGTCCCGGTACGGCTTCAGGTCGGTGGCGAGGAGCCGGCCGAAGTTCTCCTCCGCCGAGCCGGGCGGCGGGCCGTAGTTGTTGGCCAGGTCGAAGTGGGTGACACCCAGGTCGAAGGCGCGCCGGACGATGTCGCGCTGCCGTTCGAACGGGCGGTCCGGGCCGAAGTTGTGCCACAGCCCGAGGGAGACGGCGGGCAGCCGCAGGCCACTGCGTCCACTGCGCCGGTAGGTCATGGTGTCGTAGCGGTCATCCGCGGCGAGGTAGGTCACGATCATGAGCCTAGCTCCGGCCGGCGGTGCCGGAGATCGGGCTTGCGAAGCCGGACACCGGGGTAGTTTCGACGCCATGCGGTTCATCTCGCTCGACACCCCCAAGCCGTTGTCCAAGATCGGGTTGGGTACCTGGCAGTTCGGCTCCCGGGAGTGGGGCTACGGGTCGGACTTCGAGCGGCAGGCGGCCCAGATCGTCCGGCGGGCCGTGGAGTTGGGCGTCACGGTGTTCGACACCGCCGAGATCTACGGCTTCGGCCGCAGCGAACGGATCCTCGGTGCCGCCCTCGGCGACGACCGACCAAAGGTCACCGTCGCGTCCAAGATCTTTCCGGTGGTGCCGGTGGCCGCCGTGGTGCAGCAACGGGCGGTCGCCTCGGCCGCCCGGCTCGGCGTCACCCGCATCGACCTCTACCAGGTGCACCAGCCCCACCCGCTGGTCGCCGACCACACCACCATGCGCGGCATGCGCGTGTTGCAGGACGTCGGGCTGGTCGCCGAGGTCGGGGTGAGCAACTACGGGCTGCGCCGGTGGCAGGTCGCCGAGGCGGCGCTGGGCCGGCGGGTGCTCAGCAACCAGGTCCGCTACAGCATGCTCGACCGCGCCCCCGAACAGGACCTGCTGCCGTACGCGCGGCAGGCCGGCCGGGTCGTCATCGCCTTCAGCCCGCTGGCGCAGGGCTTCCTGTCCGGCCGCTACGACGCGAAGAACCCACCCTCCGGCGCGGTCCGGCGGGCCAACCCGTACTTCCTGCCGGAGAACCTGGAACGCGGCGCCACCCTGATCGAGACGCTGCGCCAGGTCGCCGACGCGCACGACGCCACCCCCAGCCAGATCGCGCTCGCCTATCTGCTGCGCCACCCGAACGTGCTGGCCATCCCCGGCGCGTCAGGGGTGGAGCAGATGGAACGCAACGCCGCCGCCGCGGACATCGACCTCGCCGACGACGAGTACGCGGCGCTCGCCGAGGCCGCGAAACGCTTCCGACCGGTCACCGGCCTCGCCGCGATGCCCGCCATGGTGCGCGCCCGGCTCGCCGGCTCAACGGGAAAGTGAGCACAGTGGACGACATCACCGCGCTGATCCTGGACGACCACGCCGCCTTCCGGCGCGGCTTCGCCCGCCTCGACGACGCCCGCGACGAGCAGGAACTGCTCGCCATCTGGGATGCCCTCGCCCTGCACCTGGACATCCACGCCGAGGCGGAGGAGGCCATCCTCTACCCGCACCTGGTCAAACACGGCGACGACGGCGAGGACGAGACAGCCGACGCGATAGGCGACCACAACAAGATCCGCGACGCCATCGCCGAGTCGAAGCTGCACCCGGTCGGCTCGAAGCAGTGGTGGGAGGCAGTCGGCACGGCCCGCCGGGAGAACAGCGAGCACCTGGCCGAGGAGGAGGACGAGGCCCTGCCCGACTTCCGCCGGCACGCGGGCTTCGAGCTGCGTGCCGAGTTGGGCCAGCGCTGGCTGACCTTCTACGGCGAGCACAAGAACGGCCGCGACCTGCCGTTCCGCGACAACGACCCGCAGGAGTACGTCGCCGACCACCGCTGAGATCTCCCCGCTGCGGGGGAGTCGCGGGGAGGGGTGGGCGCAGCAGAATGACCGCATGACCTTCCGCGCGGCACTGGCCCCGCTGGTGGCCGGCAGCACCTGGCGACGCGGAGTTTTCCTGCTGCTCGGTGGTGTGCTGGCGCTGCCGTACGGGGTCCTCGCGGTGACCTTCGCGCAACTGCTCACCGACTCGACGATCCCCCGCCCACTGGTGTACGCCCTCCTGGTGATCGCGGGGCTGATCGCCGTGGTGCCGCTGCTGCTGGACGGCAGCCGGGCCCTGGAGATCGCCGCCGTACGGGCGCTGCTCGGCGTCGACCTGCCCGACCCCGCGCCCGGGCACCGCGGCGACCGGGAGAGCCGCCTGCGCAGCGCGCTCTGGATCGCCACGCACCTCACCATCGGCGCGCTGGTGATGATCGCGCTGTTCAGCGCGCTGCCGATGGCGCTGGCTTTCATCGCCCAGCAGTTCGGAGTGGGCGCCGAGATCACCAGCCGGGAGCGGTTCGGCCCGCTCGACGGACGGGACGGCGGCTGGCTGACGCTGACCGGGGTGGCCCTGCTCGTCGGCCTCGGCTACGCGGTCGCCGGGCTCGGCGCACTGGCCGTGTCGATGGCGCCTGTGCTGCTCGGCCCCGCGCAGGCCGAGCGGATCGCCGCGCTGGAGGCGCGGGCCACCCGGCTGGCCGAACGCAACCGACTGGCCCGGGAACTGCACGACTCGGTAGGTCACGCGCTGACCGTGGCCACCCTCCAGGCCGGCGCGGCTCGCGAGGTGCTCGACACCGATCCGGAGTTCGTCGGGCGGGCGCTCGCCGCCATCGAGGAGGCTGGACGGACCGCGATGGACGAGCTGGACCACGTGCTGGGGCTGCTCCGCGAGACAGGTGGCGACAGGCCACCCGCGGCACCGCAACGTACCCTCGCCGACCTGGACCGGCTGGTCGCCGACACACGTGCGGCCGGGCTGACCGTGCACGCGCAGCGCGTCGGCGACCCGGCGCGACTGCCCGCGATCGTCTCCCGGGAGGGCTACCGGATCGTCCAGGAAGGACTGACCAACGCCGCCCGGTACGGGTGCGGGCCTGTGACGCTGCGCCTGGACCTGCGGCCGGACGCGCTGGAGCTGGAGCTGGTCAACACGATGAGCCGCCCCGACCGGGCCGACACGGGGCGGTCCGGTCGGGGCCTGGACGGTATGCGGGAACGGGTGCTGCTGCTCGGCGGTCGACTCAGCGTGGGGCCGGACGGCGACCGCTGGCTGATCCGGGCCCGACTGCCCTACGAGGACGCACGATGACCACGGGTGTGCTCATCGTCGACGACGACGAGTTGATCCGGGTCGGGCTGCGGGCCATCATCGACGCCCAACCCGACCTGCGGGTGCTCGCCGAGGCCGCCGACGGCGCCGAGGTTCCGCCCCTGGTCGCTCGGCACCGGCCCGACGTGGTGCTGATGGACGTACGGATGCCAGGCATCGACGGCATCCAGGCCACCCGCCACCTGCTGGCCACCTCGGCCGACCCGCCCCGGGTGCTGGTGGTCACGACGTTCGCCAACGACGAGTACGTCTACGAGGCGCTGCGCGCCGGCGCCTCCGGATTCCTGCTCAAACGGGCCCGACCCGCCGAGGTGGTGGAGGCCGTACGGGTCGTCGCGGCGGGCGAGTCGCTGCTCTTCCCGGCCGCTATCCGCCAGCTGGTCGGGGCGTACGGGCCGGTCGGCGGCGATCGGCTGCGCGCGGCCCGGCTCACCGAGCGGGAGGCCGAGGTGCTGCGGCTGATGACCACCGGCCGGTCCAACCCGGAGATCGCCGCGCACCTGGTGGTAGGGGTGGAGACGGTCAAGACGCACGTCGGCAACGTGCTGGCCAAGCTGGGTGTCCGGGACCGCACGCAGGCCGTGATCGCCGCCTACGAGTCCGGCTTCGTCACCCCGTCCGGCTGACCGGTCCCCCACCCGGGGGAGCGGATTCACCGCGGGCCGGGAGGGATCCGGCGGGCTGTCGGCCGAGGCTCAGAGCATGACGACAATCACTGCATCCCGAGCCCGTACCGGCTCCCGCTGGCCCGACCGACTCGCCCCACTGGCCGCCGGTTGGCTCGGCCTGTGGGGCGTACTCGCCCTGGTCGGCACACTCACCGGCGCCGGCTATCCGTTCGGCGCGAACGACACCCACGGCGGCGACGTCAACCTGCTGCGCCTGGTGCCGGTGGACCTGGCCACCCCGCTCTTCGCAGGCGTCCTGCTCACCGCCGCGGTGGCCGCCCTGGCCATGAGCCGCCCCGCGGTCCACCCGCCCGGTCCGCTGCGGGCGCTGCTCGCCGGCTACGCCTGGGCTGTGGCGTTCGGACTCGCCGTCGTCGTCCCGGACGCACGGGTGCTGATCGTCCTCGGCTACCTGCCGATCCTGATCGTCGGCGCGCCGTTCGGCTGGCCACCGATCGAGTACTCCGACGTCTTCAACTGGGCGCTGTTCGGCAGGTTCGCCGCGCTGGCCGGCGGGCTGCTGCTGGCCGGGGCCGTGCTCGCCTGGCAGCGCCGCGCCGCAGGGGCCTGCGTCGGTTGCGGGCGGGACGGCACCGACCGGGGGTGGACCACCCCGGCCGCCGCCGCGCGCTGGGGTCGGTGGGCCGCCGGCATCGCGGCGGCGATTCCGCTGGCGTACGCGGTGACCCGGTTCGCCTGGGCGGCGGGCATCCCGCTCGGCATCTCCCGCGAGTTCCTGACCGAGATGCAGGACACCGGACTGGTCTGGGCCGGGTTCGGGCTGGGCGCCTTCGCCACCGTCGGCGCGATCCTCACCCTCGGCCTGGTGCAGCGCTGGGGCGAGCGGTTCCCACGCTGGATGGTCGGGCTCGCCGGTCGCCGGGTGCCGGTGCTGCTTGCCGTGGTGCCGGCCACCCTGGTCGCCATCGCCGTGACCGCGGCCAGCCTGGGGCTGCTCAGCAACCCCAGGTTCTGGGAGCTCACCGGCGAGGTCAGCCTGACCGGGGCGCCGATGCTGCTCTGGCCGCTGTGGGGCGTGGCGCTCGGCGCGGCCACGTACGCGTACCACAGGCGCCGCCGGGGAGCCTGCCGGCGCTGCGGCCGGGGCTGAGGGTGGGATCGGGGGTGCCCCCCGCGATGCCGGGGCACCTCCGCGAATGTGAGCTAGCGTGGGTCGGGTGACTGCGCCCAACCCGGTAATCCCGGTTCCACCGGCCGACCTGCCCGGCACGCTCGGCGTGCTACGGACGGCCGGTCACCAGTACCGCACCGTCAAGCAGGAACTCCGCGACAACCTTCTCGCCCGGATGCGTTCCGGCGAGCCCCGTTTCCCAGGCATCGTCGGCTACGACGACAGCGTGCTCCCCGAGGTCGAGCGCGCGCTGCTCGCCGGGCACGACATGGTGCTTCTCGGTGAGCGCGGCCAGGGCAAGACCCGTCTGATCCGCTCGCTCGGCGCGCTGCTCGACGAGTGGACACCTGTCATTCCCGGCTCGGTGCTCAACGAGCACCCGATGCACCCGCTCACCCCGGCGTCCCGTGCCCAGGTCGCGGAGGCCGGCGACGACCTGCCGGTCGGCTGGCTGCACCGCTCGATGCGCTACGGCGAGAAGCTGGCCACCCCGGACACCAGCGTCGGCGACCTGATCGGTGACGTCGACCCGATCCGGATCGCCCAGGGTCGTACGCTCGGCGACCCGGAGACCATCCACTTCGGGCTGGTACCCCGTACCAACCGTGGGATCTTCGCCGTCAACGAGCTGCCCGACCTGGCCGAACGGATCCAGGTTGCCCTGCTCAACGTGCTGGAGGAGCGGGACATCCAGGTCCGTGGCTACCAGCTGCGCCTCCCGCTGGACCTGCTCCTGGTGGCCAGCGCCAACCCGGAGGACTACACCAACCGGGGCCGGATCATCACCCCGCTCAAGGACCGGTTCGGCGCGGAGATCCGCACCCACTACCCGATCGAGCTGGAGCTGGAGTTGGCGCTGATCCGGCAGGAGGCCGACATGGTCGCCGAGGTGCCGGAGCACGTGCTGGAGGTGCTGGCCCGGTTCGCCCGCGCGGTACGCGAGTCACCGTCGGTGGACCCGCGCTCCGGCGTCTCCGCCCGGTTCGCCATCGCGGCCGCCGAGACCGTCGCCGGCGCCGCGCTGCGCCGCGCCGGACTGCTCGCCGCCTCCGCCGATGCGGACGACCGGGCGGAGGCCGCGGTGGCCCGCGTCGGGGACGCCGTGTCGGTGACCAGCACGCTGCGCGGCAAGGTGGAGTTCGAGAGCGGCGAGGAGGGGCGGGAGATCGAGATCCTTGCCCACCTGCTGCGCACCGCCACCGCCGAGACGTTCCGGGCGCACCTGTCCGGGCTGGACCTGTCCGGCTTCACCGCCCTCGTCGACGACGGCGCGGCGATCGAGACCGGCGAGCTGGTAAGCGCCGCCGAGCTGCTGCGCCAGGTTGGCACCGTACCGGGGCTGGCGAAGGTCCTGGACCGGCTCGGCCTGGGCGACGCGCCCACCCCGGAGGAGGCTGCCGCCGCCGTCGAGTTCGTGCTGGAAGGGCTGCACCTGACCCGTCGGCTCGGCAAGGACGTCACCGACTCCGGGCGCACCGTCTACGGCGGCCGGGGCTGACCGTGGCCGGCAACCGGTTCCGGTACGGGCAGTGGAACGGCGGGCCGGACCCGCTGGCACCCCCGTACGACGTGCGTGCGGCGGTCGACGCGGTCGGCGCCGAGGTGCTGGCCGGCGGCAGCCTGCGCGAGGCGCTGCGTGACCTGCTGCGCCGGGGCCCGCAGGGGCGCGCCGGCCTGGACGACCTGGCCGCCCGGGCGCGGCGACTGCGCCGCGAGGCGATGCGTCGGGGCGATCTGGACGGCGCGGTGACCCGTGCCCAGGCACTGCTCGACCAGGCCCTCGCCGCCGAACGGGACGAGCTGCGGGGCCGCGACGACGACGCGGCGCGGTTCGCCGAGGCGGTGCTGGACAACCTGCCCCGCTCCACGGCGCGGGCGGTGCAGGAGCTGTCCGGCTACCAGTGGGCGAGCGAGGACGCCCGCCACTCGTACCAGCAGATCCTCGACCAGCTCCGCGACGACGTGCTCGGTCAGCGCTTCGCGGGACTGCGCGACGCCGTCCGCGCGTCCGCCGACCCGGCCGCCCAGCAGCGGCTCGCCGAGATGATGGGCGACCTGAACGACCTGCTGGCCCGGCACGCCCGCGCGGAGGACACCACCGACGCGTTCGCCGAGTTCATGCGCCGGCACGGCGACTTCTTCCCGGAGAAGCCGGAGACCATCGACGAGTTGATCGACGTGCTGGCGCGTCGCGCGGCGGCCGGCGAGCGGCTGATGAACTCGCTGTCCGAGCGGCAGCGCGCCGAACTGGCCGGCCTCATGCAGCAGTCGCTCGGCGACCGCCTCGCCGGGGAGCTGTCCGCGCTCGACGCGAACCTGCGGTCGTTGCGGCCCGACCTGCGGTGGGGCCGTGGTGAGCGGGTCCGCGGCGACCAGCCGTTGGACTACGCCGACGCGGCCGGCGCGCTCGGTGAGATCGGCGAGTTGGACGACCTGCTGGACCAGCTCGACCAGGAGCACCCCGGCGCCACCCTGGACGACGTGGACGTCGACGCGGTGGCCCGTACGCTCGGTCGGGACGCCGCCGACGACGTCCGCCGGCTACGCGAGCTGGAGCGGGAGCTGCGTCGGCAGGGCTGGGTGAGCCGGGACGCGGACGGGCTGACGCTGAGCCCGAAGGCGCTGCGCCGGCTGGGCGGGACCGCCCTGCGGCGGGTCTTCGCCGACCTGACCGCCGGACCCCGGGGCCAGCACGACCTGCGTTCGGCGGGTGCGGCGGGCGAGGTCAGCGGCGCGTCCCGCCCCTGGGAGTACGGCGACGAGCAGCCGCTGGACGTCGTCCGCACGCTGACCCGGGCGGTCCGCCGGGCCGGTCCGACGGTTCCGCTGCAACTCGCCGCCGACGACTTCGAGGTGGTGGAGACCGAAAAACGCGCCTCGGCGGCTGTGGTGCTCTGCGTCGACCTGTCGTACTCGATGATCTCCCAGGGTCGTTGGGGGCCGATGAAGCAGACGGCGCTGGCGCTGGCGCACCTGATGGAGACGCGTTTCCCGCAGGACGCGTTGCAGATCGTCGGCTTCGGTCGGGAGGCGATGACGCTCACCCAGCAGGAGTTGGCGGCGGTGGAGCCGGACATGGAGCAGGGCACGAACCTCCAGCACGCGTTGCGGCTGGCGGGGCGGCACCTGCGCCGGCACTCGGACGCCGAGCCGGTGGTGCTGGTGGTCACCGACGGTGAGCCGACCGCGCACCTGGACCCGGACGACGGGGAGGCGCTGTTCCACTGGCCGCCGCTGCCGGAGACCATCGAGGCGACCGTCCGGGAGGTGGACCGGTTGAGCCGCTACGGGGCGACGCTCAACCTGTTCATGCTCGGCGACGACCCGGGCCTGCGCCGTTTCGTCGACGCGGTGGCCCGCCGCAGCCGGGGCCGCATGTTCACCCCGGACACCGACGACCTGGGCGAGTACGTGGTCAGCGACTATCTCCGCTCCCGCCAATCCCGCCGCTAAGTCCGGCCGGGGCGGGTTGACTGGACGGATGGAGAGTGGGGGTTTGCGCCGGGCGTACGGCGGTGTGTTCGCCGAGCTTGACGCCTGGGAGTTCGAGGCGGCTCCGCAGGGGCAGCTCAGCGCCGACCAGATCGTCGCGCATCTGGTCGCCAACGACGAGCTGATGATCCAGGCCACCGAGGCGTTGCTGGCGGGATCGCCGTTCGCCTACTACGAGCTGGAGGAGGACATCCACCGCCCGCAGCTCGACGCGCTGGTCGCCGAGCAGGGCGGCCTGCGCGGCCTGACCGCGCTGCTGCACGGCACAAGCGACCGCCTGTGCGGGCTCGTCGATCAGCTCGGCCTGGCCGCCGAGACCCCTGTCGAGACCCACCTGCGCGAGGGCTTCGACCTCGTCGTCGACGAGCCGCTGCCCTGGTCCCGCACCCTCGACCTGCACGCCCGCGTCCACCTCCCCAAACACCAGGCGCAACTCCACATGCTCCGCCCCTGACCCCACCCCCCACCCCACCCACCCCACCCCACCCCACCCCACCCGCCGATCTTGCACTTGCTGTGCCGACAAAATGGGGTGCATGAGGCAATCCGGCAACCGCAAGTGCAAGATCGGCGGGGTGGGGGGCGGGGTGGGGGGTGGGGGGTCAGGTCTCGACCAGCTCAGGACGGGGGTGGAAGGTGCGGCGGTAGGTGGACGGGGCTACGCCGATGCGCTGGCGCAGCTGTTGACGCAGCGCGGCGGTGGTGCCGAAGCCGCAGCGGCGGGCGATCTGGTCGACGGTGAGGTCGGTGGTCTCCAGCAGCAGCCGGGCGTGGTCGGTGCGCTGTTGCAGCAGCCACTGCGCCGGGCTCAGCCCGGTCTCCGAGCGGAACCGCCGGGTGAAGGTGCGCACGCTCATCCGGGCCTGTTCGGCCAGGTCGCGCAGGGCGATCGACTCGTGCAGCCGCTGCCGGGCCCACTCCCGGGCGGCCGCGGTGCTGGCGTCGGTGGCCCTGGGCACCGGGCGTTCGATGTACTGCGCCTGGCCGCCGTCCCGCCACGGTGGCATGACGCAGCGGCGGGCTGCCCGGTTGGCCACCTCGCTGCCGTGGTCGAGGCGGATGACGTGCAGGCAGAGGTCGATGCCGGCGGCCACCCCGGCCGAGGTGAGCATCCGGTCCTCGGCGATGAAGAGCACCCCCGGGTCGAGGTCGACCCGCTGGTGCAGGCGGCGGAACTGCTCGGCGTACGCCCAGTGGGTGGTGGCCCGCCGTCCGTCGAGCAGGCCGGCGGCGGCCAGGACGAACGCCCCGGTGCAGATCGACATCACACGTGCGCCCCGCTCGTACGCCGACCGCAGCGCGTCGGCCACCTCCGGCTCGATGCTGCCGGCGGTCAGCGCGTTGCCGTCGTGGATGCCGGGGACGATCACCGTGTCGGCGGTGTCGAGCAACTCCAGACCGTGGTCGGGGAGGACCTGGTAGCCGGCCGTGCTGCGGACCGGCCGGCCGCCGGGCGTGCACACCCGCACGTCGTAGAAGTGCGAGCCGTCGGCGCTCCGGGCGGTGCTGAAGACCTGGGACGGGGTGCCGAGGTCGAGGCCGACGACATGGTCGAGGGCGAGGACGGCGATCCGGTGCGGGCGTACGCTCATGGCCCGATTATTGCGCATGATGGCTTTCCGGCCACTCGTCGTGGACCGCGCCCCTGCCGAGACTTGTGACGTGACAGGGAAACGTCGTCTGCACCCCGCCTGGCTCGTCGCCGCCGTCGCCTTCGTGGCGTTGGTCGGCGCCGCCGGCTTCCGCGCCACGCCGTCGGTGCTGCTGCACCCGCTGCACGAGGAGTTCGGCTGGCCACTCGCCACCATCTCCGCCGCCGTCTCGGTCAACCTGCTGCTCTACGGGCTCACCGCGCCGTTCGCCGCCGCGTTGATGGACCGGTTCGGCATCCGCCGGGTGGTTTCGGTGGCGTTGCTGCTGGTGGCCGCGGGCAGTGGGCTGACCGTCTTCATGACCGCGAGCTGGCAACTGTGGCTCTGCTGGGGTGTGCTCGTCGGTCTGGGCACCGGCTCGATGGCGCTGGCGTTCGTGGCCACCGTCACCGGTCGCTGGTTCGTCCACCGCCGGGGCCTGGTCACCGGGGTGCTGACCGCCGGAGGGGCGGCCGGGCAACTCGTCTTCCTTCCGCTGATCGCGGTGCTGGTACGCGACAACGGTTGGCGCACGGCGGCACTCGTCGTGGCCGGGGCGGCGCTTGTGGTCGTACCCCTTGTGCTGTGGCTGCTGCGCGAACACCCGGCGGATCTCGGCCTGCCCGCCTACGGCGCGACCGAGGTCGTGGCGGCACCGCCGCCGGCCGGCGGTGCGGCGACCCGGGCGTTGGGCGCGCTTGCCGCCGCGGCCCGGACCCGGCCGTTCTGGCTGCTGGCCGGCGGGTTCGCGATCTGCGGCGCGACCACGAACGGCCTCGTCGGCACCCACTTCGTGCCAGCCGCGCACGACCACGGCATGACCGAGACCACCGCGGCGGGGCTGCTCGCGCTTGTCGGCCTGTTCGACATCGTGGGCACGATCGCCTCCGGCTGGCTGACCGACCGGGTGGACAGCCGGCTGCTGCTCGGCGCCTACTACGCGCTGCGGGGGTTGTCGCTGCTGGTGCTGCCGAGCCTGTTCAGTGGCACTGCCCGGCCGAGCATGCTGGTGTTCATCATCTTCTACGGCCTGGACTGGGTGGCCACGGTGCCGCCGACGGTGGCGCTGTGCCGGGAGTACTTCGGTGGCGCGGGAGCGGTGGTGTTCGGCTGGGTGTTCGCCGCGCACCAGCTCGGGGCGGCGGTCGCGGCGACGGGGGCGGGGCTGGTCCGGGATCGGCTCGGCGACTACGCGCTGGCCTGGTACGTGGCCGGTGCCCTGTCGATAGGCGCCGCCGGGCTGTCGCTGCTGCTGCGTCGGAGGCCGGGTCGGCCCGTGCCGGAGGCCGTCCTGGCCGCCGCCACCGCGCCCCGGGCCTGGAGCTACCGGGGCTGAGCGGGTCGGACGGTCAGCCGAGGGTCCACTGTTGGGCGGGGCTGCCGTCGCAGGCGCGCTGCCGGATCTCGTCGTCGGGCTCGTCGCCGTCGTCGTCGGCCTGCCCGCACTTGCCGCTGTGCGCGGCCACCAGCAGCACCGGGCCGGTGCCGGTGGGGGACAGCCGCCATTGCTGGTTGGCCCCGCCGTGGCAGGGGAACTGGAGCAGCCGCGCGCCGTCGTCGGTGCTGGCGCCCTCGACGTCGAGGCACTGCCCGTGGGCGGCGTTGGTGAGCGACACCACGTCCGCGCCGGCCGGGTTGACGACCCACTGCTGCTCCGGCCCGCCGGTGCAGACGGCCAACTCGGCTCCCGCCTCCTTGTCGTCGCCGTCGAGCCCCAGGCAGAGCCCGGACGCGACCCGCAGCACCCGGGGCCCGGTGGTCGGCGCCACCGAGGGCGTCGGTGACGGTTCGGCGGACGGGGTCGGGCTCGGCTCGGCCTCCGGGGTGGTGGGCTCCGCCGCGCTGGACGGCGCGCCGACCGTGGCCGGCACCACCGGATCGCCACCGCCGCCGAGCAGGCCTGTCGCGAAGACCACCCCGAGGAGTACGCCCACCAGCCCTACCCCGAGCGCCACCCGCAGCAGCGGGTCGGCGAGCGGGCCGGAACGTGCTGCCCGTCGACGACCGCCGTAGACGGTGCCGGCGGGGTCGGGGCGTTCCTCGGGCGCGGACATACGGGTCATCCTCACCCACCGCCGTCGGCCACGGCCAGTCGGTGGGTCAGTCGACGACCCGGACGTCCTTCCAGAACGCCACCCGGTCACGCACCATCTCGGCGTCCGGCTTGGGGTCCGGGTAGTACCAGACCGCGTCCTGGCTGCTGCTGCCCTCGTGTTCGAGGGAGTAGTAGGAGGCGGTGCCCTTCCACGGGCAGACGGTGTGTGTCGCGGACTCGCGGATCAGGTCGTCACGCAGGGCGGAGCGGGGGAAGTAGTGGTTGCCCTCCACCAGCACGGTGTCGTCGCTCTCGGCGACGACCAGGTCGTTCCACACGGCTTTCGGCATGCCCCAACACTAGGCCGTCCCGACGCCCGTGGCAGTCCTCAGCGGGTGGGCTGCGGGTCGGTGACGTCGGCCACCGTGGCGTCGAGGGCGGTGATCGCGGCGTCGGCGTCGACAGCGATGGCGAGGCCCCGTTCGCCGGCACCGAGGGTGATCTCCCGTCCGCGCAGCCGCTCGTCGGCGATCACCGGCCAGGCAGTGCTCGCGCCGAACGGGGTGATCGTGCCGCGTTCGTAGCCGGTGGCGGCCAGGGCGCCGGCGGCGTCCGGCATGGAGAGCCGGTGCACGCCGAGCAGGGCGCGCAGCTTGGGCCAGGAGATGACCCGGTCGCCGGGGGTGAGCACGAACAGGTGGTCGTCGGCGCCCCGACGGACGACTATCGTCTTGACCACGTCCGCGACGGCCACTCCCCGGACCGCCGCGGCCTCGGCCAGGCTGCCTACCGCGCCGTGACTGACCAGCCGGTACGGCAGTCCGGTGGCGTCCAGGGCGGCGATCGCGGGCGACGGCATGACCGCCACGGTAACCGCCGGGCCTGCTGCGGGACGGGAAACGACCGGTGAGGACATCCCACGATTTCCCGGGGTGCAGGCGTAAGGTGATCACATGCGCGCTGAGCGTGTGGATCACCCCATTGACCATGATGAAGCGGTGGACACGCTGCGGCGGTCGTACGCCGCGGTGCCCACTGGCGAACCTGTCCGGCTCGCCAAACGCACCTCCAACCTGTTCCGCCCCCGGTCCGCACCACGGACCCCGGGCCTCGACGTCAGCGGCCTGAACGGCGTGCTCGCGGTCGATCCGACCGGGCGCACGGCCGACGTGCAGGGCATGTGCACGTACGAGGACCTGGTCGACGCGACCCTGCCGCACGGGCTGATGCCGCTGGTGGTGCCGCAGTTGCGCACCATCACGCTTGGCGGCGCGGTGACCGGCCTCGGGATCGAGTCGACCTCGTTCCGCAACGGCCTGCCGCACGAGTCGGTACGGGAGATGGACATCCTCACCGGCACCGGTGAGATCGTCACCGCCCGCCCCGAGGGGGAGCACGCCGACCTGTTCGCCGCGTTCCCCAACTCGCTGGGCAGCCTCGGCTACGCGACCCGGCTGCGCATCGAGCTGCAACAGGTCGGCCGGTACGTGGCGTTGCGCAACATCAGGTTCACCACGCTTGAGGCGCTCACCGACGCGATAGCCGAGGTGACCGCGACCCGGTCGTGGGCCGGCGAGCCTGTCGACGCCATGGACGGGGTGATGTTCAGCCCCGGCGAGGCGTACCTGGTGTTCGGCACGTTCACCGACGCGGCCGGCCCGCCCAGCGACTACACCGGCCAGGCGATCTACTACCGGTCGCTGCGCCAGCGCACCCGCGACGTGCTCACGGCGTACGACTATCTCTGGCGCTGGGACACCGACTGGTTCTGGTGTTCGGCGGCGTTCGGCGCGCAGCACCCGGTGGTGCGTCGACTCTGGCCGTCGCGGTACCGGCGCAGCGACTTCTACCACCGCCTGGTCCGGCTGGAACACCGGCACCAGGTGGCGGCGCGGATCGACAGGCTGCGCGGCCAGCCGGCCCGGGAACGGGTCGTGCAGGACGTCGAGATCCCGCTGAACGAGACGGCTGACTTCCTGCGCTGGTTCGCCAGCACAGTGGGGATGAACCCGGTGTGGCTGTGTCCGCTGCGACTGCGTGAGCCGGCGGGTCCCGGTTCGGCGCGGTCCTGGCCGCTGTATCCCCTCCGGCCGGGGCAGGACTACGTCAACATTGGGTTCTGGGGGAGCGTGCCGATCGCGCCGGGCGCCGCCGACGGCGACGTCAACCGCACGATCGAACGCATGGTGTCGGAGTCGGGCGGCCACAAGTCGCTCTACTCCGACGCGTACTACGACCGGGACGCCTTCGATCGCCTGTACGGCGGCGACACGTGGCGGGCGGTGAAAGACCGCTACGACCCGGACCACCGGCTGACGGGACTGTACGAAAAGGCGGTAGCACGAGCATGAGCCTGACCGACAGAGATCAGGGGGCGGCGAGCGTCCCCGCCACCCCGCCGGCGGGGGGCCGGCACACGGGTCCGACCGTCGCGGATGTCGTCCGCGCCGTCACCGCCGGGCCGCTGCCGGTGCGGATCACGGGGTACGACGGCAGCGCCGTCGGCCCGTCCGACGCGGGCATCACCCTGGCGATCCAATCCGAGCGTGGGCTGTCGTACCTGCTCACCGCCCCCGGCGACCTGGGCATGGCCCGGGCGTACGTCAGCGGTGACCTGGCGTTGCAGGGGGTGCACCCGGGCGACCCGTACGAGGCGTTGCGGGTGCTCAAGGACGAGCTGCGGTTGCGGCCACCGTCGCTCACCGACGGGCTGGCGCTGGTTCGTGGGCTGGGCTGGGAGCGACTGATGCCGCCGCCGGCTCCGCCGCAGGAGGCGCTGCCGCGTTGGAAGCGTGTGGTGAACGGGCTGCGGCACTCGCGGGTGCGGGACAGCACGGCCATCTCGCACCACTACGACGTCTCGAACGCCTTCTACGAGAAGGTGCTCGGCCCGTCGATGACGTACACCTGCGCGGTGTACAGGTCTCCCGACGACACGCTTGAGCAGGCCCAGGCGGCGAAGTACGACCTGGTCGCCGGCAAGTTGGCGCTCAAGCAGGGGATGCGGCTGCTGGACGTGGGCTGCGGCTGGGGTGGGATGGTGCGCCACGCCGCCCGCGAGTACGGGGTGAAGGCGCTCGGGGTGACCCTGTCGAAGGCGCAGGCGCAGTGGGCGCAGGCCGCGATCGAGCGGGAGGGGCTGACCGGGCTGGCCGAGGTGCGGCACCTGGACTACCGGGACGCGCCGACTGAGCAGTTCGACGCGGTCTCGTCGATCGGGTTGACCGAGCACATCGGGGTGCGCAACTACCCCACGTACTTCCGGGCGCTGCGGGACCGGCTGCGACCGGGCGGGCGGCTGCTCAACCACTGCATCACCAGGGCGGACAATCGGGCGCCGCACCGCTCCGGGGCGTTCATCGACAGGTACGTCTTCCCGGACGGGGAGCTGGCCGGTCCGGGTCGGCTGATCAGCGAGGTGCACGACGCCGGGCTGGAGGTGCACCACGAGGAGAATCTGCGCCAGCACTACGCGCTGACGCTTGCCGCCTGGTGTCGCAACCTGGTCGAGCACTGGGACTTCTGCGTCTCCGAGGTGGGCGCGGGCACCGCCCGGGTGTGGGGGCTCTACATGGCCGGGTCGCGGATGGCGTTCGAGCGCAACGGCATCCAACTGCACCAGGTGCTGGCGACCCACAACGGCCCGGAAGGTGTGAACGGCTACCCGCTGCGGCCCGACTGGTTGCCCTGACCATCTACTGAACGCCGCCTGGAGCCGCGTCGAGAAAGTCGGCGCGGCTTCTCGCGAACCGATTGACAAACAAGTTTTGTACGTACAAACTGATTTTGCCATGAGAGACGTCCTGTACCTGGAGCAGATCGAGCAGGCCGAAGCCCTGCTCAAGCCGCAGCGCGTCGAGGTGCTGCGGCAACTTGCCGAACCGCGCACCTGCACCGAGGTCGCGGCCCGACTCGACCAGACGCCACAGCGCGTCTACTACCACGTCAAGCAGCTCGTCGCGGCCGGCCTGGCCGAGCTGGTCAACGAGCGCAAGGTCCGCGGGATCACCGAGGGCATCTACCAGGCGGCCGCCCGGTCGTACTGGCTGTCCCCCCGGCTGGTCGGTCGGATCGGGCTGCGCAAGGCCCGCGACGAGCTGAGCCTGGGCTACCTGCTCGACCTGATGGAGGAGGTCCAGGCGGACATCGCCGCCCTGGACCGGGCCGCTCCCGAGCTGCCCTCGATCGGGGTCTCCGGCGAGATCCGGGTGCCCGCCGAGCAACGCCCCCAGTTCCTGCACGACCTGCAAACGGCACTTCAGGACCTGTTCACCCGCTACGGCGGCAGCGAAGGCGACGCCTTCAAGCTGGCCGTCGCCTGCTATCCGAAAGGGAACGACGATGAGTGAACCGTTGAAGCTGCAGGCCCGCCTGTCCGCGCCCGTCGGACGCGTCCGCGCGGCCCTGACCGACCCGGCTGAGCTGCGCGTCTGGCTGGCCGAACACGCCGAGGTCGAGCTGCCCCAGCGGTACGAGTTCTGGGGCCGCTACACGCCCGAGGGCGACGCCCCGCACCAGCGGCTGCTGCACGCCGACGACGACACGCTGCGCTTCAGCTGGCTGCTCGACGGGGTGGAGACCACCACCGAGTTCCAGTTGACCGCCGACGGCCCGGACAGCACGGTGCTGACCCTGACCCAGAGCCACTTCGACTTCGCCGAGGCGATGAGCGGCTCCAGCATCCGGGGTGTGCTCCAGACGTACTGGTCGCTGGGCATCGCCAACCTGGCCGCCCACCTGGAGGGCGCGCCGCTGCTGCCCCGCACCGACTTCACCTCCGCCGACCTGCGCGGTCAGCTGGTCATCGCCGCCCCCGCCGACAAGGTGTGGGAGTCGTTGACCGACTCCGAGCAGGCAAGCGCCTGGTTCGGCTACCCGATCGGCATCGAGCCCTGGGTCGGCGGCCGGTACGCCATGGGCGGCTTCGAGAACGGGTACGCCGCCAAGATCGTCGACCTGGAGCCAGGTCGCCGGATGTCCGTCGACTGGGGCCCCACCGGCGTCACGAACTGGGAGCTTGCCGAGTCCGGTGGCAAGACCACGCTGACCTTCGTGCAGAGCGGCTTCGACGAGACCAACCCCCCGTACGCGGCCTGGAGCGGGTCGGTGGCCGGGCTCGCCGAGCTGCGCCGCTTCCACGAGGTGCCGGCCTGGCAGCCGATCTGGCTCCCCTCCGAGGTGCCCGGTCTGGAGCCCGCCGGCTGATCCATCCCCACCGATCGCACCCGGCAGTCCGGCCTGATCCACACGATCTCGCCGGGCTGCCGGGTGTGATCGGTGGGGCGGAACCTGTGACTTTTCGCTGTGGAGTGGGTATTGGCGGGCGATGTTCTTCATCTTCGGTCTGCGTACCAAGGTCGACCGGTCCGGCGTCGTGCAGCAGGTCTGCCGACACTGCGGCAACCACGCCGCGCAGGTGATCACCCGCCGTTCGACGAAATTCTCCCTCTTCTTCATTCCGCTCATCCCGATCCGCAGCAGGTACGCCCAGCAGTGCACGTTCTGCGGGGCGCAGTACGAGATCTCCCGGTCCGACGCCGAACGTCTCCCGGTCGGCTGAGCGTCGATGGAGCGCTTCCTCTGCTGGCTGATCCGTCGGCCGCCGCCGTCCTCCGTCCCGCCGGTGCACACCGCCGTACGCCGGCCCTGCACCCCCGGCCGGCGCAGGCGCCGTCGTGCCCGCCGTCCCCTGGCCGGCACCAGCCTGCCCCGCTCACCGTGGAACCGCTCCGCCGGCCGCTGACCACATCCGTCGCACATCCACGCCCACCGGTCCGGACCACTCCGTTCTGGCCGGATCGGCCCGACGCGCGCGGCCTTCCGGACCTTGGCGTGCGCCGGGGAGCTGGCTAGGCTTTCGGGGTTTGCCGTGGACGGGTCCGCCGAGGGTGCACGCACGACGAAGAGCCGGAGCGGCCGTGTCGCGACAGGACGTGAAGCAGGCGGCGGGTGAGCCGACTCCTGCCGAGCCGACCCTTCCGGCGCCGGCCCCGGGCGCGCCGGCCGTCGGGCAGCCCGGCGGCGGGCGGGCGGTCACCGCCGTCGCGCCGGCCCGGCTGGGCCGCGCCGGGCCGGTCGCTGCGGGGTCGGTTGTTCTCGTGGAGGCGTTCTGGCTGGTCGCGGCGCTGCCCGGGGCCGCCCTCGTCAGCGACGTGGGCGGGATGCTTGTCGCCGGGTGGGCCACGGTCGCGTGCGCCCGGGTGGCCCGCCGGCATCCGGCCCCGCTGCGCCGGTTCTGGACGCTGCTCGCCGTCACCATGGCGCTCGCCGCGTGCGGCCGGGCGATCTGGACGGCGCAGCGACTCGTCGGCGGCGACCTGCCGCACACCCCGCTGGTCGGGGCGGTCTTCACCCTCGGCATCCTCACCGGCACCGCCGCGCTGCTCAGCTCCCCCTCCGCGCCACGGACCGGGGTCGGGCGGGCCCGGACTCTGCTGGACGGTGTGATCGTCGCGCTGGCCCTGGTGCCGGTCGGCTGGGTGCTGGTGTTCCGGGGGGTGGTCGCCGCCGAGCTGGCCGACCCGGCGCGCACGTTGGGGCTGCTCTACCCGATGTTCGACCTGATGCAGCTCACCATCCTGGTGGCGGTCTCCGGCCCGGCCCGGCCGATGTGGCGTCCCATGAGCGTGCTCGCGGCGAGCCTCACCCTCCGGGTGGTCGCCGACGTCGTGTACGTCTCGCTTGTCGCCCGCGCCGACTACGCCGCAGGGCATCCGATCGACCTGTGCTGGCCGTTGAGCTACCTGCTGATCGGCCTGGCCACCAGGTACCCGCCGCCGCCGGACTGCGACGGCACCGACGAGACCGCCGAGTCACCGCTTCCGCCCTGGTGGCGGGTCGCCCTGCCGTACCTGCCAGTGGGCGGGGCGATCATCGCGGTGCTGCTGGCCCGGCGGCCCACCGGGCAGACCCCCCAACTGATCTTCGTGACGATGATGGTGCTGCTCGCCGCCCTCGCCGTACGGCAGGGGTTGGCCGCCAACGAGAACCTGCGGCTGGTGGCCCGGCTGCGCCGGCTCGCGTACGGCGACCAGCTCACCGGGCTGCCCAACCGCCTGCTGTTCAACCGGCTGCTGCGGCTGGCCCTGCGCGACAGGCGGCAGGTGGCCGTGCTGCTGCTCGACCTGGACGGGTTCAAGCAGGTCAACGACCGTTTCGGGCATGCCACAGGCGACACTCTGCTGACCGGGCTGGCGGCCCGGATGCGCGCCGCCGTTAACGACGACGGCACCATCGCCCGGCTGGGCGGGGACGAGTTCGCGGTGCTCGTGGACCGCGACCGGGGGGTGTCGCCGGAGCGGCTCGCGGAACGACTGCTGGACGCCCTGCGCCCCGTGGACGGCGACGACGACGTGGGCGTGCACCCGTCGGCGAGCATCGGCATCGCCGAGTACGGCCCGCAGCACACCTCCCACACCGACCTGCTGCGGGACGCCGACATCGCCATGTACGCGGCGAAGGCGGCAGGCAAGTCGTCGTACCGGACGTGCACGTCGGGGCTGCGCGAGTCGGCCGTCTCCCGCGCCGAGCTGATCGCCGACCTGCGTCGGGCGGTGGACGAGGAGCAGTTGCACCTGGAGTTCCAACCCATCGTCGACCTGTGCACCGGGGCGGTCCGCAGCGCTGAGGCGTTGGTGCGTTGGCGGCATCCGCGGCTCGGGATGCTGCCGCCGGCGAGGTTCCTGCCGCTGGCCGAGGAGACCGGGTTGATCCTGCCGATCGACAGATGGGTGATCCACGAGGCGTGTCGGGCGGCGGCGACGTGGCGGGTACGGGCGCCGGAGGCCACGGTGGCGGTGAACATCGCCGCCGCGCACCTGCGCCGGCCGGATCTGATCGCCACAGTCACCGCGGCCACCGCGGGTGCCGGGCTGGCGCCGCGCGGGTTGACCCTGGAGTTGACCGAGTCGGCGCTGATCGAGGGCACCGACGCGGTGCTGGAGCGGCTGCACCAGCTCCGGGAGCTGGGCATGGCCATCGCCATCGACGACTTCGGCACCGGCTACTCGTCGCTGAGCTACCTGCACCGCATCCCGGCCACCGAGTTGAAGATCGACCGCTCGTTCGTGGCCCGGCTGGGGTCGGACGACCGGGCGTACGCCACGGTGGAGATGATCACCCGGCTGGCCGGCGCGTTCGACCTGACTGTGGTCGCCGAGGGGGTGGAGACCGAACGCCAGCACGAGGCGGTCCACGCGATCGGCTGCCCGCGCGGTCAGGGCTATCTGTACGGGCGGCCGGACGGCGCCGCGACGGTGGGTCAGAATCGGGCTTGACCCTCACGCGACGGCAGGCGGGAGCCTGGTTCCCGGAAGGGAGGGGAACCATGGCGTACACGGTGGGTCAGGTGGCGAGGGTGGCCGGCGTCACGGTGCGGACGTTGCACCACTACGACGAGATCGGTCTGCTCTCGCCCAGCGGACGGACCTCGGCCGGTTACCGCCGCTACGACGACGCGGACCTGCAACGGCTGCAACTCGTTCTGTACTACCGGGAGCTGGGTTTCCCGCTTGAGGAGATCGCCGCGATCATCGACGACCCGGCGGCCGATCCGGCCGCGCACCTGCGCCGCCAGCACGAGCTGCTGACGGTACGGATCAAGCGGTTGCAGGAGATGGTGACGGCGATCGAGTTCGCGATGGAGGCGAGCAAGTTGAACATCCAACTCACTCCCGAGGAGCGGTTCGAGGTCTTCGGTGACTTCAGGCCGGAGGAGCACGAGGCCGAGGCGGAGCGGCGCTGGGGCGACACCGACGCGTACCGGGAGTCGAACCGGCGGGCCTCGCGCTACAGCAGGGACGACTGGCTGCGGATCAGGGCGGAGAACGAGGACTGGGGCCGACGGATCGTCGCGGTGCTGGCCTCGGGCGCTGCGGCGGACAGCCCGGAGGCCATGGAGCTGGCCGAGGAGCACCGGCAGATCATCGGTCGCTGGTTCTACGACTGCTCGTACGAGATGCAAACCGGCCTGGCCGACATGTACCTGGCCGACGAGCGGTTCACCGCGCACTACGAGAGCATCGCACCTGGCCTGGCGGCGTACCTGAACGAGGCGATCCACGCCAACGCGATCAGCCGCGCGTGACGCGGTGCGGTCCGGCTAGTCTGGCCGGACCGCACCCGCCCCCGGGGAGATGACCGTGCAGAAACCGAAGCTGATCGCCGCCGGTGCCGTCCTCGCCGTGGCGGTCGCCGCCGGGGTGTGGGCCCTGGTCGCCGCGGGCGACGAGCCGGACGCGCCTCGCCCGACGGCGTCGGTGGACGCGGCCGACCCGGTGGGTGTGCTGAGGGCCGCCGCGGCGAAGGCCGACGAGCAGCCGTACAAGCTGACCGTGGGGACCGGCGGCGCGGACGGCGACGCCACTGTGGTGCTCTGGGACCCGAAGGCGAAGCGCGGTCTGGAGACCACCTCGCTGAAGGTGCCCACCGGCGTGGTGAAGATCGAGCGGTTGACCACCGGTCCGGACGTCTACGTGCGGGTCACCGCCCCCGACCGTCGCGTCCCGGTCTGGGACGGCAAGACCTGGTGGCACGTGGGCGCGCCGGGTGCGCCGGCCGCGAAGCAGGGCCTGGACAACACGCGCCTGGCCAGCACCCTTGCCGCGCCGGCCGGGGTCCGGCAGACGGGGGTACGGGAGTACGCCGGCACGTTGGATCTGCGCGGCAGCGGCGAGGTGCTGGGCAGTGGTGTCGGTACGGTGCTGGGGGACCGGGCCGGCGCGGTGCCGTTCACCGCGTCGGTCGACGAGCAGGGGCGGCTGGTCCGCTACCGCATCGAGTTGGCCAGCCAGCAGTCGCAGACGGCCCAGCTCGACCTGACGTACTCGGATTTCGGGCTGTCGGTGACTGCCGACCCGCCGGCCGCGGACGTGGTCGGCGAGGACCCTCCGGCGAACATCCCCGGCGCCTGACGGTCCGTCATTCCTCGACGGCGCCCTCGGTGGGGGTGACCAGGAAGTCGTAGACGGTGCGGGCCATCCGGCGGACCGTCTCGTCGCCGGTGGCCATCGGCCCGGCGGTGAGGAACGCGACGGCGGTCTCGGTGCCGGGGATCAGGTAGTAGCCCACGTCGTGGGAGGCGTCGGGGAGGTCGCCCGTCTTGTGCGCGACAGGCACGCCGGGTGGCAGCGCCGCCGGGATCTTGGTGTTCAGGGTCTGCTCCCGCATGAAGCCGATCATCAGGTCGCGGGAGGCGGGAGTGAGGATCTCGCCGTCCCAGACCGCGCCGAGCAGGGACACCACGTCGTCCGGGCTTGTGTAGTTCTCCTCGCCGCGCTGGGCGGCGGCGCTGTCGAGCATCCGGCGGGCCAGGATGGTGGACCGCTGGTTCATCGAGTCGATCAGGGCGTTGACCGGGGCGAACCCGCCCAGGTAGGTGATCAGCACGTTCGCCGCGATGTTGTCGCTGTACTTGATCAGATATTGTGCGAGCCGGTGCAGGGTCACCACCTGCGGGAACGTCTCGTACTGGAGCTGGCCGGTGCCGCCGACCACATCGGCCGGGGTGACCAGCACGCCCTCGTCGAGCGACACCTGTCCACAGTCGACCCGGCGGAGCAGCTCGACGAGGATCCACAGCTTGATGACGCTTGCGGCCTTGGGGCGCAGCGATCCGTTGACCGCGATCTGCTGGTCGCCGTACCGGCCGGACAGGTCGCGTACCGTCGCTCCGGCCGGGTTGAGGCTCGCGTCTGCGACGACCCGGGCGAGTTGCCCGCTGAGTGGGAACAGCCGGGCTCCGGCCACCGGGTCGGTGGGCGGCTGCGGGCTGGTGACCACCACGCCTGTCAGCTCCACCGGCTGTGCCTGCGGTCCGGAGACGATGAGCGCGCCCTCGGTACGCCCGACCAGGGGCACCCGGTAGTGGAACCGTCTGCCGTCGACTGTCACAGCGCCGCTGGCCACGCCGGCGGCCACCCGCATGGTCGGGTCGGCGACCCGGCCGGTGTCGCCGTCGCAGGCGCGGTAGCGCACAGTGCGCCCGAGCGGGTCCACCGCGAACGCCCCGCCGGGGAACGACAACCACGACACCTCGCTGGTCGGCGGCCGCTCCGGCGTCGGGTCCACACCGGGCTCGTCGCCGGGCTCACCGCCGTACCCCGGCTCGGTTTGCTGCGCAGGATCCGTGCCGGGCCCGCGACCCGGGTCGTCGGCGGTGGCCGGCCCGGTCGTCGCGACGACAGCGAGCGCGATCGCCGCCGTCAGCAGCTTCAGCCGTACGCCGGAACTTTTGTCGCTTTTTCTCACGTTCGCACGATAAGGAGCGCGAGAGGTCGCTGAGGCCAGCGGGAACGCCGTCACCCGTCCGGGCGGCGATGTCCCTCTCGGTGACATACCTCAGCGGTATAAATATGACTCCGCGGTATCAGGCGCGTCAGCAATCACCCGACCCGAGGGACGCCCATGTTGATCATTGCCGGCAGTCTGCGTGTCGAGCCGGGCGCGCGCGACGACTATCTGGCCGGGTGTCACCAGGTCATCGCGCAGGCTCGCGCGACCCCCGGCTGTCTGGACTTCCTGCTCGCGGCCGACCCGCTCGACCCGGGCCGGATCCACGTCTACGAACGCTGGGAGTCCGCCGAGCAGTTGGCGGCGTTCCGGGGCTCCGGGCCGAGCGACCCACA
Source organism: Micromonospora sp. NPDC000663 (assembly GCF_042898105.1). NCBI lineage: Bacteria > Bacillati > Actinomycetota > Actinomycetes > Micromonosporales > Micromonosporaceae > Micromonospora > Micromonospora sp. NPDC000663. The sequence goes on from NZ_JBIAYR010000001.1 coordinate 596,642, forward strand.
GACGGCGGCCATCCTCGACGCCGACGTCAGTCGCTACCTGATCTCCGGCGTCGAGGCGGCCTGACCGGGACGCTACAACAGCAGGTCGAGCAGGAGTACGCCCAGGAAGCCGACCACGGAGATGATCGTCTCCATCACCGACCAGCTCTTGATGGTCTGCCCCACGGTCAGTCCGAAGTACTCCTTGACCAGCCAGAAGCCGGCGTCGTTGACGTGCGAGAAGAACAGCGAGCCGCAGCCGATCGCCAGTGCCAGCAGGGCAACAGCCGGCCGGTCCATGCTCGCCGCGAGCGGCGCCACGATGCCCGCCGCCGTGATCGTGGCGACTGTCGCCGAGCCGGTGGCGACGCGGATGCCGACCGCGACGAGCCAGCCCAGCAGCAGCGGGGAGAGGCTCGCGTCCTTGGCGGCGTCGGCGACCAGGTTGCCGACCCCGGCGTCCACAAGCACCTGCTTGAACCCGCCGCCGGCCGCCACGATCAGCAGGATGCCGGCGATCGGCGGCAGGGAACCGCCGATCACCGACGAGACCTGGGACCTGTTGAACCCCGCCTGGTAGCCGAGCGTGAACATCGCCAGGATCACCCCGGCGAGCAGCGCGACGATCGGCGTACCGACGATGTCCAGCGTCTTGCGCCCCGCCGTGCCCTCGTCAAGCGTCAGCTCGCCTATCGCCCGCAGCAGCATCAGCACCACCGGCAGCAGCACGGTGATCACCGCCGGCCAGAACGCAGGGGTGCGCCGGGCCGTCTCGGTGCCGCTGTCGTCCACCGGCGCGCCCGGCCGGCCCCCACCCGGGTTGACCAGGTCGTCATCGGTGAGCAGGTCACCGTCCACATCGCGCTGCTCCGCCCCCGCCGCCGACCCGGCCGTCCGGTCGGCGTCGCGGCGGGTCGGCAGCAGGGCGGCCGGCGCGGTCGCCGGCACGTACCGGGCGATGACGGAGCCGAACACCGGCCCGGCGATGATCACCGTGGGGATCGCCACGAGCAGGCCCAGCCCGAGCGTCAGACCCAGGTCGGCGTCGAGCGAGGAGATCGCCACAAGCGGGCCGGGGTGCGGCGGCACGAGGCCGTGCAGCACCGACAGGCCGGCCAGCGCCGGAATGCCGATCTTCATGAGTGGTACGTCGGTGCGCATCGACACGAGCAGCACGATCGGCACCAGCAGCACCACGCCGACCTCGAAGAAGAGCGGCAACCCGATGAGCGCGGCCACCCCGGCCATCGCCCAGGGCAGCGCCCGGCCGGAGACCCGGTTGACGATCCGGCCGACGATGCCGTCCGCGCCGCCGGACTCGGCGAGCAGGCCGCCGATCATCGCGCCGAGGGCGATCAGCAACCCCACGCCGCCCACAGTCGAACCTACCCCGGCGGTGAACGAGGTGATCATCTTGTCGGGCGCGACGCTGGCGACCACGCCGAGCACCGCCGCTCCGAGGATCAGCGACAGAAACGGGTGCACCTTCGCCCAGGCGATCAGCAGCACCACTGCCGCGATACCGAGCAGGGCGGCGACGACGAGTTGGGCGTCACCTGCGGTGGTCACCGGTTCGGCGGGCGCGGCGAGGGTGGTCAACGGTGCGGCGAGGGCGGGGGGTGGGGGCACGGGGATCACGACCTTCGGGACGGGGTCGGCCCGAGACGGGCCGGCCGAAGGATCACATCGGGGGTCCAGCTGAGGGTTCGGGTTCCGCGGGCAGGCCGGGTGCCAGCCGGCGCATCGAGGTGAAGGTGGGCACCAGCGCGTCGTACAGCTCGGCGAAGAGCGGCAGCAGCGACGCGTACGTGGCCGAGGCGGCCGGGTCGGGGTGGACCGTCTCCTCGATCCGGACGAGGTCGGCGGCGACGTCGATGCTGGGGATCAGGCCCAGCGCCTGCATGCCGAGCAGCGCCGCGCCGAAGCTCGACCCCTCGTGCGCGGCCGGGAAGCTCACCGGCAGGCCGAGCACGTCGGAGAGGATCTGCCGCCACAGGCCGCTGCGGGCGAAGCCGCCCCCGGCGCGGATCTCGCGAACCTCGTTGCCGGCCGCGCGTACCGAGGCGAGCACAAGCGCGAGCTGTTGGCAGACCCCCTCCAGCGCGGCCCGGACCAGGTGCTCGCGGCGGTGCCCGTGGGTCAACCCGACGTACGCGCCGCGCGGCAGCGCACTCCAGTGCGGCGCCCGCTCGCTGTGCAGGTACGGAAGCATGATGAGCCCACCCGAGCCCGCCGGTGCCCGGGCGGCGAGGGCGACCAGCTCCTCCTCGGAGTGCTCGCCGAGGTCCGGGGCGAGCGCCTCGCCGGCCCACTTGAGCACGATGCCGCCGTTGTTGATGGCGCCGCCGACGGCCCACCTGTCCTCGGTCAGCGCGTAGCAGAACACCCCGCCGAGCGGATCCACGCTCGGCTGCTCGACCATCACCCGCATCGCCCCGCTGGTGCCGATCGAGCAGGCCACCATGCCGGGGTGGACCGCGCCGAGGCCCAGGTTCGCCAGGGGCCCGTCGCCGGCGCCGACGACCACCGGGGTGCGCTGCGGCAGGCCGGTCACCGACGCGGCCTGCGCGGTGAGACCGGGCAGGACGGCAGTGGTGCCGACGAGCTGGGGGAGCTGCTCCTCGGTGATGCCGGCGATGGTGAGCGCCTCGCTGTCCCACTCCAGCCGGTGGATGTCCATGAGGCCGGTGGCGGAGGCGACCGAGTGGTCGACGACAAGCGCCTCGCAGAGCCGCAGCAGCACCCAGTCCTTGATGCCGACCCAGTGCGCGACGCGTTCGAAGAGCTTCGGCTCCTGCTCGGCGAACCACAGCAGCTTGGGCAGCGGCGACATCGGGTGGATCGGGGTGCCGGTACGCCTGTGCAGCGCCAGGCCGGACGGCACCGCCCGCAGTCGCTCGGCCTGTCGGGTCGACCGGGAGTCGGCCCAGGTGACCGACGGGGTGAGCGGGTTGCCGTCCGCGTCCAGGCCGATGAGGCTGTGCATCGCGGAGCTGAACGACAGCCCGGCCACCGGTTCGACCAGTTCCGCCACGACCATGCTTGTCGACCTGAGCACCGCGTCGAGGATGAGCTGCGGGTCCTGTTCGGCGTACCCGGGCTGCGGGTCGTCCAGCGGGTAGCCGACCGAGTGGCTGCCGAGCTGTCGTCCCTCGGTGTCGTACGCGACGGCCTTGGTGCTCGTGGTGCCGATGTCCACGCCTATGACAACGGCGGGCCGGGTGTCGTCCGGCACGACAGTCACCCCCTCGGTACGGCGGTGCGGCGGCGTCGCCACCCGGCTGCGGCTGACGTTACCGAGACGGGGACCGCTCCGCACGGCACGGCGAATCGACGCAGCAGTATCGGCCTATCGTGCTGGTTGCTCCGCCGATCGGATATTTCGTCCGTTCTGGCGTGTCCGGGCGACGCGCCGGTCCTGTTAACACTGTGACACCCCAGATTGGTGGCCTACGCGGCGAAGGAGTCGGCGTGGCAAAGACTGATTCGACGGGTTCCACGTGGCGGTACCGGTGGGCGCACCGGCAGAACGTGCGGCGGGTCAGCACGTACCGCGGCGCCGAGGCGGCCTGGCGCCGCCGGGATGACGAGTTACGGCGACTACGCGCCCTTGCCGCCGACTTCCAGGGCTCCGCCGCGGCCGGCGAGGGCCTGCCCCTGGAGCTGGCCGCCGACGAGGTGGTGCTGTGGGCGTTGCCCGCTGCGCAACTCGTCGAGGTGCGGCACACCACGGTCCTGCCCGCGCCGGATCTCACCGTGGCCCCACCGGACGCGCCGCTGCGTCCACGCCGGCCGGACGGCGTACGCGTCACCGACGCCGGCATGGCGGTCATCACCAGCCGCCGCCTGGTGCTGCTCGGCGGACGCGGTAGGCGTGACTGGGCGTACGGCCGGATGACCGGCCTGGCCCACGACCCGACGGCGCCTGTCACCCTGATCCAGGTGCTCGACCGGCGGCGCACCTCCGGGTTGCTGCTGCCCACCGACGCCGCGCCGGACTTCCGGTTCAAGCTGACGCTGGCGTTCGCCGACGCGATCGAACAGCGCGCCGCGGTGCTCGCCCAACTCGACGAGCTGATCGCGGAGCACGCCCAGCTCAAGCCGTTCCGGCCGGCCGTGGCCACGCCCGCGCAGGCCCGGCTGACCGCGCGGGTGCCAGGTGGGCGGCGGACCGTCGCGGTGGCCGCGGCCGTCGCGTTGCTGGTGCCGGCGGCGCTTATCGAGTCGGACCCGTCGGACCCGACCGGCGGCGCGGAGGTGGCCGCCGCCGCCACCCCGGCGCCCACGCCCAGCCTGGCCCCCGCGCTGATCCACCCGGCGACGCCCAGGCGCAGCACCGCGCCGAAGCCGACGAAGTCACCACGCCCGTCGCCGAGCACCAGCCGCGACGCGCGCTGCGGAGCACCGGAGAACCCTCTGGGGTACGACTTCTGCGGCGGCACCCGGATCCGCCGGCCCGCCGCCGAGGTCTGCGACTGGTTCGACTGCGTGCCTGAGTTCTGGGCCGGTCGCGGCTACCTCGTGCAGTGCCGGGACGGTTCGGTGAGCCTGACCGGCGGCCGGTCCGACGCCTGCGCCGACCATCGAGGTGTACGCCGTACCATCTCGAAGTGATCGATTTGGGGACGAATGTCCCCTTCGGTCGGCGAGAATGATCGGGTGGAGATCCGGTCCGACGACGGTGCCCGGGTGAGGATCCGCCCGGTCGGCTACCAGCCCGGCATCGACCCGCCCGACGAGCCCGACCGGGCCGCGCCGGGCTGGCGGGACTGGCTGCTCATCGAGGTCGACGCGCGCACCGCCGACGGCCAGACCTGGTCGCACCACTACCCGAGCCTCATGGTCGAGGAGGCCCGGGCGCTCGGCGGCTGGCTGCACGGGCAGGCGTCGGCGGCGCTCGGGCCGGACTGTCCGCCGGCCACGGTCCGCTTCACCGAACCCAACCTGGCCCTGCGGACCCGGATGATCCGCCGCCGGCGGCTGGAGCTGACTGTCGAGTTCTCCGCCGAGTCGCTGCCGCCGTGGATGCGCCGCCCGGCCACCGCCGTATATCCGCTGGTCCTCACCGTCTCCGCGGACGCCCTCGCCGTCGCCGCCGAGCAGTGGGTGGCGCACTGCGAGGCGTACCCGCCGCGCGTCCGGTCGCGGTTCCCGGCCCGGGGTCGGCTCCCCGACCCACTGAGCTAGAGTGATCGTCGTCAGCCGCAGAGGAGGTGAGCCCGATGACCACCGATCGTCATTCCCGGGCGCTCCTCTCCGCCGTCCCCCTCAGCTGACCTTCCGCGTCGGGGAGCGCCCTCCTTATCGGAGGACCAATGTCTCACTCCCCGTTCCGCATCGATGTGTCCGATGCGGTCCTCGACGACCTGCGTGCCCGTCTGGCCCGTACCCGTTTCACCCCCCGCGTCGGCGACCGGCCGTGGCAGGGCGGCGTCGACCCCGACTACCTGCGGGACCTGGTGTCGTACTGGCACGACGGATTCGACTGGCGAGCCCGCGAAGCCGAACTGAACGCGTACCCCCAGCACCTGGCCGTCGTCGGCGGCCGGAAGCTGCACTTCCTGCACGTCCGTGCCGACCGCCCGGCCGGTACGCCCGCACCGCCGCCGGTGCTCCTCAGCCACGGCTGGCCCAGCAGCTTCGTCGAGATGCTGCCCCTGGTCGACCGGCTGACCAGCCCTGCCGGCGGCGGGTTCGACGTGGTGGTGCCCTCGCTGCCCGGCTTCGGCTTCTCGGAGCTGCCCGACGGACCGGTGACCCGGGCGGTTCTCGCTCGGACGCTGCACGAGCTGATGACCGAGGTGCTCGGCTACGAGCGGTACGGCGCCTTCGGCGGCGACGTCGGTGGGGTGGTCACCGGCTGGCTCGGTGCCCTGTACCCGGAGCACGTGGCCGGCATCCACATGATCCATCCACCGTTCCCGGCGAGCTTCGACGCCCGACCGCTGTCGCCGGCCGAGCGGGCGTTCCTGGACGCCGAGGCCGTGTACGACGAGACCGACGGCGGCTACAGCGCCATCATGGGGACGCGCCCGGACACCATCGCGGCGGCGCTTGCCGACTCACCGGCGGGCCTGGCGGCCTGGCTCGTCGACAAGTACCGCGACTGGAGCGACAACCGCGGCGACCTGGCGAACAGCTTCGACACCGACACCCTGCTCACCATCATCACGCTGTACTGGGTCACCGGCACGATCGGCTCGTCGTTCCGGCAGTACGCCGACTTCGCACACAACACCCCGCGGCCCGACATCACCGTGCCCGCCGCGTTCACGGTGAGCACCGAACCGGCGATGGCCAACTTCCCGCGCGAGATCGCCGAGCGTGCCTGCACCGACATCCGGCACTGGAGTGAGCCCGGCCGGGGCGGGCACTTCATGCCGCTGGAGGAGCCGGATCTGTTGGCCGGTGAGCTGAGGGAGTTCTTCACCTCGCTGCAGAGGTGATGTCCGGCGGCGGAGCCGACCCGACGTGGGTGGGCTCCGCCGCCCGGCACTGGTCGTCCCTCGATCCCTATTGCATCAAATCAATTTGATGTAATCTGCGACGGTGACGACAGAGGCGCCCGACACCATGGCGCCGCCCGGGTTCGTGACCGCCCTCGGGCACCCGGTGCGGTGGCGGCTGGTCAGCGAGCTCGCCCACAGTGACCTCGCCGTGCATGAGCTGGCGGCACTGCTCGGCCAACCTCAGAACCTCGTCTCGTACCACCTCGGCAAACTCCGCAAGGCCGAGCTGGTGACCGCGCGGCGCAGCAGCGCCGACGGCCGCGACACCTACTACTCGCTGGCCCTGGCCCACTGCGGCGACCTGCTGTCCGGCACCGGCGCCGCCCTGCACCCCGGGCTGCGGCTCACCGCGCCCGCGCTGGTCACCCCGGTGACCGGACGAGTGCTGTTCCTGTGCATGGGCAACAGTTCCCGTTCGCAGATGGCGGAAGCGCTGCTGCGGGAATGCAGCGCCGGTGCCGTGGCGGCCTACAGCGCCGGAAGCCGGCCCAAGCCGATCCACCCCCACGCGATAACGACAATGGCGGCGCGCGGCATCGACCTGGTCACCGCGCGGCCCAAACACCAGGACGAGTTCACCGGTCAGCGGTTCGACGCCGTGATCACCTTGTGTGACCGGGTCAAGGAAGTCTGCCCCGAGTTCCTCGGACATCCACGGCTCATGCACTGGAGCATCGTGGACCCGGCGGCAGATCCCGACGGGCTGCCCGCCTTCGAGCGGGTCGCTGACGACCTTGCCCAGCGCATCGATTTCCTGCTGCACACGCTCTCCGCCAACGAGAGAAGGCATCATGACCAGCCCCATCGATGACAACACCGTCAGCGTGCGCTACCTCGTCGACGACGTCGCCGTCGCGATCGACTTCTACACCACCCACCTCGGGTTCACCTCGGCCAGCGCGTTCCTGCCCGCGTTCGCCGACGTCCGACGCGGCAACCTGCGGCTGCTGCTGGCCGGCCCGGACAGCTCCGCGGGCCGGTCCATGCCCGACGGACGCCGTCCGCACCCCGGCGGCTGGAACCGCATCCATCTGATCGTCGCCGACATCGACGCGGAAGTCGCCCGGCTGCGCGCAGCCGGCGTCACCTTCCGCAGCGACGTCATCACAGGTCCGGGCGGCCAGCAGATCGTCCTGGACGACCCGGCCGGCAACCCCGTCGAGCTCTTCGCGCCCGCCCCCGCCTGACCGCCCGTCAATTCTCTCCTTTCGGGACCAAAGGGGAGCATCGATCGCGTCCGCGTTGCCTGTCACGTACGTGAGCGGTTGTACCGCGTGTGACCGTGACCTCACTGGCATCGTCCCCGTGGCGCATCGCGTGGGCCGAGCGCGAGAACGACAGGCGTCGGCGCGCGTACCGCGACGCCACCGACGCCTGGCTGCGCCGCCACGACCACCTGGTCCGGCTCCGCATCGAAGCCGCCGGCTTCCTCGGGTGTACGCGGCCCCGCACCGGCCTCCCGGTCGACCTCGACCACGACGAACTCGTCTTCCGCGTCGTCCCCGTCGCCGAACTGGTCGAGGCCGAGGCGCGGCACATCCCCGGGCTACCCACACCCGGCCCGTGCACCTTCAGCGAGACGCCCGGCGGCTCCCTGCCGGCGGGCCTGCGGGTCGTTGACACCGGCTTCGCCGTCGTGACCAGCCGCCGGGTGGCGTTCGCCGGCCGGGAGCACCGACGCGAGTGGCGGTACGCGGACCTGGTCGGCGCCGCCCACCACCCCGACGTGCCGGTCACCCTGCTGCCCGACCACAGTCGACTGTCCGGGCTGCTGGTCCCGGCGGGCGCGGTGGTGAACTTCCGCTTCTACCTCACCCTCGCGGCCACCGACGATCGCGCCGCCCTCACCGCGCATGTCGACGCGCTGCTCGCCGCTCATCAGGCCGCGCGGCCCACACCGCTGCCGCTGGCGGGTCCGGAGGAGGCGCCGCCCACGGCGGTACGTCCCGACCGCCGCTTGACCGCCGTCGCCGCCGTCACGGCAGTGGTCATCGCGACCCTGGGACCGGGTGCCTTCGGGTCGGGCGGGCGTTCTGCGGAGGCGGTTGCGGTCATGGGCGTGCCGACGGCCGTGCATGTCGAGGTGCCGGCACGCCCCATCGGCCCGGTCCTGCCCGGCGGGCCCGTATTGCCTGGCGGGCCGGCCTCTCCTCTCGGGCCGGCCGTGCCGGTGGCACCGGTGCGGCCTTCGGCAGGGTTGGTGGGGCGTGCGGCACCGAGTGCGCCGGCCCGGCCGGTCGTCAGGGCGTCTCGCCCGGCGACTCCCGCTCCATCCGCCGTACCGCCGGCCCCGCCGGTGCCGACCCCCGGCCCGGCTCGGACGGCCTCGCCCTCACCGGCGCTCCCTACGCCCAGCGCATCGGTTACGCCGAGCCCGACGCCGTCGCCATCCGACTCCGCGATGTTGACGGTCTGCCTGGACCCCCGTCAGCTCCCGCTGGTGGCTGGGCTGCTGTGCCCGTCTGTGGAGCCGTGAGTCTGCTCGGTCCGCTGGATTCCCGTCAGGTGGTGGCGTTGAAGTCGGGGAGGGTCAGGGTGCCGTCCGGGCCGAGCTGGAAGCCCGGATTCCAGGCGATCTCCCACAGGTGGCCGTCCGGGTCGGTGAAGTAGCCGGCGTAGCCGCCGTAGAACGTCTCCCGCGCCGGTTGGGTCACCTCGGCCCCGGCCTTGGTCGCGGTGGCGATCACCTCGTCGACCTCCTCCCGCGAACGGACATTCTGGGCCAGGCTGATCGCGCCCGTACCCGGCCCCTGAATGCCGGCGTCGTCGGCCAGCTTGTCCCGGCCCCACAACACCACGGCCAGCCCTCCGGCCTGGAAGAAGACCGTCTCCTCGACCTCCTGGCCCCGCCAGCCGAGCTGCTCGTAGAACGCCTTCGCCCGTGCCACGTCCGTGACGCCCAGGGTGACCAGACTGATTCGCTGCTCCATGGTCGCAACCTAACGTTCAAGGGGCCCCTTTGGAGCTCCACCCCATAGCATCAATGCTATGAAGTGGGTGGAGCGATGAGTGATCGCTTGGACTGGAACGACCTGCGTGAGCGTTGGATGGCGGAGCCAGGTGCGGCCGAGACTTACGAGGCCACCCGGATCGCCTTCGAGCTTGGTCAGGAGGTGCGTCACCTGCGGGAGGGGCACGGTTGGAGTCAGAGCCAGTTGGCGCGAGCCGCGGGGATGACCCAGTCTGCGGTGGCCCGCTTCGAGACGGGCGGCACCGTGCCGACCCTGCCGGTCTTGGAACGCCTCGCGCGTGCACTCGACCAGAGGCTGGATGTCAGGTTCACGCCGAACGCAGACGCGGCCTGAACGGCCGAGGCTAGGCGGCTATCGCCCGGGCGGTGGCGTACACGTCGGCGGGTAGGGCGTGGTGGAGTCGCCACAGGATGCGCATGGGTCGGTCGCCCGTGTGCGACTCGTACGTCATCGTGCCGGCGTAGAGGTACGGCGGTGCGCCCAGGTCGCGGTCGGCGGTCCGGGTCTCCCGAACGAAGAGATGCACGGGCGAGCCGCCCGTTGTGTAGCGCTGCCCGGTCGCCGACGCCGCCGAGGTGGTGCTCTGCGACTCCCACTGGAACAGCGTGTCGGTGATGGCCCGGTCGGCGTACATGGTGGTGGGGGAGTAGTGCGCCTCGGACTTGACGAGGGTGACGAAGAACAGGTCCGCTCCGGCGTCGGGTAGCCACTTCACCCCCTCGCGCAGCGAGCCCGGGTTGATCATCCCGAAGGCGGCGCACGCCTCGTTGCGGCTGTACCTGGCGTGCACCCGCAACGGCACCCCACCCGCTGCCACTGTCGGTGTGACCCGATGGATGCGGTCCCGCAACACCTCGGCGACCTGCCGCAACTCGGTGCAGCGCGCCGGCTCCTTCCACAGCCGCGCCAGCCGTTCATCGCATGTCATGAGGGGTGCGTTCGGTCCCCAGAGACTGAAGTGCAGCATGTCCAGGAGTCGGCTGTTGCCCGCGTACACCTGCTGGCCTGGCGCGGGCGGTCCGGCCGCGACCCGGGTCAGCAGCTCCAGCCGGTCGGAGTCGTCGGTGTGCAGCATGCGCTCGATGGCCCGGCCCAACTCCCGGTCGTCCGGGCCGGGCGCGGACGTCTCGATGCCGGCGAGCCGACGTAATCCCGTCCAGCCGCCGACGCTCGCCGACCGGTACACGTCCTCGATTTCCAGGCCCGTCTCGCGCAGGAACGTCGTCAGGCTGACGTCGCCGAGTTGTCGGAGTTCGGAAACCAGGCCGGCCTTCGAGGTGGGGAGAGCCGACTTCAGGTTGGCGAGCACCACCTCCTTCGCCACCCGATCGAGCTCGACGTGGCAACCGCTGGGCAGGCTCGGGAAGTCGTCCCGGACGGCCTCGGTGATCGCCCGCCGGCTCACCCCGGTCAGGGCACGCCAGCGCAGGTCGAAGCGGAAGTTGGCGTTCTGCCCGCCGATGAAGTCGATCACCGTGAGGCAGGGCTTGTCGTCGTCCAGGCGCAGGCCACGACCGAGCTGTTGGAGGAAGATCGTGGCGCTCTCGGTGGGCCGCAGCATCAGGATCGTGTCGACCATCGGCAGGTCGACGCCCTCGTTGAACAGGTCCACGGTGAAGAGCACCCGCAGGTTGCCCGCCTTGAACTCCCGCAACAACCCGGCCCGGTCGGTGCCGGCCCGCGAAGTCACCGCCGCAGCCGGTACATCGTGCTCGTTGAACCAGTTGGCCATCAACTCGGCGTGCCCGATGCTCACGCAGAACCCGAGCGCGCGCATCCGCCCGACGTCCACCTTGTCGCTTACCGCGCGCAGCACCGACCGCGCCCGCGCGTGGTTGCCGGTGTAGACGACGTCCAACTCCGCCGGGTCGTAGCCCTGGCCGCGCTTCCAGGCGAGGTGCGACAGATCCACGTCGTCGTGCAGCCCGAAATACTGGAACGGCGCCAACAACTGCCGCTCCAACGCGTCCCACAGATGCAGCTCGACGGCCGCATGACCGTCGAACCACCGGCGCACATCACCGCCGTCGGCCCGGTCGGGGGTCGCCGTCAGCCCCAGGAGTACGCGGGGACGCAGTCGCTCCAACAGCCGCGCGTACGTGGGTGCCTCCGCGTGGTGGAACTCGTCCACGATCACCATGTCGTACGCCTCCGGGTCGACCTCCCGCCTGTGCAGCGACTGGATGGAGGCGAAGACGTGCTTCCAGCCGTTCGGCTTCTCGCCCGCGACAAGCATCTCGCCGAAGCTGCCGTCCCCCATGACCTGCCGGAACGTCGACATGCTCTGCCGCAGGATCTGCTCCTGGTGGGCCACGAAGAGCAGCGAATCTGCCCTGCCGGCGCGGTGCAGCCGGCGATAGTCGAGGGCGGCGACCACTGTCTTGCCGGTGCCGGTCGCCATCACCACCAGGTTGCGCCACCGGCCGTGCACCAGTCGCTCCGCGTCCAGGTCGGCAAGGATCTCGGCCTGATACGGGTACGGGCGCACGTCCAGGTTCGAGATCTCGGTCGGCGACTGATCGCGGCGCTCTCCGCTGAGTGCTTGCCGTAGCCGCTCGGCGTCTCTCGCCGTGTCGTACGTCTCGAACGCCGGATCGTTCCAGTAGTCCTCGAACGTCGCAGTGAACGTGTCGATGACGTGCGGCTGCTCCATGTTCGAGATGCGTACGTTCCACTCCACGCCGTCCACAAGCGCGGTCCGCGACAGATTCGACGAGCCGACGTACGCGGTGGTGGTGCCGTTGGACCGGCGGAACAGCCATGCCTTGGCGTGCAGCCGGGTGGTCCTCGTTTCGTACGACACCTTGATCTCGGCGCCCAGTTCGGCGAGCCGGTCGAGCGCTCGCTGGTCGGTCGCCCCGAGGTACGTGGTGGTGATGATCCGGATTTTGCCGCCTCGGGCGATCAGCTCGCGGATGGCCGACTCGACGACCCGCAGGCCGTACCACTTGATGAACGCGCAGAGCAGGTCGACGCTCTCGGCCGACGCCATCTCGTGGTTGACCTCGTGGCCGATCCGGGGCTGGTGACGGCCGTTGACCAGCAGCGCGCCGGTGGAGAGGGGCGTGGTGGGACGGTCCGGAAAGCTGGGCTGTGCCGGCGGGATTGGTGGGGCGGCGATGGCGTGCAGCAGGTGCCTGGCATCAGTCACCTGATCCTGCTCCGTCGCCGCCTTCGGGCTCAGGGCCGCGATGGCATCGGCGATCCGATTCGCCATCTCGACCTGCTGGCGCAGCCTGTCGTCGCCGTTCGGGACCGACCCGAGGGCGCGGGCCGTGAGGGTGGCGATATGGCGGGCGAGGGCCTTGTGCGCGTCAGTGGGGTCGAGCTTGTGATGTTGGATCAGGGCGGGGTCGACGTGTTGGAGGCGGGTGGCCAGCTCACCGGTGATCAGGTGCTCGTAGACGCCGCGCGCAAGATCCGTCATTCCGCAACCTAACTACACGACCCGCCTACCCGTGGGGCGTGGCGTCCGGTCACCTGGGCGGAACTTGCCGCGCAACTGTCAAGGTCACCTCACCCGAATGGCGACTCACGCAACGGGGAGTGCGGGTAGAAGTGTGACCGAGTGCAGACGCTCGTAGGCCAGGCCAACTCGATATGGGTGGCCGTGAAGAGTCGAGCTTTGCGGCCACTCCACGAACGCACCCGCTCGATCAGCTCACCGACTGGGTTCAGTTCCGTCGGACCGAGCGCAGCGCCTCAATGACCACGGCCCACCGTTGCGGCCCAGGCGGCGGGTTCAGCGGCTTCCCGTCCGCCACCACGACACCGGCCGCGCGCAGCACCGCCACGTGACCCGCGTACGCCGGGTGCCCCGCCAGTTCCGCCTTGACGTGCGGAAACGCGAGGATCGGCAGACCTGCGCCCAGCGACTCGTTGAGCACGCCGAGCGCCAAAGTGTCGTTGATGCCCAGCGCCCACTTCGCCATCGTGTTGAACGTGACGGGCGCGGCCACCACCACATCGGCGGGCGGGTGCGGTTCCGGATCGCCGGGCATGCGCCACTCGACGCGTACGAGATAGCCGGTCTTGTCCTGCAACGCGGCCCGGTCGAGCCAGGCTGCGGCGGTCGGGCTGACGATCATGCATACCCGCCACCCGTCGGCGATCAGCAGGTCGACCAGCTCGTGAATGTGTTCCGCCGGACCTGCGGCGCAGACGACCAGATAGAGCACCCGACGTTCCGTCATGCCCGCAGTCTGCCCGACTCGGCGATCTCGCAGTCGAGCCTTGCCCGGCGACGGATGCGCGCGGACGGGATCCCGTCCGCGCGCATCCGTCTGTCCGAGGGCTGTGCCGCAGGACTAGCCGAGGGTGACCTTGAGGATCTTCTCGTTGCTGTTGTTCGGGGTGCTGTCCTTGTCTCCGCCGGTGCTGGTGGTGAGCCACAGGTTGCCGTCGAGGGTCGGCTCGACGGTGCGCAGCCGGAAGTACGTGCCGACGAAGTACTGCTGGACGTCGGTGAGGGTGTTGCCGCTGATCACCGCGCGGTACATCCGGTTGCCGCGCAGGCAGGCGGTGTAGAGCACGTCCCGCACGATCGCGATGCCACTGCACGAGGCCTCGGCGACCGGGTACGTGTGGATCGGGGCCGTGAAGGTCGGGTTCGCGCAGTCGCCGACGGTGCCCTCGCAGGCGGGCCAGCCGTAGTTGCCGCCCCGGACGATGATGTTCGTCTCGTCCTGGACGTTGTTGCCGAACTCCTGCTCGAAGAGCCGGCCCTGGGAGTCGAACGCCAGCCCCTGCGGGTTGCGGTGGCCGTAGCTCCACACGTGGTTGCCGAAGGGGTTGTCCGGCGGCACTGTGCCGTCCGGGTTGAGGCGTAGCACCTTGCCGCCCAGGTCGTTGACGTCCTGTGCCCGGTCCGGGCTCTGACCGTCGCCGGTGGCGGCGTAGAGCTTGCCGTCGGGGCCGAAGCGCAGCCGGCCGCCGTTGTGGTACTTGTTGCGCGGGATGCCTGTGACGAGCACCTGCGCGGTTTCGGTGCGCAGCGCGGTGTCGTAGCGGATGCGCACGATCCGGTTGTCGGTGGTGGTGGTGTGGTAGATGTACAGCCACCTGTCGGCGGCGAAGTCCTGCGACACGGCCAGCCCGAGCACGCCACCCTCACCGTTGGTGCCGGCGACGTTCGGCACGGTGCCGATGCTGTGCTTGCCGGTGCCGTCGGGATTCATGGCGACGATGTCGAACAGGTCGCGCCGCCCGTACAGCACGCTGCCGTCCGGTAGCTGCACGAGCCCCCAGGGCAGGTCCCGTTCGGTGGTGACCACTGTGGTGCCGCAGACGGCGCTCGTGCAGGCAGCCCCGGTCCGTACGGTCACCGCGGTGCTCGCCGCCGAGCTGTTGTTCTGGGCGTCGCGGGCGACGACCGTGTACTGGAAGCTCGTGTTGACGGCCAGCCCGGTGTCGGTGAACGAGGTGGCTGGTGGCTTCGTGGCCGTGCCGGCGGTGGAGCCGACAGCCGTACCGTCGCGCAGGATGGTGTAGCCGGTGACCGCGACGTTGTCGCTCGCGGCCGACCAGGTGAGGGTCACGTCCGTGCCGTTCACGGTGGCGGCGAGATTGGTGGGCGTGGTGGGCCGCTGGGTGTCGCGCTGGCAGAACGGCGGGGTGATGGTCAGGGTCGCGCTGGCCTGGGACACATTGCCGGCGGCGTCGCGGGCGTTGACGTACCAGCCCCAGGTGCTGCCCTGCACGGCAGTGAGGGTGGCGGTCAGGGTGCTGCCGCTGACCGAGGTGACCAGCTGGCCGTCGTGGTAGATGTCGTAGAACGCGACGCCCACGTTGTCCCGGGACGCGTACCAGGCCAGCGTGACGGACTGGCATGTCGTCCGGGTGCTGCGCAGGTTGGTAGGTGGGGTGGGTGGCGTGGTGTCCGCGGCGAGCCGGGCGAACCCCGGGCTCGCGGTGGCGGGCCCGGCGGCGTTGGCGGGGGCGCCGGCCAGGAGGGTGCCGGCGCACGCCAGCAGGGTGAGTGACGCCAGATGTCTGAACTGGCGAGATCTGGTCCGCACGGGAGATGTCCCTTTCCGAAAGTCCTGATCAGTACGGGTAGCCGGGGATGTTGAGCCGCACGCTGTACAGGCCTGAGTCGTTCCTCGGGCCCGAGGTGACGAAGAGGGTCTGCCGGTCGGGGCCGCCGAACGCCACGTTCGTCGTACCCGTGGTGCCGGACCGGATCGTGCCGAGCTGGGCGCCAGTGGGGGAGTAGACGTGGATCAGGGAATCCGAGCCCGACGCCCAGTACACGTTGCCGGCGCAGTCGATCGTGCCGCCGTCCGGGCCGCCGATGTAGTTCACGAAGACGCTGCGTGCGCCGGTGCTGCCGTCCGGCTGGACGGCGTACTTGTAGATCTTGTTCTCGGAGTAGGCGGCCACGTACAGGGTGGTCCCGTCGGGCGACAGCGAGATGCCGTTGGGCTGGCGCAACCGGTCGTCCACGAGCGACACCTGGCCACCGGCGACGCGGAAGACGCTGGTACGTCCGCTCATCTGGTCCGGGCGGTTGCCGCGCTGGAAGTTGGGGTCGGTGAAGTAGACGACCCCGTCCGAGCGGACCGCGACGTCGTTTGGTGAGTTGAACGCCCGGCCCTGGTAGTTCGCCGCGACGGTGTCGCGGGCCCGGTCGCCGAGCCGGTACGACGACACGTTGCGCTGGTCGTGGGTGGCCGCGACGATCTGCTGGCCGTCGGCGCTGAGTGCCAGGCCGTTGCTGCCGGCGTTGGCGATGAAGGTGTCGAAGGTCGCCGGTGGGGTGAAGCGGCGGATCGTGGACGGCTGGACGTTGTACGGCCCGGTGCCGGCGGCCATGTCGGAGAAGAGCAGATAGCCTCCGTCGGCAATCCAGACCGGCCCTTCGAGGAACGAGAATCCACCCTGGATCTTCGTGGCCGTCACGGAACTGGCAGGCAGCGGTGGGCCGTAGCCGGTCCCCGTCGGGCAGGCCCCGGGCGGTGTGCCGGGCGGGTTGGCGGCCGCAGCGTGAGCGCTAACATCCGCAGCGCGCGGCGGTGCGCCGGCAGCGGCGGGCAGGGGTGCGGTGCTGAGCGCGAGGCACAGTCCGGCCAGGGCGGCGGTGGTGGTGGGACGCCAGGTCATCGAATGCTCCAATCGGCGTCGGCGGTTGCGTGGGCCGGCGGAGGCGCGTGGTCGCGGGGCCGGCGCGGCGTGGGGGCAGCCGTCGATGTGGTCGTTCGGGAGCCTAAGTGACCCACCGTCGACACGCATTGTTTTCCGGAACATTTCGCAAAGACCCTGATCGATGTGAATCAGCGCGGTGGAATGTGTTTCGAGGGTGCCCGGTGGGCGCGTCAGGCGTACGTGTCGCCGAACTCGCGTACCCCGTCGACATCCAGCGTGATCTTGTCGTTCCCGGTCCACTGGCCGGTGGCGGCGAGCCAGCTCGGATCGTCGCGTTCGTCGATGTCACTCCAGCCGTGCCGATGGTGGCGGAGCTGGATCGGCCCGGTCGACGCGCCGGGTGCGAGCACCCCGTCCGTGAAGGTCAGCTCGACCCAGCCGGGGACGGGCGTGCCCGGCGGCGGATAGGGCGGCGCTGGCGTCGACAACGCCGATGGCGCGCCCGGCGGAATGAAGAACTGCACGGTCTGCCGGATCGTGCCGCAGCCCAGTGCGGCCCAGTCGCAGTTCGGCACCAGCGACGTGTTGCCGCCCTCGAACCGCAGGTGGTAGCGCACCCGTACCGTCGTCAGGTCGAGCCGCCCGGTGCCGGTGTTGGTGACCCGCAGGACGTGCTGGATCTGGTTGTTCGTCGGGGACCAGTCGAGGTTGAGGTAGCTGACCGTCGCGCGGCCGTCGGCGGTCCGCACGGTGGCGGCGGGCGAGGTGTCGGAATAGCCGCCGAGCGCGCGGGCGGCAACAGCGATCCGGTACGTCGTGCCGGGCGCCAGGTCGGTGAGCGTGATCGTGGTGTCGGTAGTGGTACCGAGCCAGCGGTACGTGTTCGGGCCCAGCGGGACCTGTACCTCGTAGTTGATCGGCTGCTCGGCGGCCGGATCGCCGATCCAGGTGGAGGGCGTCCAGGCGAGCGTGAGCTGGTGTGGCTCGTTGGCCACCACCACCGGGCTGCCAGGGGTGCTGATGGCCGGGCCGTCGGCGCGGGCGGCGGTGATCGCGAGCAGGCTCGCCAGCGCGGCGACGGCGACAGCGGCGGTGACGCGGCGAGCGGACATACGCGAATGCTAGGGCGACGCGGACCACGGCCATAGCGAGATGTCAATATGTGGTCAATGCGAACGGCCCCGCGTCACCGCGCGCTCTCCAGGCGACCGGGCGTGGCGACTACGCCCCCTGACCGGTCGGCTCAGGAGCTCGGGCGGCTGGTCCTGAGCACCGCTCCGGCTCGATACCGCGATATGGCGTCGGCGGACGGTGCGGGGGAGCGCCCGTCCGTAGCGTCCGAACCGCAGGCACGCGACTGAGGAGGGCGACTGTGGTGTTGTCGGAGGAGGAGGCGCCGGTCACCGTGCGCGTCGACCGCTGGCGGGCAGGGCTGCCACCGGACGCGTGGCCTGACATGCTTCCGGCGAGCGGCGTCATCGCGCGCCGGGACGTCTTCGCGGTGGCCGACGCGTACCGGGCCGGATCGGCGAGCGCGCGGCAACTGCTGACCGCCGTGCTGGTCTGGGCTTACGGCCCCATCGGGTACGGCCCGTGGCGCGCCGCCAGGTCACTCGACGCCGACCCGGCCGGCAACCGCCTGGCGTACGCGCTCGAGGAGTCAGCCTCCAGCGAGGACGCGCTGCGTACGGCGTACCGCCGTTTGCGCGACCCCGACCAGGCGCGGCTGCCGTGGTTGGGGCCGGGCCTGTTCACGAAGGTCCTCTACTTCGCCGGCTATCGGCGCGGGGCCGGTGGTGTGCAGCCACTGATCCTCGACCGCGTGGTCGCCAGCCGCCTCCCCGCGGAGGCCGGCGTCCGCCGCCGCAACGGTTGGTCGGTCGAGGAGTGGCTGGCGTACCTGCGCTGGGCGTCCGAGCGGGCGCGCGCCGAGGGCGTCGAACCGGACGCGGTGGAGATGGCGCTACGACGCGGCCCGCAGGCGGTCGTCGAGCGCGTCGAGGTCGCTGACGAACCAGACGTGTCCGGCCCTGTTCGACTCGTGCACCAGGGCGCGTAGCGCCGAACTCTCCGACAGCTGCGCCGAGATGTCGCCGACGACGGCGAGTCGCAGCCGGTAGTTGACGAACTTCTGCATGACGTCGCCGGCGAAGCGGGTGCCCAGCGAGAAGAAGCGTTCGTCGAGCCGGTTGGCAGGTACGGCGACCACCTGGGCGCCGAGAAAGGCCGCGCCGATCAGGTCCAGCGCGTCCTGTTCGGTGGCGACGGTCGGGCCGGCCGGGTCGCAGACCAGCACCTGCACGCCCGCGCGTTCCTGGATCTCGTCAGACATCGTGGACCTCCCGGTCGATCAGGCCGTTGTCGGCATTGAGGACGGCGTCGAGCAGGTGCAGCAGTTCGGCGGTGGCGGCCGGATCACCCAGGATGATGATCTTCATGCGGTGGCGTTCCTCGTCGTGCACCGTCTGCACCCGCAGCGGGTTGGCCTGGTCGTGGCCGGTGTTGGCGCTGGTGAGGACGAGCGTGCCGAGCCGGTCGGCGGCGGCCCGGTCGACGCCGTCGATCTGCACGATGCTCGACACCTCCGCCTGCCCGACGACGCTGGTCGCCGTCGGAGTCCGCCCGGTGAACGCGTCGAGATCACTGGCGGCGATCCGGTACTGCTTGCCGATCCGCACCGCCCGCAACCGGCCGGAGCGGATGTAGCCGCGCACCGTGCGCACGTGCAGGCCGAGCTGGTCGGCGACCTGCTCGACCGAGTACATGTCATCCTTCATCGTTCCCTACCGTACCTCAGATAGGGAAGTTTAGGTAAAGATGCGGCCCTGGTGCGTCTGCGGTATCGGCGGCCTGGCGCGCATAACCGATCCGCGCTGTCGGACGGGTCCAGTAGCGTCTGGAAACCATGGACGCGCGGCTCGGCGACGCCATCATCGGGCGGGATCACCCCGCAGGGCTGTTGCGCGCCGAGCTGGACCGGGCGGCCACCAGCCACGGCGGCCTCGTCCTGGTCACCGGGGAGCCGGGCATCGGCAAGACGACACTCGTCACGTGGGCGGCCCGGGAGGCCCGCCAGCGCGGGGCGCTCATCCTCGGTGCCGCCTGCTGGGATTCCGACAGCGCTCCCGGCTACTGGCCGTGGGTGCAGGTGCTACGCGCCCTGCGCCGCTCCGCCGACGACTGGGCGGTCGCCCGGCCGGACGCCGAACCCGCCCTCGCGGCCCTGCTCGGTGAGAGCGGCACCGGTGACGTGCCCAGCCTCGCCGCCGCCTGGACGGCCGAGGGTGGCGGCCGCGACGTCGCCGACCAGGAGGCGTTCGCCCTGTACGACAGGGTGACCGCCGCGCTGGTCGCCGTCTCCCAACGCCGGCCGGTAGTGGTCGTGCTCGACGACCTGCACTGGGCCGACCCGGCGTCGCTGCGGCTGCTCGGGTTCGCCGCCCAACACACCTGGTTCGAGCGGCTGTTGCTGATCGGCACCTACCGCGACGCGGAGGTCGAGTCGGGCGAGCACCCGCTGCGCCCCCTGCTGATGCCGCTTGTCGCGAAATCCTCGATGATCACCCTCACCGGCCTGACCCGCGACGACGTGGCCGCGCTGATGACCCGGACCGCCGGGCGGCAGCCCGACGCCGACCTCGTCGACGAGGTGCACCGACGCACCGGCGGCAACCCGTTCTTCGTCGAGCAGACTGCCCGCCTGTGGCACGCCGACGGAACCACCGGCACCATCGCGCCAGGCGTACGCGAGGCGGTGCGGCGCCGGCTGGCCCAACTGCCCGCCGCGGTCGTCGAGACGCTTACCGTCGCCGCCGTGCTGGGCCGCGAGTTCCACAGGCAGGTTCTCGCGGCGAGCGCCAGCGCCCCGGCGGCACAGGTCGACCGGCTGCTCGACCGTGCGGTTACCGCCCGGCTGGTGACCGCCCGCGGTGGCGGCCGGTTCGCGTTCGCCCACGACCTGGTGCGGGAGACCCTGTACGACGGGCTCGCCGACGACGACCGGCAGGCCCGGCACGCAGCGATCGTCCGGGCGGTCGACGACCTGCGCGAACTCACCGACCGTCTGATCCCGGCCGACCTGGCCCGGCACGCCTACCTCGCCGGCCCGGCGCTCGGCCGGGCACGGGTCGCCGAGCTGCTTGTCGCCGCCGGGCGGCACGCGTTCGGCCGGATGGCCATCGACGAGGCGGCTGTGCACTTCCGGCGGGCACTGGAGGTCGTTGAGGACCGGACGCAGCGGGTGCGGATCCTCGTCGAGTTCGGTGAGGTGCAGTACCACCACGCCGGGCGGGACGAAGCCGCGCAACTGCTCACCGAGGCCGCGACGCTGGCCCGCACACTCGACGACCCGTTGCCGCTGGCCCGGGTCGCGCTCATCGCGTACCGCTCCCGCCAGGTGGAGACCGTGCGCTCGCCGGAGTCGACGGAACTGGTGCGCGAGGCGTACCGGCGGCTCATCGGCGAGCCCGACGCCGACGCGTCGGTCGGCACCCTGATCGCCGACCTGATCACCGCCACCGAAACGATCGCCCGTCGCGGTCGGGACGACGAGGCGCTCACCTTCAGCCTCTGGGCCCGCCACGACACCACCTGGGGGCTGGGCACCGCCGCCGCCCGCGCCGAGCTGACCACCGAGATCCGAGCCGTGGCCCGGCGAACGGGCGACCGGGAAACCGAGCTGTGGGCCACCTCGCTGCGCTGGGTGGCGCTGCTGGAGCTGGGCGACCCCCGATTCGTCGAGGAGTTCCGCGCCTTCGTGGCCGCCAACGAGCAGGGCGACCTCGCCCGGCACCGGATGGCGGCCACCGTCGACAGCGGGATCATCGCGGCCTTCCGGGGTGACTTCGCCGAGGCGGACGAACAGTTCGACGTCCTCACCGACATCGCCGACCCGAGCCACGCCGAGTTCGCCTTCATGGGCCACCACCTGTTCTGGTCCCGACTGCTGCTCCAGGGCCGGTTCACCGAGGTCGACACCCTGCTGGACAAGCTGGCCCCCGACGACTACCCCTACCGGGAACTGCTGCGGGCGATCAGCGCAGCCGAACGCGGCGACGACGAGACCGCCGTCCGGCTGACCGCAGGCATCGAGGCGTCCGGCATCCGCTATCCGCGCCCGGTGTCGTCGCTCTGGGCGCGGCTGAGCGCGCAGGCCGCCGCCGCGTCCGGCGACCCCGACCGCTGTGACGCCGCGCGGGCCGCGCTCGCCCCGCACCATGGCCAGTGGGCGGTGGGCCTCTTCGGCTGCGACATCAGCGGCCCCATCGACCACTGGCTCGCGGTGCTCGACGCCGCCCAGGGCCGCTGGGACGACGCCGTCGCCGGTTTCACCGCCGCCCGGGACAGCGCCGACCGGCTGGGCTCGCGCCCCTGGTCGCTCCTCGCCAGCGCCGGCCTCGCGAACGCCCTGGCCGGTCGAGGTCACCCCGGCGACGCCGCGACCCTCGCCGCGCTGCACGGCGCAACGGCCCGGGAGGCGACAGCCCTGGGCATGACGCAGGTGCTCGACAGGCTCCCGGCCGCACCGCCGGCCGACGTCGGCAAGCCGGTTCAGGCCGTCCCGCCCGCCACCGACGGGTACGAGTTCCGCCGCGACGGCCCGGTCTGGCAGCTCTCGTACGCCGGAACCGTGGTGCACCTGCCCGACGCGAAAGGGCTGCACGACCTGTACCTGCTGCTCAGCCGCCCGGGCCGCGACGTGCCGGCGGTGGAACTGCTCGACCCGGCGGCCGGTCCGGAGCTGGTGGCCGCCCGCCGGATGGGTGGCGACCCGGTCCTCGACGACGAGGCCAGGGCCCACTACCGGCGGCACCTGGCACGCCTCGACGAGGAGATCGACCGGGCCGCCGCACGCGACGACGACCGGAAGGTGGCCGCGCTGGACGCCGAGCGGGCAGCGCTGCTGGACGAGCTGCGGGCCGCGGCTGGGCTGGCCGGCCGGAGTCGCCGCCTCGGCGACGAGGGCGAACGCGCCCGCAAGACGGTCACCGCGCGGATCCGGGACACGCTGCGCAAGCTCGACGAGCGGCACCCCGCCCTCGCCAACCACCTGCGCGACTCCGTCTCGACCGGCAGCACGTGCCGTTACCTGCCGACCGAGCCGCTGCCCTGGCGGCTCTGAACCAACGGCCGCCGTGGGCCCCGCTTCAGCCCCTGAGGTCGGGCGTGGGATCCAGGACCCGGGCGAGCCAGCCCGCCTGCGCGCGCCGGGCCGCGTCCGAGACGCGGACCTGCGGAAACAGCGCCGAGAAGCCGTGGAAGCCGCCCGCCCAGAGGTGCAACTCCGCCTGGCCGCCGGCGGCCCAGATGCCTGTCGCGTAGGCCACGTCCTCGTCGCGGAAGACCTCGGCCGTCCCGGCGTCGATGTAGGTGGTCGGAAGGCCGGACAGGTCGTCCGCCAGCGCGGGTGAGACGTACGGGGAGACGTTCTCGTCGGGGTGCCCGCCGAGGACGCTGCGCCACCCGAACTCGTTCATCTCGCGGGTCCACACGCCGTCCGGCCCGCCGTACTGTTGGCTGGAGACGGTGTGGTTGCGGTGGTCGAGCATCGGGCACGACAGCAACTGGGCGGCGATGGCCGGGGTGCCGAGGTCGCGGGCCATGAGCGTGACCCCTGCCGCGAGGCCACCTCCGGCGCTGGCGCCGGCCACGACGATCCGGTCCGGGTCGATGCCGAGGTCTGCGGCGTTCTCGGCCACCCAGAGCAGGCCCCGGTAGCAGTCGTCCACAAGTGTCGTGCCTGTTGCTTCCGGCGCGAGCCGGTAGTCCACCGTGATCACGACGGCGCCGAACCGGTCGAGCCATTCCAGCGGGACGTCGATGTTCGAGAAGCGATCACCCCACATCATTCCGCCGCCGTGGATCCAGTAGATGCCTGGCGCTCCTGCGGCGCTGTCGGTGGGGCTGAAGATGGACAGCGGGATCGGGGTTCCGTCGTCGGCCGGGACGGTGACCTCGCGTCGCTCGACCGCGCGGCCCTCCAGGTGACTCTCGATCGGCGGCTGGGGAAGGTGGCGCAGCAGTTCGATCACTTCGGGGCCGAGGGGCGGCAGGGGCGGCAACTCGGCCAGGGGCGCGAGCAGCTCGGGGTCGATGGCAGGTCGGGCGAGGTTCATCGGGATCCTTTCGGGGTGATGGGCCGGGGATGGCTGGTTCAGAAACTCGCCTTGCCGCCGACCGGCACCGCGTCGGTGTACGCGGACTCGCCGGCCAGCAGCGGCTGAAGCTTCGCGACAAGGGCCTGGGCCTGTTCGCCTGCGAAGAACGCGCGGTGCGCCTCGGCGCTGGTCCAGCCTTCGACGATGTGGACGACGTCGGGGTCGGAGGCTGAGCGGGACACCAGGAAGACGACGCAGTCGTCGTGGGGCATCGAGGGCGCGTCGAGCAGCAGCTGGATCAGCTCGTCCGCCCGGCCCGGGTGGGCGGTCATGGTGGCCTGGAATCCGTGCTGAACAGTCATCGAGGAGGCTCCTGATCGTTTGGGTGGCGCTTCACCGCCGGGAACTGACACTCCAATGGAAGCATCGCCACCAGCAGAATCGTTAGAAGGATGCTCGCGGCTTCTTGCCTGATCCTCTCGTTGGCGGGAAAATCGTCCCTGTGCTTCAATCGGGGCCGTGGACCTCGACGAGTTGCGGGCGCTGCTGGCCCGGCACGCCCGGCCGGACATGAGCACCGCCATCGACGGGGTGCTGATCTCGAAGGTCGAGCAGCAGACCACACCGACCACGTCGATGTCGGGCACGGTGCTGGCACTCATCGCCCAGGGCGCCAAGCGGATGGCATTGGGCGACCGCGTGTACGAGTACCGCGCCGGCCAGTACCTCGTCGCGTCGGTCGACCTGCCGGTCACCGGCTACTTCACCCAGGCCAGCGCTGACACTCCGGCTCTCGGGTTCGGGCTGGTGCTGCACCCGGCCACCGTCGCGGAGCTGCTGTTGCAGGCGGCACCTGGCGATCTGCCGCCCCTCGCCGGGCCGACACCGTCCGGGATGGTGGTAAGCGACGCCCCCGACGAGCTCGGTGACGCGGTGATCCGGCTGCTCCGGCTCCTGGACCGGCCCCGGGACGTCACGGTGCTCGCGCCCCTGATCAAGAAGGAGATCCTGTGGCTGCTGCTCACCGGGGAGCAGGGCGCGGCCGTCCGGCAGCTCGGTCTGGCCGACAGCAGTCTCAGCCACATCGCCCGGGCGGTGCGGTGGATCCGCGACCACTACGCGCAGCCGTTCCGGGTGGAGGATCTGGCCCGGCTGTCCGGGATGAGTGTGTCGGCGTTCTACCGCAACTTCCAGGCGGTGACCGCGATGAGTCCGATCCAGTTCCAGAAGCAGGTCCGGTTGCAGGAGGCACGGCTCCTCCTCGCCACCCATCCCAACGACGTGACGGGGGTGGGCATCCGCGTCGGCTACGAGAGCCCGTCGCAGTTCAGCCGCGAATACCGTCGCCAGTTCGGCGCGCCGCCCAGCCAGGACGCCACCCGCCTGCGGGGCATCACCCGGGCCGAGGTGCCGGCGGTCGTCTGACCGCCGACGGACACGCCAACGACGGACGGGCGCCGCCACGGTCGTGACGGCGCCCGTCGCAGGGTCAGCGGCGGTTGTACCTGTACATCGTCAGGGTGCCGAAGACGAGGACGAACCCGGCGCTCCACACCAGCAGCCACATCGTGGCCGACGGGTCCGACTCGCCGCTCATCGTTCCGCGGATCGCCGCCACCAGCTGGGTCACCGGGTTGACCTTCACGAACGCCTGGAGCCAGCCCGGCATGGTGCCCGGGTCCACGAAGACGTTGCTGAGGAACGTCAGCGGGAACAGCACCATCATGCTGACGCCCATCACCGACTTCTCGGTGCGCAGGATCAGCCCGAAGAACGTCCACACCCAGGAGAAGGCGAACGAGAAGACGACCAGCAGCCCGATCCCTGCGGCGACACCTACCACCCCGCCGGCGGGCCGGAACCCGAGCACCAGCCCCAGGCCCAGGATCACCAGGGCGGCGAGGATGTAGCGCAGCACGTCGCCGAAGATCATGCCGACCAGGGCGGACGGTCGCCACACCGGCAGCGTCCGGAACCGGTCGAAGATGCCCTTCTCGATGTCGGTGTTGAGGCCGACACCTGTGTACATCGTGATCATCACGACGCTCGTCACCATGATGCCCGGCAGGAAGAACTGGAGGTACTCGCGCGGGCTGCCGGCGAGGGCCCCGCCGAACAGGTACGTGAACATCAGCACCATGATCACCGGGAACGCGGTCACGTCGAAGAGCTGCTCCGGCACATGCTTGATCTTCAGCAGGGCCCGCCAGCCGAAGGTGAGCGACGCGCCCAGCGCGGTCGGCCGGGGCGGTCGGGCGCCTGGCGCGAGGACCGTCGCCAGCGCCTCGGCGGACGGGACGTAGACGGACGGGGCCCGTTCGGTGGTGGTGGTCGTGGTGTCGGTCATCGGGCTGCCTCCAGCTCGTCGTCGCGCTCGTCCGCCGGCACGGCGGGATGGTCGGTCAGAGCCAGGAAGACCTCGTCGAGGCTCGGCTGGCCGAGGGAGAAGTTGTCCACCACGATGCCGGCCCGGGCCAGCTCGCCCAGCGCCCGAGAGGCCTGGGCGCTGGCGTCGAGGTCGGTGCCGGCCTCGCCCACCCGGGCCGTCAACGCCACCGGATCGGCGGCGAGCTGCACCGGCACGTTCAGCGCCTCACGCAGCACCTTCTCCGCCTGGGGCCGCTGAGCGGGGTCGCGCAGTCGCAGGTGGACGGTGCCGGAGCCGATCGACGACTTCAACTCGCCAGGGGTACCCTCCGCGATCACCCGGCCGTGGTCAACGACAGCGATCCGGCCGGCGAGCTGGTCGGCCTCGTCGAGGTACTGAGTGGTCAGCAGCACAGTCGTGCCGTGCGACACCACCGCCCGGACGATCTCCCATACCTGGTTGCGGCTGCGCGGGTCGAGACCGGTCGTCGGCTCGTCGAGGAAGAGCAGATCGGGTGTGTTGAGGATGCTCGCGGCGATGTCGATGCGCCGCCGCATCCCGCCCGAGTACTTCTTCACCTGGCGGTCACCGGCCTCGGTCAGACCGAACGCGGCGAGCAGCGCCGCCGCGCGATCCCGCGCGGCCGGCTTGCGCAGGCCCAGCAGGCGGGCCAGGAGCACCAGGTTCTCCGTACCGGTCAGATCCTCGTCGACAGACGCGTACTGGCCGGTGAGGCTGACCCGGCTGCGGACCTTGTCGGCCTCGGTGACCACGTCGTGGCCGAAGACCCGCGCGGTGCCCCCGTCGGGGCGCAGCAGCGTGGCGAGCACCCGGACCGCTGTGGTCTTGCCCGCCCCGTTGGGGCCGAGCAGGCCGTAGACCGTGCCGGCGGGCACCTGGAGGTCCATCCCCGCCAGCGCGCGGGTCTCCCCGAACGAGCGGGTGAGCCCTTCGGCCTCGATGGCCAGGCCGGTGGTGCGTCTATTCATGATCCTTACCTTTCGTCTGTCGTGTTCAGGAGACGTAGGGGCGTGCGGCGCGGCCGTCGCGCAACGCCAGACCCCACCAGCGGAGCTGGCCGAGTAGGACGTCGGTGTCGTGGCGCAGCTCGTCGGTGCGTAACGGTGTCGGCTCGCCGGCGAGCAGGTCGATGCCGACGACGTCGCGCACGGTCATGGCGTGTAGGGCGGTGAAGACCGTGCGCAGGTGATCGACCGCGTGCAGTCCGGTGGACCGGCAGCCGTACGACACGAAGCCGACCGGCTTGGCCTGCCACTCGTCGTACGCATAGTCGATCGCCTGTTTCAGGGGTGCCGGGAAGCTGTGGTTGTACTCGGGGGTGACCACGACGAACGCGTCCGCCCGGCCCACCTCACGAGCGAAGGCCTGGATGGACGCGGTAGACGCGGCCGGGTAGCTGGCCGGGAAGTCGTACTCGCTGAGGTCAACGACCGTCACCGTCAGGTCGTCGTGCCGCTTCGCCTGCTCGACGAACCACTCGGCGACCCGGTCGCCGGCCCGCCCCTCCCGGGTGCTGCCGACGATCACGGCGATCCGTAACTGTGTCATGGCCACCCCCTCCCATTCTCAGGGCGCGAGGTGACGACGGGCGCCCGCTAGATCGGATCTAGCGGGCGGTGTTCCGGGCAAAATGTCGGTGCGATCGGTTTGACTGGGGTCGACGAACGGGGGAGTCGGATGGCACGGGTACGCATCGAGCCGTGGAGCGAGGACGACCTCGACCTGCTGCGGCAGCTCAACTCACCTGACACGCGCAGGCACACAGGCGGTCCGGAGACCGACGAGCAGGTGCTGGCCCGGCACGACAGGTACGTGCACTTCGCCGACACCGGGCAGGGGTGCATGTTCACGGTGGCGCTGCCGGACGGCGCGCGGGTGGGCAGCGTCGGCTACTGGGGCCGCGAGTGGCGTGACCAGCCGGTGTACGAGCTGGGCTGGGCGGTGCTGCCCGCGTACCGGGGGCGGGGGCTGGCGAGCGCCGCGGTGCGCGCGGCGCTGGACGTGGTCCGCGCCCGACGGGACCGGCGCTATGCGCACGCGTATCCGTCGGTCGACAACCCCGCCTCGAACGCGGTCTGCCGCAAGGTGGGCTTCACGCTGCTGGGCGAGACAGGTTTCGAATATCCGCCGGGGCAGATGATGCGCGCCAACGACTGGCGGCTCGACCTGACCGCCCCGCCGACCGAGAGCTGAGGTCGGCGGGGCGGCCCGTGCCAGGTCACCAGGTGGTGTCGAGACGGTGCCGCTGCTCGGCGGTCAACTCCAGGTCCACCGCGGCGAGGCTCTCGTCCAGTTGGGCCACCGAGGAGGCGCCCACCAGCGGGATCGACGGCAGGTCACCGCCCAGCAACCAGGCGAGCACCACCTGGTTGACAGTCGCGCCGGTCTGCCCCGCGACCTCGCGCAGCGCGGCCAGCCGCCGTGGCGCGCTCGGCAGGTCGTACGCGGCGCTGAGCGGCTTGTCCGCCCGGGTGAACGCCCCCTTGAGCAGCGGCGAGTACGCCACCAGGGTCAGCGTGGGCTCGGCGCGCAGGTAGCTGAGCAGGTCGCCGCCGACACCGCCCGGCTCGCCGTCCGGGTCCAGCGAGCTGGCGAGGTCGGTGCGGTTGGGCAGGTAGCTGCGGTGGTACTGGAGCACCTCGTACCCCGGCAGGCCGGAGGCGGCGGCGAGCGCGCGGGCCCGCTCCACCCGCCACGCGCGGTGGTTGCTCGCCCCCAGCAGGCCCACCGTGCCCTCGGCGACCAGCTCCGCGAAGCCCTCCACGGTCTCCGCGAGCGGCACCGTGCGGTCCTCGATGTGCGCGTAGAGCAGGTCCAGCCGATCCACGCCGAGGCGGTCGCGGCTGCGCTGCGCCGACTCGCGGATCACCTTCGCCGACAGTCCCTCGGCGTTGTCCAGGTAGCTGGTGCCCGGGGCCAGCGGCCGGGCGCCCAGTTTCGTGGCGATGACGATCTCGGGACCGATGCCCCGGCTGCGCCGCCACCGCCCGAGCAGCTCCTCACTCTGCCCGCCCTGCGAGCCGTCGACCCAGAATGCGTAGTTGTTCGACGTGTCGATGAACGTGCCGCCCGCCTCGACGTACCTGTCCAGGATCGCGTACGAGGTGGCCTCGTCGGTGGCGCTGCCGAACAGCATGGCGCCGAGGCTGAGCACGCTCACCTCGCGCCGGGTCGCCGGGTCGGCGCCGATCGTGCGGTACCGCATGAGGGCTCTCCTTCCGTGCGCCCTACCGGTGGGCGCCCACCGGTCACCCTGCCGGTTGGAGCGCACTCCAGGTCAAGCGTCGTTCACCAGGGGAGTACGCCGTACCCTCCGCCGGCATCCATCTGGAAGCCCCAGAGCAGCCCGCTCGGCCCGTCGGCCGGCAGCGTCGCCAGGTGCACGCTCACCTCCGCGCCCTGCTCGGGCGTACGGAAGCCGTTGTTGCCGTTCAGTTCGTCTCGTACACCCGGCGCAACGTGGCCAGAGTGGTCTCGCTGGGCAACCCCGCCGCGCCGTCGGCGAGGACGATGCCGGCGTTGTTGACCAGAGGTTGATCGCCTACGTCCCCGAGCCCGACTCGGCGACCCGGGCGGTGTTCCACCGGATCGCCGAGCGGGTCGGTTCCTGAACCGGCACCGGGACGGGTTCGGTCAGCGGGGGACGTAGGCGAAGGTGTCCGGGTTCGGGCCCTGCCGCCCGGCCTCGCCCTTGTCCAGGGCGGTGATCCGCTCCATGGCCGTGTCGTCCAGCTCGAAGTCGAAGATCCGGGTGTTCTCCTCGATCCGCTTCGGGGTGGTCGACTTCGGGAAGATGATGTCGCCGCGCTGCACGTGCCAGCGCAGCACCACCTGGGCGGGGGTGCGGTTGAGCTGTTCGGCGATGTCCACCACAGTCGGGTCGTCGAGCACCTTGCCCTGCGCGATGGGCGACCACGCCTCGGTGAGGATGTTGTGCTCGCGGCCGTAGGCGCGCACCTCCTCGTTGCCGAAGTACGGGTGCGCCTCGATCTGGTTGACCGCCGGCACCACGCCCGCCTCGTCGGCCAGCCGGCGCAGGTGCGGCACCTGGAAGTTCGACACGCCGATCGAGCGGGCCCGACCGTCGCGCTGGAACTCCTCGAGCACCTTCCAGGTGGAGACGTAGTCGCCGTCGTAGAGGGTCGGCAGCGGCCAGTGGATCAGGAACAGGTCGATGTAGTCCATCTTCAGCGCCGCGAGCGTGGAGCCGAACGCCTTGCGGGCGTCGTCGGGGCGGTGGAAGCCGTTGTTCAGCTTGCTTGTCACGTAGACCGACTCCCGGTCGAGGCCGGACATGCGTACCGCCTCGCCGACCTCTGCCTCGTTGCCGTACATCTCGGCGGTGTCGATGTGCCGGTAGCCCACCTCGAGAGCGGTGCTCACCGCCGCGACGGTGTCCTTCGGCTCGATCTGGAACACCCCGAAGCCGAGCTGCGGAATGGTGGTGCCGTCGTTCAGGCTGATGTCGGGAATGGTGATTGCCACTGCGGCTCCTTCGCGTCTTCGTTTACCAGTCATCCATACCCGTGTGGGTGGCCGATTCACCGCTCAACACGTGGTGACGAGCGCAACCGCGGACCGGATCACCCTGTCGTGTCGAAGAGCACCGGCCACGGCCGTTCCGCCGGCGCCGGGGGCGGCGCGGCAGGGGTGGGTTCGGCGGCGGCGAGCACCTCGGCGGCGAGCTGCCCGACCATCGGCGCCGCCGGATGCGCCGACCGGTCCGGCCAGGCCGCCGACGTCCGCTTCACCAGCGGTGTGTCGACGATCGGCCGCCAGGCGATGCGGGGTTCCCGACGGGCGACGGTCGCCGGCTCCACGGCCGCCGCGCCGCCGGCCAGCACCAACCCGAACAGGAACTCCGGATTGCGGGCCGGCCGGACCCGCGCCGGCCGCCAACCCTGCCGGCGGCACACCGCGAGCAGGTGGTCGTGCCAGCCCGGTGTGGTGGCGCGGGGCGCTGCCACCAGGTCCAGGCCGGCCAGCGCGGCAAGCGGCACCTCCCGGTCGCGGGCCAGTGGCGAGGTGCGCGGCAGCAGCACCCCCAGCGGTACGTCGACAGGGGCACCGAAACGCAGCCCGTCCGCCGTCACCGGGTGGTGCACCAGCCCCACGTCCAGGGTCCGCTCAGTGAGCATCCGTACCTGCTCGGCGGTGGTCAGCTCGTGCAGCTCCACGTCGAGGCCGGGCGCCCGGGTGGTGAGCTGGTCCAGCAGCGCGCGCAGCGTCACGGCCGGCGTCTCCGGCGGCACACCGGCCCGCAGTACGCCCAGCTCACCCGCCCGCACCTGGCCCATGAGGTTGCGCAGCCGGCCCTCACCGGCGAGCAGGTCCTCCGCCTCGCCGAGCAGCAGTTCACCGGCGGTGGTGAGGCGTACCTGCCGGCGGGACCTGTCGAACAGCTCGACTGTCAGTTCCCGTTCCAGCCGCTGGATCGACTGGCTCAGCGGCGGCTGGGCCATGCCGAGCAGCTCGGCGGCCCGCCCGAAGTGAAGCTCGTGTGCGACCACCACGAAGTGCCGCAGGTGTCGGAGCAGGTCCACGGCCGGACCCTACGCCCACGCCGGCGGTGCCCCGCTGGATACCGTGCGGGGGTGGACGTGGGGGAACGCATCGAGGCCGTCTTCGCCGACGCCGGCGTGACGGCCAGCCTGCACGCCGTGGACCTGGACGTCGAGGGCCGGGAGGTCGGGGTACGGGCCGACGAGCAGGTGGTGATCGCGTCGATCTTCAAGATCCTGCTGGTGCTGGAGTTCGCCCGGCAGGTCGAGGCAGGTCAGCTCGACCCCACCGAACGCGTCCTGGTCACCGCCGCCGACCGGCTCGGCGGGTGGGGTCTGGCCGGCTGTGCGGACGACGCCGAGGTGTCGCTGCGTGACCTCGCGTACTTCGCCATGTCGGTGAGCGACAACACCGCCGCCGACCTGCTGCTGCGCCGCGTCGGCACGGACCTGCTGCCGATGCTCGCCACCGAGCTGGGGCTGACGCGTACCCGCGTTCTCGGTGGCCCCCGCGAGCTGGTGGAGCTGATGCTCGCCGACGTGGGGGCACGGACCGAGGCGGAGTTCGCCCGGATCTTTCCGACCCTTCCGGCGCACCGGGTCCGGGCCATGCGGGTCTTCGACCCCGAGCACACCACCTCCAGCACGCCCCGGGAGATCACCCGGTTGCTCGCGCTGATCTGGCGGGACGAGGCCGGCCCGGCGGCGGCGTGCGCGATGGTCCGCACCTGGATGGCGCGGCAGATCTTCTGGACGCGGCTGGCCGCCGGTTTCCCGCCGGGCGTCCGCGTCTCCGGCAAGACCGGCACGCTGCCCGGGCTGCACCTGGAGGCAGGCGTCGCCGAGTACCCCGACGGCGGCAGGTACGCCATCGCCGTCTTCGCCCGTGCCGACGAGTTGGCCCCGCGCCGGATCGACGTGGACCTGGCGATGGGTCAGGCCGCCCGTACGGCTGTCGAGGCGCTGCGCGGGAAGTGAATTTCCGCAGCTGGCGGTCGCCGTGCCGGCGGCGTTGAGCTGGCCCGATATGCGGTGAGGTATCGGCGACCGCCTTCACCGATCTTGGACCGGGGCGGGTCGGCGCTGGTTGGCTCCTGTCGACCGATCGTCCGACCACGGGGAGTGGAACCGCATGCCCAGTCTCGACCGCCGTCGCTTCCTACGCGACGCCGCCGCCACCACCGCACTCGTGTCCGCCGGAGGCCTTGCCACAGGCGCGGCCACCCCGGCCCAGGCCGCGCCACCCGCCGCCGCGCCCGCCCCGACCACCCGCCGCACCGGCGCGGTCAGCTTCCGCTGGTGGGGCACGGCCGGTTGGCGCGTCGACATCGGCGACCGGACCGTCCTGGTCGACCCGTACCTCAGCCGCATCGACACCGGCCTGTTCACGGGCGCGTTCAGGACGGACACCCCGTTGACCGTGCGCGCCGACGTGATCGACAGGCGCGTCGACCGGGCCATGACGGTGCTTGTCACGCACACCCACTGGGATCACTTCATGGACGTGCCGTACATCGCCGAGCGCACCGGCGCGCGGGTGTTCGGCACGCTCACCGCGTACCACCTGGGGTTGGCCTACGGGGTGCCGTCGACGCAGCTCAGCTCCGTGAAGGGTGGCGAGGTGCTGGACTTCGGCGACCACACGGTCGAGGTGGTCGGGTCGCTGCACAGCCGTAACCCGTCGTACTCCCTCGCCTTCCAGGGGTGCGGGTGAGCCAGCCGCCGCGGCCGGCGACCATCGCGGACCTGCCCGAGGGCGACACGCTCGGCTACCTGCTGCGGGTCGAGCGCGGCCCGTCTGTCTACTTCACAGGCGCCAGCGACGTGGCCGAGCGGAATCTCACGGGCCTGGCACCCGACGTGGCGATGGTCGCCATGCAGAACGCCACCACCACAGGCGACTACCTGCCCCGGCTGCTGGCCGGCCTGGACTACCCGAAGGTCGTGGTGCCTGTGCACTTCGACAACTTCGAGACGCCGCTGGAGAACCCGCCGCCGGTCGCCCCGACCGATCGCGCCCGGCTGGACGACATGATCGCGGCGGTACGCCGGATCTCGCCGCGCAGCCGGGTGCTGGTGCCCGAGTACGAGACCGCGTACCACTTCTGACCGGCCTCGGGTGGGGGCGGTGGGGCCCCCACCCGGTCAGCCGGCGGCCATCTCGGTTAGGGCGCGTACCGACTTCCAGTTGCGGGTGGTGGCCACCACTGCCAGCTTCTTCTCCAGGTACGCGTTCGTGAACTTCGTCCGGCCGTAGCCACCGTCGGGGAAGTGCAGGAAGATCTCCCGGCCGGTGACGGTGAACGACACGTTCTCGCCGCCCGGTACGACGAGGGCGTCCACACTGGACGTCGCCGGTGCGGAGCGCAGGAATGCCACGAGCAGCCTCGTGGGGTCGTCCTCGATCTCGGCGTACGGGTTGCCGCCGGCCACCGCCGCCATCTCGCGGCCGCTGCGCACCAGCACCGGCACTGTCAACGCCAGCTCGTCGGCGAGCGCCCGCTCGATCCCGGCGGCCAGCTTGTCCGCGTCGCGCACGGAGCTGTCGAAGGCCACGTTGCCGCTCTGCAGGTACGTCCTGACGTCCTCGTGCCCGAGGTCGGTGACGATCCGGCGCAGGTCGGCCATCGCGAGGCGGGTGCTGCCGACGTTGACCCCCCGCAGCAGGGCGACGTACCGGGCCATGGCTCCTCCTCGGGTGCGGGCCGACCGGCTCAGCCTAGGCCGCCCGGCCGGCTCACTCGACGACCGGAAGCACTACCTCGTTGCGGCGCAGGAACCACGGTTTCCACGGCGGGTCGAACCGGGCGTACCGGATCGCCCCGGTGGGTTGCAGGCCGGCCGCGGTGACCGACCGGCCGAGCATGGTGGCCCGCTGGCCGAACGCCCGCTCGCTCCACCGACCGGAGAAGCGCATCGCGGCCGCGAGCTGCGGCGGGATCTCCCTGATCCGCACCCGGGGGTCCACCGGCTCGGGCACCGTGGCGGCGGTGAAGGCGGCCGGCATGACGAACTGGATCAGGTACGCCCCCGGCCGCTCGCCCTCCTCCTGCACCACCGGGACGGTCATCGCGATCTTCGTCGTGCCGGATGCCTGCGGCGTCGTCGGGGCGGCCGTCCCGATCGGCTGCCGAACCCGGTTGGCGCCCCCGATGTAGCCGGCCAGCGGCCGGAACGCCTCGATCGGCGCCCTGGCGAACGACGACTGGATCCGCACCTCGGCGACCAGGTGGGCCGGGTACCGGCGCAGCTCGAAGCCGGGGTGTCGGGCCACCACCCGGTACGGCTGCTGTTCGGTCATCGCGCGGCTCCCAGGTTCTCCTGGGACCGACGCTACCGCCCGCCCGGCTCCCACTCGGGCGAAGTCGGACGGCCCGCACCCGGGACGACCACCCGCCAGTACTGCCGCTTGCCCTCGTCGCGCACCACCACCCCGATCCGGCCGAGTTCGCGGCGCAGCTCCCGCACGTCGTCGCGGCGATCCCTGTCGAGTGCCCGTTCGCGGGCCCGCAGCAGGGCGTCCGCGCCCCCGGGCAACCCGGGCAGGTCGGGCACCCACAGCCGGTACGCCGGCCGGTGCGGATCGGCGTCCGCCCAGCCCCAGCCGTGGGCCCGGAACGCCGCCGCGAGCCGGTCGGACGGCAGGTCGGTAGCCTCCCGGACCAGCTCCGCGCCATCGGCGTCGAGCAGCACGAGGTGACCGTCGTCGACGAACACCGCCCGGGTCTCCGCCCGAGCGACGGCCTGGTCGGCGCCGGCGCGGCGTAGCCGGACCTGCGCCGCGTCGACGGTGACGATCAGCCGTTCGGCGGTGCCGATCCCGGCGACGACCAGTCCCGCCAGGACGCCCACCGCGATCGTGCCGATGGTGGCCTGCGGCTCGGGCAGCCGGTCCAGCCACTCGACCAGGTCCCGGAACGGCACCCAGGGCAGCCGGACGAGCCAGCCCGTCGCCGCCGCGAGGAGCCATCCGGCGCCGGCGCCGAGCAGCGGGAAGCCTCCCCACATGACCGCCAGCTCCAGCGGGCCGCCGCTGACCACGGTACGGGGTCGGTACCCGGCGACGTCCATGGTCAGGACACCTCGCGGCGCAGCGTCCGGAACAGGCCGGCGGTCAGCGGCAGGACCAACCAGGCCAGCAGGGACACCGCCAGCCGCCCCCACTGCTCGCCGGTGACGTGGCTGGTGAAGAGCGGTTCCATCGTCTGGTTGGGGTCCAGCCAGCCGGCCGGCCCGCGCAGCGGCCGGACGACCTCGCCGAGCACCGTCCAGAGGGTGGGCAGCAGCAGGTAGCCGACGATGGCCAGCGGCGGGTTCAGCAGCATCAGGCCGAAGGCGGCACCCATCAGCACGCTGGCGACCTGGACGATCGTCGCGTTCAGGATCAACGCCCCGTCCACCTGCCAGGTGCCCGCCCCGCCCGTGGCGGACGCGACAAGCGTTCCGACGGCGGCGACGGCCAGGATGACGAGCACCGAGGCGAGCGCGGCCAGCACCACGGCGATCAGCTTCGCGGCCACCACCCGCTCCCGACGGGGCACCAGCGCGTACGTGGTGAGGGCGGTGCGCTGGGACCACTCGCTGGTGATCGACAGGATGCCCAGGACGGGCAGCAGCACGCTGACCGGCAGCAGCGACGGAACGAAGAACGTGAAGAAGGTCTGGTCGGCGTCCTCGGCGTAGATCAGCAGGAGGGTGACGATCGCGACGACGACCAGGCCGATGGTGATCAGCAGCCAGCGGCCGGCCCGGGTGTCGACGAGCTTGCGCAGTTCGACGGCGGTGAGCCGGAGCAGCGATGCGCGGCGTACCGGAGTGGGGCGCTGTGGTGTGACGGCGCCGACGGTGGGTGCGGTGGCGGTGGTCATCGGACGGCCTCCCTGGTGGATTCGCCGGCGGTCAGGGTGAGGAAGAGCTGTTCGAGGCCACCGCCGACGGCGGGGCGCAGCTCGGCGAGGGCGACACCGCCGTCGGCGGCGGCCTGGCCGACGGCCTCGGCGTCGGCCTGCACGAGCAGTCCTTCGGAGCTGTCGGCGGCGCTCAGGTCGGCCGCGTCCAGCGCCCGGCGCAGCGCCGCGACGTCGCGGGCCCGGACCACAGTGCCGCCGCCGGCCAGCAGTTCGTCCTTGTCGCCCTGGGCCACGATCCGGCCGCCCCCGATCACCACCAGCCGGTCCGCGACCGCCTCCACCTCGCGCAGCAGGTGGGAGGAGAGCAGCACGGTGCCGCCCCGGTCGGCGAAGTCGCGCAGCAGCCCGCGCATCCAGAAGATCCCCTCCGGGTCCAGGCCGTTGGCCGGCTCGTCGAGGATCAGCACCCGCGGGTCGCCGAGCAGCGCGTGGGCCAGCCCGAGCCGCTGGCGCATGCCCAACGAGTACGCCCGTACCCGACGCTTCGCCGCCACCGCGTTCAACCCCACCAGGTCGAGCTTCGCGGCGACCTCGCGCCTGTCCAACCCCATGGTGTACGCGGACAGCGTCAACGCCTCGCGGCCGGTGCGCCCGGCGTGCTGGGCGGAGGCGTCCAGCAGCACCCCTACCTCCCGCCCCGGGTTGGGCAGCTCCCGGTACTGGTGGCCGGCGACTGTGGCGCGACCGGCGGTCGGCGCGGTAAGCCCGCAGATCATCCGCATGGTGGTGGACTTTCCGGCGCCGTTGGGGCCGAGGAAGCCGGTGACGGTGCCCGGCTCGCAGTGGAACGACACGTCGTCCACCGCCGGATGTGGCCCGTATCGCTTGGTGAGGTTCTCCACGGTGATCATGTCGTCGAGCCGCCCGCGCCGCCCGGCCATCCGCTGCGGCCGGCGGTCGGTGCCGCGCCGACTTTGGTCGACCGCCGGGTCTCGACTTTGGTAGCTGGTTGCCGGCGCCTGTTGCTGCCTAGCATGGGCGCGTGACCAGCATCGCCGTCCCGGAGCACCAGTGGCTGCTGCCGGGGGAGCTGGTCGTGCGGGCGGAGCCCGAGCGTGCTCGTCCGCGCCGCACCACCCGCGACTGGGTGGTGGACAGCCTCGCGTTCCTTCTCGGGCTGGTCTGGGTGCTCTTCGCCACCGCGGACGCGCTGTCCCCCGACCCGCAGACGGCGGTCCCGCTGCCGCACGACTGGATGGTCGGCGTGGACGCGGTGATCGGGCTGGTCTGCTGCGGGCTGCTCTGGCTGCGCCGGCGGTGGCCGCTCGGGTTGGCAGTGGCGACGCTGCCGTTGAACCTGTTCTCGATGGCCGCGGCCATCCCGCTGTTGATCTTCTACTTCACGGTGGTGGTGCACAGGCGGACCGCCGTCGCGGTGGCCGTGACCGGGGTCGGTCTCCTCACCAACCTGGTCTTCAGCTGGACCCGTCCCGACCCGGCCATGCCGTACTGGGCCACCGTGGCCTGGGGCGTGGTGATCACCCTCAGCGTGCTGGCCTGGGGGATGTTCGTCCGCGCCCGGCGTCAGTTGATCGTGTCGCTGCGGGAGCGCGCCGAACGGGCCGAGGCCGAGCAGCAGCTCCGCGTCGCCCAGGCCCGCCACCTCGAACGCACCCGGATCGCCCGGGAGATGCACGACGTGCTGGCGCACCGGATCTCACTGCTCAGCCTGCACGCGGGGGCGCTGGAGTTCCGCCCGGACGCGCCGGCCGACGAGGTGGCCCGAGCCGCCGGGGTGATTCGGGGCAGCGCCCACGCCGCCCTCCAGGACCTGCGCGAGGTCATCGGAGTGCTCCGGGCCGAGGGCGACGGGGACGCTCCCGAACCACCGCAACCCACCCTCGCCGATCTGCCGGCCCTCATCGCCGAGTCGCGGGCGGCAGGCATGCGGGTGAACGTCAGCGACAGCGTCGTCACGCCGCAGGAGGTCCCGGCGGCACTGGGTCGGGCCGCGTACCGGATCGTGCAGGAGGGGTTGACCAACGCCCGCAAGCACGCGGCCGGTGCGACGGTCACCGTCGACCTGGCCGGTGGGCCGGGCGTCGGGCTGAGCGTGGCGATCTCCAACCGTTGGCCGGTCGGCACGCCGGCCGGTGGCACACTGCCGGGCGCCGGCACCGGCCTGGTCGGCATCACCGAGCGGGTCACTCTCGCCGGCGGCCGGGTGGCGTACGGCCGGGACGACGCGGGGGACTTCCGGCTGGCCGCCTCGCTTCCGTGGCCGGCGTGACCGGGGCCGGGTCGGCCGCGCCGCCGGTACGGGTGCTGATCGTCGATGACGACGCGCTGGTCCGGGCCGGGCTGTCGATGATCCTCGGCGGCCTGCCGGACCTGACCGTGGTGGGTGAGGCGGCCGACGGCGGCGAGGTGCCGGCGGCCGTGGCCGCGTACGCCCCGCACGTGGTGCTGATGGACATCCGGATGCCACGGGTGGACGGGTTGACCGCCACCGAGGCGCTGCGTGCCCAGCCGCACCCGCCGGAGGTGCTGGTGCTTACCACCTTCGACGCCGACGAGCAGGTGTTGCGGGCGCTGCGCGCCGGGGCGGCCGGGTTCCTGCTCAAGGACACCCCGCCGGCGGAGATCGTGCACGCGGTACGCCGGGTCGCGGCCGGCGAGGCGACGCTCTCCCCGACGGTGACCAGGAAACTGATCGCCCACGTCACCGCCGAGCTCGGCCCGCCCGGGCCCGACCCCCGGCAGGAGCGCGCGGTGCGGCTGCTCACCGGCCTCAGCGAGCGGGAGCGGCAGGTCGCTGTCGCGTTGGGCCGGGGGCGGACCAATGCGGAGATCGCGGGGGAGTTGTTCATGAGTGTGGCGACGGTGAAGGCGTACGTCTCGCGGCTGCTGACCCGGCTGGAGCTGAACAACCGGGTCCAGGTGGCCCTGCTCGTGCACGATGCCGGCCTGGTCTGAGCGACCTCATCCGCGTTGTTCCGTTGATACACTCATCTGTGAGTGTTCCAATTTTGGAAGTATCAGAGGTGGCGGCGTGGACGGCTTCGTGGGAAGAGATCGTGAGCTGGCCCTGCTCCACGGCATGCTGGCCCGGGTTGACCGAGGTGGACGGGCCGGACGACCAGGCCGTGCCCTGCTGATGCGCGGTCGCCGCCGGGTTGGCAAGTCGCGGCTCGTGGAGGAGTTCGTCGAACGCGCCGGGGTGCCGCATCTGTTCTTCACCGCGTCGGCGCAGCCGACCGCAGCCGCTGACCTCGCTCTCTTCGTGCAGGCGGCGGCTGCATCGACGCTGCCGCAGGCCCAACTCCTGGCCGAGCAGCAACCGCGGACGTGGGACGCGGCGCTCACCCTGCTCGCCGCCGCGCTGCCGACCGACCGACCGAGTGTCGTCGTCCTGGACGAGATGCCGTACCTCATCGCGGGCGATCCCGGTTTCGAGGGCACGCTCCAGAAGATCTTCGATCGCGAGCTGTCCAGGAAACCGGTCCTGCTGATCTGCGTCGGGTCGGACCTGGCGATGATGGAGGCCCTGAACGACTACGGCCGACCGTTCCACCAGCGCGCCACCGAGATGGTCATCCCACCGTTGAGCCCGGCCGACGTCCGCGACATGCTCGACCTGTCCGCGGCCGACGCGTTCGACGCCTACCTGGTGTCCGGCGGTCTGCCACTGATCCTCGACGAGTGGCCGGCCGGCGCGTCGGTGGGCGACTACCTGGCTGAGGCCGTGCCCGATCCCACCTCGGCCCTGCTGGTCAGCGGTGAGCGCGCGCTGGCGGCGGAGTTCCCGCCCCAGTCGCAGGCGGGGTTGGTGCTGCGCGCGATCGGCTCGGGTGAGCGCACCTTCTCGTTGGTCGCGCGTGCCGCGGGGGACCTGCCGCAGGCGTCGCTGAGCCGGGCGTTGCGCCTTCTGATCCAGAAGCGGGCGGTGGAGGACGAGGTTCCGCTGTCGACGAAACCGTCCCGCGAAACCCGGTACGCGGTGGCCGATCCGTACCTCCGCTTCTGGCTCTCCTTCCTGGGTCCGCATCTCTCCGAGATCGAGCGCGGCCGTGGCGACCTCACCCTGAACCGGATCCTCACCTCCTGGTCATCCTGGCGGGGGCGGGTCGTCGAACCTGTCATCCGGGAGGCGCTGCGTCGGCTGCCCGGAGACCAACTGCCGGCGCAAGGGGCGGTGATCGGCGGCTACTGGACGAGGACCAACGACCCGGAGATCGACATAGTCGGCGCCGATCGGGGGCCTGTCGCCCGTCGCATCTGCTTCGTCGGATCGATTAAGTGGCAGGAGAACCGGCCCTTCGACGCGCACGACCTGGGCCGGCTGCTCCTGCACCGGTCCCGGCTGCCCGGTGCCGACGAATCGGTGCCGACCCTCGCCGTGTCGCGCAGCGGCACCGCCGTCGACGGGATGCGGGTGCTGTCGGCGGAGGATCTGCTTACCGCGTACCAGAATTGAACTTTCGTCAGGTGCTGGCCGTACCCATGGCCGAGGATGTCGGTGCGGTGGGTCCGCCGTACCGCTGCCGAGCTGCGGGAGGCCTGCCGTGCGAGTTGGTGAGCAGTCGACGGATCCCATCGACCTGGTACTGGGTGAGGTGCCGGTGCCGGCGCCGCTGACCCCCGAGGATGTCCGGCTCGCGGTCCGGGCGGTGGTCGTGCACACAGCCGAGGAGTGGCCCACCGGGCCGCTGTGCCGCAACGACGGCGCGTCCTACCCGTGCCGCCTGCACCGCTGGGGACGGCGGGTGCTGGAGACACACGGGCTCAACGAACGGCAGATCGACGCGTTGATCCGGCACGGCAATCCGTTCGTGCACGTGCCGTTCCCGTTCACAGCGACCGGGCCGTCGCGGCAGCAGGCCGCGCGGGTCGTCCCGCCGGGGGTACGCCCCACCGCTGCTGGCCGGCCGGTGACTCCCCCCGTCACCGCGCCGCGCTGGCCCCGGGCGAGCTGAGCGCGGCACCCCTTTGCCGCCCGTCCCGGGGCACACACGACGTCGGCCCGCCGCGAAGTTCCCCCTCCGCGTCGGGCCGACGTCGTTCCGGCTGCCCGCTCAGTCGTTGCCGGCGCCGATCCCGCAGTCTGGCGCGGACCAGCTCGTCGTGTTCGAGCTGCCGTCGTTGTTGTTCTCCCGCCGCGAGTCGACGTGCACGTGGTCGTCGTGGTCGGGGTAGCCCGGCCCGTAGAGGCCGCTGAAGCCGTTGTTCCGGGCGTTGCGGGCCACCTGGCACAGCGACGACGTCCGCGAGGTGACGTCCGCCGCGTTGCCGTACAGGTGCTGGCTGTCCGACGCGCCGCCGACCTGGTTGTTGCA
The DNA here is from genome assembly GCF_042898105.1 of Micromonospora sp. NPDC000663. Classification (NCBI taxonomy): domain Bacteria; kingdom Bacillati; phylum Actinomycetota; class Actinomycetes; order Micromonosporales; family Micromonosporaceae; genus Micromonospora; species Micromonospora sp. NPDC000663. Next base: position 638,358 of record NZ_JBIAYR010000001.1, read on the forward strand.
GGCGCGGCTGCGGTAGCCGCTCGACACCCGCAGCGGCTTGTCACCGAGGCTCCTGCGCAGCGCCTCCAACTTCCACATGGTGCGCAGCGCGTTCTGCTTGGTCTGGTTGGCCGAGAGCGGGCCGCCGCTCCACCCACTTCCACCACACCCGTTGTCCAGCTCGCTGTAACTGAAGTGCGCGGGCGTGCAGTCGTTGTCCTGTAGCTGGTACAGCTTGGCGAAGGTCTGCGGACCGGCGATCCCGTCGGCGCGCAGCCCGTACGCCTGCTGGAACCGCTTGACGGCGGCGGCGGTCTTGGGCCCGTACCGGCCGTCGTTCTCGACGATGTCCCGGTAGCCGGCCCAACCGGCGACCCGGATCTGCAACTGGCGGACGTCGTCGCCCGAGCGTCCTTGGGCCAGGGTGCGGTTCCACGTGTAGCAGCCGTCCGCATGGGCCGCGGGTGCGGCGACGACCGCGGCGATCGCTGCCCCGGGCAGCGCCAGGGCGAATGCGACGGCGGCTCGCTTCCAGGTGTTTACGCGCACAGAAGTCCTCCCGATAGAGCGAATGGGGTGGGCTTCGGGACATCGACCGACGCGTCCCGTGATTTCCACCCTGGCACTGATCGGTGCGGTTGGCGGCAATTAACGAGAATTGTCCTCACGATCTGTGGTGCCTGGGCCTTGGCTGTGAATTCGGCTGATTTGCGAAACAGCCATTCACTCCCGATCGCCCCCGGGACGGACCAAGCCCGACCGAACGTCGCAATCGACCCCACCGAGGGTGATGTTCCCCGGACCCCGTCGGGCGGTAACGTCAGCCCGGGCGGTGGACTGGCGGAGGTGCGCGTGGCACGAGGTGGCGTCTTCTGTGTCGAGGGTCAGTGGCACCGCGACCTCAACGAGCGGGGCTCCGTGCTTCCCACCCTCGAACTGCTGGAGCGGCTCGGCAAGATCCGTTTCATCCACAAGGACGCGGCGACCCGCGACGAGCTGTTCTACTTCCTGGACCGCTGGCTTCTCAAGCAGTACGCGGACCACCGGGTCGGCTTCTTCGCCATGCACGGCGAGCCGAGCCGACTCTGCCTCACCGACTGGCAGTCGGTGGAGCTGAACGAGGTGGCCGACCTGATGGCCGGCCGCGCCGAGGGGCGGCGACTCTATTTCGGCAGCTGTTCGGTCCTGCGCGCCTCCGACGCCGTGCTGCGGGAGTTCCTGGAAGTCACCGGAGCCGCCCTGATCTGCGGTTTCACCAGGGAAGTGGACTGGGTCGAATCGGCAGCCTTCGAAACCGTTCTCCTCGACGTACTGGCCAACGGGCAACGACACAATGCCGCCGAACTGCGGATGGGCTCGGCCCACTGGGCGCCGCTCGCGTCGTACCTCGGCTTCCGGGTGATCTACGCCAACGGCCGGGCCTGGCGCCCGACCGGCCGCCCCCGGGTGCCCACCCAGGCGGTGCACGGCACCGTGACCCGCCCCCGCTGACCCGCCGCCCCCGCGTCGCCGTCACCCTGGTAGGAACGGGGCATGGCGCGCAGCATCGCGAAGAACACCCGGGTCGACCGGGACACTCTGCTCGACTTCCTCCGCCCGCGACACCGCGTCGTGCTGATGACCACCAGACCCGACGGACGCCCGCAGTCGTCCCCGGTCTCCGCCGGCATCGACGGGCAGGGCCGGCTGGTCGTCTCCACCTACCCCGAGCGGGCCAAGGTGACGAACATCCGCCGCGATCCGCGGGTGTCGGCCTGCGTGCTCAGCGACGACTGGAACGGCCCCTGGGTGCAGATCGACGGCACCGCCGAGGTGCTGGACCTGCCCGACGCGTTGGAGCCGCTCGTCGAGTACTTCCGCAGCATCTCCGGCGAGCACCCGGACTGGGACGACTACCGGGCCGCCATGGTGCGCCAGGGCAAGTCGCTGATCCGGGTCACCATCGACGCCTGGGGGCCGATCGCCACCGGCGGCTTCCCCGCCCGCCTCGCCGACTGACCGTCCGCCCCGCTCAGTACGCGGCGGTGAAGCGCGCGTTGCGGTGCCGGGGCTGCTCGATCTCGTCGACGATCGCCACCGCCAGGTCCTCGTACGTCAGCACCGAGCGGCCCTGCTCGTCGGTGACCGGCTCGTCGCCACCGGTGCGGTAGTGCCCGGTGCGCTCGCCGGGGTGGAACTCCAGCGGCGGCGGCGACACGTACGTCCAGGTCACGCCGTCGGCCGAGGTGCGGTAGTAGTCAAGCGCGTCGGCCTGGCCCAGCGCCGAATCCCGGTACTCCGCCGGGAAGTCCGGCTCGTCGAGGTAGCGGGTGCCCTTCGGGGTGAGCAGCGTCGACCCGCCGCCGAGGTGGATGATGCGCGGCGCGGCAGACATCCCACGCAGCGTGGTCACAAGTGTCTCCGCCGCGGTGCGCCACAGGTCGCGTCCGCCCCCGCCGATCGCCACCACCAGCGCGTCCGCGTCCGGCGCCACCTCCCTGACGCTCCGCTCGCTCGTGGCATCGCCGGTGACCGTCCGCACCCCGTCCGGCAGGTACGAGGTCGCCTCCGGGCGACGCACGGCGGCGATCACCAGGTGCCCCCGGTCGACCGCCTCGGCGGTGATCCGCGACCCGGCGGTCCCGCCCGCGCCAAACACGACGATGGTGCTCACCACCCCAGGCTAGGGACCTGACGCGCCGCCCATCGGCGGAACGGCGATCCCGGTCAGTCGACCAGGGCGGCGTAGACGAGCTGGCGCAGCTGGGAGCGCAGCGGGTAGGTGCTCGACGGCATCAGCTGGGTGAACAGCAGCGCGGTGATCTCCTCGACCGGGTCCACCCAGAACGCGGTGCTCGCCACCCCACCCCAGTAGTACTCGCCGACGCTGCTCGGCACCCGGCTGGGGATCGGGTCGTCGACAACCGCGAAGCCGAGACCGAAGCCGATCCCGTCGAGGGTGCTCTCGGCGAAGCCGCCGGTGGACAGGGCGCCGAGGTCCCGACCCTCGGGCAGGTGGTTGCGGGTCATGAACCGCACGGTGCGGGGCCCGAGCAGGCGGGCCCCGTCCAGCTCGCCGCCGCGCAGCAGCATCTGCGTGAAGCGGTGGTAGTCGGCGGCGCTGGAGATCAGGCCGCCGCCACCGGAGAGCAGGTTGGGCCTGCGGTACGCGAGAGCGCCGAGCCTGTCGTACCGGACCGCCCGGCCGCTGCGCGGGTCCGGTGCGTAGAGCGCGGCCAGCCGCTCGGCCTCGGCGCCCTCCACCCACCACCTGGTGTCGGTCATGCCGAGCGGGCCGAAGATCCGGTCGGCGAAGAACGCGTCGAGGCTCTGCCCGGAGACCACCTCGACGAGCCGGCCGAGCACGTCGGTGGCGACCGAGTAGCCCCACGCGGTACCCGGCTGGAACAGCAGCGGCAGCTCGCCGAACGCCGCGCAGGCGCCGGCCAGGTCGATGTCCGCCGGTGGGTACAGGTCGTAGCCGGCGGCCCGGTACAACCCGTCGACCACCGAGGTCTGCATGAAGCCGTACGTCAGGCCGGCGGTGTGGGTGAGCAGGTGCCAGACCCGGATCGGCTCGGTCGCCGGCACCGTGTACGGCTTGAGCGTCGACCCCTTGGAGTAGACCCGCAGGTCGGCGAACTCCGGCAGCCAGCGGCTGATCTCGTCGGTCAGCTCGAAGCGGCCCTCCTCCCACAGGATCATCGCCGCGACCGAGGTGACAGGTTTGGTCATCGAGTAGATCCGCCAGAGCGTGTCGGTCTCGACAGGTGCGCCCGACTCGGTGTCCCGCAGCCCGTACGTCGACGAGTGCGCCACCTCACCGCGCCTGGTGACCACCACCTGCCAGCCGGCCAGCCGGCCGTCGTCGACGTACCTGCCGAAGTGCTCGTCGATCCGCGCCAACCGCGCCGGGTCGAAACCGATCTGGTCCGGGTCCTTGCTCCGAGCGACACTCACGTCGCCGAACCTACTAGCCGGTATGCCGGTGCCGGAAGGGCGGCCACCCCGACGTCCGCGGCTGGCACTAGCCTGACCAGATGCCGGAATTGACCGAGGATGTGACCTACCGCCACGAGGACTGGTACGGCGAGGAGCTGGCCGACCGGCACTTCGTGGGCTGTGAGTTCTTCCAGGTGGACCTGACCGAGGCGGTGAGCCGGGGCGCGGTGTTCACCGGCTGCACGTTCGGCAACGTGCAGTTCAACGCCTCCCGGCACATCGACTCGGCCTTCACCCGCTGCGTCTTCAAGCGGTGCAACTTCTTCGAGGCCGAGTTCACCGGCTGCAAGCTGGTCGGCAGCACCTTCGCGCAGTGCGACATGCGTCCGCTGCGGGTGGACGGCGGCGACTGGTCCTTCGTCGCGCTGCCCGGCGCGGATCTGCGCGGCGTCCACCTCACCGACGTACGGATGCGCGAGGCCGACCTGTCCGGGGCCAATCTCACCGGGGCGACGGTGACCGGCGTCGACCTCTCTGGCGCGCAGCTGCAGCATGTCCGGCTCGGAGGCGCCGACCTGCGCCGCAGCGATCTGACGGCACTCGACCCGACGACGGCGGAGCGGGCGGGCGCGATCGTCGACGCCGAACAGGCGCTGCTGATCACGCAGGCGCTCGGCTTCCGGATCGGCTGACGGCACGGGCGTTCGCGGCCGGCCCGGGACCGGCGGGTTGTCCGATACCGTCCGGTTCCGACTGGACAGGTCCACCGGTCCGGATCTAGCGTGTCGTCCACGCCGGTGCAAACGTGAAACGGCCCACAGTGGACGGTGTGATCCGCGAAGGTCGATGTGGCCGGGCGGTGGAGGTGGAGGGTCGGTGGCGGACGAAGACCGCATGCGGGCGGATTCCCGGGCCGGTGGCGGGTCGTCCGAAGCGCCGACGTCGCATCGACGGCCGGGTGTCACCGCCGGGCAGCCGCGCCTCGCGTTACGCCGACTCGGCGGCGGCTACCGGCGTCGGCGTTGGGCGGTGACGGGGCTGGCCGTGCTCGCCTGCGTCGTGGGGCTGGGCGCGTACCTCGTCATCCGGAACGGTCCGGAGTCCGGCGACGACCTGGCGGCTCGTCCGGGAGTGCCCGTCGGGGCGTCCCGGCCGACCGGCTTTCCCGGCGTCGAGGGGCGTACCGGCGACGTCGGACCGGCGACGCCGGGCCTGCGCCCCCGGCTGCGCCCCCCGTCGCCCGACCCGACCCCGTCGGTCAGCGCGCCCGCCGTGCCGCCGGTTCCGTCGGTCCCGCCCGCCCTGTCGGTGACCCGGTCGGAGGCGCCCGGCGAGATCGACCTCACCGCCGTGGGGCACCGGGACTGGATGCACTGGGGGCTGCACGGCACGTCGGTGGTGCGCAAACGCGGCGGGTCCGGGGAGATCGTCGACGCGGGAGGGCGCGGTTCCAGAGTCGGTTGGGACGGCAACCAGGAACTCGTGAGCTGGCGCGACGGCACACCCGAGCGGTCGGTGCGGGGCAGTTCGAACGGTGTCTACGCCTGCGGCGCCGGCAACGGTTTCAGCCTCGCGATCGCCGGCGGCGGTGAGCCGCGTACGGTCCAGATCTACGCCGGGACGTGGATGGCGCGGGGCCGGCTCGACGTGCGGCTCTCCACCGGTGGCCCGGCCAGCACGGTGCGGCTGGAGGACCCGTACACCAGCAAGAGCGCCCAGTTCACCATCCGTTTCCAACTGCCCAGGGGCGCCCGGCTGCTGGTGAACTGGACAGTCGAGAAGGTCTTCACCCCGCACTGCGGAAACGTCGGCCTCCAGGCCGTGGCCGTGCGTTGACCGTCTGTCGCTCGGGACAGTTTGTCCGTCGCGCACAGTCGATGGCATCGTAACTTTCTGCTGTCCCCGTCCGACCATCCAGTGTGGAGGCAGCGCAGATGAGCAGCAGTACCGCCCACCGCGTCCGTCCCGTCGGCCCGTCCGGCGCCAGTGAAGCGTCCGGGGAGGTGCTCCGCGACATCCCCCTGCCGCCGTACGTCACTGTGGAGGACGCCCAGTTCGCGGTGCGGGCGGTGGTGGTGCACGCGCCCCGGCGCTGGTCCGGCGGTGTGGTCTGCCGCAACGACGCCAGCCCGCACCCGTGTCGACTGCACCGCTGGGGCACCCGCGTGCTGGCGTTGCGCGGGCTGCACGCCGCCGAGATCGCCGCGCTCATCGAACGCGGCGACCCCACGGCGATCGTCCCCCGACCGGACCGTCCGGCCTGAGCCGCGCCCCCGGTCAGCAGGTGATCGGCTTCACCCAGGAGCACTCCAGCCCTTCCGGCGTACGGGGCGTCTCCGGTACCGCCGGCGGCGCCATCCGGGCCGTCGTCGTGGCACCCTCCCGATAGCCGGCCAACGCCACCGCGATCTGGTCCTCAAACCCCTTGACGGACGCGGTCAGGTAGTTGTTGAGCAGGATCGAGAACGCCAGCAGATGGCCGTCGGCGCTTGTCACGTACCCGGACAGACCGGAGACGCCGGTCAGGCTGCCGGTCTTGGCGTGCACGTTGCCCGCCGCCGGGGTGCCGGCCATCCGGCTGCGCAGGGTGCCACCCACGAACCGCTCGGGCTGCCCGGCGATCGGTAGCGCCTCGTACCAGGTGCCGAACCACGGTTCGGCGCGGACGGCGGCCAGCAGGTCGACGAACTCGGTCGCCGGGACGAGGTTGCGCCGGGACAGGCCGGAGCCGTCGCGTTGCCGCAGAGTCCCGGTGTCCATGCCGGTGTCCGCCACGTACTCGCTGATCGCGGTGAGCCCGGCGGACCAGGTGCCCGCGCCGGACAGCACCCGGCCGATCTCCTTGGTCAACACCTCGGCGTGGCCGTTGTTGGAGAGCTTGAGGAACGGCGTCATCAGCTCGCCCAGGCTCATCGAGTCGTGTCGGGCCACCGGGTGGGCCGCCTCCGGGGTGGGCTGGCCGAGCACGGTCCGGCCGAGCACCCGGACGCCGTGCCGGTGCAGCGCCGTGCGGAACACGTCGGCCGCGTAGCCGGTGGGTTCCCAGACGGTCACCCAGTCGCTCGCCGGCGCGTCGCCGACCGCGATCTGGCCGGTCACCACGACCGTGTTGCCGCCGTGCTCGCGCTCGATCGAGATCGACGTCTCGCCCTCGGCGACCGTCTGGGCCCGGTTGTCGATCCGGACGTACCCGGTGGGCGGGGTCGTGCTGACCACCGCCGGGGCACCGGCCCTGGTGGCCGGTGCGGCGTGCACGATCACGGTGCCCGCGTCGTAGTCGGTGTCCGGCGCGACGGTGAGCGCGGAGACCTGCGCGGCGTAGTAGTAGGGCTCGTCGTCCCACGTCCAGTCGGGGCCGAGCCGGGTGCGGTCGTAGCGGGTGTCGTCGGCGATCAGGTTGCCGGTCACGACCCGGACGCCGTCCGCGGCCACCCGCGCGGCGAGCGCGTCGTAGTCGGCCGCGAGCATGGTCGGGTCGCCGCCGCCGCGCAGGTAGAGATTGCCGGACAGCAGGCCGGCGCGACGTTTGCCTGTGGTGCGTACGTCGGTGGTGAAGCGGTGCCCGGGGCTGAGCAGCGCCAGGGCGGCGGTCGAGGTCAGCAGCTTGGTGTTGGAGGCCGGGATCAGTCGTCGGTCCCCGTTGCGGTCGTAGAGGGTCTGCTCGGTGCTGGTGTCGACCACGACGACGGAGGCCTGCGCGCCGTCCAGCCGGGCGTCGCCGAGGATCCGGTCGATTGTGGCGCGTAGCTGGGTCGTCGCGGGTGTGGGCGACTCGGCTGTGGCTCCGGGTGCGCCGGCGGTGGCCGCGGTGGCGACCAGGGCGAGCAGCGCGAGCGCCCGGGGAAAGAGACGACGATGCATGGGCTGATGCTGCCATGAAGATATTCGCCGGAGAAGAGGCTCCGGCGAAGGTTAATGCCGTTCGCGCTACGTCGGCCGCCCGACGGACCTGTCGTGTCCGCCCCAGTAGTGCCGCTGCGCTCCCATCACCAGGGGCGCCGCAAGTGCGGCGAGCGCCCCGCCGAGCAGCGGGAAGACGATGAACAGCCACAGTTGACGCAGGGCGACGCCACCCTCGAAGACGGCGGGCCCGAAGGCGCGGGCCGGGTTGACGGCGGCGCCCGTGAGCGTCACGCCTACCAGTTGGGTCGCGGCCAGGGCCAGCCCGATGGCCACCCCGGCGGTGCCCGGATTCTCGCTGCGGCTCGTCACCACGAGCACGACCAGGACGAAGAGGAAGGTCAACAAGAGTTCCAGCACGGCCGCGCCGCCCCGGTTGATGTGCGCGCCGTACCCGTTGGCACCCAGCGCACCGGTCTGGTCCGCCATGTCGCCCCAGCGGGTCAGCGCCCAGAGCACGAAGCTGGCCACCGTCGCGCCGGCGAACTGGGCGATCCAGTACGCCACCGCGCCGACGACCGTGATCTTCCCGGAGAGCAGTACGCCGAGCGTCACCGCGGGGTTGACGTGACTGCCGGAGAGCGGGCCGGTCGTGTAGACCAGAGCGAGCATGACGAAGCCGAAGGCGAGCGCGACGACCACCACGCCGCCCTGCACGCGTGCCGCGACGGCGGACCCGACGCCGAAGAACACCAGCAGCAGGGTGCCGAGGAATTCGGCGGCGGCGCGACGGGCATCTTCCATCCACCCAGCCTAGGCACAATTCGGGTGATCGGGTGCGAAACGGCGTCTGTGATCGACGCGACGGCCGGCGCGGGCAGAGCCCGTGAGCATCAGGGGTTGCACCTCGTGTGGACACCCGCTCCGCCGACGTCGTGGTGATCGGAGCCGGTCAGGCCGGCCTGAGCGCCGCCTACCACCTGCGCCGCACCGGCTTCGCCCCGGGCAGCGGCTTCGTCGTGCTCGACGGCGACGACGGCCCGGGTGGGGCCTGGCAGCACCGCTGGCCGACGCTCGTCTTCGACCGGGTGCACGGCTTCTACGACCTTCCCGGCATGGCGTTCCCCACCCCCGACCCGCGGCGTCCGGCGGCCGAACAGGTGAGCGCCTACTTCGCCGCGTACGAGAGAGCGTTCGACCTGCCGGTACGGCGGCCGGTGCGGGTCCGCGCGGTGCGTTCCCGCCCGGACGGGCGGCTCGACGTGCACACCGACCACGGCCTGTGGACGACGCGGGCGCTGATCAACGCGACAGGCACGTGGACGAGGCCGTTCTGGCCGCACTACCAGGGCCGGTCGTCGTTTCGCGGTCGACAGTTGCACACGGCCGACTACCGGGGACCTGACGAGTTCGCCGGGTTGCGGGTGGTGGTGGTCGGTGGCGGCACGTCCGCCGTGCAGCTGCTCGGCGAGGTCTCCACGGTCGCGGCGGCCACCACCTGGGTGACCCGCCGGCCGCCGCTGTTCCGGGAGGAGGAGTTCGGCCCCGACCTCGGTCGGGCCGCTGTGGCCCGGGTGGATGAGGCGGTCCGCGCCGGTCGCCCACCGGGCAGTGTGGTGGGCGTGACCGGGCTGCCGGTCACCCCGGAGCTGCGCCGGCTGCGCGAGCGTGGCGTCCTGCACCGGCTACCCATGTTCGACCGGATCACACCCGACGGGGTCGCCTGGTCCGACGGCCGGTCCGTTCCGGCGGACGTGATCCTCTGGTGCACCGGTTTCCGCGCGGCCCTGGACCACCTCGCGCCGCTGGGACTGCGCGCGCCGGGCGGCGGGATCACCATGGACGGCACCCGCGTGGTCGCCGACCAGCGCATCCACCTCGTCGGGTACGGCCCCTCGGCCAGCACCATCGGCGCCAACCGGGCCGGCCGCGCGGCGGTCGGCGAGATCCGCGCGTTGCTCGCTCCCGTCGCCGCACTCGACTGAACCCGCTCTATTTGACGGATCGCCCGGCAGCGGGCACCGTTGGCCAGGACGGGGCCTCTCAGCTGCCCCGACGCGATGCGACGGCGACGACGTTCGCCCTGCATGTCGCCTCCCACGTGTGCTCGTACGCGGGCCGCTGTACCGGTCTGCGCGGTAACCGACCGCGAGCCGAGAATCCACGAGGAGTTCCGCAAATGCTCACCATGACCGACAACGCCGTGCTCGTCATCAGGGACCTCGCCAACCAACAGGACGTCGCCCAGGACGGTGGCGTGCGGATCGCCGCCGACGCCGAGGCCGGCTCTCTCACAGTGGAACTGGTGCCCGAGCCGGAGCAGGGCGACCGGGTGGTCGACAACCAGGGTGCCCGGATCTTCCTCGACGAGGACGCCGCCGAACTGCTCGGCGACGCCTCCGTGGACGCCACAGTCGACGACGAGGGAATCATCCAGTTCGGCTTCACCGAGCGGCAGTAGCCCGCTCAGCCCGCCCGCCGGGCCGTGCCGCCCCGCGGACGACCCCGCTGCGGCGGTCCCGGCCGGGTATGCCATCCGGTGTCACCGGCCGGGCGTCGCCTGGCGGTCAGCACGTGCGCCAGGTGGTGCGACGTGCTCCACGCCGCCCAGTTGGCGGCCGACCCCGCGCCGGCTCCCCGTCGAGCCCGGCGCAGCAACTCGTGGTCGCCCCAGGAGAAGGCCGCCCCGGTGTCCGGCCAGTGCGGGGCCGACACCAACGTGCGGCACAGGTCGGCGAACCGCTCGTCACCCCGCCCGCCCCGCCGCGACCAGCGGTAGACCCACCAGTCGCCGTCGGCGGTGTACCGCACCGTGGGCAGCCGGTCGTCGGAGCCGCCGTCGGTGCCCGGCACCGCCGGCCCGACGCCGTAGTCGCCGTAACCCACCCCGGCGTCGCCCAGCCGCTGCCAGAGTTGCCAGTCCCAGCGGTCGAGTCGGACCGGCTCGTCGGTGGGCAGCCGGGCCAGCGTCGGCGGCATCGCGCCCGCCGCCACGGTCACCGACCGCCAGGCGTGCCGGCGTGCCCACCCCAGCAGCCGTCGTACCCGGGGCTCGGCGAGGCGCACGTCCGCCCGGCAGCACACGTCCGCCGCGTCCACAAGCAGGTCGCACTCTTCCGGCGCCAGCGCGGTGCACCGCCAGATCCGCTCCACGGCGGTGGTGCTCGCGTCCGGCCCGGCCCGGTCCCGTCCGGCCCGGAGCCGGACCAGCGCCCGCCGGCCGTACGCCCGCGCCGCCGCGCCGTGCGCGGCCAGCCGCCTGTCGCTCTCCGCGAGCCCCACCACTGGAACCAGGGGTACGTCCCACCGCAGCACGTCGCTGCCGGGGTCCTCGGGCAGGGCGGTGGTGTCGACGGCCGTCAGGAGTCCGGCGGGCAACCGGCGCAGCACGTCGATCGTGGATCGGTCCGCCGAGCCGACCTCCAGGATCGGGGCGAGCAGCGGGACCGCCGCGGGTTCGAGGTGGTTCAGCGCCTCCAGTTCGCCGCGTCGACAGGCGAGGATGGGGCGGTAGACCGGTTCCGCCGCGCGGCCCCCGTGGGCGGGCCTCATACTTCAGCCTAGCCAGGCATGCGCATATGTCCCAGGTCGTCGAGGCGGAAACCGGCTGCCGGGCTGTCGGGTCGGCGACTACGCTCGCGCGATGCCCATGCCACCCCATCGCTACCGATCCGACGACGAGGACAGCGGCCGGTGGACCGGCTTCCCGTTCCGGGCCGGCGACATCGTGATCAGCACCCGGTCCAAGAGCGGTACGACGTGGATGCAGATGATCTGCGCCCTGCTGGTGCTGGGCACCCCGGAGTTGCCGGCGCCGCTGAATCACCTGTCGCCGTGGCTGGACTGGCTGGCCGAGCCCCGGGACGTGGTGTACCGCCGGTTGGCGGCGCAACAGCACAGACGCTTCATCAAGACGCACACCCCGCTGGACGGCGTACCGCTGGACCCGCGGGTGCACTACGTCGTGGTGGCACGGCACCCGCTGGACATGGCGGTCTCCCTCTACCACCAGGCGGGCAACCTGGACCGGGCGCGACTGGCCGAGCTGACCGGTCAGGCGGCGCCCGCCGGGCCGGCGAGGGAGCGCCTGCCTGTCGAGCGGTGGCTGGCGAGCTGGATCGACCGGGAGACGGACCCGCGCGCCGAGCTGGATTCGCTCCCCGGCGTGCTCCTGCATCTGAGCGACGCCTGGACCCGGCGGCACGAGCCGAACGTCGAACTGGTGCACTACGACGACCTGCTGGCCGACCTGGAGGGCGAGATGCGGCGGCTCGCGGGTCGGTGGGGTCTTGAGGTGCCCGTCGAACGGTGGCCCGAGCTGGTGGAGGCGGCCACGTTCGGCCGGATGCGCGAGCGCGCCGACCACCTCGCCCCGGACACGCTCGGTGTGCTGCGCGACCGCCGGGCGTTCTTCCGGCAGGGCCGCTCGGGGCAGGGGCGGCATCTGCTCGACGCGTCCGGGCTGGCCCGCTACCACCGGCGCACGGCCGCCCTGGCTCCACCCGACCTGCTCGCCTGGTTGCACCGCTGAGCCGCCGCGCCGCACACGAGCGCGCGGCGCCGCTTCGACAGGTGTCGGAACGTCGCCGCGCTCTGGCCGTCTCCCACCACCGCAGCCGTTCGGCGGTACGCCGGCGGGGACCTGGCTCGACCGGCCGCTCGTGCCGGTCAGCGTTGTCGATCCCCGGTCGGCTCGGATCCAAACCCGCAGACCGTGGGGAATTCCACCATCTGCGAGTCCCGGCGTGGCGGGCCACCGATCGGGGTATGAGCGGAGGCATGGAGCATTTCACGATCGCAACCGTGGCCGAGAAGAGTCCCGACTTCCGGCGGGTGCTGTGGACAGGTGAGCACACCCAGCTGGTCATCATGACCATTCCGCCGGGCGGGGAGATCGGCGAGGAGGTGCACGAGGGCATCGACCAGATCCTGACCTTCGTCAGCGGCACCGGGGAGGCCCGGGTGGCGGGCGAGAAGCGGGAGGTCGTCTCCGGCGACCTGGTCGTCGTACCGGCCGGCACGAAGCACAACTTCGTCAACACGGGCCCCAACCCGCTGGTGCTGTACACCGTCTACGGGCCGCCGGAGCACGCCGACCAGGCCGTCCACCACACCAAGGAGGAGGCCGACGCGGCCGAGGCCGCCGGCGAGGACGAGCCGCCGACCGAGTGACGCTCCGGGCGGCCTGATCGGGGCCGATCCGGGTACCCGCGGCGGGTGGAGCAGCAGCAGCCGCCGATCTCCGACTACGGATTCCTCTCGGACTCCCGCTCCGGCGCGCTGGTCGGCAGGAACGGCTCGATCGACTGGTGGTGCCCGTCGCGGTTCGACGGCCCCTCCGTGTTCGGGCGGCTGCTCGACCCGCGCTCCGGGCACTTCCAGGTGGCGCCGGTCGGTGTGGGTGGCCCGGGGTACCGGGTCGAGCGCGCGTACCGGCCGGACACGCTCGTGCTGCGGACGGTGCACCACACGCCGCAGGGCAGTGTGGCGGTGACCGACGCGCTCGCTGCCGAGATCGGCGCCCGCGCCCACGAGCTGGGCGTGAACTCGCCCGCCGTGCTGATCCGGGTGGTCGAGGGGCTTTCCGGGCGGGTCCGGATGGGCTTGGACTTCGCGCCCCGCCCGGAGAACGGCCTGCTCACGCCGTACCTGCACGAGCGGGCGGACGGTGGGATCCTGGCCAGCGGTGGCTCGGTGAACCTGATGCTGCGGGCCAACGGTCTGCGGCTGCGGGCCGGCCGGGACCGGGTAACCCACGAGTTCGAGGTCTCCGCCGGCCAGGTGCTCGGCATGGACGTGGCGTTCGGCCAGGCGTACGGCGATCCGCCCGCCCGCCTGGACCCGCTGGCCACCCTCGCCGCGACGACGCGGGCGTGGGAGGGGTACCGGGAGACGCACGGCTACTCCGGCCGGTACGCGAAGCTGGTCCGGCACAGCGCGACGGTCCTGGCCGGCCTGACGTACGCCCGCAGCGGCGCGGTGGTGGCGGCGTTGACGTCCTCGTTGCCGGAGCAGGTCGGCGGCGACCGGAACTACGACTACCGCTACTCGTGGCTGCGGGACTTCTCGCTGACCATGCGCGCCCTCTGGGTGGCGGCGTGTCCCGACGAGGCGTCGCGGCTGTTCGCCTGGGCCACCCGGTCGATCGGCCGGTTCGGCGAGGAGCCGGTACCTGTGCTCTTCGGTGTGGAGGGCGAGCGGGACCTGTCCGAGCATCACTGCTACCACCTGCGTGGATACCGCGACAGTCGACCGGTCCGGGTCGGCAACGACGCCTGGCGGCAGCGGCAGCTCGACGTGCCGGGTGAGGTGATCGGTGCGGTGTGGCGGCTGCGGGACTACCTCGGTGAGACGTTCGACGACGAGTTGCGGGAGATGGTGCTCGGGTTGACCGAGCAGGTGGCCGCTACGTGGCACCTGCCGGACCGGGGGATCTGGGAGACCCGGGACGAGGAGCGGCACTACGTCTCGTCGAAGGTGTCCTGCTGGCTGACGATGGACCGGGCGGTGGGGCTCGCCGACCGGCTGGGCGAGCGGGCCGACAAGCGCCGCTGGGCAGTCGTGCGGGACGAGATCCGCGAGGCGGTGCTGCGCGAGGGGTGGAACGACCGGATCGGCGCGTTCACCGGCGCGTTCGGGTCGGCGGAGCTGGACGCCTCGGTGCTCGCCCTTCCGGTGGCGCACTTCCTGCCGGCGACCGATCCACGGATGCGCTCGACGATCGCCGTGGTGGAGCGGGAGCTGGGCACCGACGACGGGCTGCTGCGGCGGTGGACGACGGATCCGGCCGGGTTCCTGCTGTGTTCGTTCTGGCTTGTGGAGTGCCTCGCGATGGCGGGTGAGCTGCGGCGGGCCGAGGAGCTGTTCGAGCGCGTGGCGGGATACTCCAACGACGTGGGCCTGTTCAGTGAGCAGATCGACCTGGCCACGGGCGCGCAGCTCGGCAACACCCCGCAGGCGCTGTCGCACATCGGGTTGATCAACGCGGCCTGGCGGTTGACCGAGCCGGGCAGCTACTGAGCGGCCGGCCGGAATCCTGCAACAGACCTGCAAACCCCAGGCATTGACGCTGGTAGTTGGACAGTCCTAGCCTCGAAGGGGCGGGAAAGCCCTTTCCCACGGCTTTGATCCCGCTCCACCCCGCTTCGGGCCCGGGCATCCGACGGGGGCACACCGATCCCAGGTCACGACAGCACGCCGTGCCGGCACACGTGCCCGGGGGATCGCCACCACACGCGTCAAGGAGGACACCTGTGCAGGAGAGACGACTCCCCGGCCGACGACCACTGCTGCTGGCGGTGGGCGCCGGCGTGACAGTGGCGGCCCTGGCGGCCGGCATGACCTCGGCCTTCGCGGCCACCGTGTTCAGCGACGACTTCAGCGACGGCGACACCTCGGGCTGGTCCAAGTCCGGCGGCACCTGGACGGTCGGCTCGGGGGTGCTCAGCCAGTCCAACGCCGGCAGCGAACTGGCCAGGCAGTTCGCCGGCCAGACCAGCTGGACCTACTACTCGGTGCAGGCCCGGGTCCGGCCGGCGAGCTTCGGCTCGTCAAGCGCCCTGGTCGGGCTCGCCGCCCGATCCACCAGCAGCACGAAGATGTACCGGCTGGCCCTGCTCGGCTCCGGCCGGGCCGAACTCCAGGCCGTCAACGGCAGCAGCATCACCGCGATCGGCTCCGCGTCGACAGGCGTCAGCACCGGCACCTGGTACACGCTTCGCATCGAGACCAGCGGCAACACCATCCGCGGCTTCGTCAACGGCACACAGATCGCCTCCGGCAGCAACAGCCTGGCCGGCGCCGGCCGGATCGGCCTGGTCACCGCGTACGCGAGCGGCGGCTTCGACGACGTGGTCGTCGACTCCTCAGGCGGAGGCACCCCGACCACGCCGCCACCGACCACGCCGCCACCGACCACGCCGCCACCCACCACGCCGGGCCCGACCACACCTCCGCCGGCCGGCTGGCCCACGCCCACCAGCAGTCAGAAGGTGGACGCCACGATCGCCGTCTCCGGCACGTTCGACGGTGGACTCAAGCGCTACTACGGCATCGGTGACGGCGGGCAGAGCGAGAGCCAGGACCCGATGTTCGAGCTGGCCGCCGGCGCCACCCTGCGCAACGTGATCATCGGCGCCCCGGCCGGCGACGGTGTGCACTGCGAGGGCAACTGCACCCTGATCAACGTCTGGTGGGAGGACGTCGGCGAGGACGCGGCCACCTTCCGGGGCGGCACCACGTACACCGTCGACGGCGGTGGCGCCCGCTCGGCGAGCGACAAGGTCTTCCAGCACAACGGCTCGGGCACCGTCTACATCAGGAACTTCCGAGTGGAGAACGCCGGGAAGCTCTACCGGGCCTGCGGCAACTGCTCCACGTCGTACCAGCGGCACGTGGTGATCGACAACGTGGTCGTCCGGGACACCGACGCGATCGCCGGCATCAACACCAACTGGGGTGACACGGCCCGGTTCAGCCGCATCACCATCGTCGACGACCCGGACCGGGAGACCTCGATCTGCGTGAAGTACAAGGGAGTCCCCAAGGGCAGCGAGCCCACCGAGATCGGCGAGGGCGCCGACGGCGTCAACTGCCTCTACTCACCCTCCGACATCACCTACCAGTAGACCGCCCGAGCAGGCGGGCGCCCCGCGGGGCGCCCGCCCCGCTCAGGTCAGCACCGGTACGTCCGACACGTCGACCGTGTCCGGATACTTCAGGCCCGCGCCCGTGTTGAGCACCACCACCCGTTCGCCGGCCCGGATCCAGCCTCCGGCGCGCAGGTGCCGGGCCGCGGTCAGGCAGGCCGCCCCCTCCGGACAGAGCAGCAGCCCTTCGCGTCCGGCGAAGTCCCGCAGGTCCGCCAGGATCTCCGCGTCGTCGACGGCGACAGCGGTGCCGGAGGACTCCCGCAGCGCGGCCAGGATCAGCTCGTCGCCGAGCGGCGCCGGCACGGTGATGCCGAACGCCACGGTGTGCGCGTCGGCCCACGGCTCGGCCCGATCCTCGCCGGCGGCGAACGCCCGCACGATCGGCGCGCAGCCGGTCGACTGCACCGCCACCAGCCGGGGCAGCTTGTCGCCGATCCAGCCCAGCTCCCGCAGCTCGTGAAGCGCCTTGTGGATGCCGATCAGACCGACACCGCCACCCGTCGGGTAGATGATCACGTCGGGGACCTGCCAGCCGAGCTGCTCGACGATCTCGTACCCCATCGTCTTCTTGCCCTCCAGCCGGTAGGGCTCGCGCAGCGTGCCGGCGTCGAAGATCGCCCCGTTCGACTCCGCGACCAGCTCGGCCACCCGCCGGGCGGCGTCGCCGATCAGCCCGTCGATCAGGCGCAGATCGGCGCCTGCGGCCACGCACTCGCGCCGGCAGATGCTCGGTGCCTCCAACGGCATGACGATCGTCGCGCCCATCCCGGCCCGCGCCGCGTACGTCGCCCAGGCCGACCCGGCGTTGCCGTTGGTGGGCATCGCGATCCGCTCGACGCCCAGCTCGCGGGCCCGGCTCACACCGACCGCCGCGCCGCGCGCCTTGAACGAACCCGTCGGGATCAGCCCCTCGTCCTTGACCATCAGGTCCGCGATGCCGATCTCGGCGCCGTACGCCGGCGCGCGCAGCAGCGGCGTCCAACCCTCGCCGAGCGTCGTGACGTACCGCAGGTCGTCGACCGGCAGCAGCTCCCGGTAGCGCCACAGGTCGGCCGGACGCAGCGGAAAGCGTTCCGGGGCGACCGCCTTCGCCACCGCCGGCAGGTCGTAACGGGCCAGTAGCGGAGACCCGCACTCGCAGAGGTTCTGTAACCGGTCGGCGGCGTACTCCCTGCCGCAGCGCGGGCAGTCCAGGTGGGTCAGGTACACGTCGCTCCTCGCCGTCAGACCGCGTCGACGCTCAGCCAGCGTCCACTGCGCCGCCCCGGCTCGTAGACCGAGTCCAGCCGCTTGGCGACCACACCGGGCAGGCCCTGTTCCCGCCCGGCACGCAGGGCTTCGTCGCCCGCGCCGGGGAACCACGGCGGAGTCTGCCAGTGCGGTCCGGCCAAGGCCAGCCCATCGAGCAGTTCCCGGCGTTGCGCGTACGGCACGTCGACGCTGCCCACCCCCTCCAGCCAGAGAAGGTCGACGAGCAGGAACTGGGCACCGGCCGGGACCCGGCTGCCGGTGGCCGGGCGGACCGGGCGGACCCGACCCGCGCCGTCGATGCGGACCAGCACACCGTCGAGCACCGCCTCGGTGGGAGCGAGAGCCTCGGCCATGGCGCGCAGCCACGGATACCCGCCGGTGATCTCCTCGTCGGTCTCGGAGAGCAGCCGCAACCGGCCGCCGGAGACGTACGCCATCGCCCGCACCCCGTCCCAGCGCAGTTCGTACCCCCACTCGTCGCGGTCGCGGGGGAGCCTGGCGGCGGAAGTGGCGTGCATCGGCCGGACCAGCTCGGGCATCGGGGTCCAGCCCGGCGGCGCGGGATCGGTGCGCCGGACCATCCAGTCCCGACCGCCGGTGGCGAACAGGACGTACCGGCCGGTCGTGCGGTCACCCGTGAGCGTCACGATGACCTCGTCGTCGCGCCACTTCTCGCACCGGTAGGTGCCCCGGTCGTGGATCAACATCCGGCCGCCGCCGTACTCGCCGGCGGGGATCTCACCGGCGAAGTCCAGGTACTCCATCGGGTGGTCCTCGGTGTGGACGGCGAGATGGTTGCGACCCGGATCGCGGGGGAGGCCGCGCGGCACCGCCCAGGACGCGAGCACTCCCTCGTGCTCCAGCCGCAGGTCCCAGTGCAGGCTGCGCGCGTGGTGCTGCTGGATGACGAAGCGGGCGCTGTCGCCGTCACCGTCGACCGCCGTGGGGCTCCCGGACGGCACGGGCTCGGGTGTACGGGCCGCGTCCCGCCGTCGCCGGTACTCCTGGAGCCGGTCGGTCACATCCGCATTCTCCGGCAATCCGGACCGTCGCGCTGGATGCCGGACTGTCCGGTTCACTCGGCGGCCGGGGGTGTGGCGGGGTAGAACGGACCTCATGGACCTCACCGACCAGCCCACCGCCCTGCTCCCGGGTGACGTGCGGATGCCCCTGCTGGGCTTCGGCACCTGGCAGGCCACCGGCCAGGCCGGGTACGACGCCGTGCTGGCCGCGCTCGACACCGGCTACCGGCACCTCGACACCGCCACCGTCTACGGCAACGAGCGGGAGGTCGGGCGGGCGGTACGCGAGAGTGGGCTGCGCCGCGAGGAAGTCTTCATCACCACCAAGCTCCCACCTGACCGGGTGGGCCGGGAACGGCAGACGCTGGAGGCCAGCCTGGAGGCGCTCGGTGTCGATCACGTGGACCTGTGGTTGATCCACTGGCCGCCGTCGTCGCCGGGGGACAGCATCCCGCTGTGGCGGGAGTTGCTGGCCGCCCGGGACGAGAATCTCGCCCGGGCGGTAGGGGTGAGCAACTACAGCACCGCGGAGATCGACGAGCTGATCCAGTCGACCGAGGAGAACCCGGCGGTCAACCAGATCCGGTGGAGCCCGTCGCTGTACGACAGGCAGCGGCACGCCGAGCACCGGGACCGGGGTGTGGTGCTGGAGGGGTACAGCCCGTTCAAGACGAGCGACCTGAGTGACCCGGTGCTGACCCGGATCGCCGCCGCGCATGACGTATCCCCGGCGCAGGTCGTGCTGCGGTGGCACATCGACCACGAGATCGTGGTGATCCCGAAGTCGGTGACCCCGGAGCGGATCACCGCGAACTTCGACGTCTTCCACTTCTCGTTGACGGCGGAGGAGATGCGCGACATCGACGCGCTCGGCGAGGTCTGATCCGGCGGTTTCCTTCAGCCGGTGACTCAGGAATGAAGGGTATCGACATCGACGTACGTGACGGTATAGCGTGCCCGTCATCACGATCGTCGATCCGTTCGTGTCCCCTGTCGCTGGAGGATCGCCATGGCCCGCTCACCGTCCGTCCGTCTGCGCCGCCGAGGGGTGCTCGGCATCCCCGCCCTGGTGGTCGCCGCGCTGACAGTCGTCGCCCGACCCGCCTCGGCCAGCGCCGCGCCGAAGGCCGAGTGCCTCGCCGACCTGCTCCAGGACGCCTGATGGCGACGATTCCCTGGCTGGTGGACGTGCTGCGCGCCGCCGGAGTCCAGGTCGTCGTCGAGGGTGACTGGCTCAACCGGATGCGGCCCGGGTCCTTCGACCCCATCGGGGTGCTCTGGCACCACACCGCCGCGACCTCCAGCGCCAGCAACCCGCACCCGGCGCTCAACATCTGCATCAACGGCCGCTCGGATCTGGCCGGCCCGCTCTGCCAGGCGCTCGTCGACTACAACGGCGTCTTCCACGTCATCTCCGCCGGCCGGTGCAACCACGCGGGGGCCAGCGGCGGCAGTGGGCCGATCCCGGCCGGGGACGGCAACACCCTGATGATCGGGTGGGAGATCGACTACAACGGCGTCAACCAGGAAATGACCGCCGCGCAGTACAACGCCTCGATCGCCGCCACCGCCGCCGTGCTCACCCGGCTGGGCCGGGACAGCAGCTACGCCCGGGGGCACCGGGAGACGAGCACCTCTGGCAAGATCGACCCGTCGTTCATCGACCTGAACGTCATGCGCGCCGACGTCGCGGCGAAGATGGCCGGCGGGAACCCTCCGGCGTGGTCCTCCATCGTGGACAACACCACCTCCGGCCGGTTCACCGCCAGCGCCAACTGGGGTGTGTCGACGTACTCGGCGCAGCGGTACGGCGCCGACTACAGGTACGCGGAGCCGGTCGCGGCCAGTGACGCCGCCTGGTACAAGTTCAACGTCCCGGCCACCGCCAACTACCGGGTCGACGCCTGGTGGCCGGCAACCTCCGGATACAACGGTGCCACCCCGTACATCGTCGCCACGACCACCGGCAACCGGACGATCGTCGTCGACCAGCGGGCCACCGGCGGGCAGTGGCGGTCCCTCGGCACGTTCACGCTGCCCGCCGGGGACGCCAACCGGGTGGCGGTGAGCCGGTGGAGCAGCGCCACAGGTCTGATCGTCGCCGACGCCGTCCGCCTCACCCGCGTCTGAGCCGACCGTACGACAGTGGGGGCGTGACCAGGTGGTCACGCCCCCACTGCCGGTGGCTCAGGTACGCGAGCAGGTCGCCCCGTTGAGCGAGAAGCTCGTCGGCGACGAGTACGACCCGCTCAGGGTGCCCTGGTAGCCGAAACTGGCCGAACCGCCGGGCGCGATCGACCCGTTGTGGCTCACGTTCCGGGCGGTCACCGTGGACCCGCTCTGGCTCACCGTGGCGTTCCAGGCGCTGGTGACCTGCTGCCCGCCGGGCAGGCTGTAGGTGAGCGTCCAGCCGTTGATCGCGCTGGAGCCGGTGTTCGTCACCTGCACGTCGGCCGTGAAGCCGTTGTTCCACGAGTTCGCCGTGTACTTCACCGCGCAGCTCGCGCCGCCGCTCGGCGGCGGGGTGGTCGGCGGCGGGGTGGTCGGGTTGCCGCCACCGTTGACGTTCGCCGAGAACGAGGTCACCGCGAGACCGACGCCACCCTGCCACGGCTCGAAGCCGGCCTGGATGCTGGTCAGGTACCAGGAGTTGGTGATCGCGCCCCGGTTGCGGACGTCGTTGATGAAGTCCAGCACGCTGAAGTTCAGGCTGGAAATCGCCGACGGCGCCACGTAGGAGATGACGTTGTTGGAGCCGTTGCTGCCCTGCCACACCTCCCAGGTGCGGCCGGCCAGGCTGGCGGTGCCGACGACCGAGCCGATGGGCTGGATCGGGCCCTGCCTGTTGAGCCAGATCATGATCTCCATCTGGTTCACCCCGTCCCGCTTGGGCGACGGGTCCAGCCAGATGTCGTACGACGCGTTGTAGGTCGCGCCGCTCACGTACCGGTAGGAGATGCTGCTGGTGGCGCTGCTGATCTGCGACACCTGGATCGGCAGGTTCGTGCCCGGCGAGCAATTGGTGTAGTGACAACCGAAGAACACCGAGGGGTACGCCGTGGGCGCCCCGTTGGTGGGGCTGCTGCCGTTCTGGGTGGTGATCTCGAAGCCGCTGCTGGTGACGTTGATGCACTGCTGGGCGGTGGTGCCCCAGCGGTTGTTCTGCACCACGTAGCGGCCCTGGATGGTGGTCGAGCCGTACTGCTCGCAGATCTGGGTGTCGGCGGAGGCGTTGCCGCCGAGAGCCACGGCGACAAGCGAGCCTGCGAGCAGCAGACCGGTGGCGACCAGGGCCCGAAGTGGACGTTTCATGACGCTCCTTGACTGCGGCGCGTGCCCGGGCGCCGGGATGGGGACGGACGGATGCGGGAGCGCTCCCACGCTCAACGACACATTCACATGTCTGAAACTCTCGCGCAACCGTACGGGTCAAACTGGTGAATTGTGAGGATTGCCACGTCCACGCCGGACGGGTGTCTACGGACCGCCAGCTAAGCGACGCGCGCCGCCGACGAGCGTCGTCGGGCGGTCCGATCGGCCCTGGTGTGCGGCAATAGCTCCGAGTAGCGTGTTGCCTCCAACGCGTGCCGTTCCCCCTCCGGAGGCGTACACCACAATGGGTGGCACCCCCCTGCGCATCCTCGTCGTCGGCGCGGGCATCGCCGGTCTGGCCGTCGTCCGGGCGCTGCGCATGGCGGGCTTCCGACCCGACGTCACCGAGAAGCTGCCGCCGGGGGAGTCCACCGAGACGGGCCTCTACCTGCCGGGCAACGCCGCCCGTGCGCTGCGCCAGCTCGACCTGCACGACCCGGTCCGTCCGCTCGGGCAGGTGATCCGCCGGCAGCGCTTCTTCGACGCCGCCGGCGCCCCGCTCTGCGAGGTCGACCTAGACACCCTGTGGGCGGGCGTCGGGGAGTGCCGGGCGCTGCCCCGGGCCGACCTGCACCGCGTGCTGCTCAGCGGCGCCGGCGGCGCGGTCCGCCACGGCGCGGAGGTCCGCACCCTGGACCTGCTCCCGGGCGCGGTCGGCGTCACCTTCACCGACGGCACCACAGGCGAGTACGACCTGGTCATCGGCGCCGACGGCCCCCGCTCCTCGGTCCGCGCACTGGCCGCGCTCGGCGGGCCACCCCGCCCGGTCGGGCAGGTGGTCTACCGGGCCGTCCTGCGCGACGGCCCACCGGTCACCGAGTGGACGGCCCTGCTCGGCCAGCGCTCGGGGTTCCTCATGGTGCCGATCGGCGCCGGAAGACTGCACCTGTACGCCGACGAGGCCGGCACCGAGGCGCCCACCGACCCCCTCGCGCGACTGCGGGACCTCTTCGCCGACTACCGGGGGCCGGTGCCCGAGGTGCTTGCCGCGCTCGACTCCGTGCACGTAGGGATCACCGACGAGGTGGAACTGGGCCGCTGGTACCGGGGTCGGGTGCTGCTCGTCGGCGACGCCGCGCACGCCACCGCGCCGACCCTGTCCCAGGGGGCGGCCATGGCCCTGGAGGACGCCGTGGTGCTGGCCGAGTCACTGCGCGCCGCCGGCAGCGTGGACGCGGCGCTCGTGGCGTACGAGAGTCGTCGCCGTCCGCGTACCCGATGGGTGCGGGACCGGACCCGCGACCGCAACCGGACCCGGGACGTGCCGCCGGCGCTGCGCGACCCGTTGTTGCGCGGACGCGGCGGTCGCATCTTCGGGGAGCACTACCGGCTCCTGCTCGGCCCGCTGTAGACCCGTTGCAGATCGTGTCACGCCACCCCACGCGGCGCTGCGACCTGCCGGGGACTATCCTCCTTGCGGATGACGGCCCGCCGATAACCAGCGTGTGCCGAGCGGGACAACCGAGAACCGGAGGCCACTCGTGACCACCGTCGCACCCAAGCCGGTCGTGACCCGGCCCTGGCCGGTCCGGGAGCCGGTCAAGGGGTCGGCCATCGCGCGGCTGCTGCGAACCACGGACGCGAAGCAAATCGGGATCATGTACATGGTCACCGCGTTCGTGTTCTTCATGATCGGTGGCCTGATGGCCCTGGTCATGCGTGCTGAGCTGGCCCGACCGGGGCTTCAGTTCCTGTCGCCGGAGCAGTACAACCAGCTCTTCACGATGCACGGCACGATCATGTTGCTGTTCTTCGCGACGCCTATCGTGTTCGCCTTCGCGAACTACATCGTGCCGATCCAGATCGGCGCGCCCGACGTCTCCTTCCCCCGACTGAACAGCTTCGCCTACTGGCTGTACCTGTTCGGCGGCACGATGGCGACCGCCGGGTTCATCACCCCGGGTGGCGCCGCCGACTTCGGCTGGTTCGCGTACGCGCCGCTGAGCAGCGTCGAGCACTCGCCAGGCGTCGGCGCCAACATGTGGATCATGGGTCTGGCCATCTCCGGCCTGGGCACCATCCTCGGCGCGGTGAACATGATCACCACCGTGCTGACGCTGCGCGCGCCCGGCATGACCATGTTCCGGATGCCGATCTTCACGTGGAACATCCTGGTCACCAGCCTTCTGGTGATCCTGGTCTTCCCGCTGCTGGCCGCCGCGCTGTTCGCGCTCGCCGCGGACCGCATCCTCGGCGCGCACGTGTACGACCCCGCCACCGGCGGGCCGATGCTCTGGCAGCACCTGTTCTGGTTCTTCGGCCACCCCGAGGTGTACATCGTCGCGCTGCCGTTCTTCGGCATCATCAGCGAGGTCATCCCGGTCTTCTCCCGCAAGCCGATCTTCGGCTACAAGGGCCTGGTCGCCGCGACCGTGGCGATCGCCGCGCTCTCCATGAGCGTCTGGGCGCACCACATGTTCGCCACCGGTCAGGTGCTGCTGCCGTTCTTCAGCTTCCTGAGCTACCTGATCGCCGTACCGACCGGTATGAAGTTCTTCAACTGGATCGGCACCATGTGGCGGGGCCAGATCAGCTTCGAGACGCCCATGCTCTGGGCGGTCGGCTTCCTGGTCACCTTCCTCTTCGGTGGTCTCACCGGTGTGCTGCTGGCCAGCCCGCCTATCGACTTCCACGTGTCCGACTCGTACTTCGTGGTGGCGCACTTCCACTACGTGCTCTTCGGCACGATCGTGTTCGCCGTCTTCGCCGGCATCTACTTCTGGTTCCCGAAGATGTTCGGCCGGATGCTCGACGAGCGCCTGGGCAAGATTCACTTCTGGCTCACCATGATCGGTTTCCACACCACGTTCCTGGTGCAGCACTGGCTCGGCAACGAGGGCATGCCCCGTCGGTACGCCGACTACCTGCCCAGCGACGGCTTCACCACGCTGAACACGATCTCCACGATCGGCGCGTTCATCACAGGTATCTCGACGCTGCCGTTCATCTGGAACTGCTGGAAGTCGTACAAGACCGGCCCGGTGGTCGAGGTCAACGACCCGTGGGGTCACGGCAACTCGCTGGAGTGGGCGACCAGCAGCCCGCCGCCGCTGCGCAACTTCGACCGGATGCCCCGCATCCGCTCCGAGCGGCCGGCGTTCGACGCGAAGTTCCCCGAGCTGGCCGCCGGCCAGAGCGTGGCCGGCCCGCCGGAGGGTGGCGCCAAGCCGCTCACCAGCGAGTCGGACGGTGGGGCCAGCTACAACGAGGACACCGCCAGCGACGTCGACAGGCACTGACGCTCGACTGCGCCGTACGACGGGCGCCGCCCCGGGACACCGGGAGCGGCGCCCGTCGCCATGTTCGGCCGGCCCTGCCCGCCCTGCTCTGCTCGGCCTGTCCTGCTTTGCTCGGCGCAGCCCGGCGGCCCGTGTGTGGGCCCAACCTCAGCGGGCGGCGGTGGCGAGGTCCGTCTCGGTGGGCGCCGGCAGGGTCGGCCCGGCGTCGTTGCGGCGGCGGCGCAGCTCGATCGGGAGCACCACGAGGGTGACCAGCGCGCCGAGCGCACCTGTCACCACGAAGCCCCACAGCGGCGCGCTGGCGTCGATCACGGCGCCGGCGAGTGGCGCGCCGACCGCGATGCCGACGGTGACGGCGGAGCCGTGCAGGCCCATCGCCTCGCCACGTACCTCGGCCGGAACGAGCCGGCTTACCGCGTCGGACGAGGCCGCGATGGTGGGCGCGCAGAGCGCGCCGGCCGGGATCAGCGCCAGGCAGAGCAGCCACCAGTGTGCGCCGCCCAGCCCGACCGGGATGGTGCACACGGCAAGCGCCGCGGTCAGGACCAGCGGCGAGAACGAGCGGTGCACGGCCCCGTAGGCGAAGCCGCCGGCCAGCGACGCGACCGCCCAGATGGCAAGCACCGCGCCGGTCCAGCCGACCTCTCCGCTGGCCCGCAGTACGGCGACCACGGCCACGTCGGTGCCGCCGAGCACCAGGGTCGCGGCGGTGCTGAGCGCCAACACGGCGAGCAGCCGGGGGGTCAGCCACTCCCGGCGCGGCACCCGGCGCGGCGGGCCGCTGGGCTCGGTGGCACCACGGATCGGCGGGTTGACCACCCACAGGGCGATGCCGGCCGCGACGATGCCACCGCCGACGAGGTACATGGTGGTCTGGGCGGAGATCGCGGTGACCAGCGCCACCGCCAACGCCGGGCCGATCATGAAGGACAGCTCCACCGACATCGAGTCCAGCGCGTACGCCGGGCGGCGTTGGTCCTCCGGGACCAGCGCGGCGATCGACTGGCGGACCACCGAGAAGATGGGCAGGGCCAGCGAGCCGGCCACGAACGCGGTCGGCAGCAGCACGGGGTACGGCAGCGTGGGCGCGGTGGACCAGAAGATCGCCTCGGCGATGGCGGTGAGCACCAGCACCGGGCGCAGGCCACGCCGGTCCACCAGACGGCCGAGCAGCGGCCCGCCGATCGCCGCACCCACGGTGACCGCCGCGCCCACCAGGCCGGCGGCCCCGTAACCACGGTCGAGGTCGAGCACCACATGGAAGGTGAGCGTCACACCTGTCGCGGTGAGCGGGATGCGGGCGAGGACGGCTACCAGCAGCAACGGCCGCAGGCCGGGCAGGGCGAGCGCTGTCCGGTAAGGCTTCATGTTCACGTCGGTCCGTACCTCCGGCGACATCCTCGACCGGCGGCGGTCCGAAGGCCAACCATTTACCGCCTCATGCGGCAGTGATCACAGGCTCTCCGTGCAGGGTCACCCCGGCGCCGTCCATCGCGCGCAGGGCCACGTCGGTGGTGTCCGGGGCGACGGCCGCGGTCAGCTCCAGCAGCACGGTGGTCGCGAAACCCTCGCGGGCGGCGTCCAGTGCGGTCGCCCGGACGCAGTGGTCGGTGGCGATCCCGACCAGGTCGACCCGGTCCACGTCGTGCCGGCGCAGCCAGTCGGCCAGGCACTCGCCGTCGTCGGCGTGCCCCTCGAACCCGGAGTACGCGGCGGCGTGCTCGCCCTTGTGGAAGATCGCCTCGACCCGGCCCGTGTCCAGCTCGGGGTGGAACTCCGAGCCGGTGGTGCCCACCACGCAGTGCCGGGGCCAGGAGTCCACGAAATCCGGCGGATCACCGAAGTGCGCACCCGGGTCGACGTGGTAGTCCTTGGTGGCGACCACGTGCGACCACCGGTCCGGCTCGGCCGCGAGCAGGCGGGAGATGCCAGCGGCCACGCCCGCCCCGCCCGCGACGGCCAGCGAACCGCCCTCGCAGAAGTCGTTCTGCACGTCCACGATGATCAGCGCGTTTACCATGGGGTCTCCCTCTCGGTCAGGTCAGCTGGCGGGTACGACGGTGACCGGCACGGCCGGGTCGCCGGCGGAGAGCTTCAGCCCCTCCCACGGGATGGAGATCAGGCATTCGCGCAGGTGCTCGCGGGACTGGTCGAGGGTGGGCAGCGCCACCGGTTCGCCGTCGACCACGTACGAGCGCTGGAGCATCCGGTCGTTGGGCTGCCGGTCCGGCACGCCCTGCGGGACGATGATCTCCTCGGTGGCGGTGCCGGTCGGCTTGTGCCGGCGCACGGCCACCTTCCGGCCGCCGATGGTCGCCTTGTGCTCGGAACGCTTCACCACCGGCCGGCCCTCGACCTCGACGAGCTTGTAGACCAACCCTGCGGTCGGTGCCCCGGAGCCGGTGACGACTGCCGTCCCCGCGCCGTACATGTCGACCGGTTCGGCGGCCAGCGCGGCGATCGAGTACTCGTCGAGGTCACCCGAAACGATGATCTTGGTTTCGGTGGCGCCCAGCGAGTCCAGCAACTCCCGCGACTGCTGCGCGATGACCGCCAGGTCACCCGAGTCGATCCGGACCGCCCGCAGCTCCGGCCCGGCCACCGCGATCGCGTTGCGGATGCCCTGGCTGATGTCGTACGTGTCGACGAGCAGCGTGGTGTCCTTGCCCAGCGTGGCCACCTGCGACGCGAACGCGGCCCGCTCGTCGTCGTGCAGCAGCGTGAACGCGTGCGCCGCCGTACCCGCCGTGGGGATGCCGTAGCGCGCGCCCGCCGCCAGGTTGGAGGTGAACCGGAACCCGGCCAGGTACGCGGCCCGAGCCGCGGCCACCGCTGACTCCTCGTGCGCCCGACGCGACCCCATCTCGATCAGCGTCCGGCCCCGCGCCGCGGTCACCATCCGCGCTGCCGCGGCGGCCACCGCGCTGTCGTGGTTGAGCACCGAGAGCGCCAGCGTCTCCAGCACCACGCACTCGGCGAAACCGCCGGAGACCGTCAGGATCGGCGAGCCGGGGAAGAACAGCTCACCCTCGGCGTACCCGTCGATGTCACCTGTGAAGCGGTAGTCCGCCAGCCAGGCCGCCGCCGCCTCGTCGACCACCCCGGTCCGGCGCAGGAAGTCGATCTCCGCCTCGTCGAAGCGGAAGTCGCGGATCATCTCGATCAGCCGGGCCGTGCCGGCGACCACGCCGTAGCGGCGGCCGGACGGCAGTCGACGGGTGAAGACCTCGAAGACGCAGCGGCGGTCGGCGGTGCCGTCCTTCAGTGCCGCGCTGACCATGGTCAGCTCGTAGTGGTCGGTCAGCAGCGCGGGGCGAAGGGTGCTCACCGCCCCAGCCTAAGGTTCAGCCGACGTCGCCGCCCTCGTGGCCCGGGATCGACCGCAGCGCCGCCCACAGCTCCGTCCGCCCGGTCACGCCGAGCTTGGTGTAGATCCGCTGGAGGTGGTTCTCCACGGTGCGCGCGGAGAGGTAGAGCCGTTCGGCGATGGCCCGGCTGGGCGCACCGTGCGCGGCGAGGCGGGCCACCTGCCACTCGCGCTCGGTGAGCACCGGCACACCGGCGTTCAGCGCCGGCGTACGGATGAGGTCGCAGCGGCCGAGCAGGCCCGCCAGCCGCTCCCGGGCGTCGTTGGCCGCGGCCGACTGCTGCCGGCGCAGCCGCTGCGCGGCCTGGGCGGTGGCCTCGGCGGCGAACACGGTCAGCTCCAGCGCCGCGTAGTCGTCGGCGACCGCGAGCAGGTCGGTGGTGGAGTCGGTCGCGGCGGCCCGGGCGTGCCGGGCCAACAGCGGCGGCAACACCCCGTCGACCCGTTCGGAGAGTTCGGCGAGGCGCTGCGCGACGGTACGCCGGCCGCCGTCCGAGCAGGTGGGCCCGACAGGCATCGAGGCCTGGTCCAGCCGTACCAGGTCGTGCAGGACGTGCACCTCGTGCCCGGCGAAGTTGTCCGCGCGCAGCCGGTCCACCAGGTCGCCGAGGTGTTTGACGGCGCCCGGCAGGTCGCCCGACGCGGCGAGCGTCGCGCCTCGGGCCTGCTCCAGCCACGGGTAGAGCACCGCCATGCCCGGTGCGTGGGTACGGTCCGCCTCGGCCATCGCGGCGGCGGCCTGCGTCGCGTCGCCGCGCAGCGCCGCCGACTGGGCCCGTTCGGCCTGGGCCAGCCCGGCGTAGACGCGGCTGGTGGCCAGCACCGCGCAGGCGCCCAGCGACGTCCGCATCGCCGCGTCACTCTGGCCGCGAAGACGTGCCGCGTACGCCTGGAGGATGGCCAGGTAGCCGGTGCCGAGCCGGAAGTCACCGGCGCCCGCGAGGTCGGCGAACTCGTCGGCCACGATCGCGTCGATCCCGGCCAGGTCGCCGGTGAGCATGAGCCGGGTGCCCCGGGCCAGCTCCAACGCCAGTTGCAGGTACGGCATGTCGGTGCGCCAACTGCCCGCCGCGGAGTGCACCTGGGCGATCGCCGCGCCGCTGCGGGTCAGCTCACCCTGGGCCGCCTGGACGTACGCGATGGTGGAGCGGGCGAGTTCCCGGGCGGCGACGCCTGCCGCCGGCCGGTCCAGTACCCGTTGACTGAGCCGTACCGCCACTGTGGTGTCCAACCGGTGCAGGCGCATGATCGCCTCGAAGGCGTGCACCCGGGCGCGGTCCGCGGAGTCGCTGATCCGTTCCGCCCGGCGTGCGATCTCCTCCACGGTGGACTCCTGGCTCAACCCCCAGTAGCTGACCATTCCCCGTACCGTCAGCCAGCGGCAGAGCCGCCGCTCGTCGCCGGGCTCGGGAGTCACCGCGTCGAGGACGTCGATGGCCTCGTCCGGACGGTCGGCGAACATCAGGATGGTGGCCAGCAGCTCGGCGGCGTCCGAACCGCCGTCGGCGTCCAGCGCGGCGCGGGCCAGGCGGGTCGCCAGCGGTACGTCGTAGCGGGTGAACGCCTGCACCGCGGCGTCCACCAGCAGGGCCGGGTCCTGTGCGGTGCCGGAGTCCAGGCGCCAGACCGCCACCCGCAGGAGATCGTCGCGGCGGCGCTTGCCGACGTGCTCCAGCAGCTCCGCGAGGCGGGCCTGGAGGCGCCGGGTGCGGCTGACCGGGCAGCGGCGGCGCAGCACCTCGCCGTAGAGCGGATGGGCCAGCCGGACGTTTGTGCGCCGGTCGTGCTGCACGACTGTGATCAGGCCGCGCTCCTCGGCCATCTCCACGTCCGCCTGGTCGGCGGCCTGGTTGAGCAGGTGTAGGCCGAAGGGCTCGCCGAAGGCGACCAGCTCACCCACCGTGCGGACGCCGTCGGTGAGCTGCCCGACCCGGGTGTCGATCAGGTCGGTCAGGTTGGGTGCCAGCTCCAGCCGCCCGGTCCACTTCCAGATCCCGTAGGTGCGCTTGAGCTCCTCGCTGCCGGTGGCGGCGTGCACCAGCTCGCGCAGCAGCAGCGGGTTGCCGGACGAGAGTCGACCCAGCCGGTCGGCGGAGCCGGCGTCGACCGGGCCGCCCAGCATCTCCGCCAGCAGGCCGGCGGTCTCCGCCGGTGGCATCGGTGTCAGCTCGACGTGCTCGACCAGGTCGTCGGTCCACAGCGCACGGATCGGCAGGGGGATCTGCTCACCGTCGCGCAGCGTGCCGACCACAGTGGCGTTCTCGGTGCGTGCGACCAGGTGCACGAGGGCGGCGGACGGGGGGTCGAGCAGGTGCGCGTCGTCGATGGCCAGCACGATCCGCCGGCCGGCGGCCTGCTGTTGCAGAACGTCGAGCGCCCAGCGGAGAATGCCGGCGGGGGAGAGGCCCTGCGGCTGCTCGGCGGGAAGGACCTGCACCAGCCCGCCGAACGGCAGCGCCGCGGTGGTGGCGCTCGCCGCGATGGACCAGATGGCGAACCTGTCGCTGGGCAGGGTGGCGACACCCTCGCGCAGCAGACGGCTCTTGCCGATGCCGGCGCTGCCGCTGAAGAAGAGCCCCTGCCCGGCCTCACCGGTCACCGCCGCCAGCAGGCGGTTGAGTTCATCGGTGCGGCCGACGAACTTCCACGGACTCATCCGAGCAGCATATCCATCGAGACCTGTCCGCGCCCGTACCGTCACGCACCGAAGTTGAGTAGTCCCGCGATTACCGGTAAGTACCTGACGTGTTCCGCCGGGTCGCCGGTCCGCCCGTACGCTTCCGGCATCCGGGTAGCGTCGCCCGGAGTTGCCACGTGACTGGTTCCCCGGTCACCTGCCCTGGGAGGCCACCCGATGAAGCAGGGCCCTCTCCACTCGGTCGACTCGTCCGACGACGTGTCCGGCCATACCGACCTGCCCAGCTGCGGCCCGCTGCCCACCCGCACGGGCGTGACCGGTCCGGCCCCCGAGGAGCCGCTCGGCGTGGTCGCCGTCGGCCCGGCCGGCGCCGAGCGGCGTACCGTGCTCGCCACCCTGCTGGGCCTGGACCCGGTCATGCTCACCGTGCCGGCGGGCAGTTGGCTGGTGGTGCGGCACGCCAAGGTGCCGACCCGGGCCGCGTTCGTCCCCGGCTACCGCCAGCCCTACTCGTACGGAGCGGACCGCGACGCCGCCGGGCCGGCGCTGGCCCGCCCGCCGCGACGGGTCGAGTTGAGCGTGGCCGAGCCGCTGCTGCGGCACTTCACGCTCATCGACACGCCGGACACCGGCATGCTCGGCGCGGCCGGTGTCCGGGTGCTGTTGGACGCGGTGGGCAGGGCCGGCGCGCTGCTCTTCGTGATCGCGGCCGACCAGGCGTTCACAGGTACGGAGCTGAACCTGCTCGCCGAGGTCGCCCCGACCGGCGTGGAGGTGACCTTCGCGGTCACCCCTGGCGCGGCGGGCTGGGGTCCGTCGGGCGAGTGCGCGGCGTCGGCGGGGACGTTCGCCTCGCCGGACGAGGTGGATCCGGTGGCGGTGACAGTGGAGGCGCACCGTGCGGCGCTGCTGGCCGCGGTGCCGGCGTTGGCCGGCGCGCGCTGGTTCCCGGTCGACGGCGCCGCCTCCGCGGCCGACCTGCGGCGGGCTCTGGTGGGCTGGTCGGCGGGGGAGGGGCTGCAACGTGCCAGCGTCGATCCTCCCGTGCTGCCGGGCCAGCACGACCGGGTGGCCGTCGTGGCCGATCCGGGGGACTGGGCCGAGCAGCTCGACCGGCAGGCCCGTTCCTGCTCGCAGCGCATCCGCCAGCATCTCGCCCTGGAGTTGGCAAACATCCACCTGCGGGCCGTTCAGGAGATCGTCTTCGGGGTCGGCTGCCCCGGCCTGCCGGATCTGCTGGATCGGGAGATGGCGGCTCTGTCGTTGCTGGCGACCGTCCAGTGCGATCACGCCGTGCGGGGCATCCTGGCCGACGCGGCGGCCCGGGTGCTCGGCGCCGCCCCGGCCGAGGGCGTGCGCCGCCGGATCGCCACCGCCGTGCAGTACGGCCTCGCCGACCACCGCAACGGCGGCGACCTGGACCGGGTGTTGTTGATCACCAGCACGGCCGGGGTGGCCAACCTGACCGGCACGGACGCGATCGACGCGCTCGCCGGCTATCCGACCCGGTCCCGCGACGAGGTCCTGCCGCCGGTGGCGGTGGCGCTCTCCGGCGGGTGTTGGCAGCAGTGGCGTACGCCCGGCAATGCCGACCACAACGCGGCGCGGGCCTGGTCCCAGCGGGCGTTGCGGGAGGTGGAGCTGGGGTTGTCCCGGGAGATCTCCCGGCGATTCGAGGTGATCCGTCTCTCGCTCGGCGCGGTGCTCTCCGATGCGGTCGACCACGGCATCCTGCTCGCCTGACGGCGTGGTCGACCCACCGTCAGGGCTCGCCCCACCCTTCGCGGCCGACGACGTCCCCGCTGGGTCCGGCGCGGCCGGAGTGGGTGATCCTCGCCGGGCCGGCGTTCCGGTTCCTCGGTTCCGGGAAACCGGTGGCACGATGGGGGGCATGGCGGCTCCACAGGTTGCACCGGTCGAGACGCCGGACACTGACGAGGTGCCGGCGGCTGACCGGCAATGGGTGACGATCGTGTGGGACGACCCGGTCAACCTGATGACGTACGTGACCTGGGTCTTCCAGAAGCTCTTCGGCTACAGCCGGGAGAGGGCCGAGCAGCTCATGCTTGACGTGCACCACAAGGGCCGGGCCGTGGTCTCCACCGGCGCGCGGGAGCGGATGGAGCACGACGCGTCGCAGCTGCACGCGTACGGGCTGTGGGCGACGGTGGACAAGTCGTGAGCATGTTCCGTCGCCAGGCCGGCTGCTATGTCGCCACCTTCGCCGTCGACGAGGTGCGGGTGCTGCGCAAGGTCGCCTCCGAGGTGGTCGGCCTGCTCACCGATGGCTTCGACCACACCGACCCGGTCGTCGGCCGGCTCTTCCCGGCGGTCTACCCGGAGGACGTGGCGGGCTCCGCCGAGTTCCGCCGCTACACCGAGGGCGACCTGAAGACCGCCAAGATCGATCAGGCGGCCGCGATCCTGGCCGCCTTGCCGGACGAGGCCGGCGGTGAGGTGCGGCTGGACGCCGAGGCGGCCGAGGCGTGGCTGCGGGCGTTGAACGACGCGCGGCTGGCGATGGGTGTCCGCCTGGAGATCAAGGACGGCACCGACCTGGGAGAGGAGCTGGACGACGCGGTCACCGAGGACCCGGGCTCCAGCCGGGTGTTCCAGCTGTCGGTCTACGCGTATCTCGGGTATCTACAGGAGTCGCTGCTCAACGCCTTGATCGACTAGGCGTGACCGGCACCACTTCAGCCCCCGTCCGACAGGCGTTAGGCTGGTGCACGTGCTGAGCATCGACCGGTCGATCATCGACGCGATCGTCGCCCACGCGCGCCGGGACCACCCCGACGAGGCGTGCGGCGTCGTCGCCGGTCCCGTCGGCAGCGACACCCCGACCCGGCACATCCCGATGGACAACGCGGCGCGTTCGATGACCTTCTACGAGTTCGACTCGATGGAGCATCTGCGCGTGTGGCGGGAGATGGACGACCGCGACGAGGAGCCGGTGGTCATCTACCACTCGCACACCGCCACCGAGGCGTACCCGTCCCGGACCGACGTCTCCTTCGCCGGCGAGCCGGGTGCGCACTACCTGCTCGTCTCGACCCGCGAGCCCGACTCGGAGGAGATCCGGTCGTTCCGGATCGTCGACGGCGTGGTGACCGAGGAGCCGGTCCAGATCGTGGAGCCCGCCGTCGACCCGCACGCCGTCCAGTCGTACATGTTCGGGCAGAGCCCGGCGACGGTCGACTACGAGTGTTCCGGCCGCTGATCCGTCAGCGTCCGCACCCGTTTCGTCCCGTCACCCAGGCACACCTGAACGAGGAGCACGACATCATGGCTATCGAGGTTCGCATCCCCACCATCCTGCGCAGCTACACCGGCGGCGCCAAGGTCGTCGACGGCGCCGGCGACACCCTCGGCGACCTGCTCACCGACCTGGACTCCCGGCACGCCGGGCTGCGGGGCCGGCTGGTCACCGAGGCCGGCGCCCTGCACCGCTTCGTCAACGTCTACGTCAACGACGAGGATGTCCGGTTCCTCGGCGCGTTGGACGCCAAGCTCTCCGACGGTGACAGCGTCACCATCCTGCCGGCGGTGGCCGGCGGCGCGTTCGGCTTCGCGGCCGCTGCCGCGATCAGCCAGCACGCCGTCGCTGCTCGCTGAGGACGGCCGCCATGGCGCGGTACGACAGCCTGCTCGACGCGTGCGGGGGCACACCGCTCGTCGGTCTGCCCCGGCTCTCGCCGACGGTGCCCGAGGGTGCTCCGCCGGTGCGGCTCTGGGCCAAACTGGAGGACCGGAACCCGACAGGCAGCATCAAGGACCGGGCCGCGCTGTTCATGGTCCGTGCCGCTGAGGAGGCTGGCCGGCTCCGCGCGGGTGACACCATCCTCGAACCGACGAGCGGCAACACGGGCATCTCGCTGGCGATGGTGGCGAAGCTGCGCGGCTACCGGCTGGTCTGTGTGATGCCGGAGAACGTCTCGACCGAGCGGGTGCAGCTGCTGCGCATGTATGGCGCCGAGATCATCTTCTCGCCGGCGGCGGGCGGGTCGAACCAGGCCGTGGCCACCGCGAAGCAGATCTCCGCCGAGCATCCCGACTGGGTGATGCTCTACCAGTACGGCAACGAGGCGAACGCCCGGGCCCACTACGAGACGACCGGGCCGGAGTTGCTGCACGACCTGCCCACCATCACGCACTTCGTGGCCGGGCTGGGCACGACGGGCACTCTCATGGGCACCGGTCGCTATCTGCGGGAGAAGGTCGACGGCATCCAGGTCGTGGCCGCCGAGCCGCGCTACGGCGAGCTGGTCTACGGGCTGCGCAACATCGACGAGGGGTACGTGCCGGAGTTGTACGACGCCTCGGTGCTGTCCCGGCGGTTCTCGGTGGGCACCCGGGACGCGGTGCTGCGCACCCGGCAGCTCGTCGAGGTGGAGGGCATCTTCGCCGGGTTCTCCACGGGCGCGATCCTGCACGCCGCTCTCGCGGTGGCGCACGAGGCGGTCCGCGACGGTCGCCGGGCCGACGTGGCGTTCGTGGTCTGCGACGGCGGTTGGAAGTACCTGTCCACAGGCGCGTACGGCGGGACGCTGGCCGACGCCGAGGACGCCCTGGAGGGCCAGCTCTGGGCCTGACCGGAGTGGTCGTCGGGTACGGGCCGTCGACGTCTGCGTCGGCGGCCCGAACCCTGCCGGCACCACTGTGAGCAGGTGTCACGTTCGTGACAAGTTCCAGCGGATGATTCTTGCCTTCGGGTCCCTCAGCGTAGGCTGCCCACCGTGGCGTACGCGTCGGTAGAGATCATGTCTGGAGCGACGGCCGGCACCAATACTACTGACAGTGACAGTGGGCCGACCAGATGCGACTGACCGTCCTGGGTTGCGCCGGCAGCTTTCCCGGCCCCGAGTCCCCGTGCTCGGCGTACCTCGTCGAGGCCGAGGGCTTCCGACTCCTTGTCGACTTCGGTTCCGGGTCGCTGTCCAGCCTCCAGCGGTACGCGGGGCTGCACGCCCCCGACGCGATCCTGTTGACCCACCTGCACTGCGACCACATCCTCGACGCCGTCACGTACGTGGTCGTCCGCCGGTACGCCCCGGAGGGCCCCTATCCGGCCCTGCCGGTGTACGCGCCCGCCGGCGCTCCCGACCGGCTCAGCGCCGCGTACCACGACGACGGCACGGTGGAGGACGTCTACCAGTTCTACGCGCTGGAGCCGGGCACTTTCCCGATCGGCCCGTTCACGGTCACCGTCGACCGGGTCAACCATCCGGTCGAGACGTACGGGGTGCGGCTGGAGCACGACGGCAGGTCGCTGTGCTACTCGTCGGACACCGCGCCGTGCGACGCGCTGCTGCGGCTGGCCCAGAACGTCGACGCCTTCCTCTGCGAGGCGAGCTTCCTCGACGGGGTGGACAATCCTCCGGATCTGCACCTGACCGGCCGGGAGGCCGGCGAGACGGCGACCAAGGCGGTGGTGGGTCGGCTGCTGCTCACCCACCTGGTGGCGGCCTGGGGCAGCGAGGCGCACACGTTGGGGTCGGCCGCCTCCGCGTACACCGGGCCGATCGACGTGGTCCGGCCCGGCGCCAGCTACGACATCTGACCTCGCACACGCCCGAGATGGTAGGCGCCGGCCGCGGTCGCCGGGATTACCGGATGCGCGACGCGGACACCGGTCGGGACACCGCGGCGGAGGTGGATCACCGCACCGCATAGGGTGCAGGCATGGCGCGACCTGACGGGCGAGGGCCCTCTCAACTTCGACCGGTGACCCTGACGCGGGGCTGGAGCACCCACCCGGAGGGCTCGGTGCTCGTCGAGTTCGGCGGCACCCGGGTGCTCTGCACGGCGAGTGTCACCGAGGGGGTGCCCCGCTGGCGCAAGGGCTCCGGGCTCGGCTGGGTGACCGCCGAGTACGCGATGCTGCCCCGGGCCACCAACACCCGCTCCGACCGGGAGAGCGTCAAGGGTCGGGTCGGTGGCCGGACCCACGAGATCTCCCGCCTGATCGGCCGCAGCCTGCGCGCGTGCATCGACCTCAAGGCGCTCGGCGAGAACTCGGTGGTCCTCGACTGCGACGTGCTCCAGGCCGACGGCGGCACCCGCACGGCCGCGATCACCGGCGCGTACGTCGCGCTGCACGACGCGGTCAGCTGGCTGGCCGCCCGCAAGTCGCTCGCCGGGAAGCCGGAGAAGGTCATGCACCGTTCGGTGGCCGCGGTCAGCGTGGGGATCATCGCCGGCGAGCCGCGCCTCGACCTCTGCTACGAGGAGGACGTCGCCGCCGAGGTGGACATGAACGTGGTGTGCACGGGCGCGGGCGACTTCGTCGAGGTGCAGGGCACCGGTGAGGCTGGCGTGTTCGCCCGGGACCAGCTCGACAGCCTGCTCGACCTGGCCGTGGCCGGGTGCGCCGAATTGGCCGAAGCCCAGCGAAAGGCACTGCTGTGAACAAGGTCCTGCTGGCCACGCGCAACCAGAAGAAGCTTGTGGAACTCCAGCGCATCCTGGACGCCGCGCTCGGCGCGCACCGGGTCGCCCTGCTCGGCCTGGACGACGTCGAGGACTATCCGGAGCTGCCCGAGTCCGGTCTCACCTTCGGCGAGAACGCGCTGATCAAGGCCCGGGAGGGCTGCCGGCGCACGGGGCTGCCGACGATCGCCGACGACTCCGGTCTCGCCGTTGACGCGCTTAACGGGATGCCGGGGGTGCTCAGCGCCCGCTGGGCGGGCAGGCACGGGGACGACCGGGCCAACCTCGAACTGGTGCTGGACCAGATCGCCGACCTGCCCGACGACCAGCGGTCCGCCTCCTTCGTCTGCACCGTGGCTCTGGTGCTGCCCGGCGGCAAGGAGCACCTGGTCGACGGCCGGCAGTCAGGTCGCCTGCTGCGTACCCCGCGCGGCGACGGCGGGTTCGGCTACGACCCGATCTTCCTGGGCGACGGGCAGGACCGGACCAACGCCGAGTTGACCCCGGCGGAGAAGGACGCGATCAGTCACCGGGGCAAGGCGCTGCGGGAGCTGGCCAAGCTGGTCGCCAAGGTGCTGCCGCCCGCCGCCTGACGTGCGCGAGGTGCTGCCGCCCGCCGCCTGACGTGCGCGAGGTGCTGCCGCCCGCCGCCTGACCCGCGGCGGACGACAGCGACCGGGCGGAGTCAGCCCAGCGGGCCGATCTCCCGTTCGATGGCGGCGCGCAGCTGCGGGCCGGCCACCACCGCGCGGGCCGCCTCCATGACGGGGGCGAGGAACACGTCCGGGCCGGGTTCGCCCGCCGCCCCGCCGAGAGCGGCGACGGCGGCCCGACCGGCCGGCGACGGCACCAGCGGCGCACGCAGTTGGAGCCCGCGTACGCCGGCCAGCAGCTCCACCGCGAGCAGGCTGGTCAGGTTGTCCAGGACTGTGCGCAGCTTCTTGGCCGCCGCCCAGCCCATCGAGACGTGGTCCTCCTGCATGCCGCTTGTGGGAAGCGAGTCCACCGACGCGGGGGAGGCCAGGCGCCGGTTCTCCGCGACGATCCCGGCCGCCGTGTACTGGGCGATCATCAGCCCGGAGTTCACCCCGGCGTCGGGGGAGAGGAACGCGGGCAGTTCCCGGGACCGGGTGACGTCCAGCAGTCGGTCGACCCGCCGCTCGGCGATCGCCCCCACCTCGGCGGCGGCGATGGCGAGGAAGTCCGCGGCGAAGCCGAGCGGCGCGCCGTGGAAGTTACCTGTCGACTCGACCCGGCCGTCGGGCAGCACCACCGGGTTGTCCACTACCGACACCAGCTCCCGGCCGGCGACGGTGCGGACGAAGTCCAGGGTGTCCCGGGCCGCGCCGGCGACCTGCGGGGCACACCGCATCGAGTACGCGTCCTGCACGGCGTGCGCCAGGTCGTCGCGGTGCGAGTCCATCACCCGGGAGTCCTGCAACAGGCGGTGGATGTTCTCCGCCGACGTCGCCTGACCGGGGTGCGGGCGGATCGCGTGCAGCTCGGGCAGGAACGGCCGCTCCGAACCGAGCATCGCCTCGATGGCCAGCGCGGCTGTCACGTCGGCCATGGCGAACAGGTGCGCCGCGTCGTGGATGGCCAGCAGCAGCATGCCGAGCATGCCGTCGGTGCCGTTGATCAGCGCCAGCCCCTCCTTGGCGGCCAGCTCGATCGGCTTGAGCCCGGCGGCGGCCAGCACGTCTGCCGCGTCCCGCCGCTCGCCGGCCGGCCCGAGCACCCAGCCCTCGCCGAGCAGCACCAGCGCGCAGTGCGCCAGCGGCGCCAGGTCACCTGACGCGCCGAGCGAGCCGTGCTCCGGCACCCACGGGGTGATGTCGTGGTTGAGCAGGTCGACGAGCGCCTCGGCGACAAGCGGGCGGACGCCGGAGCGGCCCAGCGCGAGCGACCGGACGCGCAGCAGCATCATGGCTCGGACCACCTCGCGGGGCATGGGCGCGCCCACCCCTGCGGCGTGCGAGCGGATCAGCGCGTGTTGCAGCTCGGCCCGCCGCTCCGGCGCGACGAAGGTGTTCGCCAGCGCCCCGAACCCGGTCGACACGCCGTACACGGGCCGTCCGGCGGCCTCGATGCCGTCCACGATGGCGCGGCTGGTCGCCATGGCCTCCCGGGTGGCCGGGTCGAGGACCACCGTGGCGGTGCCGCGGGCCACCGCGAGGACGTCGTCGGCGGAGATCCCGGTGGGCTGGATTGTCACGTTCGTCATTGCGGAACTCCGTTGAGCAGAACCTTGCGGATGAGGGGGACACCGGGCCGGTAGGCCAGGTGCAGGTAGGACGGCGCGTCCAGGACGACGAGGTCGGCCCGCGCGCCGGGGGTGAGCACGCCGACGTCGTCACGGCGCAGGGCCCGCGCGCCGCCCGCCGTCGCGGCCCGGACCGCCTCCGCCGGGGTCATCCGCATCTCGCGGACCGCGAGGGCGATGCAGAAAGGCATCGACGAGGTGTACGACGAGCCGGGGTTGCAGTCCGTCGCCAGCGCGACTGTGACACCGGCGTCGAGCAGCCGGCGGGCGTCGGGGTAGGGCGAGCGGGTGGAGAACTCGGCACCGGGCAGCAGGGTGGCGACGGTGGTGGTGTGCGCGCCCGCGAGCGCATCGACGTCGGCGTCGGACAGGTGGGTGCAGTGGTCCACGCTCGCCGCGCCCAGCTCCACCCCTAGTTGCACGCCCGGGCCGGGACCGAGCTGGTTGGCGTGCAGTCGTACGCCCAGCCCCACGGCCTGCCCGCAGGCGAGGATGGCCCGGGCGTGGTCGACGTCGAAGGCGCCCCGCTCGCAGAACACGTCGATCCACTTCGCGTGCGGCGCGGCGGCGGCAAGCATCGGCCCACAGACGAGGCCGACGTAGTCGTCGGGACGGTCGGCGTACTCGGCGGGCACCACGTGCGCCCCGAGGAAGGTGGTCTCGGTGCTGGTCTCGGCGGCGATCCGCAGCGAGCGGGCCTCGTCGGCGACTGTCAGCCCGTACCCACTCTTGATCTCCATGGTCGTGGTGCCCTGGCGCAGGGCCTCCCCGCGCAGTCGGCGCACGGTGGCCCGCAGGTCGTCGTCGCTCGCGGCGCGGGTCGCGCCGACAGTGGTGCGGATCCCGCCGCCGGTGTACGGCTGGCCGGCCATCCGGGCGGCGAACTCGGCGGCCCGGTCCCCGGCGAAGACCAGGTGGGCGTGGCTGTCCACGAAGCCGGGCAGCACGGCCGCCCCGCCGGCGTCGACCCGTCGGTCGGCGGCCGGCGCGTACGCGGCCGCGCCGACCCAGGCCACCCGGCCGTCCTCGACCAGCACTGCCGCGTCGCGGCGGATGCCCAGCGGGCCCTCGCCGAGACCGTTGGTGACCAGCTCGCCGATGTTGTCGACGAGCAGGCTGCCGCTCATGACGGCGTCACCGCCTCGATCGACGCCGCCAGTTCGGCTGGCACGTCGACGCTCAGGTGCCGGCCCTCGGCCACCACCACCCGACCGTCCACCACCACCTGGTCGACGTCCGCCGCCCCGGCCGCGAAGAACACGCCCACCGGCGGGACCCCGGCGGTGCGGGCGCTGTCCAGCCGTACCGTCACCAGGTCGGCACGGGCGCCGACGGCGATCCGCCCGGCGTCGGCCCAGCCCAGCGCCGCGTGCCCGGTGGCGCTGGCGGCGGTCAGCAGGTCGACGGGGCTGAAGTGGCCGCGCCGGCGGGTACGCAGCCGCTCGTCCAGCTCCACAGCCCGGGCCTCCTCGAACAGGTCGATCACGGCGTGGCTGTCGCTGCCGAGGCTCAACCGAATGCCCGCCTCGGCCATGAGCCGGGCCGGGCCGATGCCGTCGGCGAGGTCGCGTTCGGTGGTCGGGCAGAGGCACACCCCGGTCCGACTGTCGGCGAGTATCGAGAGGTCGGCGCTCGTCGGGTGGGTGGCGTGCACGGCTGTCGTGTCCGGCCCGAGGACGCCGTGTTCGGCGAGCAGAGCGGTGGGGGTACGCCCGTGCACGGCCCGGCACTCGTCG
Organism: Micromonospora sp. NPDC000663; assembly: GCF_042898105.1. NCBI lineage: Bacteria > Bacillati > Actinomycetota > Actinomycetes > Micromonosporales > Micromonosporaceae > Micromonospora > Micromonospora sp. NPDC000663. The sequence continues at coordinate 680,066 of NZ_JBIAYR010000001.1, forward strand.
TTCTCGGCGGGCTGCTCGGAAAGGTGCACGTGCAGGGGCGCCTGTCGGTCCCGGGCCCAGTCGGCGACCGTGCGGAGCTGCTCGGCGGGGACCGCCCGCACCGAGTGCACGGCCGCGCCGACCCGGGTGTGGCCGTCGGTGGGCCGGAACGCCGTCGCCCGCTCGGCTCACCGCGTCGCGTCCCCGTCACCGAAGCGCCGCTGCGGCCCGGCGAGGGGACGGCCGTCCACGCCCGCGCTCAGGTAGCAGGTGTCCAGCAGGGTGAGCCGGATCCCGGCGTGCGCGGCGGCCTCGACAAGCGCCACGCCCATCGCGTTCGGGTCGTCGTACGCGCCGCCGTCGGGCCTGTGGTGCAGGTAGTGGAACTCGCCGACGCACGTGATGCCCGCGAGGGCCATCTCGGCGTAGACGGCGCGCGCCAGGGCGAGGTAGGTGTCCGGGTCCAGCCGGTCCGCGACGGCGTACATCCGCTCGCGCCAGCTGAAGAAGTCACCCCGGCCGCCGTGGGTACGCCCCCGCAGCGCCCTGTGGAACGCGTGCGAGTGCGCGTTGGCCAGCCCGGGCAGGGTCAGGCCGGGAAGCGGCACGGCGTCGGCGTACACCTCCACCCCGGCCGGTGGCCGGCTCCCGGGGGTCAGCGGCGTCACGGCGCTGATCCGGCCGTCCTCGACCTCGATCACCACGTCGGGCGTGGGTTCGGCGTGCTCGGGCAGCCAGGCGTACTCGGCGAGCCAGCGGGTGGAGGTCATGCTCCCAGCCTCCCTTCGGTGCGACCCTCCGGCGGGCACACCACGTCGATCAGCCGCATGTCAGCTCCTCCAGCACGCGGGCCAGCGCGCGGACCCCTGCGGCGCAGTCCTCGTCGGTGGCCGCCTCGAAGGGGGAGTGCGACACCCCTGTCGGATTGCGCACGAAGAGCATCGCGGTGGGCAGGTGAGCGGCGAGCACCCCCGCGTCGTGTCCCGCGCCGGTGGGCAGCACCGGGGCCTCGAGCAGCGTGGCCAGCCGCTTGGCAAGCCCACCGTCGAACGCGACGAGCGGGGTCACCGACTCCTCGGTGACCGTCACCTCCGTACCGTCGCGGCGGGCCCGCTCGGCGAGCTTGCCGCGCACCGCGTCGACCAGCCCGGTAAGCGTCTCCGGGTCGGCGGCGCGCGCGTCCAGCCAGCCGGTCACCTTCGACGGGATGGCGTTCGTGGCGTTGGGTTCCACGGCGACCCGGCCGACTGTGGCGTGCGCGCCGCGCAGCCGGGCTTCCTTGTTCGCCGCCAGCACGGTGAACGCGTAGGTGAGCATCGGGTCGCGGCGGTCGGCCATCCGGGTGGTACCCGCGTGGTTTCCCTCGCCGACCACGTCGAAGCGCCAGCGGCCGTGCGGCCAGATCGCGCTCGCCACCCCGACCGGCGCGTCCGCGTCGACAAGCGCGCGGCCCTGCTCGACGTGCAGCTCCACGAAGGCGCCGAACCGGGCCAGCAGGTCCGGCCGGGCGCCCGCCGGCCGGTCGCCGAGCGCCTCGGCGAAACCCACCCCGGCCGCGTCGCGCAGGCCGGCCGCGCGGTCGGCCGCAAGCGCGCCGGTGAGCAGCCGCGACCCCAGACACGGTACGCCGAAGCGCGCCCCCTCCTCCTCCACGAACGCGGCGAGCACCAGCGGTCGGGTCGGGGTGACCCCCGCGGCGCGCAGCTCGTCCACGGCCAGGAACGCGCTGACGATGCCGAGCGGCCCGTCGTACGCCCCGCCGTGCGGCACCGAGTCGAAGTGGCTGCCGGTCAGCACCGCGTCGGAGCCCTCCGGGTCACCCCAGTGCGCGAAGAGGTTGCCGTTGCCGTCCCCGGTGACCGGCAGGTCCCGCCGCTGCGCCTGGGAGCGGAACCAGGCACGCAACTCCAGCTCGGTCTCCGTCAGGGCGTAGCGCAGGTAGCCGCCGCTGCCGGCGTCCCGCCCGACCGGCGCGATCTCGTCCCACAGAGCCCGGAACCGGCTCGACAGGTCGTCGCTCACGCGCCGCCACCCTCCGCCATCGGCACCCGGACGCCGGTCCGCGCGGCGACGTCGCGGGCGATGTCGTAGCCGGCGTCGACGTGCCTGATGACGCCCATCGCCGGGTCGTTGGTGAGGACCCGCTCGATCTTCTGGCCGGCGAGGGCGGTGCCGTCGGCCACGCAGACCTGACCGGCGTGGATCGACCGTCCGATGCCGACACCGCCGCCGTGGTGGATGGACACCCAGGAGGCGCCGCTCGCCGTGTTGACAAGCGCGTTGAGCAGCGGCCAGTCGGCGATCGCGTCCGAGCCGTCGGCCATCCCCTCGGTCTCCCGGTACGGGCTGGCGACGCTGCCGGTGTCCAGGTGGTCCCGGCCGATGACGACAGGGGCGGAGAGTTCACCGGAGGCGACCATGTCGTTGAACCGCACACCCGCCCGGTCCCGCTCGCCCTGACCGAGCCAGCAGATCCGGGCCGGCAGGCCCTGGAAGGCGACCCGCTCACCGGCCAGCTTGATCCACCGCGCGAGGGACTCGTTCTCCGGGAACAGCTCCAGGATGGCCCGGTCGGTGGCGGCGATGTCGGCCGGGTCGCCGGAGAGCGCCGCCCACCGGAACGGGCCCCTGCCCTCGCAGAACAACGGCCGGATGTACGCGGGCACGAAGCCGGGGAAGTCGAAGGCGCGCTCGTACCCACCGAGCTGCGCCTCACCCCGGATCGAGTTGCCGTAGTCGAACACCTCGGCGCCGGCGTCGAGGAAGCCGACCATCGCCTCGACGTGCCTCGCCATCGACGCCCGCGCCCGATCGGTGAACTCGGCGGGTTTCGCCGCCGCGTAGTCGCGGGCGTCGGCCAGCTTTACGCCCACCGGCAGGTACGCCAGTGGGTCGTGCGCGCTTGTCTGGTCGGTCACGATGTCGATCTCCACGCCCCGGCTGAGCAGCTCGGGGAAGACCTCGGCGGCGTTGCCCACCACGCCGACGCTCAGCGCCCGCCGGTCCCGCTTCGCGGTGAGGGCCCGCTCGACCGCGTCGTCGAGGGAGTCCGCGACCTCGTCCAGGTAACGGTCGTGCACCCGGCGGTCGAGGCGGGTCCGGTCCGCGTCCACGATCAGGCAGACGCCGTCGTTCATGGTGACGGCGAGGGGCTGCGCGCCGCCCATCCCGCCGCAGCCGGCGGTGAGCGTCAGCGTGCCCGCCAGGCTGCCCCCGAACCGTTTGGTGGCCACCGCCGCGAACGTCTCGTAGGTGCCCTGGAGGATGCCCTGGGTGCCGATGTAGATCCACGAACCGGCTGTCATCTGCCCGTACATGGTCAGGCCGAGCTGTTCGAGGCGGCGGAACTCCGGCCAGGTCGCCCAGTCGCCGACCAGGTTCGAGTTGGCCAGCAGCACGCGGGGCGCCCACTCGTGGGTGCGCATGACACCCACCGGGCGGCCCGACTGCACAAGCATCGTCTCGTCCTCGCGCAGGTCGGTGAGCGTACGGACCAACGCGTGGTACGACGGCCAGTCCCGCGCGGCCCTGCCGGTGCCTCCGTAGACGACCAGGTCGTCGGGGCGCTCGGCCACCTCGGGGTCGAGGTTGTTCATCAGCATCCGCAGGGCGGCCTCCTGCGGCCAGCCCCGGGCGGTGAGCTGGCTGCCCCGTGCGGCACGGACAGGCTGGGTCATCTCTGGTCTCCTCCGGTCATCCGAGGAACAACTGTCGGCGGGCCGCGGAGGCTTCGAACGCCTCCAGTCGGCGTTGGGTGTCGGCCGGCGCGGCGTCGCAGATCGCCTGCAACAGCACCATGGCCAGGGTCATCGGGGCGGTGTGCAGGTCGAAGACGAGCTGCGCGCCGACAGCCGCGGGCAGCACCACGTCGGCGTGCTCGGTGGCCGGGCTCACCGGGGAGTCGGTGATCGCCACCACTGTCAGCCCGGCGGCGCGCGCCTCGCGCAGCGCGTCGAGCGTTTCCCGGGGATAGCGGGGCAGCACGAAGGCGAGCACAGCCGACGCGCCTGCCTCAGCGGCCTGCTCCAGGCGGTCGGTGAGCAGGCTGCCGCCGTCGTCGAGGACCCGTACGTCCGGGTGGACCTTGGCGGCGAAGTAGGCGAAGTACGCGGCCAGCGGCGCGGCGGCACGCAGGCCGAGCACCGGAAGCGGACGGCTGGCGGCGAGCAGCCGACCGGTCTCGGCGATCCGGTCCCGGTCGGCGAGCTGTCCGGCCAGCCGGTCCAGGTTGCCCATCTCGGCGCGTACCGCCTGCTGGAGCTCGTTGCCGGCGTCCGCCGGCGGGCCGGCGGCGGCGGTCAGGTCGCGCAGCCGACGGCGCAGCGCCGGGTAGCCGTCGTGCCCGAGCGCGACGGCGAACCGGGTGACCGACGGCTGGCTGACCCCTGCCAGTTCGGCGACCTCGGCCGCCGACAGGTACGCCACGGCCGGCGCGTGCTGCACGAGGCAGTGGGCGATCCGCCGCTGGGTGGGGGTGAGCCGCACTCCGTCGAACAGGTCCAGCACCTGCTCGACCGACGCTCCTTCATTCACGCCGTGACTCTATGCATGAAAACTTTCAGGGGGCAAGGGTTCGCCCGTCCCACCACCCGCCACTCCGCCGATCGGCGGGGCGCTGGAATGGCACCGCCTCTGTAGGATCCACGGCGGTTGAGCTAAGGAGTGGCATGCAGCCGGAGAGCCCATACAGGTACACCCACATGTTGGGCGCGTGTCAGGTCGGTAAGGCCTGGGCCGCGGTGGACGGGCAGGGGCAGTTCGCCACCGTTGCCGTGCTGGACGGGGTCGCGGCGTCCGACGAGCGCTGGCGGGTGGCCTTCGGCAACGCGGCGAACGCGCTGGCCCAGGCGGCCGGCGGTCACCGCTACGCCGACGCCGACCTGACCGCCGCCCACCCGTGGGTCGCCTACCGGGCCGAGGAGGGACACGCGCCGCAGCGGCTCTTCCAGAGCCTCGGCATGGACTACCAGCCGGTGTCCGACCTGCCGGTCTCCGCGCCGCCCACCTCCGCACCGCCCACGTCCGCGCCGCCCACCCCGCCCGTGTCGGGCGTGCCGCAGCAGGCCAGCGGGCCGCCGCAGTCCCAGACCCCCGAGCTGGTGTCGGAGAAGCCGCAGCTCCCGTGGGCGGTGCACATGTCGCCGGCCTCCGGGCAGCCGGTGTCGGCGTCCGCGCCGCCCGCGTCCGCCGCCCCGACCCCGGTCTCGGCCGCGCCGGCCTCGCCCGCGCCGACCACGCCCACACCGCCGCCGGTCTCGGCCGCGCCGCAGTCCCCGGCGTACGCCGACAGTGGCCCGTCGGTCCCGCCGTTCGACCCGTTCTCCACCTCCGGAGGGCGGCGGATCGCCCCGGTGGCCCGTCCCCCGCGCAGTAGGACGGGCCTGTGGATCGGCGGCATCGTCCTGACCGCCGTCCTCGCCGCCGGCGCCGGCTTCTTCGGTGGCGGCGCCCGCGGTGGCGACACGCCCTCGGCGGACAAGTCGCCGGCCAGTCCGTCCACGCCACTGTTCGAGAAGACCCAGTACGCCTTGAACAAGGCGAAGTTCGACCCGGACCTGGTGCCGCTCGCCGAGCCCTGGCTCAGCCGGATGGGAGACTGCGCGTCCGACCGGGAGGCCGGTGGCCCGAAGCTGCCGAAGGACGAGAAGCGGCACGTCTTCTGCCGGTACGGCAACGTGTTCGTCCACTTCGCGCTCTTCGAGTCCGCGACGACGAAGGACGCGGCGCGCGCCTACCGGGAGCAGCTCGCCTTCCTCGCCGGCACCCTCTCACCGGGCATCCGACAGGGCGCGCGGACCACAGGTGGCGCCAGCGGGGCGACCGGCAGCTACGTCGAGTACGCGGGCAACCCCGGTGACGGGCGTGTCATGTGCGGCATCTGGTGGGACCGGGACGACAAGCTCGGTGCGGTGTACTTCGAGACGCCGTGCGAGTCCGGCATCGGCGGAAACTGGGACGCGCTGCGCGACCTGTGGCACCGGAACAGTTGAGCGCCGGTCGGGTGGTCCCTACCAGAACTCGTAGATGAGGAACGTGGCAGCCGGATAGCGGATCGTGGCCCGCAGCTTGAGGCACGACTCGTTGATCTCGGTGCCGGTCACCAGGTAGGTGACGCGGTTCTGCCGGAGGAAGGGGCCACACGGTTCGGTGTTGACCAGGAAATGGTCCGCCGCGGTGAGGGTGAAGGTGGTGCCCACCATCACCGCGGGATTCCTGTCGAACGTGAACCAGACGTGCGCGTAGCGGTTGACGACGTACTCCTGCTGGGCCTGCGCGGCGGCGTCGCGCCACAGCCCCGCCTGCGGGTACGCGAAGACGCCGGACAGCGACGGTGCGCCGTTCATCGCGGCGAAGTTCTGGACGATGCCCACTTCCGACGCCCACCTGGCACCCGGGTCGTCGGCGCTTATCGCCCGGATGGCCCGGGACAGCGGGGTCTGGGTCAGGATGGCGGTACCCCGGTAGAGCGGGTGGATGAGGACCGTGCTGGCGACCGAGAAGGCCAGCAGCACCGACGTGGCCCAGCTGAAGCGGCGTCGCAGCGTCAGGTACGCCGCAAGCGGAACGGGCACCAGCGACAGGACGAAGCCGCCGGGGCCCAGGAAGCCGGGGAAGGCCCGCACCACGTGCAGGCTGAGCAACGCCTGGACGAGCAGCAGCGCGAGCGTGTAGCCGACCACGACGGTACGCCCCGGCAGGACCGAGCGCCTGTCGCGCAGCAGCCGGACGACAAGCACCAGCCCGATGAAGTTGAGCAGGCCGACGCCGATGAGCAGCCGCGTGTGCGGCACCCGGTCCAGGAAGAGCAGCCTGCCCCAGGCATCCAGATGGGACACGAAGAGCCAGGCGAGCGCCCCCACGAACCCGCCGGTGACCAGCAGCAGCGGCCAGTCGACAACGCGTCTGCCGCGGTACGACAGGTACAGCAGGTAGAGGTACGGCACGGCCAGGTACGGCAGGAGGAGCAGAAAGTTGGAGTTCTCGCTCTGGTTGGTCAGGCCCTTCTCCGGGATGGTGTACTGGGCCGCCGAGCGGCTGGACTCCAGGCCCAGGCTCGTGTGCCCGGAGAACAGGTGGGCCAAGTCGAAGCCGCCGCTGTAGGTGAGCCGCTGACCCGGGTAGGCGCTGTGCAGGACCGCGTTGACGGCGTCCAGCCGGGTGGCGACGAACAGGCCGGCCAGGACGCCCGCGACCACGAGCGACGCCGCGACGAGGCCCAGGTGGCGCGGCAGCGGGGCGGGCCGCACGCCGTACCGTTCGACGAGGTGCCCCGCGCAGAAGGCCGCCAGCGCCAGGGCGCAGGGGATCTGGAACGGCGGGTAGAGGACGAGCGCGAAACAGGTGAGCAGGTACGCCAGCAGCGCCGCCCACGCGACGGTCACCAGCGGCCGGGTCGACCGCAGCAGGAGGACGAAGACCGTCGCGATGAACAGCGCGTAGTGCAACGGGCCGACGGTGATGTACTGGTACCACCACTGCACGAACGGGCTGAAGAGGAGGGTCAACGACAGCCCGGCCGCCAGCCAGCGCTGACCCGGCACCAGCACCAGCACGAAGAAGTAGCCACTCAGGACGAGCAGCACCGCCATGACCCACCACTTGAACGCCAGGGCGTTGTCGAGGGGGAGCACCAGGAAGGCCAGGTTGTGCGGCCGGAAGGCGGCCGACCAGTCCTTGTAGGGCACGTCCAGGACCACTGAGACGTCCGCGCCCTGCCCGAGGTTCGGGTTGATCCGGGGGTAGCCGGCGGCGTCCTGCGCGATTGTCAACTGCGTGTTGACCATCCACTCGTCCGACCGGATCGGCTGTGGCTCGTTGACCAGCAGGTGCGTGTCGGGCTGCGAGCCGTGGAACATCGACCGGTAGACGCCTATCGACGAGCCGCTGATCTCGAGGACGGTCAGCAGCGTCAGCAGGACGGTGAGCAGCGCGGGAAAGAGCCAGATGCCGCGAACGAGGGCATGACCGAGCCGCGCGACCCGGTCCCCGGCGTCGGGCGGCGTCGCGAAGGGGAGCGGACCGTCGGCGGTGGTCACTGCCATCGGAGCCCTCTCGTCGTCGGTCAGAGTCCTGGCCGTGCTCAGCGGCCGTTCGGGACCGCGGAGCCGACCAGCCGCGCCGCCTGCCGGTGCCGGCGCGGCGCGGGCGGCAGCCCGGTCAGGAACTCCGGGAACATGCCGAAGAACGTCCGGGCGCTGCGCAGCTCCAGGGTGTGCGCCCGGGACCAGCGGAACGAGTTGGTCGCCCGGCCCCAGTGGTGTGTCCACCTGACGTCGCCGAGCAGCGCCACCGGGAGGCCGTTGCGCCAGGCCCGCAGGCCGAGTTCGTGGTCCTCGTAGTAGAGGAAGAACCGCTCGTTCCAGCCGCCCAGGTCGACGAATTCCCTGGTGCGGGCGGCTACCGCGGCGCCCATGACCCACGCCACCCAGATCGCACCGCCCGGCTCGGCTGTCAACCGGTAGGAGGCGTGCAGGCGGGACAGCGGCCAGACCTTCCGGTTGCCCAGCTTCGCCGTGGCGTACGGGAAGCCGCGGCCGTTGGGCTGCGGGACGCCGTCGGAGGAGAGCAGTTGCGGCGCGGCGAGCCCACCGTGCGCGTCGAGGTGCCTGGCGAGGACGCCGAACCCCTCAGTCGGGTTGATCTCCAGGTCCGGGTTGGCGAACAGGACGTACTCGCCCGCCACCTGGCGCAGCCCGATGTTGTTGGCCCGGGAGAAGCCGACGTTCCCCGGCAACCGGATGACCTCAGCGCCCAGCTTCCGTGCCACCGCCACCGAGTCGTCCGAGGAACAGTTGTCGACCACGATCCACTCGTACGGTCTGGCCCCGCCCCGCCAGCACTCGCGCAGCGTCCGCGCCGAGTTGTAGGTGACAGTCACGACACTCCAGCGTCGATGCGTCATCACGCTCTCCGAACTGTCAGGTAGTCGAGCAGGGTGGCGAAGCCAAACCGGTCGCCCGGCCACGCACGGCGGGCGCGCGGCCCACCGCGCAGTCCCTCGCCCACCCCGCGCAGGAACGGCCGCAGCAGACCCTGACGCACCCGGCGGACGGCGAGCGCGAGGTGCGCCAGGGCCAGCACCGGGACGGCGACAAGCATCAGCGGCCAGGTGAGGGTGCGGGCCGCGACCAGGAGCCGGTTGCGGGCCAGCAGGTAGGCGCGGAACGCCTGCAACGTCTGCTCCCCCTGCACGCTGTGGCCGCCCGCGTGCGGCAGCACCACCTCCGACCGGCGGGTGCGCACCCCTGACGCGTACAGGCGCAGGGCCAGGTCGGCGTCCTCACCCCAGGCGAACAGGTGCTCGTGGAAACCGCCGAACCGCCGGAACAGCTCGACCGGGAAGACCGCCGCACCGCCCGACGGGCCCAGCGGGCCTCGGGAAGCGGTGGCCGACCTGTCGATGAACAGCGAGATCGGGTTGAGGTCGATGCCCACGTACTCGCCGCCGTGCATCGACAGGCCGACCGCGATCGGCGCCCCGGGCGTCTCGGCCACGGCGGCGCAGATCGTCGCCAGGGCGCCCTCGGGCAGCCAGACATCCGGATTCAGCAGCAGGACGTGGCTGGTCGTCGTCCGCGCCACGGCCTGGTTGCAGCCGGCCGCGAAGCCCGGGTTCGTCGGGTCGGGCAGGTACTCGTAGCGGTCGTCGTCCAGGTGGTCGGCGACGACCTTCCGGCAGCCGTCCTCCGGCGAGTTGTCGGCGAAGAGGAAGCGCACCGGCAGGCCCTCGGCGCTGCGCACCCAGGTCGGCAGCGTCTCGGCGAGCATGCCGGCGGACCGGTAGAGCACCGTGACGACGGTCAGCGTTTCCACGTCGGCGCCACCAGCTTGGGCCAGGCCGGCAGCGCCAGCCGGGACGGGTTGCTCACCAGGTAGAACGCGACGATCCCGGGCACCAGGGACAGCCAGAACGGTTGGATGACCGGGTAGAACTCGTAGACGCCGAAGGTGGCGTAGTAGATGAGGAACGCGCGCCCGATGTGGTGTGCCGGGCTGGGGACCTCGCTGAGCCGCCGCTCGGCGAAGCCGACGACCAGCCCGGTGAGGGCCAGGGCCACGCCCGCGCCGACCGGCCCGAAGTCCATCAGAGGCACCGCCACGAAGGTCGCGGTGTTCATGTAGAACGGCTGACTGAGCCCACCGGTGATCTTGTAGAGATCGACAGGCCCGAGAAGTCGCTCGCCCACCGAACCGGTGAAGGTCAGCGAGTAGCGTCCCCACGCCGGGTCGTACTCCTCCCGGTGTTCCCACAGCCGACCGAACGTCTCCACCGACGAACTGAGCGACAGGTCGAGGGATCCCACGCTCGTGGAGATCGGGTTGCCGCCGTACTGGGCCCGGAACTGGTCCTCGAAGGTGCCGGTGCCGGCCAGGGTGCGCTGCCCTCCCAGGTAGACGGCGCCGCCCACCACGCCGAGGCCGACCAGGACAACGATCAGGGCCGCGATCTGCCGGTGCCGGACACTCATGCCGCCCGACTCGCGTCGCGTGGAGAGCGCCGCGACAAGCGCCGGGACGATCCCGACCAGCACCGAGTTCTTGCTGGCCCCGAGTGCCGCCCCGAACGTGAAGACCAGGACCAGGAGCAGATACCGCCAGCGGCCCTCGGACCCGCCGTTGAGCACCCGCAGGAGAGAGATCGCCATGCCGAGCGTCCAGGCCTCGGCGAGCAGACCCACGACGATGTTCGACCGTGCGCCCAGCTCGGCCCGGGCGACGTCCGGGTTGTCGGCGAAGAGCGGCGGCACCGCACCGTGGAACTTGAGCGCGCCCCCGATGATCGCGACGGCCAGCACGGCGAGCAGGAAGCCGGTGAGGCGGCGGTCCGACGGCCACCGCAGGGTGGGGCGCGGCGACCGGGCCGCGTCGGCGGGCGCGGGGGTGGCGTCCCCGCCCTGTCCCGCCGACCGGATCCACCACAGGGGCGGCGCCTTCGGCGGCTCGGCGACGACGGGACGGCCACGGGCGGCCAGCCATCGACCGGCGTACCAGGCGGCGAGGAAACAGCCGACGAAGACCCCGAGGACGGGGATGACGGCCCGGCCGGCAGGCGAGTCGTACGGACCCGGAACCGTGATCACCGCGAGGAAGACCAGCGCCCACGCGGCGGAGCACACCGCGAGCCACAGGGCGGACCGTACGGCGATGACCGCGACGGCCGCGAACGCCGCCACCACTCCGGCTGCCCGGTTGACCACGAGGATCGGTACGACGACGGCGACCGCGGCCAGCCAGAGGCCGACGGTCAGATGTTTCTGGAAGATCATTATGCGTTCCTCGTGAGGAGTGACCGGTACAGGCTCTGCCACCGCTTGACGCACCTGTCGAAGGCGTACTCCGTCGCGTACCACTGCGCGACGGCGCGCCGCTGCTCGACGGTGGACGCGGCGACGGCCTGGCGGATCGCGGGGGCGATCGACGACGGGGTGAGGTCGCTGCGGAACGCGAGCGTTCCGGCCGCGTGCCTGGTGACCTCTGCCAGTCCACCGGTGCCGGAGTGGACCACGGGTACGCCCAGGGACAGTGCCTCGAGGGCGCTCAGACCGAAGGCCTCGACGCGGGACGGGACGACGAGGCAGTCGATCTGCCGCAGGAAGTCGGCGGCGTCGACCCGGCCGACGATCTCCACGTTCGGTCGGGCGGCCAGGGTCAGTGCCCCGCTGCCGGCGACCCGGAAGTCGGTGTCCGTCATGAGCGACGCGACCTCGGGTATCAGGTCGACACCCTTCTCCGGCTCCAACCGACCCAGGTATCCCACCACGGGTCGCCGGGCGGCACGCGGCGTCGGTGCCGGCGCGGGCCAGGCCGCCGGGAGGGGATTGGGGATCAGGTGGACGTCACGGACCCGGCCCCGGTTGCGCAGCTCGTCGGCCTCGAACTGCGACACGGCCACACTCGCGTGCGGACGCAACCGACGCATGACGAGGTCGAGCGTGATGTTGGACTGGATGCCGGCCCTGCGCTTCACCGACGGTGCCGTGTCGAGGAACTGCCACAGGCTGGTGTGCATGGTGACCACCAGGGCGGTGCCCTGCCGCTCGGTGGCCAGGGCGGCCCGCGAGTGCATCGCCGCGGACAGCAGGTGGGCGCACACCACATCCGGTCTGATCTCGGCCACGAGACGCCGAAGCGAACGGGCGTACCCGAGGTCGATCCGCCGGGTCGCGCTGAGGTTGACCCACGGGACGCCTGCGTCCCGCAGGGAGGCACCCACCTCGTCGTCGGAGGTGGCGGCGACGACGTCGACGCCCGTCCGGGCGTGCGCGGGAATGATCTCCGTGAGGATCCGCTCTGCGCCGCCGAACTGGCGTCGGCCGGACCCGCCTGTGGTGCAGACGAACAGCACCTTCATCGGGTACGCAGCCCCTCGACGGCCCCCCGCGCGATCGCCCGCCGCACCGGGTTCGGGCCGACGGCCGCCCGCAGCAGCACCCCGACCACGAAGGCGGCGCTGGCGACGTCCCCCCGTCGGCCGGCCAGTTGCCGGGTGGCCCGGACGAGTTCGCGTGTGCGCCGCTGGGAGATCTCCTCCTCGGTCCAGCGCCGTCGGGCGGTGGCGTCGTCCTCGTGCATGATTACCGCGTCGGGCACGTACGCCAGGCGCAGGCCCCGCTGGCGCACCGCCCAGCACAGGCGCATGTCCTCGCCGTAGAAGAACGACGTCTCGTCGACACCGCCGATGGCGTCGAGGGTGCTCCGTCGCAGTGCCACGAACGGCCCGGTCAACCAGTCGGCCTTCGCCGGCTCGGCGATGAGCCGCAGGTTCGGCAGGACCATGCTCAGGCCGGTGGCGTGGGCGAGCCCCACGGGCACGCTCAGGAAACGACCGCCCTCGGTCTGCGCGACGCCGGACGGGGTGACGACACCCGGGAAGGCGGCGCCCACCGTGGGGTCGTCGAGGGCCCGCAGCAGCAGCTGCACCGTCCCCTCGCGCACGATGATGTCGTTGTTCGACAGGATGACGTTCGTCCTGGTGGTGTGCCGGACACCCAGGTTCATCCCGCGCGCGTAACCCAGGTTCGAGTCGGACTGGACGTAGCGGACGCCCTGCTGGGCGCAGAACCCGCCGAGGGCCCGCCGGATGTCCTCCGAGCTGCCGTTGTCGACGACGACGATCTCCGCCCCTCGGGGCAACGACAGGACGCAGGCGCGCGTGCGGTGGTAGTCCTCCCAGGCGAGGACCACGATCGAGACATCCACGTCAGACCGTCCCAGGGGTTGGCGGCCGCGACTGTCGCAGGCTCGCACGAGAGATCAGGGCGTGCACGGCGTAGGCGAGCGACGAGGCGAGCGCCGCCCCGATCACCCCGGCCAGCGGGATGACCCCGAGGTAGGCGGTGACGGCGACCACAAGCGTGACGACCGCCGCGATCGTCGTCGCCCGTTCACCCCGCTTCTTCAACAGCAGCGAACTCCAGGTCTTGCCGGCGGCGGCGGCGAGCGTCCCCGGCAGCAGGCAGAGCCCCAGGACCCAGGCGAGCCGGTACTCCGGTCGCAGGAGGCCCAGCACCGCCAACGCGGCCACGGCGGCCAGGGCCACCGGAACGGCGGACCGGACGACCGGCGCGGCCCGGTGCTCCGCCGCGTCGACGTTCCGTTCGGCGAGGATCCGTTGGGCGCGTACCACGGCGCCGGCCTGCGCGAACTCCAACGCCGCGACAGCCAGTGCGTACACGCCGAGCGGCCCGGCGCCGACGAACCTGGCCACCAGGATCTGGTTGAACCGCAGCGTCATCATCTGCGCGAAGATCCCGGTGTGCAGGTTGCCGACCGCGCGCAGGTCGGAGCGGTAGTCCAGGGCGTCGGCCGTGGGCGCCGGCGCGGGTCCGACCCGCCGGACCATCCCCAGCACCAGGGCGCACACGGCGAGCGCGCTGACCCACTGGACGCCGAGCCAGACGACGCTCCACAGGCCGCCGTCGACCTGCCCGGTGGCCAGCAGCGCCAGGTAGCCGCCGACCAGGACCGCGCCGCTCGCGGCCCGCATCGCGTAGACGGCGAAGAAACTCCGTTGCCGCAGCGCGATCGACGAGACGGTGTTGAAGACTGTCAAGCCGGCTGCGGAACCCACACCGATCAGGTAACTGCCGATGCCGCCCAGCGCGGTCAGCAGCGCGGCGGCGACCCCGGACAGGAGCACCGAGACCACGAACATCGTCAGGATCCACGCCCGGCCACGGGAGAACACCCAGCCCGCCGGACGCGACAGCAGGAACGTGTCGAGCGACAGCCCGCCGACGGCCGCGCCGAGCGTCGCGCTGACCATGTTCGCGGAGAGTTCACCGCGTTCGGCGGCGGGTAGGGCCACCGACACGACAGCCGCCAGGCCGGTCAGGCCGAGGGCCGCGAGGTAGAGACGCTCCGGTGCGACGAGCCGGCGGAGCAGACCGGACGGGGGAGGGTCGGTGGGGTGCCGCGGGTCGGCGTCGTCAGGCGACGATCGACCGGCGTTCGGCACCGAAACGCTCTTCACTCGTCTCCCCCGGCTGGTGCGGCACACCGGCGGGGACGACGAGGTCCACACCGCTGGCACTGTCTACCCGAACCCTCCGGCACCCGCAACCACATCAACCGCCGCACCGGTGCGGCCCGGTGCGGCGGGTACCCCTGGTCACCGGCCGCCGCCACGGAACACCTCCGCGACGGTCCGCAGCACCACCTTGACGTCCAACCACAGTGACCAGTTCTCGATGTAGTAGTTGTCGAACCGCGCCCGGTCCGAGATCGGGGTGTCGCCGCGTAGGCCGCTGACCTGGGCGAGCCCGGTGAGCCCGACGGGTACGCGGTGCCGCGCCGCGTACGTCGGGTACTCGGCGGAGAACTTCTCGACGAAGTACGGCCGTTCCGGACGCGGCCCGACCACGCTCATGTCGCCGCGCAGGATGTTCCACAGTTGGGGCAGCTCGTCCAGCGAGGTCCGACGCATGAAACGCCCGATCAGCCCGACCCGGCGGTCGTGCGCGATGGACCAGTTGGTCTGCGACTCGTGGTCGTTGACCGGGCGCATCGTCCGGAACTTGATGACCTTGAACGGCTTGCCGAACCTGCCGATCCGCTCCTGGTGGAAGAAGATTCCCGGGCCGCCGTCGACGAACGTGGCGATGGTGCAGAGCAGTAGCAGCGGACTCAACAGGATGAGGGCGAACGCCGCGAACACGATGTCGGAAGCCCTCTTGATCGCCCAGCGGGGGCCGGTCAGCGCGATGTCCCGGATCTTGACGATCGGGAATGCTCCGATGTGGTCCGGGTAGCCGCTGTGCGAGCGGGACCCCCACAGGCGGGGCACCGCCCAGAGGTCGCAACGGGAGCTGTGGGGACGCAGCAGGGTCGCCATCAGCGTGGACTCGTGGCAGTCCGGATCGGCGATGACGAGCACCTCGCACTCCAGCAACCGGACGAGGTGTTCGAGGTCGGTAAGCGTGCCGCTCAACGGCAGCACCACTGTGTCCTGACGGGACGGGGCGTCGACGCAGCCGACGAACCGCAGGCCGTACTGCGGGTAGCGGCGCAGCAGGCGGGCGAGTTCGACGCCGATCGGCCCACCACCGACGATTATCGCGTTGTGCTCCGCCCAGCGACGCTTGCGGGACAGGACTGTGAACGCCCGGCTGGCCGCTCGCCCGAGGATCACGAGGCCTGCCGACAGCGCGACACCCCGCATGAACCCACCCACGTAGGTCACCGACGAGTGGCGCTCCGCCGCGATGATCGCCACGATCGCGGCGGAGGCCAGCAGGCGCCCGCAGAGGACGGGCAGCTCGTCCAGGATGCTCACGTGCCGGCGCGGCCGGTAGAGGCCCCCGGCCGCGAAGAGGGCCACCGTCAGCGCGGCGTTCGCCAGCGTGCCCTTCCAGTAGTCGTGGCTCAGCGCCAGCGGGGCGACGAGCGCGACGACGTCAACGGGGGCGGTCACCATCCATGCCCGCAGCCACCGGGTACGCGACGACGTGCGGGAACGGGCGTACGGCAGGACGGCCGTGGTGCTCAGGCCGGCCGGCTCCGCCCCGGTCTCCGGCTGCCGGGTCTGGGGCACGGGGGATGGGCTGGTGGTCGGCTGGCTTGACACTGTGAACCTCCCCGTGATCGCCCGTGTGGAGACCGCGACCAGAACGGCTACCGAACGTCAGCTCGGCCGGGACACGCCACCGTGGTCGGCGGGCACTACTTCGCGGCGGACAGAATCTCCGGCACGTTGTCGCTCCGGACCGCCTCGAAGACCCGTGCGGCCTTCTCCTTGTCGGCCAGGACCACGCTCTCGCCGCCGATCGTCCCGGTGCCCTTGGTGGGGCAGGTCAGGAACGTCAGGTTGCCGCTGCGCAGCCCTCGGAGATCGGAGGCGAGGTCCAGCATGTTGAGCGACTTGTCCACCGCCACCGCGTCCGCCGTCGCCTGCACGAAGGAGTTGAGCTTGGCCGGGTTGGCGAGCGTGCCGCCGGACGCCGCCTTGTCGAGAATCGCCTTGATCACCTGCTGCTGGTGCTGGATCCGGGCGAAGTCGCCTTCGGGGAAGGCATGGCGCTCCCGGGCGTAGTCGAGCGCCGCGGCGCCGTCCATCCGCTGCCGGCCGGCGGCGAACGTCCGGCTGCCGTTGAGCGCGTACAGCGTGGTGAAGCCCTTCTCCACGTCCACCTCGATGCCGCCGAGGGCGTCCACGATCTCCTTGAAACCGCCGAAGTCGACCATCGTCACGTGGTCGACCCGCACGCCTGTGAACTTCTCGACCGTCTGCACCATCAGCGGAACCCCACCCCAGGCGAACGACGCGTTGATCTTCGCGTCCCGGCCGCCGCGCCCCTGCGGCGACTTCGGCACGTTCACCCAGGTGTCCCGGGGGATCGAGATGAGCTGGGCGCTGGAGTGGTCCTTCGGAATGTGGGCCAGGATGATCGTGTCGGTCCGGGAGCCCGCGTCGCTCTCCGGGTCCCGCGAGTCGCTGCCCAGGATCATGATGTTCAGGGCGCCCTTGGCCTTCTCGACCACCGGCGGGCGCTCGGCCTCCGGTACGCCGTCGAAGGCGTCCACACGCTCGATCCCGTTGTTCACCGAACGGTAGTAGAGCCCTCCGGCGAGGACGCCGCCACCGGCGAGCAGCACCAGAACCGCAAGGGTGATCAGCAGGGCCTTCTTCCACCGGCGACGCTTCGGTGGCGCCTCAGGCGTCGGCTCCGATGGTGGCTGTGCCTCGATGAACTGGGTCTCGGGCTCCGCGTGCCCCTGGCGATACCGCATGAACTCCGATGCTACTGATCGCGGGTTCCGCTCACGTGCCCCTGAGGCGGTCCACATGGGTCCGTTTGACGACTGAAATCTTTTTCCGACAAGTGGTGCCCCGGAACTGGTATGAAACAGCCGTGGATCCATCGAAGCTGCGCCGGGCCATCGCCCGTACGCCTCTCGCGCCCGTCGCCGCCTTCCCCAAGCGGTTCGCCCGGGTCGCCCGCCACGACGCGCGGGTGCTCCGCGTCTCCGCCCGCTGGCTGGTGACGTCCCGCGAGCACCACAACTACACGTACGAGCTGACCAAGCTCAGCCGCCAGCACCTGGCCTGGTTCGTCAGCGTGGTCTGCGACCAGCCGGTCAAGCAGGTCCGCGCGTGGATCGACGAGATCGAGTCCGACCAGGCGCTGCGCGAGCACATCGAGCGGGCCACCGCAGGCGCCGCCCGCCGCGGGCTCGCCGACAGGCGCGTGCGCTACGCCCGCCGGGTCGGCTGGTACGCGATCGTCCGCGCCACCCGACCCGCGCACGTGGTCGAGACAGGCGTCGACAAGGGGCTGGGCACCTGCGTCCTGGCCGCCGCCCTGCTGCGCAACGCGCAGGAGGGCCACCCCGGTCGGGTCACCTCGCTGGACATCAACCCGGAGGCCGGCTACCTCGCCGCCGGCGCGCCCTGGTCCGAGGTCGTCGACCTGGTGATCGGCGACTCGATCACCTCGATCGGGGCCCTCGACCGACAGGTCGACCTGTTCCTGCACGACAGCGACCACAGCCGCGCCCACGAGAAGCGTGAGTTCGACGCGGTGGAGCCGAAGCTCGCCCCCGGCGCGATCCTGCTCACCGACAACGTCACAAGCACCAACGTGCTCGCCGAGCACGCCGAGCGCACCGGCCGACGGTTCCTCGCCTATCGGGAGAGCCCGGCCGACCACTGGTATCCGGGCGACGGAATCGGCGTGGCATGGTAGCCGGGTGCGGCTGAGTTCGATCCACACGTACCCGGTCAAGGGTTGTCACCGGGTCGACCACGACGGCGCGTTGGTGCAGGCGTGGGGCCTGGCCGGCGACCGGCGCTGGATGGTGGTGGACGCCGACGGCGTCGGCGTCACCCAGCGGGAGACGACCCGGCTGGTCGACCTGCGCGCAGGCGTGCGCCCGGGTGGTCTGACGCTGCGCGCCGACGGGCGGCCCGACCTCGACGTGCCCGAGCCGGCCGGTGGCGAGCAGGTGCTGGTGCGGACCTTCCGCGGACGCGAGCTTTCCGTCGCCGCCGTGGCGGCTGGTCCGGTGGCCGACGCCTGGCTCGGCGCGCTGCTCGGCCGGCAGGTCCGGCTGGTCTGGCTGGCCCGACCGACCCGCCACCTGGCCGCCGGGAGCCGTGAGTACGACACCGGCGACCAGGTCAGCTTCGCCGACGCCTACCCGCTGCTGCTGACGAACACCGCCTCGCTCGACGCGCTCAACGGCTGGCTGGCCGAGGCGGGGGAGGAGCCGGTGCCGATGACCCGGTTCCGGCCCAACCTGGTGGTCGACGGAGCGCCGGCCTGGGCCGAGGACGGCTGGGCCGGCCGGTCGCTGCGCGTCGGCGGCCTGCTGATGCGCGCCGCCGGGCCGTGCGACCGCTGCGTGGTGACCACCACCGACCAGGAGACCGGGGTACGCGCGAAGGAGCCTCTGCGCACCCTCGCGCGCCACCGCAGAATCGACAGGAAGCTCCTGTTCGGACTGCACCTCGTGCCTGTCGACAGTGGACCGCTGGCGGTGGGCGACCGGGTCGTCGTCGAGCCGTGACCGGCGGGCCTGTCCCGCCGGCACGTCCCGGTCACCGTCCGTCGACGCTGTCTTAGCTTTGGCTTAGCCCGCTTGTCCGGGTGCTCACACCTCCGGCACCATCGCCGTCGTGACGGACGGAAGCGCTCCCGCGGTCGTCGACATCGACATCGACCTGGACCGGGTTCCCGACGACCGGCCCGCGACCTCGTCCGGCCCGCTGTCCTGGCTGGTCGCCGCCGGCGTCACGGTCCTCGCGGCGACGCTCGGGATCAGCCTGGCGCTGCGCTCCGGCTCGGCCCCGGCCTGCGCGGCCAGCCGCACACTCGGCGCCGCGCCACCCACCGGCACCGCCACGCACAGCGGCAAGGCCACCTTCTACGACTCCAACGGCACCGGCGGCAACTGCTCGAACCCGGCCGCGCCCGCCAACCGGCTCTACGTCGCGCTCGGCCCGAGCGAGTACGCGGCGGGCGCCGCCTGCGGCGGATTCCTCGACGTCACCGGCCCGAAGGGCACCGTCCGGGTGCTCATCATGGACCAGTGCCCGGAGTGCGAACCCGGGCATCTCGACCTGTCTCGGGAGGCCTTCACCCGGATCGCCGACCCGGTCCAGGGCCTCGTCCCGGTCACCTACCGCGCGGTGGTCAACCCGCCGCTGCCCGGCCCTCTCACCTTCCGGATCAAGGAGGGCGCGTCGCAGTTCTGGTTCGCCGTCCGGGTCGGCAACCACGGCAACCCGTTGCGCGCCGTCGAGGTCCGCCAGGGCGACAGCGGCCCGTGGCGGACGACAGCCCGGCAGGACTACAACTACTGGCTGATCCCCTCCGGCGCCGGTGCCGGGCCGTTCAGCGTCCGGGTCAGCGACGTGTACGGCAACCGGGTCACCGCGTCGGGGATCCGGATGGCGCCCGGCCAGGTCCAGACCAGCGTGATCCGCATGTACGGGCCCGGCGCGCCGATCAGTTCGCGGAAGCCCGCCACGGCCCGGCCGTCCGTCACCCGGGCCGGCGGCACGCCGACACCGGCCCGCCCGGTCGAGGTCGCGAGGGCGAGCGCACCGCCCGCCGAAACACCGTCGACCCGTCCGGCCGGTGCCACCGCCCGCTGGTGCGGCTGACCGGCCAGTCATCTGCAGTGCAGCGGTGACCCTGTGCGGGAGAGGGGATTCGAACCCCTACGCCCTTTCGGACAATAGGACCTAAACCTATCGCGGCTGCCGTTACGCCACTCCCGCCAACCCGCTGAGTCTAAAGCGTCCGACGGGCGCGGTGTCGAGCCCGGTCCCGCTCCTTCCCGCCGGTCAGTCCAGGCCGAGGTCGCGGCGGAGCTTGGCGACGTGGCCGGTGGCCTTGACGTTGTAGAGCGCCCGTTCGATCTTTCCGTCGCCGTCGATGACGAAGGTGGAGCGGATCACCCCGGTCACGGTCTTGCCGTAGAGCTGCTTTTCGCCGTATGCGCCGTACGCGGTGAGCACCGCCTTGTCGACGTCCGACACCAGCGGGAAGGTGATCGCGTCCCGGTCGCGGAACTTCGCGAGCTTCTCCGGCTTGTCCGGGGAGATGCCGACGACCTCGTAGCCGGCCGCCTGGAGCGAGGCAAGGGAGTCGCGGAAGTCGCAGGCCTGCTTGGTGCAGCC
Source organism: Micromonospora sp. NPDC000663 (assembly GCF_042898105.1). Classification (NCBI taxonomy): domain Bacteria; kingdom Bacillati; phylum Actinomycetota; class Actinomycetes; order Micromonosporales; family Micromonosporaceae; genus Micromonospora; species Micromonospora sp. NPDC000663. Next base: position 700,671 of record NZ_JBIAYR010000001.1, read on the forward strand.
GGGCGTCATGGCCGCCGGGTAGGCGTACAGGACGACCTTGCGGCCGCGCAGGTCGGCGAGGGAGAGCTGGTCGCCGGTGTCGGTGGGCAGGGTCCACTCGGGGGCGGGGTCACCGGGGGAGAGGCGGTCGGGCGTGGTCATGGCCCGACCCTACCGCCGGGTCGGGCGGTGCCGTCGCCGCCGACGCGCCACCGGCGCGAGCGGCCGCGGCCCCGGGCAACCCGAGGTGATCAACACCATGCCTTGTTGCCAGAGTCTGGCAACAACGAGGTTGGGGAAATAGGCTGACCCAGTCGGCCCCGCATGGGTCCGCTGACGCGTGGGAGGTCGCGTGGAAACACTGGCGATGCACATCTCGAACGGGATCATCGACGGTCCCGTCGCGGGGGTCTTCGCGGCACTCGCACTTGCCGTGCTCACCTTCTGCGTCCTGCGCGCCCGGCGCGACCTGGACGACCGGCTGGCACCGATGGCGGGCCTGGTGGCCGCGTTCATCTTCGCCGTCCAGATGCTCAACTTCCCGATCTTCACGGCCGGGGTCAGCGGTCACCTGCTCGGTGGCGCGCTCGCCGCCATGCTCGTCGGCCCGTGGGTCGGCGCGCTCTGCGTGGCGGTCGTCCTCGTCGTCCAGGCGCTGATCTTCGGCGACGGCGGCGTGGCGATGCTCGGCCTCAACATCACCAACATGGCGCTGCTCGGCACCGCGGCGGCGTACCTGCTCATCGCCCTGCTGCTGCGAGTGCTTCCCCGTACGCCCGCCGGCCTGGCGGTGACCGCCTTCGTCGCCGCCATGCTCAGCGTGGTCGTCGCGTCCCAGGGCTTCGTCGTGCAGTACTGGCTCGGCGGCACCACCGACCTCGGCGGCAACCTGGCCGGGCTGGCCGGCACGATGGCCGGCGTCCACCTGCTCATCGGCATCGGCGAGGGCCTGATCACCGCGACCACCGTGCTCACCGTCGCGAAGGTGCGCCCCGACCTGGTGTACGCGCTGCGCTCCCTGCGTACGCCCGCCGCTCCCGTCGTTCCGGTCGCCGGAGGTGTCCGATGAAGAACCGTTCCTGGGCCTTCCTGGCCGGCGGCCTGCTGGTCGCCCTGCTGCTCGCCGGAGTGGTGAGCAACTACGCCTCGTCCCACCCGGACGGGCTCGATTCGTCCCTGCTCAAGGGCTGCACGGTCGACGCCGACGACAACATCGTCGCCGGCAGCTGCCCGGCCCAGCAGGCGAAGGACCACGAGTTGGGGGACAGCCCGCTCGCCGACTACGGCGTGCGCGGCGTGGAGAACGGCTTCCTCTCCACGGGCCTGTCCGGGGTCCTCGGTGTGCTGGTGACGTTCGCGATCGGCGGTGGCCTCTTCTGGCTGCTGCGTCGCCGGGGCGGCACGCCTACCGACGGGGACGCGACGCCTACCGACGGCGACGCCGTGACGGCGACCCGCGCCGAAGCGACGAACTGAGCAAGGGGTACGCGGATGGGTGCCGGTCACGGGCACGTGCTGTACCGCGAGTCGGACTCGCCTGTGCACCGGCTTCCGCCCGAGGTCAAGATCGTGGCGATGGTGGTCTTCACCATCGCCGTGGTGGCCACCCCGCGCGAGGCGTTCTGGGCGTTCGGCGCGTACGCCCTGCTGGTGGCCCTGGTGGCGGCGCTGGCCCGGGTGGGGCCGCGGTGGCTGCTCAGCCGGGCGCTGATCGAGCTGCCGTTCGTGCTGTTCGCCGTGGCGCTGCCGTTCCTGGGCGCCGGTGAGCGGGTCGAGGTGCTGGGCCTGCGGCTGTCCGAGGACGGGCTGCACGGCGCGTGGAACATCCTGGCCAAGGGCACTCTCGGCGTCCTCGCCTCGCTGCTGCTCGCCGCGACCACCACCACCCGCGACCTGATCGTGGGGCTGGACCGGCTGCACTGCCCGCAGGTGCTCACCCAGATCGCCACGTTCATGCTGCGCTACCTCGACGTGCTCGTCGGCGAGGCGCGGCGGATGCGGGTGGCCCGGATCTCCCGGGGCGACGACCCGCGTTTTCTGTGGCAGTTGCGCGGCTTCGCCGCCGGGATCGGCGCGTTGTTCCTGCGCGCCTTCGAGCGTGGGGAGCGGGTCTACCTGGCGATGCTGTCCCGGGGCTACACCGGACGGATGCCGGCCGTGTGGCAGGGCGACGGCGCGGCGACCGCCGGTCAGTGGCTGGTCGCGGCAACAGTGCCTGTGGTGGCGGCCTCCATCGCCGCCACCGCCGTCGTGCTGACATGATCGGAGTCGTGCCTACCGCTGTCTCGCTGGACGTTCGTGGTGTCCGGTACGCGTACCCGGACGGGCACGTCGCCCTGCACGGCGTCGACCTGACGGTGCCGCGCGGCGACCGGGTGGCGTTGCTCGGGCCCAACGGCGCCGGCAAGACCACACTGGTGCTGCACCTCAACGGCATCCTCACGCCTACCGAGGGCAGCGTGAGCGTCGGCGGGCTGACCGTCACACCGGACCGGGCCACCCTGTCCGAGGTGCGCCGTCGGGTCGGCATCGTCTTTCAGGACCCGGACGACCAGCTGTTCCTGCCCACCGTCGCCGAGGATGTGGCGTTCGGGCCGGCCAACCTGGGCCTGCGCGGGGCGGAGCTGTCCGCCCGGGTCGACGAGGCACTGGCCGCGGTGGGGATGGGTGAGCACCGGGACCGGTCGCCGCAGCACCTCTCGTTCGGGCAGCGCCGCCGGGTGGCGGTGGCCACCGTCCTCGCCATGCACCCCGAGATCCTGGTGCTGGACGAGCCGTCGTCGAACCTGGATCCGGCGGCCCGCCGCGAGCTGGCCGAGATCCTGCGCGGCCTGCCGGTGACACTGCTGATGGTGACCCACGACCTGCCGTACGCGGTGGAGCTGTGCGAACGCTCGGTGATCCTGGACGGTGGCCGGATCGTCGCCGACGCCCCTACCCGCGACCTGCTGGGCGATGAGACCCTGCTGGCGAAGCACCGCCTGGAACTCCCCTACGGCTTCACTCCGCCGGCGTAGCCCCGCGCCCGGTGGCCTCGACCCGCCGGGCCGGTGCGGCGGCGCGGGAGGTGGCGTGCAGGCGCAGGACGCCGGCGGCCGTCGCGCCGGCGCCGGTGATGAGCACCGCCGCGACCATCACGCGTGCTGCTTCGGGCGCCCACGGCACCGGGGCGATGGACCTGGCGAACACGGCGGCGTTCGCCGTGCCGGCGAGGAGCGCCAGGCAGGCCCCGCCCAGCGCGACCACGAAGTCGGCTCCCGGCCGGCGGGCCAGCGCGTACCAGCCGGCGGCGATCGCGCCGAGGCCGGTGAGCAGCGACCAGACCTGCCCGGACAGCAGCCCGACCAGCACGCCCCCGACACCGTGGGCGCCGGCGTCCAACTCCCGGCCGACCGGGTACACCACGGCTACCGCCCCGCCGACGATCAGCAGCACACCGAGCGCGGACAGCGCCCGGGCGCCGGCGGGGGAGGCGGCCGCGAGCAGCCCGAGCGCCCCCACGGCGAGCAGCCCCACGATGGTCACCGCCCACCAGGTGTACGCGTCGGGCGGCGGCACCCAGTCCAACGTGCCGTCGATCCGCAGCGGGTCGGTGCCGTCGCGCAGCGGCACCGTCCAGTCCCGGACCCGGTGTTCGCGCTCCGGCGCGGCGCGTACCACCTCCGGCGGAGCCGACTCCTGCCACAGGGCGCGCTGGTCGTGCCAGCGCGCCGTGTCCCCGTCGGCGATCCGCCGCCAGGACGCGGGCGCCGCCGGGTCGGCGTCGGCGGGGAGCGCCGTGTCCCCGGCCAGGGTGCGGTTCAGGTAGGTGGCCGGGGAGCGGCTGTTCTCGTACACCCCGTCCGGGCCGATCCGCAGGTACGGCTCACCTGAGTAGCCGAGCACCTCGATCGGGCGGCCGGTGCGGTTGGTCAGCTCCAGGCGGGCGCCCGCCTCGACGACGCGTACCTCCAGGCCGGGCCGGGCCGGGGTGACGCCGGCGGCCCGGGTGCGGTAGTCGGTGCCGTTCGGGGCGTCCGCGCCGTGCGCGGAGGCGGGCGCCGCGGTGATCAGGGTGGCCACGCAGGCGGCGGCGGCGACCAGGCCGGCGCGGGCCAGCAGGGTACGGATCACTTGCCGGCCGCCGCCACGGCCGCGGTGAGGCCCTGCGGGCTGCGGTCGGCGAGTGGCTGACCGTTGACCAGGATGGTCGGTGTGCCTGTGACGTCGCTGCGGCTCGCCTCGTCGGTGACGTGCGCGGTCCACGTCCGGTAGGTGCCGTCCTTGACGCAGCCGCCGAACGAGCCGCGGTCGAGCCCCACCCCGGCGCCGATGTCGATCAGCTCGTCGTTGCTGAGCCCGACGCTGCCCTCCGGTGGCTGCTTCGCGAAGAGCGCCTTGGCGTACTCCCGGAACTTGCCTCCGGCCGCGGCGCAGCCGGAGGCGGCCGAGGAGCGGGTCGAGTACTCGGTGGTGGAGAAGCGGTTGAGGTACGCCACCGGGTGGTAGACCACCTTCGCCTTGTTCTCTGCGACCAGCTGCTCCAGGGTGGGCCCGCTGGTCTGCTCGAACTGGTTGCAGGCCGGGCAGAGGAAGTCCTCGTAGACGTCGACGGTGACCGGGCCGCCGCCGGTGACGATGCCGGTGCCGTCGGCGTTCGCTCCGGGCGGGGTGGTGAAGGTGTCCGACTTCTGGCTGGACCAGACGCCCCAGCCGATCACGCCGGCGATGATCAGCACGGCGACGGCGGCGACGGAGACCCAGATCGTGCGGCGGCGGCGCCGTTCGCGGGCGAGCTGCTCGCGGACCACCCGGGCGGCGTCCCGCTGCCCCTTGCGACTACTCATCCTCGTCCTCCACAGCGGGTTCGCCGGACAGCCATCCATCCACCGATACGGGCGTACGTGGCCAGATCAGCAGAAATCCGGCCAGTGCCAAGAATCCCAGGTCGCGCAGGATCTCCGGGAGGTAACTGGGCGCCTGTCCCTCGGCGAGCTGCCCGCCGCTGCCGAAGCAGCCGCAGTCGATGGAGAGGCCGCGCGCCCACGCCGAGGCGATCCCGGCGATGAAGACCACCAGCAGCGCGACCGACACCCCCGCGCCGAGCCGGGTGGCCAACCCGAGCAGCAGGAGCACGCCGAGCGCCAGCTCGACGAAGGGCAGCGCCGCGCCGATCACCGTCGCCACGTCGTACGGCAGCACCTGGTACGCGTTGACGGCCCGCCCGGACGCGGCCAGGTCGCCGACCTTCGACGCGCCGGCGATCAGCCAGACGGCGGCGAGGCCGAGCCGGGCCGCGACGCCGAGCCAGGGGCGGACGACGGGCCAGCGGCCGGCCCGTGCGGGGGGTGCTGTCACGCTCATTTGTCGTCCTGTCTCCGCCGGAAGTTCCGCGTTCAGCCGGCCAGGGCGTCGCCGACCGCCTCGACCAGCTCGTCACGGGCGCGCGCGACCCGGGAACGGATGGTGCCCACCGGCACCCCCTCGATCGCGGCGGCCTCCGCGTACGACAGGCCGAGCAGCTGCGTGAGCACGAACGCGGCACGCCGCTCGGCGCTCAACCGACGGACCAGGTCGCTGGCGCCGAACTGCCCGGCCGGGTCGGGATGCGGCCTGTCGGTGTACGCGTTCGCCGTCAACCGCTCGTCGAGCCGGCGACGGCGCACCACTGTCCGCAGGTGGTCGGCGCAGGCCCGCCGGGCGATGCCGAGCAGCCAGGTGCGGACGGTGGAGCGACCCTCGAACGCCGGCAGTGCCCGGAACGCCCGCAGGTAGGTCTCCTGGGTCAGGTCGTCGGCGCTGTCGGTGTCGACCAGGGCCGCGGCGAAGCGCCAGACCTCGGCCTGGGTCAGCCGGACGAAGGCGGCCTGAGCGGCCGGATCACCGTCACGGGCGGTCAACGCCCACTCGGTCGCCGGATCCCGGACGGCGTCACCTGGCGGCTCGGTCGGACCGGAGGCGCCGGTGTCACGCGGGACAGGGATCACGACAACCCAGGTTACGCGGCGCCCGGCGGAGCGTCAGGGTCCTTCGGCCCTTGGATGGTCTGCGCCACGTCGGGAACTTTTCCCCGCGCCGCGCCGACTACCTGCTCATGACACGCGACCAGGTACGCGCGGCGCTGGTGGCTGGGCGCAGGTGAGCCGTTCACCCGCCTCGGGTCGCCGAGAGCCACGTCGGTCGGCGACCATGGCCGGCATGACTGTCGCCCCCCGCCGTTGGATCGCCCGGCTGGCCGCAGCCGCCGGTCTCCTGGTCACCGTCGTCGCCCTGTTGATCGCACCGGCCACCCCCGCCAGCGCCCACGCGGTGCTGTCGAGCAGCAGCCCGGCGGCCTCCGCGGTGGTGCCGAGCGGGCCGTCCGAGGTGGTCCTCACGTTCACCGAGTCGGTCCGCAAGGTCCCCGACAAGGTGAGGGTGATCGCGCCGGACGGCTCCCGGGCCGACCGGGGTGAGCCGTCGTTCGACGGCGCCGTGGTGACCATCCCGGTGGATCCGTCCGGCGGGCGCGGCACCTACCTGGTCACCTTCCGGGTGATCTCCGCCGACAGCCACCCGGTCTCCGGTGCCTTCACCTACTCGGTGGGCGCGCCCACGACCCCGCCTGTCGACGCCGGCAACGACAGCCGCGCCAACCCGGTGGTGGTCAACGCGGTGAAGGTCGCCCGTTTCCTCGGCTACGCCGGCCTGGTGCTGCTGGTCGGGCCGGTGCTGGTGCTGGCCGCGCTGTGGCCGCGGCGGCTCTCCCGGCGGGGGCCGAGCCGGCTGGCCTGGACCGGCCTCGGGTTGGTGGCCCTGGCCACCATCGCCGACCTGTGGTTGCAGGTGCCCTACACCGCAGGTGGTGGCATCTTCGCGGTGACCGGCGAGGGGTTCGGCAGCGTGTTCGGCAGTGCCTTCGGCGCCGCCCATCTGGTCCGGCTCGGCCTGCTGGCGGCCTCGGCGTTCCTGCTCCGCCCGATGCTGGCCCGCCCGGCCGGCCGCGCGGACGCCATCATCCTGGCCGTTCTGGGCGCGGCCGCGCTGCTGACCTGGCCGCTGGCCGGGCACCCGGCGGCGTCCCCGGCGCCGGCGGTGTCGGTGGTCGTCGACGCGGTCCACCTCGGCAGCATGGCGGTCTGGCTGGGCGGTCTGCTGATGCTCGCCGGTTTCCTGCTCCGCCAGGCCGACGAGCGGGAGTTGGGCGCGATCCTGCCGATCTGGTCCCGGTGGGCGGCGCTCGCCGTCTCGGCGCTGCTGCTGGCCGGCACCGTCCAGGCGTTGATCGAGGTGGCCACCTTCGACGCCCTGGTCAGCACCACCTACGGGCGCCTGCTGCTGGCCAAGATCGGACTGTTCGCGATCGTCATCGCCGTGGCCGCGTACTCCCGGCAGATGGTGCGCCGACGCGTCGCCGCGCAGCGCCCGGTGCCGGTGCGCCGGGCGGTCTGGGTGGAGTTGGCCGTCACCGCCGTGGTGCTGGGCCTGTCCGCGACGTTGGTGCAGACCACACCCGCCCGGACCGCCGTCGCGGAGCCCTCCGGCACCCAGGCCGGCCTGTTCACCACCACCCTGTCCAGCCCGCTCTACTCCCTGCGTGTCGAGCTGGACCCGGCGCAGCGCGGCAACAACTCGATCCACCTGTACGCGTACGCCCCGGACAATCAGTCGCAGCCGCTGCCCGTGGCGGAGTGGAAGGCCACCGCGGCGCTGCCCTCGGCCGGGATCGAGCCGATCGACGTCCCGCTGCTGCCGCTCGTCGACAACCACGCGTACGGCGACGTCAGCCTGCCGGCAGCCGGCGACTGGCAGCTGAAGATCACTGTCCGGACGACGGACATCGACCAGGCCACGGTGACCGCCACCGTGCCCATCCGTTAGAGAGGTTCGCGAAACTCATGACCCGACTCCGGCGTACCGCAACCGCCGCTGCCGCCCTGGCGTTCACCGCCGTCGCTGTCCTCGGCTTCGCCGGGGCCGCGTCCGCCCACGTCACGGTGAACCCGAAGGAGGCCACCCAGGGCGGTTACGCCCGGGTGGCGTTCCGGGTGCCCAACGAGAGCGACACCGCGTCGACCACCAAGCTGGAGGTGGTGCTGCCGGAGAACGCCCCGGTCGGCTCGGTGTCGACGCAGCCGGTGCCCGGATGGACCGTGGCGGTGGAGAAGCGCAAGGTGGAGCCGCCGATCGACGTGCACGGCAGCCAGATCACCGAGGCGGTCTCCAAGATCACCTGGACGGCCACCGGGGACGCCGCGGTCAAGCCGGGCCAGTTCCAGGAGTTCGGGGTCTCGATGGGTCCGCTGCCGAAGGTCGAGTCGATGGTCTTCAAGACCCTCCAGACGTACTCCGACGGCAACGTTTCTCGGTGGATCGACGAGCCGCAGCCGGGCGGCGAGGAGCCGGAGAAGCCGGCGCCGGTGCTCACCCTGACGGCCGCCGCGCCGTCGGCGTCGGCCGCGCCGTCCGCCGCCGTGGCGTCGCGCGACGACGATGACGACGACGACGAGAGCGACGGCCTCGCGGTCGGCCTCGCGATCGCCGGTCTCGTCGCCGGGCTGGCCGGTCTGGCGCTGGGCGGGCTGGCGTTCGCCCGGACCCGCCGGGAGCCGGTGGCCAGGTCCTGACCCACAGCAGGTCCTGACCCACAGCGCAGCCGCTGGGCCGCCGGACATCCGGCGGGCCAGTGCTTTCCGCTGCCGGGACCGGCCGTGCCGTGGATATCCCCTGATCAGACGGTCGACGTCGGTAAGGTCGGCCGGGTATCTGGCTACGGAGGGGGACGGTGCGAATGCGTTTCGTGCGGGTGATCGCCGGAGTGCTGCTGTTGGTCGTCGGGATTCCGGTGCTGTTCGCCGGTGGAGCGCTCTGGCTGGTGACCCGGCACGCCGACCCCGGCGGGTCCTTCGCCGCCCGCTTCGAGACGGTCCGGGCGCCCGGGCACGCCGTCGTCGTCGGCGATCTCGACAGGCTGCTGCGGCAGGAGGCGCCCTTCGCGCGTACCGCACAGACCCGGCTGCGGGTGGACGCCCGCACGCCGGACGGCCCGGCGTTCGTCGGCCTGGCGCCCACCGCCGAGGTGCGCCGCTGGCTGGAGTCGGTGCCGCACGCCACGGTCCGCCGCGTCGCGTTGGCCCGGGGTCCGCTGCCGGTCCGGCTGGACCCGGCCGGCCCGACCGTCGCGCCGGGCGCCCACGAAGCGGCCAGCCCGCTGGGCCGACCCTTCTGGGTACGCGAGGGGATCGGCTCGCTGGAGTGGACTGCCGACGACCTGGCCGGCGAGCCGATGAGCCTTGTGGTGATGCGCCCGGACGGCGGCGCCGACCTCGCGCTGGACCTGCGGGCGGAGTTGCGGGCAACGTGGACCGGCCCGGCGACCTGGGGCCTGCTCGCCCTCGGGGTGCTGCTGGTGGTGGGCGCGGTGCTGCTCCTGCTGCGACCACAGCGCCCCCGCGAAGTGGTGTTCGTGGTCGAACCGGACCAGGTGCCGGTGCTCGCCGGCCGCCTCGGGGTCACCTCGCTGAGTGGCCTCGGCGTCCGGGAGCCCGCGACCCCGCCGCTTCCGGCGGTGCGGCAGCTCGCTCCGGTCGGCTCGGGTGAGCGACCCCGCTCGGCGATCGGCGCGGAGCCGGCCCGCCCGGCGACCCTGGCCGACCTGGACGCGCCGACGGAGCGGCCCTACCCGCCCGAGGTGACCTTGAGTCTGGCCTGGCCGCCGGCCGGGGCCGAGCCGACGGCGCAACCGGTGGCGGTGGACGAGACGGCGAGCGGCCCTCCGCGCTGCCGACGCGGAGGGCCGCCCTCACCGGGGGATCGGTGCTACCCGAGCGACGCTTGAGGTAGATGAGGCCAGATTAGCGCCGATAGCGGCTACTGGGGATGTCTGTCCATTTGGTGCGATTTTTCCTCGGACTGCGGCTGGTCGGCCTGTCGGCGGCGCACCGACCGCACCGGCAGGGCCGCCAGCAGCACCAGACTGAGCAGCACGTAGCTGTTCTGCGTGACGAAGTCGACCGGGTCATGGGTACGGACCGGTTCCGTGCCCCACTTCTGGAACGTCACCACGCCGTAGACGATCACGGCGGTCGTCCCGAGGGCGAGCCCGGCCACCCATCGGCGTCGGCGTGCCTCGTCCGGACGCTCGGCACTCAACGCCGAGTCCGCGAGCAGCACCACCGCCGGCACGAACCAGTAGATGTGGTGGGTCCACGTGATCGGGCTGACCAGGGCACCGACGAGGCCGGTCAACGTCAGGCCGGTCAGCAAATCACCGGCCCGGGCCGCGCGGGCGGCCCGCCACAGTCCGTAGGCGACGACGGCGGCGACCACCAGCAGCCAGAGCAGCCGGTCCGGCTTCTCCGGGGCGGTGAACCTGCTGAGCAGACCGAAGAGCGACTGGTTGCCGACGTAGTCGGTGCGGCCCACCCGGTCGTTGTCCCACAGCTCCCGGGTCCAGAAACGCCACGAGTCCTCCGGCGCGATCGCCGCCGCGAGCAGCGTCGCCGCCGCCGCTGTCGCGCTCGCCACCACCGCGGCCCGCCACCGGCGGGTGGCCAGCAGGTACACGATGAAGATGCCGGGGAACAGCTTGAGCGCCGTGGCCAGCCCCACGCCGACCCCTGCCCAGCGCCGCGCCCGTGGTACGGCGAACAGCAGGTCGGCCAGGATCAGCACCACCAGCAGCATGTTGATCTGCCCGAAGGTGATCGTCTCGCGGGTGCTCTCCACGGCCAGCACCAGCAGCACGGCCACGGTGAGCGTGAACGCCCGGGGCAGGCCGTGCCTCTCGATCACCGGCGTCACCAGCCACCTGGTGGTCAGTACCACGGCCAGGATGGTGAGCACCGTGAAGATCGTCACTGTGGCACCGAGCCGCAGCAGCCCGAACGGCCACAGCAGAAGGGCGCTGAACGGCGGGTAGGTGAAGTACAGCTCGCCCTGCACCCGGTCCGGCTGGACGTAGTCGTAGAGCGGGTTGCCGGCCGTCCACCACCGCATGGCCGACATGTAGATCTTCAGGTCGAAGAAGTCGTGCATCAGCCCCGGCAGGTACAGCGCCGGCAGCACGGCGGCCAGGGCCACCACCGTGACCAACCGGCGGACCGTACGGCCGCCGGGGTCGTCCTCGGTGACGGCGGGCGGAGCGACGGGTTCTGCTGGCACTCCGAAACCCTAGCGGTCTGCCGCACCCGGAGCGCGCAGCCGCGGGGCGTGGGCTGCGCGTAGGCTGTGCCGGTGGCTGAACTCCTCGTCTGGATCGACTGTGAGATGACCGGTTTGGACCTCGGCAGCGACAAGCTGATCGAGGTCGCGGCACTCGTCACCGATCCCAATCTCAACGTGCTGGGTGACGGGGTCGACGTGGTGATCCACGCCGACGAGGCCGCGCTGGAGGCGATGCCGGAGATCGTCCAGACGATGCACGCCAAGTCCGGCCTCACCGAGGAGGTCCGCCGCTCGGCGGTCACCCTGGCCGAGGCCGAGGACCTGGTGCTGGAGTACGTCCGCACCTTCGTCAAGGATCCGCGTACGGCGCCGCTGTGCGGCAACTCAATCGCCACCGACCGGGGCTTCATCGCCCGGGACATGCCCCGCCTCGACGCACACCTGCACTACCGCATGATCGACGTCTCCTCGATCAAGGAGCTGTGCCGCCGCTGGTACCCCCGCGTGTACTTCGGGCAGCCGCAAAAGGGCCTCGCGCACCGGGCGCTCGCCGACATCCGGGAGAGCATCCGGGAGCTGGAGTACTACCGGCGCACCATCTTCGTCCCGCTGCCCGGCCCCGACGTCGAGACCGCCAAGGGCATCGCCGCCGAACTCTGACCCCTCGGACACCGAGCCGGGAACCCGCTGGACGTGCCCGGCGGCGGTGTGGCTATTATTGGTCCGCACCCCGCCCGGGGCGAACGACCGGGCGACGGCGGCATGGTGGCTGTAGCTCAGTTGGCAGAGCACCGGGTTGTGGTCCCGGTTGTCGTGGGTTCAATTCCCATCAGTCACCCCATTTGTTTCACTGCTCGGGCCCCCTCCTCGGAGGGGGCCTGAGTCGTTGTGAGGGCAATGCGAAAGCCCCCTCCGAGGAGGGGGCTTTCGTCGTTCCGGTGGCTCAGGCGGTCGGGGTGGCGGTCGGCGTTACCGCGTCGTCCGGCGTCGGCGAGGTGTCCGGGTCGGCCGGCGGCTCGTACGGCAGGGCGCTGCCCTTGACGTACTCGTCCCAGCTCATGTTCCAGTCGGTCCAGCCGTTGCCGTTCTGGAGCTTGCGCTCGGTGCCCTTTACCGTGATCGGGTCGCCGATCTGGGTGTTCCTGAACAGCCAATCACCGTTGGCCATCGACACGTTGACGCAGCCGTGTGAGACGTTCACGCTGCCCTGCTGACCCTCGGACCAGGGTGCCGCGTGGATGAACTCGCCGCCCCAGGTGAGGCGCTGCGCGAAGTCAATCTTGGTGCGGTAGCCCTCCTCCGGGCCCAGCTCCTCGAACGTGTCGAAGACCGTCTTGCGCAGCTTCTCGATCACGACCATCGTCCCGCTGGACGACGGGGTGCTCTTCTTGCCCAGGCTGACCGGGATGGTCTTGATCACGGCGCCGTTGCGGGTGACAGTCATCCGCTTGGTCTTGTTGTCCACCGTCATGACCACCGCTGCGCCGATCTTGATGTCCACGGAGAGGTCCGCGCGGCCGTACCAGCCCGACCCCATCGGCAGGCCGCCGGCCTGCACGCGGTACGAGACCTTGCTGCCGGTCTTCCAGAACTCCTTCGGCCGGTACCGGACCTCGGTGGGGCTGACCCAGTGCCAGATGCCCTCCTGGGCCGGTGTGGACGTCACGGTCATCCGGCGCTGCACATCGTCGCGGTAGTCCTCCGGGATGGCCCGGTCGAACTTCACGATCAGCGGCATTCCGACGCCGACGACCTGGTTGTCGCCGAGGAAGCTGCTCACCCGGATCTGCTTGCCGGGCTTGGCCATCGTGGTGAAGGTGCTGGTCGCGGTGGCCGGGCGGCCGTCGTCCCCGGTGGCGGTCACGGTGGCCGTGTAGCTGGTGCCGTACTCCAGGGCGCCTGCCGGAAGCCAGCTCTTGCCGTCCGCGGCGAGCTTGCCCTCGACCGCCTTGCCGGCCGCGTCCTTCAGCTCGACGGCCGTCTCCTCGGCGTCCTTCGTGGTGAAGGTGATGCCCGTGGACGCCGGCACGTCCTTGGCGTCGGCCGCCGGTTCGCTGATGGTCGCCGCGGCCTTGGGGGCCGGGCTCTCGCCGCCGCCCTGCCACGAGGACGGCTTGCCGCCGTCGTCGGTGCAGGCGGAGGTGAAGGCCAGCGCCACGGCGAGCAGCCCCGCCGCGAGCACGCGGCGTCGCCCTCGGGGCCGGATCAGCTGGTCCTGGCTAGCTCGCATGATGTCCTCACAGTCGTGGTCCCTGCCCCATCGTCTCCTAAAGACGCGCCGGAACCGGTCCCGGTTGCCGAGGGTGAACCGGAACACGCCGAGCACGATGCCGGAAATTTGCTACTATCCGGCGTTTCGTGATTCGGGCTCGTCTTCATGCCGGGCCGGAGGGGCCGCCGCCGCGTCGTCGCGTCGCGGGCAGTGCCAGGGTACGCGCCGGCCCCTGCCATCGGCAGGGGCCGGCGCGAGGCGACCTGACAACTCAGAGCGCCGGGCCGGAACCGCCCTTGGGCACCGGCAGCGCGCTGCCCTTGATGAACTCCGACCAGCTCAGACTCCACGCCGTCCAGCCGTTGCCGGCGGCGATCCTGCGCTCGGTGCCCTTGATCGTGATCGGGTCACCGATCCGGGTCTTGTCGAACAGCCACTTGGCGTTCGCCATCGACACGTTCACGCAGCCGTGCGAGACGTTCTGCCGCCCCTGCACGTGCTCGGACCAGGGCGCGGCGTGGATGTACTCGCCGCCCCAGGTGAGCCGCTGGGCGAACTGGATGTCGGTGACGTAGCGGTTGGCCGGGTCCGGATCGTCACGGGTGTCGAAGACGGTGGCTTCCTTCTTCTCCATCACGACCATCGTGCCGCTCGACGACGGGGTGCTCTTCTTGCCCAGGCTCACCGGGATGGTGCGGAGCAACGCGCCGTTCTCGTAGACCAACATCTTCTTGTTGGCGTTGTCGACCTTCATCTCGAACGACCGGCCGATCTTGGCGGTGGCCTTGCGGTCGATGTCGCCGTACTTGCCGTTGCTCAGCGGCATCCCGCCAAGCGCGATCCGCACCGTGATCGTGGTGCCGGGCTTCCAGTACTGCGGTGCCCGGTAGTACGCCTGGGTGCCGTTGCTGACCCAGTGCCAGGCGCCCGGCTGCGGCGGGTCGGTCTTGACGAACATCCGCTTCTGCACCGCCGCGCGATCCTTCTTCGGGATGCCCGGGTGGAACTCGGTGACCACAGGCATGGCCACCCCGTAACTCTTGTCGTCGAACAGGTACAGCCCGGACCCGATCGTCGACTTCGGCTTGGCCATCGTGGTGAAGCTGCTGGTGCCCTGGCTGCTCGTGCCGTCGGGCGTGCTCGCCGTCACCGTGGCCGTGTACCGCGTCCCGTACTTCAGGGGCGCGGACGGCACCCAGGACGAGCCGTCGGCGCGCAGCTTGCCCTCCACCGCGCCACCACCGTCGGCCGTCAGTGTGACCGCCGATACCTTCGCGCCGTCCGGGAGCTTGGCGCTGATCTCCGTACTCGCGGGCCTGTTCTTCGCGCCGTCCGCCGGGCTCAGCGTGAGCGCCGGCCCGCTCGGCGTCGCCGGAGCCGAGGGCGCCACCGAGCCGGCATCGGCGCCCACGCTCGCCTCGGACGACGTCCCGCCCACGAATTCCGGCTTCTTCTGCTCGTCGCCGCACCCGGTCAGTGCCAGCGACGCCGCCAGGGTCAGAGCGCCCACCACCGCCCCGGCTCGCGTGAACCGTGCCATCCCCACCTCTGTTCTCGCGTACCTGGCGGACATCGTGCCGTATCAACGCCGCCACCCACGCCCCGGAGTTCCGTACGCTGGTGCCTTTGTAACCAAATGCCCGGTAAGCTCGACCGAAGGGGGGAGCCGGGTAACCGGATTGGAGCCCGGCTCGACCGGGTGCTAATCTTCTCTCCGTTGCCGATCGAGCGCCGCTAGCTCAACTGGCAGAGCAGCGGACTCTTAATCCGCGGGTTCGGGGTTCGAGTCCCTGGCGGCGCACCAACGAGCAAGGCCCTGACCTGGTGGTTCACACCGGGTCGGGGCCTTTTTCGGGTCCGGCGGTGGTAGGTGGCGTTCGGCGGTCCAGCCGGTCGGCCAGACCGGCGGCAGCTCACGATCGGGATTCCGCCGGCACCTTCCAGATCACCTCGTCGAGGAAGCTCTCCACCGCCCGCCCGATCGTGCCCAGCACCAGTGCCGAGTCGGTGAGAGGACCCGGGACCCACATCCCGTGGTCCGCGTTCTCGACCTCGACCACGTGCGGCGTCAGTCGACGGGCGACCGTACCGTCCCACGCCGGATCGCCCGTGCCCCCGACAAGCATGAACGGTGCGTTGCTCCTGCCGAGCGCCGTCACCACCGGCTCGTGCTGCAGCAGGGGGGTGAGCCAGATCGCCGGAAGCCCGCGCTCCACGGCCACCGGAGCCGCGTGCGACCCCAACGACTTGCCGATGAGCAATGGCACTGCCCCGGGCCGGGCCGCGGCCAGCTTGTCGAGGACCACGTTCACCTGATCGACGACCCATGGCGCCAGGTCGAGACTGGACCGGCCCTTCGGTGGCTGCCATGACAGGGGAAGGACCTGCGCTGCCCGAACGGCGGCGGCGCGACTCGCGTAGGCGAGCACCGGGACGTGTGGACCGAACTGCATGCCGGGAACGACAACGACGAGACGCTGCGATGATGATCGATGCATTGAACGGAGTGTACCGACGTATACGTCGTCAGTGGAGCCCATTTTCGACGAGCGGTACGGGTGACGTCAGGGCTGTGTCCAATGCCGTACCACTGGCAGACTGCGTCGATGGCCGGATCCACGAACATCGAGATCGAACGCAAGTTCCTGTTGGCCTCCGACGCGTGGCGGAGGGAGGTGACCGCAAGCAGGCCGATAACGCAGGTGTACCTCGCCTCGACCGCCGTCTCCCAGGTGCGGTTACGCCGTTACGGTGCAGCGGCGTTCATCACTGTGAAGGGGCGGCGAAAGGGTCTGGCGCGCCCGGAGATCGAAGCCGAAATCCCGCCGGAATTCGTCGACGCGGTGCTCGCCGCGGGTCTCTCCCCGGTTCCACCGCTGGTCAAGGTCCGGCACCTCGTCCCGGTCGGCGCCTTCTGTTTCGAGATCGACGAGTACGGCGGGGACAACGAGGGGTTGGTCACCGCCGAGGTCGAACTGCCGACGGAGGACGCCGATTTCCCCCGCCCTGGCTGGCTCGGCGCGGACGTTTCCGGTGACGTTCGATACGGCAATGTCTATCTGACTCAACGCCCGTACAAGTCCTGGTAGCCGGTGTTTCGTCGCCCCCATCCTACTGCTCAATAGATTGACGGTCGCGGCTCGCTGCATGAGGCTCGGAGTAGGCGCGCGCCACAGGGACGTTCCGACACACCGACGGAGGGGAGGTGCAGGATATGGAGCTTGAGCAGCTTGACGAGGTCATCGAGAACCTCCAGGAGTTGGACGCTACCGAGGACGGCCGGGAGGCACTGGCCGCGGTCCTCATGGAGTTCACTGACGGCTGATCCGTAGCCACGCACCATGACCATGGTCAGGTCGGGGCCGGGCCGACGCGGCATCACGATGCCGGGTCGGCCCGGTCCCCCGCGAAGTGTGGAGAGTCGCCGATGCGGGAGAGCCGTCTCAACTCCCACCACGAGGTGTTCCAGCGGTACGAGGATCTCGCCCAGATGCTCGCGTTTCGCTACGGGTCGGGATCGCAGGGCATCATCTTCGTCCTGTACGACCAACTCATCGCCCTGCGCCGCCTTCTGGCGCAGCAGCCTGGCTCGATCGTGCTGCGGGCCTGGGTCGCGCACCTCGCAGATCGCCTCCGGCAGCGCTACGAGGACGAGTTCCCCGCTGCCGCGATGGGTCATCCGACGGCGGTGGTCCGCACCGATCCGGTAGTGGTGCAGTACTCGCGGGCGGCGTTCGAGGACAAGTACCGGTTGGTGATGGACATCGTCCAGCCGGAGACGATCGAACTGACCGGTCCGGTGCTGCCCGCTCCCGTCCGCGAGGGCCGACCGTACATGTATGTGATCGATGAAGATGGCCGGTTCCTGTTGTGGACCCGGTCCTTCAGCTTCGAGGAACTGGTGTTCGGGCGCAATAAGGCGACGGTCAATGATGTGCCGGTCGGGCATCCGATGCTGGTTCCCGATCGGTTGAGAGCCAGCGCGGCGGGGGAGGTCGTCTTCATCGGCGTTCCCCAGGTGCGCGCCGTGGTGATCAACAACAAATCAGGGCACTTCCGCTTTCCGCCCTCGTCTCGGGAGGTCATCGTGGATTGCTGCCGACGGATCTTCCGCCTTCCGGGCGATGCCGTCGACGTCTTCGTCGTCGGTGGATTCGAATCGCGTCTGGTCGAGCGGACCCTGGTTCTGGCTGACGAGCCGGAGACCGTAACTGGAAAGGTCGAAGTATGACGAGCCCGACGGCGCTGGTGGACTTCGACCCGGGGACCGACGACGTTCCACCCGGGATCGTCATCGGCGTGGAGCAGGAGTACAAGTGGCGTCTCGGCGACGACGGGCTGTTCGGCAACCTGCAGCCGACGCTGGACGACCTGGCCGCCGCGGTGCCGCCGCCGGACGACGCGGTGGAGGAGTCGCGGTTCCAGCACACCCAGTCCACCCTCTACTTCGACGACCGGTGGCAGTTGACCGACCGGCAGATCGCCCTGCGTGCCACGATCAACCCGGGGACGATCAAGCGGGTCTCCTGGCTGGGCGTCAAACAGACCCTCCGGTGGGAGAACGGATGCCGTGACTCGCTCGAGCTGGGCGGGCGCCTGGCGGCGAAGGACATCGGCCGTGAGGTCCGCAACCCGCAGAGCCCGGCGCTGGCGTACGCGCACCGCCTGCTCGGTGTCGCCCTCGAACCAGACGTCTTCGCATCGGTCGTCCAGCACCGCCGCAAGGTCTTCTACCGCACAAGCGTCAACTCGCTGCTCCAGGTGACCTTCGACCGCGCCGAGTTCAAGGCACTACCGGACGGGCAGCCGCAGATCACCTACTGGCTGGAGATCGAGAACAACGGCCGCGAGATGCACGCACGGGCAGCCCTCGAACGATGGGCGACGTCGGTGTCCGAACGCGTCGGCGCCCCACCGGCGACCAGAGCCAAGGCCGAAGTCGCCGCAGAGTTGGCTGGTTGGACCCGCCGCGGATGACGAATCTCGCCAAGAAGCCCGGCCAGAGGCGGCTGCCCACCGACTTCTACCTGGTGCTCAGCAGTCAGGGCGTCTCGCTGATCGGCAGCGAGATGCAACAGATCGCGCTGCCCCTGTGGGTCTACCAGGCCACCGGGGGATCGACCCTGTCGGCCGGTGTGGCCTTTGCCTTCCAGTTCGTGCCGATCGTGTTGCTCGCGCCGTGGGCGGGATACATCGCGGACCGCTTCGACCGGCGGAAGCTCATGATCGTCTGCGAGTTGTCCGCCACCGTGATGGTCGCGATCACGCTGCTCGGGCTCCACTACGGCATCGTGCCCCTGGTCATCCTCACGGCCTCGGTCACCCGGGTCTTCAACGCCGTCACTATGCCGGCCATGCAGGCGATCATCGTCAACACCGTGCCCGAGGAGGACCGCGCCCGCAGTGCCTCACGCAGCACAGCACTGTTCGCGATAGTCCAGATCGCCGCCCCGCTCGCCGGAACCGCGATCGGCGGTACGCTCGGCTTCCAGGTCGTGCTGATCATCGACATCCTGTCGTTCCTGCTCTCGGCTCTCCTCCTGCTGCCGCTGGCGCCCTGCCCGGGTGCACCCGCCCTGCGCAACGCCGTCCGGTCCACCTGGCACGCATTCCGCGACAACGCCAGCACCCTGTTCCGCTGGACACTCGGCACGGAGGCGGTCTTCTTCCTGCTCTGGGGCGCCGACGCGGCACTCGCGCTGCTGATCCTCGGCGACCGTTTCAGCACGGCGACCGCGGGCCTCTTCTCCGCGGCCATGGGTGTCGGCTGGGTGCTCGCCTCGGCGCTGATCCCGGCCCGCTTCAAACAGCAGCCGATCCGCATGATCGCCGCTGGCGCGGCGTGTGGCCCGATCGCGGCCATCGCCTTCGTGGCCCTGGTCCCGTACGGCCTCGCGGCGGCCTTCCTGCCGGGCGTGCTGGTCGGGGTGGGCAATCTCGCGGTGGTCATCGGCGCCACCACGATCTTCCAGAAGGAAGCCGGCGCGGAGGTGGCCGGCCGGCTCTTCGCCGTCCGGCGGGCCGTGCTCAACTCCATGCTCACGGTCTCCTACCTGCTCCTTCCCGGAGTGGCGGCCGCCGGTTTCGGCAAGGGGCCGACCCTGATCCTGTTCTCGATCCTCATGTTCGTCGCCGTGCAGGCGATGGCGTGGTTGACGGTCCGCCGTACCGCCGACGCGACAAGCAGGAAGGAACCGGAGGTGCTGGTTCGTGGTTAACGTCCGTACGACGCGCCGTCGCGAACTGGAACTGCCACACGCGCCGGCCCTCGGCTGGGATCTCCCCGAAGGCCACGCCGACGACCCGCCGGAGGCTGTGGGTCGGGCCGCGCTCGCGGCCCGCTACCTCGCCCACGCCCTGGCTCGGGACCCGGCGACGGCGGGCTGGATGCGCCGCCACCGGCTGACCGAGCACGCCTCCCAGTTCTCCTTCTGGTCTCCGGACGCGCGCGGGGAGCGCCTGGCGGAGGCGGTGTCCCGGATCGACCCGGACCCCGCGTCGGCGTTGCTCCAGTCCCTGGCCGCGGCGCAGCTCACCCAGGCCCGTAACCAGCGCGCCAACCCGGTCGTCACCATGTTCCGGGCGGTGGAGACCGCCGCCTGGGGCGGCTCGCCGCAGGAGGCCCTCGGCGATCAGGACACGCTGGCCAACGCCCGGGGCGCCGAGCTGGGCGACTGCCTGCGGCGCTGCCTGGCCCGAGCCCGACAGGTGGACCCGTCTTCCGGTACGGCGTCGCCCGCTCCGGCGCCCGCCCCAAGCTCCTGGCGGGGTGAGATGGTCCTGGTCGACCGGCCGGGGGAGCAGTGCCGGGTGGTTCTGCAGTTCCGGCTCGCCGAGGTCATCGAGGACTCGGCCTCCGCAGCGGTGCTGGCACAGCTTCTCGACGGTTCCGACGGCCTGCTGTACCGGCGACTGCGGACCGAGGCGGGCCTGGTCTACGGCACCGTCGCCGTCGCGCGGGACGACGGGCGACCGCAGACGCTGACCATCGGCGCCTCTCTCCTGCGGGAACGGCTTCCGGCGACGATCGACGCCATCCGGCGTTGCGTCGCCGAGATCGACGAGGGCGAGTTGCCCGCCGAGGCGCTCGGTGTCGCGGTCGGCCGCGTCGTGGACCGGGTGCTCACGAAGCTGGATGAACCGTTCGGCGCGCTTGACGACCACCGGCGCCAGCTCAACGGGCAGCACTCCGTGGCTGTCGTCGCCGAGAAGGCCTCGGCGGCTCCGGACCGGTTGGCCCACGTGCCGCGCCTGTCGTCCAGGCATCGGCCGGCGGTCGCCTACATCGGTCCGGTGGACGAGACCGTTCCCGAACTGATCGGAAGAATGCGATGAGCCGAAGCACCGTGCTGGAGACCGTGGTCGGTGGCCTGACGGTTGTCGCGGTGCAGGTGCCGTACTTCCGCTCCTGTGTCGGCGTTCTCAGCGTGCCGGTCGGCTACGGTGCTGATCCGGCCGGTCAGGAGGGCACGGCCCACCTGACGGAGCACATTTGCGTGGCGACCGCGGCCAGTCGCGGGCGGGTGCAGATGGCTGCCCGTACGGAAGTCTCCGCCACCCGCTACTCGGCGCGAGCGACACCGGGCTCGTCGGCGGCGCTGATCGCCGCGCTGACCTCGGCCTTCGGCGCCCGGCCGTACCCTGCCGAGCTGCACGAGACCGAACGGCGCGCGGTGCTGACCGAGAACGCGCGAGTGCGCGACCAGCCCCAGTTGCAGATCGCGCCGGCCGTCGCGGCCAGGGTGGCTCCGACGCTCGACCTGGGTCTTCGGGACACCACCACCGAGACCTCGATCGGCGCGGTGACCCCGTCGGACATCGTGGCCTTCCGACAGCGTTGGTACCGGCCGGAGGGGTCGGTGCTCTGTCTGGTGAGCCCGAACGATCCGGACAAGCTGGTCGCCGAGGCCGACGCCGAACTGGCTGCGGTGCCGCCGCCGGCCGACCCGGGGCGGGCACCCGGGCAGCGGGCTCCGGCACAGCCGTTCGACGTCCCCGGCTGGTCCGACTGCTTCATCTGGGCGACCACGACCCCCGCGGTCACCGCCCCGGCCGACCTGCTCGCCCGGCAACTCGCCACCGAGTTGCTGACCGGTCGCGCCGGGCTGCTGGACGAGGAGAGTTCCGCCGTGGGCACCAGGTCGACCGGGTTCGCCACACTTCCCGGCCGGCACGCGGACCTGCTCGTCACCGCGTGGCCGTCGGGGTCGCACCGCGAGGGCCTGGCCGCCGGGCTGCGCGACAAACTTCCGGACGTGTTGTCGAACGGAGGCGGTGCCGCCGCTGTCGGCAGGGCCCGGGCCAGACTGCGAACCAGTGTCGCGTTCGAACAGCAGTCGCCCGGCGGTCTCGCGTCGATGCTGGTGCGGTACGCCCTCGGACAGGGGGCATGGCCGGACGTCCGCGAGATCGATGCGGCGGCGGACGATCGAGTGGTCGAGCTGGCGGTGCGGATGCTCCGTGAGGCCACGTTCTGGCAGATAGCGGATGGCCGACTCGGAGAGGTGGCGGTACAACGATGACCCTGCTCAGTGTCGTGCACGACGAGTGTTCGGCAGCGCTGACCGACCGACTCGTCACGCGTGGTCTCGTCGACGTGGTCACCGTCGGCAACACTGCGGCGCAGAAGGCCTGGGCCGGTTACCCGAGCGCCAAGACGGTCCGGCTGGTCACCGAGGCCAGCGTCACCAGCGGGGAGCGAAAGCTCGCCGACGTGGGCGAGGTGCTGGTGTGGGGCCTGCTCTCCGTACCACGATGGCTTTCCCGCGCCGCGCCCACCGCGGCGTGGTACCAGGTGACCGCCACCTGTCAGGGCGGGATCGTGGTCGCCGACCCCCTGCAGTGGTGCGTGCGGCACGGTCAGACGGACTTTCGGCTGACCCTGCGCCGCCCGGGCACGGACCTGGCGGCGCCACCGGTTACTGTCGAGGTGGTGGTCCGGCTCGGCGGATTGGACTACCTGGACGGCCTCGACGTGGTCGCCGACGACGTGGTGCGGGCCTTGACGGCCGCCCGGTCGACCGAGCCGCAGGCGGCGGACCTGGCGGCGGCACCGGACGGTGCCGAGCCGGCGGAGTCGCTGCCGTTGGACCGGCTCGCGCTGCGCGTCGACTGGTCGGAGCCCGCTGATCGGGTGACCCGGCTGATCCGTTCCGGAATCGGTCGGACGACGCCCGCATGGACGTACCTGAAGCGTTTTCCCGTGTCGGTGGGGGCGGCCGAAGTGGTCGAGGCGCCCCCCTGCGAGCTGGCCGCCGGGACGATCGTCCGCCGCGACGCGACGGGCGTGGTGGTGCAGACCGGTGACGGGATGGTGCGCGTCTCCCAGGTACGCGATGCCGTCGGCGTGCTGCCCACCAAGTCGCTTCGGCCGGGAACACGGTTCGGCATCGACCCCGAGGAGGAGCTCCGGTCGCTGTGGCGCCGGGTCGCCGATCTTGAGCGTACGGTGCAGTGGATCAGCGAGCAGGTGCTGCCGCCGCCCCAGGAGACCAGTCCCGCACAGGTCGCGCATCTGCCGCCAGACCTGACGTGAGCATCCTGTGTGATCTCACCGGACCGGGCCACCTCTGGGAGCGGCCGGAGCTGACGGTGTGGCGCCGCGCCACAGTCAAGGCGCTCGGGCAGGTCGATCCGTCCCTCGGCGCGCCCCTGGAGGGTGACCCGCTGCTCCGGGAGTGCCTCGCGGACCTCCTGCGGGTGCGCTACGAGCGGATCGTCGTCACCGCCGGAGTCCGGGCTGCCGTGGGACCGCTGCTGCGGGATGTGGACGAGGTGCTGGTGGAGCGTCCGACGTTCCGCGGGGTGCTCACGGCGATGCGGCGCGAACGGCTGCGCGTGCGCACCGACACCTGGGAATGGATGATCGATGCGGGCGCCGACAACACCGGCGCCGCCCTGTGGTTCACGGCTCCGTGCCGCAACCCTGATGGCCGTGGGGTCGACGCGCGATTCGTGGCCGCTGTCGGTGCGGCGGCCGAGCGGGGCCGTCGGGTGGTGTGCAACACCGCTTATCGGTGGTTCGCTCCGGTGCCGGACCTGTCGGAGGCCGTGCTCACGGTCGGCACGCTGCACAAGCTCGCGGGACGCGGGGCCCGTCTCGGCTGGGTGATCGCGGCTTCGGGCGACGGTGAGATGGTTCCCGCCCTGGCGGCGTCCGCCCCGTCTCTGCACTGGCAGCGCGCATGGGCGCACTTCCTGATCGATGGCGGCGCGGCCCTGCTCCTGCGACGCCACCAACAGCTGGACGCGGCCCGGGCTGCCTTCTTCGCCGCCCTCGACATGCCGACGGTGGCCAGCGGCCAGGAAGGACCGAACATCCTGATCCCGGTGGCGCTGCCCGAACCCGAGGCTGTGGCGAGGCTCGCCGCAGCCGGAGTTCGGGTATCGCCGGGAAGCGCGTTCCACGCCTGGCAGCCGTCCGTCCGGGTGTGCCTGACGCAGATCAGCCCTGCGGTCGCGGGGCAGGCCGGCGAGCGAGTCGCCGAGGTGCTTGCGGAGGCGCGATCGGCTGACGTGCCCCGCCCTCCAGCATGCGCAGGTGCTGACGCCGGACCAGGTTGAACCGCAGCGCCAGCTGCACCAGGGCGTTCCGTCGACTGTGCGCGACGACGGGTGCCGGCGCTCCCACGATCGAGGAGTAGGCGTCAACGAAGCCCCGGAGCTTCTGCGTGCACAGGTAGTTGAGGTGAAAGTCCACGGCCGCGCTGGTGATCGACCGGTACGCCGGCAACCGGCGTAGCCGCTGTGCGATCTCGGCCGAGGTGGGCAACGTGCTCATGGGACCGTAGCGAAGAGCCGGCTCGCAGAGGGCCACCAGCACTCCGAAGTACTTCGCCCTGTGGTTGAGTGGCGACGCGCCACCGTCCGTCGTTGGCCCGGCCGGTACGCGCGGGGAGTACTCCGCCGTCTGCACGGAGAACGCGACGATGCCGGTGCTGCCGAAGACGAGTACCCGTGCCGACGTGAACGGCACCGGCATCTCCATGCCGGCCGGCACGGACACGAAGTCGTTGCCCGAGGCGTTCTCGACGAGCATCGGGGTTTCGGCTGTCGCGTTCTGGATGGTCCAGTGACCGTCGCCGGCGATCACCCGGCCGAGCAACCCGGCGGCATGCTCGTCCGGGATCACCAGGTCGGCGACCTTCTCGTCGCTGCCGAACACGATGTTCCCGTTCGGGGGCAGCGCTGACCAGCGCTTGTCGGTACCGGTCCAACCAGCGCTCACGCTCACGGCCGTCATTCGCTGGCCTCATGCGTGCCAGCCTTCGGCTCGGCCACGACCAGTTTGCTGCAGAAGAGGTAGTCGACCGTGGGCAGGAAGACGTCGTCGCGGAAGCGCAGCAGGTCGCCATCCTCAACCTCGATCAGTTCGAGGTTCTCGGCGAGCTTCGTGTGTCGTCCCTGCACCGGCACCCGTTCGTGTCGGTTGGCGATCCGCCGGATGAGGGGCTGGGGAGCGAGCCGCACGCAGGTCCAGGGATTCATGTCCGGCAGGCGGTGCGGCTGGCCACCGGAGGTGCGCAGGCGGAACGATCGCGGGCTTCCGTACGCGTGCTCGGCGTTGCGGGCGATGCGTTCGGCCGCCGCGGCGTCGCCCGTCATGCTCTCTGCCACACGCCGGGTGTGTGCGGTGACCAGGCCGGTCCGGCGGATGTCGTCATCCGCGGCGGCCAGCGGCACGTCCTCCGGGGCATCGTCCGTACGGAGCCGGCGCAGCGTCGCCCGCTGGTCGTCGCGCAGGTCACAGACCTCCTGAATGCGGTCGACGACGGTGTTGAGGAAACCCGTCAGACCCGCCTGGCGGAGCGTCTCGACGACGTACCCGAAATCGAGTTGACGGCTGGCGGCCAGGACGACATCGTTGATGGCCTTAGCCTCGATGAAGCAGTCACCGGCGGCATTTCCGATCACGGCGCAGAAATTGTCCTCGTCGGCGAGTGGCGTCCAGACTTCATTTTCGCGGGAACGGGAAAATTCGATGAGGCCGCAGTAGCGGACCGAATAGGGGCCGATGTGAATATCGACATCCACCTGATCCGGCGCAGGGTGCTGCATCCGGAACTGCCCGAGTAGCGTGCCATTCATGTCTCGTTTCAACCACGGCATCTCGCCGGGTTCGTACGTGAAGCCGAGATCCCGCAGCATCGAGGCTATCCGCAGGCCGCTGTCCATGTCCGGCACCCACAGGTCGGCGTCACCGATGTCCCGGCGCTGCCCCGCCGGGTACCACGAGCGCACACCGAGGCCCTTCATGAGGCGTACGGGGAGATTCGAGGTGCGGGACCGAAACGCGGCGACCTGCGCGTCCAGGTCAGTTCCCCGGGTTTCCCTCGGCGCGCCGAGGCGGGCTACCTCCGCGTCGAAGCGCTGCAGCAGAGCGACGTCGCTCTCGGACGCGGTCGCGAGAGCCGCCCCGACGCGTTGACGCGCGATGCGCCGGACCTTGTGCCGAGTGATCATTTCGGCGGCTGCGGTCGGACCGAGTTCTCGTACCGCTTCGAGGCTTTCGCGGAAAGTTGCGCTCGGCTGGAGAATGCCTAGTCCGAGCACGCCACGTAGCACTTTTTCGGATGTCAATGTAGTCCCCCGTAGGCAGTTCGCTTGCCTGGACCTTGACAGAGGTGAATCGGCGCGCGCCTGTGGACCGTTGCTCTGGCGTCGCTGGCGGTTCCCTCTTCGACGTCGAAACCCAACATAACCGCGCTGACGAAATCTATCAACCCATACATCGCGGTAGATTCATCTTTCGTCGTTGCATTGTGGAAGTGAGGTCGGTCACGACGGGGCGATCGCTGGGGACCCGTCCGGCTGCACGCCGCTGACGACCGTCTCCAGGCCACCTTCGGTTGGTCGCCCATCATCCAGACGACCTTGCGGGCGCCCGCGCGTCGTGGTCAGCCGCCGCGGAAGCTCCGCCGATATGCCTGCGGGCTGGTGCCGGTGATCCGCTTGAAGCAGTCCCGGAAGGCGGTGGTGGAGCCGAACCCGACCTGCGTCGCCACCCGGTCGACGGGATGGGCGGTGGTCTCCAGGAGGTGTTGCGCCTGGTGGACGCGGACCCGGTGCAGCCACCGCAGCGGTGTGGTGCCGGTCTGGTCGCGGAAGTGCCGGTTCAGCGTCCGGGTGCTCATGCCGGCGTGGCGCGCGATGTCGGTGAGGGTCAGCTCACGGCTGGCGTTGGCGCGCATCCAGGCCAGCAGCGGCTCCAGGGTCGCACCCTCGGGGGCCGGCGGTTCGTGGGTGATGAACTGCGCCTGCCCGCCCGCGCGTTCCAGCGGCATGACCGACAACCGCGCCGCGTCGGCGGCGACGGCGGCGCCGTGGTCGCGGCGGACCAGGTGCAGGCACAGGTCGAGGCCGGCAGCGGCACCGGCGGAGGTGAGGAACTGGCCGTTGTCCACGTAGAGCACGTTCGGGTCCACCTGGATCCGCGGATGCTGGGCGGCGAGCTGGCCGGTGGCGAGCCAGTGCGTGGTGGCGCGGTGTCCGTCGAGCAGGCCGGTGGCGGCCAGGGTGAACGCGCCGCCGCAGATCGAGGCGATCCGGGCGCCGTTCGCGGCCGCGGCGCGCAGCGCGTCGAGGACCGCCGGAGGTGTCGCGGCGGCGGGGTCGGAGACACCCGGGACGATGACGGTGTCGGCGTCGGCGAGGACGTCCAGGCCCCACGGCACCGCCATGCTGAACGCGCCAGCGGTGACCGTCGGCGTGGCGGCACAGACGAGGACGCGGTAACCGGCGCGGCCGTCGGGCAGGCGGGTGCGCTGGAAGACCTCCATCGGCGTGGCCAGGTCGAACGGGACGACGCTGTCGAGGGCGAGCACGGCCACCGTGTGCATGGCGGAATTCAACCAGTCAGGACCGCGCGGTGACCGGCGGGCGCACATCGGCCGCCCGGCGGGCGACCCGGTCGTACAGGTCTCGGACCGACAGGCCACCCGCGAAGCACCAGAGCGCGATGACCGGATCGCAGAGGGCGCAGCCGAACGACGAGTCGTGCAGCGACGGGATGATCGGGGTGCCGCGCCTGTGGTGCAGGACGTCCCAGAGCGTGTGCAGGAGCCATCCGACGCCGATGAAGGTGTACGAGGTGAGCCCGGCGTAGCCCACCACCAGCAGCAGCGCGCAGAAGGCCAACTCCCACAGCCCGAATCCGCCACCGCTTATGTAGGCGGCCCCGGCGCCTGTGACGACGAGCGCGTTCAGGCGCCGCCGGTGCGGCTCCGGCACGAAAGAGTTGAGCCCGACGTAGACCAGCCCGATCACCACGGGCATGACGTAGCGAAGCACGATCCAGCCCCGTTTCCGTTCTTGTTGAAGCGTGTCGGGAAGGAGCCTAGGAAGGCCTGCAGTCAGCGACGAGAGGCGAAAATGCCAGGATCCGCCGGATTCTCGCCACCGGTGTCCCGGCGGTCCTGCCGGGCAGCCCGCGCGGACGCTGCGGCGAGGGTGTCCCTGTTTCTGGAGCGGCACCCTGGCGTGCTAGCGTCTCGTCCCGTTGCCGATCGAGCGCCGCTAGCTCAACTGGCAGAGCAGCGGACTCTTAATCCGCGGGTTCGGGGTTCGAGTCCCTGGCGGCGCACCAACGATCAAGGCCCGATCCGGTGGTACACACAGGGTCGGGTCTCTTCGTCTCAGCTCGGTTCTCTTCTGCCGCCTTCTCGGCCCCGTACACAGCCTGCGAAAGCATGATCGGGTGGAGGCGTTACGCCTCTGCCGTCTCGCGTACACCTGCGGGCGAGGCGGGCCGCAGGTGTACGCAGGACGGCGGTGGGCCGATCGATCAGATGGTGAAGCCGCCGTCGACGTTGATCGTCGCGCCGGTGATGTAGCGCCCGTCCGGGCTGGCGAGGAACGCCACCGCTGCGGCCACGTCGGCTGGCACCGCGTAGTGGCCGAGGGCGGTTAACCCGTTGATCGTGTCGGCGTTGGGGCCGTCGGCCGGATTCAGTTCGGTGTCCGTGGCCCCCGGGTTCACGAGGTTCACGGTGATTGCTCTGCCACCGAGTTCGCGTCCGAGCGCCTTCGTCAGACCGATCAGGGCGGTCTTACTCATCGCGTACAGCGAGAAGCCCGGGAAGACCGCCCGCTCCGCGACGTTGCTGCCGATGTTGATGATCCGCCCACCGGCGGACATGTGGCGCGCCGCGGCCTGCGACGCGACGAACGGTGCCCGGACATTGACCGCGACGGTCTGGTCGAACTCGTCGAGGCTCAAGTGCTCCAGCGGGCCGAGGAGGAACGCGCCGGCGTTGTTGACCAGGATGTCCAATCGACCCAGTTCACCTGCGGCCCGGTCCACCGCGTCGACCACTGCCGCCGGGTCGGCACTGTCGGCCTGCACGGCTATCGCCCGCCGGCCCGCGGCCTTGATCTGGTCCACGACGTCGTTGGCGCGTTGCTGGTTCTGCTGGAACGACAGGGCCACGTCGGCGCCCTCCTCGGCCAGGCGCAGGGCGACTGCGGCGCCGATGCCACGACCACCACCGGTAACGAGGGCCACCTTGCCATCAAGTGCGTTGTTCATGACACAGAGCCTGGTCGACCAGGGCCGGACAGTCTGGCGGTGATCGGACGCCGCGTTCGCGTGACTGGTACGTGCGGCCTGAGGTGTCCGGTGGCGACCGGGCCCAGAGGCCTACCCGAGCAGCGCCGCCGCCCCCGCCACTGTGGCCAGCGACAGCGTCGTGGTGACCACCACCGCCCGGTTGGCCACCTCCTCGCCGACGCCGTACTCCTGGCCGTAGATGAACGTGTTCTGCGCTGTCGGCAGGCCCGCGCACACCACCACGGCGAGTAACTGGGGAGCGGACAGGTGCAGGGCCAGTCCGGCCGCGTACGCGATGACCGGTTGCGCGACGAGCTTCAGCGCGGTGATCACGGCCAGCTCGGTGGGGTCTGTCGGTTGTGCCCGCGACGGCGCGGTGCGGTGCAGCGACGCGCCGAGCGCGACCAGGGCGGCCGGGACCGCGGCGCCCGACAGCAGGGTGAGTGACGCGCCCACCGCCGACGGCGGGTGCACGCCGGCAGCGGAGCACGCGACACCGAGCAGCGACGCCAGGATCACCGGGTTGCGTACCGGTAGGGAGGCGATACGGCGGACCCGTACCCGCCCGGTCGGGTCGCTGTGCCGGTCCAGGGCGACCAGGATCACGGGCGTCACCACAAGCACCTGGAGCAGCACCACCTCCGCCAGGAACGACACGTCGCCGAGGATCTGAGTGGCGATCGGGATGCCGAGGTTCGCCGAGTTCACGTACCCGGCTGCCATGCCCCAGATCGGTCGTTCGCCGGGCGTGCGGCTGAACAGCCGGCTCGCGCCGGCCCACCCGACCGCGACGACCGCGGCGGTGCTCACCGCGAAGGCGAGCAGCGGGCGGCCGGCGAACCCGGAGAGCGGCATCCGGGACAGGGCCAGGAACAGGGCGGCGGGCATCGCGAGGTGGAACACGAACCGGCCGAGCACCGACGCCGCCGTCTCGCCCAGCAGGCCCCAACGACAGGCCGCGTAGCCGAGGGCGGTGAGGATCCAGATCGGAACGAACGCCGACACCAGGCTCATCCGGTGGTCACCGCCGGACCGCCGGAGGTCGTCCAGATGTACGTCGGTTCGGCACCCACGCGGTGAGCCTGGCATCCCGGCGTGCACAGCGGGACGTCAGGGCCGGGACGGCGACGTGCGGCGGATCGGGGGGTACGCCCCGACCGCAGGTGACGGGTCTGGTCCGTACGGGCGGCGGGGTCTAGGTTCTTCGCGGTTGGCATCGACGACGACGGGGGTACGGGGTGGGCGACGAGAGGCTCGACGATGGAGGTTTTCGGGGCGGGTTCGACCTGCTCGTCACACCTGACGTCAGGTACACGCGGTTGCTGCGACGGGATCTGCGGCGGATGAGTTGGCTGTTCGTCATCTCGGGCCTGCTGCTGTCGGTCACGAGCCTCGGTACGTTCACTGCCGATGGTGGCTGGCTCTTCGCCGGGCTGTTCGGCCTCCCGTTCGGGGTGGTGTGGATCGTCGCCGGGCTGATCAACGGTTCGGCGTACCTGCGACGCCACGCCGAGTTGCGCGCGCCGGTGCGATACGTGTTCACCGCGGAGGCCATCGAGTGGCACACCGCCCACGCGGCGCTGCGGCTGCCGTGGACGGCGATCAGGCACGCCGTTCGGTTGCGCGAGGCGTACCGCCTGGACTGCGCGGACCAGCAGCCGCGGTACCTGTGCCGGACGACGCTGACCCCGGCTGAGGACGCGCGGGTGGCCGCGTACCTCGATGAGCGGGTGGCCGCGCGGCTGGCCGCCGAGGCGTCCGTGCGGCCGATGCCACCGGTCGGGGGCGGGGCGTAGGCGGGCCGGCCCGGCGACGACAGTCGCCGGGCCGGAGAGCCTCAGTAGTCGATGTTGATGGCGGCGATCTGGCGGGTGCCGTTGAAGACGATGGCGGGGCCGGCGAAGCGGGAGCTGGCGTAGGTCAGTGCCGTCTTGTGGCCGGGACTGTTGAACCAGGCCTCGATCATCTGCTCGGGCGAGGAGTTGCCCGAGGACGCCCACAGGACCTCGTGCCCGCAGTGTTCGAAGGTGCCGGCGTCCAGGTTCTGCTTCACGCAGGTCTCCGCGGCGTTCTGCTCGTTGGTGCGCATCTTGACTTCGGGCAGCCCGAGCGCGCTGCGTCGCTCGTTGAGCAGCACCAGCAGGCGTTGTTCGGCGGCGGACACGCCGGCCGGCAGGGCGGCCGACTTGTTGGCCGACCTGGTCGGTGTCGGGGTGGGCTTCGGTGCTGTGGTTCGTGTCGCCGACCGGCTGGGGGTGGGGCTCGGCTGCGCGGTGGTCGGGGAGGGTTCGGGTGCCGTGGGGGAGGGCGACTCGGTCGCGGGGCCGTCGGTCTCGGCGGCGAGGTCGGTGCTCGCGGTCGAGGGCTGGGCCTCGGCGACGCTCGCGGGCTGCTTCGTCGGCTCGTCGCCATAGGTGGTGAGGATGAGCCCGCCCCCTCCGAGCACGGCGACGGCGGCGACGGCGCCCACCAGGGTCTTGGGCAGGGACAGGGCCGTGAGGTGGGCCTTGTGCACCAGCCCGGCCTTCGCGTGCGCGCCCACCGACGCGGCGGCCTCCGACGAGGAGACGAGGTGCACCTGGTGGGAGACGTCCGAGGCGAGGTGGGTCGGGACCGGCGTGAGCGCGAGGCCGGCGAGCAGCCGCTCGGCGGGAACCAGGTCCGATGTGGTGTTCGGGCAGTACGTGCAGTCGCGGATGTGTCGTGCGAGGCGCTTGCGCCACACCGGCGCGGGTTGGCCGTCCCAGTCGGAGGCCGTGTCGATGAGGCCGGCGCAGCCGGGCCGGGCGATGAGGGCCCGTACGACCAGCCGTGCGATGTCCAACTGTGCCTTCATCCGGGCCACCCGGACGGTCACGTGGTGGGGGTCGATCTGCAGCGCGTCGACGAGGTCGGCGCGGGTGAGGTGACCGGCCTCGACCAGCCACCACAGCGAGAGCAGGTGCCTGTGGTCGTCGTCCAGCCAGCGGGTGGCCAGGACCACCTCCCGGCGCTGGTCGGACAGGCGTAGCTGGGTCAGGGTCAGGTCCTCGAAGTCGGAACCCGGGGCGACCATGTTGTCGATGTCCTCCGGCGGCGTCGGTGTGGTGTGCCGGTGCTGCCGGTAGGCACGGACCTCGTTCATGGTGACGGCCACCAGCCAGGACCGGAAGAGCCGCGGATCGCGTACGCCCGCCAGGCCTCGTACGACGCTCAACATCGTGTTCTGCACCACGTCGTCGACGTCCGCGGAACGGCTCATCGCCCGGCCCACGATGTTGTAGACCAGGGGCAGGTAGTGCGAGACCAGTTCGTCGGTCGCGGCGTGGTCGCCGCGGCGGGCCGCGTCCACCACCGCCGTCAGGTCGGTTCTGTTCGGGTACGCGTGATAGGTCACGCTCACAACCTCACCTTCACGGGACATCCTCGTACACCGTGGAGATGGGTTGACACCCGCACAGGTCACACAAACTGAGCTGTCACCTGTCGCTGTTGAGGCGGACGATGGCGCTGTTGAGCACGGTGGCGAAGAGCGTCCACGCGGCGTACGGGGCCAGTGCGGCACCGGCGACGTGGTCGGCACGGGAGGCGCGGCGGACGAGCGCGAAGTTCGAGGCGTTGAGGGCGACGATCTCGGCCAGCGCGACGGTGGGCCTGCGGGCCTTGAAGAACAGCGCGCTCCACCCGAAGTTGAGAGCCAGGTTGAGCGCGTAGGCGCGGGTGAACGCCGCGCGATCGGCGCCGCTGGTGCGGTCCAGCACGCGGGCGCCGGCCACCGCGATCAACGCGTACAGCGGCGTCCACGCCAACGGGAACGCCACGGGCGGTGGCTGCCAGCTCGGCTTGCGCAGCCGCCGGTACCAGCCGTTGGAGGTGTCGTTCACCGCCGTACCGGCGGCGGCCGTGACGGTGACCGCCGCCGCGGTCTTGACCAGGGTTGGTAGTCGCATGGTGTTCAGCTACCCGGCCGGCGGCGGATCAAGCGCGGGCGGTCACCGGGACTCGGCGAAGGCGGGCGACCGCTACCCCCGCGATGCCTCAAGTAATGCTCAAATTACGTTGATCCGAGCTGATGCCGTCGAAGATCCGCATACGCTCACCGGACTCGCGCACGGCCCCCGGACCTTCCCGCCACGCCAACCATCGCCCGTGCCCAGACCCAGGATGCGCGAGCGTCAACCGTCCGTCCTTTATGGATCATTACGAACACGAAGGAGGGGATAATGCGACGCAGACAACGGCGCATCGCGTTCGTGGCGCTGCCCGCCCTGTTGGCCGGCGTCCTCGTGTCGACCGGTCCGGCGGGCGCGGATCCCGCGCTGTCGACCGCCACCGCCGGCTCCGCACGAGCTGAGCTCGAGACCCGCGACCAGGTACGCCGCGTACACGTCAAGCTGGCCGGCGCCGACATGCTGGACCGGGTTGTCGCCGCCGGCTTCGACCTCGAACACGGCCTCAAGCGGGTGCCGACCGGCATCGAGGGCGAGGCGGTGGTCACCGCCGAACAGATCGCCGAACTGACGGCGATGGGCGTCGAGGTCCTCGGCGACGACGAGGGCTTCGCCTGGAGCGACCAAGCCGACGGCGGCATCCAGGGCAACGCCGCCGCCCGCGCCGCGCAGCCGGCCAGCCACGAGGCGACCGTGCGGATCGCCCGTGCCGACTGGTTCACCACCAAGGGCCAGGGCTTCCTGTACGTCGAGGCACGCACCACCGAGGGGCAGCAGGCCGAACCGGTAGTCGAGATGCAGCTCGAGAACGACTCGGGCAGGGGCACGTCCTTCGGCTTCCCCCGGACGATGAGCCGGTTCGTCGACTCCGGGCAGTACATGTTCCACAGGAACCTGTTCAAGCTCGATGCCCGGCCGAACCAGATCCGGGTCACCAGCTCGACCGGCGGCGTCACCACCGGCAAGGTCTCCGACTGGCTGGAGGACGCCCCGCCGCCGCTGACGGCGAACCCGTCCTACAAGTCGGACTTCGTGGACGGCTACAAGCACCCGCAGCAGCTCTACAGCCGCGCGAAGGAGATAGCCCGCCAGTACCCGGACATCGCCGAGATCGTCTACCTGCCGAACCAGACAAACGGCTACCAGCGCAAGGCGCAGGCCACGATCGGCGGTACGGGCCAGTCGGCGGTGGTGGTCAGCTCGGCGGCGTGGGGCCATGAGGGTGGCAACGACATCACAGTCGAGTTCGTGGGCCGGCCGGGGGCGGACCTCCCGCTCACCGTGGAGGTCGCCGGCAAGGCGGTCCGCGTCCTGCTCGCGACGGACGCCTCAGGTGCGCCGGCGAGTACCGCCACCCAGGTGGCGGACGCGCTGAAGGCCCGGTCCCAGGGCCTCATCGACCGGGCGCACCCGTACCGCACCAACGCGGGCACCGGAGTCGTCGCGCCGACGGCCGGCCCGGTCGCGTTGACCGACTTCCTCGACCAGAAGCGCGTCGGAGCGCCGGAGGGTGAGGTGCCGCGGGGCCCGGTCACCATTCCCGTCCTGCGGATCGGCAAGCACCGTGACGGCAAGAAGCCAGGCGTCCTGATCCAGGCCCAGGACCACGCCCGCGAGTGGGTGCCGGCGACGACCAGCCTGGAGTCGGCCGAGCGCCTGGTGCACAACTACCGGTCCGACCGGGAGACGAAGAAGATCGTCGACAACACCGACGTCTTCTTCATCCTCTCCAACAACCCCGACGGGGCGAACTACAGCTTCTACAACTTCGCCTCCCAGCGGAAGAACATGACGAACCACTGCCCGGACGCGACAGCCGATCCGGGGCAGCGAAACTCCTGGGGCGTCGACCTGAACCGGAACTACCGGGTCGGGTCGGGCCACGACGGCTACGCGGGCGGGTCGACCAACTGTGTCAGCGGCACGTACCAGGGGCCGGAGGAGCTGTCCGAGCCCGAGTCGAAGAACATCATCTGGCTGGTCGAGAAGTACTCGAACATCAAGTTCATGATGTCCGTGCACTCGAACGGCGGTCAGCTGTTCTGGCAGCCCGGCGCGTACATCGCGGACGGGCGGATCACCACGCCGCGCCCGCCGCTCGGTGACGAGGCGTTCTACTGGCAGTCGGCGTCCCGGATCCTGTCGCAGGTAAAGGCCCACCGGGAGACGGTCGTGACGCCGGAGAACGTCGGCGGCTCGTCCGACGTCCTCTACTCCTCGGCCGGCAACGTGCGCGAGGACCTGTACTACACGTACGGGATCTACGCCTTCGGCTGGGAGGTCGGCGGCTCGGTCTACAACCCGGCCACCGGCGACTGGCAGGGCGGCTCGTTCCAGCCGGAGTGGGCGGGCGACCCCGAGCTGGTAAGCGGTCATGCCGAGACGATGGAGTACGCCAACGGGATCATGGAGATGTTCCGGGTCGCGGCGGACTGGGGCCGGGACCGGAAGGACCCGACGTCCGAGCTCGTTCCCGGCGCGGGGAAGTACCGCGGGCCGGTAGACGTGCGCTTCGAGACGAGCGAGCCGGCCACCATCTACTACACGACCGACGGCAGCCGTCCCACGCTCCAGTCGCCCCGTTATGCGGCTACCGAGTTCCGGGAGCCGGGGCAGGTGTTCCACGTGACCGAGACGACGACGTTCAAGTGGTTCTCGGTGGACAGCGCCGGCAACATCGAGAAGAACTACGACCCGACGAAGAACGACAGGCGCAACAACTACCGTACGGCGACGATCAGGATCGCCAAGCTGTAGAGCCCGTCCCGTGATCGTTGCCTCGCCGGTGCAGGTCACCGCACCGGCGAGGCAACTGTCGTGCGGGCCCCCAACCGGGCCGGCCCGCTGGGGGCGCCCGCGCACCGCCGGGATAGGTCCGTGTCTGGCGGGTATGCGGCGCGCATGCCCGCGAGCGAGGAGCCGGCAGACGACGTGGGCCCGGCACCACGAGGGCGGTTTCGTGCTTTCTGGGCATCTCTGCACGTGCGGGAACGGTCGGAGCGCACGCTGCGCATCCGCGCCTGGCGGCTGCGCCTGTTCGGCCTGCTCGCCGTGCAGGCCGGCGTCGCGGCGGCGATCACCTGGTTCGTGTCGCGTCACTTCCTGCACAATCCCAGCCCGGTCCTGGCACCCACCACTGCGGTAGGCATCGTCGCGGCCTCGATGGGGTCACGCGTGCGGCGCACCGTCGAGCTGCTGGCCGGTATCACCCTCGGGCTCGCCGCCGGTGACCTGCTCATGCCGTTCTTCGGCGTTGGACCCTGGCAGACCGGCGTCGTCGTCGTGCTGGCGATCATCGTCGCCGTCCTGCTCAAGGGAGGTGGTTCCCTGCTCGTCCAGGCCGGCGGCACCGCGGTGCTCATCGCCACCCTGGAGCCGCCCGTGCGCGAACTGTCCATCCCCCGCTTCGTCGACGCCGCACTCGGTGGGCTGATCGGGATCGCTGTCGGTCTGTTGTTGGTGCCCATCCACCCGCAACGGACGCTGCAGCGTCTGGCGGGGCCGCTCGTCGAGCGGGCGGTGGCCGCCCTGACCGACCTCGCCAGGGCACTGCGTGCCCGCGATCTTGGCAAGGTCGAGGGGAGCCTGAACACCATGCGGGACCTCGGCCCTCAGCTCACCGCGCTGGACGAAGGGCTCAGCGCCGCCGAGGAGGTGGTGCGACTGGCGCCCCTCCGCTGGCGCGAACGGCCCTCCCTGGCCTTCCACGCGGCGTACATCAGGCATTTGGAACGCAGCCTGCACAGCTGCCGATCCATGGCACGACGACTCACGAAGGCCCTCAGGGACGACGAACCGATACCTGGGGAGTTTCCCACAGCCATCGACCTGCTCGCCAACAGCGCTTGGGCCCTGCGGTGCTCGATCTGCTCGCACAACGAGCCGCGAGATCCGCGCGAGCAGCTCCTGGCGGCGGTCGATCTGGTCGGACGGGCGCAGGGCAAAGCTGCGCGGGACCCGACCCGCCCGCACACCCACCGTCTGGGCTACTCGGGGATGATCGCCGCTGGTGAGCTGCGTCTGGCCGCCCAGGACCTGCTCAGCGCCAGCGGGATGGACGCCGACAAGGCGGCCGCGGCGGTCAGGCGGGCGGGGGAGCCCGACCGTCACGACTGAGCGGCGCCTGTGCCCGAGCAGCCGGAGTGGCGGCGCGGCGCCGCGCGGTCAGCTGGACGCGCGCCTGGGGAGCAGCAGCTCCTCATGATCGAGTTCGCGTTCCAGGACGCGGAATTCCTCGTCGGGCAGCCGGCCCGAGTCGCGCCAGCGCAC
The DNA here is from genome assembly GCF_042898105.1 of Micromonospora sp. NPDC000663. Taxonomy (NCBI): domain Bacteria; kingdom Bacillati; phylum Actinomycetota; class Actinomycetes; order Micromonosporales; family Micromonosporaceae; genus Micromonospora; species Micromonospora sp. NPDC000663. The sequence goes on from NZ_JBIAYR010000001.1 coordinate 737,731, forward strand.
GAGTTCCTCCCGCTGGGCGTCGATTGCCGTCCGGCGGACCCGCAGCGCCGTCTCGTACTGCGGTGAGGTCGGTATCTCGGACGAGCCGCTCTGTTCGAGCAGGTCGAGCCGCCCGCGGTAGCGCGCCAGGCGGGCCAGCAGCTGCGTACGTGTGGTGTTGACGGCCACCGCGCTGTCCGGTTCCCCGGCGGCGACCTCGTCCAGGCGGGCCAGGGCGGCCTCGACAGCCGCCGAGCGGGCCTCGTTGCGGACGCGGGCCTGGTCGGTCTCGTTGGCGCGTAGGCCGAGCCTGCGCACGAGCGGCGCGAACGTCAGGCCCTGCCCGACGAGTGTCACGAGGACGACCACGAAGGTGCAGAACAGAAGCAGGTCCCGGTCGGGGAAGGGCGCGCCGCTGTTGGTTGTCAACGGCAGGGTGAAGATCGCGGCCAGGCTGATGACCCCACGGGTGCCCGACCAGCTCAACGCGGTCACCTCGCGCAGGGACAGTCGCTGGGCGTTGCGGTCGGCGCGGGCGACCTGCCGGGCGCTGGCGGGCTCATCGGGCTCGTCGGGGTCGGAGATGCCGCCCAAGCGGCTGTGCAGCGACCGCGGGAGGGACTGGGTCAGCACCAGCCAGGCCGGGCGCAGCAGCAGCACCACGCCGACCGACACCGCGACGGCGATGACGATCGTCGACGTCTCGTACTGGCGCAGACCCTTCACGACCTCGGGGAGCTGCTGGCCGATCAGCAGGAAGACGAAGCCTTCGAGCAGGAAGTCGACGAGCCGCCACACCGCGCTGGTCTGCAACCGGGCGGCGCCGGACCCGAGCTGGGGCGTCTGGTGGCCGACGATCAGGCCGGCGATCACCACGGCGAGCACCCCGGAGACGTGCAGTTCCTCGCCCAGCAGGTAGGCCACGAACGGTGTGGCGAGCGAGATGGCGTTCGACAGCAACGGGTCGGTGGTGAGGGGTCGGGCCAGCCGTACCAGCCAGGCGACTGCCGCTCCCACCGCGACCCCGCCGACCGCCGCCAGCACGAACTGGGCGACGGCGGAGGGGAACGAGAATTCGCCGCCCACGGCGGCGGCCACCGCGACGCTGAGCATCGTGAGGGCGGTGGCGTCGTTCAGCAGCCCCTCGCCCTGGATGATCGTGACCATTTTCGGCGGCAGGTTGACCCGGCGACCCACCGCGAGGGCGGCCACCGGGTCGGGCGGGGCGATGGCGGCGCCGACCGCGATCCCGGCGGCAAGTGTCGCGCCGGCGACGAACAGGTGGAACCCGATGCCGACGAGGACGCCTGTGAGAAGCACGAGCAGCACGGACAGGCTGACCACGATGCGCAGGTTGCGGCGGATGTCCAGCAGCGAGGAGTCCAGTGCGGCGCTGTAGAGCAACGGCGGCAGCACGACCATGAGCACGAGGTCGGGATCCAGCCCGATGTTCGGGCCGGGGAGCAGCGCGTACGCGATGCCGATGAGCGGCAGCAGTGCCGCCGCCGGCAGTCCGGTGCGGGCAGCGACCCACCGCACGGCGACGACGACCGCGACGGCGGCGAGCACGAACAGCAACATCGAGTGGGTGCTCACCTGGTGACGTCCCCCTGGAGCGGCGCGAGCGGAATGGACTGCGGGGCCGCGACGCGGCGGCCGGCCGTACCCGTGACACCTGTCGGTGCCGCGAGGACAGCACGGTACGCAGCGGTAACAAGCCTACCCGGGTGATCAACCGGACCGCCCGGTCGACGGCCGGGCGGGATCGTCCCGGCCCGGATCCGTCGGCGGCCACTGGTGCGGTTCATCGGCCCGCATCTATAGTTGCCGAAATCACCAGATCATGGCCGTGGTCCCTGCGGCCGGATCGTCGAAGCGCTTCGACGATCCGTCGTCCAGGCCCGTCAGCCGGGTGTCGAGCCTGGCCACGCCGGTCTCGGCGTCCCCGTGACGTCGGTCGTACGACATGAGGAGAAACCGCATGCGCAACAGGCGACTTCGGCGCGGAATCACCGCGCTCGCGCTCGCACTGCTGGCCCTGCCTGCCGTTCCCGGCACGGCGCTCGCCGAACCCACCTACCCCTTTCGAGATCCCCACCTGCCGGTGAACGCCCGGGTCGACGACCTGATGGGGCGGCTCACGCTGGACGAGAAGATCTCCTGGCTGCACCAGTACCAGCCGGCCATCCCCCGGCTGGGCATCGGCCTGTTCAAGACCGGCACCGAGGCCCTGCACGGGGTTGCCTGGTCGACCGACATCGACGACAACGGGGCCGTCGTCAAGGCCCGCGGCACCTCGTTTCCCCAGCCGGTGGGCATGGCGAGCACCTGGGACACCGACCTGATCAACCGGGTCGGCTCGGCCGTCGGCGACGAGGCGCGCGGCTACCACGCGCAGAACCCGCGGGTCTGGGGCCTCAACCTCTGGGCGCCTGTGGTCAACCTGCTCCGCGATCCCCGCTGGGGTCGCAACGAGGAGGGCTACTCCGAGGACCCGCTGCTCACCGCGGCCATCTCCACTGCCTACGGCTCGGGGATGACAGGCGGTGACCCGGACCACCTCAAGAGCGCACCCACCCTGAAGCACTACCTGGCCTACAACAACGAGGTCCGGCGTGACGTGACCTCGTCCAACGTGCCCCCTCGGGTGCTCAACGAGTACGATCGCGCCGCCTTCAGACCGGCCCTCGCCGCCGACGCGGCGACCGGGGTGATGGCCGCCTACAACCTGGTCAACGGGCGGCCCGCAACTGTCGATCCGGACCTCGCCACGGTGGTCCGCGGCTGGACCGACAGGCCGCTGATGAACGTCACAGACGCCTGGGCCCCGAACAACCTCGTCGCCTCCCAGGGGTACTACGCCACCCAATCCGAGGCCAACGCGGCGATCATCAAGGCCGGGCTGAACAGTTTCATCACCGACGACACGAACGCCCAGCCGACAGTGACGGCCATCAAGCAGGCGCTGGCCGCCGGGCTGCTCACCGAGGGCGACATCGACGCCCGGATCCGGGAGATCCTCAGCGTCCGGTTCCGGCTGGGGGAGTTCGACCCGGGCGGCGGCCGGTACGGCGGCATCACCCCCGACGTCATCAACAGCCCGGAACACCAGCGGCTGGCCCGGCAGGCCGCCGGCGAGGCGATGGTGCTGTTGAAGAACTCCCGGCAGGCCCTGCCCCTGGACCCGACCCGCACCCGCAAGGTGGCCGTGCTCGGCCCGCTGGCCGACACCCTCTACTCCGACTGGTACGGCGGCGACCTGCCGTACGAGGTGACCGCGCTCGACGGCATCCGCGAACGCTTGGGTGACAAGGCCAGGGTGAGCGGGCTCGACGGGGCGGACCGGATAGCGCTGAAGGACACGGCGACCGGCAGGTACGTCTCGGCCACCGGCACCACCGACGCCGACCCCGTCCTCGGGACCGGCGCCACCCCGGCGCTCGTCGCCCAGTTCGACGTGGTGGACTGGGGCCAGGACGTGGTGACGCTGCGCAACGCGGCCAACGGCCGCTACCTCGGCTACAACTGGGGGCCGTTCGTCACCCGGGACGCGCAGCCCAACGGCTGGTACGTCCAGCAGCAGTTCAAGCTGGAGCCGCAGGCCGACGGAACAGTGGTGCTGCGCTACGCCGGCTACGAGACCAAGGAGAGCTGGTTCGGCCCCGACAGGTACGTGACTGTCGGTGCCGACGGCGCCCTGAAGCTCGGCGCGTCCACCCCGGCCGCGGCGACCCACTTCAGTCGCGAGGTGATCAGCAGCGGGATCGACAGGGCCGTGGCGGCGGCCAAGGCGGCCGACACCGCGGTCCTGGTCGTCGGCAGCAACCCGTTCATCAACGGCCGCGAGGCGCACGACCGCACCTCTACCGCGCTGAGCGCCGGCCAGGAGGCGCTGGTCAAGGCCGTGACCAGAGCCAACCCGCGTACGGTGCTGGTCCTCCAGACCAGCTACCCGGTCACCCTGACGTGGGAGCAGCAGCACGTTCCGGCAATCGTCTGGACCACCCACGCGGGCGCGGAGACCGGGCACGCCGTCGCCGACGTCCTGTTCGGTGACCGCAACCCGTCGGGCAGGCTCACCCAGACCTGGTACCGCTCGGACGGGCAACTGCCGCCGGACCTGCTGGAGTACGACATCATCTCGTCCGGGCAGACGTACCTGTACAGCACCGCGAAGCCGCTCTACCCGTTCGGCCACGGGCTGTCGTACACCCGGTTCCGCTACGGCCAGCCGCGCCCCGGCGCCACCTCGGTCGCGGCCGACGGCACGATCTCGGTCAGTGTGGACGTCACCAACACCGGGAGCCGAGCCGGATCCGAGGTGGTGCAGCTCTACACCCACCAGCGCACCTCACGGGTCAGGACTCCGATCCGTCAGCTCAAGGCGTTCCAGCGGGTGGACCTCGCGCCGGGGCAGACCCGTACGGTGGTCCTGCGGCTGCCCGCCGCGGACCTGGCGCACTGGGATGTCACCCGCAGCCGGTGGGTGGTCGAGTCGTCGGTGCACGACCTCATGGTGGGCGCGTCCGCCGGGGAGATCCGGGCGCGGACGCAGATCCGGGTACGCGGTGAGACGGTCCCGGACCGGGACCTGTCCCGGCTGACCCGTGCGGAGAACTTCGACAGGTATTCAGGCGTCCGGCTGCTCGACGAGACCAAGGCCAGCGGCACGGTCGTGGGCGCGACCGGAGCCGGACAGTGGATCGCCTTCGCCGACGCCGCGCTGCGTCCCGGCGCCCGCACCCTCACCGCGCGGGTCGCCCGCGCCGGAGCGGGTACCGGCACGATCCAGGTACGACTGGGGTCGCCGACCGGCCGGCAGCTCGGCACGGTCACGGTGCCCAGCACCGGGGACGACTACCGGTACGTGAGCGTCGAGGCCGACCTGGCACGGGCTGCCGGCACCCACGACGTGTACCTGGTGTTCGACTCCCCGCTGCGGCTGGCGACGTTCAGCATCAGGTGAGCAGGCCCGGGCCGGGGCGGTGGCACGCCCCGGCCCGGCCTGGTGCCGAATTCATCTGATGACCGGACGGTAGCGCTGAGACCGGTGGGCCGATCAGCGCCGGTCACGCATAGATGAATTGCGATCGACCGTTGCATTCATCACACGTGTGACCTACGCTTCGGAAAGATTTCGGGGCGATTACATCCGTACTCATCGCTCGATGCACACGGGGTTCCCTGTCGACGGCACGTGAGAGGAACGGGTCCGTGAGGTCAATCGTGTCAACCGCTCGAACATCACTGCTGGCGGTGGCTGCTCTCGTCGCCGCCACGCTGCCGGGCGTGCTCGCCGACCCGTCGCCGGCAGCGGCGGCGGTCCAGGCGACCTACTACGTCGCCCCCGACGGCAACGACGCCAACCCCGGCACGCTGGCATCTCCATTCCGGACGGTCCAACGCGCACGGGACGTCGTACGGACGGTTAACGCGAGCATGACCGGCGACATCACCGTCTACCTGCGCGGTGGCAGGTATCCGGTAGGCAGCACCATCGAGTTCGGCGCCGGTGACTCCGGCACCAACGGCTTCCGGATCAGCTACGCCGCCTACGCGGGGGAGACGCCGATCCTGGACGGCGGCGTCCAGGTGACCGGGTGGACCCAGCACAGCGGCGACATCTGGAAGGCCCCGCTGGACCGCTCCACCAAGCTGCGGGCGCTCTACGTCAACGACAAGCGCGCGTACATGGCGTCGAAGACGGTCGGCTCGGCGGGGTGTTACGGCACGTACACCGTCACGGCCGGTCAGGCCGACTGGGCCTGGGAGTCGGGCTCCCAGTGCGACGGCGCCAAGTACAACCTGGCCGACTTCCCCGCCATCGCCCGCAACCACGACGACATCGAGATCGAGACGGGGACGACCTGGACGACGGCGATCGTCGGCGTCCGCCAGGTGACCACGAGTTCCGACGGCGCGAACCGGGTGGCCCTGTTCCAGCAACCGGGTGCGGCGATCGCCCAGGGTGCGTTCAACGGCAACGCCCAGGTGGGCGGCACCCACAAGCTCATGAACGCGTACGAGTTCCTGGACGCCCCCGGCGAGTTCTACTTCGACAAGAGCAGCCGGACGGTCTACTACTACAAGTCCAGTAGCGAGAACATGGCGACGGCCGCGGTCTACGCGCCGAACAACGTGACCACCCTGCTGCGGGTCTCCGGCACCTCGACGAGCAGCCACGCGCGCAACATCACGTTCTCCGGCCTGACCGTGCAGCACTCCGACTGGAACCTGTTCTCAGTCGCCGGCTCGTCCTTCAAGCAGGCGCAGCAGGGCAACCTCGGCGCGCACGCGTACGCGAAGGGCAACTTCCACGTCTACTACTACCGCAACGTCGACGTGACCCCCGGCATGATCCAGGTGCAGAACGCCGACGGGATCCTGCTGCAACGGAACCGGGTCCAGCACTCCGGCGCCGACGGCATCAGCCTCGTCAACGACGTACAGAACACGCAGTTGATCGGAAACCACACAAACGACATCGCCGGCTCCGCCATCGACGTCGGCCACCCCCAGCACGTCTACATCGGAGACGGCACGTCGACCAACCGGGAGAAGTACTCCCCGCAGGTCGAGGGGCTGCCGAAAAACATCGACATCAAGAACAACTATGTGTACGACAGCGCGGTCCTCTTCAACGGGCACAGCCCGATCTCGGCGTACTTCGCCGACACCCTCACGATCCAGCACAACCGGATCGAGAAGAGCCCCTGGTCGGGCATCACCCTCGGCTGGGGCTGGTGGAACTTCGACGGATCATCGGGCTCGATCGTGCCCAACCGGCCGACCACGACGGCGCGGAACAACACCATCAGCTACAACCACATCATCGACACGGTGCAGCGCCTCAGCGACACGGCGCCCATCTACACGCTCGGCAGTCAGCCGGGGACCACGATCACCAACAACTATCTCCAGGGCGTTCCCTCAGGTCACAAGTACGGCCTGCACCCGGACGAGGGATCAGCGTTCATCACGTTCCGCGACAACGTCCTGAGCATCGACAAGAACGTCACCTGGATGATCAATTCCGACGACTTCGGGCGCAAGCACGACCTGAGCATCACGCAGATCTACGGCCCCATCAACAAGGTCTCGAACAAGAACCTGCCGAACAGCACGATCGGCGACATGATTGTCTCCTCCGACTACGTCTGGCCGGCGGCGGCGTACGCGATCGCCGCGAACTCCGGCCTCGAGGACGCGTACCGGGACATCCTCCCGGCGAGCACCTTCTCGGCACCGAACTACGTGCTGCCGGCCAGCACCTTCGTCGCCAGCGCCACGGCGTCGATCCCGATCCGGAGCACTGGTGACGCCACCAGGTCGCTCTGGCTGGCTCCCTCCGGCACCACCACCTTCACGGCCGGGCCGACGATGACCAGGGCGTCCGGCACCGCCACGACAATCGCCGTGCCGGCGTCGCAGGGGGAGTACCGGCTCTACGTCCTCGACGCGCAGGGTAACCGCTCGGCGGAGTCGACAGCGATCGTGCGGCAGCAGAGCGGCGGCGGCACCCCGCAGGGCGGGCAGCTCGTGGGCGGTCAGTCCGGCCGCTGCGCCGACGTGCCCAACTCCGCGACCACCAACGGCACCCAGGTGCAGCTCTGGGACTGCGGCGGCGGCACGAACCAGCGATGGACGTCCACCAGCGGCAAGCAACTGACGGTGTACGGCACCAAGTGCCTGGACGCGTCCGGGGCGGGCACGGCCAACGGCACCCAGGTCATCATCTGGGACTGCCACGGCGGCCTCAACCAGCAGTGGAACGTCAACGCCAACGGCACCATCACGAACGGCCAGTCCGGGCTCTGCCTCGATGCCAACGGCGCCGCCACCGCCAACGGCACGAAGCTCATCCTCTGGTCGTGCAACGGTGGCACCAACCAGCAGTGGAGCCTGCGCAACTAGGCAGGGCCGGAACGATCCGGCGGTGAGGGCTCCGGCCTGGTGGTTCGTCCACCCGACCGGAGCCTTCGCCACCTCGCCGTCGACCGCGCTCGACGCGGTGTCGGTGGTCTGCGCTAGCTTCTGCGCCATGCCGATGATCACGATCGCCGATGAAGTGACCGGAGCGCCAGCGGGTCCCGAGTGGACGGTGGAGGTTTTCGAGGAATCCGTACGCCTCGACGAGTTGATTCGCCGACGCACACTTCTGGAGATCGCCGAGTCCGGCGCCGACGTCGACCCGGAGGAGCGGACCCGGGCGGCGCTCGAAGGGTTCGTCCGCAACCGTTTCGTGGTGCTGGTCGACGACCGGCAGGTGACGGCCCTGGACGAGAAGGTGAACCTGCACGCGGGGTCCCGGATCACGTTCCTCAAGCTCGTCCCGCTGGTGGGTGGCTGATGAGCGACTTCGACGCGGAGCTGGCGCTGCGCGCGGTGGTCGCCACCGCCAACGGATGGTGCGAGCACGGCGACGGCACCATCGGGCGGTACCGCAAGGAGGAGTACGCCAGGCAGGTGGGAATGGTCTGCGTGTGGGCGCCGGCCGGCAGGGGCGAGGCGCTGCTCGCCGCGCTCGACGACCCGCACGGCCCGTACGACCTGGCTCCCGCGCAGCGGGAGTTGCTGCCGGAGGCCACCCAGCAGGCCCAGGTGCTCGGCGCCGCCGTGGCGGACCTGGCGGCCGCCGACCCGGATCCCGACCGGTGCGCCACAGCGGCGCTGACGTTGCTCCAGTACCGGCCACGACTGCCCTACGACGGCGATCCTTGGGATGATGTCCGTCGCGAGATGTGGGCCCGGGCGGAGCGGTTCCTGGACGGCCGACCGGTGCGGGTGCGGCAGGCGGTGTTCGACGCGTTGACCGTGCCCGGGGACGCGGACAGCGACGGGCGGATCACGCTGATCCGTGCCATGCTCGCGGGCGGCGGGCTGGACGGTACCGAATGGCTGAATCGGCTGGGCGGTCAAGCCTGGCTGAGCTTCGGGAGGTGGAGTTCCTGGCTCAAGCAGTTCACCTGGGAGTCCCTCCAGGCGGGGGCACTTGCCGGACGGACGCACCCCGCGGCGCTGGCGACCTGGCGCCGGACGCGGATCGAGTACGGCACGTCCGGCATGAGTGGCGAGGCCGACCTGATGTGGCCGATCCCAAACGTCGGTGAACAGTGGGCCGACCGCGCCGTCGCGGACATCGAGGCCATGCCGCAGGAGCGCCGGGCCGCGTGGCACACGCTGCTGGTCCACTGCCCTCTCGGCGCGGACAAGGCGAAGCCCACGACCGCCTGGCGCAAGCAGGCCCGGTCCCTGCTCGACGCCGTCGGCGGCGACGAGTACGCCGCCCGGCTCGACGAGTGGCTACCCCTGGTCGGCCTGCCGCGCAGCCTGCCGCTGCGCATGACCACTTGCTGCCCAGGCCACATGGCGGACGCCCCGACGCGGATGATCGACCGCCACAACGTCGGGCTGCTGTGGGGTCTGATCTGGATGCGGGCGATGCTCCCGCCGTCGGAGGAGACACTGCGCAGCCTCGGCCAGATCGCGGAACGGGCCGCTCGCAAGATTCCCGGGCACGGGCCGGCGAACCCGAAACTGGCGAACCTCGCAGTCGCGGCGCTCGTCGACGCCGATCATCCGGCCGCACTCGCGCAACTGGCGCGGCTGTCGTCCCGGCTGACCTACAAGAGCACACTGCGGCTCGTCGAAAAAGGGCTGGCGGCGCACGCCGAGGCGCTCGGCGTCAGCCGCGAGGACGTCGAGGAGATGGCCCTGCCCGGCTTCGGGCTGCCACTCGCAGACAAGCTGGGCGACTGCTCGTACGAGTTGGAGGTGCGCGGTGTCGACGCCGTCCTGGTGTGGCGCAACCCGGACGGCAAGGTGGTCAAGGCTCCTCCGGCTCAGGTGCGCAAGGAGCACGGCGACGAGCTGAAGGAGCTGAAGGCGACGGTCACTGACGTCGCGGCGACGCTTATCGCCACCCGCGACCGCCTGGAGGGGCTGCTGCGGCGTGACCGGTCGTGGACCGCCGAGCAGTGGCGGGAGCGTTTCCTGGACCACCCGCTGGCCCGGACCCTGGCCCGGCGTCTTATCTGGACGGTCGACGGCGTGGCCTGCTGCTGGGGTGACGGTGCCCTGCGCACGGTGGACGACGCGGTGGTCGAGCCCGCCGACAGCGTCACGGTCCGGCTGTGGCACCCGGTCGACGACCCGGCAGCCGTCCGTCCCTGGCGGGACTTCCTGACCCGGCACGCGGTCACCCAGCCGTTCAAGCAGGCGCACCGGGAGCAGTACCTGCTCACCGACGCGGAGCGAACCACCGGCACGTACTCCAACCGGTTCGCCGCGCACATCGTGCGACAGCACCGCCTCAACGCGCTGCTGTCCCGGCGTGGCTGGTCGTACGTCCAGCACCGCAACGACGGTGCCAGCTACGACCTGCCCTGGTTGGCCCTGCCCGACTGGGGTCTGCGCGCCCAGCTGAACGTCGCGGGCATCGAGGATCGGGGCGACGACCTGGTGTTCGACACGATGGCCACCGACCAGTTGTGGTTCGTCAGGGGTGAGCGCACCCCGGTGCCGCTGGAGGAGGTTCCGGCGGTCGTGCTGAGCGAGGTGATGCGCGACGTCGACCTGTTCGTGGCCGCGGCCGGGGTGGGCGCCGACCCGAACTGGTACGACGGTGGCCCCGACGGCCGGTACCGCGACTACTGGTCGCAGAGCAGCTTCGGTGACCTCACCCCGACCGCCCGGACACGCCGGGAGGTGCTGGCGGAGCTGATCCCCAGGCTGGCGATCGCCGGCCGCTGCGCCGTCACCGACAAATTCGTCGAGGTACGCGGGGATCTGCACACGTACCGCATCCACTGCGGCTCGGGCAACATCCTGATCGCCCCTGACGACAGGTACCTGTGCATCATCCCGGACTCGGCGAAGGCGAAGGAGCCGGAGATGTTCCTGCCCTTCGAGGGCGACAGCCGACTCACCGAGATCATCAGCAAGGCCCTGCTCCTGGCCGCCGACAAGAAGATCAAGGACCCGGTGATCCTGCGTCAGCTCTGAGATGTGGGCAGAGCACACGGCGGCCGGCCGGAGCGCCACACCTCCGTCCGGCCGCCGGCACTAACGCGGGGGCGAAATGTAGAGCCGGATCCCGCACCCCGTCTCGCCCGGCTCCAGCCAGGCGGGGTCGTACCCGGGCGATTCGATGGCCCCGCCGGCGGTACGGACCAGCAGGAGGCATTCCCGTTCGGCGGGTACGCCCACCGCGGCGACGAGGGCACCCTCGTGGGTGGCCGTGTCGACGGTGACGTGCCGCTCGGGGAACGCCGCGCGCACCGCACCGGCGAGCGTGCTCGCTGTGGCGGCGCGCAGGGCCGCCGTGAGTCGGGCGCGCGCGTCGTCGGGCAGTGCCGGGACCGGCGCGGCGCTGGGCACCGGCGGTGTGGCCACGGCCGGGCAGTCGATCTCCTGGCGGGACGTGGCACTGTGGAGTTCGAGCCGGTAGCGGTAGCACCGCGTGGCCTGCCCGGCGGAGTGGCCGAGGTCGCCGAAGGAGGCCCCGTGGTCCTCCGTCACCGTCACGGCGATCCGCACGTCGATGACGGCCTGCTCGTGGGGCGCGGTCCGGCCCGACCAGGCCAACGCCTCGACCCGGACGGGGGAGCTGTCGCCGGCCGCCACCGGGGGGACACCTGTCGCGGCGATGTACTCGGCGTCCCGGATCCGGTCGCCGTACCCGAGGTCGGCGACGAGGCGTTCGGCTTCGGCGGCCGCCATGTCCCGGGCCATCTCGTCGCCGTCGCCGTAGTCCGCGCATCCGCTCAGCAGCAGGCAGGCCACCACCGCCAGCGCGCCGGTTCGGGAACGAGGTGCCATGGCGTCGAGCATGCCTGCCGGCGTCGGCAGCGGGATGAGTGTTCGTACTCATCCCGCCGCTTCTGTGGCAGCATCGACGGGCGGGGGCGGACCGTTCTACGGGAGTGGGCATGGCACTGGGACCTGTGCTGGTGGTCGGTCTCGATCCTCTGAAGATCCCGGGTTGGGACCCGGAGCCGGTCGTGGCGGCGACAGCCCGCGGTCAGGCCCGCTTCGCTGAGCACGGCATCGAGGCCGACCTGTGCCTGGTGGTGCCGGACGAGAGTGCCGAGGCGGCGATCGTCGCGGCGCTGACCCACAGGGACTACGTCTGCGTGGTGGTCGGCGGCGGTATCCGTAAACACGAGCCGCTGCTTCCGCTCTTCGAGAAGGTGGTCAACCTGGTCCGGCAGCATGCCCCAGGCGCGGCGATCGCCTTCAACAGCAGCCCCGACGACACCGCCGACGCCGCGCTCCGGTGGCTGCCCGGCGATGCCCGGGAGCGCGGTGGCCACTGACGCCCGAGTACATGAGCGGGATCTACGACGCCCACGACGTCCTGGGCTGGCCCGGCGAACTCGTCCTGCCGGAGAGCACCACGCTGGAGGGGGCCGTCGAGGCCATCGCCGCGGCCGCCGGGCTGTCCCAGTCCGGGCGTGGGGACGACCTTCCGGTCGTCCCCTGAGCCCGGTGACGCGTCAGCGCCGTCGAAGGGCCGGGTCGAGCAGGGCGGGCGGGGTGTCGAACTTCTCCTGCGGGGCGAGGTCGACGCCCGGAGCGACGATCGCGTCGATCGCGTCGAGCACGTCTGCGGAGAGGACGGTGTCCGCGGCGTCGAGCTGGGAACGCAGATGCTCCATGGTGCGGGGGCCGATGATCGCGCTGGTCACGGCCGGGTGGGCGGTGACGAATCCGAGCGCGAGCTGGATCATGGTGAGGCCGGCCTCGTCGGCGACCGCGGCCAGCTTCTCGACGGCGTCGAGTCGGGCCTGGTTGGCGGGGATGGTGGTGTCGAAGCGTTGCGGCAGCACCGTCGAGCGGTTGGTGGTGATCTCCCGACCCGCGCGGATCGCGCCGGACAGCCAGCCCGAGGCCAGCGGGCTCCACGCCAGAACGCCGAGCCCGTACTGTTCGGTGACGGGCAGGACGTGCGTCTCCACCCCGCGTTGCAGGATCGAGTAGCTGGGCTGCTCGGTGACGTAACGGCTCAGGTGGCGGTCCCGAGCGGTCCACTCGGCCTGCACGATGCGGTAGGCGGGGAACGTCGACGAGCCGAAGTAGCGGATCTTCCCGGCGCGCTGGAGGTCGGTCAGGGCGGACAGCGTCTCCTCGTCGCTGGTGCGCGGGTCCCAGCGGTGGATCTGGTAGAGGTCGACGTGGTCGACACCGAGGCGGCGCAGGCTGTTGTCCAACTCGGTCACCAACCAGCGCCGCGAGCTGCCCTGGTGGTTGCGTTCGTCGCCCATCGGCATGCCGGCCTTGGTGGCCAGCACGATGTCGTCGCGGCGGCCCACGATTGCCTTGCCGACGATCTCCTCCGACTCGCCCTGGGTGTACATGTCGGCGGTGTCGACGAGGTTGACGCCGGCGTCGAGGGCGGCGCCGACCAGGGCGGTGGCCTCGTCCTGGGTGACGCGTCCCAGGCTGCCGAAGTTCATCGCGCCGAGCGCGAGGGTGCTGACCTGTACGCCGGTGCGGCCCAGGGTGCGGTACTGCATGGCTGTCCTCCACGATAGGTTGGCTGGCGGCTAAGTGGATCGCCGTTCCGTTAACCACTGTACGGAACATTGTTCCGGTTGCCAACCCGACCCCTCTGATGTGGCACGATTTGGCCGTGACCAGCACACCTGCCGAGGAGCAGCGGCTGCGCGATCTCGCGCGGCTGCGCCGCGTCCGGGACCGGATCGACCGGGAGTACGCCCAACCACTTGACGTCGAGGCGCTCGCCCGGGGCGAGCACATGTCGTCGGGGCACCTCAGCCGGGAGTTCCGGCAGGCGTACGGGGAGTCCCCGTACAGCTATCTCATGACGCGGCGCATCGAGCGGGCGATGGCCCTGCTGCGTCGGGGTGACCTGAGCGTCACCGATGTCTGCTTCGCTGTCGGTTGTTCCTCGCTGGGCACCTTCAGCACCCGCTTCACCGAGCTCGTGGGTGTGCCGCCGAGCGTCTACCGGCGCGAGGCGGTACGCGCGACGGACGGAATGCCGTCCTGCGTGGCGAAGCAGGTGACCAGACCGATCAGGAATCGAGAAGCCGCGCACCTCCGGCCGCGCCTAGCCTGACTGCCATGGACATCAGCATTCACTCGAGCTTCCTTCCGCACACCGACCCGGACGTCTCCCTGGCCTTCTACCGCGACATCCTCGGCTTCGAGGTGCGCAACGACGTCGGATACCAGGGCATGCGCTGGATCACCGTCGGCCCCGTCGGGCAGCCCGACACGTCGATCGTCCTGCACCCGCCGGCCGCCACGCCCGGCCTCACCGACGACGAGCGCCGCACCATCGCCGAGATGATGGCCAAGGGCAGCTACTTCGGTGTGAACCTCGCCGCCACCAACCTGGACGAGACGTTCGGGACGTTGGCGGACAGCGGCGCCGAGGTGGTCCAGGAGCCGACCGACCAGCCGTACGGCGTGCGGGACTGCGCCTTCCGTGACCCCGCTGGCAACATGGTCCGCATCCAGGAGAAGCGCTGAGCGGTCGGCGGGGCCGGACGGCAGATGGAGACACGATGAAGAAGGCGTCGGGGCCGCACGCGGCCGACAGTCACGACCTGATCCGCGTGCAGGGCGCGCGTGTCAACAACCTCCGGGACGTCAGTGTCGAGATCCCGAAGCGCCGTCTCACGGTGTTCACAGGGGTCTCCGGGTCGGGCAAGAGTTCCCTGGTGTTCGGCACCATCGCCGCCGAGTCGCAGCGGATGATCAACGAGACGTACAGCTCGTTCGTGCAGGGTTTCATGCCGACCCTGGCCCGCCCGGACGTCGACCTGCTCGACGGTCTGACGACGGCGATCATCGTGGACCAGGAGCGGATGGGTGCGAACTCCCGCTCGACTGTCGGCACCGCCACCGACGCGAACGCGATGCTGCGCATCCTCTTCAGCCGGCTCGGAAAGCCGCACATCGGCTCACCGAACGCGTACTCCTTCAATGTCCCCTCGGTGAAGGCCAGCGGCGCGATCACCGTCGAGCGCGGCGCGGGCCGGACGAAGACCGAGAAGGCGACCTTCACCCGCCTTGGCGGGATGTGTCCACGCTGTGAGGGCATGGGCTCGGTCACCGACATCGACAGGTCAGCGCTGTACGACGACACCCTGTCGCTCAACGAGGGCGCGATCACGATCCCCGGTTACAGCATGGAGGGCTGGTACGGCCGCATCTTCCGCGGCTGCGGCTACTTCGACCCGGACAAGCCGATCGCGAAGTACACCAAGCGGGAGCTGGACGACCTGCTGCACAGGGAACCGACCAAAATCAAGATCGACGGCATCAACCTGACGTACGCCGGTTTGATCCCGTCGATCCAGAAGTCCTTCCTGTCCAAGGACGTCGACGCGTTGCAGCCGCACATCCGCGCCTTCGTGGAGCGGGCGGTGACGTTCACGACGTGCCCCGACTGCGGCGGGACGCGGCTCAGTCAGGCCGCCCTGTCCTCGAAGATCAAGGGGAAGAACATCGCCGACGTCTGCGCGATGCAGATCAGCGACCTGGCCGCCTGGGTGCGGGGTCTCGACGAGCCGTCGGTGGCGCCGCTCATCAAGGGGCTGCAACACCTCCTCGACTCGTTCGAGGAGATCGGGTTGGGCTACCTCTCGCTCGACCGCCCGTCCGGCACGCTCTCCGGTGGTGAGGCGCAGCGCACCAAGATGATCCGCCACCTCGGGTCGTCGCTCACCGACGTCACCTACGTCTTCGACGAGCCGACGATCGGGCTGCACCCGCACGACATCGCGCGGATGAACGAGCTGCTGCTGCAGTTGCGCGACAAGGGCAACACCGTGCTCGTCGTGGAGCACAAGCCGGAGGCGATCGCGATCGCCGACCACATCGTCGACCTCGGTCCCGGCGCCGGCACCGGGGGTGGCACCGTCTGCTACGAGGGCAGCGTCGAAGGGCTGCGGAGCAGCGGCACCATCACCGGCCGCCACCTCGACGACCGGGCGCAGCTCAAGCCGACTGTGCGTAAGCCCACCGGGGCGTTGGAGATCCGCGGCGCCAATGCCCACAACCTCCGCGACGTCGACGTCGACGTTCCACTGGGGGTGCTCTGCGTCGTCACCGGCGTCGCCGGGTCCGGCAAGAGTTCGCTGATCCACGGCTCGATCCCTGCCGGCGCGGGAGTGGTCTCGATCGACCAGGGCGCGATCCGCGGCTCGCGGCGGAGCAACCCGGCCACGTACACAGGTCTGCTCGACCCGATCCGCAAGGCGTTCGCGAAGGCCAACGGCGTGAAGCCGGCGCTGTTCAGCGCCAACTCCGAGGGCGCCTGCCCGACCTGCAACGGCGCCGGAGTCATCTACACCGACCTGGCGATGATGGCCGGCGTGGCCACCACCTGCGAGGACTGCGAGGGCAGGCGGTTCCAGGCCTCGGTGCTGGAATACCACCTGGGCGGTCGTGACATCAGCGAGGTCCTCGCGATGTCGGTGTCGGAGGCCGAGAAGTTCTTCGGCGCTGGCGACGCGCGGACGCCCGCCGCGCACGCCATCCTCGACCGGCTCGCGGACGTCGGGCTCGGCTACCTCAGCCTCGGCCAGCCGCTCACGACGCTCTCCGGTGGCGAGCGCCAGCGGCTCAAGCTGGCCACCCACATGGCCGACAAGGGCGGCGTCTACGTCCTCGACGAGCCGACCACCGGCCTGCACCTGGCCGACGTCGAGCAGCTGCTCGGCCTGCTGGACCGGCTCGTCGACTCGGGCAAGTCGGTGATCGTCGTCGAGCACCACCAGGCGGTCATGGCGCACGCGGACTGGCTCATCGACCTCGGTCCGGGCGCCGGGCACGACGGCGGCCGGATCGTCTTCGAGGGCACCCCCGCCGACCTCGTGGCCGCCCGCTCCACCCTCACCGGAGAGCACCTGGCGGCGTACGTCGGCTCCTGAGCCTGCCCGCACGCGCCCCGGGCGCTCAGCACCGAGGAGGCGTGCGAGCTGCTCGCCCAGACCCGTGACTACTGGCGGCGGTGGCTGGACCATTCCCGGTACACCGGCCGGTGGAGGGAGATGGTCGAGCAGTCGGCGATGACGCTCAAGCTGATGACGTACGCCCCGACCGGCGCCCTGGTGGCCGCGCCCACCACAGGGCTGCCGGAGCAGGCCGGTGGGCAGCGGAACTGGGACTACCGCTACACGTGGATCCGGGATGCGTCCTTCTCGGTGCACGCACTGCTCCGGCTGGGCTTCACCGACGAGGCCGCGAAATATCTGTACTGGCTCGACGCCCGCATCCGGGACGCCCGGGACGGCGACCTTCCCCTACAGATCATGTACCGGATCGACGGCTCACCCGACCTCCCCGAGGAGGTGCTGGGCCACCTGGAGGGCCACCGCGGCTCGGCCCCGTACGCATCGGCAACGGCGCCGCCGACCAGTTGCAGCTCGACATCTACGGTGAGGCGCTGAACTCCCTGGAATCGCCGACCGGAGTGGACTTATCGCCCCGCACGAGGGATGGCGTAAGACGGCCGGAAGATGCTCACCTACAGCAGCCCGCTGGGCCTTTACTCGGAGGAGATCGCCGCCACCGGCGAGCAGATCGGCAACTTCCCGCAGGCGTTCAGCCATCTGTCGCTGATCAGCACCGCGTCCCACCTCGACGAACTGCTCGACAAGCGCCGCTGTCCCTAGAAGAGGGTGAGCGGCCCGACAGGTATCGGATCGGGCAGCGGGTCGAGGCCCGGCAACCGCGCCCGTACCTCGTCGTGGAAGCGGCGGGCGAGCACCGGCGCGTCGGCGTTGTCCGGGGTGTGGACGAACACCGTCGGCGAACGCCCCTCGCGCAGCCAGTCGACTGTGACGTCGACCCAGCGCCGCCACCCCTCGACGGTCCGCGTGGTGTCGTCACGACCGAGGTAGCGGACGATCGGCTGGTCGGTCAGCGCCGTCGTCCGCAGCGGCACGCGCGGCTTCTTCATCCAGGCGTCCCGTTCCGCGTCGCTTGTCGGCGGGGTGGTGGAGAACGCGGTGGTGTCGAACGGGATCCACTCGGCGTCCGTGTCGGCGAGGGTCTGTTCGAGGAGCCGGATCGCGCCGGCGTCGGTGAAGAACGCCGGGTGTCGGACCTCCACGGCGTACCTGTGGGATCGGGGAAGCTGGTCCAGGAACCGGCCCAGGGTCGGCACGTCGGCGGGGGAGAACGAGCCGGGCAACTGGACCCAGAGGGCGTGGGTACGCGGGCCGAGCGGTTCGATCGCGTCCAGGAAGGCATGCAGCGGCCCGCAGGTGTCGGTGAGCCTGTTCTCGTGCGTGACGGCCTTGGGGAGTTTGAGGACGAAGCGGAAGCCGGGATCGGTCTGCGCGGCCCACGACGCCACCGTCTCCCGGGCCGGAGTGGCGTAGAACGTCGTGTTTCCCTCGACGGCGTCGCACCAGCCCGCGTAGTGCCGCAGCCGCTCCTGCGGCGGAAGCGGATGTTCCAGCAGCCGGCCCTGCCATGCCCGGTGGGTCCACATCGCGCACCCCACGGCAAGCCGCACGACCGCCTCCTTCCGCCGCACCGCACCCGACCGAGCCCACGGTATACGCGCGCCGACGCGACGGGGCCGACAGGTGTGGCGGGTAGGGTCCGACGCCATGCGTCTGCTGTTCGCCAGCCTCGCCTCCGTCGGCCACACCTACCCGCTGATCCCACTGGCGGTCGCCGCCCGGGACGCCGGCCACGAGGTGCACTTCGCCACAGGTACGGCGGTGCACGAGCCGCTTGCCGCGAACGGCCTGCGACCGTTCCGTCCCGGCGACGCCTTCTACGAGGTGTACGCCGAGGATCTCGAACCGGAGCTGGCCCGGCTGCGCCCGGATCTGGTGGTGCACGAGTGGGGGCTGCCCGGGGCTGCCGTCGCGGCCCGGCGGGCCGGTATCCCCGGCATCTGGCACGGGTTCGGCCGGATGTTCCCCGACGGCATCGGGCTCGAACGGCCGACCGGGAACGCGGAGGTCGTCGGCCGCCCGCACGTCGACATCTGCCCGCCCTCGCTCCAGGACAGGGACTTCATCGCCACGCAACGGCGGATCGAGCTGCGGCCGGTCCCGTTCTCGCCACCGGGCCCGCTGCCCGACGTCGCCAATCGCCAGGGCTCCCGACCGTTGGTCTACCTGACGCTCGGTACGGCGTTCGGCACGCCGGAGCTGTTGACCACTGCCATCGCGGGACTGGCGACGCTCGGCGTCGAGGTGGTGGTCGCCGCCGGTCGGGTGATGCCGGAGGAGCTTGGCGACGTTCCCGACCACGTCACGGTGCGTCGATGGCTACCGCAGGCGGAGCTGCTGTCGCACGTGGACCTCGTGGTGCACCACGGCGGCAGCGGCACGACCCTCGGCGCGCTCGCGGTGGGCGTACCGCAGCTCATGCTGCCGCAGGGCGCCGACCAGTTCGCCAACGCGGACGCGGTGAGCGCCGCTGGTGCCGCCCTGCGCCTGCTTCCGCACGAGGTGGACGTGGCCGCCGTCGCCGAGCAGGCCGGCAGGCTGCTGCCGCGGCACGGCGGGGGCGAGCACCACGACGCGGCCCGCGCGCTCGCCGGGGAGATCGCCGCCATGCCCTCGCCGGCGACCGTCGCGCGACACCTGCCGGAGTACGCCGCGATCGCCTGAAAGCCTCAGGGACCGTCGATCGTCAACTTTTGGTTGACGGAAGGATGCCGTCAACCTATGGTTGACGCATGACGGATCCCATCCAGATGAGCAACACGGTCAAGCTCGACGACCTCATCCAGGCCATCAAGAAGGCGCATACCGACGCGCTCGACCAACTCACCGACGCGGTCATCGCGGCCGACCACCTCGGCGAGGTCGCCGACCACCTGATCGGGCACTTCGTCGACCAGGCGCGACGCTCGGGCGCCTCGTGGACCGACATCGGCCGCAGCATGGGGGTCACCAAGCAGGCGGCGCAGAAGCGGTTCGTGCCGAAGGCCACCGACGCGGCGGCGCTCGACCCGAACGCCGGCTTCGGCCGGTTCACCACACGGGCCCGCAACGTGGTGGTGGCCTCGCAGGAGGAGGCCCGGGCCAGCGGTCATGCCGAGATCGGGCCGGAGCACCTGGTGCTGGGCCTGCTGGCCGAGCCGGAGGGGCTGGCCGCGAGGGTCATGGCCGGTCGCGGGGCCACCCCCGAGGGGGTACGCCAGGCGGTCGGCGCCGCCCTCCCGCCACCGGCCGACCAGGTCCCGGACCTCATCCCGTACGACGCGCGCGGCAAGAAGGCGCTGGAACTGACCTTCCGGGAGGCGCTGCGCCTCGGGCACAACTACATCGGCACCGAGCACATCCTGCTCGCTCTGTTGGAGCAGGAGGACGGCTCCGGCGTGCTCAGCGACCTCGGCCTGGAGAAGCCGGCGGTCGAGGCCGACCTCTCCGCCGCGCTCGCCGCCGCCGTCGCGCAGAAGTGACAGGCCCCGGTCAGGAGACGTCGGGGAAGCCGTAGCGCAGGGCGTGCTCCGGATCGGCAGGGTCGATCTGGCGTACGCCCGCGTCGGCGAGGCGCTTGTTGACCTCGTCGAGCCGCTCGCGCACCAGGCGGGCCTCCTCCTCGGTGACCCGTCCCCGGTGCGGCTTGCCGGCGTGCTCCAGAGTGCCGTAGTCGATCTTCTCGGCGCTCTTGCGGGCCTTGGGTGGGCGGACGCGCTCGGCGGTCTTCAGCAACTGCGCCATCGGCACGTCGGTCGCCATCGCGTCGAACTCGCTGGCGGTCAGCACCACCCGGCGGGGTTCGCCGCCACCGTGCCGGTCGTGGATCTCGACCACGGCGACGTCCAGGGCGGCGTCGTCGATGTTCTCCACCTCGGAGGGGGTGGCGTCCAACTGCACGGGCCCGGCGACCAGGTCCGGGTGCTCCAGGACGACGACGCGCACCGCCTCGTCGTCCTGCTGCAGAACGGTGCCGGTGAAGTCGGAGACGTGGATCGTCTTCTTGCCCATGCGCGGAGCTTCTCCTGTCGTAGGCCGGATGCCGGACCACAAGAAATTACCCGACAGGTGTGCGAAAGCCGCCGCTGGACCTCCACCGGTGTGTCGTTCGGCGCCCGCTGGTCGACACCACTTCACGCACGAGCGTGGTGTCAGTGCGTGTTCAGGCCGTGCCTGCTGGAGCTGCCGACGCGCAGTCTGTTCAGTTCACCCCACGACATGCCGCCCGTCGCATGCCACCCGTGGTGACGGGGTTGGACCGGAAGGTGTTCCAGCGCCTCCGCTGGCCACCAGAGTCGCTCCGGGTCCTGGTGGTGGCTGTCGTTCGGCTGATTCGGCATGGCCATACCGTCCCAAACAAAGGTGTCCATGTATGGAAATACCTATGACGGTCAATAGTTGCGGTTGGTTCCCGGATCTCCGGCCCGGGGGTGGTCCCGGTCACTGGCAACATACCCCCCAGGGGTATAACGTGCCGGGCATGGAGAACACGAATCCGACCCGACTGGCCATCGCCGCGACCCTGCACTGCCTGACCGGCTGCGCCATCGGCGAGGTGCTCGGCATGGTCATCGGCACCGCTCTCGGCTGGTCCGACCTGGCCACCATCGCCCTCGCCGTCGTGCTGGCCTTCGTCTTCGGCTACGCGTTGACGATCCGTCCGGTGCTCCGCTCGGGCCTGCCGCTCGCCCGGGCGATCCGGGTGGCCCTCGTCGCCGACACTGTGAGCATCGCGGTCATGGAGCTGGTGGACAACGGCGTCATGCTCGCCGTGCCGGGCGCCATGCGAGCCGGCCTCGCCGACCCGCTGTTCTGGGGCAGCCTGGCCGGCGCGCTGGCGGTGGCCTTCGCAGTGACCGTGCCGGTGAACCGCGCCCTGATCGTGCGGGGACGGGGGCACGCGGTGGTGCACCAGCACCACCACGGCGGCCACCACCCCACCGCACCGACGGCGTCGTGACCCCCGTCCGGCGGCCCGGGGGATCGCCCGCCGGGCGGCCCCGCCCGGCGTACGGTGATCCACGACGGGCCGGGTGACGGGGAGGTGCTTCATGCTCGACCGGCGGCTCCACCTGCACCTGGCCACCTGGCTCGGACAGTGGCCGGCTGGGCCGGGCCTGCACGTGGTCGGTTCGTACCGGCGGGCACTGCCGGCCTGGGACGGTCGACTGCGTCCGGCGCTCGCCGTCGACACCGGGCGCAGCGCCGTGCTCTCCGTGGCGCCCGACCGGGTGGACGCGGTCCGCACGCTGGCCCACGGCACGCCGGGCCGGCTCCTGGGCGCCCTGCCGCAGGCGGTCGGGCTACCGCAGTGGTGCGTGCACGACGGCCCGTTCCGGTGGAGCATCGCTCCCGCGCCGCTTCCCGACGTGGGGGAGTGGACCGCACCCACCGCCCCCGGGCTGCCGCAGTGGCTGCGGCTGTTCGACAGGCAGGTGCTTGTGGTCCGCGACGCGGACGGCACCTACCTGGCCGGGTTGGGGATCAAGCGGCACGACGCGTACGGGCGGGAGTTGGCAGTCGGCACCGTGCCCGCGGCCCGTGGTCGCGGCCTCGCCCGTCGGCTGGTCGCGCAGGCGGCGCGGCGGGTGCTCGACGAGGGTGCGGTGCCCACCTACCTGCATGAGCGGGACAATGTCGCCTCCGCCCGGGTCGCCGACGCCGCGGGCTTCCCGGACCGGGGCTGGCGCGCGTACGGGGTCTACCCGCGCTGACCCCGCGTCG
The DNA here is from genome assembly GCF_042898105.1 of Micromonospora sp. NPDC000663. NCBI lineage: Bacteria > Bacillati > Actinomycetota > Actinomycetes > Micromonosporales > Micromonosporaceae > Micromonospora > Micromonospora sp. NPDC000663. Next base: position 760,362 of record NZ_JBIAYR010000001.1, read on the forward strand.
GGCGCGGACCGTGGATCCCGGGCCGGATCCACGGTCCGCGACCTCCCCCCAGGTCCCGGTTCGGGCGACCGCCCTCGCGCGCGGGGCGGGGCCGGTCCGTGCCGATCACGCTACGTATCGAGGGCACTCGGTGCAAGGCGTGAGCTGTCGGTTCGGAGTGTCGAATAGTGGACTTGACCTGCGGCTCGACCGTGCCGGGGTGCGCGCCGGGTCAGTGACGTAGCGTGCGGATCAGGTCGAGCACCTGCCGGGTCACGGGACGCAGGACTCGGAGCCGGGACAGCGCCGTGAGCCGGTCGATCAGCGGGACGACGCCGTCGATCAACTGCCTGGTCTTGGTCTGCCCGGGTGACCGGTCGTGCACCCAGTAGAGGACCACGCCCATGTACGCCAGCCAGAGCAGCTCGGGCAACTGCGGACGCAGGTCGGCGTCGACCTTGGCTGTGGAGCCGTCCAGCACCTCGGCGAAGAGGGCGATCGCCGCCTCCCGGGGGCCGGAGGACTCCGCGGAGAAGGGGCTGAGCGGGGAGGTCGGCTCCGCCGCCGTCTTGAAGAAGGTCGCCGCGAACTCGTGCGATGGCGTCAGCACGTCGATCCCCGCGTGCAGCACCCCGGCCAGCCGGGCGCCGAACGACTCCTCCCGGTCGAGCACTGCCTGCGCGGCGGCCCGGTGCTCGACCTGGGACTGGGCGTAGAACTCCTGGATCAGGTGGTCCTTGGAGCCGAAGTAGTAGTAGGCGTTCCCGACCGCCACGCCTGCCTCCTGCGCGATGGCCCGCATGGTGGTCTGGGCGTAACCGCGCTCGCGGAACAGCCGCATCGCGGTGTCCCGGATCAGCTGCCGGGTCTGCTCGCCACGGGCGGTGGCAGGATCACCCGCAGTGGTCGTCGGCGCAGGCTGCTCGGTCATCGGGGCCACCGTATCCCGCCAGCTCGTCGGTCGGCTCGACCCGTGGATCGCGGACCCGCTCCCGGATCGCCGAGGCGGCGGCCACCACCTGCCGGGCGAGCGGCATCAGGTGGGGGCGGGCCAACCGTTCGGCGGTGGACCGGTGGTCGGCCAGTGCCCAGAGGCAGGCGAACCAGGCGCCGTCGCCCGCGTACACCTCGCCGGTGTCGGCGACAACTGTGAGGTCGCGCAGGGTGGCGTCGTGGTCCAGGCCGGGGAAGCGCCGCCGGGCCTCGACCGACCCGGCCGCGACGAACTCCAGGGGTACGAGTTGGGCGCGCGACGCGAGCCACCGGCGGGCGGCGCGGCAGAGCGGGCAGGACGCGTCGAACAGGACCGTGAACCCCCGGATTCCACCGCCCCCGTGTGCGGCGGAGTCCGGGGGCCGGCCGGTGCCGTCGGTCGATGGCCCGGTCATCGGGTCGGCGGTGGACCGGCCGGCCCGCCGCCCGGCTGCGGAGTGGTCGGGTGCGGACCGGCCGGGTGGGGGGCGACGGGGTAGGGGCCGTGCGGTCCGGTCTGCACGGGAAGCCTGCCGATCGGTGCGACGGGCGGGTGGGTGGCGAGCTGGCGGAGCCGGTTACGGCGGTAGCGGCCAAGCGCGAACACGTTGAAGAAGTGCAGTGCCCCGAGCACCAGTAGCACCAGCCCGATCTTGAGGGACAGCTCCTCCATGGCCTGGCTGGTCGAGAGCACCGGGTCGTCGTGCTTCATAGCCACCGTGACGTAGCCGAGGTTGAGCAGGTAGAAGCCGACCACCAGGAGGCTGTTGACCGCCCGGGCCAGTCGTTCGTCGGAGAACACCTCCTCCAGGAAGACCTGCCCGTTGCGCGACAGGGAGCGGGCCACCCAGATCGTCAGGCCGACGCTGACCGCGAGGTAGACCAGGTACATCCAGACCTTGGTGTCCATGGGGACGCTCCTCTTGAACGCGTTCAACTACCGACGCCATCAGCGTAGGTGAGTTCTTGAACATGTTCAAGCGTTCGGACGGTGGACGGTTCAGCCGGCGAGCCCCAACGCCTCGGCCGCCGCCCGCCCGTTGGCGTGGCTCGCGCCGTACGTGGTGACGAACGCGCGGACGCCGTCCGGACGCCACTGTGCCGGCCAGCCCATCTCCACAACGGTCACCGGATGCCCGGCGGCCAGGCCGGAGATCAGCTCCGGCCCCCCGGGCAGGCGGTGCAGGTGACGGCCGACAAGCACAATCGGCCGGTCACCGGCCAGCCCCCGCAGCGTCGCCGGATCGGTCTCGGCCGCCACCACCCGGATCTCCTCGATACCGTCCAGGTGTGGGCCGAGGCCCCACGGCACCCGCCCCTCGGCGATTGTGGACTCGGTGTGCAGTTGCACCACGAGAGGGCGGCCCAGGCCGGTGAGGACTCCGTCCACCTGCACCGCACGGCGTGCAGCCGCGTACCCCAGATCGGTGTCGACGGTGAGAGGCGCGGCGCCCACGGTCCGGGTCCAGGCGGCGAGCGCGGCGGCACGACCGGCCGCCTCCTCGACCCGGGCGGTCGCCAACCGGCCGTCGCCGAGCGCGTCGACGATCTCGGCGACCACCCGCTCGACGAGGTCCGCGTCGACAGTCGCGCCGATGCAGAGCAGGTCGGCGCCGGCGGCCAGGGCCCGCACCGCGGCCGGCCCGACCCCACCGGCCGCCACCGCCGCGCCCTTCATCTCCAGCGCGTCGGTGATGATGGTGCCGGTGAAGCCGTACTCGGTGCGCAGCAGGTCGACAAGCACGGCCCGGCTGAAGGTGGCCGGCCCGTCGCCGGTCAGCGCCGGCACCCGGATGTGCGCGGTCATCACGGCGCGCGCCCCGGCGGCGATCACCGCGGCGAACGGCGGCAGGTCCCGCTGCCGCAGCAGAGCCGGCGGGACGTCCACGGTGGGCAGCTCGTGGTGCGAGTCGGTGACTGTCGCGCCGTGACCGGGAAAGTGCTTGGCGCAGGCGGCCACTCCGGCGGCCTGGAGGCCGGCCACGGCGGCGGCCGAGTGGGCGGCCACCCGCACCGGGTCGGCGCCGAACGAGCGGGTGCCGATCACCGGGTTGTCGTCGGCGGTGTTCACGTCCACAGTGGGGGCGAGGTTGACGGTGATGCCGAGCGCGGCCAGTTCCGCGCCGATGGCGTGGTAGACGCGGCGGGTGAGCGCCACGTCGCCGATCGCGCCGAGGGCGGCGTTGCCGGGGTACGGGCTGCCGGTGGCGTGCGCCAGCCGGGTCACGTCGCCGCCCTCCTCGTCGATGGCGATCAGCGTGTCCGGGCGGCCGGAGCGCAGCGCCGCGGTACTGGCCGCCACCTGGGCCGGGTCGTGCACGTTCGTGCCGAACAGGGTGTGCCCGGCCAGCCCGTCGGCCAGCAGGTCGACCGCCCAGTCCGGCGGGACCGGCCCCGGGTACGCGGCGAGCAGGGTGCCCAGCGCGAGCCGACGTAGTCCTGGATCCAGCCCCACGTGATCGTCCTCCTTCGGTGCCGGCGGGTCGCAACCTCGTACCGGCGGTGGTCTACGCCCTGCCGGGTCGGCCGAGCGCTCCGCCCGCGGGTGGCCGTTACGCTACGGCTACCCGTTCGCAGGTCGGTTTACAGTTAGCAAAGTTTACTAAAACTAGAGGACGTGGCATGAGTGCGACCCGGCTGCCCGGTACCCCCCGTCTGTTGCGGGCGCTCAACGACCGAGCGGCACTGGAACTGCTCCTGGAGCGGGGCCCGCTGACCCGCGCCCGGCTCGGGGAGCTGACCGGGCTGTCCAAGGTCACCGCCTCCCAGCTGGTCGAGCGGCTGGAGGAGCGCGGTCTGGTCAGCCGGGTCGGCGAGCAGGCCGGCGGGCGAGGGCCGAACGCGCAGCTCTACGCCGTGCGCCCGTCCAGCGCCCACGTGGTCGGGGTGGACGTCGGCCCGGACCGGGTGGTGGCCGCCTGCGCCGACATCACCGGCGCCGTGATCGGCCGGGTGGAGCAGTCCACCCGGGACACCGACGACCCGGTGGGCGTGGTGCACAACGCCGTGGTGCAGGCCGCGAGCAGCGCCCAGGCGCAGCTGAGCAGCGTACGGCGGATCGTCCTCGGCACGCCGGGTCTGGTAGACCCCGGCACCGGCGACATCACCTTCGCCTTCAACCTGCCGCGCTGGCACAGCGGTCTGCTCGCCGCGCTGCGCGACGACCTGCACACCCCTGTGGTGTTCGAGAACGACGTCAACCTGGCCGCGGTCGCCGAGGCGCAGTCCGGCGCCGCGCAGGGGCTCGCGGACTTCGTGTTGGTCTGGGTGGGCGCCGGCGTCGGTCTGGCGATCATGCTGGGTGGGCGGCTGCACCACGGCAGCAGCGGCGCGGCCGGAGAGATCGGCTACCTGCCGGTGCCCGGCGCGCCCATTCCCCGCGACGTCTCCCGCCGCGCCAAGCCGGCCTTCCAGCAGCTGGTCGGCGGAGACTCGGTGCGGGCGGTGGCCCGCGAACACGGGTACCCGGACGCGGACGCCGCCGATGCCGTCCGTGCCGCCGTCGCCGACGGCGCCAGCGGTGGCGCGATGCTCGACGAGTTGGCCCGCCGGCTCGCGCTCGGTGTGGCAAGCACCTGCGTGGTGCTCGATCCGCCGCTCGTGGTGCTCGCGGGTGAGGTCGGCCAGGCAGGTGGCGCGGCGCTCGCCGAGCGGGTGCAGCAGGAGGTCGCCGCGATCACGCTGGTCCGGCCACGGGTGGTGCCCACCGGGCTGACCGAGGAACCGATCCTGCACGGCGCGCTGCGCACCGCGCTCGACGCCGTCCGCGACGAGGTGTTCGGCTCCACCGTCGGCTGAGCCCGCTGGGGCGGTCATGTGAAGAAATATTTCACCGCTCGACGGCGGGTTGCAACCTCTTGCCGAGCCCTGTGCGGGCCCGTCGGGCAGCCCGGGGCCGCCCGACGGGCCGGCATCAGATCAGATCGCGACGACGGAACACGGCGAACGCCGCCACCGTCAACCCACCGGTGATCAGGAGCAGGACCAGCAGCGCGGGCCCCCAGGTCAGGCTGTAGAAGCCCTCGCAGGTGACCCCCGGCCGGCTGCCGGCGCAGAGCTGGGAGTCCCAGAACCGGGCCTCACCGGTGAGCCACGCCCCGATGTGACTGGAGAGCATCAGCAGATCCGGCCGCCGGGCGTCGACGATCTCCAACACCAGACGGCCGCCCAGCTCCCACACCACCGCGTACGCGGCGACCGTGCCGAGCGCCGCCGAGGTGTGCCGACCCAGCGCCGCGATGGCGAAACCCAATGCGGTGGCCAGCAGCACAAGCACCAGGCCCCGCCCGTGCACCGCGCCCAGGGAGCGCCAGAAGTCGCCGCTCAACCGGCCCGCCAAACCGGCGGTCTGCCCGATCACCCAGAACGTCGCGAGATAGAACAACGACGCCACCACCGACACCACAAGCACCCCGCCGAGCAGGGTGCCCAGCTTCGCGCCGAGCACCGTCAACCGACGCGGACGCCACAGCAGCAGGTTCACCACACCGCCGGAGTTCAGATCCGCGCCGATGTAGGAGGCGCCGACCAGGAACCCGAACAACACGAGGAACGCGATCAGGAAGTACAGCAGCGACTGGGCCTCCTTGGCGAAGCTGAAGACGCCCGGCAGGAAGTCGGCCGCGACCGGCAGCCGTTCGGACCGCAGCGGGTCCAACTCCGAGCAGTCCGCGGGGTACCAGGCACCTGTCTCGTCCACCGGCGTCAGGCCGCTCTGCCGGTCCAGGCACGCCTGGTGGGCGCGCTCCAGGTCCCGGCGAGCCTCGACCGCCTTCGCCCGCGCCGAGGCCACCTCGTCGGCGCTGGGCTTGTGCGAGCCGGCAAGCGTGGTCGCCGCGGTGACACCGAACGCCAGCACCAGCAGGACGACCATCAACTGCACGAAACGGCGCGCGGACAGCCGCTCCACCTCGGCAGCGATGAGGTTCACGCGTCCACTCCCCGTACGTCGAGATCGATCAGGTCGCCGTCGGCGTCCGGCAGGGGCGTCGCACGGTCGACCTGGCGGGGCGCCGACGGATGCTCGCCGGCCCCGGTCAGCTCCAGGAAGACGCTCTCCAGATCCGGCCGCAACGGTGTCAACTCACCCACCCACAGCCCCTGCTCGCCGAGCACCCGGCTGATGACTGTCGAGTCGGTGACCCCGCCCACCACAAGCGCCCCCGCGTCGACGGCCACCACCAGTCCGGCCGCCCGCAGCAGCTCGACGGCGCGCTCCGGCTCGGCCACCCGGACCAGGAACTCGTGCCGGTCATGGCCGGCCAGCACCTCGTCCACCCGGCCGGTCGCCACCCGCCGCCCCCGCGAGATGATCGTGACGTGGTCGCAGATCAGCTGGATCTCGCCCAGGATGTGGCTGGACACCAGCACTGTCACCCCGGACGCCGCCAGCGACCGCATCAGGTCCCGCATCTCCCGGATGCCTGCCGGGTCCAGACCGTTCGCCGGCTCGTCGAGGATGAGCAGCCGAGGATCCTTCAACAGCGCCGACGCCACAGCCAGGCGTTGCTTCATGCCCAGCGAGTAACCCTTCACCCGCTCGTCACCCCGGTCGCGCAGACCCACCAGATCCAGCGCCTCGTCCACCCGCGACACCGGTACCCCACCGGCGCGGGCCAGCAGCCGCAACGTGCGGTACCCGGTGAAGTTGCCGAAGAACTGCGGGCTCTCCACGATGGCGCCGACCTGGGCCGCCACCCGGGGCAGCAGTTCCGGCGACGGCTCGCCGAGCACGCTCATCCGCCCGCCGTCGGCCCGGACCAGCCCGAGCAGGGCGCGCAGGGTGGTGGTCTTGCCTGAGCCGTTCGGCCCCAGGAAGCCGTGGATCTGACCCTCCTCGACCAGCAGGTCGAACCCGTCGACCGCCACCCGTTTGCCGCCGCGCAGGCTGCGGAAGGTCTTCCGTAGGCCCTCGATCTCGATGACCGCGCTCATCCGCGCGGCTCCGTACCCCGACCGAGCATGGGTCGTCCTCCGGGTGTGGTGATCAACGACACGGTGCCCCACCCTACGGCCGGGGCGCCGCCCGTGGGGGGCGCCGCGACGTTGCGTGGTTGGATGGAGTGGTGACTGGTGACCTGATCCCCGGCGCTGCCGACACCACCTCCGGCGCCGCTACCGTGGACCCGGATCTGGTGGTCAGCCTCGACGGCGTCGGCGTACGCAGGTCCGGCACCGCGCTGTTGCAGGACCTGACCTGGCGGGTGGAGTTGGACGAACGCTGGGTCGTGCTCGGGCCCAACGGGGCCGGCAAGACGACACTGCTCAACCTCGCCGCCGGCCGGTTGCACCCCACCACAGGTGTCGCGCACGTGCTCGGCGAGCGGATCGGCCGCACCGACATCAACGAGCTGCGTACCCGGATCGGGCTCTCCACCGCCGCCCTCGCCGAGCGGCTGCCCGCCGACGAGCAGGTCAGCGACGTGGTCGTGACGGCCGCCTGGTCGGTGGTCGGCCGCTGGCGGGAGAGCTACGAGCGCGGTGACGAGGCGCGGGCGCGGGCCCTGCTCAGTCAGCTCGGCATCGGCGGCCTCGCCGAGCGCCGCTACGGCACCCTCTCCGAGGGCGAACGCAAGCGGGTGCAGATCGCCCGTGCCCTGATGACCGACCCGGAGCTGCTGCTGCTCGACGAGCCGGCCGCCGGGCTCGACCTGGGTGGTCGCGAGGACCTGGTCGCCCGTCTCGCCGAACTGGCGTACGACCCGGACGCGCCGGCCCTGGTGCTGGTCACCCACCACGTGGAGGAGATCCCGCCCGGGTTCACCCACGCGTTGCTGCTGCGCGAGGGCGCGGTCGTCGCCCAGGGCCTGCTGGCCGAGACGCTCACCGGCGACAACCTCTCCAAGACCTTCGGCCTGCCGCTGGTGGTCGAGCGGTCGGGCGGCCGCTACACCGCACGGGCCAGCTGACCGGGCGGAGGGCCTGACGTGTCCCAGACCCGGGTGGTCGTGGTGGGCAGCGCCAACATGGACCTGGTCGCGATGGCACCCTCGCTGCCCCGGCTGGGCGAGACGATGCTCGGCACCGACTTCGTGATGGTGCCCGGCGGAAAGGGCGCCAACCAGGCGGTCGCGGCGGCGCGGGCCGGCGCCTCCTGCGCCTTCCTCGGCGCGATCGGATCCGACGCGTTCGGCGTCACGCTCAGGGCGCGGATCACCGCGGCCGGCGTGGACACCGCCCAGCTGCGGGTCGCCTACGGCACCTCCGGGGTCGCCCTCGTGATGGTCAACGCCCAGGGGGAGAACGCCATAGTGGTCACCCCCGGCGCGAACGACGCGCTGGTCGGCCTCACCGACGAGGAGTTGGCGACGGTACGCGGGGCCGACGTCCTGGTCGCCCAGCTGGAGATCCCGGTGCAGACGGTGACCACCGCCGCGACTGCCGCCCGGGCCGCCGGCACGCGCGTCATCCTGAACGCCGCGCCGGCCCGGGACCTCCCACCGGAGCTGCTCGCGGCGGTGGACCTGCTTGTCGTCAACGAGGGCGAGGCGCAGGCCCTCACCGGCCGGGGCCGGGAGGAGCCGCGGGCGCTGCTCGACCTGGTGCCCCGGGCCGTGCTCACCCACGGCGGGGCGGGCGCCTGGTACGTCGACCGGGACGGCGCCGACCTGCACGTACCCGCGTTCCAGGTCGACGTGGTCGACTCCACGGCGGCGGGCGACGCGTTCACCGCCGCGCTCGCCGTCGGCTGGGGCGAGGGGCGTGACCTGGCCGACGCGGTGCGCTGGGCGTCGGCCGCCGGCGCCGCCTGCGTCCGCCGACTCGGCGCGTCGGTGGCGCTGCCTTCCCGCGCCGAGATCGACGAGCTGTACGCGAGGGGCTGACCCTCGCCCGGCTCAGCCGACGGGTTCCTCGCCGAGCCGCTCACCTCGGCGACGCAGCATGCCCAGGCCGGGGATGCCTGCGACGGCGAGCTTGAGGTCACGGGTGACGTCGAGCAGGTCGTGCAGGTCCGGTCCGACCCGGTCCAGGGTGGCAAGGATCGGCAGGATGTCGGCCGTCAGGTGTTCCTTGAGCTTCGGCAGTTCGTCGATGAGGTGGATCGCCGCGGTGATCTCCTCGTGGCTCAGTTCCTCGACGAACCTCCCGGCCATCGGGGCGGCACGGCGCAGCGCCGGCTCGTACGCCGACAACAGTTCCGCGGCGGTGGCCGCCGCCTGCGTCGCGGTGCCCACGGTCGTCGCGGCGCTGCCCGCCACCGCGTCGGCCTCGGTGACGACCGTGGCGGCCAGCCGGGCGACCTGGTCGGCTTCCCGGACCACGACGGCGGCGGCGGTCGCCACCTCGGTCGCGGTGTCGATGGCGGTGGTCGCGGCGGCGCTGATGACCGCCACCTCACGCACCGCCGCTTCGGCGTCGGTGAGCACCCGGTCGGTCCGGTCCAGGGTCTCCTCGATCCGGTCCACCACGCCGTTGATCCGGGTGAGCAGGGCTTCCACGCCGTCCAGCACCGCGAACGCGCGGGCCGGCACGGTGGCGAGCGAGGCCGCCGAGCCGAGCGCCTGGTCGACGGCGGAACGGGTCAGGCCGACCATCGCGGCCGGTGTGGGGAGGGGGATCGCCATGGAATCCAGTGTGCGTCGCCCGCGCCCTAACCGCTCGTCCGGCGTCACCTGCGGGGCCGCCCGCGGCGGTAGGGTGCCGGGATGCCGGCACCCTCGCCGCACCGTCGTCCGAGCAACCCGGCCGCCGTCCTGCTGGCCGTGGTCGCGGCGGTCGCCGCCGCACTGGGCACGCTGGTTCTGGTACGCGCCGACGCCGGCCTCACCGTCCGCCACCTCACCGTCGACGGTGTGCCGTTGACCGAGGTGCGCGCCGAGCTGCCGACGCCCGACGTCCGGCGTCCCGGTGTGGTCGTCGCGCACGGCTTCGCCGGCTCGGCCCGCCTGATGCGCCCGATCGCCGACAGCGTCGCCCGTCGGGGGGCGGTCACGCTGCTCGTCGACTTCGCGGGGCACGGCTCCAACCCGGCGCGGCTCGACAGCGCCACCTCCGACACGACGCTCGCCGCCGACCTGGACGTCGCGGTCGGGTACCTGCGGTCCCGGCCGGACGTGGACCCGGACCACATCGCGCTTGTCGGGCACTCGATGGGCGCCGGGGCGGTCACCCGCTACGCGGCCGGGCACCCGGAGATCGCCCAAACGGTGGCGATCTCGCTGCCCGACGCCGGCGAACTGCCCCCGGGCCGACCGACGCGGTTGCTGCTGATCGTCGGCGGCTTGGAGTTCCCCGGTTTCCGGCGTGCCGCCGAGGACGCGGTTCAACGGGGTGCGGCGGTGGGCCGGCGACCGGCGGTGGTGGTACCGGGCGTGGAGCACATCTCGGTGCTGTTCGCCCCGCGCACCCACGAGGAGATCGTCAACTGGCTGCCCAGCCTCGACGGAACCGCCGCGCCACGGCCGCTCGTCCGGCTCGCCGGAGCGGCGCTGCTGCTTGTCGCGTTCGGGGTCGGTGTGGTTCCGCTCGCCGCCCTGCTGCTGCCTCGAAGGCCCACCGGCGGCCCGCCGGCCGATCCGGTGCCCGCGACAGCGGGCCGCCTGCCGGGCCTCGTCGAGGCCGGTCCGGCGCTGCTCGGGTTGGCTGCCGTCGCCGCTGGTGTCGGCGCGGTCGCCGCCGCGGTGCTGCCCACTGCCCGTATGCCACTCGCAGTGGGCGGCTACGTCACCGTATTCCTGCTGGTCACCGGCCTGCTGGTGCTTGCCGGGCGCAGGTGGTTGCCGGGCGGGCGACAGGCGACCCCCACGTCGGGATCCGGCCAGGCCGTGGCCGCCCGGCCCCTGGTCGCGGCCCGGGCCGTGGTCGCCGCCCTTGCCCTGACCGGGTACGCGGTCCTCTCCGTCGCGCTGCCGATCCACCTCGGGCTGACGTCGGCGCTGCCGGTGGGCGCCCGCTGGTGGCTGCTCCCGCTGGTGGTCGCCTCCTGCCTGTTGTTCCTGCTCGGCGTCGAGGTGGTCGCCGTCGGCCGGGCCGGTCGGCACCTGCTGGTCGTAGCGGTCACCGTGCTGGTGCTGACCGGGTCGGCGCTTGTCGGTCTGGCGCCCGGGTTCGTGCTCCTGGTGGTCCCGCTGTTCGTGTTCCTGCTCGGCTGGCACGCCGCATGGGCGGCGGTACTACGGCGGTACGCGGTCCCGCGCTGGCTGCTGGCCACCCTCGGCGCCGTCCTGGTGGGCTGGCCGATCGCCACCACCCTGCCGTTGAGCTGACCGGTCATCGATGGTCGCCCTGCTGTTCGACGGCGCGCTGCACGGCCCTGTAGATCTGGCCGAACCGCAGCGCGTCAGGCGTGCGTAGCAGCAGATCCTCCCGGCCGTGGTGCTGCACCCACAGTTCGTGCACGTGGCTGCCGCGTTCGTAGGAGCGGTCCAGCCACCCGAGGGGAATCTCCAGGAACGGGATCGACGCCAACGCGCCCACCGCGAAGGCGGCGAGGACGACAAGCGTCACCTTCCAGTTGCCGCGTTCCTGCGCCGACCAGACCAGCGAGACGACGCAGATCAGCGCGACAAGCGGCGGCAGCGAGAGCAGCAGCACCAGGACACCGCGACCGAGCACCCGGCCGCGCACCGCGAGCGTCTTCGGACCGCGCGCGTGCCAGACGTACGTCACGTCGGAGAGGGCGACCACGTAACCACCCGAACGAATCGACTCGGAGGTCACCTGCACCGCGTCGTCCCGGTAATAGAGGGTCATCACTAAGCCTAACCACCGGCGGGCAACCCGCCCCGCGCGTTCCTCCGCCGCCGCGACGGCGGCGCAGAACGCCCGCAGGCTGGTCGGCTAGCGTCGGCTGGCCGGGCGGGCCGGGTTGGTGTGCTCGACCGCGCGCTGCACCGCCCGGTAGATCTGACCGAAGCGCAGCGAGTCGCCGGTGCGCAGCAGCCGTACCGGCTGGCCACGCCAGCGGGCCCACATCTCCAGTTGGCGGCTGCCCCGGGCGTACGAGCGGTCCAGGTGTTCGAAGAGGAAGTCGGCGACCGGCCCGACGGCCAGCCCGACGAGCACCGACGCGCCGACGATCGCGATCGTCACGGTGGGGGAGCGGTGCAGCCAGACGGCCACGGCGATGCCGAGTACCGCGGCGATCAGCGGGCCGGCCAGTGCGGCGCCGATCGCGCCCCGGCCGACGAGCACCCGCCATGAGCGGGTGCCCCGACGGTGCCAGACCATGGTGATCTCGGCCAGTGGGTAGCTACGGCCGTCCACCCGGACGGCGGTGGAGGTGACCTGCACCGACCTGTCGTCGTAATACGTGATCATGGCTGGACTCCCGCCCGCGGGGCTGACACCACACTACTTACCCAAACGAGCCGGGTCGTAAGGTTGGCACGCGACTTCGACGAGGAAGTGAGGGCAGCGTGGGCGACTTCGTTCGGCTGGAGACCACTGACGGCATCGGCACCATCCGGCTGGAGCGGCCGCCGATGAACGCGCTCAACACCCAGGTGCAGGAGGAGTTGCGCGCCGCCGCCACGGCGGCCACCGACGACCCCGGGGTCCGCGCCGTCATGGTGTACGGCGGGGAGAAGGTCTTCGCCGCCGGAGCGGACATCAAGCAGATGGCCGAGATGTCCTACGTGGACATGGCCGACCGGGCCGCGAACCTGTCAAGCGCGCTCGGCGCGATCGCCCGGATCCCCAAGCCGGTGGTCGCCGCGATCACCGGGTACGCCCTCGGTGGCGGGTGCGAGCTGGCGCTTGCCTGCGACTGGCGGATCGTGGCCGAGGACGCCAAGCTCGGCCAGCCGGAGATCAAGCTCGGCATCATCCCCGGCGCGGGCGGCACCCAGCGGCTGGCTCGCCTGGTCGGCCCGGCCCGCGCCAAGGATCTGATCATGACGGGTCGGATGGTCGACGCCGAGGAGGCGTTGCGGATCGGCCTGGCCGACCGGGTGGTACCTGCCGCCGAGGTCTACGAGGCAGCTGTCGCGTACGTGAAGCCGTACCTGACCGGTCCGGTGCAGGCGCTGCGCGCGGCGAAGCTGGCTGTGGACGGCGGCCTGGACATGGACCTGAACTCGGGCCTGGCCTGGGAGAGTCAGCTCTTCGCGGCGTTGTTCGCCACCGACGACAGGCGTGAGGGCATGACGGCCTTCGTGGAGAAGCGCAAGCCGGACTTCACCGGCCGCTGACGATTAGTCGAGAACGGTTCACATTGTTCCTACCGGCCAGTAGCGTGGGGCCTCGGTCACGAGGGACGAAGGGGAGCGGCGAATGACGGAGCGGATCGAGGGTCACGGCGGAGAGTTGGCGCTGGCGGCGCTACGCGCGCACGGCGTACGGGAGATGTTCACGCTGTCCGGCGGGCACGTCTTCCCCCTCTACGACGCCGCGCACAAGACCGACTTCCCGATCTACGACGTCCGGCACGAGCAGTCCGCGGTCTTCGCCGCCGAGGCGGTGGCCAAGCTCCAGCGCCGCCCCGGCCTCGCCGTGCTCACCGCCGGCCCCGGCGTCACCAACGGCATCTCCGGCATGACCAGCGCCTTCTTCAACGCCTCCCCGGTGCTGGTGCTGGGGGGCAGGGCGCCCGCGTTCCGCTGGGGCTCGGGCAGCCTCCAGGAGATGGACCACCTGCCGCTTGTCGCCCCGGTCACCAAGCACGCCGAAACGGTGTTCAGCACCGACGACATCCCGCGCGCGGTGGGCGCCGCGCTCACCGCCGCGCTCACCCCGCACCGCGGCCCGGCGTTCCTCGACTTCCCCCTGGAGACTGTCTTCTCCGTCGCCGAGGTCGAGCTGCCCGCCGTGGCGGGCGTCGACCCGGTCGTGCCCGACCCGGACGAGGTCGGCCGCGCCGCTCTGCTGATCGCCGCGGCGCAACGACCTGTCGTCATCGCCGGCTCGGACGTGTACGCGGGTGACGCGGTCGCCGCCCTGCGCGAGGCGGCCGAGGCGTTGCAGGTGCCGGTCTTCACGAACGGCATGGGTCGCGGCTCGCTCCCGCCGGAGCACCCGCTCTCCTTCGCCAAGGCCCGTCGGGCAGCGCTCTCCGGCGCCGACGTGGTCGTGGTGGTCGGCACCCCGCTGGACTTCCGGCTCAGCTTCGGTGACTTCGGCGACGCCAAGGTGGTGCACATCGTCGACGCGCCCAGTCAGCGCGCCGCGCACGTGCAGCCGGCCGCCGCACCCGCCGGCGACCTGCGCCTGATCCTGTCCGCGCTTGCCGACCACTCCGGTGACCGGGCCGACCACAGCGACTGGATCGCGGACCTGCGCACCGCCGAGGACGCCGCCAGGGCCCGCGACGCGCAGGAGATGGCCGCCGAGACCGACCCGATCCGCCCGGCGCGCATCTACGGCGAACTGCGCCGGGTGCTGGCCCGCGACGCGATCACCATCGGCGACGGCGGTGACTTCGTCTCGTACGCCGGTCGCTACCTGGAGCCCGCGCAGCCCGGCACCTGGCTGGACCCGGGCCCGTACGGGTGCCTGGGCACCGGCATGGGCTACGCGATGGGCGCCCGGGTCAGCCACCCGGACCGGCAGATCTGCGTGCTGATGGGCGACGGCGCGGCCGGCTTCTCGCTGATGGACGTCGAGTCGCTGGTCCGCCAGAAACTGCCCGTGGTGATCGTGGTCGGCAACAACGGCATCTGGGGGCTGGAGAAGCACCCGATGCGGGCCATGTACGGCTACGACGTGGCCGCCGACCTCCAGCCGGAGCTGCGCTACGACACGGTGGTCAGCGCGCTGGGCGGGGCGGGGGAGACGGTCGCGAAGGCCGCCGACCTGGGGCCGGCGTTGCAGCGGGCGTTCGACTCCGGTGTGCCGTACCTGGTGAACGTGCTCACCGACCCGACCGACGCGTACCCCCGCTCGTCGAACCTGGCCTGAGTCGCACCCGCCGCCGCCGTCGCCCCGGGCGGGGTGGCGGCGGCGCGCTCACACCTCGGGCCGGTCGCCCTCACGCGGTGGCTCACCGTCGCGGCGGCGCAGGTCGTCCTCACGCCGGCGCAGATCCTCTTCCCAGCGGCGGAACAGTTCCTGGTCCTGCTGCTGGGCGCGTTCCTGCACGGAGCGGAGGAACTCGGGGTCGTCGTCCGGCGCGACCGGCCGGGGGCGCTGCCGTTCGGGCGACGAGACGCCGCCGGGCCAGCCCTTGCGGGCGCCGGGGCCGGGCTCGCGGCCGACGATGAACCAGGCGATCGAGCCGATCAGCGGGAAGAACAAGATGATCAGCACCCAGGCGATCCGGGGCAGGGCACGGATCTGCCCCTCCTCGGCGGAGAGACAGCTGATCAGCGCGCAGACCGCGAGGACGATCTGCACCAGGAAGAGGAGTACGCCAAGCCGGGCCATGCACCCATCATGGCGCACCGTTTCCCGTCACCCCAGTCCGTGAAGCACCAGCAGCACCCCCAGTAGTGCGAATCCCACGGTGCCGAGCGCGACCAGGGACAGGGTCCGACCGCCGGTGCGCGCGGGGCCGGTGCCGGTGCCGCGCGGCCAGCAGAGCACCAGCAGGGCGCCCCACAGCAGGACGGCGACCCCGGCGACCAGCGCCCCGGTCGGGCCTCCGGTCGACGCCAGCCGGACGGCGAGCACTGTCACCACCGTGACCGTGAGCAGGGTTCGCCGCCAGGCCAGCCGGGTCCGCTCCGGTTGCAGCCCTGGGTCGCGTCCGGTGCTCAACGCCCGCCGATCGCCCGCAGCAGGACGGCGGCAACCAGCAGCAACGCGCCGACGCCGACGGTGAGGGCCAGGATGGCGGGGAACCGGGACGCGGGCAGTTCCTCACCGAGCCGGATGGCCCGCTCGGTACGTGCCCAGTGATCCACCGCACGGATCGCGACCGCCGCGCCGAGCAGCAGCAACGCCACAGCGATCACCTCCCGCAGGTGGCCCATCGGCAGGGGTGGCAGGAACTGCGCGGCGGCCAGCCCGCCGCCGACCAGCGCCAGCCCGGTGCGCAACCAGGCGAGGAAGGTCCGTTCGTTGGCCAGGGAGAACCGGTAGTCCGGCGTCTCACCGACCGAACCCAGCTCCGCCGGGTCGAACCACCGCCTGATCGTCTTCCACACGGTGCCGATTATTCGCTTCCCCTCCGACTTAGCCTGGGCCGGTGACTGATCTCGACGTACAGACCTTGCGGGCCGCCTACGACAACCAACTCCGTCCGGAGATCCCCGACCCGGTCCCGGCCGGTGTGACTGTGGAGCGGGACGGGCCGCTGGTCCGGATCGTGGGGCTGGACGCGGGTGGATTCCTCACCTACCGCGACCTGGGCGGGCTGTCCGGCACCGAGCTCGACGAACTGATCGCCCGGCAGGTGCGGCTGTTCCGCGAGCGTGGCCAGTCCGTCGAGTGGAAGCTCAACGAGCACGACGAGCCGGCGGATCTGCCCGACCGCCTGCGCGCCGCCGGCTTCGTGCCGGAGGAGCGGGAGACCGTCGTGATCGGGCCGGTCGCGCCGCTGGCCGCCGCGCTGCCTGTCCCACCCGAGGGGGTACGCCTGCGTGAGGTGACCTCCCGGGAGGACCTGGAGCGGATCGCCGCCATGGAGGAGGAGGTCTGGCAGGAGGACCGCTCGCACCTCGTGTGGGGGCTGGCCAAGGAGATCGACGCCGACAGGCATTCGATCACCGTCGTGGTGGCCGAGGCGGACGGGACGGTGGTGAGCGCGGGTTGGGTGCGTTTCCCGGCGAACACAGGCTTCGCCACCCTCTGGGGCGGCTCGACCCTGCCGCAGTGGCGTCGCAGGGGCATCTACCGGGCGCTTGTCACCTACCGGGCCCGGCTGGCCGACCAGCGGGGTCGGACGCTGTTGCAGGTCGACGCGTCCGAGGACAGCCGGCCCATCCTGCAACGTCTCGGTCTCGTCCCGGTCACCACCACCACCCCGTACGTCTACACTCCGTGATCATGGAGCAGCGGTTGACGGACGAGGAGCGGTTGACCCTCAAGACCGGCGCCTTCGGTGCCGTCCTGCTGGTCTCGAACGCCGATCCGGGGATGGTGGCGGTGTTCCGGGAGAGCTTCGCCGCCTCCGGCGTGTTGGTCGGTGCCAGCGGTGTGGTCAAGGAGGCGTTGACGACGGGCCCGCTGCCCCGGCTGCCCCGCGACTCCGAGTTGGGGATCGAGTCGGTGGTTTTTCCGGCGCTCACCGGGGCGGTCCGGATCCTGCGGGAGAAGGCGCCGGCGGACGTCGAGACGTACCGCTCGGTGGTGTTGACGGCGGCGGACCGTGCGGCCCGGGCGCACAACGGGATGGCGCCGGCGGAGGCGGCGGTCATCGACCGGATCCGGGGCGCGTTGGCCGAGTCGGCCTGACCGCGCGGGTGTCGGTGAGCTGTGTCACTCTGAGTGCCCGGGAGCCGCAACCTACTGGCAGGTAACATTGTGTCGTGGGCCACCGCACAACAGCCCGCGGTTGACCAGACGTCGACCGACGCGCGACGCTGCGGCCCAGACCGGGCGAGCGAAATCGCATCACCACACAGGAGGGTCGTCGAAGCGCGATGAATATCGTCGTACTCGTCAAGCAGGTGCCTGATTCGGGCGCGGACCGCAACCTGCGCAATGACGACAACACCGTCGACCGCGGTTCGGCGAACAACGTGATCAATGAGATGGACGAGTACGCCATCGAGGAGGCGCTGAAGATCAAGGAGGCGCACGGTGGCGAGGTCACCGTCCTGACCATGGGTCCGGACCGGGCGACCGAGTCGATCCGCAAGGCGCTCTCCATGGGCCCCGACAAGGCCGTGCACGTGGTGGACGACGCCCTGCACGGGTCCTGCGCGGTGGCCACCTCGAAGGTGCTCGCCGCCGCGCTCGGTCAGCTCAACGCCGACCTGGTGATCTGCGGCGCGGAGTCCACCGACGGCCGGGTTCAGGTCATGCCGCACATGATCGCCGAGCGGCTCGGTGTCGCGGCGCTCACCGGCGCCCGCAAGCTCACCGTCGACGGCGGCACGCTCACCGTCGAGCGGCAGACCGAGGAGGGCTACGAGGTCGTCACCGCCTCCACGCCGGCCGTGGTCTCCGTCTGGGACACCATCAACGAGCCGCGGTACCCGTCGTTCAAGGGGATCATGGCCGCCAAGAAGAAGCCGGTGCAGACCTTCTCCCTGGCGGACCTCGGCGTCGCGCCGACCGAGGTGGGCTTCGACGGCGCCACCAGCGCCGTGGTCGAACACTCCAAGCGTCCGCCGCGCTCCGGCGGCGCCAAGATCACCGACGAGGGCGAGGGCGGCGTCAAGCTGGTCGAGTTCCTCGCCACCGAGAAGTTCGTGTGAGAGCGGGTCTGGACATGTCTGAGGTTCTCGTCGTCGTCGAAGCCACAAAGGAATTCGGCGTCAAGAAGGTCACCCTGGAGATGCTCACCCTCGCCCGTGAGCTGGGCACGCCCAGCGCGGTCGTGCTCGGCGGCGCCGGCGCGGCCGAGGCGCTGAGCGGCAAGCTGGGCGAGTACGGCGCGGAGAAGATCTACGCCGCCGAGGGTGACGAGATCGACGGCTACCTGGTGGCCCCCAAGGCCAGCGTGTTGGCCGAGCTGGTCCAGCGGGTGCAGCCGGCGGCCGTGCTGCTGGCGTCGGCCCAGGAGGGCAAGGAGATCGCCGCCCGCCTCGCCGTCAAGCTGGACAACGGCATCCTGACCGACGTCGTCGGCCTGGACGCCGACGGCACCGCCACCCAGGTGGCCTTCGCCGGTTCCACGATCGTCAAGTCCAAGGTCACCAAGGGCCTGCCGCTGGTCACCGTGCGACCCAACTCGCTCACCCCGAGCCCGGCCGCCGCCACCCCGGCGATCGAGCAGCTCACCGTGTCGGTCACCGACACCGACAAGCTGGCCAGGGTCGTCGAGCGGGTCGCCGAGCAGAAGGGCTCCCGCCCCGAGCTGACCGAGGCCGGCGTGGTCGTCTCCGGCGGCCGCGGTGTCGGCAACGCCGACAACTTCAAGCTGGTCGAGGAGCTGGCCGACCTGCTCGGCGGCGCCGTGGGCGCGTCCCGCGCGGCCGTCGACTCCGGCTTCTACCCGCACCAGTTCCAGGTGGGTCAGACCGGCAAGACGGTCTCCCCGCAGCTCTACGTGGCACTGGGCATCTCCGGTGCCATCCAGCACCGGGCCGGCATGCAGACCTCGAAGACCATCGTCGCGGTCAACAAGGACGGCGAGGCGCCGATTTTCGAGCTGGCCGACTTCGGCGTGGTGGGCGACCTGTTCAAGATCGTCCCGCAGGCCGCCGAGGAGATCCGCAAGCGTAAGTGACCCCCTGCGCGACAGTGGCCGCCCCGACGTGTCGGGGCGGCCACTGCCTTTTCAAAAAGGGAGCTGATCGGCGGGCCGGGGAGCTGAGCCGGCCCACCGATCAGCCCGTCAGGGTGCCCCTCAGCAGGCTGTCGCCGGAGTGGCGGGTGTTGTTGTCGAACTGCTCGGCGGAGACGTCGACCACCGAGTAGGTCTTGAGGTCGACGTTCGGGGGCAGCGGCAGCAGAGCGTCGGAGCCGCCCCCCAGGGTGCCGACCGAGAACATCTCCATCGTCGTCGGGTTGATGAGCCAGACCTCGTAGTACCCCGGGACGCTCGGGAGATTCGCCACATGCAGATGCAGTTGGCCGTCCTGCAGAACCCGGGCGTCACCCGTGGCCGCCGGCGGTGTCGATCCGTACGCCGCGAGTGGCGCGCGGGCCACCACCGCCTGCGGCGGAGCGGGAGTCGGGTCGTCCGAGCGCAGTACGGAGGCTGTCCCCACCACACCGACCGCCGCGGCGGCCGCCGCGGTCACCGCGACCGACGCCCAGCGGGACCAGCCCCGGCCCCGGCGGGACCGGCCCGCCGAATCCAGGCGGGTGACCGTCGTGCGGGTGGCTGGCTCGGCCGTCGTGCTGTTCGCCTGCTCAGGCACCTGTTGCCGACGGGAGTCGGAGAGCGACGGCAGGGCCTCCGCTGCTCTGATCTCCGCCGCGATGCCCTGCCAGACGTGCTCCGGCGGGTCGGGCAGGTCGGCGAGGCCCTGCGTCTCGGCGCCGAGGCCGGCGACCTGCTGGAGCGTCGCCATCTCCGCCCGGCAGTGCGCACAGGTGTCGAGGTGGGTGCTCTCGCCGTTGTCCGCCTCGCTCTCACCGAGCGCCAGAAAGACCAGCCGGTCGTGGTCCAGGTGCTGCACCGTCCACCTCCCATCTGCGTTTCAAGCTCGCCATGCCGCGCCGGATATGACTCTTCACAGTGCCCAGCGGTACGCCTGTCACCGCCGATATCTGCTGGTGTGTCAGGTCGTCGTAGAACGCCAACTCCAGCATGCGCCGTTGGTCGTCCGGGAGTCGGGCCAGCTCGTCGGCGATGACCAGCCGGTCCACCACCCGGTCGGGGTCCGGGCCCGTCTGTGCCGGCTCGGGCAGCTGGCGGACCGTCTCGGCCACCCGGGTCTCCCGGGCCGAGGCCCGCATCCGGTCGATCACCTTGCGCCTACCGATGCCGAGCAGCCAGCCGATCAGCGACCCCTTGGCTGGATCGAAGGTGTCCCTTCCCAGCCAGGCGGCGACGAATGTCGCCTGGGTCACGTCCTCGGCGTCGGCGCGGTTGGCCAGCATGGTGGTGGCCAGGTGCAGCACGGCACGGCCGTAACGGTCGTAGGCCTCGCGCAGCGCCGCCTCGTCGCCAGCGCGGAACCGGAGGGCCGTGTCGTCCACCGTAGGGTCTGGATTCTGGGGTGGCGCCGTCATCAGGCGGCTCGCCTTCGATGGGGCATACCCGACTGTAGCTGCCACAGCCTCCGCCCCACTTTCCCGGTCGATGTCATCTCACCTGCTCTTCGTCTTTCGACATCGGTACGGATGCGGACGACGCCGAAAAAGAAAAGTTCGTCAGGTGCGCATCCATCCGCCTCGGAGCCGGCGTAACCCGTTCTGCAAGCCAGGCCTGACGAATCAGCAGTAATCACCAGGAGGCAGACATGCAGCTCTCGTACTTCCGTCGGGTCGCCGCGGGCGGCGCCGTCGCCGCGCTGGCCTTCGCCGGCGTCGGCGCGTTCACCGCCACCCCCGCGTACGCCGCCACGTCGAAGGTCTCCGTCGTGCACGGCATCCCGGACACCCCTGTCGACGTGTACGTCAACGGCAAGAAGACGCTCGACAACTTCAAGCCCGGTGACGTGGCCGGCCCGCTGAACCTGGAGGAGGGTGACTACGACATCGCCTTGACCAAGCCGGGCGAGCCGGTCGGCAGCGCGATCCTCAAGGTCGACAACGCCGCGGTGCCGGGTGGGGCGAACATCAGCATCGCCGCGCACCTCGACGCCGCCGGCCAGCCGAAGATCACCCCGTTCGTGAACGACGTCTCCAAGGTCGACGCCGGTAAGGGCCGGCTGATCGTCCGGCACACCGCCGCCGCCCCCGAGGTGGACGTGCGCGCCGGCGGCACCCCGGTCTTCAAGAACCTCACCAACCCGAACGAGGCCAAGGGTGACGTCGACGCGGGCAACGTGAAGGCGGACGTGGTGCTGGCCGGCACCGACACCGTGGCCATCGGCCCGGCCGACCTCAACCTCAAGGAGGGCACCGCGACGATCGTCTACGCGATCGGCTCCGCCGAGGGCAAGACGCTCGACGTGGTCGCCCAGACCATCACCGGTCTGCACTCCGCCCCGGGTGGCGTGCCCAGCGGTGACGGCGGCCAGGCCGGCACGGGCGTGAACACCTGGTGGTACGTGCTCACCGGCGCCGGCGTGCTCCTGCTGCTCGGCGGTGGGGTGCGGATGGCCACCGCGCGGACCGGCCGCAAGTGACGGTGCGCAACCGCGGCGCGCTGGCGGCCCTGGCCGCCGGCGTTGCCGCGCTCACCGTCGCCACGCTCGTGGCGTGCGGATCCCAGCCGGCCGAGGACGTGGGCGCCGACGAGGCGGCCAACCTCGCAACCGCCACCCCGGCCCCGTCGGCCAGCGCGGCCGAGGGCCAGTCGGTGCCGGTGACCGCCGGGGAGCTGCCGGCCGGGGCGGAGATCGTCCCGCCGGTCCGTCTGGTGATCCCGGGGATCGACGTCACCGCCACCGTCAACGCGGTGGGCATCAACAAGCGGACCAACGAGTTCGAGGTGCCGCCGAGCGTCGACAGGATCGGCTGGTACCGGTACGGCCCCGGCCTGGAGGCCGACGCCGGCTCGGTGGTCATCGCCGGTCACGTGGACAGCGCCCAGCAGGGCAAGGGCGCGTTCTTCCGGCTGCGGGAACTCGACCAGGGCGACACCCTGACGGCGACCGGCAGCGACGGCAAGGCGCGCAAGTACCGGGTCGTGGCCCGGGAGGAGTACGACAAGACCAAGATCCCGTTGGACCGTTACTTCGCCCGGGACGGTAAGCCGCGGCTGACCCTGATCACCTGCGGTGGGCCGTTCGACGCCAAGGCCCGTAAGTACCGCGACAACATCGTCGTCACCGCGGTGCCCGCCTGAGCGGGTGCGTGGTCGCGAGCGGTCGGGGTGGAGACCCACCCCGGCCGCTCGCGCACAGGGCCCTCCGCCCTCCGCATCCCGACCGCTCGGCCGTAGGCTGAACGGTGATGGCTTACCTGGATCACGCGGCGACGACTCCGATGCTCGATGAGGCACTGGAGGCGTACGTCGCCACCGCCCGCGAGGTCGGCAACGCGTCCTCCCTGCACGCGGCGGGTCGCCGTGCCCGCCGCCGGGTCGAGGAGTCACGCGAGCGGGTGGCAGCCGTTCTCGGTGCCCGGCCATCCGAGGTGATCTTCACAGGTGGCGGCACGGAGAGCGACAACCTGGCGGTCAAGGGCATCTTCTGGGCCCGCCGGGACGCCGGCTCGGACCGTCGGCGGGTGGTGTCCAGCGCCGTCGAGCACCACGCCGTGCTGGACGCGGTCGACTGGCTCGCCGAGCACGAGGGCGCCGAACTCGGCCTGCTGCCTGTGGACGACGCCGGTCGGCTCCACCCGGAGACACTGCGCGCGGAGTTGGCCGCGCACGCCGACCGGGTGGCCGTGGTCACCGCCATGTGGGCGAACAACGAGGTGGGCACCGTCCAGCCGGTGACCGAGTTGGCCGCCGTCGCCGCCGAACACGGCGTGCCGTTCCACACCGACGCCATCCAGGCGGTCGGTCAGGTGCCTGTCGACTTCGCCGCCAGCGGGGCCGCCGCGCTGACCGTCACCGGGCACAAGCTGGGCGGCCCGACCGGCGTGGGCGCTCTCCTGCTCGCCCGGGACGTGGCCGCCACACCGCTGCTGCACGGCGGCGGTCAGGAACGCGACGTCCGCTCCGGCACGCTCGACACCGCGGGCATCGTCGCCTTCGCCGTCGCCGTGGAAGCGGCGGTGAAGGGCCAGCAGGAGTACGCGGCCCGGGTGGCCGCGCTCCGCGACGACCTGATCGAACGGGTCCGCCGGGCGGTGCCCGAGGTGATCTACAACGGCGACCCGGTCGACAGGCTGCCCGGCAACGCGCACTTCTCCTTCCCCGGCTGCGAGGGCGACGCCCTGCTGCTGCTGCTCGACGCCCACGGCATCGCCTGCTCGACGGGCTCGGCCTGCTCCGCCGGCGTGGCGCAGCCCTCACACGTGCTGCTGGCGATGGGCGCCGACGACGACCGCGCCCGCTCCTCGCTGCGTTTCACACTCGGCCACACCAGCACCCAGGCCGACGTCGACGCCGTCATCGCGGCCCTCCCGGCGGCGGTCGAACGAGCCCGCCGGGCCGCCGCACCCCGTACCCCTCGCTGACCAGCGCGGGAGCCCGCTCGCGCCGGTGCGAGCGGGCGGGCGGGAGACCGGGGCGGTTCGGGGTGGCGGATAGGCTTGTGCGGGGTACGGCGAAAACGCGCGGGGGGATGGGAGTGGGCTGGTGAGGGTTCTGGCGGCGATGTCGGGCGGGGTCGACTCGGCGGTGGCGGCGGCGCGGGCGGTGGCGGCCGGGCACGACGTGACAGGTGTGCACCTGGCGCTGGCCCGCAACCCGCAGACCTACCGCACCGGGGCGCGCGGCTGCTGCACCCTGGAGGACTCCCGCGACGCCCGTCGGGCCGCCGACGTCATCGGCATCCCGTTCTACGTCTGGGACATGGCCGACAGGTTCCACGAGGACGTGGTGGACGACTTCGTGGCCGAGTACGCCGCCGGCCGTACGCCGAATCCCTGCCTGCGCTGCAACGAGAAGATCAAGTTCGCGGCGGTGCTGGACCGGGCGGTGGCCCTGGGCTTCGACGCCGTGGTCACCGGCCACCACGCCCGGCTCGGCCCGGACGGGCTGCTGCGCCGCAGCGTCGACGTGGCGAAGGACCAGTCGTACGTGCTGGCCGTGCTCACCCGCGAGCAGCTGGACCGGTCGATGTTCCCGCTCGGTGACTCGACGAAGGCGCAGGTCCGCGCGGAGGCCGCCGAGCGGGGCCTGGCGGTGGCGGACAAGCCCGACTCGCACGACATCTGCTTCATCGCCGACGGCGACACCAGGGGCTTCCTCGCCGGCCGGCTCGGCGAGGCGCCCGGCGACGTGGTGGACGCGAGCACCGGCGCGGTGGTGGGCAGCCACACCGGCGCGTACGCGTACACGGTGGGTCAGCGTCGTGGGCTGCACCTGGACCGGCCGGCGCCGGACGGGCGGCCCCGCTACGTGCTGTCCATCACGCCGACCACCAACACGGTGACCGTCGGCCCGGCCGAGGCGCTGGAGGTGTCCGAGGTCCGGGCCGTCCGTCCGGTCTGGACCGGCGGCTCGCGCCCGGACGCCCCGGTGGAGTGCGAGGTGCAGTTGCGGGCGCACGGCGACGTGACGCCGGCCACCGTCGCCCTCGACGGCGACCTCCTGCACGCCGAGCTGCGCCGCCCGGTACGCGGTGTCGCCGCCGGTCAGGCCATCGTGGCGTACCGGCCGGACCCGGCCGGCGACGTGGTCCTGGGCTCCGCCACCATCGCCGGCTGACCGTCCGGTCGCCGCCCGGCCCGCACCCGGACCGGGATAGCCTTCGGCCGTGACAGATCAGGCGTGGCCCTGGCCGGCCGGCGCGGCGACCGGAATCGGTTCACTGCCCGGCACCGACATCGCCGAGGCGCAGAGAGTGGTCCTCGGTGAGCTTCCCGCGCTGCCCCATCTGCCTGAGTTGCCGGCCCGTGGTCCGGGGGCCGACCTGATCGGCCGTACGGCCGGGCTGCTGGTCGAGCTGCCCGTGGAGCTGTACGCCGGTCGGTGGCGGGTCGCTCCCCGCCCGGGGCGGGACCTGCGGCGGTCCCGCGACCTGATGGAACGGGACCTGGACCAGCTCGCCGAGCAGGCCGAGGAGTACGCCGGACCGATCAAGGTGCAGGCCGGTGGCCCGCTCACCCTTGCCGCCTCGCTGGAGCTGCCGATCGGCGGCCGGCTGTTGCGCGACCCGGGCGCGGTCCGGGACCTGACCGGCTCCCTGGCCGAGGGTCTGCGCGCACACGTGGCGGCGGTGGCCCGGCGCCTGCCCCGGGCCTCGGTGCTGCTCCAACTGGACGAACCGTCACTGCCGACCGTGCTGGCCGGGCGGGTGCCGACCGAGAGTGGGCTGGGCGCGTACCGGGCGGTGGAGTCGGCGGACGCGGCGGCACTGCTGCGGACTGTCGTCGAGGCGGTCGGTGTGCCGACGGTGGTGCACTGCTGCGCTCCGGAGGTGCCGCTGGAGCTGATCCGTTCCACGGGCGCCGTGGCGGTGGCCCTCGACCTCGACCTGGTCACCGACCTGGACCCGCTGGGCGAGGCCATCGACGCCGGCCTCGGTCTGCTGGCCGGGGCCGCGCCGACCCGGCCACCGTCGGCCGGTGTCGCGCCGACCTCCGCGCAGGTCGCCGACCGGGTACGTCAGCTCTGGGACCGCCTCGGCTTTCCTCGCCGGCAGCTCGCCGAGCAGGTCGTCGTGACGCCCGCCTGTGGCCTGGCCGGTGCCACACCGCAGTACGCCAGGGCGGTGCTCGCGGCGTGCCGGGACGCCGGGCGGCGGTTCACCGAGGACTGACGTTTTTCCGTCGTACCCGGCGGGCAGGATGACGGCCATGGTTGGACAGCTGCGTTCAGTGGTGATCGACTGCCCCGACCCGAGGGCGTTGGCGGCGTTCTACGCCGAGTTGCTCGGTATCCCTCTGGTCGAGGGTGACTCCGACGACGAGTGGGTGGTGCTGGGCGGGCCATCCGGGCACCAGCCCCGGCTGGCGTTCCAGCGGGCGCTCAACCTGCGTCCGCCGGCCTGGCCCGATCCGGAGCGCCCCCAGCAGTTCCACATCGACGTGACTGTCGAGGACATCGAGGCCGCCGAGAAGGCGGCGCTCGCCCTGGGCGCCCGGCGGCTGCCCGGTGAGGGTGAGGGCTGGCGGGTCTACGCGGATCCGGCCGGCCATCCGTTCTGTCTCTGCTGGGACTGACCCCGGCGGGGTTGCGGCGGCCGGGCATCATGGCCGCCGTGACTCCTCCCTCCGCCCTGCGCGCCTCCGGCTCCTTCTTCGGCCTCGCCTACGGTGACGCGCTGGGCAAGCCGACCGAGTTCCTGTCCGTGGCCGAGATCGAGCGCCGGTACGGCCCGACGGGGCTCCGGGAGTTGTCGGGCGAGCCAGCCCTGGTCACCGACGACACCCAGATGGCGTTGGCGGTGGGGTGGGCGCTGCACGAGGCGCCGTCGCTCACCCCGGAGGCGGTGGAGCCGTTGCTGCGGCGACGCTTCGTGGCCTGGTCGGTCAGTCCGGACAACAACCGCGCCCCCGGGATGACCTGCCTGCGGGCCTGCGCCGAGCTTGGTCGCGGGCTGCCCTGGCAGGCGGCGACAGTCGTCGGGTCGAAGGGGTGCGGGGCCAACATGCGGGTCACCCCGGTCGGGCTGCTCGACGTCGACGCGGACACGCTCGCCGGTCTGGCCCAGTTGCAGGCCGGGCTGACCCACGGGCACCCGACCGGGCTGGCCGCCAGTGAGCTGACCGCGTACGCGGTTCTCGCCCTGCGCGGCGGCGCCACCCTGCCGGAGCTTCCCGGGATCCTCGTCGAGCGGGCGCGGTCCCAGCGTGGGGTGTATCAGGAGCGTTGGCTGGGCGACCTGTGGCAGCACGCGGGCGCCAGCTCCCCGGAGGCGTTCAGCGTCGAGGGCTGGGACGAGTGCCTGGCGGTGCTGGGTCGGCTGACGGCGGCGCTGGAGCAGCCGGACGACGGGGGCGACCCGTGCCGGGTCACAGGTGAGGGCTGGGTTGCCGAGGAGGCGCTGGCCACCGCGCTGCTCTGCGCCGTACGACACGCCGACGAGCCGGTATCGGCGCTGGCCCGGGGTGCGACCACCGCCGGCGACTCCGACTCGATCGCCGCCCTGGCCGGCGCGTTCGTGGGCGCCGCGGCCGGGATGGCCGCCTGGCCGGCCGGGTGGGCCGACCGCATCGAGTACGCCGACCAGCTCGCCACCCTCGGCGCCGCCTGGGACTGACCGGGGACGGTCAGCTGGTGGGCAGGTGGCGCAGCGCGCGGACCTGCTGCCACAGGTCGGCGTCGCAGCGGCCGGCACGGTCGGCGAAGTCGGCCGAGCTGATCCGGATCGGCTCGGTCAGGCTCAGGTAGCTGTCGTGCTCGGCCCCGGGGTCCCAGTCCCGGGTGGGGATCCGGACGTGGTCGTCCCTGTCGCTCTTGTCCTGGCTGGTGATCTTCAGGACGTCGGCGCCCCGCGAGTCGGCGCGCAGCACGAGACAGGGGCGCACCTTCGATCCGCTGCCGTCGGCGTACGGCACGTCCGCCCACCAGATCTCGCCGGCTGCCGGACTGCCGCCGGCCCGGTCGCCGTCGCTCGACCGCGGCCGGGGCCGGCCGGCGTCGCGTGGACGCGGTGGGGTGGGGCGACTGCCGCGGGTGTCCCGACCCGGTCGGGTGCTCGGAGGCCGGTTCGCCACCCGGTGCCGCCAACTGTTCCACGCCCAGCCGGCGGCCACCGCCAGCAGGATCACCGCCGCCCAGAGCAGACCGTCGCGCATCCGTACCTCCTCGTGCGACACCTGCCGCTTCGTCCGGCGATCCTCGCACGCGGGCGCCTGCCGCGCCCGGCAGCGCCCCGGCGGCCGCGGCGCCGCTCGGCGTCCGGTGGGCACGGGACGGCCGGCTCCGACAGGCGCGGGCGGCCGGCGGATTGTCACCCCGGCCCGATACCGTGCCGGAGTAGCGTGATCAGGGAGGTCGCAGGCGTGTCCGAAGGTGGCGGGGTGTCCGAGGAGCAGATCGGCCAGCAGGTCAGCCCGGCTCAGGAGGCGGCGGCCGGCGTGGAGCCGCCGCCGCAGGCGCGCGAACGGCACGCCACCCTGAGCCGCGAGTTGACCGAACATCAGTACCGCTACTACGTGCTTGACGCGCCGACCATCGCCGACGCCGAGTTCGACAGGCAGTTGCGCGAGCTGGAGGCGCTGGAGGAGGAGTTCCCGGCGCTGCGTACGCCCGACTCCCCGACCCAACGGGTGGGCGGCACGTTCTCCACCGACTTCACCCCGGTCACCCACGCCGAGCGGATGCTGTCACTCGACAACGCCTTCGCCGACGAGGAGTTGGCGGCGTGGGCCGAGCGGGTCGAGCGGGACGCCGGCGGCCCGGTGCCCTACCTGTGCGAGTTGAAGGTCGACGGGCTGGCGATCAACCTCACCTACGAGGGGGGCCGACTGGTCCGCGCGGCCACCCGGGGTGACGGGCGCACCGGCGAGGACGTCACCGCGAACGTGCGCAGCATCAGGGACGTGCCCGGGCAGCTCACCCCCAGCGCCGAATATCCCGACGTCCCCGAGTTGCTCGAGGTCCGGGGCGAGATCTACTTCCCGGTCGCCGGGTTCGCCGACCTCAACGCGGGGCTTGTCGAGCAGGGCCGGGCACCCT
Source organism: Micromonospora sp. NPDC000663 (assembly GCF_042898105.1). Taxonomy (NCBI): domain Bacteria; kingdom Bacillati; phylum Actinomycetota; class Actinomycetes; order Micromonosporales; family Micromonosporaceae; genus Micromonospora; species Micromonospora sp. NPDC000663. The sequence continues at coordinate 789,100 of NZ_JBIAYR010000001.1, forward strand.
TCGCCAACCCGCGCAACGCAGCGGCGGGCAGCCTGCGGCAGAAGGACCCACGGGTCACCGCCTCCCGGCCGCTGCGCCTCGTGGTGCACGGCATCGGCGCCCGTCGGGGGTTCCAGCCCACGGCGCAGTCCGAGTCGTACGCGGCGCTCAAGGCGTGGGGGCTGCCGACCAGCGACCGCTGGCGGGTGGTGCCGGATCTGGCCGGTGTGGCGGAGTACATCGCCTACTACGCGGAGCACCGGCACGACGTCGAGCACGAGATCGACGGCGTGGTGGTCAAGGTCGACCCGGTCTCGATCCAGGGCCGGCTCGGGTCGACAAGCCGCGCGCCGAGGTGGGCCATCGCCTTCAAGTACCCGCCGGAGGAGGTGACCACCAAGCTGCTGGACATCGACGTCAACGTGGGGCGTACCGGCCGGGTCACCCCGTTCGCCGTCCTGGAGCCGGTGCGGGTGGCCGGCTCCACTGTCGCGCTCGCCACCCTGCACAACGCGCGCGAGGTGGAGCGCAAGGGTGTGCTGATCGGTGACACGGTGGTGCTGCGCAAGGCCGGCGACGTGATCCCCGAGGTGCTCGGCCCGGTGGTCGACCTGCGGCCGGCCGACGCCCGGCCGTTCGTCATGCCGACCAACTGCCCGGCCTGCGGCACGCCTCTCGCGCCGTCCAAGGAGGGCGACGTCGACATCAGGTGCCCCAACACCCGCAGCTGCCCGGCGCAGCTGCGCGAGCGGGTGTTCCACCTCGCCGGCCGGGGCGCATTCGACATCGAGGTGCTCGGCTACAAGGGCGCCGCCGCCCTGCTCGACGCGGAGATCATCACCGACGAGGGTGACCTCTTCCAGCTCGATGCCGAGCAGCTGGCCCGGTCCCCGTTCTTCGTCAACAAGGACGGCAGCCTGGGCAGCAACGCGGTGAAGTTGCTTGACAATCTCGCGGTGGCCCGGGAGCGGGACCTGTGGCGGGTGCTGGTGGCGCTCTCCATCCGGCACGTCGGCCCGACGGCGGCCCAGGCGCTCGCCCGGCACTTCCGCTCGATGGACGCCATCGACGCGGCAAGTGAGGAGGAGCTGTCCTCTGTCGACGGGGTCGGCCCGACCATCGCGGCGAGCATCCGGGAGTGGTTCGCGGTGGACTGGCACCGCGAGGTGGTCCGCAAGTGGGCCGAGTCGGGCGTACGGATGGCCGAGGAGGCCGTGGACGAGGGGCCGCGCCCGTTGGAGGGGCTGACAGTGGTGGTGACCGGCACCCTCGCCGGTTTCTCCCGTGATCAGGCGGCCGAGGCGGTGCAGAGCCGGGGCGGCAAGGTAAGCGGGTCGGTCTCCAAGAAGACGAGCTTCGTGGTGGTGGGGGACAACCCAGGGTCCAAGGCCGACAAGGCGGCAAGTCTCAAGGTGCCTGTGCTCGACGAGGACGGGTTCCGGCTGTTGCTGGACGCCGGTCCGGACGCGGCCCGGGAGGTCGCCCGGGTCGAGGGCTGACCTCGTGGCGGGTCGGATGCGGCCGCTGGCGCGTATACCAACTTAATTACGACTACGACCGATTCGTGACTGTCATACCGGGAAAGCTGGGGCCGAGGGCGTTTCATTGGGTCACGGCGTGCGCACGGGCACGTCGACAGTCGGTCGGGAGGTGTGGTGGAGGTCGCCGACCCGCGCAACTCGCTCCCGCCTGGTCGGGTGGCGCCGTTCGCCACCTTCGTCGGTGGGATCCTGACGATGGCCGCGCTGACCGCCGCCGGTCCACTCGCGACGCTTCCGGACGAGCTGCCCCGGCTGCCTGTGGCGTTCTGGACGATGGCAGCCCTCGCCGTGGTGTGCGACGCCCGCCCGTTCGTTCCTCCCGGGCGCCGGCAGACGTCGGCGGTCTTCCCGTCCACCTGTTTCACCTTCGCGATCCTGCTCGGCTGGGGCCTCGGCCCGGCGGTGGCGGTGCAGGCGGTGGGGGTCGTCGTGTCCGGTTGGCGGATGCGGCACGCCCCGTGGCGGACGGCGTTCAACGTCGGCCAGTACGCCTGCGCCCTCGCCGCCGCGTCAGGCGTCCTCGCGCTCGGGCCGGGCATGGTCTTCTCCGGCGGTCGGCTGCACTGGACCGACGTCGCCGCGGTCGGTGGCGCCACGGTGGCCTGGTTCGCTGTCAACTACGGGCTGGTCAGCTGGGCGGTACGACTGCGCTTCGGCGACCGGTGGTGGCCCACCCTGCGGCAGGGCCTCGGCTTCGAGTTGCTGTCCACCGGCTCGTTGCTGCTGCTCGCGCCGGTGCTTGTCGCTGCCGCGCGGGTCAGCGCGGCGCTGATCCCGCTGGTGCTGGTGCCGCTCTTCGCCGTGTACCGGATGGCCCGGCTGACCGTCGAGCAGCAGCACCTGGCGGCCGCCGACCCGCTCACCGGGCTGCCCAACCGCAAGGCGCTGCTGACCGAGGTGGCGGAGCAGGTGCACCTGCACGCCGAGCGGACCGCCCGTGGTGAGCCCGACGGTCACCTGGCGCTGCTCCTGATCGACCTGGACCGCTTCAAGAACGTCAACGACGCGCTCGGGCACGCGGTGGGCGACCGGCTGCTGGTCGAGGTCAGTGCCCGACTCACCGACGTTCAGCCGCGACCGCAGATGGTCGCCCGCCTCGGCGGGGACGAGTTCGCCGTCGTGATGACCGGTCTGACCGATGTGGGTCAGGCGCGTGAGCTGGCCGACCGGGTGGTGGAGGCGCTCGCCGAGCCGGTGCCGCTGGACGGGCTGCCGCTGGACGTCGGCGGGTCGATCGGGATCGCCCTGTTCCCCGAGCACGGTGAGGACTTCGCCACCCTGATGCGTCACGCCGACGTGGCGATGTACGACGCGAAGCACCGCAACGACACGGTCGCCGTGTACGCCCCGGAGTCCGACCACAACTCCGCCGAGCGGCTCGGTCTCCTGGCCGACCTGCGTCGGGTGCTGGAGGCGGGGCCGTCGACGGACGACCTGTTCGACGCCCGGTCGGGTGGAGGCGACCAGCCGGCGGAGTCGACGCGATCCGAGGCGAGCGAGGCCGTGCCGGTCGAGGCGTCCGACGTACCCCTGGACACGGCGACGGAGGTGCGCGGCGGGGACGGCGCGGCCCTGCCCACCGGGGCGCCGACCGGGGCCGTGTCGCCTGGGGACCAGGCGCCGGTGGTCGCCACGGCGTCGAGGCTCGGCGGCCGCTGGTGGGGTCGCCGCCGGCGCTCCGACGCCGACCTCGTGCACGCCGACGAGCTGATCAACCGGATCGCGACGAGCGCCGACCCGATCCGGGGGCGGAACGCCCGTGCGCTGGTCCCCGGCAGCCGCTCCGGTCCGGTGCGGGACAGGCACTCCGGGGGCGGCCGGCGGCCCCGGAACGGTGGCGCGGTGCCCGCGCCGGAGCGCGGCGGCCCGGCGTCGCGGGGTGACGGCGGGACGCAGCCGTCCGAGCCGTCCGGGTGGGCGCACCCGACCGGCGAGGCGGCCGACGACGCCGGTGAGATCACCATGTACTACCAGCCGCAGATCGCCATCGCGACAGGTGAGGTGGTGGGCGTCGAGGCGTTGCTGCGGTGGCGGCACCCGCGCCGGGGCATGGTCGACCCCGAGGAGCTGATCCGGGTCGCCGAGCAGAGCGCGGTGATGCGGCTGCTGACCCGCCGGGTCGTCGACGACGTGGTGGAGCAGCTCGCCAAGTGGTCGGCGGCCGGCATCGGGTTGCGCGCGGCGCTCAACGTGAGTGTCCGTGACCTGCACACCGGTGAGATCGCCGACCAGATCGCCGACCGGCTGGCCCGCTACGGGGTGCCGGCCGAGCGACTGCAACTGGAGATCACCGAGGGTGCGCTGATGGCCGATCCGCGCAGGGTGCTGGCCACCATCTCCCGGCTGCACCGGATCGGCGTGGCCATCGCCCTGGACGACTTCGGCACCGGCTACTCGTCGTTGCAGCACCTGCGCCGGCTGCCGCTGTCCGAGGTGAAGGTTGACCGTTCGTTCGTGCTCGGCATGGCCGACGACGCCGACGACGCGGCGATCGTCAGGTCGATGATCGAGCTGGCGGGCGCGCTCGGGCTGCGGGTGGTCGCCGAGGGCGTGGAGGACGAGCGGACGTGGCGGATGCTGCACGCCGCCGGCTGCGACGCTGCCCAGGGGTGGTTCTACGCCCGGCCGATGCCCGCCGAGGAGCTGGTCACCTGGCTGGCCCGGTACCGTCCGGTCCGCCCCAGCGGCGGCCCGGAGCCGGACGCGGGTCGTCGACTGACCCGCTGACCCGCCCGCCGACCCACCCGAGCAGCCGGCGGAGGGGGCGGAACAATAGACTCGCTCCGGTCACCGCGCGTCACGCCGTACGCGCCGCGCGGCAGGCACACCGCCCGATCAGCAGGACATCAGAAGGGGGCACGGATGGCCGCCATCTCCCGCGAGGAGGTCGCGCACCTGGCGCGCCTGTCGCGGCTCGCCGTCACCGAGGAGGAGCTGGACACCTTCGCCGGCCAGCTCGACGTGATCCTCCAGGCGGTCGCCCAGGTCGGTGAGGTCGCCGCCGCGGACATCCCGCCGACCTCGCACTCGGTGCCGCTGACCAACATCTTCCGCGAGGACGTCGTCACGCCGTGCCTCACTCCGCAGGAGGTGCTGTCGGGTGCGCCGGACGCCGAGGACCAGCGTTTCCGCGTGCCGCGGATCCTGAGCGAGGATGTGGCCTCATGAGTGACCTGACCAGATTGACCGCGACGGAGATCGCCGCGCTGGTCGCCGGCGGCGAGACCTCCGCCGTCGAGGTGACCCTGGCGCATCTGGACCGGATCGCCGCCGTCGACGACCGGGTGCGCGCCTTCCTGCACGTGGACACCGACGGCGCGTTGGCCGCCGCCCGCGCCGTGGACGAGCGCCGGGCCGCCGGCGAGGAGCTGGGCCCGCTCGCGGGTGTGCCGGTGGCCGTGAAGGACGTGCTCGCCACCCGTGGCGTGCCCACCACCGTGGGGTCGAAGATCCTGGAGGGCTGGCGCCCGCCGTACGACGCGACGATCGTGCAGCGGCTGCGCGAGGCCGGCACGGTGATGCTCGGCAAGACGAACATGGACGAGTTCGCGATGGGTTCCTCCACTGAGTACTCGGCGTACGGGCCGACGCACAACCCGTGGGACCTGAGCCGGATCCCGGGCGGTTCGGGTGGTGGCAGCGCCGCCGCGCTTGCCGCGTACGAGGCGCCGCTGGCGATCGGCTCGGACACCGGTGGCTCGATCCGCCAGCCCGGCGCGGTCACCGGCACGGTCGGCGCGAAGCCCACCTACGGCGGCACCTCCCGCTACGGCCTGGTGGCGTTCTCCTCGTCGCTGGACACGCCCGGTCCGTGCGCCCGGAACGTGCTCGACGCGGCCCTGCTGCACCAGGTGATCGGCGGGCACGACCCGCGCGACTCCACGTCGATCCCGCAGCCGGTGCCGGACGTGGTGGCGGCGGCGAAGCTGGGCGCGATGGGCGACCTGACAGGCGTACGGCTCGGCATCGTCAGCGAGTTCGTCGGCGAGGGCGCCGAGCCGGGCGTGATGACGGCGTTCCGCGAGTCGGTGGACGCCCTGGCGAAGATGGGCGCGGAGATCGTGGAGATCTCCTGCCCGACGTTCGCGTACGCCCTGCCGGCGTACTACCTGATCGCGCCGAGCGAGTGCTCCTCCAACCTGGCCCGGTTCGACGGCGTCCGGTTCGGCCTGCGGGTCGGCGACGACGGTAACCGGTCGCTGGAGGAGGTCATGTCGCTGACCCGGGAGACCGGCTTCGGCCCCGAGGTCAAGCGCCGCATCATGATCGGCACGTACGCGCTGTCGTCGGGGTACTACGACGCGTACTACGGGCAGGCGCAGAAGGTCCGGACGCTCATCACCCGGGACTTCACTGCCGCGTTCGAGCAGGTCGACGCGCTGATCTCGCCGACCACGCCGTCGGTGGCGTTCCCGATGGGCGCGCGGACCGCCGACCCGTACCAGATGTACCTGGCCGACCTGTACACCATTCCGACGAACCTGTACGGCGGGCCCGGCATCTCGGTGCCCTGCGGCCTCTCCGAGGGGCTGCCCGTCGGCCTTCAGGTGATGGCCCCGACGATGGCCGACGACCGGATGTACCGGGTCGCGGCCGCGCTGGAGTCCGCGGTCGGCACGTTCACCCCACCGGCACTGTGAGGCAGGAGCCCAGATGACGACGACGCTTCCCGCGTACGACGAGGTCGTCGCGCGCTACGAACCGGTGATCGGCCTGGAGACCCACGTCGAGCTGGGTACGAACACCAAGATGTTCTGTGGCTGCCCGACGGACTTCGGTGGCGAGCCGAACACCCGGGTGTGCCCGGTGTGCCTGGGGCTGCCCGGGTCGCTGCCGGTGGCCAACAAGGCGGCCATCGAGGCGATCATCCGGATCGGTCTGGCACTGAACTGCTCGATCGCCGAGTGGTGCCGCTTCGCCCGGAAGAACTACTTCTACCCGGACATGCCGAAGAACTTCCAGATCAGCCAGTACGACGAGCCGATCTGCGTCGACGGTTACCTGGACGTCGAGGTGGGCGGCGAGACGGTACGGATCGAGATCGAGCGGGTGCACCTGGAGGAGGACACCGGCAAGACGCTGCACGTCGGTGGCGCGACCGGCCGGATCCACGGCGCGACGGAGTCGCTCGTCGACTACAACCGGGCCGGCATCCCGCTCGTGGAGATCGTCACCAAGCCGATCGCGGGCACCGGGGCGCTCGCGCCCGACGTGGCTAAGGCGTACGTCGCCGAGCTGCGCGACGTGATCCGCACCCTCGGGGTCTCCGACGTGCGGATGGAGGAGGGTTCGCTGCGCTGCGACGTGAACACCTCGCTCAACCTGCCGGGGCAGGAGTGGGGCACCCGCACCGAGACGAAGAACGTCAACTCGTTGCGGTCGGTGGAGCGGGCGGTCCGCTCGGAGATGCTGCGGCAGGCGTCGGTGCTGGACGCGGGCGGCCGGATCACCCAGGAGACGCGGCACTTCCACGAGGACACCGGTGACACCACTCCGGGGCGCTCGAAGGAGACGGCCACCGACTACAGGTACTTCCCGGAGCCGGACCTGGTGCCTATCGCTCCGGACCCGGCCTGGGTCGCCGAGTTGAAGGCCGCCCTGCCGGAGCTGCCCCGGGTGCACAGGCGTCGGCTTCAGGAGCAGTGGGGCCTGTCGGACCTGGACATGCAGTCGGTGCTCAACGCCGGCGCGGTCGAGCTGATCGAGGCCACCGTGGCGGCCGGCACCACCCCGGCGGCGGCCCGCAAGTGGTGGCTTGGTGAGCTGTCCCGCCGGGCGAACGAGACGGGTGTGGAGCTGGCCGACATCGGGGCCACCCCGGCCCAGGTCGCCGAGTTGCAGGGCCTGGTCGACGCCGGCAAGCTGAACGACAAGATGGCCCGTACGGTGCTGGAGGGCGTGGTCGACGGTGAGGGTTCGCCCACCGAGATCATGACCAGTCGGGGCCTGGAGGTCGTGTCGGACACGGGCGCGCTGACGGCCGCCGTGGACGAGGCGATCGCCGCCAACCCCGGCATCGCCGACAAGATCCGCAGCGGCAAGGTGGCTGCGGCCGGAGCCCTGGTCGGCGCGGTCATGAAGACGACCCGTGGCCAGGCCGACGCGAAGACCGTCCGCGAGCTCATCCTGGAACGCCTCGGCGTCCAGGGCTGATCGGTTAGGAAGGGCCCCTTCTTATGCATTAGGCGTTAAGAAGGGGCCCTTCCTTGCACCCCCTGCACCCCCGTTGCTTGGGCGTCAACGGCGACGCCCGGATGGAGTCACCGTGAACCAGCACGACCTCGATGTCCTCGACGAGATCCAGCGGCGGGTGCTCTGGCTCGCCACCCGGATCGTGGACGCCGCCAACCACGACCGGGTCACCGGCGACGGAGTGAAGGTCGGCGGCCACCAGGCGTCGAGCGCTTCCCTCGTCACCGCCATGACCGCGCTGTGGTTCGCGCACCTGGACGCCGAGGACCGGGTGGCCGTGAAGCCGCACGCCTCCCCGGTGTTCCACGCCATCCAGTACCTGCTCGGCAACCTGGACCGCTCCTACCTGCCCCGGCTGCGGGCCCGGGGCGGCCTCCAGTCGTACCCGTCGCGCACCAAGGACCCCGACGAGGTGGACTTCTCCACCGGCTCGGTGGGTCTCGGCGCGGCCGCGCCGCTGTTCGCCGCCGCCACCCGCCGCTACGTCGACGCGCACTTCGGGGCCCGACCGCACTCCCGCTTCGTGGCGCTGATCGGCGACGCCGAGTTGGACGAGGGCAACATCTGGGAGGCCGTCGCCGACCCGGCCACCACGGGCCTGGGCAACGTGATGTGGCTCGTCGACTTCAACCGTCAGTCGCTGGACCGGGTGGTGCCCGGTATCCGGATCAACCAGTGGCGGGGCCAGTTCGAGGCCGCCGGCTGGCACGTCGTGGAGGTCAAGTACGGCCGCCGGCTCGCCGAGGCGTACGCCCGGCCGGGCGGCGGGGCGCTGCGTGACTGGATCGACGCGATGCCCAACGAGCAGTACCAGTCGCTGTTCGGGCTGGACGGCGAGGTGTTGCGCAAGCAGTTCCTGGACGGCGCTCCGGCGGGCATCGCGGAGTTCATCGCCGACATTTCCGACGACGAGCTGGGCCCGCTCGTCACCGACCTGGGCGGGCACGACCTGTCCGCGATGCTCGACGCGTACGCCCAGTGTGACGCGGTCACCGACCGGCCCAGCGTCGTCTTCGCGTACACAGTGAAGGGGTGGGGTCTGCCCATCGCCGGCAACCCGCGCAACCACTCGGCGCTGCTCAGCACCGAGCAGGTGGACACGCTGCGGGCCGCGCAGGGCCTGACCCGGGACACCGAGTGGGACCGCCTCGACCCGGCGTCACCGGCCGGCATCCGGGCCGGCGCCCGCCGGGAGGCGCTGTCCCGCGCGCCGCGCGAGCGCGCCCTGGGGGTCACCGTCCCGGAGAGCACGGGAGTACGCGCCAACAAGCCGATCTCCACGCAGGAGGTCTTCGGGCGGGTGCTCGTGGACCTGGCCCGGGACCGGGAGGTCGGCCGCTACCTGGTCACCACCGCCCCGGACGTGGCCACCTCCACCAACCTGGCCGGGTTCATCAACAAGACCGGGGTGTTCGCCCCCACCGAGCAGCGTTCCTGGGCCGAGGACCGGATGCTGCGCTGGACCGAGAGCCCCGCCGGGCAGCACATCGAGCTGGGCATCTCGGAGATGAACCTGTTCCTCCTGCTCGGCCAGCTCGGCCTGTCCTGGGACCTGTCCGGGCAGCCGCTGCTGCCGGTGGGGACCGTCTACGACCCGTTCGTGCTGCGCGGCCTGGACGCCTTCCTGTACGGCACGTACTCCGGTTCCCGGTTCGTGGTGGCGGGCACCCCGTCGGGCATCACCCTGGCCCCGGAGGGCGGCGCCCACCAGTCCACGATCACCGCCTCGGTAGGCCTGGAGCTGCCCGGCGTGACATTCCTCGAACCGGCGTACGCGGCAAGCCTCGACTGGCTGCTCTGCGACGCGCTCGGGCAGATCGCCGGCGGGTCGACCCCGGCGGCGACCGCCGCGCCCGCCGAGGACGGGGCGTACTACTTCCGGTTGAGCACCCGTCCACTGGACCAGGCGCCGTTCGAGGCCGCCCGGGCCCGGCTCGGCGACGCGGTGCTGCGCCGGCAGGTGGTCGCCGGGGCGTACCGGCTCGTCGACGCGCACCAGGCGTACCCGCACCTGGCCGACGCCCCTGTGGTGCAGCTCGCCGCGTCCGGCGCGGTGCTTCCCGAGGTGCTGGCCGCGGCCGCCGAGCTGGCCGACGAGGGCATCGCCGCGCACGTGGTCGACGTGACGTCGCTGGACCGGCTCTACCGGGCGTGGCAGCGCACCCTGCGTCAGGGCGTACGCACGGCCACCGTGCCCAGCGTGCCGGGCGCGCTGCGGTCCGCGTTCGCCGACCGGGTGCCGGTGGTGACCGTGCACGACGCCGCGTCGCACGCCATGGCCTGGCTCGGGTCGGCGCTCGGTGCTCCCGCGGTGCCGCTGGGCGTGGACGAGTTCGGTCAGTCAGGCACCGTCGCCGAGCTGTACGAGGTGCACGACCTGCTGCCCGGCAGCATCGTCAACGCCGCGCTGGCCGCCATCGCCCTGCGCTGACCGTCGGCCCCCGGCCCGGCCCGCGCTCAGCGGGTCGGGGTCGGGGTGACCGAGGCGGGCGCGCCGGCTGTCGGGGTCTGCACCACATGTCGTTCCAGGTTGACCTGGGCCTGCCCGGTGCCGCCGACGGTGATGTCGTCGTACGCCTGGAGCATCTTGTCCTGGTCGAAGTAGAGCACGCTCATCGACAGCGGGGTCGGCTTCTCGCCCTCCAGGCCGCGCAGCCCGGCGCCGCCTGTGGAGCCCTCCACCATCAGGGTGGTGGGCTGCTGCCCGGGGGCCTCGGGGAGCTTGGAGATCTGTCGCGCGTGGGTGTGCCCGGCCAGCACCAGCGGGCAGGTGCCGGCGAGCGGCCCGGCCGACGCCGGGTCGTGTACGAGCGCGAGGTTCACCGGCCGGGGTGCGCGGCGCACAGTGGTGGCGAGCTGCTCACCGGCGCCGATCACCTGGTCGGCGACCTGCTGGGTCAGGCCGCTGCCGGCCGGGGAGGTGTTCTTGTCCGGGGTGAAGCGGGGGTCGCCGATGCCGGCGATGGTCAGCCCGGCCACCGTCGTCGTCGAGTTGTTCAGGACTATCGCGTTCGGTTGGCGGGCGACGGCGGCGGCCGTCTTGCCTGAGTCGTGGTTGCCCCTGATGAAGATGTACGGCTTCTTGAGCAGGCCGATCGAGCCGACGAAGGACGCCTCCGGTTCGCTGCCCCAGTCGGTGATGTCGCCGGTGTCGATCACCACGTCGATGCCGAACTGCTCCACCACCGTCCGGATCAGCTGCCAGCCGGTCGGGTTGAGGTGCATGTCGGAGACGTGCAGGACCCGGGTGGTGCCGGGCGCGGGCTCGTACACCGGCAGCGCCGACACGGTCGTGTAGAGCTGGCTGACGTTGCCGACCAGGCGTTGCAGCTGCTCGGCGTACTTGGTGTAGTCGTTGGCGATGCGGCGGGCGTCACCGACGATTGCCGGCGCGTTGACCAGCAGCCCCTCGTAGCGGGGCTCCTCGATGGCCTGGGGCCGCAGGGTCGCCGCCGCCGCGCCGAGGCTGCCGGCCGTGACGAGCAGCGCCAACCCACCCGCCCAGGCGGTCCGCCGTACGTTGCGGAAGATCAGCCCGGCCAGGATCAGGGTGACGAGCACCGTCGAGGCGAGGGTCCGCAGGCCGAGCCGCATCACCCCGGTACGGACGTCCTCCACGGCGCTCTGGCTGGCCCGGCTGATGCTGGCCGGGTCGTCGAGCAGCGCCTCGGTGCGGCTCTGGTCCAGCGCGCCCAGCCGTACGGTGAGGTGGACCGGCCCGTCGTGGCTGTCCAGCAGCAGCGCGCCGAGCGGCGGCACGTCGACGGTGGTGCCGCCGGCGCTTGCCGGCGTGAGGGCGAGGTTGGCCCGGAAGGGCCCGATGTCGGTGTCCACGTGCCCGCCGGCAAGCACCCCGAGCACCGCCCCGGCCAGGCCCACGGCGAGGACGGCGAGGATCACCCCGGTACGCCGCAGCGGGCCGGGCCGCCCGTCCACCGGCGGCGACGGGTCGGCACCGATCACCGGGTCGTCGGCCCGGCCTCCGGTGTCGTCATGCTGCTCGTCGCGCTGCCCGTCCATGCTGAGATTCTGACCTGCCCGTCGGAAGATCTTGGCAAACCTGAACGGATGGTGACAAGGATCAGCTGCGACCGCCGTCGCCGCCGGCGAACACCACCCGCAGCAACCGGTCGTCGTCGGCCGCCGGATCGCCCCGCCCGTCGTGGTTCGAGGTGCTCACCCACAGCGAGCCGTCCGGCGCGGCGGCCACCGCGCGCAGTCGGCCGTACCTGTTGGTGAGCAGTTCGCTGGGCTGCCCGAGCAGTGTGCCCGTGTCGGTCACCTCCAGCACCCACAGCCGCTTGCCCCGCAGGCAGCCGGTGACCAGCAGCCGGTCCGTGGCGGCCAGCCCGGAGCAGGAGGCGTCCGACGTCCCCCACTGGGTGATCGGGTCGACGTACTTACTGTCACCGGCGCGTCCCTCGACCTGCGGCCAGCCGTAGTTGCCACCCTTGGTGATCTGGTTGATCTCGTCCCAGGTGTTCTGACCGAACTCGACCGCGTACATCCGCTTGCCCGCGTCCCAGGTGAAGCCCTGCACGTTGCGGTGGCCGAGAGACCAGACCGGGGAGCCGGGGTACGGGTTGCCGGGGGCGGGTTTGCCGTCCCGAGTGACCCGCAGGATCTTGCCGCCGAGGCTCTTCGTGTCCTGGGCGAGGGGGCGCTCGCCGGCGTCGCCGGTGCTCACGTAGAGCTGCCCGTCCGGGCCGAAGCCCAACCCGCCGCCGTTGTGCACGTTGGCCTTCGGGATGCCGGTGAGGATCGGCGTCGGCTGCCCACCGAGTTGCAGCCGTACGACCCGATTGTCCTTCTCCGTCGTGTAGTAGACGAAGAGCGTCCGGTCCTGGGCGTAGCCGGGGGAGACGGCGATGCCGAGCAGGCCGCCCTCGCCCGCCGCCGCCACGTCGGTGATGGTCTGCGCCACCCGGACCCGCAGGCCGTCCGGCCCGGATTCGGGGCCGACCTGGAGAATCCGGCCGCTGTCGCGTTCGGTGACCAGTGCGCCGCCGTCCGGCAGGAAGGCGATGCCCCACGGCACCCGCAGCCCCTTGGCGAGAACCGTCGTCACGGCCTGCCGGTCGGCGCCGCCGGGGCTCGCCGACGTCGACGGCGTCGGCAGGTTGGGCGGCTCACCCGCCGGGTCCGGCTCCGGCTCACCGAAGCTGCAACCGGTGGTGAACAGCAGCGCCGCGCAGGACGCCGCGAGGACCGCCCGGAGGCGGCGGACGCGAGGGTACGGGGGACGGGCGCTCACCCGGCCCAGGGTATCCCTCCCGGCGGCCCGGCCGGGGCCGACAGATGGGCACGGCGTCCGGCGGGACCGCTCAGCGGGCCCGTACGGCGAGCAGCGCGGTGTCGTCCTCCCGGTGCTGGATCGAGGCGAGTAGCAGGTCACACAGCTCGTCCAGGGGCACGCCGCCGGTGCCGGTGATTCGGTTGGCCAGCTCGGCAAGCCCGTCGTCGATCGACCGGTCCCGGCGCTCGATCAGCCCGTCGGTATAGAGCAGCAGCGTGTCGCCTGTCGCCAGGCTGGCCGAGTGGCTGGACCGCCGTGACGGCCGGGCCAGGCCGAGCAGCGGTTCCGGTGTCGCCTCGAGAGCTTCGACGGTGCCGTCGGCGCGCACCAGCAGGGCCGGCGGGTGCCCGGCGTTTGACCAGGTCAGCTCGTGCACACCGGCGCGTTGGGGGCAGATCCGGACCAGCGTGGCGGTGGCCGCGATAGGCAGCCGCAGGCCCCGGATGGCGCCGTCCAGGTGGGTCATCAGCTCCCCGACCGCGTCCGGCCGGCCGAAGGCGTTGCCGCGTACCAGGTTGCGCAGCTGGCCCATCGTCGCCGCCGCCTCGATGTCGTGCCCGGCCACGTCCCCGATCGCCGCGATCAGATCCCCGTCGGGCTGGACGAAGGCGTCGTACCAGTCGCCGCCCACCTCCACCCGGTCGGCCGCCGGCTGGTAGCGGGCCGCCAGCTCCAGCTCGGTCACGGCGGGCAGCCGCGGCAGCATGCTGTGTTGCAGGACCTCGGCGACGTGCCGCTGCTCGCCGTACATCGAGCTGTTGCCGATGGCCTGCCCGGCGCGGCGGCCGATGTCGATGGCCGTGAGCAGGTCGCGGTCGTCGAACTGCTGACCGTCGGCCGCGTTGACGAGGGTGATGGCGCCCAGCACGGTGCCGCCCGCCGCGCGCACCGGGACGCTCAGGAACGAGGTGATGCCCAGCCGCTGGGCGATGGCACCCATCTCCGGATCGGTGGTGCCGCGCCACACGTCGGCCAGGGACGCCACGCTGCCGAGCCGGGGCTGACCGGTCCGCAGCACCGCCCTGATGACCGACTCCTGGCTCAGGCCGCTACGCAGCAGTTGGGCGAAGCGGTCGACGTCGGCCGTCCGTTCCGGGTCGCGGTGCACGGCGACGACCTCGCGCGGCTGACCGGTCGGCCCGACCAGGGTGAGCAGGCACCAGTCGGCCAGCAGCGGCACCATGGTGTCGGCGAGCCGCCGCAGTGCGACACCGACGTCCAGGGTGTCGGCAAGCGTCTCGCTCACACCGGCGAGCAGCTCCAGCCGTTCGTGCGCCTGCACGACCCGCCGGCGGGCCTCCTGTGCGCCGTCGAGCGCGATCCGCAGCCGCAGCTCCGACGAGCAGGCGGCCGCCAGGTCGGCAAGTGTCCGCAGCTGCGCCGCCGACCAGGCGCGGGGCTTGTTGTCGATGGCGCACAGTGAGCCGAGCACCCGGCCGGCGAGGTCGGTCAGGGGCATCCCGGCGTACGCGACCACCCCGAGGTCCTCGATGGCGAGGTTGGTGCGTACCCGGGGGTAGAGCCGGGCGTCCGGCAGCACCATCGGCACCTCGATGTCCACCACGTGTTGGCAGAACGAGTGGCTCAGCGGGGTCTGCCGGCGTTGCGACCAGGGCTCGGGCAGGCCGACCGCGCCCGGGAAGAACTGCCGGTCGGCGGAGACCAGGGACACCAGCGCGACCGGGACGTCCAGCAGGTCGCTGACCAGCCGGGCGAAGCGGTCGAACGCCTCGTCCGGGAAGGCGTCCAGCCCGGTGTCGGCGAGCGCGCGCAGCCGTGCCGGATCGCCGAGCGCCGGGGGCGGTCCGGGCGTTCGGTGGGGGCTGGCGGGGGAGCCGTCGGTCATCGAGCACCTGTCTGCCGGGGTGGAGGCCGACCGCCCTCCGGGCCCTTCGTTATACCTCGTTCGGGGCGTTGGCGAACGTCGGTGTGCTGAGTCTCGCCCGCCACGGCGGCGGGCGCCACCGGCCGTGAGGTCGGATCGCGGCAGTGCCCGCGCGGCCCGTCGCGTCGGCGGCTATCGTCGGCGGACGTGAAGGTATGGATTCCGCACGAGGCCGGCCTGGATCTCATCGGCGAGTTGCCGTCGGACGTGACGGTGGAGGTCGTGGAGCACGCCGACCGGCCGCCCTCGTCGGGGGCCGGGGTGCGCTTCTGGGTGCCGCCGTTCCTGGGCGGTACGGACTCGACGGCGCTGGTGCGGGAGCTGCCCGACCTCGCGGTGGTGCAGCTGCTCTCGGCCGGCGCGGACGCGTGGGTGGGGAGGACGCCTGACGGTGTGACGCTCTGCGACGCCCGAGGGGTGCACGACCCGTCGACGGCGGAGTGGGTCGTCACCGCGATCCTGGCTCAGCTGCGGGCGTTCCCGGCGTTCGTCCGGGCGCAGGCCGACCGCCGGTGGGCGTACGACGGGGTCACCCCTACCGACGAGCTGACCGGTAAGCGGGTGCTGATCGTCGGGGCCGGTTCGATAGGTACGGCGGTGCGGGACCGGCTCGCGCCGTTCGAGGTGAGTTTCACGCTTGTCGCCCGTACCGCCCGCCCCGAGCAGGGGGTGCACGGCGTCGACGAGCTGCCCCGGCTGCTGCCCGAGGCGGACGTGGTGGTGGTGCTGGTGCCGCTCACCGAGCAGACCCGTGGGCTTGTCGACAAGGAGTTCCTGACGGCGATGGCGGACGGGGCGCTGCTTGTCAACGCGGCCCGAGGGCCGGTGGCGCGTACCGAGGCGCTGGTCGCCGGGCTGGCCACGGGTCGGATCTCGGCCGCGCTGGACGTCACCGACCCGGAGCCGCTACCTGCCGACTCGCCGCTGTGGACGATGCCCAACGTGCTGCTCACCCCGCACGTGGCCGGGTCGGTACGCGGGCTGCTGCCGCGCGCCTACCGGCTGGTGGGTGACCAGGTGCGGAGGTTCGCCGCCGGCCAACCGTTGATCAACACGGTGGTCGACGGTTACTGACCGGGTGCCCCTGCCGTCCCGTCGGGAAGCGTCTGCCCGGTGGCCGAGACCAGGTGGGGCAGGTCCACACCGCGTACCGCCGGCAGGGTGACCTGCTGGCCGTCGTCCAGCCGGGCGACGGCCCGCCCGCGTGGGTCGGTGGCCAGCTCGACGACCTGGTCCCAGTCGATGCGACGCTGCCCGACAAGCGCGCGCAGGCGCAGCCCCCGGGCGTCGGCGTCGGTGCCGGCCCGCCAGGCCCACACTGCGACGCCGAGCGGGACGAGCAGCACCGGCAGCAGGTAGCCCCGCGCGTTCGCCAGGGGCAGCGCGCCGATGAAGGCGATCACCGCGGCGACCAGGATGGCTTGGTTGTGCCGGAAGCGGACCATGTCGGACTTACTCACCAGGCGATGATCCCACCCCCGGCGGATCCGGGTCGCGGCGGGCGGTGCCGGGGCAGCCCGGTCCGCCGTACAGTGACACAGGTCATTGCTTCCGTCCGATGACCAACGCGTAACTCTTTCAGCCTTTGGTCGTTCTCGACTGGTGGGCAGCGGACCCGCAACGTCCGATGCCGCCGCACCGCCGCACCGCCCCCGTGCCCCCTCACGAAGGCGACCGCCGTGCTCCTCGCGTACCCGTTCCGTGTCCACGTCCCCCGCCGTGCGCTCCCGGAGGCCGCCGTGTCCACGGCGGTGACGCTGCTCGTCCTCGCCGGCGCCGCAGATCTGGTGCCGACCTCGGTGGTGATCGCCCTGGCCGGTGGGGCGGGCGCCACGCTCGCCGGTGTCCGGCTCTCCCGCCTGGCCATCAGGCATCCCGCCGGTCCCGGATCGTCGTCCGGGCGCGCGGCGGGGGTGCGGCTCGACGCGGCGGTGGTGGCGGCCGGTCTCGCCGCCGCCGTGCTGCCGCTGGTCGCCGACGGGCACCGTGCCGCAGCGCTGGTCGGGTCGCTGGTCGTGGCGGTGCTGTCGGTGACCGGGCTGCGCAGGCTCCCCGGGTGGCGGCGACCACCGTCCGGGGTCCGGCTGCGGTCGCTGGTCGAGGCGGCCGGCCCGGCGCTCGGGTTGGCCCTCGCCGGCTGGCTGCTGCTGCCCGGCGGCTACCTGCCGGTTCCGGGCCGGCTGGCCGCCGCGCTGGTGCTGGGCGCGCTGGGGATGGCCGCGGTCAGCGCGTTCACCGGACCTGATCGGCACTCACCCACGGCGGTGTGCCGGGGCGGGGTGCTGCTCACGCTGCTCGGCCTGGCCCTGCTGGCCGCGCTGCCGCCCGGGGTGAGCGGTCGGACGGCCCTGCTGGCCGTACCGCCGCTGGTGCTCGGGATGCTGCTCACCGCCCTCGGCGCCGCCGCCGCGGTGGACGCCGCAGGTGCGGAGCCGCCGGAGGACCGGGCCGCCCCGGCGTGGCCCCGGGCGGTGCTCCCGGCGACTGTCGTGCTGCTGGCGGCGGGCCTGCACGTGGGGGCCGGCCAGGCACCGGACCGTACGAGCGTGCTGCTGGCTCTGGCCGCGGTGCCACCGCTCGTGCTGCGGGAGCTGCTGCGGGCCGGCGACACGGCCACCCCGGAACGGCGCGCCGCGCACCGTAGGCGTACCGGCCGCCGGGTCCGGCACCGCCGCGCGGCGGGGTCTCCCCGGCCGGGGGCGCAGCCGTCACCAGGCGACCAGGCGTCCGGCGCGACAGGGCGTTCCGGCGCCTCGGCAGGTCTCGACGCGGCCTGGCCGTCGGACGACGGCGTGGACTGGGCGAGGCAGGGCCGGCCGCCCGTCCCGCCCGGCGACGGCCCCGGGGACCGGGCGGCCCTGCTGGACGCCCTCGCCACGATCGGCGACGTGCCCGCGCCGGCCGGCGCGCTGCTGCTTGTGGACCTGCACGGCGGTGACGTGCTCGGCCCGTCGGCCCGCGAGGACCTGCTGGTCGAGGCGGTCGCGCGCGCCCGCGCGGCCGTGGCACCCGGCGATCTGGTCACCTGCTGCACGGGCACCGGGTTCGCGGTGGTCACCGCCGCAGGACCGGTGCTGGCGTACGCGCTGGGCACCCGACTGCTGACCGCGCTCGGCCCGCCCTATCTGCTGGGTGGGTCTGCCGTGCGGGTACGCGCGAGCATCGGGCTGGCCGAGGTGGGTGGCGCCGGGCCGGCGGACGTGCTCCGCCAGGCCGAGCTGGCCCGCCGGCGGGCCGTGCAGCTGGGTCGGGACCGGGTCGAGTGGTACGACGCGTTTCTGGAGGAACAGCTGGTCCGCCGGCTCGACCTGGAACGCGAGCTGCCCGGAGCGGTGGCGCGCGGCGAACTGGACCTCGTCTACCAGCCGGTGCTCGACCTGGCCGACCGTCAGCCGGTGGGCGCGGAGGCGCTGCTGCGCTGGCGTAGTCCGGTGCTCGGCACGGTGCTCCCCGCTGAGCTGCTGCCGGTGGCGGAGGACCTGGATCTGATCGGTGAGCTGGAGTGGTGGGTGCTGGACCGGGCCTGCCGGCAGCTGTCCCACTGGTCGGCAGGCGTCCGCGAGTTGTGGATGGCGGTGAACGTCACCCCACGGGAGCTCACCACACCCGACTTCGTGCAGCGCACCGCTGCCGTGCTTGCCGCGTACGGGGTGTCGCCGGAGCGGCTGGTGGTCGAGGTGTCCGAGCCGAGGATCGCCGCCGACCTGTTGACTGTGGTGGCCCGGTTGGCGGGGCTGCGGTCGTTGGGCGTGCGTACCGCGCTCGACGATTTCCGGGCCGAACACGCCTCGCTGGCCCAGCTGCGCCGGCTGCCGATCGATTTGCTCAAGGTGGGCCCGGAGCTGGTGGGCTCGCGGCCGGACGGGCAGCCGCCGTTGATCGACGTGGTGGTGAACGTCGGCGAGCGGTTGGGGGTGGAGATCGTCGCCGAGGAGTTGGAGTCGCCCACCCAGGTCGAGGGCGCGCAGCGGGCCGGCTGCCGGTACGGGCAGGGCTTCGCGCTGGCCCGTCCGGCGACCGCCGAGCGGGTCGAGGCGTACTTCGAGGAGTTTCCGTCGGCGTCCCGCTGACGCTCCGGGTGGTGAACCGGTTCACCTCTCTCGGGGCGGTGCGGTGCTGCCGCGCGGGGTGAGGTGCGGTGTCTCGTCCTGCACCCGGCCGGCGGGCTGCCCGGCGATGACGGCGAGGAGCTGGCGGGCGGCGTGCGCCCCGTACGCCGGGATGTCCCGGCCCAGTGCGGTCAACGGCGGGTGCACGAGCCGGCAGAGCTGCGAGTCGTCCCAGGCCACGATGGACAGGTCACCGGGGACGGTGAGCCCCATCTCCTGGGCGACGGACAGCCCGGCGATGGCCATGACGTCGTTGTCGTAGATGACAGCGGTGGGCCGCTGGGCGGAGCTGAGCAGCCGGCGTGTCGCCCGCCCACCCTCCTCGCCCGTGTAGTCGGACCAGACGGTCACCGCGTCGACCAGGCCGAGCTGCCCGCACACCGCAGTGAAGGCGTCGGTGCGGATCTGCGTGTGCCGCAGGTCGGGCAGGCCGCCGACCCGGGCGATCCGGCGGTGCCCGAGCGCGACCAGGTACTCCACGGCCTCGGTGAGCGCGGCGGCGTCGTCGGACCAGACGCTGGCCAGGTCGCCGGTGCCGCCGGGGTCGCCGATGACCACGGCTGGAAGTTGGAGCTGTTCGAGGGCCTGGATGCGGCGGTCATCGGTGCGCAGGTCGCAGACGAGAACACCGTCGACCCGGCGTTCGCCCCACCAGCGTCGGTAGACGGCGATCTCGGCGTCCTGGTCGGCCACGACCTGGAGGGTCAGCGCGTACGAGCGGGCGGAGAGTTCCGCCTCGACGCCGCTGATCAGCTCCATGAAGAAGGGCTCGATGCCGAGTATGCGGGCGGGGCGGCACAGGGCCAGCCCGACCGCCTCGGCGGTGGCCCCGGAGAGGGCGCGCGCTGCGCTGCTCGGGCTGAACCCGATCTCGGTGGCGATGGCCAGGATGCGTTGCCGGGTGGCCTCGGAGACGCCGGGCTGCCCGTTCAGCGCGTACGACACGGCGCCCTTCGACACTCCGGCGCGTCGGGCGACGTCGGCGATGGTCGGCCGCTTCACCGGCGTCTCCTCTGTTGTTGCGGGGCGTCGATCGGCCGTTGACAGTTGGGGTATCGAATCATACGGTGAGCGAACTTATCCGGTTCAGTCAAGTCTGTGAGGGAGTGGTGGGGCCGTGGGTCGACAGGCACTCCACGACGGGTGGACCCTGCGCGCGGCACCCGGAGCGCAGGTGCCCGCCGAGATCGCCGGGCGGGCCGTGCCGGCGACCGTGCCCGGTTGCGTGCATACCGACCTGCTCGACGCCGGGTTGATCCTCGACCCGTACCTCGACGACAACGAGCTGGCACTTGCCTGGATCGGGCGCGCCGACTGGACCTACCGCACCACCTTCACGCACACGCCCGGCGACGACGACCGCATAGACCTGGTCTGCGCCGGCCTGGACACCGTCGCCACGATCACCCTCAACGGGGTGCCCGTCGGCCGGACCGAGAACATGCACCGCGGCTACCGGTTCGACGTCCGGTCGTTGCTGCGCGACGGCGACAACGATCTGACAGTCTCGTTCGACTCCGCGTACCGCTACGCCGAGGCGCAGCGCGACCGGCTCGGCGACCGGCCCAACGCCTACCCGGAGCCCTTCCAGTTCATCCGCAAGATGGCCTGCAACTTCGGCTGGGACTGGGGGCCCACGCTCGTCACCGCCGGCATCTGGCAGGACATCGGCCTGCACGCCTGGTCGACCGCCCGGCTGGCCACCGTCCGCCCGCTCGTCACCGTCGACGGCCGCGACGGCCGCGTCGAGCTGCACGTCGAGGTCGAGCGGGCCGCCGACTTCCCGCTTACCGTCCGCGCCACCGTCGCCGGCGTCAGCGCCGACGTGGTCGTCCCGGCCCGGCAGCGCACGGCCGTGCTGACCCTCGCCGTCCGCGAGCCCGCGCTGTGGTGGCCCCGGGGGTACGGCGAGCAGGCCCGCCACCTGCTGGAGGTGACCCTGCACACGCCGGACGGCGACACCCTGGACGGCTGGTCCCGGCCTGTCGGCTTCCGCTCGGTCCGGCTGGACACCACACCGGACGAGCACGGCACCCCGTTCGTGCTGTCGGTCAACGACGTGCCCGTCTTCGTCCGTGGCGTCAACTGGATCCCCGACGACGTGTTCCCCACCCGGATCACCCGCGAGCGGCTGGCTGGGCGGTTCGAGCAGGCCGCCGACGCCAACGTCAACCTGCTGCGCGTCTGGGGCGGCGGCCGGTACGAGTCGGAGGACTTCTACGACCTCGCCGACGAACGAGGCCTGCTCGTCCAGCAGGACTTCCTCTTCGCCTGCGCCGCGTACCCGGAGGAGGAGCCGTTCGGCAGCGAGGTGGCCGCTGAGGCCACCGAGCAGGTGATCCGGCTGGCGCCGTACCCGTCGCTCGTGCTGTGGACCGGCAACAACGAGAACATCTGGGGCTGGCACGACTGGGACTGGCAGGAGCCCCTGGCCGGGCGCACCTGGGGGCGCGGCTACTACCTCGACGTTCTGCCGCGCATCGTCGGAGAGCTGGACCCGACCCGCCCCTACTGGCCCGGCAGCCCCTGGTCCGGCACCGACGACATCCACCCCAACGACCCGGCGCACGGCACCACCCACATCTGGGACGTGTGGAACACCGACGACTACACCAGATACCGCGAGTACGTGCCGCGCTTCGTCGCCGAGTTCGGCTACCAGGGCCCACCCGCGTACGCGACGCTGCGCCGGGCGATTTCGGACGAGCCGCTGGCGCATGATTCACCCGGGATGGCCCACCACCAGAAGGCGACAGGCGGCGACGCCAAACTCCAGCGAGGGCTGGACGCGCACCTGCCCGCCCCGGCGGGCTTCGACGACTGGCACTACCTCACGCAACTCAACCAGGCCCGGGCCATCCAGCTCGGGGTGGAGCACTTCCGCTCCCACCGGGGCGTCTGCGCGGGCACCATCGTCTGGCAGCTCAACGACTGCTGGCCGGTGACCTCCTGGTCGGCGGTCGACGGCGACGGCCGCCGCAAACCCCTGTGGTACGCGTTGCGTCACGCGTACGCCGATCGGCTCCTGACCGTGCAGCCCCGCGACGGCGGGCTGGCCCTGGTCGCGGTCAACGACGGCGGTACGTCGTGGCGGGCGTCGGCTTCGGTGACCCGGGTGACCCTCGCCGGCGAACCGCGAGCCAAGACGACGATGGAGCTGGACGTCCCCGCGTACTCGGCGGTGACGCTGGCACTGCCGGCGGACGTGGCCCGACCGGACGAGGCCCGGCGCGAGCTGCTGGTGGCCGAGGCGGGGGACACCGCCGAGCGGGCGCTCTGGTTCTTCGCCGAGGACCGGGACGTGGACTGGCCGACGGCGGCCTGGGACGCGACTGTCGAGCCGTTCGACGGCGGCCAGCGTGTGCGGGTCACCGCCCGCTCGGTGTTGCGCGACCTGACGCTCTTCCCGGACCGGCTGGACGCTTCCGCCTCTGTGGACCAGGCCCTGGTCACCCTGCTGCCGGGCGAGTCGGCCACGTTCACGGTGCGAGCCGACGGTCTGGTGGACGAGGCGGCTCTCGTCGCTCGCCCGGTGCTGCGCTGCGTCAACGACCTGGGCTGACGCCCGATCATCACGGGAACGGCGCTCCAACCTGTCGACTGTGAGTTGAAGATTTCTTCAAGTGCTAAAGTCTTCGCATCGAGGGGGAGGGGTTCCATGTCGGTGCCGCTGTACCAGGCCAAGGCGGAGCTGTTCCGCACCCTCGGGCACCCGGTGCGCATCCGGGTTCTCGAACTGCTCCAGGACGGCCCGAAGCCGGTCCGGGACCTGCTCGCCGCGATCGAGGTCGAGGCGTCGAACCTCTCCCAGCAGCTCGCCGTGCTGCGCCGCGCCGGAATGGTCACCTCACACCGCGACGGCCCCCTGGTCATGTACGCGCTCAGCACCCCCGACGTGGCCGACCTGCTGGCCGCCGGTCGGCGGATCCTCGGTGCGGTCCTCACCGACCGGGACGGCCTCCTCGACGAGCTCCGCGCCACAGGCGGAGACAGGTGAGCGGCGTCATTCCTGTCGTCCGCGAGCGGCTCACCGGTCTGCTGCCCGGCCGGGCCGACTGGGCGGCCATCCACCGATCACCGCGCCGGGACCTGCTGGCCGGGCTCACCGTGGCGGTGGTGGCGCTGCCACTGGCCCTGGCGTTCGGCGTCACCTCCGGGCTGGGCGCCCAGGCCGGGCTGATCACCGCGGTGATCGCCGGCGCGGTGGCCGCTGTCTTCGGAGGCTCCAACCTCCAGGTCTCCGGGCCGACCGGGGCGATGACAGTGGTGCTGGTGCCTGTGGTGCAGCAGTTCGGAGCCACGGGCGTGCTCATGGTCGGGGCGATGGCCGGCCTGCTGCTGATCACGCTCGCCGTGGCCCGCCTGGGCCGGTACGTCCGCTACCTGCCCACACCGGTGCTGGAGGGCTTCACCGCCGGCATCGCCGTGGTCATCGCCCTGCAACAGGTGCCCGCCGCGCTCGGCGTCGTCGACGCGCACGGGGAGAAGGTCTGGTCCGTCGCCGCCGACGCGGTCGCCCGCTTCGTCGTACACCCGAAACCGGCCGCACTCGCGGTGGCCCTCGCCGTCGCGGCGCTGATGCTGCTGGGCGCCAGGTGGCGGCCCGGCCTGCCGTTCTCGCTACTCGGTGTGGGCGCCGCCACCGCCCTCGCCGAGCTTGCCCCGGTCGATCTGGTGCGGATCGGCGCGTTACCGCAGGGTCTGCCCGCGCCCTCGCTCGGATTCCTCGACCTCGGCGCGCTGGGCGTGCTGCTGCCCAGCGCGCTCGCCGTCGCCGCGCTCGCCGCCCTGGAGAGCCTGCTCTCCGCGACTGTCGCCGACGGCATGACCGTCGGCGAGCGACACGACCCGGACCGGGAACTCTTCGGTCAAGGGCTTGCCAACCTCGCCGCCCCGCTCTTCGGTGGCATCCCGGCGACCGCCGCCATCGCCCGTACGGCGGTGAACGTCCGCGCCGGGGCGGCCTCCAAGCTGGCCGCTCTCACCCACGCCGTCGCCCTCGCGGCGATCGTGCTGGCCGCCGCGCCGCTTGTCGGCCGGATCCCCCTCGCCGCCCTGGCCGGCGTGCTGCTGGCCACCACGATCCGCATGGTGGAGGCCGGCTCGCTGTGGGCGTTGGCGCGGGCCACCCGGGGCGACGCGGTGGTGCTGGTGCTCACCTTCGCCGTCACCGTGATCTGGGACCTCGTCACCGCCGTCGCGGTCGGCGTCGGCGTCGCCGTGGTGCTCGCCCTGCGCGCGGTCGCCCGCAGCGCCCGGCTGGAACAGGTGCCCCTCGACCTCGGGGAACACAGCGCCGAGGAGTACGCGCTGCTCACCGAACACATCGTGGCGTACCGGCTGGACGGGCCGCTCTTCTTCGCCGCGGCCCACACCTTCCTGCTCGAACTGTCCGAGGTCGCCGACGTCCGTGTCGTCATCCTGCGGATGTCCCGGGTGACCACTATGGACGCCACAGGCGCGCACGTCCTCGGCGACGCGATACGGCGGCTGCGCGGACGCGGGATCACCGTCCTGCTCTCCGGCATCACCCCCGCCCACGACCAGGTCCTGGCCACCCTCGGCGTGGCCGACGACCTGCGTCACCAAGGGCTCGTCTTCACCGACACCCCGGCCGCGATCCGGTACGCCCGCGCCGCCGCGCTCTCCGCGGCGGGCCAGCCGACGGTCGTAACCGCCGACTGAGCGCATGGTCGGTCCGGGCTCAGCGTGGGGGGTGGCCGAACTGGCCGCTCAGCGCCGTGCCGGCCGAGCAGGGCAGTTCTCCGGGGGCGAGTTGGGTGTGCGACGGGCGCCAGGTCTGCGCGCCTGTCGCGTCGACACGGGCCAGGAGGCAGTCGTACTGCGATGCGCGCAGGGCCACACCGACTGTGCCGCCCTCGGTCGCGACGTCCCGTCGCACGGCAGGGTCCAGGTCGAGCGCGTTGACGGCGGCGCGGACCCGGGCCTCGTCCGGGCCGGTTTCGCCGAGGGTCTGCTTGAGGCCTGCGTCCACTGCGTCCAGTGACGGTTCCGGGCGGATCGGCAGTGGGGTACCGGCGGGGCAGTCGATGCCGTCGTCGCGGCTGTCCCGTTCAGGGCCGAGTCGAAACCGGAAGCAGACCTTCTCGTCCCCCTTGACGACGACGCCGCTGCTGACGCCCTCCCCGTGCCCGGTGACCCGGAGAACCAGGGTCACCCCGGTCTGCCAGTGCGTCTCGCCGGTGACCGCCAGCACGGCCACGTCGGGCTCCCGCGCCGCCGTGCGCGCGTAGTCGGCCGCCTTGTACAGATGGTCGTACTCGAACCGCGCCTCGATCCGGTCGACGGTGCTGATCGCGTCCGCCACCGCGCTGTCGTGCCAGACCGGCTCGGGCGGGCGCAGCGCCCACCACACCACGCCGGCCAACAGGAACGGGGCGAGCGCGACCGGAGCTGCGATGGCGAGCAGCGTGCGGGTGCGCATCTCGGGAAGTATGCCGGGCGGCGGCAGGTGCCGCCGCCCCGTGGACCGCTACTCCGGGACGCGGCGGTAGGCGCCGTCGCTGGCCGAGGTGGCCATCGAGGCGTACGCGCGCAACGCCGCCGAGACCGGGCGCTGCCGGTCGACCGGGGTGTACGGCCTGTCGCGCTTCTCCTCGGCGACCCTTCGCGCCTCCAGCTCGTCCTCCGGGACGTTGAGAGAGATCGACCGGGCCGGGATGTCGATGACGATCTCGTCGCCCTCGCGGACCAGGGCGATCAGCCCACCGGAGGCGGCCTCGGGGGAGGCATGGCCGATGGAGAGCCCGGAGGTGCCGCCGGAGAAGCGGCCGTCGGTGAGCAGCGCACAGGAACGGCCCAGCCCGCGTCCCTTGAGGAACGAGGTGGGGTAGAGCATCTCCTGCATGCCGGGGCCACCCTTCGGGCCCTCGTACCGGATCACCACGACGTCGCCGGCGACGATCTCCTTGGCGAGGATCGCGGTCACGGCGTCGTCCTGCGACTCGTAGACCTTCGCCGGGCCGCGGAAGGTGAGGCACTCCTCTGGCACGCCTGCGGTCTTCACGACGCAGCCGTCCGGTGCCAGGTTGCCGTGCAGGATGGCGAGGCCGCCGTCGGCGGAGTACGCGTGGTCGCGGTCGCGGATGCAGCCGCCGGCCGCGTCGGTGTCCAGGGACGACCAGCGGTTGGTGGTGGAGAACGGTTCGGTGGTGCGCACGCCCCCGGGTGCGGCGTGGAACAGCTCGACCGCCGTCGGCGTGGGTGAGCCGCCGCGCACGTCCCAGTCGGTCAGCCACTGCGCCAGCGAGGGGGAGTGCACGGCGTGCACGTCCCGGTTGAGCTGACCGGCCCGGTCCAGTTCGCCGAGGATGGCCGGGATGCCGCCGGCCCGGTGCACGTCCTCCATGTGGTAGTTCGGCGAGTTCGGGGCGACCTTCGCCAGGCAGGGCACCCGCCGGGAGATGGCGTCGATGTCGGCGACGCCGAAGTCCAGTTCCGCCTCGCGGGCGGCGGCGAGCAGGTGCAGCACCGTGTTGGTGGAGCCGCCCATCGCCACGTCCAGGGCCACGGCGTTCTCGAAGGCGGCCTTGGAGGCGACAGCGCGGGGCAGCACCGAGTCGTCGTCGCCGTCGTACCACCGCTTGGCGATGTCCACGACGGTGCGGCCGGCCTCGACGAAGAGCGACCGGCGCGCGGCGTGGGTGGCAAGCGTCGAACCGTTGCCGGGCAGCGCCAGGCCGATGGCCTCGGTGAGGCAGTTCATCGAGTTGGCGGTGAACATGCCGGAGCAGGAGCCGCAGGTGGGGCAGGCGGAGCGTTCGATCTCGCCGAGCTGTTCGTCGGTGACGGACTCGTTCGAGGAGGCGATCATCGCGTCGATCAGGTCGATCTTGCTGTGCACGACGCCCTCGATCGCCATCGTCTTGCCGGCCTCCATCGGGCCGCCGGAGACGAAGACGGTCGGGATGTTGAGCCGCAGCGCGGCCAGCAGCATCCCCGGGGTGATCTTGTCGCAGTTCGAGATGCAGACCAGGGCGTCCGCGCAGTGCGCGTTCACCATGTACTCGACGGCGTCGGCGATCAGCTCGCGGCTGGGCAGCGAGTAGAGCATCCCGCCGTGGCCCATGGCGATGCCGTCGTCCACGGCGATGGTGTTGAACTCCCGACCCACGCCGCCGGCCTCGGCGACCGCGTCGGCGACCAGGCCACCCATGTCCTTGAGGTGTACGTGACCAGGGACGAACTGGGTGAAACTGTTGGCGATGGCGACGATCGGCTTGCCGAAATCGTCGTCGGTCATCCCGGTGGCCCGCCAGAGGGCCCGGGCGCCGGCCATCGTCCGACCGTGCGTGGAGGTCTTCGACCGCAGCTCAGGCATGTCTATCAGCATGACACCGCCCCGGCGCCCGCCACCTGCCGTGTGCGCCGTGTCCCAACAGATGCACATCTGGTCCCCCACGGCGAGCGCTCATCCGGCACTCTGGAGGACGTGCATCTCCCCCCGGGCATGGTCGCGGTCGCGGCGCTGAGCGGCCTCGTCGCCGCGGTGGCCGTGGCCCTGCTGACCATGGTGGCCACGCGCCGCACCGGGCGGCGCCGGCCTGCGCACGTGCTCCTCGCGGTGGCCGCCGGGATCTCCCTGTCCAGCCTCGTGGTCGGTGTGGGGGCGGCCCTCGCCGCCAACGACCACTGGGCCCACGAGCAGGGGCAGCGCACCGGCTGGGCCACCATCGCGGCGATCGGCACGGCGGTGAGCGGGTTGGCGTTCGCGGCCGGCCTGCTCCGGCTGCCCGGGGTGGCCGCCACCGCCGCGGGGACCGCCCGGCTCGCCCTGGACGGCCTGACCATGGCGGCCGCGTTGTGGTTCGTCGGCTGGGTGCTCTTCTCCGAGCCCACCCGACTGCTCGGCGACGCCACCCCGATGGCCTGCCCGGCGATCCTGCTCGCCACGGTGAGCGCCGCGATCGGCGCCGGGCTCGCCGTGATCATCGTCTTCCGGGCCGCCGCACCGCGTCGACGGCTGGCCGTGCTCGGCGCCGGCATCAGCGCGGTGAGCTGCGGTGGTCTGGGTCTGAGCGCGGGGCTCTGCCAGGCCGGTCCGGCGCTGGCGCTGACCGGAGGGGCGGTGCTCGCCGCCGGTCTGCTGAGCGTCGCCCTCGCTGTGCACCGGGCCGACCGGCCGGGACAGGTCGACCTGGACCTGATCGGTCGCGACGGGGAGTACGCGCTCGCCCCGATGCTGGCGATGGCCGCCTCGGCGATGTACCACCTGCTCCAGGACGGCCGGTTCACGGCGCCGGGCATCGTGGCCGGCAGCGTGGAGGGTTTCGCCCTGGTGGCCCGCCAGTACCTGACGCTCAAGGACGTCCGGGACTACGCGGGCCGGCTGGCCGAGCGCGAGGCGCACTTCCGCGAGCTGGCGCACACCGATCCGCTCACCGCGTTGGCCAACCGGCGCGGGCTGCTGCGCGCGTTGCACGACAGCGCGGCCGCGGGCACCCCGTGCGTCCTGCTCGGCCTCGACCTGGACGGTTTCAAGCACGTCAACGACATGCGCGGCCACGACGTGGGCGACGCCGTGCTGGCCGAGGTGGGTCGGCGGCTGCGCGGCAACCTGCGCCCCGGCGACGTGGCGGCCCGGCTCGGCGGTGACGAGTTCGCCGTCCTCATGCAGGGCCGGCCGGCCGACGCGGACCGGGTCGCCGAGCGGCTGCTCGGGGTGGTCAACCGCCCGTACGACCAGCCGGAGGGGCCGGTCTTCCTGTCGGTGAGCATCGGGGTGGCCGGTTGGGCCGACGAGCCGGACGTGGAGCTGCTGCTGCGCCACGCCGACCTGGCGCTGCGGTACGCCAAGCAGCGCGGCAAGAACCGGATCGAGCGGTACGACGCCGCCTACGACCAGCTGCTGCGCCGGCGGACCACGCTGGAGCACGAGCTGCGCGGCGCGATCGACCGCGACGAGCTGCGGCTGGCCTTCCAGCCGGTGGCGTCGCTGCCGTCGGTGCGTCCGGTCGGTGCCGAGGCGCTGCTGCGGTGGCACCATCCGGAGCTGGGCAACGTGCGCCCGGACGAGTTCATCCCCCTGGCCGAGGAATGCGGGATGATCTCCACGCTCGGCGCGTGGGTGCTACACCAGGCCTGCTACCAGCTGTCCCGTTGGCTGGCCGACGGGCACGACGTCTGGGTCTCGGTGAACGTGTCCCCGCGCGAGCTGCACGCTCCGGAGTACGTGGTGCAGGTCGCCGAGGCGCTGCGCGCCCACCACGTGCCGCCGCAGCGGCTGGTCCTGGAGGTCACCGAGCACGCCGTCGCCACCGACCTGGACGAGCTGATCCGACGGCTGACCGCGTTGCGGCTGACCGGTGTGCGGATCGCGTTGGACGACTTCGGTGCCGGCTACTCCTCGCTGGGGCAGCTGCGTCGCCTGCCGATCGACATCCTGAAGATCGACCACAGCCTGGTGGCCGAGCACGAGCCGGTCCGCCCGGTGGGCAAGGAGGGTCCGGCGTTCGCGCCGATGGTCGACATCGTGATGCGGCTGGGTCACCAGTTGGGGCTCGAGGTGATCGCCGAGGGGGTGACCACGCCCACCGAGTTGGCCGCGGTGGTGGCCGCCGGTTGCCGGTTCGGTCAGGGCGCGCTCTTCGGCTGGGGAGTGCCGGCGGAGCACCTGGAGGCGATGCTGGAGGCGGCGACGTCACCGGGTGCGCGTCCCGCTCCGCTGCCCACTCCACGCCGGGTCTCCGGCGGGTCCGGGCAGTTCAAACCGGCTGGTGATGGCGCGTCGCGGGCTGACGCGCCGTCCTCCGTTAACCAACATGTGGGATCAGTTGACTCATCGCGTGAGATGCGTCAGGCTTAGCCGCATGTCGTCCCGGTCGCTGCGAGTACTTACCTGAGCGCACTCTCCTCCACCGAGAGTGCGCTGGCCCCGTGCATCTGCACGAGGGCCGTTTTTATTGCCGTCGGAACCTGTCGCGACGGGCCCACCGCCCGGTCGCATCGCTGAACAAGCCCCAGCCGCTCCAGCCGAAGGCCAGACCCACAATGACGAGACCCACGCCCGAGACCCTCGCCCACACCGCCCGGCGGGCACGCGCGTCCGCCGAGCCGGCCGCCGACGTCGACCAGACCGCCGCGCGCACCCCGGCCAGCCCGGCCACCCCGGCGGTACGCCCCACAGTTCCGGCCCAGGTGTCCGGCGCCGGCTCGCTGGTGCGGTCCCTCGAGGCGCTCGGTGTCGACGTCGTCTTCGGCATCCCGGGTGGCGCGATCCTGCCGGCGTACGACCCGCTCTACGACTCCACCGTCCGGCACATC
Source organism: Micromonospora sp. NPDC000663 (assembly GCF_042898105.1). Taxonomy (NCBI): domain Bacteria; kingdom Bacillati; phylum Actinomycetota; class Actinomycetes; order Micromonosporales; family Micromonosporaceae; genus Micromonospora; species Micromonospora sp. NPDC000663. The sequence goes on from NZ_JBIAYR010000001.1 coordinate 819,385, forward strand.
CTGGTCCGGCACGAGCAGGGTGCGGGGCACGCGGCGACCGGGTACGCGCAGGCCACCGGCAAGGTCGGCGTGTGCATCGCGACCTCCGGCCCGGGCGCGACGAACCTGGTCACGCCGATCGCCGACGCGTACATGGACTCGGTGGCGATGGTGGCGATCACCGGCCAGGTGGCCCGTGCGTCGATCGGCACGGACGCCTTCCAGGAGGCGGACATCCAGGGCATCACGCTGCCGATCACGAAGCACAACTTCCTCGTGCAGACCGCCGAGGAGATCCCGCAGGTGCTGGCCGAGGCGTTCCACCTGGCGAGCACCGGGCGGCCCGGGCCGGTGCTCGTCGACATCCCCAAGGACGTTCTCCAGGCGCCGACGACCTTCACCTGGCCGCCCACCCTCGACCTGCCCGGTTACCGGCCCACCCTGCACCCGCACGGCAAGCAGATCCGGGAGGCGGCCCGGCTGATGGCCGCCGCCCGCCGGCCGGTGCTCTACGTCGGCGGCGGGGTGCTCAAGGCCGGTGCCACCGACGGGCTGCGCCGGCTGGCCGAACTGACCGGAATTCCGGTAGTCACCACGCTGATGGCCCTCGGCGCGTTCCCCGACTCGCATCGCCAGCACCTGGGGATGCCCGGCATGCACGGCACGGTCGCCGCGAACTACGGCATGCAGAAGGCGGATCTGATCGTCGCGCTGGGCGCCCGCTTCGACGACCGGGTCACCGGCAAACTGGACTCGTTCGCCCCGGACGCGACGGTGGTGCACGCCGACATCGACCCGGCGGAGATCGGCAAGAACCGGCACGCCCACGTCCCGATCGTGGGCGACGCCAGGCACGTCATCGACGAGCTGATCGCCGCGGTCACCGTCGAACGGTCGACGGGGCGCGGCACCGACCTCGGCGACTGGTGGACGCAGCTGGACGACCTGCGCAACCGCTACCCGCTGGGCTACGAGGAGCCGGCCGACGGCACGCTCTCCCCGCAGTACGTCATCAAGCGGCTGGGCGAGATCGTCGGCTCGGACGCGATCTTCGTGGCCGGGGTCGGCCAGCACCAGATGTGGGCGTCGCAGTTCATCTCCTACGAGAAGCCGTACACGTGGTTGAATTCCGGTGGCCTCGGCACGATGGGTTACGCGGTGCCGGCGGCCATGGGTGCCAAGGTCGGCATGCCGGACACGGTGGTGTGGGCGGTCGACGGGGACGGGTGCTTCCAGATGACCAACCAGGAGTTGGCCACCTGCGCGTTGGAGGGCATCCCGGTCAAGATCGCCGTGATCAACAACGGCAACCTCGGCATGGTCCGGCAGTGGCAGACGCTGTTCTACGACGAGCGGTACTCCAACACCGAACTGGGCACCCACAAGCACCGCATCCCCGACTTCGTCAAGCTCGCCGAGGCGTTGGGGTGCGTGGGGCTGCGCTGCGAGAACGCCGACGACGTGGACAAGACCATCGCCGCGGCCATGGAGATCAACGACGCCCCCGTGGTGATCGACTTCGTGGTCGGCAAGGACGCCATGGTCTGGCCGATGGTCGCCGCCGGCACCAGCAACGACGAGATCATGTTCGCCCGCGGCGTCCGCCCGGTCTTCGACGAGGATGACATCTGATGACGATGCACACCCTGTCCGTGCTCGTGGAGAACAAGCCAGGCGTTCTCGCCCGGGTCTCCGGCCTCTTCTCCCGGCGCGGGTTCAACATCGACAGCCTCGCCGTCGGCGAGACCGAGAACCCGGACGTCTCCCGGATCACCATCGTGGTCAACGCCGAGTCGTCCCCCCTGGAACAGGTCACCAAGCAGCTCAACAAGCTGGTCAACGTACTCAAGATCGTTGAGTTGGACCCGCAGGTCTCGGTGGCCCGCGAGTTGCTGCTGGTGAAGGTCCGCGCCGACCGGTCCGCGCGGACCCAGGTGCTGGAGACGGTCAACCTGTTCCGCGCCCGGGTGGTCGACGTCGCACCGGAGACGCTGACCATCGAGGCCACCGGCACCCCGGACAAGCTCGACGCGCTGCTGCGCGACCTCGAGCCCTTCGGCATCAAGGAAATGGTCCAGTCCGGGCTCGTGGCGATCGGGCGCGGCTCGCGTTCGATCACCGCCGGTCCCGCGCTACGGGCCGCCTGACCTGCCGCTGGCCGGCTCCGGCGGGCCACGAACCCCATCCGCACAGACCACGACGGGCCACCGAGGCCGTCGTACGAAAGGGAAGTCTCATGAGCGTTGAGGTGTACTACGACGACGATGCCGACCTCGGCCTGATCCAGGCCAAGAAGGTCGCGGTGATCGGCTACGGCAGCCAGGGCCACGCCCACGCGCTGTCGCTGCGGGACTCCGGCGTCGACGTGGTGATCGGTCTGCCGGAGGGCTCCAAGAGCCGTCCCAAGGCCGAGGAGCAGGGCCTGCGGGTGGCCACGCCGGCGCAGGCCGCCGCCGAGGCCGATGTGATCATGGTGCTCGCACCGGACACCGCCCAGCGCAAGCTCTACGCCGAGTCCATCGAGCCGCACCTGGCTCCCGGCAAGGCGCTCTTCTTCGGCCACGGCTTCAACATCCGCTACGGCCTCATCAAGCCGCCGGCCGAGGTGGACGTGGCGATGGTCGCCCCGAAGGGCCCCGGCCACCTGGTCCGCCGCCAGTACTCCGACGGCAAGGGCGTGCCCTGCCTCGTCGCCGTCGAGCAGGACGCCAGCGGTAACGGGCTCGCGCTCGCCCTCGCGTACGCCAAGGGGATCGGCGGCACCCGGGCCGGCGCGATCAAGACCACCTTCACCGAGGAGACCGAGACCGACCTGTTCGGCGAGCAGGCGGTGCTCTGTGGCGGCGCCTCGGCGCTTGTGCAGACCGGTTTCGAGGTGCTCACCGAGGCGGGCTACGCCCCGGAGGTCGCGTACTTCGAGTGCCTGCACGAGCTGAAGCTGATCGTCGACCTCATGTACGAGGGCGGTATCGCGAAGATGCGCTACAGCATCTCCGACACCGCCGAGTACGGCGACCTGTCCCGTGGTTCGCGCATCATCGACTCCCGCGTGAAGGACGAGATGCGCAAGATTCTGGGTGAGATCCAGTCCGGCGAGTTCGCCCGCGAGTGGGTCGCCGAGGACGAGGCCGGTCGGCCGAACTTCACCAAGTGGCAGGCCGAGGGTGCGGCGCACCCGATCGAGGAAACCGGCAAGAAGCTGCGCGGCATGATGAGCTGGGTCGACCGCCCGATCACCGAGACCGCCTGACCTCGCCCTGACGAACACGGTTCCACGGCCCCGGGCCGCGCTCTCCCCAGCGCGCCCGGGGCCCCCGCGCGCCTTCCCTCCCCGGTCCCGCCCCGCCCCGCCCGGCCCGGTCCCGCCCCGCCCGGCCCCGCCCCGCCCCGCCCCGCCCCGCCGATCTTGCACTTCTGGACGTCGATTTGTGGGGCTGCGCCCTTTGCGTCGGGGCAGAAAGCGCAAGATCGGCGCCGGGTGAGGTGGGAGTGCGGGCCGGGTCGGGCGTGGGTGGGGCGTTTCGGGGTGGTGAACGGGGGATGTCCGATGCCTCGCCGGGCGTGTGAGGCCACTCACCCCGGAGAGCGGAACACGCCAGGCAGCGCGGCCCCTACGATCGCGGGTAGGTGCGCAGAGCCGGCACCTGACGGCCACGGCACGGACCAGCGCGGGGCGCAGTGCGGCGCCCCGCCGCCGAGCCGATCGCAAACACGACGTCTACGAGGACCGATGAATCCTGTCGTACTGATCGCCGAAGAACTCGCCCCCGCCGCCATCGAGGTGCTCGCCCACGACTTCGACGTCCGTCACGTCGACGGTACCGACCGTCCGGCCCTGCTCTCCGCGCTCTCCGAGGCCGACGCCGTCATCGTGCGCAGCGCGACCCAGATCGACGCCGAGGCGGTCGCCGCCGCGCCGCGACTCAAGGTGGTCGCCCGCGCGGGCGTCGGGCTGGACAACGTCGAGGTGCCGGCCGCCACCGCCCGGGGTGTCATGGTCGTCAACGCGCCCACCTCGAACATCGTCTCCGCCGCCGAGCAGGCCGTCGCGCTGCTGCTCGCGGTGGCCCGCAACACCGCGAGCGCCAGCGCCGCGCTGAAGGCGGGGGAGTGGAAGCGGTCCAAGTACACAGGTGTCGAGGTGCAGGGCAAGACCGTGGGCGTGGTCGGGCTCGGCCGCATCGGCGTGCTCTTCGCCCAGCGCATCGCCGCGTTCGGCACCCGGCTGATCGCGTACGACCCGTACATCCAGCCGGCGCGGGCCGCGCAGCTCGGCGTCCGCCTGGTCGGCCTGGACGAGCTGCTGCGCGAGAGCGACTTCATCTCGATCCACCTGCCGAAGACCCCCGAGACGGTGGGCCTGATCGGTGAGAAGGAACTGGCGATCGTCAAGCCGGGCGTCCGCATCGTCAACGCCGCCCGCGGCGGCCTGGTGGACGAGCAGGCCCTGGCCGACGCCATCGCCGAGGGCCGGGTCGCCGGCGCGGGCGTGGACGTGTACAGCAAGGAGCCCTGCACGTCCTCTCCGCTGTTCGCCTTCGACAACGTGGTGGCCACCCCGCACCTGGGTGCCTCCACCCACGAGGCGCAGGACAAGGCCGGCCTGGCGGTGGCCAGGAGCGTGAAGCTGGCGTTGCAGGGCGAATTCGTTCCGGACGCCGTCAACGTGCAGGTCGGCGGCGTGGTCGCCGAGGACGTGCGGCCACTGCTGCCGCTTGCCGAGAAGCTCGGCCGGGCGTTCACCGCTGTCGCCGGCGGCGTCGCCGCGAGCGTCACAGTCGAGGTTCGCGGCGAGATCGTCGCGCACGACGTGTCGGTGCTCAAGCTCGCCGCGACGAAGGGCCTGTTCAGCTCGGTGGTCGAGGAGCAGGTCACCTACGTCAACGCGCCGCACCTGGCCGCCGAGCGTGGCGTCGAGGTCACCCTGGACAGCCTCGCCGAGACGGCGGAACAGCCCACCCTGGTCACCGTGCGCGGCGCGCTGCCGGACGGCCGGACGGTGAGCGTCTCCGGCACTGTCACCCACTCCGGCGCGCGGGACGTCCTCAAGCTGACCGAGGTGGACGGCTTCGACGTGGAGATCGGCGCGGAGGGCATCCTGCTCTTCCTCCGCTACGCCGACCGGCCGGGCGTCGTCGGCGTCGTCGGCACCCTGCTCGGCGAGTCGGGCATCAACATCGCCGCCATGCAGGTGGCCCGGCGCGAGGCGGGCGGCGAGACGCTCATGACGCTCACCGTCGACCAGGCGCTCGGCGCCGACCTGCTCACCTCTGCGGCCGAGTCGATCGGCGCGACGGCGGCCAGCGCCGCGGACCTGCGCGACGAGTAGTCACCGCAGCACCACGGGGGGCCCGGCGATCCGCCGGGCCCCTTCGTCGTACCCGGGCTGGGTGTGCCGCCGCCCGGTCGGGTCAGCCGGGCATCCGTGCCGGGGGCGGATAGACCGAGCCGTCCTGCGGGTCGAAGAGCATCAGCCCGTGTTCGCCGGCCAGCCGTTCGATGTCCAACAGCACCTGGTCCGGGCAGGTCGGATGCAGGTTCAGCTCGACGTGGTCGTGGGCGGCGTGCAGTGGCGCCCGTGCCCACGGGCTGTCCGGGCCGGGGTGCCGGTCCGGGTAGGAGGCGGTGATCGCCCGGTAGAAGGCGACCACTCGCGCGTCCGGGTAACGGTCCACGTGCCGCCCCTGCCGGCAACCGTCGACAGCTGCCCGCACGTCCTCGGGCGTCGCCCCGTCGTCCAGGGCCCACACACTCAGATCGAAACTCACGGCGGACAGCGTGCCATCCGGCGTTCACCATGTCGAAACTGCCTCGCCGCCTGCCAATCGCTGAACCGCGACAGTCCGCCCGGGACGGTCCGCTGTGGAGACTCTTGCGTCGAGTTGCGTCGATTCGCTAGCGTACGACTGCGGTCACTGGCCGAGTTCGCGGCGCCGGCCCGTCTTCGGGTGGCGCGGTCGACGTCCGGCCCGACCGGTCCGCACCCCTCGATTGTGCGAGCCACGCGCACTCGTCGCTGACCGGCCCCCACGGCCGTTGCCGAGGCTGTGGGGGCCGATCGCAGGCCCGACCGGCCGTCCGAGGGCGGCCGAGGTGCGAATCGGGCCGGAGCGCCGCGGGGAGACGACGCGGTGGGCGACGTTCCGCTCAGCGCCGGTGGGCGAAGAGCGCCCGGTAGTCGGAGTTTCCCCGGAACCAGCCCAGACCGGTGGGGCCGGCGGCGTACAGCGCGGTGGCGTAGGCGTCGGCGACCGTCAGGTCGGGGCCGACGACCGTCGCGGCGACCAGGTGGTCGGCCGGCTCGCCGGTGTGCGGGTCCACCACGTGCCCCTGCCGTCCGGTCACCCCGGAGGTGCCGACCGCGCCGGCGGTCATCTCCAGCACCATCGGCGCGCGTTCGGGCGCGGTCGGGTGGTGCACGGCGACCCGCCACGGTCCGCCGTGCGGGGCGTGGCCACGGACCACCAGGTCCGCGCCGGTGAGCACCGCGTAGTCGTGGACGCCCGCGGCACGCAGTCGCTCGGCGGCGCGTTCGACGGCCCAGCCGCCGAGCAGGCCACCCGGATCGAACCCGCCCGGCACCGCCCAGGCGTCGAACCATCCGTCGGTGGCGGCGCGCATCGCCGCGCAGCGGTCCACCAGGTCCGCGAGCGGGGGGTACGAGTCGGGGCTGATCTCACCTCGGCGCAGCCGGGAGACCAGACTCTCCGGCCGGTTGGGGCCGTAGGTGAGGTCGATGGCGCGCAGCTCGGCGATGCTGTCCCGTAGGGCCTCGCCGACACCCCGACGGCCGAGCCACTCGGGGGCGTTGAGGATCAGGGTGTACTCGGCCGTGCCGGTGCGGACGGTGTGCCGTACGGCGATCCGGCCGTGGGTGGCGCCGGCCGGGTCGACCCGGTGCCGCCGGCCGCCGAGCCGGAAATCCGGACGACGGTTGCGGAACGCTGACGGGTCCGGCCAGCGGGTACGCGGCTGCTCGTCGATGCGCATCGCATCTGCCCCCTCGCAGTTGGCGCCGCGTCGTCGCGACGCCCGTCGCGGGCCCCCTGACCCGCAGACCCTCACCCTAGGCAGCGGAGATGATCGCTCGATGAGTCTTCGCTGAGAGGGTGCTGTGGATCCGGGCTTCCCAAATGGTGGAACCTTCGTACCGGGAGGCGGGACGGCGACGTACCGTGGCCGGACGGGCAGTCGAAACGTGGGGAGTTGGGCGTGGCGCGCATCGCGGTGGTGGCCGGGGACGGTATCGGGCCTGAGGTTGTCGCGCAGGCCCGCAAGGTCCTCGACGCGGTGCTGCCCGGCGTGCAGGCCACCGAGTACGACCTCGGCGCCGCCCGCTGGCACCGTACCGGAGAGGTGCTGCCCGACTCGGTCCTGGCCGAGCTGGCCGGGCACGACGCGATCCTGCTCGGCGCGGTCGGTGACCCGACGGTTCCGCCGGGTGTCCTGGAGCGCGGGCTGCTGCTCAAGCTCCGCTTCGCCTTCGACCAGTACGTCAACCTGCGTCCCTCCCGGCTCTGGCCCGGCGTCGCCGGCCCGCTCGGCAACGTCAAGCCCGGTGAGGTCGACCTGGTAGTGGTCCGCGAGGGCACCGAGGGGCTCTACGCGGGCGCGGGTGGCTCGCTGCACCGCGACACCCCGGCCGAGGTCGCCACCGAGGAGAGCCTCAACACCCGGCACGGTGTGGAGCGGGTGATCCGCGACGCGTTCGCCCGCGCCGGTCGCCGGGAGCGCCGCAAGGTCACGCTGGTGCACAAGACGAACGTGCTCACCCACGCCGGGTCTCTGTGGGCGCGCGCCTTCGACGCGGTCGCCGCCGAGCACCCGGACGTCGCCACCGAGTACCAGCACGTCGACGCGGCCGCGATGTTCCTGGTCACCCAGCCGCAGCGCTACGACGTGGTGGTCACCGACAACCTCTTCGGCGACATCCTCACCGACATCGCCGCCGCCGTCACCGGCGGCATCGGGCTGGCCGCGAGCGGCTGCATCAACCCCGAGGGGGCGTACCCCTCGATGTTCGAGCCGGTGCACGGCTCCGCACCGGACATCGCCGGTCAGGGCGTCGCCGACCCGGTTGCCGCGGTGCTCTCTGTCGCGTTGCTGCTGGAGCAGCTCGGGCACGCCGAGGCCGCCGCCCGGGTCAACGCGGCGGTCGCCGCCGAACTGGCCGGCCGGACGCCTGGTGTGGCACTGCGGACGGCCGAGGTCGGCGACCGGCTCGCGGCCCACGCCGTAGCCTGACCGCCCCGGCCCACCAACGCCGGGGCGGTTTCCGCCTGTCCCGGGCACTCCGCCCCGCCCCGAGCGGCGCTACCCGCTGAACGACCGTTCGGGGTAAGTTTCTGGCACAGCCATGTCGGTGTGCGATCCCGCATGCCGTTGTCCCGCAGGGAGGTCAGCGCGATGAGCGGTGGTGACATGCTCGACTTCGAGATCCGTCCGAATCCCGCGCCGGTATCCGCCGCCGACCGGGCCGCCCTGCTGGTGAACCCCGGGTTCGGCCGGGTGTTCACCGATCACATGGTCATCGTCCGGTACGCGGACGGCAAGGGCTGGTACGACGCCCGGGTGGAGGCGCGGGGGCCGATCCCGATGGACCCGGCGAGCGCGGTCCTGCACTACGCGCAGGAGATCTTCGAAGGGCTGAAGGCGTACCGGACGGCAGACGGTGGCGTGACCATGTTCCGGCCGGACGCCAACGCCGCGCGGTTCGCCACGTCGGCGCAGCGGATGGCGATGCCGGTGCTGCCGCCCGAGGTCTTCGTCGACTCGTTGCACAGGCTCATCGAGATCGACAAGGACTGGATCCCGACCGGCGAGGACGGCAGCCTCTACCTGCGGCCGTTCATGTTCGCCAGTGAGGTCTTCCTCGGCGTCCGCCCGGCGAACGAATACCTGTACGTGGTGATCGCGTCGCCGGTCGGGGCGTACTTCACAGGTGGGGTCAAGCCGGTCACCGTCTGGGTCTCCCCGGACTACACCCGGGCCGCGCCCGGCGGCACCGGCGCCGCCAAGTGCGGCGGCAACTACGCCGCCTCCCTGGCCGCGCAGGCCGAGGCCATCGAGGCCGGGTGCGACCAGGTCGTCTTCCTGGACGCGGTGGAGCGTCGCTTCGTCGACGAGCTGGGCGGGATGAACGTCTTCTTCGTCTACGACGACGGCTCGGTGGTCACCCCGCCGCTTACCGGCACGATCCTGCCGGGCATCACCCGCGACGCGATCATGACGCTGGCCGGCGAGGCCGGGCACCGGGTCGAGGAGCGGCCTGTCTCCTTCGCCGACTGGCAGGCCGACGCGGCCAGCGGCCGGCTCCGCGAGGTCTTCGCCTGCGGCACCGCCGCGGTGATCACGCCGATCGGCGGGGTGCGCTTCCCGGACGGCGAGTTCCTCGTCGGCGGCGGCGAGCCGGGCCAAGTCACCATGTCGTTGCGCCAGCAGCTGGTCGACATCCAGCGGGGCAAGGCCGCCGACCCGCACGGTTGGGTGCGTCAGGTCCTCTGACCTCCACCGCTGACCGGCCCGTCCGTGTGGGTGGGCCGGTCAGCGTGGCAGGTCAGGCCTCGTCGAGCAGGTGCTCGCGCAGGGCTGCCAGCTGCTCGTCGGTCACCCCGGCGTGGCGCAGGTACGCCTCGACCGAGCCGTGGCCCGCGCGCAGCTCGTCCAGGAAGATCTGCATTGCCTCGGCGGGCGAGGCAAGGAACGGTTTCGGCACCTCGCCCGCGTCCGGGAAGGTCGCGGCCAGCCAGGCACTGAACCGGGCCGACGCCTCGGTGCTGAGCGCGTAGTCCGCGACGACGTCCGCGTCGTCGACGCCCAGCACGGAGAGCGTCAACGCGCAGACGATGCCTGTGCGGTCCTTGCCCGCGACGCAGTGCACCACCACCGGGGCGTTCGCGGAGTCCGCGATCAGTCCGATCGCCTCGGCCAGGCCGGCGGTGCCGGTCTGGGCCAGGTCGGCGTAGCGGTCCGCGAGGTAGCGCGCCAGATCGGTGTCCTCCTCGTGGGGTGTGCCCGCCCAGTCCTCGTGCTCCGGGTGGATGTGCCGGTAGGTGAGCCCCGGGTACGCGGGCACCCGACCGTCGCGCTCCACCTCACTGGGCCGGCGCAGGTCGATGACGGTGCGGACGCCGATCGCGGCGAACGCGTCGCGGTCCTGCTCGTCGAGGCGGTGCAGGGAGTCGGAGCGGTAGAGCCGCCCCCGGCGTACGGTGCGGCCGTCGTGGCCGACGTAGCCGCCGACGTCGCGGAAGTTGAAGGTCGCGGGCAACGGGATGTGTCGGTTGTCGTCGATGGCGTCCACGCTGACACGGTAACGGCCGGCGGGGTCCGCCCCCACCGGCCGCCGGTCCGATCGTCAGCGCGCGGTTCCGGGCGGGAGCGCGCCGTACGTCTCGTCGTAGTAGCCGCCCAGCCGGTCCCGGTAGGTCGGGTCGCTGTGGCTGGTCTCGTCGTACTCCGGGGCGGCCTTGATCTGGTCTCGGGTCCGGTCCACGGAGACGGTGCGCTGGTCGTGGTCGACCTGGTTGACAGTGCCCGCCGGCAGCATCACCTTCTTGCCGAAGATCCACGGGCCGGTGTCCACCACCAGGTAGCTGCCGTCCACCTCGTGGCTGGCGCTGTCGATCTTGCCGATTCCGCCGTCGCTGGCCTCGACCTTGTAGCCGACCAGGTCGGCGTCGGCCACCTCGGTCTGGTCCCGGTAGCGCCAGGGGTCGAAGGTGCCGGCCGGCGCGCCGCCGGCCACGGCGCCCTGGTCGCCGCCGCGCAGCGGGTCCGGCCCGGCGTGGGCGGCGTGCCTGTCGATCCTGTCCATTCCCGTTCTCCTGACTGTCGCCGATCGGCTCGGCGGCGGTGGGTGCGGTGCCTCCCCGCAGGAGCTACCCGGCGGTCGGGGGCCGGAAACGGCGCCGTGCCCACCGCGGCGTCGGGGCCGTGCCGGCTCAGGCCAGTGCGGCCTCGGCGTCGAGGGTGACCGCGGCGGCGTGCACCACGGCGGAGATCCGCAGTGCCTCGTTCACGTGCTCAGGGGTGAAGCCGCTGTCGCGCAGCGTCTTCTCGTGCGACTCCAGGCAGATCCCGCAGCCGTTGATCGCCGACACGGCGAGGCACCACAGCTTGAAGTCGCCCTTGTCCACCCCGGGCCGGGCGACGATCCGCATCCGCAGCCGGGCGGGGATCGAGGCGTACCGCTCGTCGCCGATGAGGTGCTTGGCCCGGTAGTAGGTGTTGGTCATCGCCATGACGGCGGCGGCGCCCTTGGCCGCCTCGACACCGTCCGGCCCGAGGTGACCGAGCGCCTCGGCGGCGATCTCGCGCAGCACCACCGGGTTGCGGGCGGCGACCGCGCAGGCAAGCGCCGTGCCCCAGGCCTGCATCGGAGTCAGGGTGGAGGTGCCGACGGTGGAGTCCAGGTTGAGCGCGATGTCCCTGGCGTACGGCGGCAGGGCTTCCCTTATCGCGTCCAGGCCCATGGTCAGGCCCCGGTGCGGTTGCGGAGAGTGGGCACGGGTCCTCCTCGATAGCGGCACGCGTACGCATGGTGCCACCGTGGGTGCCCAGGTGAGCGGTGAGACAGGTCACCGGCGGGCGAGCCGCCCCCCGGAAGCCACGCTCTGTGGTCATCCCGCGATATGGATAGGCCCTCCCAAAATCGGGGGAGGAGTGGCAGAGTAGCTGTCGTGACCAGCACCGCCCTGATTATTGCGACCTAGCGCGCCGGCTCTCCCCTCCGCCGAGCGCGCAGACCTCCCGCACCCGCGGGAGGTCTTTTTGTTGCTCCGAGAAAGGATCCTGATGACGTTCCAGGTCTACGACACGACGTTGCGCGACGGCGCCCAGCGTGAGGGGCTCACCTACTCGGTGGTCGACAAGCTGGCGGTGGCCCGCCTGCTCGACGAGTTCGGCGTCGGCTTCATCGAGGGCGGCTGGCCGGGAGCGGTGCCCAAGGACACCGAGTTCTTCCGCCGGGCGCGCACCGAACTGAGCCTGCGGCACGCCGTCCTCGTGGCCTTCGGCGCCACCCGCAAGGCCGGCGTCGCCGTCGCCGACGACCCCCAGGTGCGCGGCCTGCTGGACGCGCAGACCCCGGCGATCGCCCTGGTCGCCAAGGCCGACATCCGGCACGTCGAGCGCGCTCTACGTACCACCGGCGCGGAGAACCTGGCGATGATCCACGACACCGTCAGCCACCTCGTGGCCGAGGGACGTCGGGTCTTCGTCGACGGTGAGCACTTCTTCGACGGCTACCGGCACGACCCGGCGTACGGCGCCGCGGTGGTGCAGACCGCGCTCGCCGCCGGCGCGGAACGCATGGTGCTCTGCGACACCAACGGCGGCATGCTGCCCTCCCAGGTGACCGCCGCGATCGTCGACCTCACCGACAAGCTCGGTATCGACGCCGGTCTGCTCGGTATGCACGCGCAGAACGACACCTCCTGCGCGGTGGCCAACACCATCGCCGCCGTCGAGGCAGGCGTGCGCCACGTCCAGGGCACCGCCAACGGGTACGGCGAACGCCCCGGCAACGCGGACATCTTCGCCGTCGTCGCCAACCTCCAACTCAAGCTGGGCATGCCCGTCCTACCCGACGGCTGCCTGGCGCAGATGGTGCGGGTCTCGCACGCCATCGCCGAGATCGCCAACATCGCCCCCGACACCCACCAGGCGTACGCCGGGGCCGCCGCCTTCGCCCACAAGGCGGGGCTGCACGCCAGCGCGATCAAGGTCGACCCGTTGCTCTACAACCACGTTGACCCGTCGGTGGTGGGCAACGACATGCGGATCCTGGTGACCGAGATGGCCGGCCGGGCCAGCGTCGAGCTCAAGAGTCGGGAACTCGGCCTTGACCTGGCCGGCCGTCCGGAGGCACTGACCGCGGTCACCAGGCGGGTCAAGGAGCTGGAGGCCGGCGGTTGGTCGTTCGAGGCGGCCGACGCGTCGTTCGAGCTGCTCGTCCGCTCCGAGCTTCCCGAGGGCGGGCCGGCCCGACCGTTCGCCCTGGAGTCGTACCGGGTGCTCGTCGAGCACCGGGAGGACGGCGCGGTGGTCTCCGAGGCCACCGTGAAGATCCGGGTACGCGGGGAGCGGGTGATCGCCACCGCCGAGGGCAACGGCCCGGTCAACGCCCTCGACGAGGCGCTGCGGGTGGGGCTGGCCCGGCACTACCCGCAGTTGCGCGACTTCGAGCTGGCCGACTACAAGGTGCGCATCCTCGAGGGCAGCCACGGCACCGGCGCGGTCACCCGGGTCCTTCTGGAGACCGCCGACAGCGACGGCCGGGACTGGACCACGGTGGGGGTCCACCCCAACGTGGTGGAGGCGAGCTGGCACGCCCTGGTGGACGCCCTTACCTACGGACTGTCCCCGAGCCGCGTCTGACCCCTCTCCCCGCCCGCCCACCGGGCGGGCGGGGCGGTCAGCGGGCGGGGAGCGTGAGGGTGGCCAGGACGGGACGGTGGTCGCTGCCGGGGAGGTTGTGCACCCGCACCGAGCCCACGGCGATGCGGCTGTCGACCAGGACGTGGTCGATGGTGACCGGGGGGATGAGGTCACCGTCGTACGGGCCCCAGGTGCCGGTGAGCCCCGCGCCTGTGGCGTCGGCGGCGTCCACGTAGCCGGTGCGTAGCAGGGCACGCAGTGGGCTGTGGTCGAGGGTGGCGTTGAAGTCCCCGGCGAGGATCCGCAACTCACCGTCCCCGGTGGCCGGTGGCTGGGCGGTCAGGTCGGCTCGCCAGGCACCCACCTGGTCCAGCGCGTACGGCGCGGAGGGGTGGGCCGACTCGACGCGTACCGGGGGTGCGCCGGGGACGGTCAGGGTGCCGTACGCCTGGGTGAAGCCCCAGCCGCGCCGGTTGGTGCGGATGCCGGCGTCGCTGATCGGCCAGCGGGCGTAGAGCCCCGAGCCGGGGGTGCCCGCCTGGGCGTTGAGGTTCCGGTAGGGCAGCAGGCGGTCGAGGCCGAGCCGGTCCAGGGCGGCCTGCGCGTCCGGGGTGAACTCCTGCACGGTGAGCACGTCGACCTGCCGGGTGCGGACCAGGTCGACGAGGGTCCGGGCGTCGGCGGCGCCGGCGAGCAGGTTCGCGGTGAGCAGCCGCAGGGTCGGCCCGGCCGCCGCCGGCTGCGGGGCGGGCAGCGCCCGGGGCACAACCAGGCCGAGCAGCGTCACGGCTGCCACTGCCGCGACCGCCGCCGGCCACCAGCGCCGCAGGGCGAAGGCGGCGGCGAGGGCCAGCACGCTCCATCCCGCGGCGTACGGGGTGAAGGCGAGAACCTGCACCAGCGGCCCCCGGTCGAGGCCGGCGAGCCGGACAGTGGCCCAGGCGGCCACCGGGCCGACCGCCAACCAGCTGAGAACGGTGCAGCCCCGCCGGGAGCGGCGTCGCATCGGCGCCGCCGGGGTGTCCACGATCATGGCGGTCAGCGTAGCGGGACCCCCGGGTGCATTTTGTGAATGTTTCTGCGCTCACATTTCACAATTGACTGACGGCTGACCGACAGTGCGTCAAAGTGAGATCAACTATTGACGGTCAGCTTTTTACGGTGCTACGTTCCATCTGGCCTAAACGACGCAACTCTGAGTAGTAACTCCAGCTCAGGCGGGATGCAAATCGCAGAAGAATCCAATCCGGTAATGGTCGTTACTCTATTTTCAGGCAATCATCCGTCCCGCCCCGCGGGTCGGCCGAATTCGCACGTTCACACAAGGGGGACCTGTCATGAGCACATTCTTTCGACGTAAGGCGGCGGCGGTCACGTTCGCCGTTCTGGCGCTGACCCTGGCCGGGGGTGGGATCGCCGCCGCGCAGGCGTCGGCCAAGGCACCGCAGGAGGCCGTCCAGCCGGCGGCGCGCGGCACGAACGCCCAGCCGCCGGTGACGGCGGAGTCGGCACGCATGGCGAAGGCCGCGCTGAAGGCCAACACGACACTCGTCGCCACCACCACCACGATCGTCGTCAACTCCAACGGCACGAGGGCGCGGGGCACCGGCACCGTGATCAAGTACGGCGTCGGCCAGTACGAGGTCCAGTTCGGTTTCACCGTCTCGAACAGCGTCTACGTGGCCACCGTCGGCCGCGCTGACGCGTGCTGCATCCCGCCGGCTGGCGAGATCTCGGTCGCGCCCCGGCTCAGCACGCCGAACGCGGTCTTCGTGCAGACCCGCAACTCGGCCGGAACACCTACCGACCTCGGGTTCCACCTGGTCGTCCACACCGCCTGACCGAACTGATCCGGCCCCCGCGTCCCGCACGCGGGGGCCGGCTCGCTTCTGATGATCGCGGAAACCGGGTCCCTGGGCATATCGCCGGTTGCTCGTGCCGGCCGAGCCCACTTGCGACCCGTGTGCCCCCGCTGACCGACTCGTGCCCCTCGTACCCCGTCCGGGCGGCTCATCCCCGTCCGGGCCGCAACGGGCCCGTCCGGCGCTCACAATCCGACGTTTGCCGGCCCCCCGCCACGGGAAGCAAGCACCGTGACGGACATCTCGGACACCCTGGCCAGCATGCCCAGCCCGGTCGATCCAGAGCCGACCGGCGTCGAGCTGGAACAGACCCTCTTCGAGGTCAAACGCGTGATCGTCGGGCAGGATCGGCTCGTCGAACGACTGCTCACCGCACTTGTCGCCAACGGGCACTGCCTCCTGGAGGGGGTTCCCGGCGTGGCCAAGACGCTTGCCGCGCAGACTCTCGCCACAGTGGTCGGCGGCACCTTCTCGCGGATCCAGTTCACGCCGGACCTGGTCCCCTCCGACATCGTCGGTACCCGGATCTACCGGGCCTCCAAGGAGACCTTCGACATCGAGCTGGGCCCGATCATGGCGAACCTGGTGCTCGCCGACGAGATCAACCGCGCCCCGGCAAAGGTCCAGTCGGCGCTGCTGGAGGCCATGGCCGAGCGGCAGGTCTCCATCGGCGGGCGCAGCTGGCCGGTCCCGGCCCCGTTCCTGGTGCTGGCCACCCAGAACCCGATCGAGTCCGAGGGGGTCTACCAGCTCCCCGAGGCGCAGCGCGACAGGTTCCTGATGAAGGTGGTCGTCGACTATCCCAGCGACGCCGACGAGCTGGCGATCCTCTACCGAATGAGCACCGATCGGCCGACCCCGCGCCGGGTGCTCGACGCGCAGCGGCTGCGTGACCTCCAGGCCCAGGCGGAACGGGTGTTCGTCCACCACGCCCTGGCCGAGTACGTGGTCCGGCTCATCCTCGCCACCCGTGACCCGGGGCGCTTCGGCCTGGCGGAGATCGCGCCGATGCTTGCGTACGGCGCCAGCCCCCGGGCCACCCTCGGCCTGGTCGCGGCCGCCCGGGCGCAGGCGCTGCTGCGGGGACGGGAGTACGTCCTGCCCGAGGACATCCGTGAGCTGGCCGTGGACGTGCTCGCCCACCGGCTGGTGCTCTCCTTCGACGCGGTGGCCGACGGGGTGTCGGCCGAGAGTGTGGTCCGGCGACTCGTCGAAGCCGTCCCACCGCCCCGGCTCGCCCACGGCCACCCGCAGCAGGCCCCCGACCTGGCGGCGGCATGAGACGCGCGGCTGTCGCGTCGGCCGACCCGGGGTTGGTGGAGCTGGCACCTGACCAGCGGCTGCGCCGCCTGGAAATGACTGTCACCCGCCGGCTGAACGGTCTCCTGCACGGCCAGTACCGTGGCCTGCTGCCCGGCCCGGGCAGCGAACCCGCCGGCAGCCGGGAGTACCGGCCGGGCGAGGACGAGGTCCGCCGGATGGACTGGGCGGTGACCGCCCGGACCACGGTGCCGCACGTACGGCAGGTCGACGCCGATCGGGAGCTGACCACCTGGCTGCTTGTCGACGCCAGCGCCAGCATGGAGTTCGGCACCGCCGAGCTGGACAAGCGCGAGCTGGCCGTGGCGGCGGTCGCCGCGATCGGTTTCCTGACCGCAGGTGTCGGCAACCGCCTCGGCGCGCAGGTGCTGGGCGCCGACGGGGTACGCCGGTTCCCGGCCCGCAGCGGGCGTACCCATCTGCTCGGTCTGCTGCGCTCGCTGCTCGCCGCCCCGCGTGCCACCGCGCCCACCGACCGGTCGGCGTCGGCGCCGCCGGAGCTGGTGGACGGGCTCGACGCGCTGCACCGGGTCGCCAACCGGCGGGGCCTGGTCGTGGTGGTCTCGGACTTTCTCGACGGTCTGCCCGACGATCCCGCCGAGCAGCCGCCCTGGGAACGGACCCTGCGCCGGCTCACCGCCCGGCACCAGGTGCTGGCGATCGAGGTGACCGACCCGCGCGAGCTGGAGCTGCCCGACGTCGGCATCATCACGCTCGTCGACCCGGAGACCGGCCGCCACCGCGAGGTGTGCACATCGGACCGTGGGCTGCGCGAGCGGTACGCGGCAGCGGCCGAGGCCCAGCGTGACCAGGTACGCCAGGCGCTGCGCCGCAGCGGGGCCAGCCACCTGGCGCTGCGGACCGACAGGGACTGGAGCGCGGACATCGTCCGGCACGTGCACGCCCAACGTCGGCTGGCCGCGGCGCCCGCCGGGAACCGGGGAGGCGCCGCGTGATCTGGCAGTCGCCGCTGCGGCTCTGGCTGCTGCTCGGCGTTCTCGCCCTGGTCGTCGCGTACCTGGTCATGCAGCGGCGGCGCAGCCGGTACGCGGTCCGCTTCACCAACCTGCGGCTGCTGGACCGGGTGGCGCCGCAACGACCGGCCTGGCGCCGGCACGTACCGGCGGGCCTGTTCCTTGCCATGCTGGCGCTGCTCGTCGTCGGTTTCGCGCGACCCACAGCCGAGGTCCGGGTGCCCCGGGAACGGGCCACGGTGATGGTGGCCGTCGACGTGTCCACGTCCATGCTCGCCACCGACGTGGATCCGGACCGGCTGGCGGCGGCCAAGCAGGCTGCCCGCCGCTTCGTCGAGGGGCTGCCCGACGAGTTCAACGTTGGCCTCGTCGCGTTCGCCGGCAGCGCCGCCGTCCTGGTGCCTCCGGGCACCGACCGGGGAGCCCTGGACGAGGGGATCGACCGGCTGGCCGAGGGGGTCACCGGAGTGCAGGGCACCGCGATCGGCGAGGCCATCAACACCTCGCTCGGCGCGGTCAAGGGGCTGGACAGCCAGGCGGCGAAGGAACCGCCCCCGGCCCGGATCATCCTGCTCTCGGACGGGGCCAACACGTCAGGGATGGACCCGATGGAGGCGGCCGCGGACGCGGTGGCGGCGAAGGTGCCGGTGCACGCGATCTCCTTCGGCACCCCGTCCGGGTTCGTGGACCGGGGCGGCCGGCCCATCCAGGTGCCCGTCGACGGGCAGACCCTGCGGGCCGTCGCCGACGAGACCGGCGGGATGTTCCACGAGGCCAGCACCTCCGACGAGCTGCGGGCCGTCTACGAGGACATCGGCAGCTCGGTCGGCTACCGCACCGAGCGGCAGGACGTCTCGGCGCGGTTCATCGGCCTCGGACTGGTCTTCGCGATGGGAGCCGCCGCCGGCTCGATGCGCTGGTTCTCCCGCCTGCCCTGACCGCCGCGCACAACCGACGTCGACCGTGAGGAGTACGCATGGCAGTGCCTACCGGACTGGGCGAACCGCGCGGTCCCTGGTTCATCTCGCCGGAACTCGACAGGGACGGGCGCGGGTGGTGGGACGCGCCGGGGAACGGTCGGGACCCGGGCGGGCGGCGACCGCGCCGCCTCCTCGCCGTCCTGGCGGTGGTGGCGCTGTCCACCGTCTCGGGTGCGGTGGCCGGCGGCGTGGTCGCCGGCCGGGACGGCGGTGCGGGTTCGGCCGCCGCGTCCGCGGCCCCGGTGCCGGCGGAGCTGGTGACCGCCGCTGAGCGGACGGTGCCCGGGGTGGTGTCGGTGCTCGCCGGTGGTGGGAACGGCGCCTCCGCGACGGGTTCCGGATTCGCCGTGGACGACCAGCAGCACCTGATCACCAACGACCACATCCTGGCCAAGGGGGGTGGCGGGCCGGTGACGGTGGAGCTGCCCGACGGTCGCCGGTTCGCCGCCGAGGTCGTCGGCCGGGAGCCGCGTAGTGACCTGGCGGTGCTGAAGGTGCCGCCGTCGGCCGGGCTCACACCGTTGCCGCTGGCCAAGCCGGGCGCGACCCGCGTCGGTGAGCCGGTGCTGGCGGTGGGTTCGCCGCTCGGCCTGTCCGGAACGGTCACCGCCGGCATCGTCAGCGCGTTGGACCGCGAGGTGCGGCTGGGCAACAACCGGCACAGCGCCGTGCAGACCGACGCGTCAATCAACCCCGGCAACTCCGGCGGCCCGTTGGTGAACGCCCGGGGGGAGGTGGTCGGGGTGAACACCGCGATCGCCACCATCGACGGCAACGGCTCGATCGGCATCGGTTTCGCCATTCCGATCGAGCAGGTGCAGCAGACCGCCGACACGATCATCGGGAAGGGCGGCTGAGCTGCTCGGACGCCCGGTGGGGCGGGCGCGACTGTCGGATATCCGGCCCGAAGGGATCGGGCCATGGAAATATCACGCTCGGTATGGATACTGGCGGAGGTGGAGAGTCCCCTTCTTGCGGTCCTCCTGCTGGTGGGCCTGGCAATCGGATGTGCGGTGGGGTCGGCGTACGCCCGGGCGCGACGCGGGTGGGCCGATTACCAGACGGTCAAGAAGACGGTGCCCACGGCTCGCCGTGGCGCCTGGTTGCTGATCCGTGGCGTCGCCGTGAAGGCGGCGGTGATCGGGCTGCTGCTCTTCGGTGCCGTGGCGTACGCCGCCGTCGGCTCCGACGACGAGACAGCCGGCCCGGCGCCCAGCCCGTCGTCGACGGAGAGTGAACCCGCGCACCGCTGACCTTTGGCGGCGCGTCGGGGGTTAGCCTCGGGACGTGGACGATGGGCTGCGGGTGACCGATCGGTGGGTCGTCCCCGCCGGGGAGCTGCGGGAGCGCTTCTCCCGTTCGTCCGGGCCGGGTGGGCAGGGTGTGAACACCGCCGACTCCCGGGTGGAGCTCAGCTACGACGTGGCCAACTCCCCGTCCGTGCCCGACTGGATCCGGTCCCGCGTGCTGGACCGCCTCGCCAACCGGCTGGTCGACGGCGTGCTGACGATCGCGGCAAGCGAGCACCGGGCGCAGCTCGCCAACCGGGAGGCGGCCCGCGACCGGATGGTGGCGCTGCTGCGGGAGGCCGCCGCGCCCCCGCCGCCGCCCCGCCGGGCGACCCGCCCGTCCCGGGGCGCCAAGGAGCGCCGGCTGGCCGAGAAGAAGCGGCAGTCCCAGCGCAAACGCGACCGCCGCGTCGACGGCGAGTAGGTCGAATCGTCTTCTGCGACGGGGTGACAGGCGTCCCATGAGTGACAGAATCTGGAATCTGTCATCAGGAGGTTGTACGCTGAGTACGTCACCCAGGCGAGAGGAACGACCCATGGACACCCGCACCCTCGGCACGACAGGCCCCACCGTCTCCGCCCTCGGGCTCGGCCTGATGGGCATGTCCGACCTCTACGGCGCCGCCGACGAGGCCGAGAGCATCGCCACCATCCACGCCGCCCTGGACGCCGGCATCACCCTGCTGGACACCGGCGACTTCTACGGCATGGGCCACAACGAGATGCTGCTGCGCGACGCGCTTCGTGGCCGCAACCGGGACAACGCCGTGATCAGCGTGAAGTTCGGCGCTCTGCGCGACGTCGACGGCGGCTGGAACGGCAGCGACCTCCGACCCGTCGCGATCAAGAACTTCCTGGCGTACACCCTGCGCCGGCTCGGCACCGACCACGTCGACATCTACCGTCCCGCCCGGCTCTCCCCGGACGTCCCCGTCGAGGAGGTGGTGGGCACCCTGGCCGAGCTGGTCAAGGCCGGCCACGTCCGGCACATCGGCCTGTCCGAGGTGAGCGCGCAGACGCTGCGCCGGGCCCACGCCGTGCACCCGATCAGCGACCTCCAGATCGAGTACTCGCTGATCTCCCGCGACCCGGAGGCCGAGATCCTGCCGACCGCCCGCGAGCTGGGCGTCGGGGTCACCGCGTACGGAGTGCTGTCCCGCGGGCTGATCAGCGGTCACTGGACGGCCGGCCGGCAGACCACAGGCACCGACTTCCGCAGCCACCTGCCCAGGTTCGCCGGCGCGAACCTGGACCGCAACCTCGCCCTGGTCGACGCGCTGCGCGTCATCGCCGAGGCGCGCGGCGTCTCAGTGGCGCAGATCGCCATCGCCTGGGTGCTCACCCGGGGCGAGAACATCGTGCCGCTGATCGGCGCCCGCCGCCGGGAGCGGCTCACCGAGGCGCTTGGCGCCGCGACGGTCACCCTCACCGACGCGGACCTGGCCGCCATCGAAGCCGCCGTCCCCGCCGGCGCGGCGGCCGGCAGCAGGTACGACGAGGCGCAGATGGCGTTCCTGGACAGCGAGCGCGCATGACCGCCCGGCCGTGGCGCGACCGCCGGTTGGGGGCCGCGCCACGGCCGGCCACGCCGTCAGGGAGGCTGGACCGATGAGCGACGCCACCGCCCTGACCGCCGACCGCATCCTCGACACCGCCGAGGAGGTGCTGCGCCGGTACGGGCCGGCCAAGGCCACCGTCCTGGACGTGGCCCGTGCGCTGAGCGTCAGCCACGGCAGTGTCTACCGGCACTTCGCCAGTAAGGCGGCGCTGCGTGAGGCGGTCGCCGAACGCTGGCTGGCCCGTGTCTCCACCCCGCTGATCGAGGTGGCCACCAGCCCGGAACCGGCCCCGCAGCGGCTGCGCCGGTGGCTGGCCGAGCTGAGCGGCACCAAACGCCGCATGGCCCGGGAGGATCCGGAGCTGTTCGACAACTTCCACCAGCTCGCCACGCTCTCCGAGGGCGCCGTCGCGAACCACCTGGAGGTGCTCGCCGGTCAGCTCGCCGTCATCGTCGCGGACGGGGTGGCGGCCGGCGACTTCAGCGTGCCCGACGCGGCAGTGGCCGGGCGGGCGCTGCTCCAGGCCACAGCCCGTTTCCACCACCCGTCCCACCGGGCCGAGTGGAGCGAACCGGGCCTCGACGACGACCTGGAGGCCGTTGTCGCGCTGCTCCTCAACGGGCTGCGTGCCCGCCCGACCGGCTGAGCGACGCCCTCCCGGTCAGGCCGGTACGGCGGCGAGCAGCCGGTCGCGCAGCACCGCCGCCCGCTCGGCGAACCCGCGCTGCGCCACCGCGTACTCCGCGCGACCCTCAGGGGTCTCCACAGGCACCGGTGGACAACCGAGCGCCGCCAGGTCGTACGGGCTGGCCCGCATGTCCAGCGTACGGATGTCGCGGGCCAGCTCGAAGCAGTCCGCGACCAGCTCGGACGGCACCAGCGGCGACATCTTGTACGCCCACTTGTACAGATCCATGTTGGCGTGCAGACAGCCCGGCTGCTCGTGCGCGTGCTGCGTCTCCCGGGTCGGGGTGAGGACGTTCAACGGCCGGGCCGGCGGGGTGAAGAAGCGGTACGCGTCGAAGTGGCTGCACCGCACACCCCGCTCCTCGACAACGGCGGCCGTCCGCTCCGGGGTCAGCCGCAACGGCCACGCGTTGTGCCGCAGCTCCTCGTGGGTCTGCCGGTAGACCATCGCCCACTCGTGCATTCCGAAGCAGCCGAAGTGCGGCGCCCGCCCGGCGGTGGCGGTCAGGAGCGAGCGGATCCAGGCGATCGACTCGCCGCGCCGCGCGCGTACCCAGTCGGTGTCGAGGGTGACCCCGGCGGCGGTGGCGCGGTAGCCCTTGCCGAACCCGGCCGGGTCGGCGCCCCGCAGCTCGACCCCCGCGCCGGGGTGCCAGCGACGCAGCTGGGCCGGGCGGTGCGAGTAGTAGGTGAACAGGAAGTCGGCCACCGGATGCCGCTCACCCCGCCGGCGCCGGGCCAGGTGCGGGGTGAGCCACACGTCGACCCGCTCCTCGTGGGCCTGGCGGCGGGCCTGCCAGGCCGCCACGTCGAGCACGGCGGGGGCGAGGGCGGCGGTCACGGACCCCAGGGTACGACCGCCGCCCGCCCGCCGGTCAGGGCATGTCCACCCGGACGCCAGCGGAGAACACTCCGCTGCGCAGCTCCAGCTGCCGGGGCGGCTCCCGCCCGTCAACGGTGAAGACCAGCGGCAGCACCACCCTGCTGCCGGCGGCCACCGGAGCGGCGAAGACGTCCCGACCCAGATTCGCCGACCGGGTGGCCGACTCGTCGGTGCTGACCCAGCGCCCGCCCGGCAGGTACGCCCGTTGCAGCTGGCCGTGCCAGGGCTGCTGGTCGCCGGTGAGGTTGCGCACCCCCACCGTGGCCTGGCAGCGCCGCCCGGAGGCCGGAGCCGCGCCGCCGCCGTCGGTCGACCCGGCGGTGCCGGGCGATCCGCAGGTCATCCGGTACACGGTGAACTCGAACGCCGACTCCCGCAGCGGCACGCCCATCGGCCCGGAGACGCCCGTGCCCCGCCACGCGCCGCTTGTCGGCTGCTTCTGGGTGTCGATCGCCGCCACCCGTCGGGTCGCCGTCCAGCCCGCCGTGCCGACCACACCTGCCAGCACGGCCACCGCCGCACCGACAATCAACCACACCGGAGGGGTACGCCGCCGCCTCGGCGCGCTCGGGGCGGCCGGGCGCGGGTAGATCGTTCCGCGTCCGCCGTCGGGTCCGGCGCCGCTGGCCAGCGCGGCGGCGGTCACCCTGCGCCGCCCGCGCCGCCGACGCCACAGCCAGACCCCGCCGGCGACGAGCAGCAGCAGGACGGCCAGCCCGGCGAGCAGCACCGGGTACCGCCGCCAGGCCGGGGCCTCGGTGACCTCGGCCGGCGTCGCCGCGCCCTGCCAGGTGGCGGTGGCGCAGTCGTACGGGCGGCTGCCGTCGCTGGTGAACGCGCACGCCGGTGCGGTGAGCGCCTGACCGGGCGCGGTGGCGGTAAGCGCGGTGCCCAGGGTCGTGGTGCTGTGCGCGGGCAGCCGCAAACGCCAGGTCACCTCGGTCGTGGAACCCCCCACACCTGTGGATCGACCGCCCGCGGTGATCGCGGTGGCCGACGCGCCGGGCGGCAGCCCCTGACGGACCGTGGTCTCGATGGGCGCGTTGCCCACGTTGCGGACCTGGATCCGGTAGCGCGGCGCCGGACTGCTCTCCGGGGCCACCGCCACGGTGACCGGCTGCGGAAGCCTCGCCGCCGGTGTCGGCGACGGTGGGGCCACCGCCGGCGGCGCCGAGGGCGGGGTGGGCTCCGCGCTCGCCCGTGCGGCCACCGTCGTCGGTGGCCGGGGCGCGGCTGCCGCCTCCTCCGGTGCCGCCGCCGGCAGGGCCGGAACGGCGGCGAGGATGCCGAGGCAGTGCACGAACACTGCGAGGGCTCTGTGGTGTCGTGTCGATGCAGGCATACGAACGAACCTCCGGAGCCGACGCTAGGGGCCTGTCGCCTCCGTGCGGGTACGAAGTGCGGAAGTCCGCCCCCGCCACCAGCGCCTCGGGTAGGGTGCCGCGCGCTGACAGCTTGCGCACACCGACCGGCCCGTACTGGCCGGTGGACGGGTCCGCGGGGCTAGATTGGCCGGGTGCGTATCGCTCGTTTCGCTCATGCCAAGGGAATGTCGTTCGGGGCCGTCGAAGGCGAGCCGGAGGCCGGGCCGCAGGGCCTGACCATCGCCGAGATCGAGGGCCACCCGTTCGGCAAACTCTCCTTCAGCGGGGCCCGGTGGGCCCTCTCCGACGTCCGACTGCTCTCGCCGATCCTGCCCAGCAAGGTGGTCTGCGTGGGTCGCAACTACGCCGACCACGCCGCCGAACTCGGCAACGACGTGCCCAAGGAGCCGTTGCTCTTCCTCAAGCCGTCCACCTCGGTGATCGGCCCCCGGGACGCCATCAGGCTGCCGATCTTCTCCAAGCAGGTCGAGCACGAGGCCGAGTTGGCTGTGGTGATCGGTGCTCCTGGCGCTCGCCGGGCCGACCGGGCCGCTGCCGAACGCGCCATCTTCGGCTACACCTGCGCCAACGACGTGACCGCCCGGGACCTCCAGCGCTCGGACGGGCAGTGGACCCGGGCCAAGGGCTTCGACTCGTTCTGCCCGATCGGCCCGTGGATCACCACCGGCCTGGACGTCTCCGACCTGGAGATCCGGTGTGAGGTGGGCCGCAATCCGGACGAGATGGAGGTACGCCAGCTCGGCCGGACGAAGGACATGGTCTTCGACGTACCGGGGCTGGTGTCGTACATCTCGCACGTGATGACGCTGCTGCCCGGCGACGTGGTGCTCACCGGCACGCCGGCGGGGGTTAGCCCTCTCGTTGAGGGGGATACCGTCACCGTGCGGATCGAGGGCATCGGCGAGCTCAGCAACCCGGTGGTCCCTGTCGCCTGATCCGCTAGTTGCCCCTGTTTCCGCAGCTCACGGGCGGTTCGGGGGGATCGGATTTGGCCTGCCGGCACTGGGGGGGTAAAGTTCACTCCCGGCGCCGCAAGGGGCCAATGGGGTATGGGGTAATTGGCAGCCCGACTGATTCTGGTTCAGTTAGTCTAGGTTCGAGTCCTGGTACCCCAGCGCAGTCGGAATTCGCGAGAATTCCGGACGCTGGATTCTGACGGAGTTCCGCTCCGCCCCCGAGGGGGCGGAGCGTGGCCTCTGGTAGAGTGCAGCTCCTCCGCCCGCGAGGGTGGGGGAGCGAGAAGTGGTTCTGGCCCCGTCGTCTAGCGGCCCAGGACGCCGCCCTCTCAAGGCGGTAGCGCCGGTTCGAATCCGGTCGGGGCTACATCGTGCACAGCCCGTCTCACCTGGTGAGGCGGGCTGTTTCGTGTCCGCCGCAGGTCAGCCGGGCGGCCCCCACCCCGTGCTCGCCCCCGGCGGTGGTCCCGCTAGACTACTGCCGCACCGCCCGCGAGGGCGGTGAACGGAAGAAGTTCTGGCCCCGTCGTCTAGCGGCCCAGGACGCCGCCCTCTCAAGGCGGTAGCGCCGGTTCGAATCCGGTCGGGGCTACAGCAAAAGGGCTCGTCTCGCGAAGCGAGACGAGCCCTTTTCCCGTTCCTGCCCCACCACCACCCACCTCTAGGCGGCGATCATGAGGTTAGCGATGTGACACGCCGGGGCGGGTCCACGGCAACCTCATGATCACCGGCGCCCGGGCGCCGGGCGGAGGCTGGCGTCGGCGTGCCGTCAGAGGCCGGAGAGGCGTTGGCCGGCTCGGACCACCGCCATGGCGTGGCGTTCGCCGGGGCGACGGCCGAGGCGCTCGATGGGGCCGGAGATGCTCACCGAAGCGATCACCCTCCCGGTGCGGTCGCGGATCGGGGCGGAGACGCTCGCCACACCGGCCTCCCGTTCCGCGACGCTCTGGGCCCAGCCGCGGCGGCGCACCTCGGCCAGGGTGCGGCCGGTGAACTTGCTGCGCGGCAGCAGAGGCATGACCGCCTCCGGGGGCTCCCAGGCGAGCAGGATCTGGGCCGCCGAGCCGGCGGTCATCGGCAGCACCGAGCCGACCGGGACGGTGTCCCGCAGGCCACTGGCCCGCTCCGCGGCGGCCACGCAGATCCGCTCGTCCGCGCGGCGCAGATACAGCTGGGCGCTCTCCCCGGTGGCGTCGCGCAGCGCGGCCAGCAGCGGCTCGGCGGCGGTCAGCAGGACGTCCGGGGCGGCGTTGGCCAACTCGCCGAGCCGGGGGCCGGGGCGCCAGCGGCCCTGGGTGTCCCGGACCAGCATCCGGTGGATCTCCAGTGCCTGCGCCAGCCGGTGCGCGGTGGCCCGGGGCAGCTTCGTACGGTCAACGAGTTCGGCAAGGCTGGCGCCGTCGACGCAGGCGGCCAGGATGACCACCGCCTTGTCGAGAACGCCGACACCGCTCATACTGTGTCCCACAAGCCGAAACTTACCTCCCAGAATTTAGGATGTCCAGATGGTGGGAGTCACTCCTGAGCCGAGGACCCTGGCCGAGAAGGTCTGGGACGCGCACGTCGTACGGTCCGCCGCTGGTGAGCCGGACCTGCTCTTCATCGACCTGCACCTGCTGCACGAGGTGACCAGCCCGCAGGCGTTCGACGGGCTCCGGCTCGCCGGGCGCCGGGTGCGCCGTACCGACCTGACGCTCGCGACCGAGGACCACAACACCCCGACCGGGTACGCCGATCCGGCGTTCCGGTCCCGCCGTGGTGACCTGCTCACCATCGCGGACCCCACGTCGCGGACGCAGATCGAGACGCTGCGCCGCAACTGCGCCGAGTTCGGCGTGCGACTGCACCCCCTCGGCGACGACAACCAGGGCATCGTGCACGTCATCGGCCCGCAGCTCGGGCTCACCCAGCCGGGCATGACGATCGTCTGCGGCGACTCGCACACCGCCACCCACGGCGCGTTCGGCGCGCTCGCCTTTGGCATCGGCACCAGCGAGGTGGAGCACGTGCTGGCCACCCAGACGCTGCCGCAGAGCCGGCCGAAGACGATGGCCGTCAACGTCACAGGCCACCTCGCTCCCGGCGTCACCGCCAAGGATCTGGTGCTCGCGCTGATCGCGCAGGTCGGCACCGGTGGCGGTCGTGGGCACATCGTCGAGTACCGCGGCGAGGCGATCCGGGCCCTCTCCATGGAGGGGCGGATGACGATCGCCAACATGTCCATCGAGTGGGGCGCCAAGGCCGGCATGATCGCGCCGGACGAGACCACCTTCGCGTACCTCAAGGGTCGGCCGAACGCGCCGCAGGGCGCGGACTGGGACGCGGCGCTGGCCTGGTGGCGGACGCTGCCCACCGACGAGGGCGCGCGCTTCGACGCCGAGGTGACCCTGGACGCGAGCCGGGTCACGCCGTTCGTCACCTGGGGCACCAACCCCGGGCAGGGCTCGCCGCTGAGCGCGCCGGTGCCCGACCCGGAGGAGTTCACCACCGACTCGGAGCGCACCGCGGCCCGCCGGGCCCTGGAGTACATGGACCTGCGCCCCGGCACCCCGCTGCGGGAGTTGCCGATCGACGTGGTCTTCGTGGGCTCCTGCACCAACGGCCGCCTGGAGGACCTGCGGGCCGCCGCCGACGTGCTGCGCGGCCACCGGGTCGCCGACGGGGTCCGGATGCTCGTGGTGCCCGGCTCGGCCGCAGTCCGTGAGGCCGCCGAGGCCGAGGGGCTGGACAAGGTCTTCGCCGACGCCGGGGCCGAGTGGCGGTTCGCCGGCTGCTCGATGTGCCTGGGCATGAACCCCGACACGCTCAAGCCCGGCGAGCGCTCCGCGTCCACCTCCAACCGCAACTTCGAGGGCCGGCAGGGCCGGGGCGGGCGTACGCACCTGGTCTCCCCGCCGGTCGCCGCCGCCACCGCAGTGGTCGGTCGGCTGGCCGCCCCCGCCGACCTGTAGAAGGGACTTGAGATGGACAAGTTCACCACCCACACCGGTACGGCAGTGCCGCTGCGGCGATCCAACGTGGACACCGACCAGATCATCCCGGCCGTGTACCTCAAGCGGGTGACGCGGACCGGTTTCGCTGACGGGCTGTTCAGCGCGTGGCGGGAAGATCCCGCATTCGTGCTCAACGATGAATCCTATTCCGGGGCGTCGATCCTCATCGCCGGGCCGGAGTTCGGCACCGGATCTTCTCGGGAGCACGCCGTCTGGGCGCTGCGGGACTGGGGCTTCCGCGCGGTCGTGGCCCCCCGCTTCGGCGACATCTTCCGGGGCAACGCCCTCAAGGAGGGGCTGTTGCCGGTCGAGTTGGAATTGAAAGCCGTCGAAGAATTGTGGGACCTTGTCGAGGCCGACCCGACCACCCAGGTGACCGTCGACCTGACCGCCCGCCAGCTCCGCGCGGCTGACGCGAACTGGTCGTTCCCGCTTGACGACTTCAGCCGCTGGCGCCTGCTGGAGGGTCTGGACGACATTGGACTCACCCTCCGCAACGCGGCCGACATCGACTCGTACGAGGCGCGTCGACTGCCGTTCCTGCCCTCTGTGGCATAGCCGTACGTCCTCCCGCACAGCCGATTTCGCCCCCACCGGTCCAACCGGTGGGGGTGAATCCGTTACGACACAAGGGCTTTTTTCCACCGAATGTTTGTGTCCCGGCAGCACAGGGCATACCGTGCGCGCAGAATGGCTCGCGTCGAGTCAGTTGCACAATCGGGAGGAAGTCGTGAACAAGGCCGAGCTCATCGAGGCGCTCGCCGTTCGCCTGGGGGACCGGAAGATGGCGACGGCCGCGCTCGACGCGGTCCTCACCGAGGTCCAGGCGGCGGTCACCAAGGGCGAGAAGGTGGCGATCACCGGATTCGGAGCATTCGAAAAGCGTGTGCGTGGCGCGCGAACAGCGCGCAACCCGCGTACCGGCGAGGCGGTGAAGGTCAAGAAGACCTCCGTGCCGACCTTCCGCCCCGGCGCCGGGTTCAAGGAGATGGTGGCCAGCGGCAAGGTGCCGAAGGCCACGGCAGCGGTGAAGAAGACCGCCGCCGCGACGACGGCGAAGACCGCCGGCGCCAAGGCGACGGGCACCAAGGCCACCGCCGCCAAGGCGGCCAGCAAGAAGACCGCCCCGGCCAAGGCGAGCAAGACCGCGACGGCGACCAAGACGGCCGCCAGCAAGAAGACCGCCCCGGCGAAGGCGAGCAAGACCACCACGGCGACCAAGACGGCCGCCAGCAAGAAGACCACGGCGGCGAAGAAGACCACCGCGGCCACCAAGTCCGGCGCGGCGAAGAAGACCACCGCGTCGGCCAGCAAGAGCACGGCGGCCAAGAAGGCGCCCGCGAAGAAGGCTCCGGCCAAGAAGGCGGCCAGCAAGCGCTGACCGACCCTGCCGCGAGGGCGTCCACCCGTGTGGTGGGCGCCCTTTCGGCGTACGGTCCGCCGTTGACCGGACCGGCGGGTGCGCGCAGAATCGCCGTGCCGGCCCCCTCCGCCGGCCTGCCGACGGGAAGTGGGGCGCCGGTGCGCTACCGCCAATTCGCCACCGCGTCGCTCGCGCTCGGCGTTCTCCTGCTCATCGACGTGCTGCGGGTGTGGCTGCCCGGCATCATCACCATCTTCGGCCAGGCCGCGTCCACCCCTGCCGAACTGATGGGCGCCTTCGCCCTCGGCTGGTTCGTCCTGGCGCTGGCCGTGCCGGCCGTCGTCCGCCGCCTGGGCTCCCGCCCGGTCACCGTCGCCGCAGCCGTCGCGCTTGCCGGCGCCCGCCTCGCGCTCACCGCGACCCCCGGCGGGCGTACGCAGCTCTGGGTGGCCACCGTCGGCCTGCTCGCCGGGCTGGTGTGGCTGGTAGGCGTCGCCGCCGGCACGGACCGGCCGGTGCCGGGTCTGGCGCTGGGCCTGGCCGTCAACGCGGCCGTCCACGCGCTGCTCGACACCTACGACCTCGTCTGGCGCGGCGACTGGGTGGCGTGGCTGCTCAGCGCCGTGGCGGTGACGCTGTTCCTGCTCGGCACGACGCGGCCCACCCCGCCGGCGGGCCCCCGAGGGGCGCGGGCCTGGCTGTTGGCCGGGCCGGCGCTGCTGCTGGCCGGAATGGTGGCTCTCGCGCCGGCGCTCACCCAGACCGGGATGTCGTACCTGGCCGGTGGGGACGGGGTGGCCCGTTCTCCGTTGTTCGGGATGGCCCCGGTGCCGGTCGCGGTCGCCGTGTTCCTCCTCGCGGCGCTGACCGCGCCATCCCGCCGGTGGGGTCGGCTGCTCGGCCCGGTGGCGTTGCTGGCCGGCGCGGTGCTCTTCGCCCTCGACCGGGGCGACCTGCTGCTCGTGGCGGTCGGTCTCGCGGCCGGCGGTCTCGGCGCCTGCCTGGCCCTGACCGACGACGCCGGTCGGGACGACACCAGCGCCGACGCCGACGACGCGCGGTCGGCGGCCCGCCGGGGGTACGCGGCCGCCGCCGGGATGCTCGTCTTCGTCCTCGGGGCGGTCGGCTACTACTCCGCCTACGACCTCGGCTACCCCAACGCGGCGGTGCCTGTGGTGGTCGCCGGACTGGTCGCCGTGGTGGCGTTCGCCGCCCACCCCAGCACGCCCCGGGTCGCGGGGCCGTTCCCGGCGCTGCGGACCACGACGGTGGTCACCGCGGTCGCCCTGCTGGCCCCCGTGCTCGCCGACGAACTGCCGGTGGCCAGCAACCGGGACGGCCCGCCGCAGCGGCTGACAGTTGTGGCGTACAACATCCGGATGGGCTTCGGGCTGGACGGCCGGTTCGACCTGGCCGGCCTCGCCGGCGCCATCGAGCGGCAGCGGCCCGACGTCGTACTGCTCAGCGAGGTGGACCGGGCGTGGCTGCTCAACGGCGGCCACGACACCCTGGACCTGCTGTCCGACCGGCTCGGCATGCCGTACGTCTTCGGACCGGCCGCCGACCCCGTCTGGGGTGACGCGGTGCTCAGCAGGTGGCCGGTGACCGACCCGCGGACCCTGCCACTGCCGGCCGTCGGCGCACCCACCGGGGCGCAGGCCCTCGCCGTCACCCTGGACCTCGGCGACGGTGTGCGTACCGCCGTGGTCAGCACCCACCTGCAGCCGCCGCCGGATGAAGGGCCTGTGGTCCAGGCCCGCGCGGTGGCCGACTTCGCCACCGGGTACGCGGCCGGCCGTCCCCTGGTGGTGGCGGGTGACCTGAACACCGAGCCGGGCGACGAGGCGTTCGGGCAGTTCACGGCCGCCGGCCTGGTGGACGCGTTGAGCGGTGCCCGACCGCTTGCCACCAGCCCCGCCGACGACCCGCGGCAACAGATCGACCACGTCTTCGTCTCGCCCGGCCTGACCGCCTCCGCACCTGTCGCGCCGCGCGGCACGGCCAGCGACCACCTGCCGGTCGCGGTGACCCTCGACCTACCGGCCCGCTGACCGGCGCTACAGGCGGTCGGTGGCGAGCAGCCCGTCGGTGGTGAACGCGAGCAGCCACCCGCCGCCCTTGGGCGTGGTGAAGTCCTCGTCGGCGCGGCCGGACAACCGCTCCAACGCCCCCGGCAGCACCTTGCCCTGGCTGCACACCGCCACCTGCCCGCCGGCCTGGGCCAGCTCCAGCAACCGGGCGGCGGTGGCGAGGACCTGTTCGTCGCCCTGCTGGCCCGGCTGGGGCTCGTCCAGGTCGCCGCAGATCTCGATGGGCAGGTCGAGCAGCGAGGCGGCCGGGTCGAGGGTCTGCACGCAGCGGCGCGGCGACGCGGACACCAGCCGGCCCGGCCGGACCAGGACGATCAGGTCGGCCAGGGCGGACGCCTGGGCCCAGCCCTCCGCGTCCAGGGGACGAGCCGTGTCCGGGCCGGTCCAGGTGGCGCGCTTTCCGGCGTGCGCGTGGCGGACCAACGCGACGGTCGCGGTCACCTGCGGCAGCGCGGCGAACGCGCCAAGCACCTCGGCGTCGTGGGGATAGCTGACCAGCCGGATCGCCTCGTCCACGGCGAGCCACCGGATGTCGTCCACCTCGGTGCCCGGCTGGAAACCGCCGTTGGCGACCGCGAGCATGGACCAGTAGTCGACAAGCTTCGCCTGGCCCTCACTGCGGTAACGCACCGACGGCAGCCGCACCTGCGGTACGCCCCGCACATCGGCCTCCTCGGCCACCTCGCGGACCGCAGCGACCATCGGGTGCTCACCCGGCTCCAGCTTGCCCTTGGGCAGTGTCCAGTCGCCGTAGCGGGGGCGGTGCACCACGCAGACCCGTACGCCGTCGTCCGACGGGCGCCAGGCCACCCCACCGGCCGCCCGGATGCCCGTCACGGCAGCCAACGGGTCCGCCGCCGCCGGGTCGCCCGGTGCCACGCGGCCGGGAACCGGGCCCGCATCAGGCGTACCGACTCCCGTTCCCGTTCGGCCAGCCGGCCGGCGGTGACCGCCACCTCGTGGTCTGCCGGCCGCTCGGCGGCCAGTTCCAGCCAGGTGTCCGCCGCCACGGCCGCGTCCTGGTGCTCGCCGAGCACGTCCTGCACGCCCGCCAGCGCGCGGGACAGCCGTCGTGCGGCCCTGTCGACAGCCGGGGCCACCGCGTTCACCGCGTACCGGGTCTGCTTGCCCTGCTTGCGGACGGCGTGCCAGCGCTCGTCCGGCGACGACGGGTCGAGCCCGTCGACGCCGTCCGGGCCGGTCAGCCGCCGCCACGGCCGGGCCACCAGTTTGGGCAGCGCCCGCGCCGCCGGGGTGGCCGCCCGGCGGGTGAGCCGGGGCGCCCGTGCGGCAAGCACAAGCGCGTCGACGAGGGCCAGGTAACGGGGGGAGCGCAGCGCCTCGTCGATCGCGGCGTGCGCCACCCGCTGCCGTGCGGCGAGCGCCTCGTCCAGCCGGTCCACCGCACCGGCGTCGAGCGGGCTGAGTGGGTCGGCGTCCGCGGTGCCGCGCAACCGCTCGCGCAGCACCTCGGCGTCCCGGGCCGCGCCGAGCACCCCGGCCAGCCAGTGCAGCTCGTCGCGCAGCGGACGGGACCAGCTCTTGCGGACCAGCGGCTGGAAGGTGCGCAGGTCGCTGCGCAGCCGCCGGCAGGCCACCCGCATCTGGTGCACTGCGGTGTCACCTGTGGCGGCGGGGGCGCGCAGCCGCACCAGCGGATCGTGCGTCAGCAGGCGGCGTACCTCCTTGCGGACCGCCTCGGTGACCACGTCGCCGGCGCTCGGGTCGTCCGGCAGCCCGGCCGGCGCGACCAGGTCCGGGTCGGCCTGCGCCGCCGGGCCCAGGGCGCGTACGTGCTTCGGGGTGAACGAACCGCCCCGCGCGCCGGCCTCGCGCAGCACCGAACCGGCCCGCTCCAGCAGCTCCCGGTCGCCGGACTTGAGTTCCACCTCCAGTTCGCGGAACGCGCCGGTGGCGGTGCCCGAGGCGTCCAGCACCCGCACCCGGTCGTCCACCACCTCGACGAGCACCGTGCCTGCCTCGTCGCACACCTCGTGGGCGTGCCGGACGGTGCGGACCACTGTCACCGGGGCCAGCGGTGCGCCCCGGTGCAGGGCGGTGACCAGCTCCACCAGCTCCGGCGGTGGTTGCCCCTTCGGGCCGGGGCGGGAGATCTCGTGCCGGACACCGGGGCTGCCGGTGGGCAGCTTCACCGTCCAGGGCAGCTCGTCGCCCTTGCGGTGTCGCAACGACGCGCCGGCCCGGGCCAGCCGCAGGTCGACCGTGTCGAGGTAGCGGGCCACGAGCGTCACCGGCGGCAGCGCCCGTACCCGGCCGCCGGCCGGGGCCACGGCGGACAGGTCCGGCAGCACGTAGGTGTCGTCCACCTCGTACTTCTGCTCCTCCTCCACCATCAGCTCAGCCTATGCCGCGATCGGTCAGCCGGCCGTGCCACCGACGCGGCGCAGCAACAGTTCCTGCAGATGCGTACCGGCCGTCTCGTCGCCGCCGGCACGCCTGGTCCAGGTGCCGTCGCCGGCCAGCTCGAACGCGTCCACGTCCGGGCCCATCGCGGCGGTCAGCACGTGGTCCAGCTCGGCCCGCGCCACCGGGTCGCTCACCTGCACCAGCGCCTCCACCCGGCGGTCCAGGTTGCGGTGCATGAGGTCCGCCGAGCCCATCCAGAACTCGGCCTCGCCGTTGTTGCCGAACCGGAACACCCGCGAGTGCTCCAGGAACCGGCCCAGGATCGAGCGGACCCGGATGTTCTCCGACAGCCCCGGCACCCCCGGGCGCAGCGTGCACATGCCCCGGATCAGCAGGTCCACGTGCACGCCGGCCTGGGAGGCCCGGTACAGCGCGTCGGTCACGCCCTCGTCGACAAGCGAATTCACCTTGAACTGGACCAGCCCCGGCATGCCGAGGCGGACGTGCGCGATCTCCCGCTCGATGCGCTCGATGAGGCCGCTGCGGATGCCCTGCGGGGCCACCAGCAACCGCCGGTACGCGGTCTGCCGGCTGTACCCGGTCAGCACGTTGAACAGGTCGGTGAGATCGGCGCCGATCTCCGGGTCGGCGGTGAGCATGCCGAAGTCCTCGTACAGCCGGGCGGTCTTCGGGTGGTAGTTGCCGGTGCCGATGTGGCAGTAGCGGCGGATCTGGTTGCCCTCCTGCCGGACCACGAGCGCGGTCTTGCAGTGCGTCTTGAGGCCCACCAGGCCGTACACCACGTGGCAGCCGGCGCGTTCCAGCGTGCGCGCCCAGCCGATGTTCGCCACCTCGTCGAAGCGGGCCTTCACCTCCACGAGCACCACCACCTGCTTGCCGGCGGCGGCCGCGTCGACGAGCGCGTCGACGATCGGCGAGTCACCGCTGGTGCGGTAGAGGGTCTGCTTGATGGCCAGCACGTTCGGGTCGGCGGCGGCCTGCTCGATGAAGCGCTGCACGCTCGTGGCGAACGAGTGGTACGGGTGGTGCACCAGGATGTCCCCGTCGCGCAGGGTGGAGAAGACGCTGCGCGGCACCTCGCCCTCGGTGAGCCGGGGATGGGTGGCCGGCACGAACGGCGGGTCCTTCAGATCGGGGCGGTCGGCCTCGCCGTACACCTGCCAGAGGGCGGAGAGGTCCAGCAGGCCGGGCACCCGCAGCACGTCCTGGTCGTCCATGTCCAGCTCGCGCACGAGCAGCTCCAACATGTGGTCGGAGATCGACGCGGCGACCTCCAGGCGCACCGGTGGGCCGAACCGCCGCCGGGCCAGCTCCCGCTCCAGGGCCTGGAGCAGGTCCTCGTCACGGTCCTCGTCGACCTCCACCTCGGCGTTGCGGGTGACCCGGAACAGGTGGCACTCGACGACCTGCATGCCGCTGAACAGCTGCCCCAGGTGCACCGAGATCAGGTCCTCGACCGGCAGCATCCGGACGCCCGGCTGGTCCCGGTCCACGCGGACGAAACGGGGGACGTTGTTGGGCACCTTCACCCGGGCGAACAGCTCCGAGCCGCCGTCCGGGTCCCGTACCGCCACCGCCAGGTTCAGCGACCGCCCGGAGATGTACGGGAACGGGTGGGCCGGGTCGACAGCCAGGGGGGTCAGCACCGGGAAGATGTGCTCGCGGAAGTAGGTCCGCAGCCGCTCCCGCTCGGGGTCGCCCAGTTCGCCCCAGCGCAGGATGCGGATGCCCTCGTCGGCGAGCTTGGGCAGTACGTCGTCGACGAAGCAGGCGGCGTGCCGGGCCACCAGTTCGGCGGTCCGCTCGGCGATCAGCTCGAGTTGGGTCCGCAGCGGCAGCCGGTCCCCGCCGCGTACCGGCAGGCCGGCGGAGAGCCGCCGTTTCAAGCCGGCGATCCGCACCATGTAGAACTCGTCGAGGTTGCTGGCGAAGATGGCCAGGAACTTCGCCCGTTCCAGCAGGGGGGTGCGCTGGTCCTCGGCGAGGGTGAGCACGCGCGCGTTGAAGTCGAGCCAGGAGAGTTCCCGGTTGAGGAACCGGTCCTCGGGCAGCGACGGGACGGCCGGCGCCTCGTCGTCCCCGTCGACGACGCTCGGCGCGGCGGGCTGGACGACTCCACCGGCGGCCGGACCGTCGGTCTCGGTGGGGCCGACGGCGGGGTCGAGGACCTCGTCCAGTCCGGAGGAGGCGGCTCCTGGGTCGTCGCCGAGGGTGTCGGCGCGGGCGGCGCCGGCCCGTTCGGCGCGGGACGGACGGAAACGGCCGTCAGCGCCACGGATGCGGGCGCCGTTGAGAGGTTCGGTGGCTGACGGGGTGGCCGGGTGCTCGCGAGGGGTGCTCACCCGCTCATAATCACCCGATTCGGGTTAACGCAAAATGAACTTGGGCTCGCCGGCTCAGATCATGGTCGGCAATGTCACCCGGACGACCTCGCCGTCGGGATCGGTGTCGATGCGCACCCGCTGGCCGAGCCGGAGCAGCCGCAGCCCGGAGGCGTCGAACGCCCGCGCGGGGAAGCGCAGCTCGGTGCCGTCGTCGAGCAGCAGGACGCCGCTGCGCGTCGCCGCGTCGTAGCTGGCCACCGTGCCTTGCATGCTGGCACCGTACACCTGTGGGTCAGCTCGCGGAGGCGGCCGGGCAGCCGGAGTCGAGCAGCGCGGCCGTGCCCGGTCCGAGCCCGAGTCGCGCGGCGGCCGCCAGGTCCGCCGCGGTGTCCACGTCGCGGCGCAGGCTGGGCCAGTCCCCGGTCAGCGGCAGCGCGCCGCTCGCCGCGTGCGCCGCCGCCGAGCCCACCCCGAAGCGTGGGTCCAGCGCAACGCCGGGCGGGGCGGCCAGCAGCACGGTGCCGTCGCCTGGCGCGTCCGGCACGAACCGGCGTACCCCGTCTGGAGCGGCCTGAGCCGCGAGCAGCGCGGCGGCCAGCTCGGCCGGGCGCAGCGCCGGCAGGTCGGCGGTGAGCCCGGCCACCCAGCCGGCGGGCCCGGCCGTCGCGCCGTGCCGGAACGCGGCGTTCAGCCCGGCGTCCGGCTCGTCGGGCATCACCCGGGCGCCGGCCGCCCGGGCCACCGCCGCCACCCGGGCGTCGTCGGTGACCACCCGGGCCTCGGCGACCGCCGGGCAGGCCAGCACCGCGCGGAGCGTGTCGGCCGCCAGCGCCAGTGCCAGCTCCTCATGCGGTACGCCGGGCAGTGCGCCCCGCAGCCGGCTCTTGGCGGCGGTCAGACGCTTCACCGGCACCACCACTGCCCACCTCGGCTGACTCACGTCCGCAATCCTGCCAGCAGGACGGAGGGACCCTCGCTGGCCGTACCGGGGGCGAGCAGGCATGATTTCCGCTGCGGGTGTCGTGGACGCGGTCCGCGGCGGGGCGGGCGCGACGAGGAGGCACAGTGGCACGGCGGAGGCTGGGGTTCTGGCAACGGTTCGCCGTGGTGCTGGTGAAGCCGGTGATGCTCGTCTGGACCCGGCGTACCTGGCGTGGCCAGGAGCACCTCGGCCGGGACGGCGGCGTGATCATCGTGGCGAACCACATCTCGCACGCCGACCCGCTGGTCTCCGCGCACTTCATCTACGAATCCGGACGCTGGCCGCAGTACCTGGGCAAGGCAAGCGTGTTCCGGGTGCCGGTGATCGGCTGGATCCTGCA
This sequence comes from Micromonospora sp. NPDC000663, assembly GCF_042898105.1. Taxonomy (NCBI): domain Bacteria; kingdom Bacillati; phylum Actinomycetota; class Actinomycetes; order Micromonosporales; family Micromonosporaceae; genus Micromonospora; species Micromonospora sp. NPDC000663. The sequence continues at coordinate 857,119 of NZ_JBIAYR010000001.1, forward strand.
CCGCTGCCTGCAGATCCCCGTCGAGCGCGGCAGCGTGGACGCGGTCCGCTCACTGGACAAGCTGGTCGCCGCGCTCGACGAGGGTGGCGCTGTGGTGATCTACCCCGAGGGCACCACCACGCGGCAGCCGGACCTGTGGCCGATGAAGGCCAAGACCGGGGCGGCCCGGCTGGCGCTGGCCACCGGCGCGCCAGTGGTGCCGCTGGTGATGTGGGGGCCGGAGCGGATCTTCGACCCGCGGACGGCCCGGTTGAACCCCCGACCCCGCATCCCGGTGACCGTGGTCGCCGGGGAACCGGTCGACCTGAGCCGGTGGGCGGACGCCCCGCCGACCCGGGCGACCCTGGAGGAGATGACGGACGCCATCATGCTGCGTTTGCGGGACATGCTCGCCGAGATCCGTGGCGGCACCCCGCCGCCGCTGTGGGAACGGCCGGTCCGACCGTCCGCCCAGCACCAGCAGGGTGAAGCCGCGTGAGCGGCCACGTCGCGGTGCTCGGCGCCGGCTCCTGGGGCACCGCGTTCGCCAAGATCCTCGCCGACGCCGGGCGGGACGTGACCGTGTGGGCCCGCCGCGCGCCGGTGGCCGAGAGCATCCGCACCGAGCGCCGCAACCAGGAGTACCTGCCGGACCTGCTGCTGCCACCCCGGGTCACCGGCACCGCCGACGCCGCCGAGGCGATCACCGGCGCCGAGCTGGTGGTCCTGGCCGTACCCTCGCAGACCCTGCGCGGCAACCTCGCCGAGTGGGCCGGGTACCTGCACCCCGACTCGACCCTGGTGTCGCTGATGAAGGGCATCGAACTCGGCACCACGAAGCGGATGAGCGAGGTCATCGTGGAGACCGCCGGCGTGGCCGCCGACCGGGTGGTGGTCGTGTCCGGCCCGAACCTGGCCCCGGAGATCGCCGCCGAGCAGCCGGCCGCCACTGTCGTCGCCGGGACGAGCAGCCACCGCACGGTGCTCGTGCAGTCGTCGATCCGGACGCCCTACCTGCGCCCCTACACGAACGACGACGTGATCGGCTGCGAGCTGGGCGGTGCCGTCAAGAACGTGATCGCCCTGTCGTACGGCATCGCCACCGCGATGGGCTTCGGCGACAACACCAGGGCCATGCTGATGACCCGGGGGCTCGCCGAGACGGCCCGCCTGGGCGTGGCGCTGGGCGCCGACCCGATCACCTTCGCCGGCCTGGCCGGCATGGGCGACCTCGTCGCCTCCTGCTCGTCCCCGCTCGCCCGGAACCGCACCTTCGGCGAGCACCTGGGTCGGGGGGAGACGCTCGAGCAGGCCCAGGCCGCAACCCGGCAGACCGCCGAGGGCGTGAAGAGCTGCCTGGCGATCCGTGACCTGGCCCGGGCGCATGGTGTGGAGATGCCGATCACCGAGCAGGTCGAGCGGATCTGCCACGAGGGGATGGACCCCCGGCTGGCCGTGGACACGCTGATGAGCCGGACCGCCAAACCCGAGTCGTACGAATGAGGATCCGATGACTGATCTGGGAGACGGCACCCGCTGCGTACGCGCCGGACTGCCCGAGCCGGCGCCGGGGGACCCGTTCCTGCCGGGGCCGGTCCTCGCCGCGCCGTACCACCTCGACCCGTGGCAGGGCCCCGCCGCCTCGCCGAACGGCTACGGCCGCCCCGACAACCCGACCCGACGCCTCCTGGAGGCGGCCGTGGGCGAGCTGGAGGGTGGCGAGTGCCGGGTCTTCGCCAGCGGTCAGGCGGCCATCACCGGCGTGCTGCTCGCCCTGCTGCGCCCGGGTGACACGGTGCTGCTGCCCAGCGACGGCTACTTCCCGGTCCGGTCGTTCGCCACCGACGTGCTGGGGACGATGGGCGTCCGGGTGGTCTTCGTACCGACCGCCGGGCCGTACCCGTCCCTCGACGGCGTCCGGCTGGTGCTTGTGGAGACCCCCGCCAACCCGGGTCTGGACGTGGTCGACGTGGCGGTCCTGGCCGAGCAGGCGCACGCCGCCGGCGCGCTGCTCGCCGTGGACAACACCACTGCCACCCCGCTCGGGCAGCGCCCACTGGACCTCGGCGCCGACCTGGTGGTCGCCTCCGGCACCAAGGCGCTCACCGGGCACTCCGACCTGCTGCTCGGGTATCTGGCCAGCCGGAACACCGAGCTGGTCGAGGCGGTGACGCTCTGGCGTACCACCACCGGGTCGGTGCCCGGCGCGTTCGACGCCTGGCTGGCGCACCGGTCGCTGGCCACCCTCGACCTGCGGCTGGCCCGGCAGAGCGCCAACGCGGCCGCGGTCGCCGACCTGCTCGCCGCCCGGGCGGACGTGTCGGGTCTGCGCTGGCCGGGCCGACCCGACGACCCCGCGTACGCGGTGGCCTCGGCGCAGATGCGCCGGATGCCCGGGGTGCTCTCGTTCGACCTGGGCGACGCCGACCGCGTGAGCCGGTTCGTCGAGGCCGCCCGGCTGGTGGCGGCTGCCACCTCCTTCGGCGGCCTGCACACGACCGCGGACCGACGGGCGCAGTGGGGTGACGACACGTCGCCGGGCTTCGTCCGGCTCTCCTGCGGCGTGGAGGACACGCCGGACCTGGTGGCCGACATCGCCGCCGCGCTGGACGCCGCAGGAGAGGCCTGAGTGGAGTCCGTCCCCGTCGACAGGTCCGCCCTCGTGGACCGGCTGCGCGCCGCCGGGTGCGTCTACGCCGAGGACGAGGCGGACCTGCTGCTGGCCGCCGCCGACGATCCGGCGACGGTGGCGGCCCTGACCGAGCGTCGGGTGGCCGGCGAACCGCTGGAGTACCTGCTCGGCTGGGCGGAGTTCTGCGGCCTGCGGATCGCCGTCGACGCGGGTGTCTTCGTGCCGCGCGGCCGGACGGCTCTGCTGGTCGAGGCGGCGGCGGCGCTGACCGGCCCGACGCCGGCAGTCGTCGATCTGTGCTGCGGGTCCGGGGCCACCACCGTGGCGCTGGCGCACCGGCTCGCGCCGCGTTGGCTGGCCGCCACCGACATCGACCCGGCGGCCGTGGCGTGCGCCCGCCGCAACCTCGCCGGGTTGGCCGCCGAGGTGTTCGAGGGTGACCTGTTCGCGCCGCTGCCGCCGCACTGGCGGGGGCGACTCGACCTGGTGGTCGCCAACGCACCGTACGTCCCGACCGACGCGGTGGCGCTGATGCCGCCGGAGGCGCGGCTGCACGAGGCACCGGTGGCGCTCGACGGCGGCCCGGACGGGCTCTCGGTGCTGCGCCGGGTGGGCGCCGAGGCGGTCGGCTGGCTGGCCCCCGGCGGCCACCTGGTGGTCGAGGTAGGTGTCACCCAGGTGGACGTGCTCGGCGAGGCGTTCGCCGCCGCCGGGCTGCTGCCGAGCGTCCGCCACGACGACGACCTGGACGCCACGGCCCTGACCGCCCGCCGCCCCTGACCCCTCACCCGCGATCTTGCGGTTTCGGTTGTCGAAATGGGTGCGATACGCCTTGTGCCGCGACAGCAGGTGCACGATCGCGGGGACGGCGGGCGTGGCGGGGGAGAGGGCTTGGCACTAGCCTCGGCTCACACTCATGACGGCGGGAGGCGGTTTCGGTGGGCAGCGCAGGGGTGCCTGTGGTCGTCGGGTTGGACAACGGCGGCACCAGCAACAACGCCACAGTGCTGACGGTGGACGGCCGGTTCCTGGTGGACGGCCTGCTGGAGATCCCCAGCGAGGTGCGGGCCGGGCCGGAGGCGGCGATCGAGGCGTTGGCCCGGGCACTGGACGGCGCGTTGGCGCACACCGGGGTGCCGCGCGAGCTGGTCCGGGCTGTCGGGCTGGACACGCCCGGCCCGGCCAGCGCCGCAGGCGTCATCTCCTCGCGGGGCTCGACCAACTTCTCCCAGCCGGCCTGGCGGGGCTTCGACGTGCGGGGCGCGCTGGAGCGGCGGCTCGGCCTGCCGGTGATCTACCACAACGACGGCAACGCGGCGGCGCTCTACGCCCACCACGTGTTCTTCGGCGCCGAGGCGATGAACCGATCGTCGGTCGCCGCGATCGTCGGCACCGGTCTGGGCGGCGGGGTGGTCGAGAGCGGGCGGGTGATCGCCGGCGCGGCCGGGATGGCCGGGGAACTGGGTCACGTGCACATCCCGCTGAACGGGCTGCTCGGTCCCGGCCAGTCGGACCCCACCTGCGCCTGCGGCTTCACCGGCGACGTGGAGAGCGTCGCCTCGTTGACGGGCATCGAGCGCAACCTGCTGCCGTACTGGCTGACCCGCCACCCCGACCACCCGCTGGCCGCCGAACCGGTGGCTCGGGCGGCGAAGCTGGTCCGTGGGTACGGCGAGCGGGGCGACGTGCTGGCCCGGGAGCTGTTCACCCAGCAGGCGATGGCGTTGGGCAGGCTGTTCACCGTGGCGGCCAACTTCACCGACCCGCACGCGTACTTCGTGGGTGGCGGGGTGGTGGAGGCGGCGCCGGAGTTCCGCGACTGGTTCCTGGGGACGGTCCGCGAGCACACCGTGCTCCGGGAGGAGCAGGCGGCCGTGGCGACCTTCGCCCTGGTGCCGGAGCGGGACATGGCAGGTGCCCGAGGAGTGGCGATCGCCGCCCTGGAGGCGCTGCGTACCGTGCCGGAGTCCCGTCCGCTGGTGGCCTGAACCCGGCGCGCCGTGCGCCCCGACGGATCGGCGAGCGACCCGCCGGGGCCTGGCCGGCACGCCGGTGAGCGACCTGCAGGGACCTGGCCGGCCGCGTCGACGGCCGGTCAGCTACGGGGTGGAGCCTGGGTGAAGGCGGCCCAGGCGGCCGGCGGGAACAGCAGGGCCGGACCGGCCGGGTCCTTGGAGTCGCGGACGGCCACCAGCCGCGGGATCGCGGCCACCTCCACGCAGGCGCCCTGGTCGCCGCTGCGGCTGCTCTTGCGCCACGCCGCCACGGCCAACGCCGCGGTGATCGTCGGTGTCATCGGTCCTACCGTCCCTTCAGGACTTCCAGGAGCATCGCCCGGCTGTCCGCCGGGCTGAGCGCCACGCTGCGCAGATGCTCCATGATCTTGGTGCAGGTACGCGTCTCGCCAGCCCGGTCGAGGATCATCTGCCCGGCGACGGTTTCCACCGAGGCGATGATCGGGTCCTCCGGGTCGGCGAACTCCAGGATGTGCAGGGAACCCCGGGTGCCGCGGTGGTAGCCGGCGGAGAGCGGGATCACCTGGACGGTGATGTTGGGCAGCTCGGCCATCTTGACGAGGTGGCGGAGCTGACCGTCCATCACCGACTGGTCGCCGACCGGCCGGAGCAGCGCGCCCTCGTCGATGACCGCGTCGAGGATCGGCGGGTCGTCGCCGGTGAGGCGCTGCTGACGGTCGAGGCGGACCTTGACCCGTTGCTCGACGAGGTCGTCGCCGAGGGTGTGGGGACCACCGCGCATCACGCCGCGGATGTAGTCGGCGGTCTGCAGCAGGCCGGGCACCACCGAGGGTTCGAAGTTGGCGATGGCAGTCGCCTCGGCCTCCAGCGCGATGAAGTCGATGGTGCGGGGGTCCAGCAGGTACGAGTAGGACACCCACCAGCCCGGTTTGCGGGCGTCCTTGGCGAGCTGCACCGCCGAGGCGACCTCCTCGGCGCTCACCCCGTACGAGGTCAGCAGGGCGCGCACGGTGGCAGGCGTGATCAGTGTCTGGGCGTTCTCGTACCGGGACAGGGTGCTGCGGGTGCTGTTGATCTCATCCGCTGCGGTCTCCAGCGTCAGGCCGGCGGCTTCCCGGTGGTGGCGCAGGGCGATGCCGAGTCGGCGGGCGCGGGCGGTCTTCGGGGCCATGCATCGATGGTCGCACACATTTGCGGGAACGTCTGCATGAGAGAACGTCGATGAGAGTTGCATTCACGGCCGTCCACGTGTCAATCTGTCATCGCGTCCTCACCGCCGGTTGTCGTGGCGACGGTGGTGGTGAGCGACCGGAGGGGATGGGGCGCGCGGCGATCGGGTTTCTCCCCCGTGCCCGATCGCCGCGTGCCGCAGCCATCCCGCCCCGCCGGAAGGAGACGACGTGCGTGACGGTCCGCAGCCCCCCGCCCTGCATCCGGGCGGCCGGCGATGACCCGCTTCCTGGTGGTGCTCACCGACGTGCGCCCCGTCGAGGGCATCGAGCGCAACGAGCGGATCGCCCCCGAGCGGCGCCGGCAGGTGGTCGGCGCCAACAGCCGGGAGGCCGCCGACCGGATCGCCGGGGCCTTCATGGCGCTGGGCATGGTCCGGGCCGGCCGGCAGCGGGTCAAGGTGATCGCGGTCGGCCGCCGGCACTCCCGCGACTGAGCCGACTCGCGCCACCGATCGATGTGGCAGCCTTCCTCCCGTCACGCACCGTATAACCTCTGTTGACCGATTGCCGCGTACCGCTGTGGCTCCCCGGGTATCGCCTCGCCCTACCGCCACGCACAGTAAGGTCAACCGGGTGAACGCCACCGGCGAGCACGACCAGCCGCAGTCGCGTACGAAGAGGTGACCGGAGTGACCACCCCAGGCAAGACCCGCGTGGCGATCGTCTTCGGCGGCCGCAGCCCGGAGCACGGCATCTCCTGTGTCAGTGCCGGCAGTGTGTTGGGCGCCCTGGACCCCGACGAGTTCGAGGTGGTGCCGGTGGGCATCACCCGGGCCGGCCAGTGGGTGCTGACCAGCGGCGATCCCGCCCAGCTCGCGATCAACGCCCGGCAACTGCCGGAGATCACCGCCGACTCCGGCGACGACATCGTGCTGCGCGCCGACCCCACCGGCAACGGGCTGATGGTGCTCGACCCGACCGAGGGTCCCCGGGTGCTCGCCGACGTGGACGTGGTCTTCCCCGTGCTGCACGGCGCGTACGGCGAGGACGGCACGATCCAGGGAATGCTGGAGATGGCAGGCATCCCCTACGTGGGCGCCAACGTGTTCGCCTCCGCGGCCGCCATGGACAAGGAGTTCACCAAGAAGCTCTGCGCGGTCGAGGGCATCCCGGTCGGCCCGTACGCGGTGCTGCGCAACGGGATGACGCTCAGCGAACAGGACAAGGACCGGCTCGGCCTGCCGGTCTTCGTGAAACCGTCGCGGGCCGGCTCGTCGTTCGGCATCACCCGGGTCACCGACTGGGCGCAGCTCGACGCGGCGGTCGCCACCGCGCGACAGATCGACCCGAAGGTCATCATCGAGGCGGCGATCGTCGGCCGCGAGGTCGAGTGCGGCGTGCTGGAGGGCGAGGCCGGCGGCGCGCCCGAGGCGTCCGTCCTGGCCGAGGTGCGGGTCGTCTCCGACCACGACTTCTACGACTTCGAGGCGAAGTACCTCGACGACTCCTGCGAGTACGACATCCCGGCCGGGCTGCCGGAGAAGGCGACCCGCCAGGTGCAGGAGTACGCGGTCCGCGCGTTCACCGCACTGGACTGCGCCGGCTTGGCGCGGGCCGACTTCTTCGTCACCCCCGAGCTGGACATCTACCTCAACGAGATCAACACGATGCCCGGGTTCACCCCGACGTCGATGTTCCCGCGGATGTGGGCGGCCGCCGGCCTGGAGTACCCGAAGCTCGTCAACCGCCTGATCCGTACCGCCCAGCGGCGCGGCGTCGGCCTGCACTGAGACAGCGGGCCCGCCCGCGCCGAGCCGGCGCCTGTCGGGTCAGCCCCGGCAGCCGGCGGGGGCGGCGCCACCCGAGGGCACCGTCGCCACGATGGTGTTGGAGATGGGTGCCGCCCACTGCAACGGCTGCTCGTACGAGCGCGGAATGCGCAGGGTGACGGGTGTCTCCCGGTCGACAGTGGTGAGCAGCGTCGCGTCGGCCTCTTCGACCGGGTGCCAGCAGACCGAGTTCACCCGCCAGACCTCGTCGGTGGCCGGAACGGTGGGCGCGGGGCCGCCGCAGGCGACGGTGAGGGCCGGGTCGCCGTACGCCGCGTTCTGCTCCGGGCCGGCGGTGACCGGACGCTGGGCCAGGTCGCGGATGGTCTGCGGCAGCTGGGAGACCAGCGCGCGGCAGACCGTGGCCGGGCGGTCGGCCAGCGCCGGGGCGGCCATCTCCACAGGTGCGGTGGACTGCGCCCGCACGCTTGTCGCCGAAGGGCTCGGCGCGGCGGCCGGAGTGTCAGGCGAGAGCTTCGAGAAGGCCAGCAGGGCGACCAGCAGGGTGACAGGCAACGCGATCAACGTGGCGACCAGCGCGGCTCCGCGGATCGTCCGGTCCCGGCCGCTCGGCGCGTCGGCGCCCGGCTTGGCGGACTCGCGGATACCGTCAGCCGGCTCGGGCGTCCCGCCGGTCGTGCCGCGCGTCTCGTCGTCGTCCAGAGCAGCGGAGGAGGTAGTCATCTCGTCCACTTACAACCGCACCACCGAACACGTGAGGGTGCGGGTGATGCCGGGCACCATCTGCACCTTGCTGACGATGAGTTTGCCGAGCTCGTCGACGGTGTTGGCCTCGGTGAGGACGACCACGTCGTACGGCCCGGTGACGGCGTCGACGCGTACCACGCCGGCAAGGTCCGCGATGAGACCGGCCACGTCACGTGCCCGGCCGACCTCGGTCTGGATGAGGATGTACGCCTGTACCACGACTCGACCTCCGTCCGTCGCCGCCGCGGGGCGGCTCGAAGGGTGAAACTACCTTACGGAGCAGGTCCGATCCCTATCGGTGGTCAAGGAGCAGCGGTGAGCGAGCGCGGCGGTGCCGGGCAGAACGGACGGAACGTCGGCGGCGGCGCCAGCGTGGCCGGTATCGGCGAGTTCGGGTTGATCGGGCGGATCACCGCCCGGCTGCCGGTCGGGCCGACGACCCTGCTCGGCCCGGGGGACGACGCGGCCGTGGTGGCCGCGCCGGACGCCCGGGTGGTGGCATCCACGGATGTGCTCGTCGACGGACGGCACTTCCGGCGCGACTGGTCGTCGGGGCGTGACGTCGGACACCGCGCGGCGGCGGCGAACCTGGCCGACATCGCGGCGATGGGCGCCACCCCGACCGCCCTGCTCGTCGCCCTCTGCATGCCTGCGGACCTGCCCACGGGCTGGGCGGAGGAGCTGGCCGACGGGCTCGCGGCGGAGGCGGACACGGTCGGCGCGAGCGTCGTCGGCGGGGACATGTCGGCCAGCCCCACCCTTACCGTCGCGGTGACCGCGCTCGGCGACCTCGACGGCCGCGCGCCTGTGGTGCGCTCGGGCGCACGCCCGGGGGACGTGCTCGCCCTGGCCGGGCGCACCGGGTACGCGGCCGCCGGGCTGACCGTGCTCACCCGCGGTTTCCGGACGCCCCGGCTGCTGGTCGAGGCGTACCGGCGGCCACTGGTGCCGTACCAGGCGGGGCCGCAGGCCGCCCGGCTGGGCGCCACCTCGATGATCGACGTGTCGGACGGCCTGCTCGCCGACCTCGGGCACGTGTCGACGGCCAGCCGGGTGGCGATCGACGTGCGCCGGGACGCGTTCGAGGTGCCCCGGCAGATGGCCGACGCGGCGCAGGCCCTCGGCGTCGACCCGTACACCTGGATCCTGGCCGGTGGCGACGACCACGCGCTGGCCGCGACCTTCCCCCCGGCGGTGGCGTTGCCGCCGGAGTGGCGGGCGATAGGCGTGGTGACGGAGGGTGCCGGCGTGACAGTCGACGGGGTGCCCTACGACGGCCCGACCGGCTGGGACCACTTCCGGTGAGGCCCGGTGGCCGCCGTACCCTGGACACCGTGAGTGAGATCGAGATCCGGCTGGTGCGGTTCGACGCACCTGTGGCGCAGCAGTTGATCCGTGACGCGCTGGCCGACCTCGGTGTCCGCTACGGCGGCACCGGCGACGACACCCCGGTGGCCGCCACCGAGTTTGAGCCGCCGGACGGCGCGTTCCTCGTCGCCTACCTGGGCGGCGAACCGGTCGGTTGCGGTGGCTGGCGCAGCCACGGCGCGGACACCGCGGAGCTGAAGCGGATGTACACCGCCCCGACGGCCCGGGGGCGTGGCGTCGCCCGCGGCGTCCTCGCGGCGGTCGAACGGTCGGCGCGTGAGCAGGGCCGCAAGCGGATGGTCCTGGAGTGCGGCGACAAGCAGCCCGAGGCGATCGCCATGTACACGGCCGCCGGCTACGAGCGCATCCCGAACTTCGGCTTCTACAAGGACTCCGAGGGCTGCGTATCCTTCGGCCGCACCCTCTGACCTGCCCGAGGAAACGGACGGCCGGGCGCGGACCGGACCGGGAAGCGCCCGTCGGCGTGCACGACAAAAGCCGGCGGACCGCAGCGGTCCGCCGGCTGAGCCGTATCGAAGAGGGTGGTGCCGCGCGTCAGGCGCGGGTGACCTTGCCGGCCTTGATGCACGAGGTGCAGACCTGCAACTTCTTGGTGTTGCCGCCACCGGCCGGGGTACGCACCGACTGGATGTTCGGGTTCCAGCGGCGGTTGGTCCGCCGGTGCGAGTGGGACACGTTGTGGCCGAAGCCCGGTCCCTTGCCACAGACGTCGCACACGCTAGCCACGGGATACTCCTGGGATTGATACGTTCACGGGGTCGCCGGCAGGTGCTGCCCGGGCAACCTGGTCAGGTTACCCGATGACCCGCCGACCCGGCCAACCGCCCCGGTCCAGCGGACACGCCGGACGAGTCCGACGGGTGTCAGTCAGCGCCAGTAGGCTTCTGGCCGTGCTGGACACCCTCGACGCCGCAGCGGTCCGCCGCTGGTGTGTGGGTGGGTTGGCCGCGCTGAAACGCCACCAGAGTGAGATAGACCAGCTCAACGTCTATCCGGTGCCCGACGGCGACACGGGCACCAACCTGGTGCTCACCCTCACGTCGGCCCAGCAGGCCCTCGCGATGGATCTGGACACGCTGCCCGACAGCGGGTCGACCGCGCACGGGCACGCGTCGCGGCTGATGGCGCAGGGCGCCCTGCTCGGGGCACGGGGCAACTCCGGGGTGATCCTGTCGCAGATCCTGCGCGGCTTCGCCGACGCCGTCGCCGCCGTGCCCGTGGTGCGCGGTCGGGAGCTGGCAGTCGCGTTGCGGTCCGCGACCACCGCCGCGTACGGCGCGGTCGGCCGCCCGGTGGAGGGCACCCTGCTCACAGTGGTCGCCGCCGCCGCCAACGCGGCCGAGCGCGCGGACACCGACGACCTGTGCCGGGTGGCCGGCGCCGCGGCGCGGGCGGCGGCCGAGGCGCTGGCGCGTACGCCGCAGCAGTTGCCGGCCCTGGCCCGCGCCGGCGTGGTCGACGCCGGCGGCAGAGGACTCTGCGTGCTGCTCGACGCCCTGGTCGAGGTGCTCTCCGGGGAGGGCGCGGCACCGGTGGGGCAGACCCCACGCACCGCCCGCCCGGCGGCCACAGTCGCCCGCGAGACAGGTTCCGAGGAATACGCCTACGAGGTCCAGTTCCTGCTCGACGCCACGGCCGAGGCGGTCGACGAGATGCGCCTGACGCTTGACGCGCTAGGCGACTCCCTGGTCGTCGTCGGTGACGGGCGGGAGCCGGTGGGCACCTGGAACGTGCACGTGCACGTCAACGACGTGGGCGCGGCGGTCGAGGCGGGTGTCGCCGCCGGCCGTCCGTACCGGATCTCGGTGACCCGCTTCGCCGACCAGCGGGAGTCGCCAGGCCCGGCCACGGCCAGCCGGGCGGCGGTGGTGGTCGCCACCGGCATCGGGATCGCCGAGCTGTTCGCCGCGGAGGGCGCCACAGTGGTGCCGGGCAACCCGTCGACGGGCGAGCTGCTGGACGCGGTGCGCAGCACCAACGCCGCCCGGGTGGTGGTGCTGCCCAACGACCCCAACACGGAGGCGGTGGCGAGTGCGGCGGCCCGCGAGGCACACCGGCACGGCATCAAGGTGAGCGTGGTGCCGACCCGCTCACCGGTGCAGGCCCTGGCCGCCCTCGCGGTCCGCGACGGCACCCGCCGCTTCGAGGACGACGTGATCGCGATGGCCGAGGCCGCCGGAGCCTGCCGCTACGCCGAGGTCTGCCACGCCAGCCGGGAGGCGCTGACCGTCGCCGGCCCGTGCCAGCCCGGCGACGTGCTGGCGCTCGTCGAGGGGGAGGTGCACCTCATCGGCGCCGACCTCACCGACATCTGCGCAGCCGTCGTCGACCGGATGCTCGGCGGCGGTGGGGAGCTGGTCACCCTCCTGGCCGGGGTGGACGCCCCGGCCGGGCTCACCGATGCCGTCCGCGCGCACGTCGCGCGGCGCTGGCCGTTCGTCGAGGTGCACGCGTACCCGGGCGGTCAACCGTTCTATCCACTGCTGGTGGGGGTTGAATGAGCGAGCCGGCCACCGTGGACACGCCGCTGAAGAAGCTCGTCGGGGACAAGACGGCCAAGGCGCTGGCCTCCGCCCTCGACCTGCACACCGCGGGTGACCTGGTCTACCACTTCCCGCGCCGGTACGACGAGCGCGGCGAGCACACCGACATCCGCTCCCTGGACGTGGGCGAGCAGGTCACCGTGCTGGCCCAGGTGCAGCGCACCGCCGTACGGCCGATGCGGCAGCGCCGGGGCAACCTGCTGGAGGTGACAGTCGGCGACGGCTCCGGGGGTGTGCTCACGCTGACGTTCTTCGGCAACCAGGCCTGGCGCGAACGCGAGCTGCGTCCGGGCCGGTGGGGTCTGTTCGCCGGCAAGGTCACCGAGTTCCGGAGCAAACGCCAGCTCAACGGCCCGGAGTACGTCCTGCTCGGCGAGGGCGGCGAGGGCGAGGCGGCGGTCAACGACGAGATCGAGGAGTTCGCGGGCGCGCTGATCCCCGTGTACCCGGCCGCGGCGGCCGTGCCGACCTGGGTGATCGCCCGCTGCGTACGCGTCGTCCTGGACACGTTCACCCCGCCGGAGGATCCGCTTCCGGCGTCCGTACGGGCCGGTCGCAACCTGGTCGACCTGGGCGCCGCGCTTCGGGAGATCCACCGACCGTCCACCAAGGAGGCGCTCTACCGGGCGCGGCGGCGGCTCAAGTGGGACGAGGCGTTCGCCGTCCAGCTGACCCTGGTGCAGCGCAAGCACCGGGCCGCCGACTGGCCGGCCCGGCCCCGCCCGCCGCGCCCCGGCGGGCTGCTGGACGCGTTCGACGCCCGACTGCCGTACGAGCTGACCGCCGGGCAGCGCGACGTGGGCGTGGAGATCGCCGAGGACCTGGCCACGCCGCACCCGATGCACCGCCTGTTGCAGGGCGAGGTGGGCTCGGGCAAGACGGTGGTGGCGCTGCGGGCGATGCTCCAGGTGGTCGACGCGGGCGGGCAGGCGGCGCTGCTGGCGCCCACCGAGGTGCTCGCCGCGCAGCACCACCGGGGGATGCTCGACCTGCTCGGGCCGCTCGGGCGTGCCGGTGAGCTGGATTCCGCCGAGCACGCCACGAGGGTCGAGCTGGTCACCGGCTCACTTGGCGCGGCGGCCCGCCGCCGGGCGCTCGCCGAGGTGGCCAGCGGCGCGGCCGGCATCGTGCTCGGCACCCACGCCCTGCTGTACGAGGGTGTCGACTTCGCCGACCTCGGCCTCGTGGTGGTCGACGAGCAGCACCGCTTCGGTGTGGAGCAACGCGACGCGCTGCGGGCCAAGGCGGACCAGCCGCCGCACACGCTTGTGATGACGGCCACCCCGATTCCACGCACGGTGGCGATGACCGTCTACGGCGACCTGGAGGTGTCCACCCTCTCCCAACTGCCCCGGGGCCGTTCGCCGATCGCCTCGCACGTGGTGCCGGCAGCCGAGAAGCCCGCCTTTCTGGACCGGGCGTGGCGCCGGCTGCGCGAGGAGGTGGCGGCCGGGCACCAGGCGTACGTCGTCTGCCCGCGGATCGGTGACGGACCGGTATCGGACGAGGAACCGCCACCCGAGGACGACAACGGCCGCCGCCCACCGCTGGCCGTGACCGAGGTGGCCCCGCTGCTGGCCGAGGGGCCGCTGCACGGGCTGCGGATCGGGGTGCTGCACGGCCGGCTGCCCGCCGACGAGAAGGACGCGGTGATGCGGTCCTTCGCCGCCGGCGACCTGGACGTGCTGGTCGCGACCACCGTGATCGAGGTCGGCGTGGACGTGCCGAACGCCACCGTGATGATCGTGCTGGACGCCGACCGGTTCGGTGTCTCCCAGCTGCACCAGCTGCGCGGCCGGGTCGGCCGGGGCTCCGCCGCCGGGCTGTGCCTGCTGGTCAGCGAGGCCGCCGAGGGCTCGTCGGCGCGGGAACGCCTGGACGCGGTGGCGTCCACAAGCGACGGCTTCAAGCTCGCCGAGCTGGATCTGGAGCAACGCCGCGAGGGTGACGTGCTGGGCGCCACCCAGTCCGGGCACCGCTCGCACCTGCGCCTGCTGTCCCTCAAACGCGACGCGGACCTGATCCGCGACGCCCGCGCCGAGGCGATCACCCTGATCGAGGACGACCCGGAGCTGACCCGCAACCCGGCCCTCGCCGCGTCCGTCGCGGCCCTGGTCGACGAGGACCGCGCGGAGTACCTGGAAAAGGGCTGACGCCGTCGCCCTCACCTGACTCCCGGTGTCGGGGCCTGGTGTCAGGCGCCCGGCACCGCGCAGGCGGCCGGCAGGATGACGTCGCCGCCCGTGTACCCGCTCCACTCGGCGCGCCGGAGGCAGGCGGATCCGTGCGGACACCGGGACCACGACGACCGAGGGCGCGCCGACCGGGTGGTCGACGCGCCCTCGGGCTTCAGCGCAGGTCAGGTCAGGCGGTGAAGGTCACCCGACGCCGACGGGCGATGACGAAGAGCACCGCGCCCGCGATCAGCAGCGCGATCGCGCCGGCGGCGATGCCGCCCGCCGCCGCACCGGTGACCGGAAGGCCCGGCTCCTCGCCGCCAGCGCCGCCACCGCCGCAGTTGCCCTCCGGCGTGTAGATGGCTTCCATCTCAAGGTCCATGTCGGGCAGGGCGACGACAGCCGTCTTGTCCTTGCCGGCCTTGAAGGTAACGGTCTCGGACGCGCCGGCCGCGACCGTACGGGTCTCGGTCTTGTCGCCGTAGGTGAACGTCGCCTTGACCGGGAGACCACCCTCGGGGTTGGTCACGGTGAGGGCGAACTCCTTGCAGTCGGCCTTGGTGGTGACGGCCGGCAGCGGGCAGTCCTCGGGGCGCTGCCACGAGTAGGTGCCGTTCTCGATGACCTTGCCGTCGACCAGCACCTCGATCTTGCCGGCGTCGGCGGCGGGCACCACGATGCTCGTGTCGGCCTTACCTGGCGCGACGGAGACCTTCTTGGTGAAGCCGTTCTCGCCCTTGACCTCGAACTCGACCGCGTACTTGCTGATCTTGCCGTCGTTGCTCAGCGAGACGGCGACCGAACCGTCGCAGTTGGACGCGAAGGTCGAGGCCGGGGTGGTGCAGCTCTTGCTGCCGCCGTTGTACCAGCCCTGCGGGCCCTTGGACCGGTTGCCCGGGGCGCCAGGCGAGCCGAGCTTCTTGTCGTCGTAGCGCTTGCCGCCGTCGACCAGCTCGTCGATGACCTGGTCCTTGCCGCCCCAGATCAGGTCGACCTGGGTGTGGCAGTCCGGGATCTCCACGTTCAGCGTGATCTCGGTCTGGGTGCCACCGATGAAGTCGCTGTCCGGCGTGCCGTACACGTACTGCGGGGTGGCGAACTGCGGCCGGGGCGCGAAGTACGAGACGAGCGTGAACCACTGCTTGCCCTCGCCGCACAGAGGCCGGTCACCGTCGAGCTTGACGGTGGCAGTCCCCTTGGCGCCGTCGAAGGTGTGGCTGTACTTGGCCTTGTCGACCTCGACGCACTTCGGGGCCGGGGTGCAGGACTTGTCACCGGCGAGGTCGATGTCGCCGTTGGCGGTGTGGTTCGCCGTGACCTTCCCATCCTTGATCCACTCGGCGTACACCTGGAGGTGGGCCTTGGTGGTGTCGCCGGGCACGCGCTGGACGGCCAGCTTGGAGGAGGCCTTGGGGATGATCAGCCCCTGCAGCGGCTTCGCCTCCTTCGCCCCCGCGACCAGCGAGGTCACCGGGGTGCCCGGGTCAGCGGTCACCCTCTGGATGGTCGCGTCCTTCTTGGCTTCGCTGTTCTCCACCTTCCACGTGATCACCCGCTCGCCGGTGAGCCGGTCACAGTCGGCCTTGGCAGTGATCGTGGTGTGGTGGGCGCTGGCTGGGGTGGCCACCGCGACGACCCCGGTGAGGCCGATGAGGGCGGCTCCCAGGATGGCCAGCGGTCGCCGGAGCGACAGCTTGGGACGGATCACGGGTACTCCTGGAGTGCTGAAGCGTCAGGGGGGGTGGCACGGGAGCGACAGTGGACGGTCACTGCACGTCGATGGAGAGGCGCCCTCCCGAGCCGTGGGCCGGTGGGTTGCCGCCGACACCCGGCAGACCCTAGCGAGATCGCCGCGTGTGTTACAGCGCTCAGGATTTGTTAAGACGGATGTTATGAACTTGAGATCATTGATATACGAGAAGTGATCACGTGGTCCTCGTGGCGGCACCGACCGTGTCGAACGCCCGCTCCGGGGGTCGCGTAGCGTCGAGGTCATGAGCAGGAGGAGACCGTGACCCGGATCGTGGCCGGGACGCTCGGCGGCCGGCGGATCGCCGCGCCGCCCGGCGCCGGCACCCGACCCACCTCCGACCGGGTCCGGGAGGCGCTGTTCAGCGCCGTCGAGTCCGAGGTCGACCTCGACGGCGCGCGCTTCGCCGACCTGTACGCGGGCTCCGGCGCGGTCGGTCTGGAGGCGCTCTCCCGGGGCGCTGGGCACGTGCTGCTCGTCGAGTCCGACCCACGGGCGGCCCGGGTGATCCGGGAGAACGTGACGACCCTGCGGGCCGGCTCGGCCGTCCGGCTGGTCACCGGCAGGGTCGCGACGGTGCTGGCCGCCGGACCGGACGGCGGCCCGTACGACGTGGTCTTCGCCGACCCGCCGTACGCGGTGCCGGAGGCGGAGATCACCGCGCTGCTGACCACGCTCGTCGAGGAGGGCTGGCTGGCGCCAGACGCGCTGGTGGTCGTGGAGCGGTCCCGGCGGACCAGGGAGTTCGACTGGGTGGAGGGGATCACCCCGGAGCGCAGTCGCCGTTACGGCGAGACCACTCTTTGGTACGGTCGCCGATCATGAGACGTGCGGTGTGTCCCGGCTCCTTCGACCCGGTCACCAACGGACACCTCGACATCATCGGTCGGGCCAGCCGGCTGTTCGACGAGGTGATCGTCGGCGTGCTGATGAACCAGTCGAAGAGCGGTCTGTTCACCGTCGAGGAGCGGATCGAGATGCTCCGCGACGTGACCGCCTCGTACGGCAACGTGCGGGTCGAGTCGTTCCGCGGGCTGCTCGTCGACTTTTGTCGGGCGCAGCAGGCGAGCGTGCTGATCAAGGGTCTGCGGGCGGTCAGCGACTTCGACTACGAGTTGCAGATGGCCCAGATGAACATCGGTCTGGCCGGTGTCGAGACGTTGTTCATGCCGACCAACCCGCTCTACTCGTTCATCTCGTCCAGCCTGATCAAGGATGTGGCGAAGTGGGGCGGCGACATCTCCGCGCACGTCCCCGACCCGGTCCGCGAGGCCCTCCAGGCCCGCCTGACCCCTCGCCCCTGACCCACCCCCACCCCCGCGATCTTGCAGTTTCGGTCGGTGGAATGTGCTCCGCTGCGGCATTTGTCGACCGCAGAAAGTGCAAGATCGATGAGGTTGGGGAGGGTGCTCCCATCGCGGAGCGCGATGACGGCGCGACGCGCCGGGTTGGGGTGGATGGGGCACGTGTGGGGTGGGCACGACATGATTGGTCAAGCGGGGGACCGGCCGTAGCCCGCATCATGGAGGTCGGCCGACGAACGACAGGAGTGAGGTACCGGTGGACCCGCTCGATCGCATCGACGAACTGATCGCCATGGTGGAGCAGGCCCGCTCCGTCCCGATGTCGCGCAACAATTGCATGGTCGACAGGGGCGAGATGATCGCGGCCCTGGACGAGATGCGCGCCGAACTCCCCGCCGACCTGCGCCGGGCCGCCGCCCTCCTGGACGAGCGGGACAAGATCATGGAGGCCGGCAAGCGCGAGGCGGACCGGATCATCAGCGAGGGTGAGGCAGAACACGCCCGCCTCGTGTCGGTGAACGAGATCACCGTGTCGGCCGAGCACGAGGGCGCCCGCATCATCGCCGAGGCCCGCGCCGAGGCGCAGCGCCTGCGTGAGGAGGTCGACGACTACGTCGACACCGCGCTCGCCAACTTCGAGCAGTTCCTCACCCGGGCCCTGGCGTCGATAGAGCGTGGCCGCGACAAGATGCACGCGCTACGCGAGATCGGCACCTTCGGTGGGGATGAGGCCGAACGCCCGCTACCCTTCTGAGCGGCACCTCACCAGCCGACATTCTCGGGCAGGCGTCGCCCCCGGTTCGACGGTCCGGCGGTCGCCCAGGTAACCTTTTTTGTCGGCCTCTCACCGGCCGGAGTCTGACTATGCCCAAGCACTCGCCATCGACACTCGACCCCAGGTCGCCGCTGGTCCTCGACACGAGGGACCTGCCGCGCCGCCCTGGTGCGTTGCGTGAGGTCCAGCGGGTCGTGCCGGCACCGACGGACCTCGGTGTGGAGTTGATCGGCGTGCCGGAGGGCGCGGACCTCGACCTCGATCTGAGGTTGCAGTCGGTGTCCGAGGGTGTGCTCGTCTCCGGGACCATCACCGGTCCCATCCGGGGCGAGTGCGGGCGTTGCCTACGCGAGATCAACGAATCGATGGCCGTGACGATCCAGGAGCTGTACGCGTACGAGAACAGCACCACGGACGCCACGACCGACGAGGACGAGGTGGGCCGGATGCAGGGCGATCTGATCGACCTGGAGCCGGCGCTGCGGGACGCGTTGGTGCTCACGCTGCCGACCAACCCGCTCTGCCGGGAGGACTGCCCAGGACTGTGCCCCGAATGCGGGACGCACTGGGACGATCTGCCGGCCGACCACAGTCACCAGCAGATCGACCCGCGTTGGGCGGGCCTGTCGCAACTGACCCGTACAGAGGAGTAAGAACCGTGGCCGTCCCGAAGCGCAAGATGTCGCGCAGCAACACCCGGTCCCGCCGGGCGAACTGGAAGGCGACAGTGGTCGCGACCGTCGCGTGCCCGCAGTGCAAGTCCCCGAAGCTGCCGCACGCCGCCTGCTCCGTCTGCGGCACCTACAACGGCCGCCAGGTCATCGAGGTCTGACCTGGACGCCGAGTGACGCCCCCGACTCCAGGTCGGGCGGCGCGCGCACCCTGGCATTCGCCCGGTGCCCCGGCTCCCTCCGACGCCGGCCGGCCCAACCCGGTCGACGTTCCGGTGGAGCCGGGCACCGCGCGGATCGCCGTTGACCTCCTCGGCGGGGACGATGCTCCCGCCGTCGTGGTTGACGGCGCTCTGCGGGCCGTGCGCGCCGACCCCGACCTGCACCTGCTGCTCGTCGGTCCGACCGAGGTCGCCGACGAGATGATCGCCGCGCTCGACCCGGCCCAGCGGTCCCGGATCACCGTGCGGCCGGTCCGTGCCGTCGTCGGCATGGCCGACCATCCCAGCGCCGCCCGGGCCGAGAGCACCGTGCGGGCCGCGGTCACCGCCGTGCGCGACGGGACCGCCGACGCCCTGGTCTCGGCCGGTGCCACCGGCGCGACAGTCACCGCCGCCGTGCTCGGTCTCGGCCGCTGGCCGGAGATCCGCCAGCCCGCCCTGGCCGCCACCCTGCCCGCGCTCACCGGGCCGGTCGTGCTGCTCGACGTCGGCGGCTCGCTGGAGCCCCGCCCCGCCACCCTCGCCCGGCACGCCGTGCTCGGCGCCGCGTACGCCGAGGTGGCGCACTCGATCGCCGCGCCCCGGGTCGGCCTGCTCTCGGTCGGCACCGAGGCGGGCAAGGGCGACCGGGTCCGCCGCGCCACCGACCCGCTGCTGGCCGTCGAGCCGCTGCCCGGCGGGGCACGCTACGTCGGCCTCGTCGAGGGGTACGACGTGACGCTCGGTGCGCGCGCCGATGTCGTGGTCACCGACGGCTTCACCGGTAACGTGCTGCTCAAGGCCATCGAGGGCGCGTACGCCATGGCCGGCGGCCCGCCCGCCGGGGGTGGCGCGCCCCGCGCCGCCGCACTGCTGGGCGTGGCGGGAACCGTGGTCGTCTGCCACGGTTCCGCCCGCGCCGACGATGTCGCCTCCGGCATCGCCCTCGCCGCCCACCTGTGGCGGCGGCACGCCACCGACCTGGTCTCCGCCCTGCTCGACGGCGACGTCGCGACGGAGAACACCGACCGTTCCACCGACACCGAGGTACGCACATGAGCAACGACAAGCGGCGGCGGGCGTCCGTCGGTCACCTGGAAGCCGCGTTCGGCGTGAGCCTGGAACCGGAGCTGCTGCAACGCGCGTTGACCCACCGCTCGTACGCGTACGAGAACGGTGGTCTGCCCACCAACGAGCGGCTGGAGTTCCTCGGCGACTCGGTGCTCGGCGTGGTGATCACCACGGCGCTCTTCCACAACCACCCGGATCTGCCCGAGGGGCAGTTGGCGAAGTTGCGTGCCAGCGTGGTCAACATGCGGGCGCTCGCCGACGTGGCCCGTGGGCTGGGCCCGGACGGCCTCGGCGCGTACCTGCTGCTCGGCAAGGGCGAGGAGACCACAGGCGGCCGGGACAAGGCGAGCATCCTGGCGGACACCCTGGAGGCGCTGCTCGGCGCGATCTACCTCCAGTACGGGCTGGACACCGCAGGGATCGTCATCCACCGGCTCTTCGACCCGCTGATGGCCGAGTCGGCCGGTCGGGGCGCGGCGCTGGACTGGAAGACCAGCCTCCAGGAGCTGACGGCCGCGCTCGGGCTGGGGGTGCCGGAGTACCGGATCGAGGGCACCGGCCCGGACCACCTCAAGACGTTCACCGCCTGGGTGGTGGTGGCCGGCAACCGGTACGGCGGCGCCGAGGGGCGCAGCAAGAAGGAGGCCGAGCAGCGGGCGGCGGAGGCGGCCTGGCGGACGCTCGCCGACCAGAACGACAAGGACGGGTCGGCTGGCCGGGACGGGTCGGCCGACCGGGAGTCGGTGGGTCCGCTGGAGCGGGCCGAGCGGGCGGCCCGGACGGAGGAGGCCGACCACCTGGCGCAGGTGATGCCGGCCGACGTCGCGGCCCAGCAGTCGTCGGGCGATGGCGCGCAGGACCGGGTGGGCGCGGCAGTCGACCGCGACGCGGGGGCGGGGCGTGCCTGAGCTGCCAGAGGTGGAGACCGTCCGGCAGGGACTGGCCCAGTGGGTCATCGGCCGCCGGATCGGCTCGGTGGAGGTCCGCCACCCGCGCGCCGTCCGCCGGCACGTCCCCGGTGGCGCGCACTTCGCGGACGTGCTTGCCGGCCGTACGGTGCTCGACGTGCGGCGGCGCGGCAAGTATCTGTGGCTCCCGCTGGACAGCGGTGACGCGGTGATCGGTCACCTGGGCATGTCCGGTCAGCTGCTCCTGCAACCGCCCGGCACCGCTGACGAGACGCACCTGCGGGTGCGGTTCCGGTTCGCCGACGACGGGCCGGAGCTGCGCTTCGTCGACCAGCGCACGTTCGGCGGACTGTCGGTGAGCGAGGGCGGCGCCGAGCTGCCCGCGGAGATCGCGCACATCGCCCGCGACCCGATGGATCCGGAGTTCTCCGACACGGCGTTCGTCGCGGCGCTGCGCCGACGGCGGACCGAGGTGAAGCGGGCCCTGCTCGACCAGAGCCTGATCTCCGGGGTGGGCAACATCTACGCCGACGAGGCGCTGTGGCGGGCCCGGCTGCACGGCGCGCGCCCCACCGACGCGTTGAGCGGCCCGGCGGCGCAGCGGTTGCTCGGTCACGTCCGGGACGTGCTCGGCGAGGCGATCACTGAGGGCGGCACCAGCTTCGACGCCCTCTACGTCAACGTCAACGGTGAGAGCGGCTACTTCGACCGGGAGCTGAACGTCTACGGGCGTGAGGGTCAGCCCTGCCGGCGGTGCGGCACGCCGATCCGCCGCGAGGCGTTTATGAACCGTTCGTCGTACAGCTGCCCGCGTTGCCAGCCGCGACCTCGGGGTGCCGCTCGGGGATGACCCGGAGCCGGCTCCGGGTCGGCATCGGCGGGTCGCGGCCTGACGCTCCGGGCCGTACCCCGGCGCGTGCCCGGATCGTCGGTCAATGGCCGTCGCACGGGCCGGGCTTCCCTCGTGTACGGGTTCCGGGGCGGGCCAGGGCCGATCCCCGATGTGACCGCCTCGTCACGCCCCTAGCGTCAGCACAGTTGACAGGGGGTTGACGTGACAGGGGGGCCCGAGATGGCTGGCAGACCGGTGACGGTGCGGATGGCGAGGTGGAGCGCCGAGCACCCGTGGCGGGCGATCGCCCTGTGGGCGGTGTTCGTGGCGGTGTGCTTCGTCGGTGGCAACGCCGCCGGTCTCAACGAGGCCACGAGCGGCGACCAGGCGATCGGCGAGGCGGGACGTGCCAGCCTCATCGTGGACGCCGGCGACTTCGACGACCCGGCAGTGGAGAACGTCCTCATCACCTCGCGGGGCGGCGCGCTGGACGCGGCGGCGGCGAAGGCCGCGGCCGACGACGCCGCAGCCCGCCTGCGGACGGTCACCGGCGTCGCCGAGGTCGGCCAGCCCGTCCCGGCCCGGGACGGGTCCGCGCTGCTTCTGCCGATCACCATGTCCGGCGATCCGGAGACGGCGTCGGACCGGGTGCAGCCGCTGCGCGACGCCACAGCCACCGTGCAGACCGCGCATCCGCAGCTCCGCGTCGAGCAGGTGGGCGGGCCGTCGATCGGTCAGGCCCTCGACGACACCCTGGGCAAGGACTTCAAGCGTGCCGAGTTGCTCAGCCTGCCGGTCACCCTCGCCATCCTGATCATCGCGTTCGGCGCGCTGATCGCGGCGAGCGTCCCGGTGCTGCTGGCGCTCTCCTCGGTCGCCGCCGCGATGGGTCTGTCCACCCTCGCCTCGCACCTGGTGCCGGCCACCGACACCACGTCGCCGGTGATCCTGCTGATCGGCATGGCCGTCGGGGTGGACTACTCGCTGTTCTACATCCGCCGCGAGCGTGAGGAACGCGCCAAGGGCCGGTCCGGTCTGGACGCCGTGGAGATCGCCGCGGAGACCTCCGGGCACGCGGTGGTGGTCTCCGGCTTCGCCGTGATCATCGCGATGGCCGGGCTGCTGCTCGCCGGCGACGTGGTCTTCTCGTCCCTCGCCGTCGGCTCGATCCTGGTGGTCGCCGTCGCGGTCACCGGTTCGCTGACCGTGCTGCCCGCCCTGTTGGCCAGGCTCGGCCGTTGGGTGGACCGGCCGCGGGTGCCGCTGCTCTGGCGCTTGACCGCGCCGCGTACCGGCCGGCACGGCACGCCCCGCCCGCCGCGGCTCTGGCCGGCGCTGCTCCGGCCCGCGCTGCGCGCCCCGGTCGTGACCCTGGTGATCTCGGTCGGGCTGCTGCTCGCCCTGGCCGCGCCGGCGCTGGGCATGAAGCTGAAGTTCCCGGGCATGGAGGACCTGCCCCGCACCACCCCGGCCATGCAGGCGTACGACAGGCTCACCGCCGCCTTCCCGAGCACCGGCACCAACCACGTGGTGGCCGTGCGGGCGCCGGCCGAGCAGGCCGACCGGGTCCGCGTCGCTCTCACCGACCTGGCCACCCGTGCCGCAGGTGACCCGCTGTTCGCGCCGACCGAGGCGGACGGCCCGAAGATCCAGGTGTCGGACGACAGGCGGGTGTCGGTGCTGGACGTCGCCACCCCGTACGCTAGCCGGGACGACCGGTCGGTGCGGTCACTGGAGGCGCTGCGCGAGGACCTGGTCCCGGCCGAGCTGCGGGGCATCCCCGGCATCGAGTACGCGGTGGGCGGCAGCGTGGCCGACAGCGAGGACTACGCGCGGCACGTCCGCGACAAGCTGCCGCTGGTGATGGGCTTCGTGCTGGTGCTCACCTTCCTGGTCATGGTGCTCACGTTCCGGTCGGTGGTGGTCGCGGCCAGCTCGATAGTGCTGAACCTGCTCTCCGCCGGCGCCGCGTACGGGCTGCTGGTGCTGGTCTTCCAGGGCGACTGGGCCGAGGGGCTGCTCGGGTTCACCTCGATGGGCGCCATCGTGTCCTGGCTGCCGTTGTTCCTCTTCGTGGTGCTCTTCGGGCTGTCGATGGACTACCACGTGTTCGTGGTCAGCCGGATCCGCGAGGGGATCCGGGCGGGCATGCCCAACCGCGAGGCCGTCTCGTACGGGATCACCTCGTCGGCCGGGGTGGTGACCAGCGCGGCGATCGTGATGGTGGGCGTGTTCTCGATCTTCGCCACGTTGAGCACGATCGACATGAAGCAGCTCGGCATCGGTCTCGCGGCGGCGATCCTGCTGGACGCCACGATCATCAGGGGCGTGGTGTTGCCGTCGCTGATGACCATGCTGGGCGACGCGAACTGGTGGGCTCCCCGCTTCCTGCGTCAGCGCCCGGCACCCGCTCCCGCCGACCCGCCGGCCCCCGCGCCGGAGCTGGTGCCGGTGCCCTGAGACCGGACGGTGGCTGGCCGGGTCGCGACAGCGGCCCGGCCAGCCGTCTCAGGGCAGCGGGCAGGGGGCCCGCGAGGCGTCAAGCGTGCGGTCCTTGCGGATCGAGGCGAAGCCGTAGCCGACGGTCGTGACGCAGAAGTCGCCTGTCGAGCCGGTGTACTCGACGTGGAAGACGGGCTTGCCGGCGTCGGCGAACGGCAGCAGTTTGGCGCACTGGCCCAGGCGGACGCACTCCTCGTTCACCGCGAAGTCGAAGTCCGGCGCGAGCGCGGCGACCTGCGGCACGTCGTTGACCAGGCCGGGGGAGAGGCTCAGCGAGCGCGCCAGCTCGGCCAGCCGGCGGTTGAACAGCAACTGGTCGTCGAAGTCGAGCGGGAACCCGGTGCGGGACGCGTACCCGTCGGCGTCGGCGAGGGCCACCGCGCCGAAGCCCTTGCCCCGGCACAGCCGGAACCGGTCGGCCAGCACCGGTCGCAGCGCATCCCAACTCCGGACGTCCAGCCACCGGCTGCCGGGTCGACGCCCGACCGCGCCACGTACGACCTCCGGGAAGCGGCTGGCGTCCGGGTCGTTCGGCCGGACCGATCCGACGTGCACCTGGCAGACCAGTCGACGGTCGTGCGAGCGCAGTTCGGCGGCCTGCGCGGCGGTGGTGTCCACCGGGTCCAGCAGGAAGACGTCCGCGTCCACCGTCGTGTCCAGCGGCCCGGTGAGCTGCCACTGCCACTGCCAGTGGCGGGACTGGCCGGACGGCCAGGCGGTGGGTGCTCCGGGCGGGGTCAGCTCGGCGCGGCACCCGTACGCCGGCACGACCACCACCGCCGCGAGGCCGGCGGCCAGGAGTCGGCGCAGTGAACGCGTCGCGGCAGGTCGCCGCGGCCGGATCCGCATCGGCAGCTCCCGGGTCCCGGGCGGCCCGTCGCCACCCTCGGCCGGTACGCCGGCCCCGCGCTCGGCCCGACGTACCTCACCGGGTCAAACGAGCGCGGGGGTGCGGACGACGCGCGGTCAGCGCGGCGCCGCGAAGACCTGCGTCCAGTACGGGCCGTTGCTGCTGGCGATGCCGACGCCGATCTCGGTGAACGCGCAGTTCAGGATGTTGGCCCGGTGGCCGGAGCTGTTCATCCAGGCGTCCATCACCGACGCCGGGGTCTTCTGGTTCCAGGCCACGTTCTCGCCGTAGGTGCGCCACGCGTAGCCGACGCGGTCCAGCCGTACGCCGGCGTTGCTGCCGTCGCTGCCGGTGTGCGACATGTTCTGGTGGTCGGCCTGGTCCTGGCTGTGCTTCTGCGCGGCGGTCATCAGCTTGTCGTCGATGCTCAGCGCCTTGCAGCCGGCCTTGGCCCGTTCGGCGTTGACCAGGTTCACCACCTCGCGCGCCTGGCTGCTCACGGTGCCGCTGGAGCTGCCGGAACCGTTTGCGGTGGTCCCTCCGGTGCTGCGCGGTGCGACGCGTCGGGAGGGGGCGGTGGTCCGCGACGGCGTCGGGCTGGGCTTGACGACCTTGCTCGGCGACGGGCTCGGCGGGGCGGCGACCGTGGGTGTGCCGGTCGGGGAGGGCGCGACGAGGGTGTCCAGGGCCGGCTGTTCGGTGGGCGCCGCCGAGGCGGCGTACGTGTCGTCGACGGCCGTCGGCTCGCTGGCCGTGTCGTCGCCACCGGGGAGCGCGAGCGCCCCGACGCCGAAGCTCACCACGAGGGTGGCCGCCGCGGCGGCACCGCCGATCATGAGCGGCCGCCGCCAGCGGCGCGGGGAGCGGTGCCGCCCCTCGCCGGGCCGTGCCGTGGGCTCGGCCTCGGCGGCGCTCCAGTCGTCGGCGGACTCCTGGGCGGCGTCGGCGCGCCAACGACCTGTGGTGTCCGCGCGACCGCGCCAGTCCGTCGGGTCGTCGTCGACCGGCCGGTGGGCCGGCCAGGCGGCGGTGTACGCGTCGGCGGGCGCGGCGGGCTCCGGCTGCCAGCGGGCGGTGGGCTGCTCGCGCTGCCACTCGTCGCCGGGGCGGTCCGGGTCGTCGCCGAACAGGTAGGCCGAGCGGGGCTCCGGGTGGTCGCGCAGCCAGTCCGGCTCGTCTGTCTGCCGCTCGGCGCTCCGGGGTGCGCCGTTCGGGTCCATCGGGTCGGTCCAGCCGTACACGCCTCTGCCTCCACGGGGTCGGTTGTTGGCCCGGGTGACGCTACGACCCGCCTACGAGCTGCGGCAACGTGGCTAAGGAAGAGTTAAGGGGAAGTAGGACGGCAGGGGGCGGACTTCCGGGAATCGGGGCGTACAGTAAAGGCGTCCGGACAGAGCGTGTCCGTGCCGTGAAGGCAGCCCCCCGACAAGTGGACAGGTCGACGTGGAGATGATCTACGGCCTGCGAGAACTTGACGAAGGAGGGGTTTGCGGCTCAATATATAGGTGTCGCCAGTCGCGCCCGGTCATGCCCAGATACAGCCTGGAATGACAGCCGCGTACAAATGGGCGCGCGTTGGCCGGCCTTTCCGGCAGCGCATATCAAGGAGTCAGCATGGCGAAGGCCCTCTACGGCCACGTAGGTGCAGCGCCCGACCGGCGTCTGCTCGACGAGGTCACCCGGCTGCGTGCCAGGGTTCAGGCACTGGAGTTCGAGATCACGCGTCTGCGTGCCGACAATGATCGGCTCGCGGCGGCTGCGGCGGAGGCGGACGATCTGCTCCGTCTGGCCGAGCCGGCGCTGACCTGACCTTCGGGTCGGAAAACTGAATCGCACCACCGCAGAAAAGCGCGCCGACACGTCACGTGCCGGCGCGCAACGCTGTCCGGCTCCCTTTCGCGTTCGACGATTCCTGATCTTGCACTGAGTCATACCGGAAACGGGCCGACACCGCGGAAAGCCTCGACGGATAAGCCGATCATGAAACGCGCTTGTCTTTACCGCGCGACCCTTGCGGACGTGCCGCTAGCGCGTCGGCGACACCGTCCGGGGCGGGTCGCGTGCCGGCCCGCTCGCGTCACCGGGTTAGTCTGCGGGTTCACCCAGGTCCGCGCAGCCGGCGACGGTACGGCGGCCACCGGACGAGGATCGAGAAGGTGTATCTCAAGAGCCTGACGGTGAAGGGCTTCAAATCCTTCGCCTCCGCCACGACGTTGAAGCTGGAGCCCGGGATCACCTGCGTGGTGGGCCCGAACGGCTCCGGCAAGTCCAACGTCGTCGACGCCATCGCCTGGGTGCTCGGCGAGCAGGGCGCCAAGGCGCTGCGTGGCGGCAAGATGGAGGACGTCATCTTCGCCGGCACCGCCGGCCGCGCGCCGCTGGGCCGCGCCGAGGTCACCCTCACCATCGACAACACCGACGGCGCGCTGCCGATCGAGTACACCGAGGTCTCCATCACCCGCCGGATGTTCCGCTCCGGCGAGAGCGAGTACGAGATCAACGGCAACTCCTGCCGGCTGCTCGACATCCAGGAACTGCTGTCGGACTCCGGCATCGGCCGGGAGATGCACATCATCGTCGGCCAGGGCCGGCTCGACGGCATGCTGCACGCCAAGCCGGAGGACCGCCGCGCGTTCATCGAGGAGGCCGCCGGCGTCCTCAAGCATCGCAAGCGCAAGGAAAAGGCGCTGCGCAAGCTCGACGCCATGCAGGTGAACCTGAACCGCCTGACCGACCTCACCGCCGAGCTGCGCCGCCAGCTCAAGCCGCTGGGCCGGCAGGCGGAGGTGGCCCGCCGCGCCGCCGCCATCCAGGCGAACCTGCGCGACGCCCGCCTGCGGCTGCTCGCCGACGACCTGGCCACCCTGCGGACCACCCTGGACCGGGAGATCGCCGACGAGACCGCGTTGCGGGAGCGCCGCGAGCAGATCGAGGGCGAGCACGCCGAGGTGCAGGGCCGGCTCGGCGAACTGGAGGCCGCCCTCGCGGAGGACGCGCCGCTGCTCGCCGCCGCCCAGGACACCTGGTACAAGCTGTCCGCCCTGCAGGAACGCTTCCGCTCGATCGAGCAACTCGCCCGGGAACGCCTGCGGCACCTCAGCGCCACCGGCGACGACGAGCGGCCCGGCCGCGACCCGGACCAGCTGGAGGCCGAGGCCGAACGCGTCCGCGAGCAGGAGGAGGAGCTGCGCGCGGCCCTCACCGACGACCAGATCCGGCTGGCCGAGGCGGTGGAGCACCGCCAGGAGCTGGAACGGCAGCTCGCCGCCGCCGAACGGGAGCTGGTCGCCGCCGCCAAGGCCATCGCCGACCGGCGCGAGGGAATGGCCCGGCTCACCGGCCAGGTCAACTCGGCCCGCGCCCGGACCACAAGCGCCGGCGAGGAGATCGAACGGCTCGCCGTCGCGCACGCCGACGCGCTGGCCCGTGCCGAACAGGCACAGGCCGACCTGGACGCGGTGGCCGCGCAGTCCACCGAGGCGGACCGGGACAACGCCGACCTGGACGCCCGGCACGCCGAGGCGGTCGCCGAGCAGGAGCGTGCGCAGGCCACCGTCCGGTCGCTCGCCGACGCGGAGCGGGCCGCCGAGAAGGACGCCGCCACCTGGAAGGCCCGCGAGGAGGCGCTCGCCCTGGGCCTGCGGCGCAAGGACGGGGCCGGCGCGCTGCTCGCCCGCGCCGACGACGTACCCGGCCTGCTCGGCAGCCTCGCCGGACTGCTCACCGTCGCTCCCGGCAACGAGGCCGCGCTTGCCGCAGCGCTCGGTGGGCTCGCCGACGCGGTCGCCGTGAGCGGGGTCGACGAGGCAGTCGAGGCGATGCGGCTGTTGAAGATCTCCGACGCCGGCCGGGCCGGCCTGCTGGTCGGCAGCCCGGCCGGACCGGGCATGACCGGCTCCGCCGACGCGCTGCGCCCGAAGCTGCCCGACGGCGCCCGCTGGGCACCCGACCTGGTGGAGTGCGGCGCCGAGCTGCGTCCGGCTGTGCACCGGGCGCTGCGGGACGTGGCGCTCGTCGACGACCTGGCCGCCGCGGCGGAGCTTGTCGCCGGCAACCCGGAGTTGCGCGCCGTCACCCCGGACGGGGACGTGGTCGGCGCGTACGCGGCGGCCGGCGGGTCGTCCAAGGCGCCCAGCTACATCGAGGTGCAGGCCGCCGTCGAGGAGGCCCGTACCAACCGGCTCACCGCCGAGCGGGCCGGCGCGGAGCTGCGCGACCAGCTCGTCGAGGCGCGCGCCGAGGTGACCACCGCCAAGGAGCGGGTGCAGCACGCCGCCGCCGAGAAGCGCGAGGCGGAGAGCCACCGCAACGCCGCCGCCCGCCGGCTCGCCGAGCTGGGCGCCGCGGCCCGCTCGGCGAAGGCGGAGACCGACCGGCTCGGCGACTCCCGCTCCCGCGCCGAGGCCGCCCGGCAACGGGACCTCACCGCGCTCGCCGAACTGGAGGAGCGGCTGCGCCTGGCCGAGGAGACCCCTGTCGACGCCGAGCCCTCCACCGAGGAACGGGACCAGCTCGCCGCCATGGTGCCGCAGGCCCGGCAGAACGAGATGGAGGTCCGGCTCGCGGTGCGTACCGCCGAGGAGCGGGTCTCCTCGATCGCCGGCCGGGCCGACTCCCTCGCGCGGCAGGCCACCGCGGAGCGCGCCGCGCGGGAACGCGCCGCCGCCCGGCGGGCCGCGCGTACCCGGGGCGCGGGCATCGCCCGGGCCGTCGCCGGCGGCGCCCGCGAGGCGCTGACCCGGCTCACCACCTCGATCGCGACGGCCGAGGAGCACCGCGACGCGGTCGCCCGGGAACGGGCCGCCCGCGAGGCGGAGCTCCAGGAGGTACGCGGGGCCGCCAAGCGGCTCGGCGCCGAGCTGGAGCGGCTGACCAGCCAGGTGCACCGGGACGAGGTGGCCCGCGCCGAGCAGCGGCTGCGCATCGAGCAGCTGGAGGCGAAGGCCGCCGAGGACTTCGGGCTGGACGTGGAGAGCCTGGTCGCCGAGTACGGCCCCACCCAGCCGGTCCCGCCCACCCAGGCCGACGTGGCGATCGCCGAACGGGACGGGCTGCCGGTGCCCGAGCCGGTCCGCTACGAACGGCCGGTGCAGGAGAAGCGTGCCGCCAAGGCGGAACGCGAACTGGCCCTGCTCGGCAAGGTCAACCCGCTCGCGCTCGAGGAGTTCGCCGCGCTGGAGGAGCGCTTCAAGTTCCTCTCCGAGCAGTTGGAGGACCTCAAGGCCACCCGGCGGGACCTGCTCACCGTGGTCAAGGACGTCGACGAGCGGATCCTGGAGGTCTTCGCCAGCGCGTTCGAGGACACCGCCCGGGAGTTCGAGCAGGTGTTCACAGTGCTCTTCCCCGGCGGCGAGGGCCGGTTGATCCTCACCGACCCCGAGGATCTGCTCACCACGGGCGTCGAGGTCGAGGCCCGCCCGCCGGGCAAGAAGATCAAGCGGCTGTCGCTGCTCTCCGGCGGCGAGCGGTCGCTGACCGCGGTGGCCATGCTGGTGGCGATCTTCCGCGCCCGGCCCAGCCCGTTCTACATCATGGACGAGGTGGAGGCGGCCCTGGACGACGTGAACCTGGGCCGGCTGATCACGTTGCTGGCACAGTTGCGGGAGAAGAGTCAGCTGATCGTCATCACCCACCAGAAGCGGACGATGGAGATCGCCGACGCGCTCTACGGCGTGACCATGCGCGGCGGGGTCACGCAGGTGATCAGCCAACGGCTCAACCGGGCCGACGAGGACGACAAGCGGCACGGCCGCGGCGAGGAGAACGGGTAGTGGCTCGGGAACGCGCAACGGCGCTCCTGCTGGATCTGGACGGCGTTCTGCGCCGGTTCGACCCGGCGGTCGCCGCCGGGGTGGAGCGGGAGTACGGCCTCGCCGACGGGGTGCTCACCGAGATCGCCATGCAGTGGGGCCGGCTCCAACCGGTGCTCACCGGGCAGGTCACCCACGCCGACTGGGTCACGAGCGTGGCCGACGCCCTGGCCGAGCCGGCCGGAGGCGCGGACCGGGCCCGCGCGGCGGTGGAGCAGTGGCAGCGCTACCGGGGCGAGGTGGACACCGAGGTGCTCGACTTCGTCCGGGAGGTACGCGCCGCCGGGATCCGGGTCGGCCTGGCCACCAACGCCACCGACCTGCTCGACGCCGACCTGGCCGCGCTCGGGCTGGTCGGCGAACTGGACGTGGTGGTCAACTCCTCCACGCTCGGCGTGCACAAGCCGGCCCCGGAGTACTTCCAGGCCGCCTGCCAGGCGCTTGCCACCCCGCCGGCCCGGGTGCTCTTCGTCGACGACGAGGACTGGGCGGTACGGGGTGCCCGCGCGGCTGGCCTGTCGGCGCACCGCTGGGGCGGCCACGCCGACCTGCGCTACCTGCGGGCGGCCCTGGACTACTGAACGCCACTCACTCGCCTGTGACGCCGTCGATGCGTTCCCGGATCAGGTCGGCGTGACCGTTGTGCCGGGCGTACTCCTCGATCATGTGCACGTAGACCCAGCGCAGGCTGAAGGTGCGGGTCCCGTCGCCGCGGGTCAGCGTGAACGTCTCGTCCAGGGACCGTCCCTCGGCCACGGCCCGCGCCGCTTCGACCTCGGCTGTGAAGGCGGCGAAGGCGGCCTCCGCGTCGGCGCCGGCCGCAGCGTGGAAGTCGGCGTCGTTGTCGGTGCTGTAGTCGAAGAGGTCGGGCAGGTCCTGGCCGGCGGAGCGCTGGCGGAACCAGGAGCGCTCGACGTCGGTCATGTGCAGGACCAACCCGAGAAGGCTCAAGCCGGACGGCTCGACGCTTGCCGTGCGCAACTGCTCGGCGGTGAGGCCGGCGCACTTGTGCAGCAGGGTGTCGCGGTGGTAATCGAGCCAGCCGTCCAGCATGGTGCGCTCATCAGCGACCAGGGGCTCGTGGCTACGGTCGATCTCCGGTGCTCTCCATGTCGTCATCGGGTCATCCTGCAGCTCGGGTACGACAGCCGCGAGCGGGTTTTCAGGGCACCACGACGACGGGCCAGCGCCCGGTGCGGACCAGACGGGTGGCGACCGAGCCGACCAGCCGGTGACCGGCCTGCTCGGAGGCCCCCACGACCACCATGTCGGCTTGGCACTCGTCAGCGGCCGCGCACAGTTCGGCGTACGCGTCGCCGCGCCGGCACAGGAACGTCAGTGGCACACCCAGCTCCTCGGCGCCACGCCGGCATTCCCGGCGCAGCTCGTCGGCCAGTTCGTCGTGGGTGCGCTGCACCGCGGCGGCGTCCATCCCGGGCACCAGGGCGCTCAGCCCGCTCGTCGAGCTGACGAAGACCACCACCAGCGAGGCGCCCTGCCGGCGGGCCAGGCCGGCGGCGTACCAGCCGGCCCGCTCCGAGGTGCGGGTGCCGTCCACGCCGACCAGGACCACCCGGGGCCCGTCCGTGCCGCGTTCGAAGGGCAGCGGACGGGTCCGGGGGCCGTACTCCTCGCGGTCCGGTGCTCCCACGCTCATGGCTGCTTACTCATCTCTGCTCGCCGGTACGGACCACGCCAGCGCCAGCGCCGGCCGGGATTGCTGATTCTCGCTCGGTCTCGGCGCCGATCGGAGAGCTGTTGTGCTGGCGCAGCGGTACCTCCTTGATGAAGATCACCGCGATCAGCGCGATCAGCGCGAAGGGCGCGGCGGCCAGGAAGATGTCACCGGCGCCGTGGCCGTACGCGCTCTCCACCACGAGCCGGATCGGGCCGGGCAGGGCGTGCACGTCGGGCAGGACTCCGCCGCTGCCCGAGCCGGCTGCGGAGATGCCGAGCCGTCCCAGGCCGTCCGCCGTGTAGCCGGTGACCCGGTGGGCGAGCACCGCACCGAGCACGGAGACGCCGATCGCGCCGCCCAGGCTGCGGAAGAACGCCACGGTCGAGCTGGCCACGCCGAGCTCGTGCGTGCCGACGGTGTTCTGCACGGCGAGGACCAGGTTCTGCATCGTCATGCCCAGGCCGACGCCGACCAGCGCCATGTAGACGCTGAGCAGGGTGAAGCTGGTGTCGGCCCGCAGTGTGCCCATCAGCGCGAAGCCGGCGGTGAGCAGTGCCGTACCGATCACCAGGAACCGCTTCCAGCGGCCGGTCCGGGTGATGATCCGGCCGCTCAGTGTCGAGGACACCAGCAGGCCGAGGATCATCGGGAGGGTCATCAGGCCGGACATGGTCGGGCTCTGGCCACGGCTGATCTGGAAGTACTGGCCGAGGAAGACCGAGGCGCCGAACATGCCCACGCCGACCGCGATGCTGGCGACGACAGCCAGGGCGATGGTGCGGTTGCGGAACAGCCGGGGCGGGATCATCGGCTCGGCGGCCCGGGTCTCCACCCGGATCGCCAGCGCGGCGAGCACCAGGGCACCGACCACCATGACGACGCTCTGCCAGGAGGCCCAGGCGAACTGGCCGCCGGCGAGCGAGACCCAGATCAGCAGCACCGAGACGGCCGCCGTGATCAGGGTGGCGCCCCACCAGTCGATCTGCGCCTTCCGCTTCACGACAGGCAGGTGCAGGGTCTTCTGGAGCACGACGAGCGCGGCGATGGCGAACGGCACGCCTACGTAGAAGCACCAGCGCCAGCCGAGCCACGAGGTGTCCACGATCACACCGCCGATCAGCGGGCCGCCGATGGTGCCGACGGCCATCACGGCGCCGAGGTAGCCGCTGTAGCGGCCCCGCTCGCGCGGCGCGATCATGGTCGCCATGATCACCTGGGCCAGCGCGGTGAGGCCACCGGCACCGATGCCCTGGAGCACCCGGCAGGCGATCAACTCGGTGGTGCCCTGTGCGGCGCCGGCCAGCACCGAGCCCAGCACGTAGATCCCCAGGGAGATCTGGACCAGGAGCTTCTTGCTGGTCAGGTCTGCGAGTTTGCCCCAGATGGGGGTGGTCGCGGTGGTCGCGAGCAGGGCCGAGGTGACCACCCAGGTGTACGCGGACTGACCGCCGCGCAGTTCGGTGATGATCCGCGGCAGCGCGTTCGAGACGACCGTGGAGGAGAGGATCGCGACGAACATGCCGAGCAGCAGGCCGGAGAGGGCCTGCAGGATCTGCCGGTGGGTCATGTCGACGCCGGTCGCCCGTGTGGGCGCTGTCGCCTGGGTCATCGTTGCTGCCTCCGGGAGGAGTGAGTGGTGAAAGCGGTGAACCGCCGGAGTGTTGCCCGAGGCAACCATGAACTAGTTGCCTGAAGCAACAACCTGTGGGACCCGAGGTTCATTCCCCGCACCGCGTTGTCACTGCCAGGCGTCGTTGAACCGGCCGAGCAGACGCGCGAACTCCTCGACGTCCCGGGCCGGCCAGTCGTTCATGGTGCGCAGCAGCTCTCCCACCCGCGCGGAACGGGCGGCGTCGAACCGGCGCTGGCCCTCCTCGGTGAACGTGATCTGCGCGGCCCGCCTGTCACTCGGGTCGGGGTCGCGGCGGACCAGGCCGAGGACCTCCAGCGCGTTGATCTGCCGGCTCAGCGTCCCCTTGCCCACACCGAGCCGAGCCGCCAACTCCGTCAAACGGATCGACCCGCTACGCCGCAGCCAGAGCAGCAGCCCGTAGGTGTTCGGTTCGAGGTTCGGATGCACCTCCCGGGCGATCTCCCACGAAACCGCCCGGCCACGACGCAACAGGGCGGTCAACTCGTGCTCGACCGCCCGGATCGGCTCCGGCAGGTGCTCATCCACGGGCTAGAGACTACGACGCGGCCCGCTCGCCGGCTGCCGACAGTCGGCGCCGCATCACCGGTCGTAGGTGCCCGTCCTTCGTGGTGCCCTCGATCGTCACGTCCGCCCCACGCCCCTCGTGGGTCAGGGTCGCCACCGCGTTGCCGAAGTAGGGACCGGCCAGCTTGCGCCAGCGCACCCCCGGCCGGCGGACACCCGCCGAACGGGCCAGCGCCCGGGTGGCCCCCGCCGGACCCGCCGACCAGCCCAGCCGCATCAACGGGCGGACGCCGGCTGGCACCTGGTTGTGGATCGGTGAGCAGGTGAGCTGGTGTACGGGGGTGACCACGGCCGGGTCGGCGAACCGGGCCCGGGCCACGTACGAGTGGTGCACATCCCCGGAAAGCACGCTGATAGACGCCGGTGGGGCGTAAGCCGGGCCGGCGCCCACCCGGGCGCCCGACTCCCTCGGGGTGCCGGTGCCGATCCGGGCGAACGTCTCCGCGAGCGCCTCGAAGGACTGCCGGAACGCCGCCCAGTGCTCCAGGTCCAGAGCGCGGCGCAGCTTCTCCGCCCAGCGGGCCATCCACGGCCGGTGCGAGTCCGCCAACTTCTCGTTCCACGCCTCGATGTGGTGGATGCCCTGCGGCAACAGCCAGGGCAGCGAGGCGCCGACCACCAGGTGGTCGTAGACCCCGTGCGCCTGGTCGAGGAACCAGGACCACTCGCCGGGCGGCAGCATCGCCCGGCTGCCCGGTTCGAGCACCCGGCTACACCTGTTGTCGAGCATGACCAGCCGCGTCCGGCCCAGGTCCAGGGCGTAACTCCACTGGTACTGCACCGCGCGCCAGCGCTCGGTGTCGTGCGCCAGGTCGGACTCTTTGTCGACCCGGTGCCCGAACTCGCGCAGCACCCCCGTGGCGTCCTCGGCGGCGGCGACCTTCGCGAAGACCGGGTCGGCGGCGATCTCGTCCGGGGAGAGGTTGCCGAGGTGCTGG
Organism: Micromonospora sp. NPDC000663; assembly: GCF_042898105.1. Lineage (NCBI taxonomy): Bacteria > Bacillati > Actinomycetota > Actinomycetes > Micromonosporales > Micromonosporaceae > Micromonospora > Micromonospora sp. NPDC000663. The sequence goes on from NZ_JBIAYR010000001.1 coordinate 893,031, forward strand.
TAGACCCAGTACGAGGCGAGGCCGCTGCCGATCCGCTCCTGCCACCACGGCTGCTCGCGCATCTCGGCACGCCACGACTTCGAGGTGTTCCAGTCGTCGATGACCTCGTGATCGTCGAAGATCATCACGCTCGGCACGGTGGAGAGGAGCCAGCGGATCTCCGGATCGCGCCACGACTCCAGGTACAGCTTCGTGTACTCGTCGAAGCTCACCACCTGGTCGGCCGGGGCGCCCTTCGGCCGCCGCCGGCGCCGACGCAGCAGCCGGCGCACCGTCGGCGAGGTCACATCGGCGTACACCTGGTCGCCGAGCAGCACCAGCAGGTCCGGCAGCGCGTTGGAATCCGGGTCGGCCATCAACCGCCTGGCGTACGCGTCGAGCGCGTCCGGCGGCAGCCTGCGGGTCGTGGAGTGCTGGGTGGTCTCCCGGCACGAGCCGAAGATCAGGTTGACCGGCTGGTCCCGGTCGTCGGCCGCCCGGGTGCGGATCACGCTCGGCGGGAAGCCGCCGCTGGCCACCGGCCAGACCAGCTCGTCGTCGACAAGCACCTCGTAGGTGGTGGTGCTGTCCGGGGTGAGCCCCTCCACCACGACGAGGGCGTAGTGGTGGTCGTACGCCGAGAAGGTGGGCGCGGTGCCTGTGGCGCCGCCGGCGGTGCGGACCGTGACCACGGCGGGCGCCGCCGTCTCCACCCAGATGGTCGCCCTGGTGTCGACGACTCGCCGCAGGAGTGGACCGATGAGGAGGTGTGCGGCGGGCATGTCGCCGAGCCTACCGCCGGTTCCTGGCACCAGCCGGGTGCGGTGGCTGGGACGCCGTCGCCGCCATCTGACAGGATTCCGGCATGGCCGAATATCTCGTCCTCGCTCTGGTCCTGCTCGGTGTGCTGATCGCCGGCACAGTCGGGCTGGTCGTGCCGCGGTTGCGGCGGCGGCCCGAGCCCCCGCTGCCCCGCACCGAGGTCGACACCAGGGCCGAAGAGGATCTCGCCGGCCCGCCGGTCGAGGCACCCGAGTCCGATCTGTCCACTGGTGTCCTCGTCGAGCCGCCACCGGTCATCGAGGCACCCCCCGTCGAGGTGCCCGAGCCGACCGCCGGGCGGCTGGTCCGGCTCCGCTCGCGGCTGTCCCGCTCGCAGAACGTCTTCGGCAAGGGTCTGCTCGGCCTGCTCGCCCGCGACCACCTCGACGAGGACGTCTGGGAGGAGATCGAGGACAGCCTGATCAGCGCCGACGTGGGCGTCGACGCCACCCGGGACATCGTCGACCGGCTCCGCGAACGGACCCGGGTGCTCGGCACCCGCTCGGCCTCCGAGCTGCGCGCGCTGCTCGCCGCCGAGCTGGTCAACGCCCTCGACCCGGGCATGGACCGCTCGCTGCGGACCGCCCCGAAGGAGGGCGTGCCCGCAGTCGTGCTCGTGGTCGGCGTCAACGGCGCCGGCAAGACCACCACCTGCGGCAAGATCGCCCGGGTGCTGGTGGCCGACGGCCGCAGCGTGCTGCTCGGCGCCGCGGACACCTTCCGGGCCGCCGCCGCCGACCAGCTGGAGACCTGGGGGTCCCGCGTCGGCGCCGAGACCGTCCGGGGCCCCGAGGCCGCCGACCCGGCGAGCGTCGCCTTCGACGCGGTCAAGCGCGGCATCGACACGGGCGTGGACACCGTGCTCATCGACACCGCCGGCCGGCTGCAGAACAAGGTCGGCCTGATGGACGAGCTGGGCAAGGTCAAGCGCGTGGTCGAGAAGCAGGGGCCGATCGACGAGACACTGCTCATCCTGGACGCCACCACCGGGCAGAACGGCCTGGAACAGGCCCGGGTCTTCACCGAGGTGGTGAACGTGACAGGCGTGGTGCTGACCAAGCTCGACGGCACCGCCAAGGGTGGCATCGTGATCGCCGTGCAACGCAAGCTCGGCATCCCGGTGAAGCTCGTCGGTCTCGGCGAAGGCAAGGACGACCTGGCCCCGTTCGACCCCGCGCAGTTCGTCGACGCGCTGCTCGGGACCGAGGCCACCGGACGGGACGCGTAGTCTCTGGTGACCACCGACGATCGCGCGTACGCGGGCTGGCGCGACCCCGGCCACCCCTCGCAGCGCCTCGGGAGACCGTACGTGACTTCGCAGGAGATCCCGCTGCACGGCGGCAACGTGAGCACGGTTGTCCGGGTCGGGGACACGGTCCGTCGCAACGCCGGACCGTGGACCCCGTCCGTGCACGCCCTGCTGCGGCACCTGGAGTACGTGGGTTTCACAGGCGCCCCCAAGGCGCTCGGCATGGACGAACGCAACCGCGAGGTCCTGTCGTACCTGGAGGGGGAGTGCGGGGAGTACCCGCTCGCCCCCCACTGGGTGACCGACGAGGCTCTTGTCACCGTCGCCACCATGCTGCGGATGTTCCACGACGCGCAGTACGGCTTCACCCCGCCGCCCGGTGCGGTCTGGCGCTCGTTCGGGCCGCCGCCGCCGGACACCGAGGTGATCTGCCACCACGACGCCGCGCCGCACAACGTGATCTGGCGACCCGACGGCACGCTCGGGCTGATCGACTTCGACCTCGCGTCGCCAGGCGCCCGGATCTACGACGTGGCGTACGCGGCCTGGACGTGGGTGCCGATCTTCGCGGACCGGGACTCGATCACCCTGGGGTGGAAGCGTCCGGACCGGCCGCGCCGGTTGCGCCTCTTCGCCGACGCGTACGGGCTGATCCCGCGGGACCGGCACCGGCTGATCCGCACCATCCGCAAGCGGATCGTGGACCACGTCGAGGGGATCCGCCGGATGGCCGCCGCCGGTGAGCCGGCGTTCGTCCGGATCGTGCACAAGGGCCACCTGCGCCGGCCGATGCGCGACCTGCGGCTGCTCGACTACGAGCGGCACGCCCTGGAGAACGCCCTGCGCTGAGCGCCGATCGGTCGATGGACCCGACCGGTCGGCCATCGACGTCCACCGCACGGTCGATCCGCCCCTGTCCATGCCGCGTACTGTGCGGACTTCGTGACACGTACGAAACAACCTGTCACGAAACGGAAACCGGCACGGGCCCCTGGGTGAAACAGCCGGCCGCGAAGCTTCCGCGCAACCGGCCTACGGGCGACGCTGCCCCGGAAAGCCGCGAAGGAGGACTTCACCTTTTAGGAGGCCAGCGTGCCTGAAGCACCGACGATCGACGGCGCCAATACCACGTGGCTGCTGGTTTCGACCGCGCTCGTGCTGCTCATGACCCCCGGACTGGCGCTGTTCTACGGCGGCCTCAACCGGGCCAAGGGCGTACTCAACATGATGATGATGAGCTTCTCCGCCATCGGGCTCATCAGTGTTCTGTGGTGGTTCTACGGCTTCAGCGTCGCCTTCGGGACCGACGTGAACGGTTTCTGGGGCGACCCGGGCGCGTACCTCGGCACCAAGACCTTCCTCGCCGAGACCGACCTGTGGGGTGCCACGGCGGAGAACCCCAGCGGCATCGGGGTCCCGCTCTACGTGTTCATGGCCTTCCAGATGGTCTTCGCGGTGATCACCGTCGCGCTGATCAGCGGCGCCATCGCCGACCGGGCCAAGTTCGCCGGCTGGCTGCTGTTCGCGTTCGGCTGGGCCACCCTTGTCTACTTCCCGGTCGCCCACTGGGTGTGGGGCGGCGGCATCATCGGCGCCGACATCCACGCGCTCGACTTCGCCGGCGGTACCGCTGTGCACATCAACGCCGGTGCGGCGGCCCTGGCCGTGGCGCTGGTGCTCGGCAGGCGGCTCGGCTGGCCGCGTGAGGGCATGAAGCCGCACAACATCCCGCTCGTCGCGCTCGGCGCCGGTCTGCTGTGGTTCGGCTGGTTCGGGTTCAACGCCGGCTCGGAACTGACCGTCGACTCGGTCGCCGGTCTCGCCTTCATCAACACGCAGCTCGCCACGGCGGCGGCGGTGCTCGGCTGGATCGCGGTCGAGTGGATCAAGGACCGGAAGCCGACGATGGTGGGCGCCTCGTCCGGCGCCATCGCCGGCCTGGTCGCCATCACCCCGGCCTGTGGCTTCATCGCCCCCTGGGCGGCCGTCCTGCTCGGCGTCGTCGCCGGCGCGGTGTGCGCCGTCGCCGTCGGCCTCAAGTACAAGCTCGGCTTCGACGACTCCCTCGACGTGGTAGGTGTGCACTTCGTCGGTGGTTGGATCGGGTCGCTCTGGCTGGGCCTGTTCGCCACCAACTCGGTGAACGCCGCGATCAGCGACGTGGTGGGTGCCTCCGACGGCCTCTTCTACGGCGGCGGCGCGACCCAGCTCGGACGGCAGGCCCTGGCCGGCCTGATCGTCACCGTGTGGTCGTTCGGCATCGCCTGGGTGCTGGCCTTCGTCATCGAGAAGACGATCGGCTTCCGCGTCCGGGGCGAGGCCGAGGTCGAGGGCATCGACATCGCCGAGCACGCCGAGAGCAGCTACGACCTGTCTCCTGCGGGCGGCGGCACGGGCAGCGCGTTCGCGATGGCCGGCATCGGCACCCCCGGTGGCGGTACGAGCGGCGCCAAGCCGGAGGCCGAGCCCGCCGAGCCCGTAAGCGAAAAGGTCGCCGGTTAACGTTCCTGGGATGGAGGGGTTGGACATGAAGCTGGTGACCGCGGTCATCAAGCCGTACCAGCTGGACGCGGTGAAGGAGGCCCTGCACGCCCTCGGCGTGGCCGGGCTGACCGTCAGCGAGGTCCAGGGGTACGGGCGGCAGAAGGGGCACACCGAGGTCTATCGGGGTGCCGAGTACACGGTCGAGTTCCTGCCCAAGATCCGGGTCGAGGTGCTCACCGACGAGATCGACGTGGACAAGGTGGTGGACGCCATCGTCGGCGCCGCCCGTACCGGCAAGATCGGTGACGGAAAGGTCTGGGTCACCGGTGTCGAAGAGGTCGTCCGGGTACGCACCGGCGAGCGCGGCCTCGACGCCCTCTGACCTCGACCACCACTGACATGACCTCGTTGATCAAGGGGAACGCGTCCGGTCAGGCAGCTGACGGCGACGCGAACCACTTGATCAACGAGGTCGTCGGCGTACGCGGGGGGATCGGGGAGGCCGCCCGGGTGGGGCGGGCGGCCGCGTACGACGCCTTCCTGCGCGGGCTGCTGCCGGCACGGGACGGCGTGGCGCTGCTCGCCGTCGGCGGGTTGGGGCGTCGGCAGTGCGCGCCGTACGGCGACCTCGACCTGGTGCTCCTGCACGCCGGGGTGCCCGGCACCGACGAGCTGGCCGCCTCGGTGTGGTACCCGATCTGGGACGCCGGCCTGCGCCTCGACCACTCGGTACGCACCGTCTCCGAGGCGCTGTCGGTGGCCCAGGACGACGTCAAGGTGGCCCTCGGGTTGCTCGACGCGCGGCTGGTGGCCGGCGACCGGCCACTTGCCGACTCGCTGATCCGTACCGCCGCCGACCACTGGCGGCGCACCGCCGTGCGGCACCTGCCCGGTCTGCGGGCGGTCACCGAGGCCCGCTGGCAGGCCCACGGCGAGCTGGCCTTCCTGCTGGAGGGTGACCTCAAGGAGGCCGCCGGCGGGCTGCGGGACGTGGGGCTGCTGCGGGCGATCTCCGCCGCCGGCATCACCGACGCGCTGCGCCCCGCCGTACGCGCCGCCCACAGGCGCCTGCTGGACACCCGCGACGCCCTGCATCAGCAGGTCGGCCGGCGGGTCGACCGGCTGGTCGCCCAGGAACGCGACGGCGTGGCCGCACTGCTGGGGCTGGAGAACGGCGATGCTCTCCTGCGCCGTGTCGCCGGGGACGCCCGCACGGTCAGCCACGCCCTGGATGACGCCTTCCGGGCCGCCGACCGGCTGCGGTCCGGCAGGTCCCGGGGCGGAAACGGTCGTCCCGTCCGCCGCCCGGTGGCCCGTGACGTCGTCGAACACGACGGCGAGCTGGTGCTCGCACGGACCGCGATCGGAGCACGCCCCGACCCGAGCCTGTCCCTGCGGATCGCCGCCGCGGCGGCCGCCACCCGGCTGCCGATCGCGCGAGCCACCTGCGAGTGGCTGGCGGCGTACTGCCCCCCGCTGCCGGCGCCCTGGCCGGCCGAGGCCAGGGCCGCGCTCACCACGCTGCTGGGCGCCGGTCCCGGTCTGGTGCCGGCCTGGGAGACGTGTGACAGGTACGGGCTTGTCGACGGCTGGCTGCCCGAGTGGACCCGCCTGCGCAGCCTGCCCCAGCACAACCCGGTGCACCGCTACACCCTCGATCGGCACCTGGTGCAGACCGCACACGAGGCCAGCCGGCACACCCGCGAGGTGGAACGCCCCGACCTGCTGCTGCTCGGCGCCCTGCTGCACGACATCGGCAAGGGCCTCCCCGGTGACCACAGCACGGTCGGGGTGCCGCTCGCCGAGGCGGTGGCGACCCGGATCGGACTGCCGGCCGCCGAGGCCGAGCTGATCGGCAGGCTGGTACGTCTGCACCTGCTGCTGCCGGACGTGGCCACCCGACGGGACCTGGCGGATCCGGTCACCATCGCCTCGGTGGCGGAGGCGGTAGGTGACACAGGCACGCTCGACCTGCTGCACGCGCTGGTCCGCGCGGACGCGGCGGCGACCGGGCCGGCGGCCTGGTCGGACTGGAAGGGCCGGCTCGTCGCCGAGCTGGTCTCCCGGGTCCGTACCGCACTGGACACCGGCGTACTGCCCGAGCCTCCGGCTCCGGACCCGGCACTGCTGGCCGGGCCGCTGCCTGTCGTCCACCTCGCCGAGGACCGGGTGGCGGTGGCCGCCGCCGACCGGCGTGGGCTGCTCGCCACGGTGGCCGGCTGCCTGGCGCTGCACCGGCTGGAAGTGATCTCGGCGGACGCCTCGGCCGTCGACGGCCGGGCCCTGGTCGAGTGCCGGGTGCAACCCCGCTACGGGCTGCCACCGGACCCGGTCCCACTCCGGGCCGACCTGCGCCGCGCTGTCGCCGGGGACGTGTCGGTCACCCAGCGCCTGCGCGGGCGTGCGCTCGCCGGTCGTGGCGCCGGGGCGGCACCCCGCGTGGTGTGGCACCGCGAGGCGGCCACCGACGCCGTGCTCCTGGAACTGCGCGCCGCCGATGCCGCCGGGCTGCTCTACCGGGTCGCCTGCGCGCTCGACGAGGCCGGCGCCCTGGTCCGCGCGGCCCGGATCTCCACCCTCGGCGGCGACGTGGTGGACGCCTTCTACCTGGTGGGCGGCTGGCCGGAGGACGCCACCCGAGCCCGCCTGGAGGCCGCCGTCCTCGCCGCCGTCTGACCGGCGGTTCCCGGCCGTCGTCGAGCCGCGCGTCGGTCCGGTCGCGCGACGACGGCACGCTGCTCGTACGAGCCGACCACCTCGTTGAGCGACATACCGCAGAGGCATATTCATACCTGGGAGTCATATCGCTCACCGGTGTGGGCGCCGCCGCTTCCCCGGCGGTGGCGGGTACGTCGGCGGACGTAGCGGCGGTGCCGTCGCCGGACGCACGACGGGTGCTCCCGGCGCGGGCAGAATGACGGCCATGTGGCGCGGCGGGTGGCAGACGAGAGCGGCGGACGCCCTGCTCGCTCTGGCGCTGCTCGGGTTCGGGCTGCTCGCCACCGGCCTGGCCGGGGACAACCAGCCCGAGTCGCGGCCGGTGGACGCCGTCTGTCGGCTGCTGATCGCCGTCGCCGCGCTCACCCTGTCCGTCCGGCGGCGCGTCCCGCTCGTCACCCTCGCCGTGGTCACCGTGGCCACGGCGACGTACCTGCTGATCGGCTACCCGTACGGCCCCGTCCTGCTCACGTTCCTGGTGGCGGTGTACAGCGTGGCGGTACGGCTGCCGGTACGCCCGGCCGCGCTCGCCGCAGGCGCCGCGTTCGTCCTGCTGCTGGCCCACGTCTTCTTCGCCAGGGGTCCGGCGCCGGGTTGGACGGGAGTGCTGCCCGCCTCGGCCTGGGTGGTCGTACCGTTCGCGGTGGGGGTGGTGGTGCGCGTGACCCGGGAGGCCGCCGCCCGCACCCGGGTGGAGCAGGCCCGCGACCGCGCCGAACAGGCCCGGCGGCAGGCCGACGAGGAGCGGCTGCGCATCGCGCAGGAGGTGCACGACGTGGTGGGTCACGGGCTGGCAGCGATCAGCATGCAGGCCGACATCGCCCTGCATCTGCTGCCGAAGCGGCCGGAGCAGGCCGAGGTCGCCCTGACCGCGATCAGTCGGACCAGCCGGGAGGCGCTCGACGAGCTGCGGGTCACCCTCGGCGCCGTCCGACGGGGTGCGGAGCGTGGGCCGGTACCCGGTCTGGCCCGGCTCCCGGCGTTGCGCGACCGGCTCGCCGGAGCGGGGCTCACCGTGGAGGTACGCGTGGTAGGTGATCCCCGGGAGCTGCCGGCGGCGGTGGACCTGGCCGCGTACCGGGTGGTGCAGGAGGCCCTGACCAACGTGCTGCGCCACGCGCGGGTGGCCCGCGCGGAGGTGACAGTGGGGTACCGCCCCGACGAGGTGACAGTCGAGGTCAGCGACCGGGGCGCGGGGGCCACCCGGGCCGGTCTGGATCCGGCCGACGACGAGAGCGGGCACGGCCTGGCCGGGATGCGGGAACGGGTCACCACGCTGGGCGGGCGGCTCACCGCCGGGCCGCGCCCGGACGGCGGCTTCCGGGTGGAGGCGCGCCTGCCGGTGGGGTCGGTCCCGTGATCCGGGTGCTGATCGCCGACGACCAGGACCTGGTCCGGCTCGGTCTGCGCGCGCTCGTGGAGAGCGAGGACGACCTGGCGCTGGCCGGCGAGGCGTCCGACGGGCTGCGGGCGGTGGAACTGGCCCGCCGGGAGCGGCCCGACGTGGTGCTCATGGACATCCGGATGCCAGGCATCGACGGCATCGAGGCGACCCGCCGCATCGTCGCCGACCCCGACCTGACCGGCACGCGGGTGGTGGTGCTCACGACCTTCGAGCTGGACGAGTACGTCTTCGACGCGCTGCGCCACGGCGCGAGCGGGTTCCTCACCAAGGACACCCGGCCGGCGGAGCTGCTGCGCGCGATCCGACTGGTGGCCGAGGGCGAGGCGCTGCTGTCGCCGTCGGTGACCCGTCGGGTGGTGCGGGAGTTCGCCACCAGGCCGTCGCGGGCGCTGCGCCCGCACCCCCGGCTCGACACGCTCACCGACCGGGAGCGCCAGGTGGTCGGCCTGGTCGGCCAAGGGCTGAACAACGAGGAGATCGCCGCCCGGTTGGTGCTCAGCCCGGCGACCGCGCGGACCCACGTCAGCCGGGCGATGGGCAAGCTGGGAGCCCGGGACCGGGCGCAGCTCGTCGTCTTCGCGTACCAGTCGGGGTTGGTCTCGGGGTGAGGCCCGGGCCGCCAGCGGCCCGGCAGCGGGGCGGCTACCCTAGCGGTGGTCGGACTCCGCAGTGCCGGCCGCGTTGTGCCCGCCGGAACACTGACAAACGGGATGTTCGCGTGTTTGACACCTTGAGTGACCGCCTGTCCGGGATCTTCACCAAGCTCCGCGGCAAGGGACGGCTCACCGACGCCGACATCGACGCCACCGCGCGCGAGATCCGCCTCGCGCTGCTGGAGGCGGACGTCGCGCTGCCGGTGGTCAAGGGCTTCATCGCGGCCGTCAAGGAGCGTGCCCGCAGCGCCGAGGTCTCCCAGGCGCTGAACCCGGCCCAGCAGATCATCAAGATCGTCAACGAAGAGCTGATCAACGTGCTCGGCGGCGAGGGCCGGCGGCTCCAGTTCGCCAAGCAGCCGCCCACGGTGATCATGCTGGCCGGCCTCCAGGGCTCCGGTAAGACCACCCTGGCCGGCAAGCTGGCCCGCTGGCTCAAGGGCCAGGGGCACCAGCCGCTGCTGGTCGCCGCCGACCTCCAGCGCCCCAACGCCGTCGGGCAGCTCCAGGTGCTCGGTGGTCGGGCCGGCGTCGAGGTGTACGCCCCGGAGCCCGGCAACGGCACCGGCGACCCGGTGCAGGTGGCGCGCGCCTCGATCGAGCACGCCAAGCGGGCCGCCCGCGACATCGTCATCGTCGACACCGCCGGCCGTCTCGGCATCGACGCCGAGATGATGCAGCAGGCCGCCGACATCCGCGACGCCGTCCAGCCGGACGAGGTCATCTTCGTCATCGACGCGATGGTCGGTCAGGACGCCGTGCGCACCGCCGAGGCGTTCCGCGACGGCGTCGGCATCACCGGCGTGGTGCTCTCCAAGCTCGACGGCGACGCCCGTGGTGGTGCCGCACTGTCGGTCCGCGAGGTCACCGGGCAGCCGATCCTGTTCGCCTCCACAGGCGAGAAGCTGGAGGACTTCGACGTCTTCCACCCCGACCGGATGGCCAGCCGGATCCTCGGCATGGGCGACGTCCTCACTCTGATCGAGCAGGCCGAGCAGGCCTTCGACTCGGATCAGAAGGAGAAGATGACCGCCAAGCTGATGGGCGGCGAGCAGTTCACCCTCGATGACTTCCTCGACCAGCTCATCGCGGTACGGCGGATGGGCCCGATCGCCAACGTGCTGGCCATGATGCCCGGCATGGGGCAGATGAAGGACCAGCTCGCCGACCTCGACGACAGCCACTTCGACCGGGTCACCGCGATCATCCGGTCGATGACCCCTGGCGAGCGCAACAACCCGAAGATCATCAACGGCTCCCGCCGGGCGCGCATCGCCAACGGCTCCGGCGTCACGGTGATGGACGTCAACCAGCTGCTCAACCGCTTCGCCGACGCGCAGAAGATGATGAAGCAGATGGGCGGCATGATGGGCCTTCCCGGCGGCGGCCGGCGCAAGGCCACCAAGTCGCCGAAGAACAAGCGCAAGGGCACCAAGGGCGGCGGCCGTCCGCGTACCGGCGCCGGGATGCCCGGAGGCTTCCCCGGTGGCATGCCGCAGCTCCCGCCGGGCATGGACCCGAACGACCTCGCCGGAGGCCAGGGCCTGCCGCCCGGCTTCAAGCTCCCGAAGATCGACTTCAACAAGCTCGGCAAGGGCGGCGACAACCGCCCCCGCTGAGCGGGTGTGGGTGGGACCGACGGCTTCGCGAAGGCCCCGGTGATCGGGTAGGACTGTGCGCATGGCTCTTCACGTGCGCGGTGTGCTCCTCCCCGACGACGAGGTACGGGATCTCTGGCTGGTCGGCGACCAGGTGACCTTCACTCCGGTCCCCGGGGCGGAGACGGTCGTCGACGGCGGCTTCGTCCTGCCGGGGCTCGTCGACGCGCACTGCCACATCGGCATCGCCCGCGGCGGCGCCCCGATCACCTCCCTCGACCAGGCCCGCGAGCTGGCCCACGTCGACCGGGACGCAGGTGTGCTGGCGATCCGCGACGCCGGCTCGCCGTATCCGTACCCCGAACTCGACGACGAACCGGACCTGCCGCGACTGGCCCGCGCCGGCCGGCACGTCGCGCCGCCGAAGCGCTACCTGCGCGACATCGGGGTGGAGGTCGGCGCCGCCGAGGTGGCCGCCACGGTTGCCGCGCAGGCGCGGGCCGGCAACGGCTGGGTCAAGCTGGTCGGCGACTGGATCGACCGTGGCGTGGGCGACCTCGCGCCGGCCTGGGACGCCGACACCCTCACCGCGGCCGTCCAGGCCGCGCACGACGCCGGGGTACGCGCCGCGGTGCACACCTTCTCCGAATCGGCCGTCGAGATCATGGTGCGGGCCGGCGTGGACTCGGTGGAACACGGCACCGGGCTCAGCCTCGACCTGATCGACGAGATGGCCCGGCGCGGCACCGCGCTGATCCCTACCATGATCAATATCGCCACGTTCGGCGGCATCGCCGAGCAGGCGCGGGCCAAGTTCCCCGGGTACGCCGACCACATGCTCGCCCTGCGCGACGGCTTCCCCGACGTGGTGCGCGCCGCCCACGAGGCGGGCGTACCGATCTACGTCGGCACCGACGCAGGCGGCGGCATCGACCACGGGCTCGCCGCCGAGGAGATGCTGCTCCTGCACGAACGGGCCGGAATGTCGCAGCTGGACGTACTCGCCGCCGCCTCCTGGGGCGCCCGGCAGTGGCTCGGCTTCCCCGGCCTCGTCGAAGGCGGCCTCGCCGACCTGACCGTCTACCCCGAGGACCCCCGCCGCGACCTGCGCGTCGTCCGTGCCCCGTCCCGCACGATCCTGCGCGGCCGCGTCCTGCGCTGACCCGCTTCCGCTCCGCGGCCTCGCGCGCCCCGCGCGCCTCGCGCGCCGCGCAGCCCGCGCGCGCCCGCACACCCGCGTCGCCGCGCAGCCCGCGTCGCCGCGCAGCCCGCGCGCCGGGCAGCCCGCGCGCCGGGCAGCCCGCGCGCCGGGCAGCCCGCGCGCGCCGCAAGATCGTGCTCGATCCAGGATGTAGTGGCCTCCGATGTCGTGGCATGCCACTACATCCAGGATCGAGCCTGATCTTGCGCGGGACCGAAGGAAGATCCGCGCAACATCGGTGTTATTGCTGCCTCAGGCGCTCGTAAGACAGCAACTTCAGGGAAGTTGCGCGGATCTTGCGGCATGCGCCGGCTCGGGCGCAGGCGCGGGTGTGCTGCGGTCGGCTCGCGGTGCCGGGTCAGCGGGGTGGGCGGGCGGCGGCGCTGAAGAGGCGTACGGCCAGGTCGGTGAGGGCCGTGGCGGTCTGGTCGATAGGGGAGCGGGGGAGCACGATGTGGCTCACCACCAGCCGGACGATCGTGTCGGCGGCGAAGGCCAGCGCGGCCTGGTCGGCTCCGGGTAGGTGGTCGCCGGCCCAGTCGATGAGCGCGCCGGACGCCTCGGTGAGCACCACCTCGGCCCGTGTCGTGAGGTACGGAAGCAGTTCGTCGGACCCGCCACGGGCGCTTGTCAGGATGGCCTTGACCAGCGGGTTCTCGGCTGCGGTGGTGAGGGTGCGTTCGATCGCCGCGTACGCGCCGGCGTGTACGTCGGAGCCGTGCGCGAGCAGGGCGGCGCGGACCTCGCCGACGAACCGGTCCACCTCCCGGCGGGCGAGCGCCTCGGCCAGCCCCGCCTTGCTGCCGAACTCGTTGTAGACGGTCTGCCGGCTCACCCCCGCCGTGGTGGCCACCCCGCCCATCCGGACCGCGTCCCAGCCCGCCGCGATGGTCCGTGTGCGGGCGGCGTCCACGATCGTGTCCCGCAGCCGCTGGCGGGGCGAGTCCATCGATGTAGTCATGGTGGTCGAATTCTACGGCCGCGCCGCCGACCCGCCCAGGCCGCGCCGCCGACCCGCCGCCGACTCGTCGCGGCGCGCGTCGTCTAGCCGTTCCGGCACGCCGACGGCCGGCGTGGGGGTGACCGCGGCGCGGCGCGGCGGCTCCCGGGCGCGGCGTCGTGCCGCCTGACGCATAGGATGTGCGGTCATGGCACGCGTGCTCACTCCCCGCGCGGAGGACTTCCCCCGCTGGTACCAGGACCTGATCGCCAAGGCGAAGCTGGCCGACAACGGCCCGGTCCGCGGCACCATGGTCATCCGCCCGGCCGGTTACGCCATCTGGGAACGGATGCAGGCCGAGATGGACGCCCGGATCAAGGCGGCCGGCGCGGAGAACGCGTACTTCCCGCTGTTCATCCCGGAGAGCTACCTCAAGCGTGAGGCCGAGCACGTCGAGGGCTTCTCGCCGGAGCTGGCGGTGGTCACCCACGGCGGTGGCAAGCAGCTCGCCGAGCCGGTGGTGGTGCGCCCCACAAGCGAGACGGTCATCGGCGAGTTCATGGCCAAGTGGATCGACTCGTACCGGGACCTGCCGCTGCTGCTCAACCAGTGGGCGAACGTGGTCCGGTGGGAGCTGCGTCCGCGGATCTTCCTTCGTACCAGCGAGTTCCTCTGGCAGGAGGGGCACACCGCGCACGCCACCCGCGAGGACGCCCGGGCGTACGCGCGGCGGATCCTGCACGAGGCGTACGAGGACCTGATGGTCAACGTGCTGGGCATCCCGGTGGTGGTGGGCCTGAAGACGGCGCGTGAGCGGTTCGCCGGCGCGACTGCCACGTACACCTGCGAAGGCATGATGGGCGACGGCAAGGCGCTCCAGCTGGGCACCAGCCACGAGCTGGGCCAGAACTTCGCCAAGGCGTTCGACATCAGCTACTCCGCCAAGGAGGGGGGCCGGGAGCACGCCTGGACCACGTCCTGGGGCACGTCGACACGGATGCTCGGTGGCCTGATCATGGCGCACGGCGACGACAACGGTCTGCGGGTGCCGCCGAGGCTGGCCCCGATCCAGGCGTACATCATGATCGTCAAGGATGGCGAGGGCGTCGCGGAGGCGGCGGCCAAGCTGCGCGACGGCCTGCGCGACGCCGGCGTCCGGGTCGCGCTCGACGACCGGACCGACACCGCCTTCGGTCGCCGGGCCGTCGACGCCGAGCTGAGGGGCTATCCGGTACGCGTCGAGGTCGGCCCCCGTGACCTGGCGGTCGGCAACGCGACTGTGGTGCGTCGTACGGACGGGTCGAAGTCCCCGACGCCGGTGGCCGACGTGGTCGGCGCGGTACTCGCCGCCCTGGAGGCCGACCAGCAGGTGCTGCACGACCAGGCGCTCGCTCACCGGCTGTCCCGCACGGTGGAGGTGGCCACCCTCGCCGAGGCGATCGAGGCGGCCGCTACCGGCTGGGCCCGGGTGCCGTGGTCGGCGGTCGGCGTGGCCGGCGAGGCCGAGGCGAACGGTCAGGGTGTCACGGTGCGCTGCCTGCTGCGGGCCGACGGCTCGGTCCCGGATTCGGAGGACGAGCCGGACCTGGTCGCCATCCTCGCCCGCGCCTACTGAGGTGCTCGTCGACCGGTTCCAGCCGGGTCGGCTGATCATGCACCGGAACGTGCGGCACGGCCGGATCGGGTGGGTCCGGCCGGGCCGGGTGGTCAGCGACGACGAGCGTGGCCTGCTGGTGTGGATCGCCCGGGACTCGCCGGTGGCCCACGAGGTGACCGAGGCGGGGTTGGGGATGCGGGCGGTGCCGTTCGCGCAGTGGATCTCGTCGTCGTACCGGCTGGCGCACGGCCGCTGGAACGGTCCGCCGCTGTTGAAGTTCCTGCCCACCGGGGCGGCGCACTCGGTGTGGTGGTTCCGCGACGCGCAGGGCCGGTTCGCCCACTGGTACGTCAACCTGGAGGAGCACGGCGTCCGCTGGGACGACGGCCCGGTGGCCGGCGTCGACGTGGTGGACCAAGACCTCGATGTGGTGGTGCGCCCGGACCTGAGCTGGCAGTGGAAGGACGAGGACGAGTTCGTCGAGCGGCTCGCCTTCGGGGACGACTACTGGGTCACCGACGAGAAGGCGGTCCGGGCCGAGGGGGAGCGGGTGATCGCGCTCGCCGAGGTGGGTGCGTTCCCGTTCGACGGCAGTTGGTGCGACTTCACGCCCCCGGCAGACTGGGACGTACCGGACGAACTTCCGCCGGGATGGGACCGTCCGCCGGTGCGTTGAGCGGTGTTCCCGGTCACCGGTGGCGTGGTGTCCGGGTCCGATGCGGGAGATCGGCAGCGGATCTGGCAGAATGGGTCGCTGGTATCCGGCGCGCGTCCGGCGCCCTCTAACCCGGGCGCGTCGCCAGTCCACCGAGTTGTCTCCGGCCCAACCCCACTGTGCCGGTCGGCGCTCACCCATGCACACCGCCCGTACCGGGCCGGTGAGATCGCAACAGGAGCGAAACAACTGTGGCCGTAAAGATCCGGCTCCTGCGGATGGGCAAGATCCGCAACCCGCAGTACCGCATCGTCATCGCCGACTCGCGCACCAAGCGTGACGGTCGTGCGATCGAGTTCGTCGGGGTGTACCAGCCGAAGGAAGACCCTTCGGTCATCGAGGTCAAGTCGGAGCGGGTCCAGTACTGGCTGTCCGTCGGCGCCCAGCCGAGCGAGGCGGTGCAGCGGCTGCTGGAGCTGACCGGTGACTGGCAGAAGTTCAAGGGCCTGCCGGCCCCGCCGCCGCTGCTGGTCGCCCCCGAGAAGGCCGACCGCAAGGCGGTGTACGAGGCTGAGTCGAAGGCTGCCGCCGGGCTGGCCCCGGAGACCCCGGCCAAGCCGGCCAAGAAGGCCGCCAAGGCCGCCGAGGCTCCGAAGGCCGACGCCCCGGCTGAGGCTCCCAAGGCCGAGGCTCCCAAGGCCGAGGCTCCGGCCGAGGCCCCGGCTGCCGCTGCCGACGCCGGTGAGCAGGCCTGACATGCCTCTGCGTCCGGCGTTGGAGCACCTGGTCAAGGGCATCGTCGATCACCCGGACGACGTCCGGGTGCGGATGGTCGATTCCCGTCGGGGCAAGCGGCTCGAAGTCCGCGTGCACCCCGAGGACCTCGGCACGGTGATCGGGCGGTCCGGCCGGACCGCCAAGGCGCTGCGTCAGGTGATCGGCTCCATCGGCGGGCGCGGGGTACGCGTCGACATCGTCGACTCGTACTGATGCAGCTCGTCGTCGGAAGGATCGGCAAGCCGCACGGCGTCCGCGGTGAGGTCACCGTGGAAGTGCGGACCGACGAGCCCGAAGCACGGTTCGCCCCCGGCACGGTGTTGCGCACCGAGCCGGGGGCGACGCCCGCGCCGACCGCCGATGAGCCCGGGGTGCCGTTCCAGGTGCCCGCGGAGCTGACCATCGAGGAGGCCCGCTTCCACCAGGGGCGGATGCTTGTCGCGTTCGACGGCATCCTGGACCGGAACGCCGCCGAGGCACTGCGCGGCACCCTGCTCGTGGTGGACAGCGCCGACGTGGCGCCGCCGGACGACCCGGAGGAGTTCCACGACCACCAGCTCGTCGGGCTGGCCGTGGTCACCCCGGCCGGTGAGCGTCTGGGCGAGGTTGCCCGCATCGACCACGCGCCCTCCTCGGACCTGCTGGTGCTGCGCCGCCCCGAGGGGCGTACCGCGCTGATCCCGTTCGTCAGGGCGATCGTTCCGGAGGTCGACCTGGCCGGCGGACGTGTGATCGTCGACCCGCCGGCCGGCCTGCTCGACCTTTAGGACCCACCCCCCATGCGCGTCGACGTCGTGTCGATCTTTCCGGAGTACTTCGCCCCGCTGGACCTGTCGCTCATCGGTCGGGCCCGGGCCAACGGCGTACTCCAGCTCGCCGTGCACGACCTGCGGACCTGGACCCACGACGTGCACCGCACGGTCGACGACACCCCGTACGGCGGCGGCCCGGGCATGGTGATGCGGCCCGAGCCGTGGGGTGAGGCGCTGGACGCCCTGGCGCCGGTCGACGCACCGCCGCCCCGGCTGCTTGTGCCCTCGCCGGCCGGTGTCCCGTTCACCCAGGCCATGGCGCACGAGTTGGCGGCCGAGTCGCACCTGCTCTTCGCCTGCGGCCGGTACGAGGGCATCGACCAGCGGGTGTTGACGCACGCCGCGACGCGGATGCCTGTCACCGAGGTCTCACTCGGTGACTACGTGCTGTTCGGCGGCGAGGTGGCGGTGCTGGTGATCCTGGAGGCGGTCACCCGGCTGCTGCCCGGGGTGCTGGGCAACGCCGGCTCGCTGGACGAGGAGTCGCACGCCCACGGGCTGCTGGAGGCGCCGATCTACACGAAGCCGCCGAGCTGGCGTGGGCACGACGTGCCCGAGGTGCTCCGCTCCGGCGACCACGGCAGGATCGCGCGGTGGCGGCGCGAGGAGGGGCTGCTGCGGACGGCCTCCCGACGGCCGGACCTGCTGGCCGCGCTGCCCGCCGACCGGCTCGACAAACGGGACATCGCGGCTCTGGACCGGGCCGGATTTCAGTCACCACCGGGGGATGTGGCAAAGTAGGGGGGTTGCCGCATCCGTCCGCGCCCGTGGGCGGCTGCGAGGATCCCCGACCGGGGTCGGCCCGCCGACCGCCACCCGGGGATCAGAATCACCCACCCGCGCACCGAGTGACGGTGCGCCGTGAGCCTTACGAGGACGCAGCGATGAACATCCTGGACGCCCTTGACGCCCAGTCGAAGCGGACCGACCTTCCCGACTTCCGTGCCGGTGACACCGTCAAGGTGCACGCGCGGGTCGTCGAGGGCAACCGGTCCCGTGTCCAGATCTTCCAGGGCGTCGTGATCCGTCGCCAGGGTGACGGTCTGCGCGAGACCTTCTCCGTCCGCAAGGTCAGCTTCGGTGTCGGCGTCGAGCGGACCTACCCGCTCAACGGCCCGGGCATCGACCGGATCGAGGTCGTGACCCGCGGTGCCGTGCGCCGCGCGAAGCTGTACTACCTGCGCGAGCTGCGCGGCAAGAAGGCCAAGATCAAGGAGAAGCGGGAGAAGCAGCCCAGCTGACTTCCCGCTCGCCACGCCGCCTGAGCTGCGCGTATGCCGTACCGTCCGGACCGCACTACCCTGGTCGTACGGGCGCAGCCAGGCGGCGGCCCCGCCCTCGTGGCGGGCAGCCGTCCACAACCGCCCGTGGAGCCTCGACGAGGCTCCCGGGCGGTGGTGTTTCTGCGGACCGGGGAGTGGCGTGGTGCAGACGCTTGACGAGGACGGCACCGTCGATCCGTGGCGCCGACGGGCCCGCCGTGGCCGCCGCCAGATGCCCCTCTGGCAGGAGTTGCCGCTGCTGCTGATCGTCGCGTTCTGCCTCGCGGTGCTGATCCGCACGTTCCTGCTCCAGGCGTTCTTCATCCCGTCCGGCTCGATGGAGGACACCCTCCTGATCGGCGACCGGGTGCTGGTCAACAAGGTCGTCTACGACGTCCGTGATCCGGTACGCGGCGAGGTGGTGGTGTTCCGGGGCACCGACCGCTGGGCGCCGCAGGTCGACGAGCAGCCGGAGCCGGGCTTCGCCGGCAAGCTCGCCCGCACAGTCGGCGACCTGGTCGGGGTGAGCCGCCCCGGCGAGAAGGACTTCATCAAGCGGGTGATCGGGGTTCCCGGGGACCGGGTGAAGTGCTGCGACACCCAGGGCCGGGTGACCGTCAACGGCACCCCGCTCACCGAGACGTACGTGCTGCGGGACTCCCCGCTGGACCTGCCGCCCAACCCGCAGGAGTGCCGCTCCCGGCGCTTCGACGAGGTGGTCGTGCCGCCCGGGCAGATCTTCGTGATGGGCGACCACCGGGAGGTCTCGCAGGACGCCCGCTGCCAGGGGCCGGTGCCGATCGACAACGTCGTGGGCCGCGCCTTCATGGTGGTCTGGCCGTCGTCGCGGTGGACCGCCCTGTCGGTGCCGCCGACGTTCGCGGACGTGGCCGGGCCCGTCACGGCCTCTTCGGGCGCGCCACCGATCCGACCCACCCCGCAGGGTGGCGTGCTGCTGATTCTTCCCCTGGCGGTGGCGCTGCGGGCTTCCCGCGCGTTCCGGACGGTGACGTCCAGCCCGGCAACGTAGGCTCCTTGGCGTGATTGACGAGCAGACCGACAAGCCGCGTAGCTCCTTCTGGAAGGAGCTGCCGATCCTGCTGGGTGTGGCGATCCTGGTCGCGGTGCTGGTCCGCGCCTTCGTGCTGCAGACCTTCTTCATCCCGTCCCCGTCCATGGAGAACACTCTCAAGATCGATGACCGGGTGCTGGTCAACAAACTGGTCTACGACTTCCGGTCACCGCACCGCGGCGAGGTGATCGTCTTCAAGGCGCCGACCGAGTGGAGCGGCAACCCCGACGGTGAGGACTTCATCAAGCGGGTGATCGGTGTGGGCGGCGACCACGTGGTCTGCTGTGACCCGCAGGAGCGGCTGATCATCAACGGCAGGTCGCTTGACGAGCCGTACATCTTCTCGATGGACGGGGTCCGCGACAAGCCGGCCGACCAGGAGTTCGACATCACCGTGCCGAAGGGCCGGCTGTGGGTGATGGGTGACCACCGTTCGGCGTCGGGTGACTCGTTGGAGCACTGGCAGCAGTCCGGGCAGAACATCACCGAGGCCACCATCCCCGAGGGGGAGGTCGTCGGGCGGGCGTTCACCGTCTTCTGGCCGGTCAGCCGGGCCACCTGGCTGACAGTCCCCGAGCAGTTCGAGGGCATCCCCAAGCCGTAGGACCGACAGGGGGCGTGGGCGAACCGCCTCCCGTCTGGCAGGCTGGGGCGGTGACCGTCTACACCCCTCGACGCGCCGCCCGCGTGCTGCTCGTCGACGCGGCCGGTCGGGTGCTCCTCTTCCACGGCTTCGACCCGGCCCGCCCCGGGCACCGCTACTGGTTCACCCCGGGAGGTGGGCTCGGCGCGCAGGAGTCACCGGCGGCGGGCGCCGCCCGGGAGTTGGCCGAGGAGACCGGGTTGCGGATCGACCCCGCCGAGCTGGGCGAGCCCGTCTGGTCCGACACGACCGAGTTCCCGTTCGACGGCACCTGGTACCGGCAGGAGCAGGACTTCTTCCTCCTTCGGGTGCCGCGGTGGCAGGTCGACACGGTCGGTTTCGACGACGTCGAGCGGCGCAGCATCGCCGGCCACCGCTGGTGGCCGCCCGCCGAGCTGTCCGTCAGCGGCGAGCGGTACTACCCGCCGGAGCTGCCCGAGCTGCTGGCCCGACTCCTGCCACCGACCGCCGAGGCCCGTCCCGAGGAGGCGCCGTGCTGACCCCGCCGCGCACAGTCGTACGCCGCGAGGCCGGGCTGTACGCGCTGGAGCGGGCGCTGCAACGGCGTGGCTTCCGGCACGTGGCCGGCGCCGACGAGGCCGGCCGGGGCGCGTGCGCCGGCCCGCTGGTCGCCGCCGCCGCCGTGCTGCCCGAGGGGCGGCGCGGCGAGATCGAGGGCCTGGCGGATTCCAAGCTTCTCACCCCCGCCAGCCGGGAACGGGTGTACGCGGAGGTCGTGGACCGTGCCCTGGCGTACGCCGTGGTGGTCATCCCGGCAGAGGAGGTCGACGCCCGGGGGTTGCACGTGTGCAACCTCGCGGCGATGCGTCGGGCGCTCGCCTCGCTCACCACCCGACCGGAGTACGTGCTGACCGACGGCTTCGGCGTGGACGGCCTGGGCGTGCCGGGGCTGGCGGTGTGGAAGGGCGACCGGGTCGCCGCGTGCGTGGCGGCGGCGAGCGTGCTGGCCAAGGTCACCAGGGACCGGATCATGGTGGAACTGGACGGCGTGTTTCCGGCGTACGGGTTTGCCGAGCACAAGGGCTACATCACGCCGGAGCACAGCGCCGCCCTGCGGGAGCACGGGCCGTGCCGGGAGCACCGTTTCTCGTACGTCAATGTCGCGGTGGTCTCCGGCCGCGACGGCCGGCCGCCGCGCTCCCGCCGGCCCGTCGGCGCGGGCGCGGACGAGCCGATGGAGCGCTCGTGGGCGTCAGGGGGTACCGTCGGCGTGGCGTTGGGCGAGCAGGCTCGACCTCCGGCGCCGGTGGGGGAAGATGTGGTCATGGAAGGCGGAGTGCGATGAGCGCGGAAGATCTCGAGAAGTACGAGACCGAGATGGAGCTTCAGCTCTACCGGGAGTACCGCGACATCGTCCGCCAGTTCTCGTACGTGGTGGAGACGGAGCGTCGGTTCTACCTGGCCAACCAGGTCGACCTGCACGTGCGCAACTCCGACGGCGAGGTCTACTTCGAGGTCGAGATGCACGACGCCTGGGTGTGGGACATGTACCGTCCTGCCCGCTTCGTGAAGAACGTCCGGGTGATGACCTTCAAGGACGTCAACGTCGAGGAGCTGGAGAAGCCCGACATCTCGCTGCCCGCCGACTCCGGCTTCGGCGGCTGACCGCACCACGGGGCCACGCCACGGGCCCCCACCCGTGGCCTGACCCGCCTGTCACTCGGCCGGCACCACTACCTCGACCCGCTGTACCAGGTTGTTGGCGAAACCACCCCTGTTCCACGGCTGTTCCACCGGCTGGGTCCGCCCGGACGCGTCGGTCGCCCGCGCGCCGAACACGTACCGGCCCGGCGTGGCGGGCCACTCGTACCGCCACCGCCGCCAGGCGAAGTCACCACCGTCCGGCGGGTCCAGCTCGGCCGACGCCCAACTCCTGCCGCCGTCGGTGGTGACCTCCACGGCGACCACAGGCGCGTGCCCCGACCAGGCCCGACCATCCACAGTGCACGGCCCGGGCCGCACCACCCGGCGGCGGGACATGAAGTCCGGGAAGCCGGGCGGGCGGACCAACGCGCGGGGCTCGATCCGGGTCACCGGCACACCCGGGTCGTCGGCGTCGCGGCGCAGCCGGTACGCCACCGCGTTCTGGTAGCCCTCGAACGGCTCGGTCCTGACCTCCACCGAGTGCAGCCACTTCACGTGCGCCATGCCGTACCAGCCGGGCACGATCAGCCGCAGCGGGGCGCCGTGCTGCGGCAGCAGGGGAGCGCCGTTCATCTCGTACGCCAGCAGCACCTCGTCGCGCAGCGCGTCGGCGACCGGCAGCGCCCGCTGGTAGTCCTGCTCGATCCCGCGCTCGACGCCGTGATCGGCGCCGGTGAAGACCACGTCGACCGCGTCCGGCCCGAGGCCCGCGTCGCGCAGCAGCGGAGCGAGGGGCGTACCCGTCCACTCGGCGTTGCCGACGGCCTCCACGAGCCACGGCTGGCTGACCGGCCGCGGGTGCAGCAGCGCACGGCCGTTGCCTGCGCACTCAAGCGTGACCTGGTGGGTGACCCGGGGGCGTTCGCGAAGCTCGGCCAGGCTGACTGTCAACGGCCGGTCGACGGCGCCGCCGACGGTCAGCGCGTGCGTGGCCGCGTCCACCTCCGGGATGTCGTAGTGGATCAGCAGGTAGTGCAGGCCGGCCGGGGTGACGTCGTACCGCAGCGCCTCCAGGGGGATGCCGTGGTTGCGGGCGGCCAGCTGCAACTCCTCCGCGCTGATCGCCTCGTCCGGCCCGGCGAGCCTCGACGGGCCGCTCACCTCGTCCAGGGTCGGCATCCGGTCATCGACACTGGTCATGTGGGGGGCCTCCCTGGTCCGGGCGGCGGCGCGCGCCGCACCGGCCCAGCCTAGGCCCTCGCCGTCGACGCGGGCACGGCCCGGCGTTCGACCGCGACGGCGGCCGGCGGTCGTCCGGCCGGCGGGGTTCGGCCGGCGGTCGTCCGGCCGGCGGGGTTCAGTCGGCCAGGAAGCGGAACATCGTCACGCCCTGCGGCAGTGGCCGGGGCTCACCGACGAGCCGGTGTACGCCGACGCCCACCCGGTCCGCCGGGGTGCTGACCGCCACCTGCGCGAAACCCTCCTCGGCGAACCAGTCACAGATGGTGGGCACCAGATCGGGCTCGCCCCGGTGCCGCGTCCAGACCACCGTGCCGCCGCTCGCGCAGAGCGCGGCACAGTGCCCGACGGTCGCCCGGATGTCGAGGTCCGATACGTTCCCGAACACCCCGCAGAACAGCACCAGGTCGGCCGGTGCCAGATCGGCGTACGCGTCGGTCGCCGCCGCGTCGCCCGCCACCACCTGGACGCCCGTCAACCCGGCCGCGTGGACGGCGTCCTTCGCCAGCGCGACGTTGCGCGGCTCGAGTTCGACGAGGCGGGCGGTCACATCGTCCCGGCGGGGGTGCGCGGCGAGCACCGGGATCAGGTCCCGCCCCTGACCGGCGCAGGCGCTGATCACCCGTAGCGGCCCGGCGGGCGCCCGATCGAGAGCCGTCCGGACCTGTTTGCGCACCTCGGCGAGGCGGGCGGCCAACGCCGACCCCGGCCTGTCGTAGTCGTCGTGCCAGGAGAGCCAGTCCTTCGTCATCGGCCCAGCCTAGGCAGCGTCCGCGAGCGGCGGGACATAGCAGATCATCGACGGGTACGGGTGCTCGTCCACAGCACCTCCGGTTGTCCACAGCGTCGCGGTGCGGGATGGCGGACGATCAGGCAGTGGCCGGAGGCTGCCGTCATGCCACAGTCATCTGTCCGCCGTGCCTGCTCGGTCGGCCGCACCGTCCTGCTCCGCGCCGCGTTCGCTCTCGTGCTGGCCGTGCACCTCTGCGGGCTGACCGTGCTCGTGGCGGCTGCGCCGGGCCACCCACCGCCGCGGGCGGTGCCGGCGTCCTCTGCCGTGGACATCGCCCCGGAGCGGTTCCGCTTGCCGCTCGACGGCCCGCCGGCCCCGGTACGCCGATTCGACCCACCGCCCCGGCCATGGCTGGCCGGGCACCGGGGGGTCGACCTGGCCGCCCCGGCGGGCGCGGTGGTCCGCAGCGCCGGGCCGGGCACTGTGCTCTTCGCGGGCCTGGTGGCCGGCCGCCCGGTGGTCACCGTGGGGCACGCCGGGGGGCTGCGGACCACCCACGAGCCGGTACGGCCGGCCGTGCGCCCCGGCCAGCCGGTCACCGCCGGCGCGCCGCTGGGCGAACTGCTGCCGGGGCATCCGGGCTGCCCGACCGAAGCGTGCCTGCACTGGGGTCTGCGTCGGGGCGACGAATACCTGGACCCGCTGGCACTGCTCGGCCTCGGTCCGGTGCGACTGTTCCCGGTCGCCGGCACCGGGTTCGCCGGCACCGGCGCGCCGACCGGCGCAGCCGGTCAGCCACGCCGCTCGTCGGCGGTCAGTGCCGAGCTGACTGCCACCACGACGCGTTGGCCGCCGCGTGGGTGACCGGTTCGATGACCTCCCACACCTCGGCGATGAGCCCGTCGGTGACACGCAGGACGTCCACGACCACGATCTCCGGCCCCGGGTCGGGCAGTCGGCGCCGCGAGTGCACCACGACGTGGTCACCCTCGGCCAGCAGGTGCAGGATCTCGACACGCATCCCGGCGGTCGGGGCCGACGCCGCTCGGACAGCGGCGAGCCACTCGGCCCTCGTCGAGGTTGTCGAATCCGGTCGATGATGAACGAAGTCCTCGCTCAGGAACGAGGCGAGCGTGTCGACGTCACCCGTCTCGACCAGCCCCGCGAGCGCACTGTGGACGATTGCCCTGTTCTCGGTCGTCATGGGCGCAAGTGTTTGCCCGGCCCGTCCGGTTGTCGATGACATCGCATGTCATGGCGTCCCGCACGACGATGAGTACGCTCCTGACCGTGCACACCGTCGGGCACCTTCTGCGGCAGTGGCGGCAGCGCCGAGGGCTCAGCCAACTCGACCTGGCGATCGCCGCGGATGTCTCCGCCCGGCACGTCAGCCTCGTCGAGACCGGCAGGTCCAGGCCCAGTCCGAACATGATCCTCCGGCTCGCCGACCAGCTCCACGTGCCGCTGCGTGACCGCAACCGGTTGTTGCTCGCCGCCGGTTTCGCGCCCCGGTACGCGGAACGCCCCCTCGACGACACCGCCCTGTCGGCCGCCCTCGACGCGGTCCGGCGGGTCCTTCAGGCGCACGAGCCGTTCCCTGCGCTGGTCTTCGACCGCCGGTGGAACATCGTGCTGACCAACCGCGCGGTCGACCCGTTCTTCGCGCATGTCGCCCCCGACCTGCTGCGGCCACCGGTGAACCTGATCCGGCTGGGCCTGGACCCGCGCGGGCTCGCGCCCCTGGTCGTCAACCTGGCCGACGTGCGCGCCGTGTTCCGCAGTCGGGTCTCCCGCCAGCTCGCCGCCGCCCCCGACGAGGAACTCACCGCGCTCTACGAGGAACTGCTGAACCCCCTGCCCGAGGACCCGGTCGACAATCGGGTCGACGCCGACGTGGTGATCCCGATGATCCTCCGGATCGGCGGTCGGGAGGTGCGGCTCTTCTCGACAATCACCACGTTCGGCACCCCCACCGACATCACGGTCGACGAGATCGCCATCGAGTCCTACTACCCGGCGGACGCGCAGAGCGCGGCCTACTTCACCGGCTAGCGGAAAGTCAGCGCTGGGCGAGCAGGGCCGGCAACCGCACGGCCAACCGTTCGTACTCGCCGGCGGTGTTGTACACCTGACCCGCGAGCCGCAGCCATCCCCTGCCGTTCCAGCCGATCACGGCGACCTCGGCGGCGAGCCGCTCGCTGATCCGCGTCTGCAGGGCCCGGGCCGCCTCGATGGTGGTGGCGATGCCGGCGGGCAGCGGAATGAGACGCATGGACACCCCCGGTCCGCCGGGGTCGGGCAGTTGCGCGGGGGGCACCCCCAGCGCGTCCCCCACGACCCGCTGGCCGTACGCGGCGAGCGCGGAATTGTGCGCCCGTACCCGGTCGACGCCGAGACTGCGCAGCGTGAACAGGCCGGTAGGGGCGGCCAACCAGGACGTGTAGTCCAGGGTGCCCTGCCATTCGACCCGGGCCGGGTAACCGGCGTCCTGCTCCCAGGAGACCACCAACGGCTCGATCCGGTCCCGCCACCCCGGCGCCACCGCCAGCAGCGCCGTCCCGCGTGGGGCGAACCCCCATTTGTGCAGGTTGCCCGCCCAGAAGTCGGCGCCGATGCTGCTCACCGTCGTGGCGAGCATGCCCGGGGCGTGCGCGGCGTCCACCAGGACCGGCACACCGTGTTCGTGGGCCACGGCGACGATGGCGGTGGTCGGGAAGAGACGGGCGGTGACCGAGGTCAGCTGGTCGATGACGAGCAGCCGTGTCCGTCCCGGGCGCAGGCCGGTCCGGATGGCCTGGACGATCTGCTCGTCGGTGTCGGCCAGGGGGATCGGCAGGACCCGGTTGACAGCCCCCGACCGCCGGCACTCCCGCTGGATGGCCAGGGTCACAGCCCCGTACCCGTGGTCGGTGGTGAGCACCTCGTCGCCCGGTTTCAGGCCCATCGACTGGAGCACCACGGCGACGCCCGTGGTGGTGTTGCCGACCAGGGCACTGCCCTCAGGGTCGGCGCCCAGGAACCCGGCGAGGTGCCGGCGGGTGTGCGCGATCCGGTCGACGAGCCCCTGGGTGAAGAAGCGCAGCGGGTTGGCCTCCATCTCGTCGCGCAGCCGCTGCTGGGCCCGCTGCACGGCGATCGGCGCCGCACCGAACGCGCCGTGGTTGAGATAGCTGACCGCCGGGTCCAGGGAGAAGAGCAGGCGGGCGCCCGGGATCGGCTCGGGAGGCTGCGGGACGCTCACGAGATGATCGTAACCGCCTGGCGTTCCGCCCTCCGGACCGTTGATCAGGCGCGCGGGTGCGCCTGGCGGTAGGCGGCACGCAGCCGTTCCACCGAGACGTGCGTGTAGATCTGCGTGCTGGCCAGCGACGAGTGGCCGAGCAGCTCCTGCACGGCGCGCAGGTCCGCGCCGCCCTCCAGCAGATGGGTGGCCGCGGAGTGGCGCAGCCCGTGCGGGCTCGTCCGCGGTAGACCCGCGGCCTCGGCGTACCCACCGACGACCGTGCGCGCGGTCGTCGGGTTGAGCCGACCACCCCGGGCGCCGAGCAGCAGAGCACTGCCCGAGTGGGCGCCGACCAGCACCGGCCGGCCGCGGAGCAGCCACTCGTCCAGGGCCCGCTGCGCCGGCACCCCGTACGGCACCGAGCGTTCCCGCCCGCCTTTGCCGAACACCCGGACGACCCGCCGGCCGTGATCGACGTCCCCGATGTCCAGCCCGCAGGCCTCGCTTACCCGTACCCCTGTGGCGTAGAGCAGCTCCAACAGCAGCCGATCGCGCAGCAGCACCGCCTCGGCCGCCGGCCCGCCCGCCGTGTCAGCGGTCTTCGCGCCAGCGCCGTCGGCGGTCGCCTCCGTCACTGAGGCGCGCTCGGCGTCCATCCCGCCTGCGGTCACCGCCGCGGTGGTCGTGTCGTCGCTGACCATGTCGGTGGTGGTCGTGTCGTTGGTGGTCGTCGGCCGCCGGGAGGGTGCCTCGACGAGGGCGGCGGCCTGGTCGGCGCGCAGGACGCTGGGCAGCTCCCGGTGCGCACGCGGGCTGGCCAGCGCCGCACCCACATCGGCGGGGAGCAGGCCGGCGCGGTGCGCCCAGGCGCTGAACGCCCGCGCCGACGCGGCCCGCCGGGCCAGCGACGTACGGGCGGCGCCCGTGGTCCGCTGCCGGGCCAGCCAGCTGCGCAGCACCGACAGGTCCAGCTCGCCCAGCTCGACGCAGCCCATCCGGACGGCGTGGTCGAGCAGCGAAACGACATCGGTGACGTACGCGCGGACGGTGTGCGCCGACCGGTTACGGACCCGGGAGAGGTGGTCGGCGAAGTCGTCCACCGCATCGCGCAGCGCCGGCGGGAGCTCCTGGTGGGTGGCCCGGGTGCCCCGGGCGGACCGGCTCATCGCCGACGCGCCGATCGTGGCCGCGTGGATGCCCGCCGCACGGCACGGGCACCCCCACTGACAGCTGGCACGGCACCAGCGTACGGCCGGGTGTCCCGCACCGCCGGCACGCCGATGTCAGCTCTGCCTAACGGCGGTTCGACCGCCTGACGAGGAACAGGACCACACCGCCGATGAGAACGGCGGACGTGACGAGACAGCACAGCGTGGCGATGTGCCACGGCCTGATCGCACCCATGACCGTGGACCGTACCGGTCCGTCCGCGCACCCGTCGCCCCGCTCAGGTGCCCTGCTTGGCCTTGGCCGTGGCGGGCGGGGCGAGGGCGTAGCCGTCCTCGCGTCGGACCACCATGGACAGCTGCTCCAGGAGCGACAGCTTGCGCAGCGCGGTCCGCACGTCGACGCCGGCGCGACCGGCGAGCCTGTCCACGCCCATCGCGCCCCGGCGGGGGAGCGCCTCCAGCAGCGACCGGGTGTCGTCGTCAAGCGCGTCGGTCGGACGCTGAGGGCCTCGGGCCGGCGGAGCCAGGTCCGCGCCGATACGGCCCACCTCCTCCAGCACGTGTGCCACACCGGTGACCAGTCGTGCCTTGGGCTGGTCGCGGAGCAGTTCGTGTGCGCCGACCGACATGGCCGAGGTCACCGGTCCGGGCACCACCATGGCCACCCGGCCGGTGTGGATGGCCCGCCGCGCGGTCTGCGTCGCGCCGCTGCGCGCCGACGCCTCCACCACGACTGTGCCCAGCGTGCCCCCGGCGATCACCCGGTTGCGGATCAGGAACCGGGGCCGTAGCGGCTCGGCACCCGGTGGCCACTCGCTGACCAGCAGGCCGGTGTCGGCGATCCGGTCGAAGAGCGCTGTGTTGCCCATCGGGTACGGCCGGTCCACGCCGCAGGCCAGCACCGCGACGGTCAACCCGCCGGCGTTCAGGGCACCCCGGTGGGCGGCCGCGTCGATGCCGAAGGCGCCGCCGGACACCACTGTCCAGTCCCGCTCGGCCAACCCGTACCCCATCTCGGTGGCGACGTGCTGGCCGTAGCCGGTGGCGGCCCGCGCGCCGACCACCGCCACCGAACGCTCCAGCGCCTCGCCGAGCGGCCAGCCCCCGCGTACCCAGAAGCAGAGCGGCGGCGCGGTCTCGCCGTCCACCCGGCGGGTCACGTCGGGGAGTCGCAGCTCGGCGAGCCCACCGACCCGGGTCGGCCACTCCTCGTCGTCGGGGGTGACCAGCCGCGCCCCGAGCCGTTGCGCCCGCTCCAGCGCCTCAGCGGCGACCGCCCGGGCGTCGCCGGTGGCCGACCGAGCCGCCACGGTGGCGTGCAGCCAGCCGTCCGGGCTGCCGCCGTCGAGCAGCAGATCCAGTGTCGCCACCGGCCCGAACCGCTCGACCAGCCGGTGCACCACCCTGGTGCCCGGCTCGGCCAGCCAGGTCAGCGCCACCCGGGCCAGCCGGCTCTCCTCGTCGGCGCTCACGTCGCCTCTCCCGTCCGTAGTTGGGTCGCCTCACGGACGTCGTCCAGATCCGGCCGGTCCCGACCGTCCAGATCCGCGATCGTCCACGCCATCCGGATCACCCGGTCGAAGCCGCGCGCCGACAGCGAGCCGGAGTCGAGCCGGCCACGCAACTCGGCGGTGACCCGGGCGGGCAGTCGCCACGGCGGCCGGCGCAGGTGCGGGCCGTCCACCTCGGCGTTGAGCCTCCGGCCCAGACCGGCCCAACGGGTGGCCGCCGCCCGGCGGGCCGCCGCCACCCGCGCGGCCACCGTGGCCGACGACTCGGCGTCTGCGCCGGACGCCATCAGCTCCGCCGCCCGGACCGGCATCAGCCGCACCTGCACGTCGATCCGGTCGAGCAGCGGGCCGGAGAGCCGGCCGAGGTAGCGGCGGCGTACCAGTGGCGTGCACTCGCAGTGCGCGTCGCCGGACGGCTTCGCGCACGGACACGGATTGGCCGCCAGCACCAGCTGGGTCCGGGCCGGGTATTCGGTGCCACCGCCGCTGCGGCTCAGCTGGATCCGGCCGTTCTCCAGTGGCTGGCGCAGCGCCTCCAGCGCGGCCTTGCTGAACTCGGGGGCCTCGTCGAGGAAGAGCACCCCGCGATGGGCCAGCGACACCGCCCCGGGCCGGGCCAGCCCCGAGCCACCTCCGACGAGCGACGGAACACTCGCCGTGTGGTGCGGCGCCTGGAACGGCGGACGGCGCAGCAGGTGGCCGCCCGGCGGCAGCAGCCCGGCCACCGAGTGCAGCGCCGTCACCTCCAGCGCCGCGTCGTCGTCCAGCTCAGGCAGGATCGACGGCAGCCGCTCGGCCAGCATCGTCTTGCCCGCCCCGGGCGGGCCGAGCAGCGCCACGTGGTGCCCGCCGGCGGCGGCGACCTCCAACGCGCGCCGCCCCAACTGCTGCCCGGCGACCTCGGCGAGATCCGGGCCGCCGGCGTCGGGTGTCGGAGTCGTCTCCGGTGGTTCGATCAGGGGAGTGCCGTCGCGGACGAAGGCGACAAGTCGGTGCAGGGTGTCGACCGCGCGCACGCGTACCCCGGGGATGACCGCCGCCTCGGCGGCGTTGCCGGTCGGCACGATCACCCGCCCGACGCCGGCGCGGGCCGCGGCGGCGACCATCGGGAGTACGCCCCGCACCGGCCGAACCGTCCCGTCCAGTCCCAGTTCGCCGAGGATGACCACCCCCTCCAGCGGGAGCAGCGGCAGCTCACCAGAGCCGCCCAGGAGCGCGGCGGCGATCGCCAGGTCGAAGGCCGAACCGAACTTCGGCAGTGTGGCGGGCAGCAGGTTGAGGGTGATCCGGCGGTTCGGCCAGCGCTGGCCGGAGTTGACCACGGCGGCGCGGACCCGGTCCCGCGCCTCGTGCAGGGCGGTGTCCGGTAGCCCGGAGATCACCACGGCCGGTAGCCCGGCGGCCAGGTCGGCCTCGACCTCGACCAGGTGTCCGGTGACCCCGACCAGCCCCACGCACAGCACCTTCGCGTAGCTCATGGCGCGTCACCGACCCGGTCGGTGCGCATCTCAGAACGCGCCCTTGAGGTGGTCGACCTGGGCCGGACCGCTGTCGGGCAGCCGTACCGAGAGCACGTCGAACCGCACCTCGTCGGCGCTCGTGCCGGTCTCGGCGAGCCACCGCGCGGCGAGACCGCGCAACCGACGTGCCTTGGCCGGTACGACGGCCTCGGCCGGTGTGCCGAAGTCGTCGCCCCGGCGGGTCTTCACCTCACAGAAGGCGAGCACCGGCCCGTCCCAGGCGATGATGTCGATCTCCCCGGCCGAGCAGCGCCAGTTCCGGGCGACCGGGCGCAGTCCCGCCTCGGTGAGGTGCCGGGTGGCGCACCGTTCGCCGTACGCCCCGACGGCCTGGTTCCGCTTCGTCATGCCCGGCACGCTGCCCGCCGGGCGGGGGGCGCCGCGACCCGTGGTCCCTGCACCTGTGGACAAGGGGCGACCTGTGGACGACCGGACGATCAAGCCCGCGCCGTGCTATGCCGCGGATCGAGGGGCCGACCCTCGCCGCTGGTGGCGGGGCGGGGCGGGCCGAAATGACGCGGCCGTGGCTGGTCGCATACGGTGCCGGACGTGGACGGACGACGGAGCTTTCCCGAAGATCAGGAGTCGCGCTGGTATCCCGACGAACGGGGTCGCGGCTACGGCGAGGCGGAGTGGCGTGCGGCGGGTGAACCGCGATACGGGGACAGCGAGGTTCCCGAGCAGCGTGGCGCGGACGGCAGCCGGTACGACGAGGACACCGGCGCCGGTCGCCGCCGGGAGCCCGACTCGGGCCGCTTCGGCGCGGTGGACGCGGGTCGTTTCGGTACGCCGGAGTCGGATTCCGGGCGCTTCGGTGCTGTCGACGCCCCGCCGCCCCGCTTCGGTACGGGCGAGTCCGACTCGGGACGGTTCGGCGCGGTCGACCCGCTTGGTGACGCGCGGCCGGAGGGGGAGGGTTACCGGGCAACCCGCTCGCGCAGGGCGGATCGGGATCCCTCGGAGACCTCGGGTGAGCTGCCCGGTCGACGGGCGGCCCGGGAGCAGGCCCCGACCCCGCTGACCACCGCAGCGCCGGAGGTCGTCGCGGACACCCCACCCGCCGCAGTGCTCGCCGACCAGACCCGGCCCGCCCCGCTCGGCGGGTACCCGATCATCGAACCGACCCGGGGCGCCGGCGAGACGCCGCACCCGCTGGAGATGCCGACCGGCCCGATGCCCGGTATCGGTCCCCGTGTCGACCCGCCCGTGGTCGAGTCGCCGGCGTACCCCCCGGTCGCCGACGGCGTGTACCGGACCCGCCGGCCGGCGCTGGCGGTGCTCTTCGCCCTGCTGGTGTTGATCTTCGAGGTGCCGGCGCTGCGGGTGCTGCTGGCCGGCGTGACAGGCGACCCGGTGTCCGCCGGCAACGTGGTGGCGGGCATCGCCCTGGTCGCCGGCCTGCCGATCCTCGCGACCGGGCTGTACGGGCTGCGGACCGGCGGCCTCGCGCTCTCCGACTCCGGCCGTGGCTGGCTGCGCCCGCCGGCGGCCTACCTGACCGCCGGCCTGGTGCTCTTCGTGGCCGCCGCGCTCGCCGCCGGCTGACCCGGTCCGGACCTCCCGGTCTGAGTGATCCACAGCCGCCCGGCGCGGCTGATGATCCACCCAACAACACGGAAATAGTGGCCTCCACCGACAAGGAGGCCACTATTTCGATGAAGTAGCGCGATCAAGCCGCGGCCAGGCGGCAAGGCCCGCGATCAAGCCCGGCCAGGCAAGGACGAGCCGGGAGAGCGGCGGTCGCGCGGCACCCCGGGCAGCACCCCGGGGCGGCTGGGCGGGGGAGGCGCGTACACTTGTCGACTGGCGACCGCCTTGCGCGGTCGACCTCGCGTGCCCTCTTCACGAAATCGTCGTGGAGCGACGGCCTCCCTGGTCCCGATCCTGATCGGGCCCACCATGGGCCGGCGACCAGGCACCAGGACGCCCGGCCACCGGCCGGGCGTGACAACCAGGGATCTTGAGGAGTAACCCAACCATGGCCGTCGTGACCATGCGTCAGCTGCTGGAGAGCGGTGTCCACTTCGGGCACCAGACCCGCCGCTGGAACCCGAAGATGAAGCGCTTCATCATGACCGAGCGCAACGGCATCTACATCATCGACCTGCGCCAGACTCTCGACTACATCGAGAAGGCGTACGAGTTCGTGCGTGGGACCGTCGCCGAGGGCGGCAGCATCCTGTTCGTCGGCACCAAGAAGCAGGCCCAGGAGGCCATCGCCGAGCAGGCGACCCGGGTCGGCCAGCCGTACGTCAACCACCGCTGGCTCGGTGGCATGCTCACCAACTTCCAGACCGTGTACAAGCGGCTCCAGCGGATGAAGGAGCTGGAGGGCCTGGGTGACCTCAGCGGCACCGCCGCCGGTTACACCAAGAAGGAGACGCTCCAGCTCTCCCGCGAGAAGATCAAGCTGACCCGCACCCTCGGTGGTCTGCGGGACATGCAGAAGCTCCCCGCCGCGGTCTGGATCGTCGACACCAAGAAGGAGCACATCGCCGTCGACGAGGCCCGCAAGCTGGGCATCCCGGTGATCGCGGTGCTGGACACCAACTGCGACCCGGACGAGGTCGACTTCCCGATCCCGGGTAACGACGACGCGATCCGCTCGGCCGAGCTGCTGACCAAGGTCGTCGCCGCCGCCGTCGCGGACGGTCTGATCGCGCGTTCCGGCCGTCGCCGGGGCGGGGACGAGAAGCCCGAGGGTGTCGCGAGCGACGAGCCGCTGGCCGAGTGGGAGCGCGAGCTGCTGGAGCCGAAGAAGGCCGACGAGTCGGCCGCCCCGGCCGAGCAGCCGGCCGCTACCGCCACCGAGCAGCCCGCCGCCACCGAGCAGCCGGCGCAGGCCGCCACCGAGCAGCCGGCGGCCGCCACCGCGGAGTGACCGCGCCGTCGCTGCCCCGCCGTCCGTTTTCGCGGACGGCGGGCAGCGGCGGTACGCCGGGCACGATCCGCCCGGATCCGGGTAACCGGCACCTCTGACCATCCACACGCCGTCTCAACACCGAAGAGAGAGCCATGTCCCAAATCACCGCCGCGGACGTCAAGAAGCTCCGCGACCTCACCGGCGCCGGCATGATGGACAGCAAGAAGGCGCTGACCGAGGCCGAGGGCGACTTCGACAAGGCCGTCGAGATCCTGCGCGTCAAGGGCGCCAAGGACGTCGGCAAGCGGGCCGGTCGTACGGCCGCCAACGGCCTGGTCGCCCACTCCGGCCAGGCGCTGCTCGAGCTGAACTGCGAGACGGACTTCGTCGCCAAGACCGAGTCGTTCATCGCGCTGGCCCAGCAGCTCGTCGAGCACGGTGAGCGCTCCGGTGTGACGAACGCCGAGGAGCTGCTCGCCAGCGAGCTCGACGGCAAGGTCGTCGCCGACCTGATCCAGGAGCAGTCCGCCAAGATCGGCGAGAAGCTGGTCCTCAACCGGTTCGCCAAGGTCGAGGGCACCACCGCGGTCTACCTGCACCGCAAGGCTCAGGACCTGCCGCCGGCCGTTGGCGTGCTGGTGTCGTACACCGGCAAGGCCGACGAGGCGGGCGACGCCGACGCCCGTGGTGTGGCCATGCAGATCGCCGCGATGCGGCCGAAGTACCTCACCCGGGACGAGGTTCCGGCCGAGGTCGTCGAGTCCGAGCGGCGCATCGCCGAGCAGACCGCCCGCGAGGAGAACAAGCCCGAGGCGGCCCTGCCGAAGATCGTCGAGGGTCGGGTGAACGCCTTCTTCAAGGACTACGTCCTCGTCGAGCAGGCGTCGGTGGCCGACAACAAGAAGTCGGTGAAGCAGGTGCTGGCCGAGGCCGGCATCGAGGTCACCCGCTTCGTGCGGTTCGAGGTCGGCCAGGCCTGAGCCGCCGCCGGGCGCCGCGCGCGCCCGTGGCGCAAGACGTCGACGAGGAGGCCGCCGGTGTACGTGACAGGCACCGCGGCCTCCTCGTCACATAGGGTCGGCAGCGGCAGGTTCGTGGTACGCGCCGCACGGGGCGTGCGCGTGGGGAAGGGCGGGGCGGATGACGCAGGTTGTGAGTGACCGGACGCTGGCGGTGGACGATCCGACGGCACCGCCGCCGGGACGTGCCCGCCGGGTGGTGCTGAAGCTCTCCGGTGAGGTGTTCGGTGGCGGCGCGATCGGCGTCGACCCGGACGTCGTCCAGGCCATCGCCCGGCAGATCGCGACAGTGGTCCGTCGCGGCGTGCAGGTCTCCGTGGTCGTCGGTGGCGGCAACTTCTTCCGCGGCGCCGAGTTGCAGAAGCGGGGGATGGACCGGGCCCGCGCCGACTACATGGGCATGCTCGGCACCGTGATGAACTGCCTCGCGTTGCAGGACTTCCTGGAGAAGGAAGGCATCGAGACCCGGGTGCAGAGCGCCATCACGATGGCCCAGGTCGCCGAACCGTACATTCCGTTGCGGGCGATCAGGCACCTGGAGAAGGGCCGCGTGGTCATCTTCGGCGCCGGCGCGGGCATGCCGTACTTCTCCACCGACACGGTGGCCGCCCAGCGGGCGCTGGAGATCCGGGCCGACGTGGTGCTGATGAGCAAGAACGGCGTGGACGGCGTCTACACCGCCGACCCGCGGATCGACCCCACCGCCAGCAAGCTCGATTCGATCACCTTCTCCGAGGTGCTGCGCCGTAACCTGCGGGTGGCCGACGCGGCGGCGTTCAGCCTCTGTATGGAGAACGGCCTGCCGATGCTGGTCTTCGGCGCGCAGGGTGACGACACCATCATCCGCGCGGTGGGTGGCGACAAGATCGGCACCCTGATCACCGCCTGACGACTTTCAGCAGAGCCCACGACGAGCACAGAAGGAGGCGAGGAGACCGGTGATCGACGACACCCTCCTCGAGGCCGAGGAGAAGATGGAGCGTGCGGTCGAGCACGCCAAGGAGGAGTTCGGCGCCATCCGCACCGGCCGCGCCAACCCCGCCATGTTCTCCAAGATCATTATCGACTACTACGGCACGCCCACGCCGCTTACCCAGATGGCGTCCGTCGCGATCCCCGAGCCGCGGATGGCCATCATCAAGCCGTACGACAACTCGCAGATCAACGCGATGGAGAAGGCGATCCGCGACTCGGACCTCGGGGTGAACCCGAACAACGAGGGCAACCAGCTGCGCATCCTGCTCCCGCAGATGACCGAGGAACGCCGCCGCGACATGATCAAGGTGGCTCGGCACAAGGGCGAGGAGGCCAAGGTGGCGATCCGCAACGTCCGCCGCCGTGGCAAGGAGGAGCTGGACCGGATCGTCAAGGACGGCGAGGCCGGCGAGGACGACGGTCGTCGTGCCGAGAAGGAGCTGGACGACCTGACCCAGCGGTACGTCGCCAGCATCGACGACCTCGTCAAGCACAAGGAGACCGAGCTTCTCGAGGTGTGACCCCGGCATCCGTACGCTGCGACGAGGCCCGACCTGGCTCCCGGGGCGGGCCTCGCGCGCGTCCGGCACACGCCGGGGGAGTGCTCAGAGGGCCGCCCTCGTCCGCCTCGCCCGGACGGCGGGTGCAGTAGGCTCGGCAGGATTCCCGACCACCGGGCGGTGAACACCGGGAATCGACCGACCGTCGGGGCGGTCAATCGGAGGAACATCGCGCGTGTAGGGGATGGTTGTGGTCTTGCGTCATGTGGTCGTTCTCGAGCCACGTCGCGGTGCGTGATGTCCCACCCCGACCCCTACGTGGGAGAGCCGCGCGGCTGGGACCGGCCGGAGCGTCCGGTGGCGCTGCCCTGGCCGGAGCCCGAGATCGAGGCGGGCCAGTGGAGTCGCCGCCCGCCCGGCCCTGAGCTGTACGCGGAGCCACGCACCCGCCCGTACGCCGAGCCGGTGCCGGCGGACCGCGACGCTTTGACCCGTCACGACGGCCCGCAGCGGTACGACGAGCCCGGCCGGTACGACGAGCCCGGCCGGTACGACGGCCCGGAGCCCTTCGGCGGGCCGGGCCGCCTCGACGACGACACCGACTATCCGACCGCCCAGATCGCCCCCATCGGGGCCGAGCTCGGTCCGGACCTGGATCCGGTGACCGAGCCCGATCCCGTGCCGCCGGCCGGCCGGCGGCCGAAGGGCCGACGTCGGGCCAGCGTCGACCGGCCGGCCACCCAGCAGCTGGGCACCGGGCGGGCGGGCCGCAACCTGCCCGCGGCGATCGGTGTGGGGCTGGGCCTCGGCGCGCTGATCGTGGTGCCGCTCGTCATCTACCCGTTGGCGTTCCTGCCGGTGCTCGCCGGTGCGGTGGCCATCGGCATGTGGGAGATGGCCCGCGCGGTCCGCCGCAGCGGGGCGCACCCGCCGTTGGTGCCGTTGATCGCCGGTGGCGTGCTGACTGTGGGTCTGGCCTGGTTCGCCGGCCCGGACGCGCTCAGTCTGGGGCTGCTGGTCACCGTGCTGGGCACCATGATCTGGCGGTTGGGCGACGGCCCGGCGGGCTTCCAGCGGGATCTGACGGCGGCCACCCTGATCGCGGTCTACGTGCCGTTCCTGGGGGGGTTCGCGGCGCTGCTGGCGGCGGCCCCCGACGACGGCCCGCTGCGCATTCTGGCCACACTTGTCGCGGTGGTCCTCTCCGACACCGGCGGGTACGCGGCGGGCGTCTCGTTCGGCAAGCACCCGATGGCCCCGTCGATCAGTCCGAAGAAGTCCTGGGAGGGCTTCGCCGGTTCGGTGAGCGCGGCGGCGCTGGGCAGCGCGCTGCTGCTGTGGCTCATGTTGGACGTGGCGCCCTGGTGGGGCGCGGTGTTCGGGGTGGCCGTCTCGTGCGCGGCGGTCCTCGGTGACCTCGCCGAGTCGATGATCAAGCGGGACCTCGGGGTCAAGGACATGAGCAACCTGCTGCCCGGGCACGGCGGGCTGATGGACCGCCTGGACTCGATCCTGTTCGCGGTGCCGACCGCCTACCTGTTGTTGGCGATCTTCGTGCCGGTGGTGGGGTGAGGCATGGATCACCGCGCCCCGGTCTTCCCGATCCGGCGGTCGGGACCGGTTCGGCACCTCCGGACGGGTGTGTGCCGCCCGAGGCGTGACACACTGGACCAGCCATGACGAGCCTGCCCCTGATCCCCGCCATCTCGGACGCCCCTGCCGCGCGCCGGGCCTCCATGCCCCCTCAGCACCTCGCTGACCTGGACCTGGCGGGCCGCCAGGCGTTGGTCGCCGAGTTGGGTGAGCCGGCGTTCCGCGCCAAGCAGGTCTCCAACCACTACTTCGGGCGGCTCGTCCGCGACCCGCAGGCGATGACCGACCTGCCCGCGGCGACCCGGGAGCGGCTGGCCGACCAACTGCTGCCGAAGCTGCTCACCCCGGTCCGGGAGTTGGCCTGCGACGACGGCGCCACCCGCAAGGCGCTGTGGAAGTTGCACGACGGCGCGCTCGTGGAGAGCGTGCTGATGGGTTACCCGGACCGGGTGACCGTCTGCATCTCCAGCCAGGCGGGCTGCGGCATGGCCTGCCCGTTCTGCGCGACCGGCCAGGCCGGGCTGACCCGCAACCTGTCCACCGCCGAGATCGTCGACCAGGCGGTCTACCTGGCCGGGGTGGCGGCGTCCGGCGCGGTCGCCGGCTCACCGCCCCGGCTGTCGCACGTCGTCTTCATGGGCATGGGCGAGCCGCTTGCCAACTACAACCGGGTGATCGCGGCGATCCGTCGCCTGGTCAGCCCCGCTCCGGAGGGCCTCGGCCTGTCCCAGCGGCACATCACCGTTTCCACGGTGGGCCTGGTTCCGGCCATCCGCCGACTGGCCAGCGAAGACCTCTCTGTGACCCTTGCGTTGTCGTTGCACGCCCCCGATGATGATCTGCGCGACGAACTCGTGCCGGTGAACCAGCGCTGGAAGGTAGCCGAGGTGCTGGACGCAGCGTGGGACTACGCAGCCCGGACGGGCCGTCGCGTGTCGATCGAGTACGCGATGATCAAGGACGTGAACGACCAGCCGTGGCGAGCTGATCTGCTCGGGCGGCTGCTGGCCGGCAAGTTGGCGCACGTGAACCTCATCCCGCTCAATCCGACGCCGGGCAGCCGCTGGGACGCGAGCCCGAAGCCGGTGGAGCGGGAGTTCGTCCGGCGTTTGCGCGACGCCGGGGTGTCCACCACCGTACGGGACACCCGGGGTCGTGAGATCGACGGCGCGTGTGGCCAACTCGCCGCCGCCGAGGACACCGACACCAACACCGACCGCGCCGGAGATGCACCGGCGTGACCGGGCGTGGCGAACGAGACCAGGAGACATAGTGGCGAGTCAGGGTCAGCGTTTCCGGCGCAAGGCGCTCCGCCGGGGATACAAGGTCGACGAGGTGGATGCCTTCCTCGACCGGGTCGAGGCGACGCTCGACGGCCGGCAGGTCGGGGCGCCGGTGGCCTCCCAGGAGGTCCACGACGTCGTCTTCCGGGTCAGGTTCAACGGTTACGACGAGTGGCAGGTCGACCTGCACCTGGACCGCGTCGAGCGGCAGCTGGCCGAGTTGGAGGAGCGCACCGGCGCCGGGCGCGGCGGTGACCCCCGGATGGGCCCTCCGGACCGGATGGGTCCGCCGATGCGCGACGACCGTGGGGGCATGGTTCCGCAGCCGATGCCGCCCCGGCCGATGCCGGCGCAGCCCGGCCCGCCCGACAGGTACGGCCGCTACGACGAGCCCACGGGCGCCTTCGCCGGTGGTTACGACGCCCCGCGTGGCGGCTACGACGCGCCGCGCGGCCCGGCCGGCCCCGGCCCGATGGGCCCCGGCGGCCCGATGGGTGGGCACGGTGTGCCCCCGCGTGGCCTGCCCGCCGGCCCCGGCGGTTACGGCCCGCCCGACGACCAGCGGATGCCCGGCGGCTACGGCCCTCCGGACGACCAGCGGATGCCTGGCGGCTACGGCCCGCCCGACGACCCGCGTTCGTCCGGCGGCTACCCGCCGGAGGAGCCGCGCTTCGACGGTTTCGAGGCCGGCCGGCACGGTCGCGCCGACATGACCGCCGAGATCCGGATGCCGGAACGGGACCTGCGTGACATGCGGCGTGGTCCGGCCGGCCCGCCGCCGATGCCGCAGCCCGGCGTCGGTGGTCCGCCGATGGCCGGCCCGCCCGCCGTCGCCGGCCCCCCGATGGCCGGTCCGCCGGTGGGTGGCCCGCCGATGGCCGGGCCGCCCGGCAGCGACCTGTACCGGGTCGACCAGATCCGGCGCAGCTTCCAGGTGCGCCGGTTCGGCAGCGGGTACGACCCGGACCAGGTGGACCGGTTCTTCGAGACCCTGCTCGGCGGCATGCAGCGCCGCAACCCGATGCCTGTCGACCCGAAGGACCTGGACACGCTCCGGTTCGGCCTGGTGCCTGGCGGCTACTTCGAGGCCGAGGTCGACGCCGCGCTCAAGGACGTACAGGACATCCTGTTCGGGCGCTGAGCCCGACGCGTACGCGACGAGGGCCCGTCCCCCGGGTGGGGGCGGGCCCTCGTCGTACGCCGGTTGGGTCGTCCGGCGGGTCAGGAACGCAGACCGTTGCGCCGCAGCACGGCGTCGCCGATCACGATGATCAGCAGCAGCGCGGCCAGGCCGACCAGCCAGATGTCCTCGACCCTGCCCTCGTGGTTGCCGCAGATCATCGCCAGCAGCGCCAGCGCGGACAGCACCGCGCCGATGCGCCCGGCCTTCCGGTGCCCAGGCTTGTGCTGGTCTGGCGACGTTACCGGCTCGCTTCCTGCCACTGTCGGTCCTTCCCTCGCGATCGGATCTTTGGTTAGTCTGGCACGCCTCGTGCCGGGCCCGGCGCAGGGTCCGACCAGATGGAGGGGACGACGTGACCCGCGAGGAGGATCGGGAGCTGCTGAAGGCGGCCTACGAGGCGTGGGAGTCCGAGGACTGGCCGCAGGCGGGCGAACTTCTGGAGCGGTTGGCGCGGCGACACCCCGACCACCCGAGGGCAGGGGTCTGGTGGTACGACGCGGCGCTGGCGTACAAGTTCCTGCGTAACTGGGCGAAGGCGTATGAGCTGGGCCGCGAGGCGGCCGCCCGAGCGGACCGTGACGCGCAGGATCCGGCCTTCTGGAACCTCGGCATCGCGGCGACGATCATGGAGGACTGGGCGACCGCCCGGTACGCCTGGCGAGGCTTCGGACTGACCGTGCCGGACGGCGACGGCGAGATCGTCGCGGACTTCGGAGTCACTCCGATCCGACTCGGTCCGGCCGGCACCAACGAGGTGGTCTGGGCGCAGCGGCTCTGCCCCACCCGAGCCCGGGTGCTGAACGTGCCGACACCTGAGTCGGGCCGTCGGTTCGGTGAGGTCGTTGTGCACGACGGCGCGCCGAACGGGGAGCGTGTGGTGGACGGGCGGACGTACTCCGTCTTCGACGAGCTGCTGCTGTTCCGGGCGTCCGCGCTGCCGACAGCCACCGTCCACGTCACGGCCGCGACGCCGGAGGACGTCCGAGCCCTGGCGGCGCTGTTCGACAAGCACGGGTACGCGGCGGAGCCGGCCAGCGGAGTGCGGTTCATCTGCTCCTGCTGCAGCGAGGGGAACGTGTCGCAGGACGCGGACCACCAGGTCGGTGGCGCGCAGCAGGTGAACGTGGCGGCCCCGACCGACGAGATCCCCCGCCTGATGGACGCCTGGCGTGGGGCCGACCCGTCCCGTCGCAGCTGGACGTCTCCGGCCGCGAACTGACCGGCGGCGGGGCGGGCCTTCCGACCCTTGAGGGCGGGCGGAACGACACTACCGGCGTCGCGGGGCGGCGGTCAGACTCCCTCCGGTAGCGTTTGGCGTACACCTGATTGTCTGTTTGAGGGGGACTGTGCGGTGCGAGTGACCGGAACCGGGCACGCCAGTATGCGGATCGACACGGCCGCGGGCAGCATCCTGTGCGACCCGTGGGTCAACCCGGCGTACTTCGCCTCGTGGTTTCCCTTCCCCGACAACTCCCTGCTCGACTGGGAGACCCTGGGGCAGGTCGACTACCTGTACGTCTCCCACCTGCACCGGGACCACTTCGACGCGAAGCACCTGCGGGACTTCGTCTCGAAGGACGCCACGGTCCTGCTGCCCGAGTTCCCGACCTCGGAGATGGAGGACGAGTTCCGGGCGCTGGGCTTCACGAAGTTCCTCAAGGCGCCCAACGAGCAGGTGGTGGAGCTGCCCGGCGGCCTGAAGGTCATGATCCAGGCGTTGACCAGCCCGACCGACGGCCCGATCGGCGACTCGTCGCTCTGGGTCGAGTACGACGGTGTGCGGCTGCTCAACCAGAACGACGCCCGCCCCACCGACCTGAGCGTGTTCGCCGAGCTGGGGCACGTGCACGCGCACCTGCTCCAGTTCTCCGGCGCGATCTGGTATCCGATGGTCTACGAGCTGCCGCAGGCCGCGAAGACGGCGTTCGGCAAGCAGAAGCGCGACAGGCAGTTCGACCGGACGTGGCGCTACATCGACGACCTGAAGGCCGACCACGTCTTCCCGATCGCCGGCCCGCCGTGCTTCCTCGACGACGAGCTGTGGCAGTTCAACGACATCCACGGCGACGAGGGCAACATCTTCCCCGACCAGTCGGTCTTCCTGTCGGAGTACGCGAAGGTCGGCGGCACCAACGGGATCGTGCTGCTGCCGGGCAGCGTCGCGGAGGTCACCACCGAGGGCGCGAGCACCACCCACCCGGTACCGGTCGAGGAGTTCTTCGC
The DNA here is from genome assembly GCF_042898105.1 of Micromonospora sp. NPDC000663. Taxonomy (NCBI): domain Bacteria; kingdom Bacillati; phylum Actinomycetota; class Actinomycetes; order Micromonosporales; family Micromonosporaceae; genus Micromonospora; species Micromonospora sp. NPDC000663. The sequence goes on from NZ_JBIAYR010000001.1 coordinate 935,537, forward strand.
GAACAAGGTCGCCCACCTGGAGGACATGCGGGAGCGCAAGCGCCCGATCATCGAGGCGGAGAAGGCGTCCTGGCGACACCCCGAGGTGGACGTGCTCGGTGAGATGAAGCGCCGCATCGAGCCGCTGCTCGACGAGTCGATCTACCTGGCCAAGGGAGTCGGCGGCCCGGTCCGCTTCGACCTGGTCGGCACCGACGACTCGGGCGGCGAGACCATTGAGTCAATCGTGGTGGACTTCCCGGGCAAGGAGGTCCGGCCGTACGCGGACGAGAAGGTCCGCTACCGGTTCCGGACCGAGCGGGCGTTGATCGAGCACCTGCTCTTCATCGACGAGGTGGACTGGGTCAACTCGCTCTTCCTGTCCTGCCGGTTCTCGGCGGCCCGGATCGGCCAGTACAACGAGTTCGTCTACGCGTTCTTCAAGTGCCTCTCCGAGGAGCGGCTCCAGTACGCCGAGGGCTGGTACGACGAGCACGAGCGCACCACCGACGCCGAGGACATCACCCTTGGCGACTGGGTGGTGCAGCGGCGCTGCCCGCACCTGAAGGCCGACCTGACCCGTTTCGGCATCGTCGAGGGTGACCAGCTCACCTGCCAGCTGCACGGCTGGCGTTTCGACCTGCCGAGCGGCCGCTGCCTCACCAGCGTCGGCCACAAGGTGCGGGCCCACCGGGTGGACGCCGAGACCCCGGCCCCGGCAGGCGAAGCCCTGAGCTGACCCCGCCCGAGCCCGCCCGAGGTGGGGGCGGTCAGGTCAGGTCGGCCAGGATCTTGCGGGCGGCGTTGTGGCCGGCTGCGCCGATGACGCTGCCGGCGGGGTGGCAGCCGGCGCTGCCCGCGTACACGCCGTCGATGCCTGTGGCGTAGGGCATCCGGTCGGTGAACGACACGGTGTTGTCGATGTGGTGGATGTGCCCGCCGGTGATCCCGAAGTGCGCCTCGATGCCCGGTGGGGGCAGCGGCACCGCGTCGGCGATCAGGTCGGCGGTGCCGGGGGCGTACCGCTCGACGATCTCGATGAGCCGGTCGACGTAGCCGGGCAGCTCGGCGTCCCAGGTGGTGCCGGCCAGCTCGTAGGGGACGGACTGGACGAACAGCGCCGACGAGTGGTGCCCGGCGGCGTCGGAGAGCGACGGGTCGACTGTGGTGTGCAGGTACCACTCGATTGTCGGCTCTGCCGGCAGCCGCCCGGCCTGCACGTCCGCCCACATGCCGCGCAGCGCGGTCATCGGTGAGGTGGCGTCCCCGCCGACCAGCGACGCGGAACCGGGCAGCAGGTGGATGGTCGACCCGAACGGGCTCGGCGTGCCGGCCGGCAGGCAGGAGAACCGCGGCAGCCCGCTGAGCGCCAGGTTGAGCTTGAGGGTGGTGCCGGGGCGGCGGACCGCCGCCATCCGCTCGCCGAGAGCCGTCGGCAGCGCGCCGTCGGGCAACAGGTCCATCAGCCGGTACGGGTCACACGCGCCGAGAACCACCCGGGCGGTGACCTGCCGGCCGTCGGCCAGCACGACTCCGCTGGCCGCGCCGCCGTCGAGGGTCACGGCGCTCACCGGCGTACCGGTCAGGATTGTCGCCCCGGCGGCACGCGCGGCCTCGGCGAACGTGCGCGACACGGTGCCCATCCCGCCCTCGGCGATCATCCAGGTGCCGCCCGAGCCGGGCAGCCGGCACATGTTGTGCACGAGGAAGTTGTGCCCGGTGCCGGGGTCGTCCGGGCCCGCGTTGAGCCCGGACAGGCCGTCGGTGACCGCGTACATGCTGACCAGCAGTTCGGACTGGAACTCGAACCGGGCCAGGTAGTCGGCCACCGAACCCTGGACGAGGTCGACGAAGACCTGCCGTAGCGCCGGGCGGACGTACCGCTCGGCGGTCTCCTGGACGGTCGACGGCTCGGCCAGCCAGGCCGGGGCCAGGTCCTCGCGCAGCGCGGCCAGCTCGGCCTGCATGGCGTCGTCGGCGGCCACGTCGGCGGGGGAGAAGAACTCGGCGAGCTGCGCCCGCGTGGCGGCGGTGTCGCTGCCGAAGAGCAGGTACGGCGAGCCGAGTCCGCCCGGCGTGGGCAGGAAGTAGTGCGGGTCGCGGCGCAGCACCGGGATGCGGACGTCGAGGGTGTCGAGCAGTTCCGGGGGCATCAGCCCGAGCAGGTACGAGCCGGTGGAGTGGCGCAGCCCCGGCACCTTCGGGAACGGGTTCTCGGTGCGGGTCGCGCCGCCGAGGACGTCGGCCGCCTCCAGCACGAGGACGTCCAGGCCGGCGCGGGCCAGCAGGACTGCGGAGACCAGGCCGTTGTGCCCGGCACCGACGATCACGACGTCGGCGCGGGCCGGAATCTCGCTGCTCATGCCGCGGCAGCCTAGTCCGCGCGGCCGCCCAGGTCAGCCCTTCGCCCGCCGATCCGCCGCTGACCGTTCCCCAGCGACCGCCTCCTGATCAGGGCGTGGCCGGGGCGCGCTGGGCGCGCCAGCGGGAGAGGGCGAGGGTGGCGGAGTAGCCGGCCAGGACGATCACGTGGAACAGGTAGAGCCACAGGAGCACGGCGACGCCCCCGCCGATCTCGTCGAAGCCGCCGAACGGCACCCCCAGGTCCAGGGGGAGGGAGGCGAAGAGCACGAAGCCGTGCAGGAAGCCGGAGAGGTTCGCCGCCGTGAACGACCCGACTGCGAGCGTGGAGAGCCAGTCCGGTGACGCCGGTCCGACCACCCGGAACACCCACACCAGCACCGGCGTGAGCACCAACCACACCGCCAGGAACGACAGCACCACGCCCAGCGCGCCTACCCAGCCGCCCTGACGGACCAGCCGGGTGGTGAGCGGCAGGGCCAGCAGGATCGACAGCAGCAGCGCGGGCGCCGGCGCGAGCAGCGGCAGCAGCAGAAGCCGGCCCCGCCACCCCACCAGGTGCTCGTCGGTGCGGGGCGCCGCCACCGACACGAACGCCCGGCGCAGGCCCTCGCCGTACAGCGACGCGGGCAGCAGCGAGGCAAGTGCCAGCAGTGGGGTCAACTCCACCCCGGCGTTGACGAGGGCGTCCACCGCCCGGGGCGCGCCGATCGCGGTGGGCAGCGCCTCCACGGCGTACGAGGTGAGTCGGCGTACCCGATCGGCTCCCGCGACCAGCGAGGTGAGCCAGATGGCTAGCAGCGCCACCGGCACGATCGCGATCGCCCCGTAGAAGGTGATCGCGGCGGCGTGCAGCGACAGGTCCCGTCCTCGCACCGGACGGAACGCGGCACTGGTGATCCGCTTCGCCCGCTGCCATCCGCTGCCCATCGTGATCTCTTTCCCCCTCGCCGCGCCCGTCACTCCTTAAGCTGGCCGGTCATGACTGTTCTCACGACCGAACGCCTGATCCTGCGCGACTGGACCGACGACCCGGCCGATCTGGCGAGGATCTACGACATCTACCGCCGTTTGGAGATCACCCGCTGGCTGGGCGCGGTTCCCGGACTTCCGATGACCGACCCGGCGCAGGCCGTCGACCGGCTGCGGATCTGGCGGGAGCGGCACGCCGCCGACCACGGCCGGTACGGCACCTGGGCGATCGAGGTACGCGACACAGGTCTGGTGGCGGGCACGGTGCTGCTCAGGCCTCTGCCCGGGCGGGACGAAGCGGTGCGGACCGTGGACATCGAGGTGGGCTGGCACCTGCACCCGGACTCGTGGGGGAGGGGCTACGCCACCGAGGCGGCCCGTGCGCTCCTGGCGCGGGAGTTCGCCGCCGGCACCCGGGAGATCTACGCGGTCGTGTCGCCAGGCAACGAGGCGTCGATGGCGGTCTGCCGGCGCCTCGGCATGACGCACGTGGGCCGCCGCGACGACTGGTACGGAGGCGAACTGCTGGAGACCTTCGTCCTGGCGGCACCAGGCGCCTGAGCGTTCCGGCGCGGTCCGACGCCGGATCCGCGCCTCATCGTCGGGTGGCGGGGCAGGCACATCCATCAATAGTCACGGCTGTCGAAGTGTTGACGCCCCCGTAGCACGTCAGTAACCTTTGGCCAAAGTCACGCAAGATTTTGACAAAGGCGTGCACGGTTTCTCGCACGGGTTCGGAAGTTTCAACGAATCGTGCCACCTCCACCTCTCTCGACACCGGCCCGCGTCCGTCGGCCGGCGCACCGCCGCACCCCGCCCCGTGGTCAAGCCGCCGCGGCAACCGTCCCCGACGACAAGGACAGTGATGAGACGAACGCATCTGTTCAGAACGGTGGCGGCCATGGCCGCCACCGCGCTGATCGCCACGGCCGGGGCGACCGCCGTCGCGAGCCCGGCCTCCGCCCGCCCCGCCGACCCGGCAGCCGCACCGGTCGCCGGGTTCGCCCCGGCGGCCACCAACCTCGCCCAAGGCCGTCCCACCCAGGAGAGCGGCCACGCCGACGTCTACGACTCGTCGAGGGTCGTCGACGGCAACGCGGGCAGCTACTGGGAGAGCGTCAACAACTCGTTCCCCCAGTGGGTGCAGGTCGATCTCGGCTCGTCGCAGTCCGTCAACCAGGTCGTGCTGAAGCTGCCGACCTCGGGGTGGGCCACCCGGACGCAGACGTTGAGCGTGCGCGGCAGCGCCGACGGTTCGTCGTTCACCGACCTGGTCGCGTCGCAGACGTACAGCTTCAACCCGGCGAGCGGCAGCACCGCCACGATCACCTTCGGCGCGACCTCCACCCGGTACGTCCGGATCACCATCACCGCCAACAGCGGCTGGCCGGCCGGGCAGCTCTCCGAGCTGGAGGTGTACGGCAGCGGCGGCACCACCCCCGACACCACCGCGCCGAGCGTGCCCGGCACGCTGTCGCAGAGCACGTCGGGCAGCACGATCACGCTCACCTGGGGCGCCTCCACCGACTCCGGTGGCAGTGGGCTCGCCGGCTACAACGTCTACCGGGGCGGCAACCTGATCGCCACGCTGGGCACCGTTCTCACGTACCAGGACAGCCAGCCGGTCACCGCGACCGTGTCCTACTACGTCCGCGCCCGCGACGGCGCGGGCAACCTGTCCGGCAACAGCAACACCGTCACCCGGACCGGCGGCAACCCGCCCGCCTGCACCAACGTGGCGCAGGGCAAGAGCATGACGGCGAGCGGCTCCACCTTCACCTTCACTCCGGACAAGGCGAACGACGGGCAGCTCGGCACCTACTGGGAGGGTGCGGCGAGCTACCCGCAGAACCTGACGGTGGCGCTGGGCGCGAACCACTCCATCTCCGGCGTCACGGTCAAGCTCAACCCGGACCCGGCCTGGGGCACCCGTACCCAGACCATCGGTGTCCTGGGTCGCGACCAGGCGTCGTCCACGTACACCAGCCTGGTGTCGGCGGCGTCCTACCAGTTCGTCCAGGGCAGCAACGTCGTGACCATCCCGGTCACCGCGACCACCGCAGACGTGCAGTTGCGGTTCACCGGCAACACCGGCGCCCCGTCCGGGCAGGTGGCCGAGCTGGAGGTTTGCGGCACCCCGGCACCCAACCCGGACCTGGTCGTCAGCTCGGTGACCTGGTCACCCACCTCGCCCAGCGAGGTCTCCCCGGTCACGCTCTCGGCGGTGGTGCGGAACATCGGCTCGGCGTCCGCCGGTGCGACAACTGTGAACTTCAGCCTGGCCGGCGCGGTCGTCGGCAGCGCCACGGTGGGCGCGCTCGCCGCGGGCGCGTCGACCACCGTGTCGTTCAACGCCGGTACGCGACCGATGGGCAGCTACGCCGTCTCGGCTGTGGTCGACCCGGCCAACACGGTCGTCGAGCAGAACAACGGCAACAACAGCCTCACGGCGCCGTCGCCGCTGGTGGTGGCGCAGGCCCCGGGCCCGGATCTCCAGGTGCTCAGCATCGCCTCCAACCCGCCGAACCCCGCCGTGGGGGCCTCGGTCACCTTCACCGTGGCGGTCCGCAACCGGGGCACCACCGCGACCGGAGCGACCACCGTCACCCGGCTGGCCGTGGGCGGCACCACGCTCAACACGACCACCGCCTCGATCGCCGCCGGCGCGACGGTCACCGTGTCGGTCAGCGGCAGCTGGACCGCCACCAGCGGCGGCGCGACCATCACCGCCACCGCCGACGCCACGAACGTGGTCGCCGAGACCAACGAGACCAACAACGCGTTGAGTCAGTCAATCGTGGTCGGGCGCGGCGCGGCGGTCCCGTACGTCTCGTACGAGGCGGAGGCCGGCCGTTACCAGGGCACGCTGCTGGAGGCCGACCCGCTGCGTACCTTCGGGCACACCAACTTCGCCAGCGAGTCCTCCGGCCGCAAGTCGGTACGGCTCACCAGCACCGGGCAGTTCGTCGAGTTCACCTCGGCCAACCAGGCCAACGCCATGGTGGTCCGGAACTCCATCCCGGACGCGCCGGGTGGCGGCGGTACCGAGGCGACGATCAGCCTGTACGTCAACGACGTCTTCTCCCGGAAGCTGACCCTGTCGTCGAAGCACAGCTGGCTCTACGGCAACACCGACGGGCCGGAGGCGCTCACCAACACGCCGCAGGCCGACGCCCGACGGCTCTTCGACGAGTCGAACGCGCTGCTGGCGCAGTCGTACCCGGCCGGCACCCGGTTCAAGTTGCAGCGCGACGCCGGTGACACCGCCTCCTTCTACGTCATCGACATGATCGACCTGGAGCAGGTGGCGCCTCCGGCGACCCAGCCGGCGGGCTGCACCTCGATCACCCAGTACGGCGCGGTCCCCAACGACGGGATCGACGACACCGCCGCCATCCAACGGGCGGTGACCGACGACCAGAACGGCGTCATCAGCTGCGTCTGGATCCCCGCCGGGCAGTGGCGGCAGGAGCAGAAGATCCTGACCGACGACCCACTCAACCGGGGTACGCACAACCAGGTAGGCATCAGCAACGTCACGATCCGGGGTGCCGGCATGTGGCACTCGCAGCTCTACACGCTCACCGAACCGCAGAACGTGGTCGGCGGCATCAACCACCCGCACGAGGGCAACTTCGGCTTCGACATCGACAAGAACACCCAGATCTCCGACATCGCCATCTTCGGCTCGGGCCGGATCCGCGGCGGTGACGGCAACGCCGAGGGTGGGGTCGGTCTGAACGGTCGCTTCGGCACCGGCACGAAGATCAGCAACGTCTGGATCGAGCACGCCAACGTGGGCGTCTGGGTTGGCCGCGACTACGACAACATCCCCGAGCTGTGGGGGCCGGCCGACGGGCTGGAGTTCACCGGGATGCGGATCCGCGACACGTACGCCGACGGCATCAACTTCAGCAACGGCACGCGCAACTCGCGGGTGTTCAACTCGTCCTTCCGGACCACCGGCGACGACGCGCTCGCGGTCTGGGCCAACCCGTACGTCAAGGACCGCAACGTCGACATCGCGCACGACAACCACTTCGTCAACAACACGATCCAGCTGCCCTGGCGGGCGAACGGCATCGCCATCTACGGCGGCTACGACAACTCGATCGAGAACAACCTGATCTACGACACCGCGAACTACCCGGGCATCATGCTGGCGACCGACCACGACCCGCTGCCGTTCTCCGGCACGACGCTGATCGCCAACAACGGGCTCTACCGCACCGGCGGCGCGTTCTGGAACGAGGACCAGGAGTTCGGTGCCATCACCCTGTTTCCCGCCACCAGGGACATCGTCGGCGTCACGATCCGGGACACCGACATCATCGACTCGACGTACGACGGCATCCAGTTCAAGAACGGCGGCGGCAACATGCCGAACGTCGCCATCACCAACGTACGGATCGACAAGTCGAACAACGGCGCCGGCATCCTCGCGATGAGCGGGGCACGCGGCAACGCCACCCTGACGAACGTGACCATCACCAACTCGGCCGACGGCAACGTCGTCATCCAGCCGGGCTCACAGTTCGTCATCACCCCCTGATCGACGCGGTCTAGTCGACGTCGGGGTGTCCGCATGTTGCGGACACCCCGACGTCCGTGGCGGGCACCGCGCCCGCGCCGTCGATTCTGGCGTCACAGAAACAGGGCCTCTGGTCCTCCCGTCCGGGCGGCGACCTCTCGGTGAGCGCTATACCGCACAGGTATAGATATGACCCTGAGGTATATCGCTCACCCGAGCGGCCGCCCCGCTGCACGACATTCAGCACAGGTTCGGGGTGGCCGCCTGACCCGGTACAGGCTTCTACCTGTCGATATCCGGGCAGCTCCGTTGCCAGCCGAAGGCGCTGACGCACTGGGTGTGCGATGACGCACATCTGAGGCTGCGGTGGCTAGGCTGAGTCGAGCAGGATTGTCCGCTGAGGGGGTGAGCCCGGATGGCCCAGGCAGCGTTCGCGCCGGAGCCGGCGCCGCAGCACACCGAGCCGTCGTTCGACGTGCTGCGGTGGCACGACGAGCCGTGGACCGCGCAGCTCGCCCTCGACCTGTTGCCGGATACCAACGGCCCCAAGGTTGAGGTCCTGAGCGGAAGCGTGATCGTGACCCCACACGCGGGAATTGACCACCAGTCGGTGGAGAGGGAACTGCCCTACGTGCTGCACCGTGCTGCGCGAAAGGCCGGCTTCTGGGTCTATCCGGAGATCAACGTTCTCTCCGGGGATGATCTCTTCATTCCAGACATCGTTGTGCTACGCAGCTCCGGGGGTGGCCGCACGACGGTTCCCATCGCCGAGGCGGTACTACTCGGAGAGATCGTTTCGCCGGGCACCCGACGCAAGGACGTGATCGACCGGCCCCGGGAGTACGCGGCTGCTGGGGTTCCGTTCTTCCTCCGGGTGGACCTGCGGAACCGGGTACCGACACTGGCTCTGTTCGAGCTGGTCAACGGGGAGTATCGGCCGTTGGCTGCCGCTGCGGCGGGGAGCACCTTCGCGATGCGCGAGCCCTTCGAGTTCTCCATCGATCCGGCCGAACTGCTGGACGAGGAAGCAGTCCGAGAAGAGTCCGGCACCTCTTGATCGACACGGGTTCGGCGATGTGGGGGTGTCCGAGAGCTGCGGATACCCCGAGATCGGCGAACTCGTGTGGATCATGGCCGGGAGCGGCGGGCGGGGAGGGCTGAGGCTCCCAGCGGGCGTGCAGCGACGGTGGGGAAGAATGGCCGGGTGACTTCCCCCCGCGACCTCGTCCTGCTCGGGTCCACCGGTTCGATAGGCACGCAGGCCATCGACATCGTCAGGCGCAACCCGGACCGGTTCCGGGTGGTGGCGGTGGGTGCGGGCGGCGGCAACGTCGAGCTGCTCGCCACCCAGGCCCTGGAGCTGGGCGTCGAGGCGGTCGGGGTGGCCAGGGCGTCCGCCGCGCAGGATCTGCAACTCGCGTTCTACGCCGAGGCGAGCCGGCGCGGCTGGGCCACCGGCGACTTCAAGCTTCCCAAGATCGTGGCCGGTCCCGACGCGATGACCGAGCTGGCCCAGTGGCCGTGCGACATCGTGCTCAACGGGGTGGTCGGCTCGCTGGGCCTCGCTCCTACGCTTGCCGCGCTGCGCGGTGGTCGTACCCTCGCGTTGGCCAACAAGGAGTCCCTCGTGGCCGGCGGCCCCCTGGTCAAGGCCGCGGTGACGCGGCCGGGGCAGATCGTGCCCGTCGACTCGGAGCATTCGGCGTTGGCGCAGTGTCTGCGGTCCGGGTCGCGCGGCGAGGTCCGCCGGTTGATCGTCACGGCCAGCGGCGGCCCGTTCCGGGGGCGGCGGCGCGACGAGTTGACGCAGGTCACGCCCGAGCAGGCCCTCGCGCACCCGACGTGGAACATGGGGCCGGTCGTCACGATCAACTCGGCGACCATGGTCAACAAGGCGCTTGAGGTGATCGAGGCGCACGAGCTGTTCGACGTGCCCTACGCCGACATCGCCGTCATGGTGCACCCGCAGTCGGTGATCCACTCGATGGTCGAGTTCGTCGACGGGTCGACGATCGCCCAGGCCAGCCCACCGGACATGCGCCTGCCCATCGCGCTGGGCATCGGGTGGCCGGACCGGGTGCCCGAGGCCGCCGCCGCCGTGGACTGGACGGCCGCGCACACCTGGGAGTTCGCGCCGCTGGACGACGAGGCGTTCCCGGCCGTCGCCCTCGCGAAGGCCGCCGGGGAGGCCGGGCGCTGCCGCCCGGCGATCTACAACGCGGCGAACGAGGAGTGCGTGGCGGCGTTCGTGGCGGGCCGGTTGCCGTTCCTGGGGATCGTCGACACCCTCGAACGGGTCTTGGAGGACGCTCCGGACTTCGCCGAACCAGGTACCGTCGAGGACGTGCTCGCGGCCGAGTCGTGGGCACGCGCGCACGCGCAGGAGATCATCGCGGGTTCGGTGGAAGGAGCTTGATGGCTAACCTGCTCGGGGTGGCGCTCTTCGCCCTGGCAATTCTCGTCTCGGTGAGCCTGCACGAAGCCGGTCACATGGTGACCGCCAAGGCGTTCGGGATGAAGGTCACCAAGTACTTCGTCGGCTTCGGCCCGACCCTCTGGTCGTTCAAGCGGGGCGAGACGGAGTACGGCATCAAGGGCATCCCGCTCGGCGGCTTCTGCAAGATCGTCGGGATGACCGCCCAGGACGACGACGTCGACCCGGCCGACGAGCCGCGCGCGATGTGGCGCTATCCGGTCTGGAAGCGGACGATCGTCATGTCCGCGGGCTCGATCACCCACTTCGCGCTGGCGCTGATCGCCATCTGGATCGCCGCCGTGTCCCTGGGCCTGCCTAACCAGAACTTCCCCACCACCGAAGCGGAGATCCGCCAGGAGCCGGCGGTGATCGCGCTGTCCGACTGCGTGATCCCCGACAGCGCCCCCCGGGCCTGCGCCCCCGGTGACGCCGCCAGCCCCGCCGCCCAGGCGCAACTGCGCGACGGCGACCGGATCACCTCGCTCAACGGCACGCCGATCAACAACTACGGCGAGATGCTCGCCGCCCTGCGCGGGCTCAAGCCGGGCGAGACCGCGAAGATCGGGTACGTCCGCGACGGGCAGCCCGGCGAGACCAGCACGGTGCTCGCGCAGACCCAGCGGCCGCCGCTCGACGACCCGAAGGGTGCCGTCGCCCCCGTCGCCGCGCTCGGCGTCGGCCTCGTGCCCACCACCCCGACCCGGATCACCTACAGTCCGGGCGCGGCGTTCGGCGCCACCGCCGACTTCACCCGTGAACTGGCCGTCGGCACCGTGCAGGCGTTGCAGCGACTGCCGCAGAAGGTGCCCGCCCTGTGGACCGCCATCACCGGCGGCGAACGGGACGTCGACACCCCGATCAGCGTCGTCGGCGCCAGTCGCCTCGGCGGTGAGGCGTTCGCCAACAAGGCGTGGCTGCTGTTCGTGACGCTGTTCATCTCGCTGAACTTCTTCATCGGCGTTTTCAACCTGCTGCCGCTGCTCCCACTCGACGGCGGCCACATCGCCATCGCCTGGTTCGAACGGGCACGCTCGTGGCTGTACGCGAAGATCGGCCGCGCCGATCCCGGCCGCGTCGACTACCTCAAGCTGATGCCCTTCACGTACGTGGTGATCCTGATCGGTGGCGTGTTCACGCTGCTGACCATCACCGCTGACGTCGTCAACCCGATCACGCTCTTCCCAAGGTGAGTGCTGAAGTGACCGCAATCAGTCTCGGTATGCCGGCCGTACCGCCCCCGCCGCTCGCGCCCCGCCGCGCCAGCCGCCAGATCATGGTCGGTTCGGTGCCGGTCGGCGGTGGTGCGCCGGTCTCCGTGCAGTCGATGACCACCACCCTCACCTCCGACGTCAACGCCACGCTCCAGCAGATCGCCGAGCTGACCGCGTCCGGCTGCCAGATCGTCCGGGTGGCCGTGCCGTCCCAGGACGACGTCGAAGCCCTGCCCGCGATCGCCAAGAAGTCGCAGATCCCGGTCATCGCCGACATCCACTTCCAGCCCAAGTACGTCTTCGCCGCCATCGACGCCGGCTGCGCGGCCGTCCGGGTCAACCCGGGCAACATCCGCCAGTTCGACGACAAGGTCAAGGAGATCGCCAGGGCGGCCGGCGACGCGGGCGTGCCGATCCGGATCGGCGTCAACGCCGGCTCGCTGGACAAGCGGCTTCTGTCCAAGTACGGAAAGGCCACCGCCGAGGCGCTCGTCGAGTCGGCGCTGTGGGAGTGCTCGCTGTTCGAGGAGCACGGCTTCCGCGACATCAAGATCTCGGTCAAGCACAACGACCCGGTCGTGATGATCCGGGCGTACCGGCAGCTCGCCGAGCAGTGCGACTACCCCCTGCACCTCGGCGTCACCGAGGCCGGCCCGGCCTTCCAGGGCACCATCAAGTCGGCTGTCGCCTTCGGCGCCCTGCTCGCCGAGGGCATCGGCGACACCATCCGGGTGTCGCTGTCCGCCCCGCCGGTCGAGGAGATCAAGGTCGGCAACCAGATCCTGGAGTCCCTGGGTCTGCGCGAGCGCGGCCTGGAGATCGTCTCCTGCCCGTCCTGCGGCCGCGCCCAGGTGGACGTCTACAAGCTCGCCGAGGAGGTCACCGCCGGTCTGGAAGGCCTGCCGGTGCCGCTTCGGGTGGCCGTCATGGGCTGCGTCGTCAACGGTCCTGGTGAGGCCCGCGAGGCCGACCTCGGTGTCGCCTCCGGCAACGGCAAGGGCCAGATCTTCGTCAAGGGGCAGGTCGTCAAGACGGTCCCCGAGGCGCAGATCGTGGAGACGCTGATCGAGGAGGCGCTGCGGATCGCCGACGAGATGGGCGCCGAGCTTCCCGAGGAGTTGCGCGGGCTGGTCACCGGCCCGACCGTCACCGTGCACTGACCTTCACACGGAGAAAGCGGCCGCCTCCCATCGGGGAGACGGCCGCTTTCGTGGTTTCGGCGTGGTGCTGCCGCTGTCGCGGGTGCCCGGCGTGGTGCTGCCGGCCGTCACTCGGATTCGGCGAGGATCGCGTACAGCTTGCGCCGGGTCTCGTCGAGCACCTGGGCGGCCCGCTCACGCTGGTCGTCGGTGCCGTTCATCATGACCTGACGCAGGGCGTTCATCGCCTGCGCGCCGGAGTCGCGGATGTCGTGCCAGCTACTCACCGAGCCCTGGGCGACGTCCGCCCACGCGGGGGCCTGCGCGGCCTCGGTGGCCTCCGCCTGCCCGGCCTCGGTGACAGTGAACCGCTTGCGCCCGCTGCTGGACTCCTCAGTGCTGGCGGCGATCACACCCTCGTCCTCCAGCAGTTGGAGGGTGGGGTAGATCGACCCCGGGCTCGGCCGCCACGCACCGCCGGTGCGGGAGTCGATCTCCTGGATCATCTCGTAGCCGTGCATCGGCCGCTCGGTGAGCAGAGCCAGCACGGCTGCCCGGACGTTGGGGCGTCGACCCCGACCCCGACCCCGTCCACGGCCCCGGCCGCCCCAGGGGCCGCCGTGTCCGCGCTCGTGGCCGTGGCCGTGCGGGCCGGGCGGGACCGGCGGGAAGCCGAAGCCGCGCATGCGTCCCTCGTGCATCGGGTGGTGCTGTCGGTGGAACCGCATCGGGTTCTCCTTCTCGTCGTACTGTCGCTGATGCATCAACGATATATCGGCAATGCATCGCCGACAAGTCTTCGCGTCGACTTGCCTGCCGGCCGCGTCGAGCTCGCCACTCAGCCGGCGAGGGGCGGGGTCGATCTGGCAGGCTGGTAGTCGTGCTGACGGTGCCGGTACGCCAACTGGGAGAATCGGAGCGCCGCGCGGTCGAGCGACTGCTCGACCTGGACCCGTTCGCGGGCGCGCAGGTCGCCGAGCGGATCGCCGCGCGCGGACTGTCCTGGTGGCGGGCCGAGGGCAGGATCCTGGGGTACGGAGCCCGACGCAACCTCGAATCGCTCTGCTGGCTCGGCGGCAACCTCACCCCGATCCTCGCCACCGACGCCGCGGTTGCCGCCTTCGCCGACCTGCTCGCCGGCGAGGAACGGCTCTGCTCCTCCATCGTCGGTCGCGCCGACGCCGTCCTCGGCCTGTGGGACCGACTCTCCGACACGTGGGGGCCAGCGCGGGACATCCGCCCCAACCAGCCGCTGCTGGCCACCGACACGCTGCCACCCGTACCGGCCGACCCAGAGGTACGCCAGGTCCGCGCCGGTGAGGTCGACAGGCTCTTCCCGGCCGCCGTGGCGATGTACACCGAGGAAGTGGGAGTCTCGCCCCTGGTCGAAGACGCCGGGCGCAGCTACCGCCGCCGGGTCAACGACCTGGTCCGGGCCGGTCGGGCGTACGCCCGGTTCGTCGACGGCAAGGTCGTGTTCAAGGCCGAACTGGCCGTGGTGACCAAGCGGACCGCGCAGGTGCAGGGCGTCTGGGTGGCCCCGGAGTGGAGGGGCCGGGGCATCGCCACTCCGGCCATGGCCGCCGTCGTCCGCGACGCGCTGCTGCGGGTCGCCCCGACCGTCAGCCTGTACGTCAACGACTTCAACCTTCCGGCCCGCCGGGTCTACGAACGCTGCGGCTTCCAGCCGGTAGGCACCCTGGCCACGGTTCTCTTCTGACCGCATGCCGATGGCCGGCACCCCGTTGCGGGGTGCCGGCCATTGGGTCGGGTCGTGCGGTGGGTCAGCTGTTCCAGTGCTGGGTGACGAGGTCGGTGGCCTGCTGTTCCCACTGGGCGTAGGCGTCCGGGTAGGCCGAGACCTGCACGGTCTGCGCGGCGTCGGTCAACGCCATGTCCTGCCACCCGTCGACCTGCTTCAAACCCTTGAGGAACGCGGTGGTGGAGTACTCGGGGTCAGTGATCTGCTCCGGCGTGCCCCAACCCGAGCTCGGGCGCTGCTGGAACAGGCCCAGCGAGTCGTGGTCGTTGCGGTCGCCGAGGTGCCCGAGGTTCTCCAGCTTCGACTCCTGCAGGCTCGTCGCGATGGAGATGACCGCGGCCCGCTCGGGCAGGCCGGCCTTCTTCGTCGCGGCGATGATCGCCTTGACGTTCGCGCTCTGCTCGTCGTTCAGGGTGATGTGCGACTGCTCGCCCTGCGGCTTCGGCGCGGCCGTCTGCACCGCGGCGGCGGCGGGCTTGGCGTCGACCGGGTTGGCGTGGGCGGCGACCGGGCCGGCGAAGACGCCACCGGCGAAGGCCAGACCAGCAACGGACAGCACACTCTTGCGCATGATCGTGTTCATGGGGGTAGCTCCTTCGGGGGTAGGAAACACCCGCGTGACAAGCCGGGTGTGAGCACCTCGTCCGGCGCTGCACAAAGTCGGGGGGTCGGCGGCCAGCGAGCCGGGGGGCTCGCGGCGCCGGGGTCTGGGTGTAACGACCCGGGGGCCGGGGTCATTCCGGGGGTGGCCCATCCGGTGGCACCCGCATCGTGGCGGTGCCCGGGGGTCGGTGTAACGGCCGGCCGACCGGGGTCATTCCGGGGCCGGCGGCACCGCATCGAGGCGGTGCCTGGGGGTCCGCAACGGCCGGCCGACAGGGGTCATTCCGGGGGCGGCCCATCCGGTGGCACCCACATCGAGGCGGCGCCCGGGTTTGCAACGAGCGGGCCAGGTCGGGCATTCCAACCCGTGGCGGGTGGGCCGTGGTCCTGCGATCGTCAGGATGTGTAACGACCCCCGGCCGGCCATGATTCCGCCGCACCGGTGCGACCGGTCACAACCCAGGCCGGACAAAATGCCCATCCGGCGACACCGGCACCGCGCGGCCTGGGGCGGTCGGGGTCGATCGACTTCATATCGGGCGATCTCGGGCTGTCGGGGCCACCCGCATGCCGCCACATCGCCGATATGAAGTCGACCCCCAGCCCGCAGGCCCTGAGGCCTCCTCGGCCTGGCTGCGGGGGCGGGACTGGTCAGGTGGGTTGATCGGGATCACCTGATCCGAGTGTCCCGTCTGGGGCGGGCAGCGCCCTATGCTTCGAGTCCAAGACTGCGCTCTTCGAGGAGTTGCAGCGGCACGGCATCGGTCTGCTCACCGCCGAGTTCCGGACGGCGGTCGCCGGGCTGCCGCCCCGCGCCGCGCTGGCGGCCCTCGTCCGCGCCGAGTTGGAGTACATCCGCCGGTACCGGGCGTTCGCCCAGCTGCTGTTGTCGGAGATGTGGCGGACGAACAGGGAGTGGCAGCAGACGTTGCGGCTGCTGCGCGGCGAGGCGATCGAGGTGATCGCCGAGACGTACGGGCTGGAGTGGACAGCGGCGACCTGCCGGCCGATCTGGACGTGCCGACCGCCTCCTCGGCGCTGTTCGGCGTGGGCCTGGTGGTGGCCGTGGACTGGCTGGTGTTCCAGCCCGACAGGCCCATCTCCGACGTGCAGGAGGCGCTACCCGGCATCGTCCGCCGGGTCGCCCAGACGTGATCGGAAGTCCTGCTCAGAGCGGGTAATTCGGTTGAGCGGACAGGGCTGCTGCCGGCAGGCTGGGTGCTCAGCCACCCACGTCCGGAGGGACTCTCCATGCGCCTGCTCCGAGATATGTGGGGCACCTCGCCGCGCCGGATGACGGTAATGGCCGTCCTCATCGTGCTCGGTGCCGCCGGTCAGGCAGGCGCCTCGGCGCTGGCCGGCGCGGTGCTGGTGCACCGCTCGGCCGGCTTCTTCGCCGTGCTGGCCGCGGCACTTGTCGCCGTGGTGCTCAGCGACTTCGTGGTGAGCCTGCTGATGGCCGGTCTGACCGCCGACTGGTCGGCCGACGTACGCCGTCGACTCTGCCGGGTGGCCCTCGGGCAGGACCTGCCCGCGCTGGAGACCACCCCGGTGGGCGAGATGCTCGACCGCATCGACGGTGACGTCTACCAGGTGGCGGCGGCGATCCGTAACCAGGGCACCCGGCTCGCGCAGGGGCTCTGCGTCGGGCTGCTGTCGATGGTCGTCGCGTTGGCCGTGTGGTGGCCGGCCGGAATCGCGATGCTGCTGCTCACGGTGGTGCTCGGGGTCGGGTTGCGGCGGCCCACGGCACGGATCGGCCCGGCCCGGATGGCCGAGGAGGAGGCGTGGTCGGACCTGGCCGCGGTGATGGAGGAGGCGGTGCACGGCCAGGACGACGTACGGACCAGCCTGGCCCGGCCGTACGTCCTGCGGCTGTACGCCCGCCGCGCCGCCGCCGTGCTGTCCCGGGGCAACCGGGTCTGGGTGATGTCGGCCCGGGTGGCCACGATCGCCACCGCGACGATCCGGGGTGGCATCGGCGCGGTGGTGCTCGGCGGGGCGTGGGCCCTTGCCACCGGCCGGATCGACGCCGCCCGGCTCACCGGCATCTGGCTGCTCGCCCTGGCCTTCGGGGCCACCGCGGAGCACGTCAGCCGGATGGTGCCGGAGATCCAGGAGGCCCTCGGGGCGTGGGCCCGGGTGCGGTTGCTCCAGCAGGCCCGGCAGGAACCCGTCGGCGGAGCCAGCCCCACCTCGGGTGACCTGCGCATACGCGACCTGACGTTCGAGTACGAGGTGAGCGGCCCGGAGAGTGGACGGGGTGCCGCCCTGCGCGGGCTCAGCCTGACCTTCGCGCGCGGCCGCTCGTACGCGCTGATCGGGCGGACCGGTTCGGGCAAGTCGACACTGGCGAAGGTGCTCACCCGGGCGGTCGACGTGCCACCGGGAACTGTCTTCCTCGGCGGCACCGACCTGTGTGATCTCGACGTCGAGCAGTTGCGCCGCTGGGTGGCGCTGGTGCCGCAGCGCACCGAGATCCTGGCCGGCACGCTCGCCGAGAACGTGGCGCTCTTCGACCCGGACCTGCTCGACGCCGCCGCCCGCGCACTTGACGAGCTGGGCCTGGCCGGCTGGATCGCCGAGCTGCCGCAGGGACTGGCGACCCGGTTGGGGGAGGGCGGCCACGTTCTCTCCGCAGGGCAGGAGCAGTTGGTGGCGTTCGCCCGGATCCTGGTGCGGGACCCGCACGTGGTGATCCTCGACGAGGCCACTGCCCGGTTGGATCCGGTGACCGAGGCGCGGGTGCAGCGCGCCACCGAACGACTGCTGCGCGACCGGATCGGCATCGTCATCGCGCACCGGCTCTCCTCGGTGCGCCGCTGCGACGAGGTGGTGGTGCTGGCCGACGGTGCGGTGGTCGAGGCCGGCCCGCTGGAGACGTCCACGCGCTTCGCCGAACTGCTGGCGACCAGCCACGCCGCCGCGTACGCCGCGTCGGCGCCGACCGGTCGCGCCGGCGCTGGTACCGACCTGCTGGTCGGTCCCGACCCGGTCGACGCCTGGCCGGGCGAGCCGGCGACCACGCCTGCCGAGTCGCCCGAACCGGTCGGGCCGACCCGCGCCGACCCGCCGCCGCTGCCGCCCCTGCCACGGGCCCGGACGATGCGGGAGATCTTCCGGCTCTGCCTCAACGATCCCCGGTACGGGATGTCCGCGATCGGGCTGTTCCTCGGGCTCAGCCTGCTCGGGCTGGACGGCCCGGTGCTGCCCTGGCTCTGGGCCGACGTGGTGGACGGGGGCAGTCCGTATCTGCCGGCGATGGGGATCGTGGTCGGACTGCTGGTCACCCTTCCGCTGCCGTTCTACACCCACGTCTGGTTCCCGCACTGGTGGGTGCGGCAGATGCTGCGGATCGGCCTGCGCCTGGTGCACGGCCAGACCGGGCCGCGCCGGGTCAGCTCCCACACCCCGGCCGAGGTGGTGGCACAGGGCGGGGACACCGAGCGGGTCGTCCAGCTCGCCGACAACGTGCTGGACCAGGTCGTCGCGCTGGTGTTCCTGGTCGCCATGACGGCGGTCACCGGCAGCGTCGTACCGGGGCTGTTCTTCCTCGGCACGATCGTCGTCTCCGGGCTGGCCGCGACCCTCTTCGGGCCGAAGTTGGAGCGTGCCGCCCGGGCGACGGTGACGGCACGGGCCGCGTTCGCCACCGCGCTGGTCTCGGCGCTCTCCGCGGCGCGGACGGTGAAACTCGCCGGCGCGACGGGGGCCGTGCTGCGCCACCTGGCGGACCTGGACGCGGTGCGCAGCGACAGGCAGCGGCGGGAGATCTCGGTGCAGGTGTGGTCGCGTTCCACACCGTCGATGGCGAGCGGGTTGTTGCCGATCGGCGCGTGGGCGCTCTACCTGGGCGGCGGGCTCTCCGCCGGGGCGGTGCTGGTGGCGGTGTCCACCCTGGGCGCGGCCCGTTGGTTCGCCTGGACGACGGCGTCGTTGATCTCCCAGCTGCCGTCCGCGCGGGTCTGGACCCGTCGTACGGTGGCGATGACCGGAGTGGGCGCGTACTCCGCGGCGGTGCCGGCGGTCGACCTGGCCGGCGGGACGGCCCCCGCGCCGACTCCACCGCCCCGCCACCCGCTGCGCCGGCTGGAGCTGCGCGGCTTCGGCGTGGTGCACTCCGACGGCACGGTCGCCGTCCGGGACGTGGACCTGACCGTCGAACGGGGACAGTTGGTGCTGGTCGTCGGGCCGGTGGGGTCGGGCAAGTCGTCGCTGCTGCGGGCGCTCGCCGGCATCGTGCACCACACCGGTGAGCTGTCCTGGAACGGCGACCCGGTCACCGAGCCGGAGCTGTTCCTGCGCCCCAACCAGGTCGGCTACGTCGCCCAGCTGCCCCGGGTGCTCTCCGGTACGGTCGCCGACAACATCGCCCTCGGGCACCAGGTGGACGCGGCCGGAGCGGTAAGCACCGCCCAGCTCGACCACGATCTGACCGCCGCCGGTGGCGGGCTGGGTCTGCTCATCGGGCACAAGGGCACGCGGCTCTCCGGCGGGCAGTTGCAGCGGTTGGCGTTGGCGCGGGCGTTGGCGCCGCGTACCGAACTGCTGGTCGCCGACGACGTGTCCTCGGCGCTCGACGTCACCACCGAGCTGGCGTTGTGGCAGGCGTTGCGGGCACACGGGGTGACAGTGGTCGGGTCGACCGCGAAGCGGGCCGCGCTGGTCCGCGCCGACCACGTGGTGGTGCTGCTGGGCGGAGCCGTCGCGGCTCAGGGCGCGTGGCAGGACCTGGAGGGCGACTGGTCGCACCTCGCGGGCTGACGGTCGGGCGGCTGCCGGACACGGCAGCCGCCCGACCGGCGGGGATCAGGCGGCGCGGGCGTACTGCGCCGGACCGGTGTACGCGACTCCGAGCTTCGCGGCGGCCCGGCGCGGCCAGTACGGGTCGCGCAGCAGCTCACGCCCGAGCAGCACCAGGTCGGCGTCGCCGCTGGCGATGATCTGCTCGGCGTGCTCCGGCTCCACGATCAGGCCGACCGCGCCGCTCGGCACGCCTGCCTCGCGGCGGATCCGGGCGGCCAGCGGCACCTGGTAGCCGGGGCCGAGCGGGATGCGCTGTTCCGTGCTCACACCGCCGGAGGACGCGTCGACCAGGTCCACGCCGACACCTGCCAGCTCGCCGGCGAGCACCAGGCTGTCTTCGATCGTCCAGCCGCCCTCGACCCAGTCGGTGGCGGAGATCCGGGTGAGCACCGGGACGTTCTCGCCGACGGCGGCGCGTACCGCGCGGGCGACCTCGAGGGTGAGCCGCATCCGGCCGGCCCGGTCGCCGCCGTAGCCGTCGGTGCGGTGGTTGGTAAGCGGGGAAAGGAACTCGTTGAGCAGGTAGCCGTGCGCGGCGTGGATCTCCACGGCGGCGAACCCGGCGGCCAGTGCCCGCTCGGCGGCGGCGGCGAACGCGTCGACCACACCGGTGACACCCGCCGCGTCCAGCGCGGTCGGCGTCCGGTAGCCGGCGGTGAACGGGTCCGGCCCGGGGGCGACAGGGGTCCAGCCGCCTTCGTCGTCCGGGACACCGCCGCGCCCCGGTGCCCACGGCCGGTACGTCGAGGCCTTGAACCCTGCGTGCGCGAGCTGCACGGCCGGCACCGCGCCGTGTGCGGCGACGAACTCGGTCACCGGTCGCCACGCGTCCACGTGGGCGCCGGACCACAGCCCGGTGTCCTGCGGGCTGATCCGCCCCTCGGGCACCACGGCGGTGGCCTCGCTCAGCACCAGGCCGGCGCCGCCGACGGCGCGGGTGCCGAGGTGGATCAGGTGCCAGTCGGTGGGCAGCCCGTCGGGGCCTGCCGAGTACTGGCACATGGGTGCCATGGCGATCCGGTTGGGCAGGGTGACCGCGCGCAGGGCCAGCGGTGTGAACAGGACACTCATGTCGTCATCCTCTCGAAAACGTCGACGGACCCCTCGGGGAGGGGTCCGTCGACGTCGGTGTGCCGGGATCAGGCGGGGACGGGGCTCAGTTCGTCCTGCCGGTCGGGTCGGGCCACCGGGGCCGGCTCCGGCTCGGTCAGGTCGCGCTTGCCTGCGGACTCGTACGCGGTCCGGTCGAGGGTGCCCTCGCGGGCGGCGACCACTGTCGGCACCAGAGCCTGCCCGGCCACGTTGGTGGCGGTGCGGATCATGTCGAGGATCGGGTCGATGGCGAGCAGCAGGCCGGCGCCGGCCAGCGGCAGACCCAGCGTGCTCAGGGTGAGGGTGAGCATCACGATCGCGCCGGTCAGGCCGGCGGTGGCGGCCGAGCCGACCACCGAGACGAACGCGATGAGCAGGTAGTCGGTGACGCCGAGCTGGACGCCGAACACCTGGGCCACGAAGATCGCGGCGAGCGCCGGGTAGATGGCGGCGCAGCCGTCCATCTTCGTGGTGGCGCCGAACGGCACCGCGAACGAGGCGTACTCGCGGGGGACACCGAGGCGCTCGACGGAGCGCTGGGTCACGGGCATGGTGCCCACCGAGGAGCGGGACACGAACGCCAGCTCGATGGCCGGCCAGGCGCCGGCGAAGAAGCGCAGCGGGTTGAGCCGGCCGGCGAGGATCAGCACCAGCGGGTAGACCACGAACAGCACGATGGCGCAGCCGACGTAGACGGCCGTGGTGAACTTCGCGAGCGGGGCCAGCAGGTCCCAGCCGTACGAGGCGACGGCGTTGCCGATCAGGCCGAGGGTGCCGATCGGGGCGAGCCGGATGACCCACCAGAGCGCCTTCTGGACGATCTCCAGCAGCGAGCGGTTCAGCGCCACGAACGGCTCGGCGGGCTCGCCGACGAGCAGGGCGGCGGCACCGACGACCAGGGCGAGGAAGACGATCTGCAGGACGTTGCCCTCGACGAACGCGCCGACCGGGTTGGTGGGCACGATGCCGGTGAGGAAGTCGGTCCACGAGCCGGTGTTCTTCGGCGGCGCGGCGCCACCCACGTCGATGGTCACACCCTTGCCGGGGTTGGTGAGCAGGCCGAGGCCGATGCCGATGCTCACCGCGATGAGCGCGGTGATGCCGAACCACATGAGGGTCTTGAGCGCGAGCCGGGCGGCGTTCGCGACGCCGCGCAGGCTGACCACGCTCACCACGATGGCGGTGAAGACCAGCGGCGGCACGGCCAGCTTCAGGAGTTGGATGAAGAGGCTGCCGACGGTGTGCAGGGTGCTGGTCAGCCAGCTCAGGTCGTTGCTGCGGGCAACGAAACCGAGTGCGACACCGAGGACGAGACCGAGCAGGATCTGCACGGAGAAGGGGATTCTACGCAGGCCGAATGGCATGGGACGTTTTCCAATTGTCTGGTCCGGGCGAGATGGCGAGTGACGCGCGCTACGCCGGACAGACGCCGCTGGCCTGCAGTCGGAGATCGACGTACAGGCGGACGGTGAGGCCCCAGACATTGGTCATCGTTTACACAACGATACCCCCGTCGCCGATCACTGCAAGGAGCGATCCGGGTGAGGCTCCTTACAGAGCGCCAGCGTGGTGGCCGTCGCCACACCCCACAGCGCCGCGAGCGCGAGGACCACCCGCTCCAGCACACCCACCACCGCGCCCCGGCCCACGACGAGCATGGCCAGCCCCACCGCGGCGCAGAGCGGCAGGGCCAGCCCGGCAGCCCCGGCGGCCAGGCGTCGTACCGTCCGGTCGGCCGCACCCGAGACGGCAAGCGCGGCCATCGCCAGGACGACCGCCGCGGTCGCCGCGATACTCGCGCCGCCGTGCACCAGGTCGGCCACTGTTGCCTTCTCGAACGGCGGCAGCGGGCAGCCCGCCGAGCAGGTCACCGCCCCGGACACGGCCGTGCACACGGCTCCGACGGCGAGCAGCGCCGACGCCAGCCGTACCCCCGGGGGCAGCGCCGCGGCGATCAGCAGCAACGCGCCGGCCAGGGCCAGCACCCCGATCCGGTACGTCGCGGCGTAGCCGCTGCCGGCGATGCCTGCCTCACTGACGTACCCGATGAGACCCGGACCGGGACCGGCGAGCACGGCGACTGTCACCGCTACGGCGCCGGCGAGCGTGCAGCCGGCGGCGACCGACGCGGCGACCCGGCGGGCGACGTCCGCGCCCACGCCCGGCGCGCTCGTGGTGCCGGCCCGCCCCCGCTCAACCACGCCCGTGCGGCGTCGTCCAGCCGGACTCGTCGGGGCCGAGCGGCACGATCCCGGTCGGGTTGATCTCCCGGTGGGTGCCGTAGTAGTGCCGCTTGATGTGGTCGAAGTCGACAGTCTCGCCGAAGCCCGGGGTCTGGAACAGGTCCCGGGCGTACGCCCAGAGCACAGGCATCTCGGTCAGCTTGTTGCGGTTGCACTTGAAGTGCCCGTGGTACGCGGCGTCGAAGCGGACCAGTGTGGTGAACAGCCGCACGTCGGCCTCGGTGATCGCGTCGCCCAGCAGGTAGCGCTGCCCGGCCAGCCGCTCGGAGAGCATGTCGAGCCGGGCGAAGAGCGCCCGGAACGCCTCGTTGTACGCCTCCTGGGAGGTGGCGAACCCGCACCTGTAGACGCCGTTGTTGACGTCGGCGTGGATGTCGGCCATCAGCGCGTCCATCTCCGGGCGCAGCGCCTCCGGGTAGAGGTCCGGCGCCCCCGCGCGGTGCAGCGCCCGCCACTCGGTGGAGAGGTCGAGGGTGAGCTGCGGGTAGTCGTTGGTGACCACCCGACCGGTCAGGGTGTCGACAAGCGCCGGCACCGTCACCCGGCCGGTGTAGTCCGGGTCGGTCGCCAGGTACGCCTCGGAGAGGAACCCGACGCCGAGGACCGGGTCGAAGCCGTCCGGGTCGAGGGCGAACGCCCAGCCCCGCTCGTCGCGGATCGGGTCGACGGTGCCCAGCGAGATCGCGTCGTCCAACCCGAGCAGACCACGCACGATCCTCGCCCGGTGCGCCCACGGGCAGGCGCGGCACCAGATCAGCCGGTAGCGGCCGGCCTCCAGCGGCCAGCGGTCCTGCTCGTCCGGGCCGCCACCGGGCGGGGAGGTCGAGTCGGCGGTGACCCGACCGGTGAACCGGTTGGGCTGGCGGACGAACGCGCCGCCGCCGCTTGTCTCTGCGCTGAACTGGGCCCGGGCCATGCCGTCAACCTATCCGCTGCGAGCGCGGATATCCTGGCGGCCGGATGCCCTCCGCGACCCGGCGGGCGTGCCCCACCCCCGCCGTATGCACCCCGAAGGACTCGCGATGACCGTGGCATACCTGGTGGCCGGTGTCCGCACCCCGATCGGCCGGTACGCCGGCGCGCTGGCCGGAGTCCGCCCCGACGACCTGGCCGCGCACGTGATCCGTGAGCTGGTCGCCCGCCACCCGTCGGTGGACTGGGCGCGGGTGGACGACGTGGTGCTCGGCTGTGCCAACCAGGCCGGCGAGGACAACCGGAACGTGGCCCGCATGGCGGCGCTGCTCGCCGGCCTGCCCGAGGAGGTGTCGGGCAGCACCGTCAACCGGCTCTGCGGCTCCGGCCTGGACGCGCTGGCCACCGCCGCGCGGTCGATCGTCGCCGGGGACGCCGAGCTGGTGGTCGCAGGCGGGGTGGAGAGCATGAGCCGGGCGCCGTTCGTCATGCCCAAGGCGACGTCGGCGTACTCCCGCTCGGCCGAGGTGTACGACACCACGCTGGGCTGGCGGCTGGTCAACCCGCTCATGCGCGACGGCTGGGGGGTCGACTCGATGCCGGAGACGGCGGAGAACGTGGCAGCCGAGTACGGGGTGAGCCGGGCCGAGCAGGACGCGTTCGCGTACCGCTCGCAGCAGCGGGCGGCCAGGGCGCAGGCCGACGGCCGGTTCGCCGAGGAGATCGTGCCGGTGTCCGTGCCGGCCGGCCGCCGGGAGACCCGCCTCGTCGAGGTGGACGAGCACCCCCGGGAGACGTCGCTGGAGAAGCTCGCCGCGCTGCCCACCCCGTTCCGCGACGGCGGCACGGTGACCGCGGGCAACTCGTCGGGCGTCAACGACGGCGCTGTCGCGCTGCTGGTGGCCAGCGAGGCGGCGGTGGCCCGGTACGGCCTCACCCCGCTGGCCCGCATCGGCGGAGCGGCCGCCGCCGGCGTACCGCCCCGGATCATGGGGATCGGCCCGGTGCCGGCCACCCGCAAGCTCCTCGACCGGGTCGGCGTCGAGGTGGGCGCGGTGGACGTCGTGGAGCTGAACGAGGCGTTCGCCGCGCAGTCCGTGGCGGTGCTGCGCGAGTTGGGGTTGCCCGTCGACGCCGAGCACGTCAACCCGAACGGCGGCGCCATCGCGTTGGGGCATCCGCTCGGCGCCAGCGGCGCCCGGCTGGCCCTGACCGCCGCCCTGGAGTTGCGCAGGCGCGGGGGCCGTCGTGCCCTGGCCACCATGTGCATAGGTGTCGGCCAGGGCATCTCGCTGCTGTTGGAGTCCGCCGACTGAGCGTGGAAACAGCGTGAAGGGATCTCCCGAACGCTCGCGTCGGCGGCCTAGAGTGGTCCACACCACACGACCCGCGGGTCCGCCGGTGGTCGCGCACGTCCGCCGACGCCGGTGCCGCCCGCGCCGCGGCGATGAACTGGGGAGCACGCTGATGCCGGACGGACTGCCGACCGAGATCGATCTGACCAGGCCGAGTGCGGCCCGGGTGTACGACTATTTCCTGGGTGGGGCGCACAACTTCGAGATCGACAGGCAGTTGGCCGAGCAGATCGCCAGCATGACCCCGAACCTCGCCGCCACCATGCGGTCCGGTCGGGAGTTCCTGCGCCGCGCCGTCCGCGCGCTGCTCGACGCCGGCATCGACCAGTTCCTCGACATCGGCTCCGGAATTCCCACCGTGGGCAACGTGCACGAGGTGGCCCAGGCGGCGAACCCCAAGGCCCGGGTGGTGTACGTCGACATCGACCCGGTGGCCGTCGCGCACAGCCGGGAGCTGCTCGCCGGCAACGACCTGACCGGCGTGATCCACGCCGACCTGCGCGAGCCGGAGCGGATCCTCACCGAGACCCACCAGCTCAATCTGATCGACTTCAGCCGGCCGATGGGCATCCTGCTGGCCGGGGTGGTGCACTTCGTCCCGGACGCCGACCGTCCCGAGGAGATCCTCTCCACCCTGCGGGCCGCCGCCGCGCCGGGCAGCTTCCTGGTCATCTCGCACTCCACGTTCGAGGACCAGCCGCAGGAGATGCTTGACGCCCAGCGCCTCTCCGCGCGTACCGACACGGAGATCACCCTGCGCTCCCGCGCCCAGATCACCGGCTTCTTCGGCGACTGGACGGTCCTCGAGCCGGGCGTCGTGCACATGCCGCTCTGGCGTCCCGACTCGCCGTCCGACGTGGACGAGCACCCGGAGCGGTTCGGCGCCTTCGGGGGCGTCGCCCGGTACGACCAGTCCGCCGGCTGATCCCGTGGCCGCCGTCCCGGAGCCCATCGGGGCCGACGTCGGCCGGGGCGGTGCCCAGGGCTACGCCGCCGACTGGGCCCGTGCGGTACGCCGGCTCGGTTTCGTGCCGCTCAGCGCGGCCGAGACGGAGCGGCTGCTGCTGGTGCACACCGTCCGGTTGGCGCAGGCGTTGCGCGCGGAGCCGTTCACGGCCCGGCCGGCGGAGGAGGTCGGCCGGGCCCTGGTGGAGGCGCACCTCACCGAGCCTCGGGCACTGGAGTGGGCGTTGCGCGCCCTCGGCGCGGACTTCCCCCACCGGGTGCTGGCCGCCGAGGGCTGGCCGGCGGACCTGGGCGAGCGGATCGCTGCCGTGCAGGGCGGGCTGGCGGCCGGGTACGCCCGCGCGCTGCGCGACCGCACCTTCGCCCAGCAGGAACGGATCGCCCGGTCGGCCTGGCAGGCGCGCGACGAGGTCGAGCAGGCGCTGCGCGACAGCGAGGCGCGGTTTCGGGCGGTGTTCACAGGTGCGGCGATCGGGATCGGCATCGCCGGGGTGGACGGTCAGATCATCGACGTCAACCAGGCGTTCGCCGACATGCTCGGCTACTCGATCGAGGAGTTGTGCCGGGCCAACGTGGCGGAGTTGTTCCACGCCGACGACGCCGCCGGCATGTGGGACCTGTACCAGGAGATGGTCGAGGGCAAGCAGGACTCGGCCCGGCTGGAGAAGCGCTACTACCGCAAGGACGGCAGCATCGTCTGGACGGACCTGGCCGTGTCGCTGATCAGGTACGACGACGGCCGGCCCCGGTTCACCGTCGCGATGATCGAGGACATCACCGAGCGGTACGAACTCCAGCAGCGGCTGCGTTTCCAGGCCCTGCACGACCCTTTGACCGGGCTGCCCAACCGGACGCTGTTCTTCGAGACGCTGGGCCGGGTCTTCGACTCCGCCGCGCCGCAACGCCGCGTCGGGGTGTGCTTCCTCGACCTGGACGGCTTCAAGGCGATAAACGACAGTCTCGGCCACGACCTCGGTGACCGGCTGCTGGTGGTGATCGGCCGTCGGCTGGCCGAGTGCGTGGCCGAGCACGGTCACCTGGTGGCCCGGATGGGCGGCGACGAGTTCGTGATCCTGGTCGACGGCGGCCAGGACGCGGTGGCGGTGGCGCAGACTGCCTTGGCCGCGGTCGCGGCCCCGGTGCACGTCGGCGACAAGCAGTTGGCGGTGTCGGCGAGTGTCGGCGTCGTGGAGTGCCCGGCCGAGGAGACCACCGCCTCGGAGCTGATGAAGGCCGCCGACACGACGCTCTACTGGGCGAAGGCGGCGGGCCGGGGCCGGTACGCGGTCTACGACCCGGAGCGCAGCGCCCGGGACCTGGCCCGCGCGGCGCTCGTCGCCGGGCTGCCGGCAGCCCTGGAGCGGGGCGAGTTCGTGCTGCACTACCAGCCGATCGTGTCGCTGCTGGAGGGCCGGATGCTCGCCGTGGAGGCGTTGGTCCGCTGGCAGCACCCCGAGTTGGGCCTCATCGGGCCGGACCGGTTCATCGGCCTCGCCGAGGAGACCGGTCTCATCGTCGGGCTCGGCGAATGGGTGCTGCGCACAGCGTGCCGGGACGCCGAGGGGTGGTGGCGGGAGTTCCCCGGCGCGCGGCTGGTGGTCAGCGTCAACCTCGCCGCCCGGCAGGCCGACGACCCCGCGATCGTGGACACCGTCGCCGACGCGCTGGACACCAGCGGACTGCCGGCGGAGCTGCTGCAACTGGAGCTGACCGAGAGCGCCGTGATGGGCAGCGCCGGTGAGCCGCTGCGCAGCCTGCACCGGCTCGCCGCGTTGGGCGTCCGGCTGGCCGTGGACGACTTCGGCACCGGCTACTCCAACCTGGCGTACCTGCGCCGCCTGCCGATCCACTGCCTGAAGCTGGCCGGCCCGTTCGTCGAGGGCATCCGCGCCGACGGTACGGACGTCGCGGCGGACCATCGCGACGAACGGATCGTCGACGCGTTGGTCCGGCTGGCGCACGCTCTGGAGCTGTGGGTCACCGCCGAGGCGGTGGAGACCGGAGTGCAGGCCGAACGGTTGCGCGCGCTGCGCTGCGACACCGGGCAGGGGCGGTACTTCGGCGCCCCCGCCCCGGCCGAGGTGATCACTGCCCGGCTGCGCGACGGGACGGCCGGGTGAGCGCGGGATCGGTACGGCCGCGAGGGTGGCGACGGAGGGTGGCGGCGTGAGGCGCGCGGACCGGCCGGCGATGGACGGCTACGGCGTGAGCGACGGACCGGTCCGGTCCGGGTGGTGCCGACGAAAGGCGACGGCATGAGCCTGAACGACTCGCAGACCGTGGTGACCGTGGTCGCCGCACTGGCCATCCTGGCCGGACTGGCCGGCGTGGTCGTGCCCGGCCTGCCCGCGCTACCCCTGTGCTGGGGCGGGGTACTGGTCTGGGCGATCTTCGGCGGCGCGGGCCCCGGTGGCTGGGCGGTGTTCGCCGCCGCCACGCTCGTCGCGGTCGGCGGCATGATCGTGAAGTACCTCTGGCCGGGCCGGAATCTCAAGCGCACCGGCGTGCCGACGTCGTCGCTGCTGGCCGGGGGAGCGCTCGGGCTGGTGGGGTTCTTCGTGATCCCCGTGGTCGGCCTGCTGCTGGGCTTCGTCGTGGGGATCTGGGCGGCGGAGCGGTTGCGGCTGGGCAGCAACCGACTCGCCTGGCCGTCCACCGTGCAGGCCCTCAAGGCGGTCGGCCTGTCCATGTTGGTGGAGTTCCTGGCCGGGCTGACCATCGGCGCCCTCTGGGTCGGCGGTCTCCTGCTGACGTGATCCGCCGCCCGGGTCGGACGACGTCGCCGCGTTCCGGCGAGCCGTTAGGTGAGGACGTGCGACTGGTCAAGTTCACGCATGCCTGTGTCCGCCTTGAGGACGCCGAGCGGCGACTGCTCATCGATCCCGGCGTCTGGACCGAGCCGGAGGCCTTTGACGGGGTGACCGACATCCTGGTGACCCACGAGCACGACGACCACCTCGACCTTGAGCGGGTCATGGAGGTGTCGGCCTCCCGTCCGGTACGCCTCTTCGCCCCGGCGCCGGTTCGGGAACTGGCCGAGAAGGGCGGATTGGCGTAGACGGTCACCGTGGTCGCGGCGGGTGACGAGTTTCGTGCCGGCGGCTTCCAGGTGGCGGCGGTCGGCGCAGCGCCTTGGGGCAGGCACCGCGAGGCCATCGACATGACCCGGGCGATCGCCCCGGAGCGGGCGTTTCCCATCCACGATCGGGCACTGTCGGCGGACGTCGGCTACGAGAACTTCGACGGCTGGATGGAGTACAGGGGCGACGGAATACCGGCGAATCCCCGTCGGCGACAGCGCCACCCTCTGATCGCGTGCGCATCGTGGTGCTCGGCGGTCTTGGCGCCTGGCCCTCGGCCGACCAGGGGCTGTGCTGGCTTCCTGGTCGAGCGCCGGGGCTTCCGGCTGCTGATCGACCCCGGCTACCGGCCCGGCACGTGGGGTTCCTGTCGAGCGCCGCCGAGGTGGGCCGTTACGCCAGTGCGGCACGCGCCGGAGCGGTCCTGTTGACCCACCTGTGGCCCGGCACGGACCCGGAGGTGGCGATCGCCGCGACGTGGCAGGCGTACGCGGGGCCGGTCACGGTGGCCCGACCGGGCGTGGTGGTCGATCTGCCCGGTTGACGTCAGGGGTTCGCCGTGACTGGCGCGGCAGCGCGGGGCGCCTTGGTCGGATACGGCGGGAGGCCGTACGCGAGAGAGAGGCGGCGCCCCGCACCACCGGGTGCCGGACGTTACCGAGCGTCCGACGGAGCCCGTCGCGATCGGGCCTGGTCACTGGTTACAGCATGCGGTTGTCCAGGGTGCGGCGGCAACGGGATTAGCGGACGGCACCCGGAACGTATTGACCGCCCCTGATCATCGGGACGACACTTTGCGCACTCGTTCACGGAACCACCTCAGGGAGGTGCGCAGTGGCCACGACGCCCGTTCCGACCGCAGAGCAACCGATGGACGACGACGCCCGACGGCTCGCCGAACTCGGCTACAAACAGGAACTGCGCCGCAAGTGGAGTGGCTTCTCCAACTTCGCCATCTCGTTCTCCATCATCTCGATCCTGGCCGGCTGCTTCACCACGTTCGGCCAGGCCTGGAACAACGGCGGGCCGGTCGCCATCTCCTGGGGCTGGCCGCTGATCTCACTGTTCATCCTGATCATCGGCTTCTGCATGGCCGAGTTGGTGTCCGCGTACCCGACCGCGGGTGGGATCTACTGGTGGGCGGCCACCATGGGTCGCCCGGTGCACGGCTGGTTCACCGGCTGGCTGAACCTGATCGGCCTGGTCGCGGTCACCGCGTCGGTCGACTACGGCTGCGCGACGTTCCTCAACCTCACCCTGTCGGCGCTCTTCGACGGCTGGGCGGGGACGCTGCGGCAGGCGTTCGTCCTGTTCGTGGTCATCCTGGTGCTGCACGGCCTGATCAACATCTTCGGGCACCGGATCATCGACGTACTCCAGAACGTCTCGGTCTGGTGGCACGTGGCCGGCGCGGCATTCGTGGTGGCCATCCTGGTCTTCGTCCCGGACAACCACCAGAGCTTCCAGTTCGTGTTCACCGAGCGGTTCAACAACTCCGGGTTCGGTGACGGGGACGTCGGCGGGCTGACGTTCTGGTTCTACGTGCTGCCGCTGGGCTTCCTGCTCACCCAGTACACGATCACCGGCTTCGACGCCTGCGCGCACGTCTCCGAGGAGACCCGGGGCGCCTCGCAGGCCGCCGCACGGGGGCTCTGGCAGTCGATCTTCTACTCTGCGGTGGGCGGCTGGATCCTGCTGCTGGCGTTCCTCTTCGCGGCCACCGACGTCGAGGCGGTCAACGCCGCGGGCGGCTTCTCCGGCGCGATCTTCGAATCCGCCCTGACCCCGGTCTTCTTCAAGATCGTCATCATCATCTCCACGATCGGGCAGTTCTTCTGCGGGATGAGCTGCGTGACCTCGATGAGCCGGATGGCGTACGCGTTCAGCCGCGACCGGGCGGTGCCCGGCTGGCGGCTCTGGTCGACCGTCGACCGCAACGGCACCCCGGTCAACGCGATCATCGGCGCCACCGTGGCCGGTCTGGTGCTGACCCTGCCGGCGCTCTACGAGAGCTCGGCCGGCATCCCGATCGCCTTCTACGCCGTGGTGTCCGTCGCGGTGCTCGGGCTCTACCTGTCGTTCCTCATCCCGATCGCGCTGCGGTTGCGGATGGGCGACAGGTTCACCGCCGGCCCGTGGACGCTCGGGCGGAAGTACAAGCTGCTCGGCTGGATCGCGGTCATCGAGATCGCCATCATCGCCGTCTACTTCGTGCTGCCGATCGTGCCCGCCGGGGTGCCCGGCAACGACGACTTCACCTGGTCGGCGGTGAACTACGCGCCGCTCGCCGTGGGCGGGGTGCTGCTTGTGGTCGCCGTCTGGTGGTACGCCTCGGCCCGGAAGTGGTTCACCGGCCCCGTCCGTACCGTCGAACAACCCCCGGCGACGGCCGACCGGGCACCTGTCGACGGCCCGGCCTGATCCGCACCCGGCGGGGTGGGCAGACGCTGCCGCCCCGCCGGGTTTGCCGCCCTCGGCGCCCGGGGCATTGACGGTGATCCGGTTTGCCAGTAGACCTTGGTGATGGAGGCCCGCGAATGAGGAAAGCACCGCTCACGCTTGAACAACTGCGGGTCGCCGTCGCCGAGGGTGAGATCGACACCGTGGTGCTCGCCCTCGTCGACATGCAGGGCCGGTTGCAGGGCAAACGGTTCCACGCGCCCTACTTCCTCGACCAGGTGGTCGCCAACGGCAGCGAGGGCTGCAACTACCTGCTCGCCGTGGACGTCGACATGAACACCGTCGACGGGTACGCGATGTCGAGCTGGGAACGCGGCTACGGCGACTTCGCGATGGTGCCCGACTTCGCCACCCTGCGCCGGGTGCCCTGGCAGCCCGGCTCGGCGCTGCTGCTGGCCGACCTGACCTGGCTGGAC
This sequence comes from Micromonospora sp. NPDC000663, assembly GCF_042898105.1. Taxonomy (NCBI): domain Bacteria; kingdom Bacillati; phylum Actinomycetota; class Actinomycetes; order Micromonosporales; family Micromonosporaceae; genus Micromonospora; species Micromonospora sp. NPDC000663. The sequence continues at coordinate 967,901 of NZ_JBIAYR010000001.1, forward strand.
GGCTCCGGTGACGTGGTCGCCTCACCCCGGCAGATCCTGCGCCGGCAACTGGACCGGCTGGCCGAGCACGGGCTCACCGCGTACGCGGGCACCGAGTTGGAGTTCGTGTTGTTCCGTGACTCGTACGAGGACGCGTGGCGACGTGGCTACCGCGACCTCACTCCGGCGAACCAGTACAACGTGGACTACTCGCTGCTCGGGACCGCACGGGTCGAGCCGCTGCTGCGCCGGATCCGCACCGAGATGGCAGGCGCCGGGCTCACCCCGGAGAGCGCCAAGGGCGAGTGCAACCTCGGCCAGCACGAGATCGCCTTCCGGTACGACGAGGCGGTGGCCTGCGCCGACCACCACGTCATCTACAAGAACGGGGCCAAGGAGATCGCCGCCCAGGAGGGCATGGCGATCACCTTCATGGCCAAGCCGAACGAGCGGGAGGGCAACTCCTGCCACATCCACTTCTCGCTGCGGGACCGGTCCGGCTCGTCGGCGATGCTCGGCGACGGGCCGGCGCACCTGTCGCAGACCGGGCAGCGGGTGCTCGCCGGGCTGCTCGCCACCATGCGGGAGTTCAGCCTGCTCTTCGCCCCCAACATCAACTCCTACAAGCGTTACCAGCCGGGGTCGTTCGCCCCGACGGCCCTGCGCTGGGGTGTGGACAACCGCACCTGTGCGCTGCGGGTGGTCGGGCACGGGCAGGGCATGCGTGTGGAGAACCGGGTGCCCGGCGCGGACGTCAACCCGTACCTGGCGATCGCCGGTCTGGTCGCCGGCGCGCTGCACGGCATCGACCAGGAGCTGGAGTTGGGCGAGGAGTGCACCGGCAACGCGTACGACGACCCGCAGGCCGAGCGGGTCCCCAGCACCCTGCGCGACGCCCTGGCCCTCTGGGAGGGCTCGACGGTGGCCCGGGAGGCGTTCGGCGACGAGGTGGTGGCCCACTACGCCAACCAGGCCAGAGTCGAGTTGGCGGCCTTCGACGCGGCGGTGACGGACTGGGAGCTGACCCGTGGCTTCGAACGCCTCTGACCCCTCCCTCCCCCGCGATCTTGCATTTAGTGTCGTGGGTACGTGGTGAATCGTGGCTTCTGTCGGGGCAGAAAGTGCAAGATCGCGCGGAGGGGCGGGGGTTAGGGCGTGACCAGGGTTGTTGACCCGACTTCGGGACAGGGGTTTCGGGAGGTCGCCGCTGCCTCGGTGGCGGAGGTGGACGCGGCTGTCGCGCGGGCGGCCACGGCCTTCGAGACCTGGCGTCGGGTGGGGCCGGGGGACCGGGCCCGCCTGCTGCGGCGCTTCGCCGCCGTCGTCGACGCGCACCTGGACGAACTGGCCGCCCTGGAGGTCCGCAACTCCGGGCACACGATCGGCAACGCCCGCTGGGAGGCAGGCAACGTCCGCGACGTGCTCGACTACTACGCCGGGGCACCCGAGCGGCTGACCGGGCGGCAGATCCCGGCACCCGGCGGGTGGGACGTCACCTTCCACGAGCCACTCGGCGTGGTCGGGGCGATCGTGCCGTGGAACTTCCCGATGCCGATCGCCGCCTGGGGGTTCGCCCCCGCCCTCGCGGCCGGCAACACGGTGGTGCTCAAACCCGCCGAGTTGACCCCGCTCACCGCGCTGCGCCTGGCCGAGCTTGCCCGTGACGCGGGCCTGCCCGACGACGTGTTCACAGTCATCCCCGGCGAGGGCGCTGTCGTGGGGGAGCGGTTCGTCACCCACCCGGCGGTCCGCAAGATCTGCTTCACGGGCTCCACCGAGGTCGGCACCCGCATCATGGCCGGCTGCGCCGCGCAGGTGAAGCGGCTCACCCTGGAGTTGGGCGGCAAGAGCGCCAACATCGTGTTCGCCGACGCTGACCTGGAGCGCGCCGCCGCGACCGCGCCCGGCGCGGTCTTCGACAACGCGGGCCAGGACTGCTGCGCACGATCGCGGATCCTGGTCCAACGCCAGGTGTACGACAGCTTCCTGGAACTGCTCGAACCAGCGGTACGCGCGGTGCGCGTGGAGGACCCGTCCCGGGACACCGCCGAGATGGGCCCGCTGATCTCCGCCGCCCAACGGGACCGCGTCGCCGGCTACGTGACCGGCGCGGAGGTCGCCTTCACCGGTTCGTGCCCGGACGGTCCCGGTTTCTGGCACGCGCCCACCGTGCTGCTGGCCGACTCGCCGGCCGACAGGCACTGGCGGGAGGAGATCTTCGGTCCGGTGGTGTCGGTGCTCCCGTTCGACGACGAAGCCGACGCGGTCCGGCTCGCCAACGACACCGAGTACGGCCTCTCCGGCTCGATCTGGACCCGGGACGTGGGCCGCGCCCTGCGGCTCGCCCGCGCCGTCGAGGCCGGCAACCTCAGCGTCAACTCGCACTCCTCGGTGCGCTACTGGACCCCGTTCGGTGGGATGAAGCGCTCCGGGCTCGGCCGTGAGCTGGGCCCGGACGCGTTGCACTCCTTCACCGACGTCAAGAACGTGTTCATCGCGACGGAGGAGTGACGCCAGTGCAGGGTCGGTTGCAGGACCGGGTGGCAGTGGTCACCGGAGCGGGCAGCGGGATCGGGTTGGCCACCGTGCGGCGGTTCACCGCCGAGGGGGCGCGGGTGGTCTGCGTCGACATCGACGCGGAGGCCGGCGAGAAGGCCGCCCAGGAGTGCGGCGGCGAGTTCGTCCGCACCGACGTCGCCGACGAGGCGGCGGTACGCGACCTGTTCGACGGGGTGGTCGAGCGGTACGGGCGTGTCGACATCGCGTTCAACAACGCCGGCATCTCGCCGCCGGACGACGACTCCATCCTGGACACCGGCCTCGATGCCTGGGAACGGGTACTCCGGGTCAACACCACGAGCGTCTACCTGTGCTGCAAGTACGCGATTCCGCACATGCGCCGGCAGGGCAAGGGCTCGATCATCAACACGGCCTCGTTCGTGGCGTTGATGGGGGCGGCGACGTCGCAGATCGCGTACACCGCCAGCAAGGGCGGCGTGCTGGCGATGACCCGGGAGCTGGGCGTGCAGTTCGCCCGCGAGGGCATCCGGGTCAACGCGCTCTGCCCCGGTCCGGTGGCCACCCCGCTGCTGCTGGAACTGTTCGCCGCCGACCCGGAACGCGCCGCCCGCCGGCTGGTGCACGTGCCGATGGGCCGGTTCGGGCAGCCGGAGGAGATCGCCGCCGCCGTGGCCTTCCTGGCCAGCGACGACGCCTCGTTCATGACCGCCGCGCAGTTCGTGGTCGACGGCGGCATCACCGGCGCGTACGTCACACCGCTGTGACCACGAGGACCCGGCCGCTGATCGGAATCAGCGCGTACGTCGAACCCGCCGACTGGGCGGTGTGGCGTGGCGTACCGGCAGTGCTGGTGCCCGAGGCGTACGTGCGGGCGGTGACCGCCGCCGGTGGCCGGGCTGTGGTCCTGCCTCCGGACGACGAGGACGCCGACGTGCTGGCCGTCCTCGACGGGCTGCTGCTGGCCGGGGGCGCCGACGTGGGTCCGGGGCGGTACGGCCAGCCGCCGCACCCGCGTACCGAGGACCGGCCGGACCGGGACGCCGGTGAGCTGGCCCTCCTTGCGGCCGCGCTCGCCGTCGGGTTGCCGGTGCTCGGTGTCTGCCGGGGAATGCAGCTGCTCGCCGTCGCCTACGGCGGCAGCCTGCACCAGCACCTGCCGGACGTGGTGGGGCACGAGGAGCACCGCCCGGCGCCCGGGGTCTACGGCGCCCACCCGGTGCGGTTCGCGGAGGGCAGCCTCGCCGCGACGGTGTTGGCGGGGGTACGGCGGGTCAACTCGTACCACCATCAGGCGGTCGCCGACCCCGGTCGGCTGACGGTCACCGGGTGGGCGGCGGACGGCGTGATCGAGGCGGTGGAGGATCCGGGCCTGCCGTTCGTGCTGGGCGTGCAGTGGCATCCGGAGAACGATCCGGATCCGCGTCCGATCACCGCCCTGGTCCGGGCGGCCGAACGGTCCCGGTCGGGTGTGACGTAGGTCGCCCCGCCAGGTGCGGCGGCCGGTGGGAGGATCGGCGCATGGGCAAGGTCTATCCCGAGATCGACGGTCGGCTGCGGGACTTCATCGCCGCCCAGCCGGTCTTCTTCGTGGCCACCGCGCCGTCCGGTACCGAGGGGCACGTCAACGTCTCGCCCAAGGGCATGCGGGGCACCTTCGTGATCCTCGGCCCGCACCGGGTGGCGTACCTGGACTATCACGGCAGCGGTGCCGAGACCATCGCCCACCTGCGGGACAACGGCCGGATCACGCTGATGTTCTGCGCCTTCGACGGGCCACCGAAGATCGTCCGGTTGCATGGTCGGGGCAGCAGCGTCGCGGTGACCGACGACACCTTCACCGAGCTGATCGCCGAGTTCCCCGAGCCCCCGGACGTGCACGGGGTGCGGGCCGTGATCAGCGTCGAGGTCGAGCGGGTGAGCGACTCCTGCGGCTACGCCGTTCCCCTGATGGACTTCCGCGCCGAACGCGACCTGTTGCTCAGCTCACACTCCCGTCGCAGCACCGACGATCTGGTGACCTACCGGGCCACCAAGAACGCGGCGAGCATCGATGGGCTGCCCGTCTTCTGACCTGCCCGGGTGTCCTGACGCCACCGGCTCCACAGCCACCACCGCATCCCGACTGTCGGGTGACCGACTGATGAGGTGGAGGTAACCAGCGTCTACGGAGCGGCATGCGTTACGTTGCTGGTCCGCCGGGGTACAAGTCGGAGCACAGCGGGTGGAGATCAACGGCTGAGGGGCACGGCCGGAGCGGGAGGCTGTATGAGCTCGGCCCAGGGGGGCGCGGACACCGGGCATCCCTTCGCGGACGGTGGGGAGATCCCCCCGATGCTGGCGGCTGCGTTCGCGGCCGGAGGCGAGTTGGGCCGGCGGCTACGCGACTTCGACTGGTCCACGACCCCGCTGGGTGCGCCCGGGCAGTGGCCGGCGGCGCTCTGCAACGCGGTGGGCATGATGCTCGCCTCCAGCGCGCAGATCGTCATGTTCTGGGGTGACGACAAGCGCGCCTTCTACAACGACGCCTACCGTCCGACCATCGGCGCCAAGCACCCGGACGTGCTCGTCCAGCCGGCCCGCCTGCACTGGGCGGAGACCTGGGACGTGCTCGGTCCGCTGCTGGACGGCGTCCGGCGCACCGGCCTCTCCTACCGGGGTGAGGACCACCCCTTCCTGCTGGACCGGTACGGCTTCGTCGAGGAGACCTACTTCGACGTCTCGTACGACCCGATCCGCGGCGACGACGGCACGGTCAGCGGCGTCTACTGCATCGTCAACGAGACCACCGGGCGGGTGCTCGGCGAACGGCGGCTGCGGGCCCTCGCCGAGCTGGGCGCCGACCTGGCCGACGTGGGCAGTGCCGGCGAACTCGGCCGGGCCGCCGCCGAGGTGCTCGAGCGGCACCGGGCCGACGTGCCCTTCGCGCTGATCTACCTGGGTGACGACAGCGGTCGCCTCGCCCTGGCCGGGGCCAGTGGCACGGGTCCGGCGACCATCTCGATGCCTACCGACCTGCTCGCCCAGGTCGCCACCCACGGCGAACCGGCCACCGTCGACCTGGCGGACGTGCTCGATCCGCCACCTACCGACGCGGCCCGCCAGGCTCTCGTGCTGCCCGTCACGGCCGCCAACGAGGCGGTCGGCGCGCTTGTCGTCGGGGTGGCCCGCCGGCTGCCGCTGGGCGACGACTACCGCGACTTCCTCGACCTGGTGGCCGCGCAGATCTCCCGGGCGGTCGGCAAGCAGCGGGCGTACGAGCAGGAGCGGGCCCGGGCTGCCGAGCTGGCCGCGCTCGACCAGGCGAAGACCAACTTCTTCGCCAACGTCAGCCACGAGTTCCGCACGCCACTGACCCTGGTGCTCGGCCCGCTGGAGGACATGCTTGCCAACCCGGCGCTGCCCGCCGCGGACACCGAGCGCCTCACGATGATGCACCGCAACGCGTTGCGGCTGCTCAAGCTGGTCAACACCGTGCTGGACTTCTCCCGACTGGAGTCGGGGCGGCTCGCCGCCCGCTTTCAGCCCACCGACCTGTCCGGCTACACCGCCCGGCTGGCCAGCACCTTCCGCTCGGCCACCGACCGGGCCGGGCTGCGACTGCTTGTGGACTGCCCGCCGCTGCCCGCGCCCGTCTTCGTCGACCGGGACATGTGGGAGAAGATCGTCCTCAACCTGGTGTCGAACGCGGTCAAGTTCACCTTCCACGGCGAGATCCGCGTCCGGGTGCGGGTCGTCGGCGACGCCGCCCGGCTGGAGGTGACCGACACCGGCGTGGGAATCCTCCCGGCCGAGGTGCCGCACGTCTTCGAACGGTTCCACCGGGTGCCCGGGGTTCGCGCCCGCACCCACGAGGGCACCGGGATCGGCCTGGCGCTTGTGCGGGAACTGGTCGAGATGCACGGTGGCCAGGTGGGGCTGACCAGTCGGGTCGACGAGGGCAGCACCTTCACGGTGACCATCCCGTTCGGGTCGGCGCACCTGCCCGCCGACCGGGTGGCGGCGTTCGGCCCGCTGCCCGCCGGCGAGCCCGAGCAGGCCCGGCTGTACGTGGCCGAGACCGCGCTGTGGACCGGCTCGGCGGCCGAGCCGGAGTTCGACAGCGGGCCGACGGCTGTCGAACCGGCCGGTCGGATCCTCGTGGTCGACGACAACGTCGACCTTCGTGAGCACGTCACCCGGCTGCTCTCGCCCACCTGGGAGGTGGTCACCGCCAGCGACGGGCTGGTGGCCCTGCCGCTGGCCCAGGAGGGCGGGTTCGACCTCGTGCTCACCGACGTGATGATGCCCCGCCTGGACGGGTACGGACTGGTGACCGCCCTGCGCTCCGACCCGCGTACCCGGCATGTGCCGATCGTGCTGCTCTCCGCCCGCGCCGGCTCGGCGGAGGCCGTCGCCGGTCTCTCCATCGGGGCCGACGACTACCTCGTCAAGCCGTTCTCCGGGCAGGAGCTGATCGCCCGGGTGCGGGCCAACGTGGAGCTGGGTCAGCTGCGCGGGCAGATCATCCGTCGACTCCGTGCGCTCGCCGACGCGGCGGTGGCGGTGAACACCGCCCGGTCGACCTCGGACGTGCTCCAGGTAGCGGCCCGGCACGCGCTGACCCTCGCCGAGGCGGCCCGGGTGGTGGTGAGCGCGTCCGACGCGCGCTCCGAGGCGGACGCCGGTGGCACCACCGCCGCCGAGCCGTCCTTCGCGGCCGACCTGACCGGCACCACCGGTGAGCGGCTCGGCGAGCTGCGGGTCTGGCGCGCCGCCGACGACGACGCGCAGGCCGACGACGCCGCGCTGACCCAGCTCGCCCGGCTCGTCGGCGTGCGGCTCGAGAATGCCCAGCTCTACGAGGCCGAACACCGCATCGCCACCACCCTTCAGCACAGCCTGCTGCCCCAGTCGCTGCCGCAACTGCCGGGCGCGGTGGTGGCCAGCCGTTACCTGCCCGGCAGCGCCGACGTCGAGGTCGGCGGCGACTGGTACGACGTCATCGCGTTGGACGGCGACGAGCTGGTGCTCGTCATCGGCGACGTGGTCGGCAAGGGCGTCCGGGCCGCCGCCGCGATGGGGCAACTGCGCAACGCGCTGCGGGCGTACGTGCTGGAGGGCTTCGACCCGGGTGCGTCACTGACCCGGCTCAACCGGCTGGTCGGCTCCACCGAGGGTCGTTCCTTCGCGACAGTGGTCTGCCTGCAGTTCAACCCGCGCACCGGCCAGCTGCGGTACGCCAGCGCCGGCCACCCCTCCCCACTGCTGATCCGAGGAGGCGACGTGGCGTTCCTGCACGACCGCGCGCTGGGGCCGCCGGTCGGCGCCATCCCCGACACGACGTACCGGACTGTCGACGGGGAGCTGCGCGCCGGCGAACGGCTGCTCCTCTACACCGACGGCCTCATCGAGGACCGCAGACTCGGCATCGACGCCGGGCTCACCCAGCTCCGCATCGACGCCGCGACCCCGGGCGAGCACGTGGTGGACCTGATCGACGCCGTGGTCGAGCGGGTCGTCGGGCAGCCACGTCGGGACGACGTGGCGGTGCTCGGCCTGGAGGCCGCCGAGCTGAACCGATTCGCGTTGCGGTTGCCGGCGGACCCGACCCGGCTGAGCGTGCTGCGCAAGCGCCTGGAGGACTTCCTCGTCGCGCACTCGGTGGGCGAGACCGACCTGTTCGACCTGACCGTCGCCGTTTCCGAGGCCGCCGCCAACGCCATCGAGCACCCGGTGCACCCCGCCGAGCCGACGATCAGCGTGGAGGTGGCCATCGAGGACCGCACGGTGACCGCCACGGTGCGCGACAGCGGGCGGTGGCGGGAGTCGACCGACTCGGGGTTCCGGGGGCGCGGCCTGTCCCTGATCAAGGCCCTGGGGGACCTGTCGGTGCGGCGTACCGATGAGGGCACCGAGGTGACGCTGCGCCGGCGCCTTCAGGGCTGAGCGCGCCCGGCGTGCGCCGGTGGCTCAGGCCTGGCGTAGCCAGGTCTGCTCGCCCAGACCGGAGATCTCCAGCACCCGGCGGACCTGCCGCGACGGCAGCACCGTGAGCGTGCCGGGGAACTGCTGGGCGAGCCGGACCAGCGCGTGGATGGCTGCCGAGTCGAAGAAGGTGACAGCGCTCAGGTCCAGCGTGATCTGCTCGGCGGGCTCGCGCAGCGCCGTCTGGAGCATGGTGTCGGCGGTCGCCATGTCGACCTCGCCGGCCACCACCACGTGGAGGTGATCACCGTCGATCTCCGCGCTGGCGGAGAAGACGGGTGGTGCTCCCCCTTGATCCACGCAGACACCATGGCACAGCCGACCTGGCGGGGCAACAACCGGTCCGCCGTGGCCGTGGCGCGGGTCACCAGCGGCCCCGGCGATAGGCTTGCGCCATGACCGTCCGTCCGCCGCTGACACCCGGCGCGCTCTCCCCGATGCGACAGGTGCCGTCCCACATCACCAGGCCGGAGTACGTGGGCAAGAAGCGCCCGCAGGAGTGGCGCGGCTCCCACGTGCAGACGCCGGAGACCATCGAGAAGATGCGGATCGCCAGCCGGCTGGCCGCCCAGGCGACCCAGCTCGCCGGCGAGCACTGCAAGCCCGGCGTCACCACCGACGAGATCGACAAGGTGGTGCACGAGTTCCTCTGCGACCACGGCGCCTACCCGTCGACGCTCGGCTACAAGGGCTTCCCCAAGTCCTGCTGCACCAGCCTCAACGAGGTCATCTGCCACGGCATCCCGGACTCGACGGTCATCCAGGACGGCGACATCATCAACGTCGACGTCACCGCGTACATCGGTGGGGTGCACGGCGACACCGACGCCACCTTCTGCGTCGGCGAGGTCAGCGAGGAGGCCCGGCTGCTGGTCGAGCGGACCCACGAGGCCATGATGCGCGGCATCCGCGCCGTCGCCCCGGGCCGCCAGATCAACGTCGTGGGCCGGGTCATCGAGTCGTACGCCAAGCGGTTCGGCTACGGCGTGGTCCGCGACTTCACCGGCCACGGCATCGGGGAGTCCTTCCACAGCGGGCTGTACGTGCCGCACTACGACAGTCCCCGCCCCACCGACATCATGGAACCGGGGATGACCTTCACCATCGAGCCGATGATCACCCTCGGCACCTACCAGTACGACATGTGGGACGACGGGTGGACAGTCGTCACCAAGGACCGGAAGTGGACCGCCCAGTTCGAACACACGATCGTGGTGACCGACGACGGCCATGAGATCCTGACCCTGCCGTGACCGACACACCCGCCGCGCTGCGCGAGGCGCACCACGCCGACGTCTCCGGCGGCTGGCTGCGCCCGGCCGTCTTCGGCGCGATGGACGGCCTCGTCACCAACATCGCCCTGATCGCCGGCGTCGGCGGCGGCGGGGTGTCGCCGCGCAGCATCGTGCTGACCGGCACCGCGGGCCTGGTGGCCGGGGCGATCTCGATGGGGCTCGGCGAGTACACGAGCGTCCGCTCCGCCAACGAGCAGGTCGCCGCCGAGGTCGCCAAGGAACGGCGCGAGCTGGAACGGCACCCCGAGGCGGAGGCCCGCGAACTGGCCGACGCGTGGGTGGCCCGTGGCCTTCCCCGCGACCTGGCCACCCAGGTCGCCGAGGCGGTGCGCCGCGACCCGGAAGAAGCCCTGCGGGTGCACGTACGCGAGGAACTAGGCGTCGACCCCGACGACCAGCCCAGCCCCTGGGCCGCGGCGATCTCGTCGTTCGTGTTCTTCTCGGTCGGGGCGCTGGTGCCGCTGCTGACGTACCTGTTCGGCGCCACCGACCTGTGGCTGGCGCTCGCCGTCGGCGGGCTCGGCCTGTTCGCCGCCGGGGCGGTCGTCGCCCGCTTCACCCGCCGGCCCTGGTGGACAAGCGGCCTGCGTCAGCTGCTGCTCGGCGCCGCCGCGGCCGGAGCCACCTACCTGATCGGCTCGCTGATCGGCGTCCAGGGCGGACTGTGACACCTGTCAGCCGCTGAGCAGCTCGTCGACAGTGCCGTCCACCGGCCGGCCACGGGCCGTCAACTCGTCGGCCTGCCGGGCCAGCACCGCACCCACCTCGGTCATGTCCGCGCCGGCCAGCCCGGTACGGCGTACCGCGTCACCGGGGTCACGGAAGTAGGTGCGGGTCAGCAGGCCGGTCACCGTCGCCGCGACCAACCGTGCCTCGCCGAGCATCAGCAACGCCTGGTCGGTCTCGTACCACTCGGCCAGCCGGGCGGCCCGGGCGTGCGCCGCTGAGCCCCGGTACCAGGCCTGCCGCGCCGCCGTGCTGAACTCCGCCGGCCGCGCCCGGGCCAGCCGCCCGAGATGCTCGTCGCGCAACGTCCGCAGCCAGCCCGTCGGGTCGTGCAACGCCTGCGTGGTGACGTACCGGTCCGCGGTCAGAGGCCACAGCGGGGACAGCACCCGGGCCTGCGCCAGATAATCCTCGGCGGCGGCCACGGTCAGGTCGACGAGCACCCCGTCCACCCGGCGGGTCGCCACCGGCGGACCGGTGCCCGGTCGGTAGGTGACCACAAGCATCCCCACCTCGCGGTCCCCACCGCCGTCGTCGTCGCCGTGCGCCAGCGGACCGTGCACCGCGACCGCCAGCACCTCGGCGGAGAAACGCCTCCCGATGGCCTCGGCGACCCGCCCGGCCACCGTCCACCGTCGATCGTCGAGCCCTCGGTCGACACCGGCCTGCTCGCTGCTCGCGCTCACGGGGTCGCCTTTGTTCGCGGCTGCGGGGCTCGCAACCCCGGCTCACTCCTCGCGCTCACGGGGTCGCCTTTGTTCGCGGCTGCGGGGCTCGCAACCCCGGCTCACTCCTCGCGCTCACGGCTCGCCTCCGCCTCGCTACCGGCTGTCAGCCTAGCCAGCCGGCGGCGGGCCGGACAGCTCGCCGCGCCGGTGGGCACCAGCCGGAAGATGCGGATCTCCCGGCCGCCGGCCCGCTGCACGTACGTGCGGTACGCCGGCCACTCGGTGACCAGCAGTTGCCACAGCCGGTCCCGTTCGGCGCCGCTGGCCAGCTCGGCCCGCACCGGGATCCGCCGGCCCTTCACCGCCACCTCGGCCGACGGCTCGGCGAGCAGGTTCAACGCCCAGCCGGGCTGGTGGGTCTGCCCCCAGTTCGAGCCGATCACCACGTACGCGTCGCCGTCGGGCACGTAGAGCAGGGGATTGCTGCGCGGTTCGCCGGAGCGACGCCCCACAGTGGTGATCAGCAGGGACGGCAACAGGCCGAGCGCGACGACCCGGCCCCGGGTCAGCCGGCCGACCACCCGGTCGGCGGGGACGAGCAGGCGGGCGGCGGCGCCGAACCAGCGGTAGTGACCGACGCGGCGGGTGAGGTTTCCCAGCACTGACACGCCGACCAGTCTGCCGGCTGTCACTCCCCGGCGGCACCCCCGCGCGGTCCCGGATGGTCCGCCGCGCGGTCGGCTCAGTCCAGTCGCCGCTCGATCGGCAGCCGGGCGCGGGTGAACAGGCCCGTGCCGAGCATCGCCACCAGGGGCACCAGCACCAGGACACCGAGCACCGGCCACGGCACCAGGTACGGGTACGGCACGGGCGCCGGCCAGGCCGTGGCGTACTGGCGGTTCACCGAGAACAGCACTATCGCGGCGGTGCCCAGGCCGGCCACGATGCCGAGCACCGAGCCGAGGCCGGAGATGACCCCGGCCTGGCAGATCGCCAGCACACGGCGGACCGCAGGTGCCGCGCCGACCGCCGCCAGGGTGGTCAACTCGGCGCGGCCCTCGGCGGCGGCGAGCGCGGTGGCGATCCCGGCCGCCCCCACCGTGATCAGCCCGGCCGCCGCCGCGAGCAGCAGGAGCAGCGGCGAGATGTCCCCCGGGGCGCCACCGCTCTCCACTGTGAGCGAGACCGCCCCGTAGGGACGCAGGGCGGCGGCGAACCGCTCCTGCCGTTCCCCGCTCGGCGGTGACGAGGTGCCGACCACCCAGCCGGCCGGTGCCGGCTTCAGGTCGAGCTCGCGCAGCGCGGCGGCGGAGAGCAGCAGGCGGGACTGGCCGACCGCCGCGGGTAGCGCGTACCCGGGCAGGTCGGCGGCTGCCGTCGTCGGCTGCTCCGAACCGGCGTTCCCTCGCTTGACCTGCACGGTCACCAGGCCGTTGTGCAGGTAACGTCCGTCGGTCACCACCACGCCGCCGGCGCGCAGCACCGCCGTCGCTGCGGCGGTCGCCGCCGGATCGGCGTTGGTGAGCCGTGGCAGCGCCGTCCCGTCGTCGACGAGCGGTTCGACGTAGGCGCCGTAGTAGTCCACCGCGCGCCGCTGGCAGCGTGGGTCGGCCCGGGCCTGGCGACGCTGCGCCGCGGACAGGTCGTCCCCGGGCCGCCACGGGCAGGCCCCTTCGGCCGGGAGCGCCGGCGCGACGTCGCAGTAACCGCCGGCGGGCGGCACGCAGACCGCGGCGGACAGCCCGACTACGGCGTCGGTGCCCAACTGCTCCCGCGCCGCGTCGGTGACCTGCGCCAGCGTGGGTGGCCGGGCCGAGTCGTTCGGGCTGACCAGCACGTGCCCGGGCGGCAGCATCGGCTGGTAGGCGTGCCGGTCGCGGAGGCCGTCGCTGGCCAGGTAGCCGCCGAGCGCGACGCTGCTCGCCACGGCTGCCATCACGGCGCAGATGGCCGGCGCGGCGGCGGCGCGGTTGCGGCTGGCGTCGCGCAACGCGATGCGGGGCGCCAGCGGCAGCACCCGGCCGAGCCGCGCGAGCACGCCGATCAGGGTGGGCGTGCAGCACACCAGGCCCAGCTCACCGAGGATGAGGCCGGTGAGGATCACCGCAGGCGAGGTCCGGGCGGCACCGAACGCCGCGAGCGCCGCCCCGCCGGCCACGAGCGACAACCCGAGCGCCAGCCATCGGCTCCGGGATGCCGGCGGCGTACGGCGCCCGGCCAGACCCGCGCTCACGTCCTGCCGGGCGACGGTCCACGCCGGCGCCAGCGCGGCGAGCACGCCGGTCAGCACGGCGACCCCGCCGAGCACCACCAGGGCAGCCGGCCAGCAGCGGTACCCGCCGAAGCGGGCGCCGAAGACGTACTGCTCCACAAGCGGACGGCAGGCGAACGCCGCGGCGACGCCGAGGACCAGGCCGACGGCGGCGCCCAGCACACCCAGCACCACGCCGTCGGCGAGTACGACCCGGCGCAGTTGGGCGGCGTCCCCGCCGGCCACCGCGACCAGCGCCAGGTCCCGGCGTCGGCGGCGGACACCCACCGCGAACGCCGGACCCACCAGCAGGACGACCTCCAGCAGGCCGAGGCCGGCGATCAGTACGCCGGTGCTCAGGTCGTTGGTGTCGGTCGAGCCGATCGACAGGGCCCAGCCGCGGCCCGGCTCGGGCGTGGAGCCCGTCCGATGGCGAGGTGTGACGAGCACGCCCCGCTCGTTGAGCCGGGCGACAAGCGCGGCGTCGACGCCGCCGGGCACGACCGCCAGCCATCTGCTGTCCAGCTCCGGAACGGTCCGTGGCACGGCTCCCGGGTGCAGCGCCACCACCAGCCCGAGGTCGTCGGGGAACTCCACCACCCCCACGACGGTGTACGTCCCGTTCCCGTCGGCCATCGTCAGCGAACGGCCGAGGCGCAGGTCCAGGCGGCGCAGTGCGGTGGGACTCACCGCCACCTCGCCTGGCTGCTGCGGTGCGCGGCCGGCCCGGAACCGGGCCGTCCCCCGGGCCAGCGGGTCGGTGAGGTCCAGCACCCGCCCGATGATGTTCTCGTCACGGTCCGGCCCCCGTACGCTCATCTGGACGCGGGCGCGTACCTCGGCGACGCGGCTGCCCGGCGGCAGCAGCGCGGCGACCTGACCGGCGGTGACCGGGCCGGCGGGTTGGTGCTCGCCCTCCCGCGTGTACCAGCTGCCGCCCCACTCGTCCTGCTCGACGGGGGTCTGGGAGATCCAGCGCAGCTCCGCGTCGGCAACGCCGAGTCCCCTGTCGATCCGCTCCTGCGGGGTCAGCTCGGCCATGTCGTAACTCGCCGCCAGGAAGGCCAGCACCAGCACCGGCAGGGCGATCATCGCGAGCACCAGGGCGGTACGACGGCGGGAGCGGCGGGCCTCCCGTCTGGCGATCCGCAGCGCGGCCCGCCACGAGCCGGTCAGCTCGGCGAACCTCCGCCGGCCGGCCCGGACCGGCCGGGTGGTCGACCGGGACGCCGGTACGTCGCGGCGGCCTGCGGCCCGTGGCGTACGGCCGGTGGTCACCGCTCGCTGCCGGACAGCAACTGCTCGACGCTGCCCAGCGGTGCGGTGGTGTCGACGAGCACCCCGTCGCGCAGGAACACGACCCGGTCGGCCCATCCGGCGTGCCGTGCCTCGTGGGTGACGAGCACCCCTGCGGCGCCCGCGTCGATGCGCCGGCGCAGCAGGTGCAGCACGGCCTCGCCGGTCTGCGAGTCCAACGCGCCGGTCGGCTCGTCGGCGAGCACCAGTCGCCGTTCGCCGACGAGCGCGCGGGCGATGGCCACCCGCTGCTGCTGGCCGCCGGAGAGCTGGTCGGGGAAGCGGTCGCCGAGCGCCGGCAGGCCCACCTCGGTCAGCGCGGCCATGGCCAGCGAGCGGGCCCGCCGACCACTGGTGCCGTCGAGTTCCAGTGGGAGGGCCACGTTCTCCACGGCGCTCAGACTGCCCAGCAGGTTGAGCTGCTGGAAGATGTAGCCGATCCGGCGGCGGCGCAGCTGGGCCAGCCCGCGCCGGTCCAGTGTCCCGAGCGGCTGTCCCTCGATGAACACCTCGCCGTCGGTCGGGCGGTCCAGGCCGCCGGCGAGGGCCAGCAGTGTGGACTTGCCGGAGCCGGACGGGCCCATCACGGCGACCAGCTCACCGGGTCGGACGACGAGGCTGACGCCACGCAGGGCGTGCACGGCGGCCGGGCCGGCCCCGTGGGTGCGTTGGACGGCGTGCAGCTCGAGCACCGCGTCGTCCGGTCCGCTCACCGTCGCGCCTCCTCCTCGGCCCACCGCGCCGCGTCGGGTGTGTCACCCGGTCCCGGTGCGGACGGCGGGGGGACGGCGGGTCGGTGGCGTACCAGGCTCGTCTCGCAGTGGTCCAGCCAGCGGACCTCGGCCTCGGCCTGGAACACCATCGAGTCCAGCACCAGCCGCCACGGCAGGTCCTCCGGCCGGTCGCTGCCGTACTTCAACCGGGTCAACTCCTGCAACGCCCGCATCGTCGCGCTGCGCTGCGCCTGCACCACCGAGCGGACGTCCACCCCAGGGGTGGTGAGCGCGAGGGCCAGCTTGATCGCCAGTTCGTCGCGGGGACGGTCGGTACGGCTGATCGGGGTGGCGAACCACAGCGCCAGGTCCGCCCGGCCGGCGTCGGTGATCTCGTACGGGCGCTGCCCGGCCTCGCTCTCCGGCAGCGGGCGCACCAGACCGTCCCGTTCCAGCCGGGACAGCGTGGTGTAGACCTGCCCGATGTTCAGCGGCCAGGTCGAGCCTGTCGACTCCTCGAACGCGGCGCGCAGCTGGTAGCCGTACATCTGGCCGCGTTCGAGCAGGGCGAGCAGCCCGTGACGGATGGACATGGCAACGGAGTATGCATACCTGGTATGCGCACCGCAACCGGAGCGGACCCGTTCAGGTCGGGCGGCCGGGAAATGCGACAGTCGGCGGGGTCACCCCTGCGGTCTTGCGCCACCGGGTGGCCCGTACGGCGTACTCGACCAGGGCGGCCAGCGCCTGGTCCCGGTCGGCGCCCGTGGTGGAGGCGAGCGCGGCCCGCCAGTGCGCGGCCGTCCGTTCCTCCACCTCTACGGCGAGCCGCAGCGCGCTCGCCCGGTCGGTGACCGGGAACGGCAGCGCGTACCCGGCCCGGTCCGGTGGGACGGTGCCGCCGCTGGTGCTGAGCTGCACGACCAGGGCGTCGCGTCGGCGCCGGTGCGCGGCCTCCGCCTGGCGTGCGGCGTCCCGGGCCGCGCCGGTGAGGCGTACCCCGATCCGGCCGTAGGCGTAGATGGCCGCGTACTCGGCGGACAGGGCGCCGGCGAGGGCCTCCGCGGCGGACGGCTGCTTCACTTGAGTGCCTCCTGGTGGGTGGCCCGGGCGGCGGCGATCGAACCGAGCAGCGCCGCCCGCTCGGCGGGCGCTGCGGCGCAGGCGGCGGTGGCGGTCCGCTGGCCGGCCTTCTCCAGGGCGCGCAGGGCGGCCAGCGCACCGGCCGGGTCGGCCGCCGGGGTGGCGCTCGGCGCGGCGGCGGGCGCCGAGGGCAGCGCGACGCCGACGACCCTTGCCAGTTCGGTGGCGTGCGCGGTGTGCGCCTCGGCGATCGGGCCGAGCCGGTCGGCCAGCTCCGGGTGCGCGGTCGCGCTCGCCCGGTGCGCCGCGGCGAGGCCGAGGGACTCGTCCACCATGGGCCGCAGCGGATCCGGCGGCGGCGCCGGCTGGTCGTCACGGTCGAAAAGATCACAGCCGGTCAGCGGCGTCACCGCGCCGCCGAGCGCGAGCAGCGCCCCGGCACGCAGGAGCTTTCGCCGGGAATGTCCGGATGATTGGTCGCGCGGTGTCGTTCTGCCGATCCCCACCGGGCAAGTCAACACCATCCGGGCCGTCGCGGGGGCCACCGGCGTCGGTGCGCCGCCCGGCCCGCCGGCCGGCAGGCGCGTTACGCTCTGCGCAGCCACCGGCGCGTCCGCTCCGGTGGTGTGCCGGCATGCCGGGACGACGTCCCGGTCGACCAGGGAAAGGGTGCGGAGATGACGCAGCGTGGCCGTGCCACCAGGTCGACGGGTCGACCCCGCGACGGCGCGGGTCCCCGGGGGCCGCGCGAGGGTGGTCCCCGCGGCGGTGATCTCGCGGCGCGTCGTACCCGACTGCGGACCGTGATCGAGCCGGTCGTCAACGGCGTCGGCTACGACCTGGAGGACCTGACGGTCTCCCGGGCCGGCCGCCGGCACGTGGTGCGGGTGATCGTGGACCGCGACGGCGGGATCGACCTGGACGCCGTCGCCGACGTCTCCCGCGCGGTCTCGACCGCGCTCGACGCGGCCGAGGAGGCCGACGGCGACATCGTCGCCGGCGAGTACCAGCTTGAGGTCAGCTCGCCCGGCGTGGACCGACCGCTCACCCTGCCCCGGCACTGGCGGCGCAACGTCGGCCGGCTGGTCAAGGTCACCGTCCGGGCTGCGGCGTCGTTGCCCCCCCAGCGCGGCGAGCGGCCCGCCGGCGACCGGCAGCTGACCGGCCGAGTGGTCGGCGCCGACGACGACGGCGTGCAGCTGGAGACCGACGACGGCCGCACCTCCTGGGCGTACGCCCAGCTGGGTCCGGGCCGGGTCCAGGTCGAGTTCACCCGCCTCGCCGAACTGGGCGAGCCGGACGAGCTCGACGACGCGGACGACACCGACGAGTTCGACGATTCAGACGACATCGACGACGAAGATGATGTGGAGGACGAGGAGAGGTGAACATCGACCTCGCGGCGCTGCGCGCACTCGAGCGCGAGCGGGAGATCCCGTTCGACACGATTCTCGCGGCGATCGAGACCGCACTGCTGACCGCCTACCGGCACACCGACGGCGCCGAGCCGCACGCCCGGGTGGAGATCGACCGCAAGTCGGGCGCCGCCCTGGTGTACGCGCAGGAGATGGACGCCGACGGCAGCCTGGTGCGTGAGTGGGACGACACCCCGCACGACTTCGGCCGGATCGCCGCCATGACCGCCAAGCAGGTGATCCTCCAGCGACTGCGGGAGGCCACCGACGAGGTGCACTTCGGCGAGTACGTCGGCCGTGAGGGCGACCTGGTCACAGGTGTGGTGCAGGCGCACGAGACACGGACCGAGAAGGGCATCGTCAGCGTCGACCTGGGCAAGCTGGAGGGCGTGCTGCCGCAGTCCGAGCAGGTGCCCGGCGAGCGGTACGCCCACGGTGAGCGGGTCCGCTGTGTCGTGGTGCACGTGGCCAAGGGCATGCGCGGTCCGCAGATCACCCTGTCCCGGTCGCACCCGGCGCTGGTCAAGAAGCTGTTCGCGCTGGAGGTGCCGGAGATCGCCGACGGCACTGTGGAGATCGGTGCGATCGCCCGTGAGGCAGGTCACCGTACGAAGATCGCCGTCCGTTCCACCACGCCCGGTGTGAACGCCAAGGGTGCCTGCATCGGCCCGATGGGCCAGCGGGTGCGTGCCGTGATGAGCGAGCTGCACGGCGAGAAGATCGACATCATCGACTGGTCGGACGACCCGGCCACCTTCGTCGGCAACGCGTTGTCGCCGGCCAAGGCGCTGCGGGTCGAGGTCGTGGACCTGGCCGGTCGGGCCGCCCGGGTGACGGTTCCGGACTTCCAGCTCTCCCTCGCCATCGGGCGGGAGGGGCAGAACGCCCGACTCGCTGCCCGGTTGACCGGTTGGCGGATCGATATCCGGTCCGACGCGGAGCAGACCGCACCCGCCGCGCGCGGGGCGGCGGATCACGTGCCGGAGCCGGGCGGCGCGATCTCGGGCAGCTAGGGGTAGACTTCCTCCAGTGGTACGACGCGCGCAGCCGGAGCGCACCTGTGTGGGCTGCCGGAAGCGTGCGCCGGCCAGCGAATTGCTGCGGATCGTCGCGATCGGGGACGAGGCTGGTTACAGCCTCCGGCCTGATCCGCGCCGCAGGCTGCCGGGTCGGGGGGCGAACATGCACCCGGATCCGGCCTGCTTCGCGCTGGCTGTGCGGCGCCGCGCCTTCGGGCGTGCGTTGCGCATCACCGAGGTCCTCGACCACGGTGTGCTGGCGGAGCACGTCGATGCGCCAACCACTACGTCCGGTCAGCCCGACCGGGCGAGGGTCGCTAGCAGGGTAGGACGACCGACATGAGCACACGATGAAGTCCCTGAAATGACCAGGCTTCAAGTGCACGAGTGAGGTCGCTGCGGGTGCTGCCCGCACGACCTCGGAGTGAGGAGTGCAGTGGCAGGCAAGGCCCGCGTACACGAGCTTGCAAAAGAGCTCGGGGTCGAGAGTAAGACCGTTCTCGCCAAGTTGAAGGAAATGGGCGAGTTCGTGAAGTCCGCGTCCAGCACCGTCGAGGCGCCCGTCGCCCGTCGGCTGCGTAACGCATTCGTCGCGTCCGCCGGTGGTCCGGCGCTCGCGGCCCCGTCGGCGCCCGCTTCGGCGCCGGCCACGAGCCCGAGTTCGACCCCGACGCCGTCCCCGACCCCGGGCGCGCCACGGGTCTCGGCCAAGCCGATGCCGCCTCGGCGGCCGGCCGCGCCGGCTCCCGGCCCGAAGCCGAAGGGTCCGGTGCCCGGTGCGCCGCAGCCCGCGGCGCCGGTCGCCAAGCCGGCGAGTGCCCACGACATCGAGGTGGCGGCCGCGGAGGCGCGTGCCGCCGCGCTGAAGGCTGAGCAGGAGGCCGCGGTCAAGGCCGCGCAGGCCGCCCGCCAGCAGCAGCGGGACAACGTCCGCCGGGAGCCCCCGACGGACGGTAACCGCCCCGGCCCCCGGCCGGGTCCGGCCGCGATGCCTCCCCGTCCCGGTTCGCCGGCAGCTCGTCCGAGCACGCCGGCTCCCGGTCCGGGTGCTCGGCCGGGCGGTCGTCCGCCGGCGCGCGGCGCCGGTAACAACCCGTTCGGTATCCAGGGTGGCCAGCAGCGGCCCCCGGCCGCCGGCGCGGGTGGCCCTCGGCCGAACAGCCCGGCGGGTATGCCGCCGCGGCCCAGCCCGAACTCCATGCCGCCGCGGCCCAGCCCGGCGTCCATGCCGAGTCAGCGTCCGGCCGCCGGTCGCCCCGGCCCCGGTGGCGCTGGTCGTCCCGGTGGCGGTGGCGCCGGTCGTCCCGGTGGCGGTGGCGGTGGTTTCCGTGGCGGTCCCGGCGGTGGCGCCGGTGGCGGCGGCGGTTACCGCGGCGGCCCCGGTGGCGGCGGTGGTGCCGGCGGTGGCGGTGGCTACCGTGGCGGTCCCGGCGGCGGTGGCGGTGCTCCCGGCGGCGGTTTCCGTCCGGGTGCCCCGTCCGGCGGTGGCGGTCGTCCGGGTGCCGGTGGCCGTGGCCGTGGCGGCGGCGCCGCGGGTGCCTTCGGGCGTCCGGGTGGCCGGCCGACGCGCGGTCGCAAGTCCAAGAAGCAGCGCAGACAGGAGTTCGACAACCTGTCGGCTCCGACCATGAGCTCGGGTGCTCCCCGGGGTCAGGGTCAGGTCGTCCGGCTGTCCCGTGGCGCCTCCCTGTCGGACTTCGCCGACAAGATCAACGCCAACCCGGGTTCTCTGGTCCAGGAGATGTTCAACCTGGGCGAGATGGTCACCGCGACCCAGTCCTGTTCTGACGACACCCTGCAGCTGCTGGGTGAACACCTGGGCTTCGACATCCAGATCGTCAGCCCGGAGGACGAGGACCGCGAGCTGCTCGCGCAGTTCAACATCGACCTCGACGCGGAGGTGGCCGAGGAGCGTCTGGTCAGCCGTGCGCCCGTCGTGACCGTCATGGGTCACGTCGACCACGGTAAGACCAAGCTGCTCGACGCGATCCGTAAGGCGAACGTCGTGGCCGGTGAGGCGGGTGGCATCACCCAGCACATCGGTGCGTACCAGGTGCACGTTCCGCACGAGGGTGTGGACCGCGCGGTGACCTTCATCGACACCCCGGGTCACGAGGCGTTCACCGCCATGCGTGCCCGTGGTGCCCAGGTGACGGACATCGTGATCCTGGTGGTCGCGGCCGACGACGGCGTGATGCCGCAGACCATCGAGGCGTTGAACCACGCCAAGGCGGCCGACGTGCCGATCGTGGTCGCGGTCAACAAGGTCGACAAGCCGGAGGCCAACCCGGACAAGGTCCGCCAGCAGCTGACCGAGTACGGCCTGGTCGCCGAGGAGTACGGCGGCGAGACCATGTTCGTCAACGTGGCCGCGAAGCCGGGCATCGGCATCGAGGAACTCCTCGAGGCTGTCCTGCTGACCGCCGACGCGTCGCTGGAGCTGACCGCTCCGATCGACGGGCCGGCGCAGGGTGTGGCCATCGAGGCGCACCTGGACAAGGGCCGCGGTGCGGTGGCGACGGTGCTGGTGCAGAAGGGCACCCTGCGGGCGGGCGACTCGATCGTCGCCGGTGGGGCGCACGGCCGGGTCCGGGCGATGCTCGACGAGAACGGCAACCAGGTCTCCGAGGCCGGGCCGGCGCGTCCGGTCATGGTCCTGGGTCTGACCGCGCCTCCCGGCGCGGGCGACACGTTCCTCGCCGCGGCGGACGACCGGACGGTGCGGCAGATCGCCGAGCAGCGCCAGGCGCGGCGGCGGGCGGCGGCATTCGCCAACTCCCGTGGTCGGGCCACCCTCGAGACGCTCATGGAGCAGCTCAAGGAGGGCGAGAAGACGTCGCTCAACCTCATCCTCAAGGGCGATGTCTCCGGTTCGGTGGAGGCCCTGGAGGACGCGCTGTTCAACCTCGACATTCCCGAGGAGGTCCAGCTCAAGGTCCTCGACCGGGGCGTCGGCGCGATCACCGAGAGCAACGTCATGCTCGCGAGTGCCTCGTCCGAGCCGGTCACGATCATCGGCTTCAACGTGCGGGCCTCGAACAAGGTCCGTGAGATGGCCGACCGCGAGGGCGTGGAGATCCGGTACTACACCGTCATCTACCAGGCCATCGAGGAGATCGAGGCGGCGCTCAAGGGCCTGCTCAAGCCGGAGTACGAGGAGGTCGAGCTGGGCACCGCGGAGATCCGCGACGTCTTCCGCTCGTCCAAGATCGGCAACATCTCCGGTTGTATCGTCCGGTCGGGCATCATCCGACGCAACGCGAAGGCACGCCTGCTTCGGGACGGGACGGTCGTGGCGGACAACCTCACGATCACCTCGCTCAAGCGGTTCAAGGACGACGCCACCGAGGTCCGCGAGGGCTTCGAGTGTGGTCTGACCCTGGGTGGTTACAACAACGTCCAGGTCGGCGACGTCATCGAGACCTTCGAGATGCGGGAGAAGGCTCGCGCCTGATCCGGCAGTGACACGCTGATCAAGGGGTTTACGCCGGACGGCGTAAACCCCTTGATCATGCGGGGTCGGGTGGCGGTATCGTCCGGGGCGATGTTCACCGGAAACGCGGTCTTCGACCTGCTGCTGCCGGGCGACTCCCGGTCGCTCAAAGCCAAGAGATCATATGTACGGCCGATCGTGGCGGCGTTGCGCCGTTTCGAGGTGTCGGCCGCCGAGGTGGGTGCGCTCGACCTGCACGGTCGAGCGGAGATTGCGGTGGCCGTGGTGGCCGCCGAGGCGGCGCACGTCCGCGAGGTGCTCGACTCGTGTGAGCGCCTGGTGGCGGCTCGCCCGGAGGTCGAGTTGCTGTCGGTGCGGCGCCGGTTGTACGGCGCGGACGACGACTGACCAGGGTGCCGGCCGGGCCGGGCGACCGGCTCCGGCCGCGAAGGTAGTGTTCGAGTTGTTGGCCGGTCGGCCGGCGTCCTGCGGGTCGCCGGGCGGCCGGGAGCAGGACGCCGTGGAGGTGGCGAGATGTCTGATCCGGCCAAGGTACGCCGGCACGCGGAACGGGTGCGTGAGCTGGTCGCGTCGGTGGTGCGGAGCCAGATCAAGGATCCGCGGCTCGGCATGATCACCATCACCGATGCCCGGATCACCGCGGATCTGCGTGATGCGACCGTCTTCTACACGGTGCTGGGTGACGCGGTGGCGCAGGCGGACACCGCGGCGGCCCTGGAGAGCGCCAAGGGGCTGCTGCGCAGCACCGTCGGCAAGGCTCTCGGGCTGCGGCACTCGCCGACGCTCACGTTCGTCCTGGACGACGTGCAGGACCAGGTCAAGCACATCGACGATCTGCTGGCCGCGGCCCGCAACGCCGACGCCGAGGTGCAGCGGCTCGCCGCCCGGGCGGAGTACGCGGGCGAGGCGCAGCCGTACCGGGTCGACGACGAGGACGATGACGAGACGGACGAGGCAGACGAGGCCGCCGACGTCACGGAGACCCCTCGGGGTGGGGAAGCGCGGTGACCGGCACCGCCGGCGCGCAGCTCGCCCCGCCGGTCGGTGCCGGCCCCGCCGAGGCGGACTGGGCGGCGGCCGAGGCGCTGATCCGTGCTCTTCCACCGACCGGGCGGGTGCTGCTGATCTGCCACGTGAATCCGGACGGGGACGCGCTGGGCAGCATGCTCGGCTTCGGTCTGGGGCTGCTGCGCCTCGGTGTGGGCAGGTTGCAGGCGACCTTCCCCGGGCCGCCGGAGGTGCCCGAACCATTCCGTGGGCTGCCCGGCCTGGAGCTTCTGGTTCCGGCGAGTGACGTGGACCCGGCACCGGACCTGGTGATCTGCTTCGATGCGGCGAGCCAGTCGCGTCTGGGCGAGTTGGCCGGGCGGTTGACCAGCGCCGGCGCGGCGTTGGTGCTCGACCATCACGCCTCCAACGACGGCTTCGGCACCGTCAACCTGGTCGACCCGACCGCCGCCGCGACGTCGGTGGTGGCCGAGCAGTTGCTGACCCGGCTCGGCGTACCGCTGGACCGGGCCATCGCCGAGTGCCTGTACGTGGCGCTTACCACGGACACCGGTTCGTTCCGGTTCGAGGCGACCACCCCTGCCGTGCACCACCTGGCCGCCCGGTTGCTCGCCACCGGCATCTCGCCGGGGGACATCTCCCGACGGGTCTTCGACACCCGTCCCTTCGGCGCGGTGCGTCTCTTCGGTGAGGTGCTCGGCAGGGCCCGGCTGGAGCCGGCCGCCGCCGACGGCCGTGGGCTGGTGTGGACCTTCGCCACGCTTGAGGACCTGAGCCGGCACGACCAGCGCCCGTACGTGCTGGAGGCGCTCATCGACTCGGTGCGGTGCACCGCCGAGGCGGACGTGAGCTGCGTGTTGAAGCAGGTCCGGCCGGACGAGTGGGCGGTGTCCATGCGCAGCAAGGGCGGGGTCGACGTCAGTCGGGTAGCGGTCGCGCTGGGCGGTGGTGGCCACCGGTTCGCGGCGGGCTTCACCGGCCGGGGGAGCGCCGAGCAGGTGATCGGGTCGATCCGCGATCAGCTGGACGCGGCGCTGATTCGCTCCGACGCCTGAGGGGTTTGCGCCGGGCGGGGAAGATCAGGGTCAGCTCCGGGGAGTGTTGGTCTTTCGGCACTCCGTGATAGCGGGAAGAATTGCGGGATGGAGCAGCCGCACGACCTCACCGTGGAGGCCCCCCGCGCCTGGGATCGGCCCGCCGTCTCCGTCCCCGTCCTGGTCTGCCTGTCGCTCGTCGGTGGGCGGTTCGTGTCGTTCTCCACCGAGGCGAATCTGTACACCCTCGGCACCGGTGGCGTGCTGATCTGGCTCGGTCTGAGCAACCGGGTGCCACGCCGGCCGGCGCCGCGCCGGTTGGGTGCGGGCGCGGCCTGGTGGGCGCTGCCGGTGGTGGTGTTCGGGGTCTTCGAGGGCGTCACCTTCGTCATGGCTGTCGGTGACGACTTTCCCACCTTCTCCCGGCTGGCCGATCCGCTGCTGGAGGACCACCTGACCCGGTCGGCGGCGTGGTTCGCCTGGTTGGCCGCGTTCTGGGGGCTGGTGCGGCGATGATGCGGGCGCTCGCGATCGGCGGTTTCCTCACCTCGCTGGCCCTGTTCGCGGCGGTCGAGTGGCTGGCCCGGCGGGAGGGCTCCCGCATCCCGACCCTGGGCGAGGTCTGCGCGTACGTGATGCGGTACGAGGTCGGCCCGGTGCCGGTGGGCCGGATCGGTCTGTTCGGGTTCTGGTGGTGGCTGGGCTGGCACTTCCTGGCCCGCTGAGTCGGCTGCCGCCCGTCCAAATGGCGGGAACCAGGAGCAGCATGTGGACCTGAACGATAACTTGGGAGACGGCCGGCACCGCGCTGCGGTGCAGGTCGTGGGCTGTGGTGCCACACCTCGCGCCGCCTCCCTCCAGGGTCGCACCGACCCGGGCTCACGCTGCCCAGTCGGCTGCTCCGGTAACCCCGGACCGCCGTGGGGCGCTCAGCACGACCCCCCGTGAGGGCCGCCGCGCGTCGGTGGCTCACACCCTGGAAGGAGCGCCACCATGGCGAACAAGCCCAAGCCCGAAACCACTGACGACGCCCGCGAGCAGGCCCGCCGCGCGCTGCAGACGTCGATGGACACCCGTCAGTAGATCGTTCCAGGCGGCGGGACGCCGCCGAGGCGTCCCGCGGCAGCGCGACCACGCGCCCGGCTCGACGCCCTGACCCGGCTGCCGCTCGCGATCCTCGGCGTCCGCGCCGTCCCGTGCCTGTCCCGCTCGACCCGGCAACGCCCGGGCGGCCGGGGCGGGCCGGGTGTCCCCGTCCTGCCCCGGCCGCCCGGGGAGCTGCTCAGGACAGGAACTTGTCCAGGGCGGTCTCGATGGTGCCGGAGTCCGGCGACGCGTACGCCTTCCTGGTGGTGCTGTTGTACGAGATGACGCTCGGGCACCTGTTCGCCGGGGCGGCCACGGTGCCACCGTCACCGATCTTCTCGCCGGTCTTGGCGGCGTAGAAGGTCAGGGTGTAGCGCGACGAGATGTAGTCCACGCTGACCTGCTTGCCGTCCTTGTCCTTGTACAGGCACTTCGTCGGCTCACCCTGGCTGCCCTCCACGAACTCGAGGCAGCCGACCACCGACACCGTCTGGTACTCGGTGGTCTTGGCCGAGTAGGGCTTGCTCGACGCGATGTACTTCGACGACCAGAACGTCGGCCGGTCCGGGCTGTTCGAGAACGTGTACGCCTTGGCGCCGGCCGGGCCGCTGTAGGGTGCCGCGTTCAGGATCCGGCTGCCCTCGCAGACGTTCGACAAGTCGCTGGAGAAGCGGGCCGTCATCGAGTTGTTGTCGCTCGGAGGGCCCGACTGCCCGGACGTGGGGGAGGCCGTCGTGCCGGGGGTGGGTTCGGTGGACGTGACGGTCGTGGGCTCGTCGTCGTCGTTTCCGAGGGCGACCAGGAGGCCGATGCCGCCGCCGCACATGGCGAGCAGGAGGACGACCGCGCCGACAGCAAGTCCGATGATCAGGCCCTTGTTCGACTTCTTGGCCGGCGGAACGGGGGCGCCGTACTGCGGCATCGGGGGCGGCTGCCCGTAGGGCGGGTACCCGCCCTGCTGCGGCGCGGGAGGCCCGCTCCAGGGCGTGACGTTCGGGTCAGGCTGCTGCCCGTACGGAGGGTATTGGTCACTCATCGTAAGCCCTTATCGCTGTCGGAACGTTGCCAAGATCGGGGGAACGTCGTCAGGGTAGTAAGCCATGCAAGCGGAGCGGCCGGCACTCGTCCCGGCCACTGTCGCCCCGCCGGCCAGCGCCGGACGGGGAGCGGCACGCGTAAGTCATTAGGCGCCTTGCACTCCTTACTCTGGCCGTGCCAGGATCGGCGGCGATGAGCCAGCCAGCCCACACCGACACCGCGCCGGCCACCGCCGGATCGGCCTCGCCTCGCCGCATCGCCGCGCTCGCCCTGCCGGCCCTCGTGGTGCTCGCCGCCGAGCCGCTCTACGTGCTCGTCGACACGGCGGTGGTCGGGCACCTCGGCCGGGTTCCGCTCGCCGCGCTCGCCGTCGCCGGCACGGTGATGACGCTCACCGCCTGGGTCGGCACCGTCGTCGCGTACGGCACCACCGGACGGGCGGCCCGTCGCTTCGGCGCGGGCGACCGGGCCGCCGCCGTCGCCGAGGGCGTCCAGTCGTCCTGGTTGGCGTTCGGTGTCGGACTGCTGATCGCGATCGGGATGCAGTTCGGCGGCGGCGCGTTGGCACGTACCCTCGCCGGCGGCGGTGGCGACGTGGCCGACGCCGCCGCGCAGTGGCTGCGGATCGCGGCCCTCGGCGCCCCGGGCCTGCTGCTCGCCGCCGCCGGCAACGGCTGGCTGCGCGGCGTGCAGGACACCCGCCGCCCGTTGTACTTCGTGCTCGGCCCCAACCTGCTGTCCGCGCTGCTCTGCCCCCTGCTGGTCTACCCCGGCGGGCTCGGCCTGGCCGGTTCCGCGGTCGCCAACGTGGTGGCCCAGACCATCGCCGGTGGGCTCTTCGCCGCCGCGCTTGTCGCCGAACGGGTGTCGCTGCGGCCGCAACCCCGGGTGATCCGCCAGCAACTGGTGCTCAGCCGGGACCTGCTGATCCGGGGCGTGGCGTTCCAGGCCAGCTTCCTGTCCGCGACCGCCGTCGCCGCCCGCTTCGGCGCCGCCGCCGTGGGCGCCCACCAGATCGCCCTGCAACTCTGGTTCTTCTCGGCGCTGGTGCTCGACGCCCTCGCCATCGCCGCGCAGTCCCTGGTCGGTGCCGCGCTCGGAGCCGGCGACGCGGCGGACGCCCGGGCGCTGGCCCGACGGATCGGCAGGCTCGGCGGCGTCTGCGGCATCGGCTTCGCGGCGCTCA
This sequence comes from Micromonospora sp. NPDC000663, assembly GCF_042898105.1. NCBI lineage: Bacteria > Bacillati > Actinomycetota > Actinomycetes > Micromonosporales > Micromonosporaceae > Micromonospora > Micromonospora sp. NPDC000663. Next base: position 995,636 of record NZ_JBIAYR010000001.1, read on the forward strand.
TCGCCGCCGGCGCCGGCGTCGTGCCGTCGTGGTTCAGCTCCGATCCGCAGGTACGCGAACAGGCCATGGTGGCCTGGCCGTGGTTCGTCGTCATGCTGCCGCTGGCCGGGGTGGTGTTCGCCCTGGACGGCGTGCTGATCGGCGCCGGCGACGTGCGCTACCTGCGCAACCTCACAATCGTGGCGGCGCTCGGCGGCTTCCTGCCGGCCATCTGGCTGGCGTACGTGCTGGATCTCGGGCTGGGCGGCATCTGGGCAGGGCTCACCCTGTTCGTGGTGATCCGGCTGGTCGCCCTACTGCTGCGTCTGCGCAACGGCAGGTGGGCGGTCGTCGGGGCGATCCGCTGACCGCGCCCTCCGGATCAGCAGGGGCCTGGGGTAGGCCCGACGGCGCCGGCCACGTCGACCGGGGTGGTGCTGCCCGGGGTGGCGCACGGCATGGGCGTCGCGCGGGCACCGTAGGCGACCCAGCTCATGATCGCGAGGCCGACCACCAGCAGCAGGGCCAGCGCCATGCCGGAGCCGATCAGCAGCGGGCCGTTGTGCCGGGCCGAGAAGAAGCGCAGCCGGTCCAGCCCGGTCGGTTGGTGCTCGACCTCCGGTGACCGCATCCAGTCCGGCAACTGGACCGGGTTGATCTCGGCGACCGGTGCGGGGCCGGGGGGGCGCTCCCGGATCCGGTGGCGTCCGCTCGCCCGCCGTTGGCGTGTCCGCCACAGGTCCTCCGTCAGTAGTAGTGGTCACCCATCGCCAGCGCGAACAGGTAGTAGGCGCCGAACACCGCAGCCGTCCCCAGCACGGCGGCGACGACGAACGACACCACGGCGACGACGTGCGGATGCGAATCGCCCCACCGGGTCCGGTCGCGCCACCGCCACCACGCGCGGCGGGCGGCGTCCAACCTCGGATGCCGCTCCACGAGGCCGTCGAGCAGCCGTGCGGGGGTTCGCCGCGCTGGGGTGGGCTGCCGCATCCAGTCCGGCAGGTCGACGGGGTCGCGGTGCTCGTGGGCCGGACGTTGGTCGGGGGTCATCGGCGGTCCTGGTGTGGCGACGACGGTAGGGGGCGGATGATCATTGCATCCCGGGGGGCGGCGCGCTGCCCCGTCCACTCCCGTCGCGCGGCATGAAGCGCCGCCCACGCATCCGCGCCTACCGGGCGTCTGGCAGGCTTGGCCGACGTGAGCACCGATGGTCTGATCGTGGTCGACAAACCCGGCGGCATGACGTCGCACGACGTCGTGGCGCGGATCCGCCGACTGGCGAAGACCCGCCGGGTCGGCCACGGCGGCACCCTCGACCCGATGGCCACCGGAGTGCTCGTCATCGGTGTGGGCCGGGCCACCCGGCTGTTGACGTACGTGATCGGCGCGGGCAAGAGCTACACCGCCACCGTCCGGCTCGGTCAGGCCACAGTCACCGACGACGCCGAGGGCGACGTGATCGCCACCACCCCGGCCGGCCTGGTGACCGACGAGGCGATCCGCGCGGCGCTGGCGGGCCTGAGCGGCGAGGTCGACCAGGTGCCGAGCGCGGTCAGCGCCATCAAGATCAACGGACAGCGGGCGTACAAGAGGGTCCGCGACGGCGAGAGCGTGGAACTGCCGGCGCGTCGGGTCACCATATCCCGACTGGAGGTGCTGGCGATCCGCCGTACCGAACCGGACGTGGTCGACGTGGACGTGGACGTGACCTGCTCCTCCGGCACGTACATCAGGGCCATCGCCAGGGACGCGGGCCTGGCGCTCGGCGTCGGTGGGCACCTGACCGCGCTGCGCCGGACGGCGGTCGGCGGCTTCACCCTCGACGAGGCGGTCACCCTCGACGAGCTGGAGCAGCGCGCCCCGGCCGTGGTGAACCTCCCGCTGGACGCGGCGGCCGACAGGTTCTTCCCGCGCCGTGACGCCACGCCCGACGAGGCGCGGGTGCTCGCCCACGGCGGCCCGCTGGACCCCACCGGGCGCACCGGGCCGTACGCCGTCTTCGGTCCGGCGGGCGGCCTGATCGCTATCGTCAGCGAGCGGGACGGGCGGGCCCGCGCGGAGATCGTGCTCGCCCCGGCCTGACGGCGGGGCGCAGGTCCGCCGGCCCCGGCCGGCGGGACAGCAGGGGAGGAGCGGCATGCAGCGGTGGCGGGGGTACGACGCGGCGCCCGGAGGGTGGGGACGCTCGGTCGTCACCATCGGCGTCTTCGACGGCGTACACAGGGGGCACCAGGCGACGATCGGCCACGCCGTGGCCCGCGCCCGGGAGTTGGGCGTGCAGTCGGTGGTGGTCACCTTCGATCCGCACCCGGCCGAGGTGGTCCGCCCCGGCTCGCACCCGGCGGTGCTCACCGAGCAGGCCCGCAAGGCGGAACTGATCGAGGCGCTCGGCGTGGACGTGCTCTGCGTGGTGCCGTTTACCCAGGAATTCTCCCGGCTGCCTGCCGAACAGTTCGTGCACGACGTCCTGGTCGAGCACCTGCACGCCGCGCTTGTGGTGGTCGGCGGCAACTTCCGCTTCGGGCACCGCGCCGCCGGTGACGTGGCGCTGCTGGAGCGGCTCGGCCAGACCTTCGGCTTCGGCGTGGAGGGCGGCCCGCTGGTCACCGAGGACGGCACCGTCTTCTCCTCCACGTACATCCGCTCCTGCGTCGACGCGGGCGACGTCGGCGCGGCGGCGGCGGCGCTGGGCCGGCCGCACCGGCTCGAGGGCGTGGTGGTCCGCGGCGACCAGCGCGGCCGGGAGCTGGGCTTCCCCACCGCCAACCTGCTCTGCCACAGGTACGCGGCGGTGCCCGCCGACGGGGTGTACGCGGCCCGGCTGATCCGCCGCGGCCAGCACGAGCCGCTGATGGCTGCCGTGTCGGTGGGCACCAACCCGACCTTCTCCGGGCGGGAGCGGCGGGTCGAGGCGTACGCGCTGGACTTCTCCGGCGACCTGTACGGCGAGCGGCTGGCCCTGGACTTCGTGGCGCACCTGCGGGGGCAGGTCCGGTACGACTCGATCGAGCCGTTGATCGCCCAGATGAACCAGGACGTCGAGCGCACCCGACGCGCCCTGAGCTGACCCTCACGCGGCCCGGCCGAGGCCCTTGGCCGGCTGTTACCGGCGGGTGCTGGTAGTCTTGCCGGGACGTCGGGTGACCGGCGTGGGGCCTCGCGTGCCTGCTCGACGCCGCGGGTGCGAGGTACCGGTCCGTTCCCGGTCCATCGGGACGACGGACACCCACTTGATCAACCCATCGAAACAGGGAGAACATGGCGCTCGACCAGGAAGCCAAGGCCAGCATCCGTGCGGAGTACGCGACCGCCGAGGGCGACACCGGTTCGCCGGAGGTCCAGGTCGCGGTCCTCACCAAGCGGATCGCCGAGCTGACCGAGCACCTGAAGGTGCACAAGCACGACCACCACAGCCGCCGTGGGCTGCTGCTGCTGGTCGGCCGTCGCCGTCGGCTGCTCAACTACGTCCAGAAGAAGGACATTGCGCGCTACCGGTCGCTCATCGAGCGGCTCGGCCTGCGCCGGTGACGTGACGGGGGAGTGGCCGACCGGCCGCTCCCCCGCACCGCGTCCCACCTGAAGAACACGGGCCGCGCGACCACCCGAGAGGGAGCCGGTCAGCGTACCGGTCTCCGGTAGTGGCCCCCGGGAACCCGGCATTGCGCCGGCCACCCGGGCGCTTCGATCGAAGACCGGCCGGCTGAGCAGCTCCCCGACGTCGCAGGCCCACGACGCGAAGGAGCACGACAGCACATGACCGAGACCAAACTCGGCACCGAATCCCGCACCGCCGTGATCGACAACGGGTCCTTCGGCACCCGTGAGATCACCTTCTCCACCGGCCGGCTGGCCCGTCAGGCCGCCGGTTCCGTCATCGCCCAGCTGGGCGAGACGGTGGTTCTCTCCGCCACCACCGCCGGCAAGCAGCCGAAGGAGCAGTTCGACTTCTTCCCGCTGACCGTCGACGTCGAGGAGCGGATGTACGCCGCGGGCCGCATCCCCGGCTCGTTCTTCCGCCGTGAGGGCCGGCCCAGCGAGGACGCGATCCTCACCTGCCGCCTGATCGACAGGCCGCTGCGCCCGTCCTTCGTCAAGGGCCTGCGCAACGAGGTCCAGGTCGTCGAGACCATCCTCGCGCTCGACCCGCAGCACCCGTACGACGTCGTGGCGATCAACGCCGCCTCGATGTCGACGAAGCTCTCGGGTCTGCCGTTCTCCGGCCCGATCGGGGCGACCCGTGTCGCCCACATCGATGGCCAGTGGGTCGCCTTCCCGACCCTGGAGGAGCTGGCCCGGGCCACCTTCGACATGGTCGTGGCCGGCCGCACGCTCGACGACGGCGACGTCGCGATCATGATGGTCGAGGCCGAGGCCACCCCGAACGCCGTCGCGCTCATCTCGGCCGGTGCCGCCGCCCCGACCGAGGAGGTCGTGGCCAGCGGCCTGGAGGCCGCCAAGCCGGCGATCCGTGAGCTGTGCCGCGCGCAGAGCGAGCTGGCCGAGGTCGCCGCCAAGCCGGTCGCCGAGTTCCCGGTCTTCCTGGACTACCAGGACGACGTCTACGACGCCGTGGCCGAGTTCGCCCGCGGTGACGTGGCCGAGGCGATCACCATCGCCGGCAAGGCCGACCGCGAGGAGGCCCTGGACCGGGTCAAGGCCCGGGTCGCCGAGGAGCTGGGCGCTCGGTTCGAGGGTCGGGAGAAGGAGCTGTCCGCAGCCTTCCGCTCGCTGACCAAGTCCGAGGTGCGCAACCGCGTGCTACGCGAGCAGGTCCGCATGGACGGGCGTGGCCCGCGCGACATCCGGGCGCTGACCGCCGAGGTCGGCGTGCTGCCCCGGGTGCACGGTTCGGCGCTGTTCGAGCGGGGCGAGACCCAGATCCTGGGCGTCACCACGCTGAACATGCTCCGTATGGAGCAGATGGTGGACACGCTGTCCCCGGAGAACCGCAAGCGCTACATGCACAACTACAACTTCCCGCCGTACTCGACGGGTGAGACCGGCCGGGTCGGCTCGCCGAAGCGTCGCGAGATCGGCCACGGCGCTCTCGCCGAGCGCGCGCTGATCCCGGTGCTGCCGTCGCGCGAGGAGTTCCCGTACGCCATCCGGCAGGTGTCCGAGGCGCTCGGCTCCAACGGCTCCACCTCGATGGGTTCGGTCTGCGCCTCGACGCTGGGCCTGCTCTCCGCGGGTGTGCCGTTGAAGGCGCCGGTCGCCGGCATCGCGATGGGTCTCATCTCCGACGAGGTGGACGGCAAGACCCAGTACGTGACGCTCACCGACATCCTCGGTGCCGAGGACGCGTTCGGTGACATGGACTTCAAGGTCGCAGGTACGCCTGAGTTCGTCACCGCGCTCCAGCTCGACACCAAGCTCAACGGCATCCCGTCGGACGTGCTGGCCGCCGCGCTTCAGCAGGCCAACGAGGCCCGGCAGGTCATCCTCGGCGTGATGAAGGCGGCTATCGAGGCTCCGGCCGAGATGTCGGACTACGCGCCGCGGGTCACCACCGTCAAGATCCCGGTCGACAAGATCGGCATGGTGATCGGCCCGAAGGGCCAGACCATCAATGCGATCCAGGACGAGACCGGCGCCGAGATCTCCATCGAGGACGACGGCACGATCTACGTCGGCGCCACCAACGGCCCGTCGGCCCAGGCGGCCGTCGACCGGATCAACGGCATCGCCAACCCGACCCTGCCCAAGCAGGGCGAGCGGTTCCTCGGCACGGTGGTCAAGACCGCCGCGTTCGGTGCGTTCATCTCGCTGCTGCCGGGCCGGGACGGCCTGCTGCACATCTCCAAGGTGGGCGACGGCAAGCGGGTCGAGCGCGTCGAGGACTTCCTCAACGTCGGCGACCGGGTCGAGGTCGAGATCGCGGACATCGACGCCCGCGGCAAGATCTACCTGGACAAGGTCCGCCCGGAGGGCGCCGAGGCGCCGGCCGCCGGTGAGGCCGCCGGTGGCGACCGACCGGCTGGCCGGGACCGGGGCGAGCGGGGTCCGCGTGACCGGGGCGACCGCGAGCGTGGCGGCGACCGGGGCGGGCGTGGCCCGGAGCGCGGCGACCGTGGCGAAGGCGGCGGCGGCGAGGGTGGTGGCGAGGGCGGCGAGCGTCCGCGCCGCCGGACCCGGCACAGCTGACAGTCGTACACCGCATCACCCACCCCTCGTCGAACCGGGAGCACCACGTGAGTCGGGCCTTCAGTGCGCCGTTTCCACCGGATCGACGGGGGGTGGCTCCGTCTCGGGCCACCGGGGCGGGCCGTTCCGGCGGCACCGCCCGCGCGGTGACCCGGACGCTCAGCGACGACCCGCTGGGCGGCACGGTACGTCGTACCGTGCTGCCCAGCGGCCTGCGCGTGCTCACGGAGGCGATTCCGGCGATGCGCAGCGTCTCGTTCGGCGTCTGGGTGGCGGTCGGCTCGCGTGACGAGACCGGCCCGCAGGCCGGCGCCGCGCACTTCCTGGAGCACCTGCTCTTCAAGGGCACCCACAAGCGCACCGCACTGGAGATCTCCTCGCAGATCGAGGCGGTGGGTGGCGAGACGAACGCCTTCACCACGAAGGAATACACCTGCTACTACGCCCGCGTGCTGGACGAGGACCTGCCGCTGGCGATCGACGTGATGTGCGACCTGGTCGCCGACTCGCTGCTGGAGCCGGCCGACGTGGAGACAGAACGTGGCGTGATCCTGGAGGAGATCGCCATGCACGACGACGAGCCCGGTGACGAGGTGCACGACCTCTTCGCCCGCGCCGTCTACGGCGACCACCCGCTGGGTCGGCTGATCTCCGGCACCGAGGAGACCGTCACGCCGATGACCCGGCGGCAGATCCAGAGCTTCTACCGAAGCCGCTACACGGCGCCGCAGATCGTCATCGCCGCCGCCGGCAACCTGGATCACGCCGCGGTGGTCAAGCTGGTGCGCCAGGCCGTCCGGGGCACCCCCCTGGACAGCGACCCGGCCAGCTCGGCGCCGCACCGCGCGGCCACCCCTGCGGTACGCACCAAGACGGCGACCACACTTGTCGAGCCGAAGGAGACCGAGCAGGCGCACGTCCTGCTCGGCTGCCCCGGCATCGACCGCCTCGACGACCGGCGCTTCGCCCTCGGGGTGCTCAACAACGTGCTCGGCGGCGGCATGTCCAGCCGCCTGTTCCAGGAGATCCGCGAGCAGCGCGGCCTCGCGTACTCGGTGTACTCGTACGCCAGCCAGTACGCCGACACGGGCCTGTTCGCCGTCTACGCCGGCTGCGCGCCGGGCAAGGTCGACGAGGTGCTGGCCCTGACCCGCGCCGAACTGGCCCGGGTCGCCGCCGACGGGTTGACCGAGGCCGAGGTGGCCCGGGGCAAGGGCATGAGCAAGGGCTCGTTCGTGCTCGGCCTGGAGGACACCGGCTCCCGGATGAGCCGGCTGGCCAAGGGTGAGCTGCTCTACGGCGACCTGATGCCCGTGGACGAGCTGCTCCGCCGGGTCGACGAGGTGACCGTCGAGGACGTGAACACCCTCGCCGCGGAGCTGCTCAGCCGCCCGATGTCGCTGGCCGTGGTCGGCCCGTTCGGGGAGAGCGACTTCGCGGTCTGAGGGCCCTCGCCGTACGTCCGGGTGTGCGTCCCGGTCGGTGGAGCCGACCGGATCCGACGACTGGGGCACGTCCCGATTGGGATAGGTTGTGCCCCGTGACTGACGAGCGGGACACGATTCGGGTAGGCGTTTTCGGTGCGCGTGGCCGGATGGGCATGGAGGTCTGCAAGGCGGTGGAGGCCGCCGAGGATCTCACCCTCGTGGCGTCGGTCGACCAGGGCGACGACCGTTCCGCCGTCTCCGGCGCCGACGTGGTCGTCGACTTCACCACGCCGGACGTCGTCATGGACAACCTCCAGTGGTGCATCGACCAGGGCATCAGCGCGGTGGTCGGCACGACAGGCTTCACCGGGCAGCGCCTGGAGCAGGTACGCGGCTGGCTGTCCGGCAGGCCCGAGGTGAGCGTGGTCATCGCCCCGAACTTCGGCATCGGCGCGGTGCTGATGATGCAGTTCGCCGCGCGGGCCGCCCGGCACTTCGAGTCCGTCGAGATCATCGAGCAGCACCACCCGCGCAAGCTGGACGCCCCGAGCGGCACCGCCACGCACACCGCCCGGCAGATCGCCCAGGCCCGCGCCGAGGCCGGCCTCGGCCCGGTGCCGGACGCCACCACTGACGAGGTGCCGGGCGCGCGGGGCGCCGACATCGACGGGGTACGCGTGCACGCCGTCCGAGCCACAGGTCTGGTCGCCCACCAGGAGGTGCTTTTCGGCACGACAGGCGAGACGTTGACGATCCGGCACGACTCGTACGACAGGGTGTCGTTCATGCCCGGTGTACTGCTGGCCATCCGCGCGGTGCGCGACCGCCCCGGCCTCACCGTCGGCCTGGACGCCCTGCTCGACTGAGCCGCCTCCCTACAAGAGCTGACCGGGTAGCATCCGCCGATGATCGATGGTAGACATCTCGACCGCGTCGGCCGGCAGGTCACCCTGCGCCCGGTCGACGACGACAACTGGCGGGCGGTGGCCGACGTCGCCCCGCGCGACGACCAACGCCGGTTCGTGGCCGCGCTGGGTGCGCGTTACCTGCTGCTCAGCATGCGCTCCGAGGTGTGGACCTCCCTCGCCGTGTACGCCGACGAGACAGTTGTCGGCCACGTCATGTGGGGTGTGGACGACGACGGCTCGCACTGGGTCGGCGGAATGCTGATCGACGCCGCCGAGCAGGAGCGTGGCGTGGGCCGCGCGACGGTGCAGACCCTTGCCCCCTGGCTGGCGGCCCGGCCCGGCAACCCCCCGGTCCGCCTGTCCTACCACCCCGACAACACCCGGGCCGCCGCCCTCTACACGTCCCTGGGCTTCCGCCCCACCGGCGACTGGGACGACGAAGAGCTGATAGCCCAACAAACCCCCGTTGATCATGAGGTTGTCGCCACGACACGCTGTGCCGAATGACGACAACCTCATGATCGACGGGGAGTGGGCGGGGGAGTGGAGAGGGCCGGGGGAGTGGAGGGGGCCGGGGCCACCACAGCTGTCACTCGACCTTCTCGGCCGGCACGGCCACGTGCAGGCGCACCTGAGGCACCAGCATGTCGTCGACGTCGAGCGCCCGGGCAGCGCCGTCGGGCTCCCACCCGGTGCTGGTGAGGAACGTGCGGGTCGCCTCGTCGCCGTCGAACGCCCAGGCCACCGCCCGACCCATCCCGTCCTCGCGCCACAGGTCCACGGTGGCGGCGAGCAGCCGACTGCCGTGCCCCCGCCGACCCCAGCGCGGCTCCACGAGCAGGTCGGTCACGGCGGCCACGTCCGGGCCGAGCGCGTCGGCAGGCTCGCCCGGAGCGAGTGCCTCGGCGTCGGCCGGGCCGGAGGCGGCGAACCCCACCAGATACGATTGCTCGGCCTGTTCGACGGCGACCAGCACCCGGTGCGCGCCCGAGGGCGGCTCCAGCACCGCGGCGCTCCACCGCCGGGCGAGGAACGCCTCGTCCAGGTTGTCGAGCACGTGCCGAGGAAGGATCCGGCGGTACGCGACCCGCCAGGTCGCGAGCTGGATGCGTGCGATCTCGCCGGCGTCCTCGGGACGCGCCGGGCGGACGTACCCGAGAGCCATGGGACGGAAGCCTACGCAGGGCCAGGGAGGCGACGGTGGCGCAGGGTGCCAACAGGACGGCCGCGCAGGTCGTGGGCGTGGTGGCGCTCGCCGCGGCGGTAAGCGTCTTCCTCGCCGTCGCTGCCGTACGGCACGGCTTCTTCGACCTGAAGGTCTACTACGGCGCGTTGACGTGGTGGGTGCACGACGGCGGAGAGATCTACGACTACCTGAAACCCAACACCCAGTACGGCTTCACCTATCCGCCGTTCGCCGCGCTTGTCATGCTGCCCATGGCGTACCTGCCGTGGACGGCCGCGATCGTGGTGAGCGTGCTCGCCAGCGTGGTCACGACGGCCGTCCTGATCTGGTGGCTGGTCGACCCGATCGCCCGGCGCGCCGGCTGGACCCGATGGTTCGCCCTGGCCGTGGCGCTCTGCCTGGCCGCCGCGTTCGAACCGATGCGCGAGACTGTCAACTTCGGTCAGGTGAACACGCTGCTGCTCTTCCTGGTGGCGGTGGACCTGCTGCGGCTGCTGCCGGCCGGCAACAGGTGGGCAGGTGTGGGCATCGGCCTGGCCACCGCGATCAAACTGACGCCTGGCATCTTCATCGTCTACCTGCTGGTCACCGGGCGGTGGCGGGCGGCGCTGACCGCCAGCGGCACGGCGGCCGGGGTGTCGCTGCTGGCCGGGGCGCTCTTCCCGGACGCGTCCCGGGAGTTCTGGACCGAGGCGCTGTGGAACACCGGCCGGGTCGGGGAGCTGGCCTTCGTGTCCAACCAGTCGCTGCGCGGGGTGGTCGCCCGGCTCGACCCCCAGCATCCGAGCACACTGCTGTGGCTGCTGCTCGTGCTCGGCACCCTGGCGCTCTGGGCCTGGCGGTCCCGCTCGGCCGTCGCGGCCGGTGACGAGGCGACCGGCCTGGCGCTCACCGGCGCGGTGATGTGCCTGGTCAGCCCGGTCACCTGGGTGCACCACCTGGTGTGGCTGCTGCCCGCGCTGATCCTGCTCGTCGACAACGCGATGGCCGCGCCCGCCGGCCGCCGCAGGCGCGTCCTGCTGACCGCCGTGACCATCGGGTACGTGCTGCTGATCAGCCGGACCGTGTGGGTCTGGGAGAAGGACTTCACAGGCGTCGACGGCTTCCTCGGCAGCAACGCCTACGTGTGGATCAGCCTGGCGCTGCTGGCCTTCCTGCCGATCCGCCGGTGGCTGGCCCCGGGCGGGTCAGCCGTCGAGACGTCCGGCGTACCGCAGCTCGACCAGCCCGAGCGGCCCGCGCCCGCCGGCGAGAGGCACCTGGTAGGTCGACCGCTCACCGTCAGGTGACAGGCCGGCCCGTTCACAGAATCGGCGGGCCCGCCCGTTGTCCGCCAGCACCCACAGCCGGTAGCCGGTCCAGCCCCGCTCACTGAGCCCGGCGCGGGCGGCGTCGAGCAGGGCATTGGCGGTCCCGTCGCCCCAGAACGCCGGCTCGACGTAGAGCGCCAGCACCTCACCGACCGCCGGGTCCAGGTCGTCCCGGTCCTGGTTGCGGCGGTACGGCCCGAAGGTGGTGAAGCCGACGACCAGCCCGTCCACCTCACCGAGCAGGGTGGTGAACGGGTGTTCCGGGTCGGCGGTGCCGACGTCCCGACGGCGCTGCGCCCAGGCCACCACGTTGAGCCGACCGAGCACCTCGTCCGGCATGAAACCGGCGTAGCCCGCCTGCCAGCCGTGGACGTGCACCCGGGCGACCGCCTCGGCGTCGTCCGGCTCCTCCCGGCGGATGGTCAGCATTGCACCGTTCTATGCCCCGATGACGGTCCGAGTCCAGCTTCCCGCACCGGCGTCGTACCGATGATTTAGGGTCGCCGACGATGGCCGCACTGGAACCACTCTCGCTCGCCCAGGCCCGCCGGGTGGCGCTCGCCGCCCAGGGCTTCGCCGACCCGCCGCCGACAGGCGTGCCCACACGCCGGCACCTGCGCCGGGTCCTCGACCGGGTCGCTCTCATCCAGATGGACTCGGTGAACGTGCTGCAACGCGCGCACTACCTGCCGCTGTACAGCCGACTCGGCCCGTACCCGACGACGCTGCTCGACCAGGCCGCCTACCGTCGCCCACGGGAGCTGTTCGAATACTGGGGTCACGAGGCGTCGCTGGTCCCGGTCGGGCTGCACCCGACGCTGCGCTGGCGGATGGCGCGGGCGCACAGCGAGTCCTGGGGTGGCATGCGGCGCATGGCCCAGGAGCAGCCGGAGCTGGTTGCCTGGGTACGCGACGAGGTGGCCGCCCGGGGGCCGCTGACCGCCGCCGAGATCGAGCACGACGCGCCCCGCGAGACAGGCAACTGGGGGTGGAACTGGTCGGCGGTCAAGCGCGCGCTGGAGTTCCTGTTCTGGGCCGGCGAGGTGACCGCCGCCGAGCGCAGCACCTCCTTCGCCCGCCGCTACGACCTGCCCGAGCGGGTCCTCCCGGCGGCAGTGCTCGACGCGCCGACCCCTACCGACGCCGAGGCGTACCGGACGCTCGTTGCCCTTGCGGCGCGCTCGCTGGGGGTGGCCGCCGAGCCGGAGCTGCGCGACTACTTCCGGCTGCCGCTGGCCGGTGCCCGGCAGGCCGTCGCGGAGCTCGCCGAGGCCGGCGAGCTGGTGCCGGTCACCGTGGCGGGCTGGCGGCAGCCGGCGTGGCTGCACGCGTCCGCCCGGCTGCCCCGCTGGATCCGGGCCAACACGCTGGTCAGCCCGTTCGACCCGCTGATCTGGGAACGGGCCCGCACCGAGCGGCTCTTCGACTTCAGCTACCGGATCGAGATCTACGTTCCCGCGCCGCAGCGGGTCTACGGCTACTACGTGCTGCCCTTCCTCCAGGGCGACCGGTTCACCGCCCGGGTCGACCTGAAGGCCGACCGCAAGGCAGGGGTGCTGCTGGTCCCGGCCGCCTGGCTCGAACCGGGCGCCGACCCGGGAGAGACAGCTGTGGCGCTCGCCGCCGAGTTGTACCGGCTCGCCGGCTGGCTCGGCCTGGACGCGGTGGCACCGCCCGCCGCAGGTGACCTGGCCGGCCCGCTGGCCGCCGCGTTGGCAGGCGTGTCAGGTGTACCGTGAGCGCGTGACGAGCGTTCCGGGACCGGTCGACCAGCCGCAGCCCGCACCGGGGGCGGTCCACACGATGCCGGTCGGTGCCGCAGACCCCGCGGCCGCCGGCCCGGCGGGCTGGCCGACGCCCCCGCCGGGTGGTTACCCGGCACCGGAGCCGGATCGGCTCACCCGATTCGTGCTGCGGCTCTACGAGCGTTCGCCGCGCTGGGCGGTGCCGCTGGCCGCCGTCGGCTGCGTCGCTGCCGGCATGAGCTACGCGCTGCTCAGCAACCCGACGTACGCCGACCCGGACGCCGCGCCGACCTGCCTGCTCAAGCTGACCACCGGCCTGGACTGTCCGGGCTGCGGTGGCACCCGCGCGCTCTGGTACGTGCTGCACGGCGACCTGCCGGCGGCCGCCCGGCACCACTTCCTGTTCGTCTTCGCGCTGCCGTTCCTCGCGTACCTCTTCGTGGCCTGGGCGGGAAACCAGGCGTTCGGCTGGCGGATGCCCGAGCTGCGGATCAGCTCCAAGGTCATCGGCGGCTTCCTGGCCGCCTGGCTCGCCTTCTCGGTGCTGCGCAACCTGCCCTGGGCGCCGTTCACGTCGCTCTACGTCTGAGGGCCCGCCAGCTCCGCCCTGCGTGATCAGGCTCGGCCTTGCTCGGGCGGGCCGTGCGGGGTCCTGCGCGTCCTGTCGAGCTGCCCCACGTGTGGGGCTTGGCGGTGGTGGTTCCGGCGTGGTGCCGCCTGCTGCGGGCGTGGGGTGTGGCGGTGGTGGTTCCGGCGTGGTGCCGCCTGCTGCGGGGGTGGGGTGTGGCGGTGGTAGCCGGCGTCGTGCCGGCTGCCCCAGATGTGGGGCAGCTCGACAGGGAGCGAGGATGCGGCAGGGACCCGGCAGGGCGTCGGCGTGCCGGTCGAGATCCTGGACACCTGCGGCCCCGATGGTGCGCACAAGACGGTGATTTTGCGGTAGCTGGGCGCTTTCTGCACCGCGAGCCCGAGTTGGGCAGGGGACCGCCGGCTACTACAGTCCCAGGAATGCCGGAGATGGTGCAGCCCCAGGTCAAGTTGATCGCGTGGACCCAGTTCGCGGCCCCGGACGATGTGCCGTGGTCGACCGACGCGGAGGGTGGCCAGGCGCTCGCCGAGTTCGCCGGCCGGGCCTGCTACCAGTCGTGGAAGAAGCCGAACCCGGCGACAGCCACGAACGCCAGCTACCTGGCGCACATCCTCGAGGTCGGCCACCTGAGCGTGCTGGAGCACGGGTCGGTGACCTTCTACTTCACCGGGGTGTCCCGCTCGTTCACCCATGAGCTGATCCGGCACCGGCACTTCTCGTACTCTCAGCTCTCCCAGCGTTACGTCCCCGAGCGCGACGCGGCAATGGTCGAGCCGGCGGTCATCGCGGACGACCCGGAGCTGCACAAGAAGTTCACCGAGGCCGCCGAGGCCAGCGTGCGGGCGTACACCGAGTTGCTGGAGGGCCTCGAACAGCGGTTCTCCGACGAGCCCAACCCGACGCTGCGCCGCAAGCAGGCCCGGCAGGCGGCCCGGGCCGTGCTGCCCAATGCCACCGAAACCCGGATCGTGGTCACCGGCAACTACCGGGCGTGGCGGCACTTCGTCGCCATGCGGGCCACCGAGCACGCCGACGTGGAGATCCGTGAGCTGGCCGTGGAGTGCCTGCGCCAGCTCCAGGGCGTCGCCCCGAACGTGTTCGCCGACTTCGTGATCTCGGCGCTTCCGGACGGCACCGAGGTGGCGGCCAGCCCGCACGAGGCGTCCTGAGGCCTTCCCCGGCGGGCGCCGGCTGGTCGTCCGCTAGGTTGGAGGGTATGACGCACGACCACCCTGACGCCTCGGCCCGGCCGGTGTCCCGCCCCTTCGGCCGGATACTCACGGCCATGGTGAGCCCCTTCACCCCCGACGGTTCGCTCGACCTCGACGGCGCCGCCCAGCTGGCGAGCCACCTGGTCGACGAGCAGGGCAACGACGCGCTTGTGGTCAACGGCACCACAGGCGAGTCGCCTACCACCACCGACGCCGAGAAGGAACGCCTGGTCCGGGCCGTCGTGGAGGCCGTCGGTGACCGCGCCAAGGTGGTCGCCGGGGTCGGCACCAACGACACCAGGCACACCATCGAGCTGGCTGCCGCCGCCGAGAAGGCGGGCGCGCACGGCCTGCTCGTGGTCACCCCGTACTACAGCAGGCCGCCGCAGAGCGGGTTGCTGCGACACTTCACCGCCGTGGCCGACGCGACCGGCCTACCGGTGATGCTGTACGACATCCCGCACCGCTCCGGCGTGCCGATCGACACCGAGACGCTGGTCCGGCTCGCCGAACACGGCCGGATCGTCGCGGTCAAGGACGCCAAGGGCGACCTGACCGCCACCAGCTGGGTGACCAGCCGGACCGACCTCGCCTTCTACAGCGGCGAGGACGCTCTCACCCTGCCGGCGCTTGCCGTCGGGTCCGCGGGCGTGGTCGGCACCTCGACGCACTTCACCGGGGCGCTGACCGCACAGATGATCGAGGCGTACGACGCGGGGGACATGCCCGCCGCGCTGGCCCTGCACCGGCGGCTGCTGCCGCTGTTCACCGGCATCTTCCGCACCCAGGGCACCATCCTGGTCAAGGCCGCCCTGGCGTCGCTGGGCCTGCCCGCCGGCCCGGTGCGACCCCCGCTCGTGGACGCCACAAACGACGAGATCGCCCAGCTGCGTGCGGACTTCGCGGCAGCGGGCCTGGAGATGCCCGAATGACCGAACGACACGATGGGCGCCGAGTGACGGCGTCGCAGAATGAGGTGGACGAGTGACCGAGGCGCACATCGAGGCGGAACTACCCCCGCCGCTGCCGGAAGGTGGCCTGCGGATCATCCCGCTCGGCGGGCTCGGCGCCATCGGTCGGAACATGACCGTCTTCGAGTACGACGGCAAGTTGCTGATCGTGGACTGCGGGGTGCTCTTTCCCGACGTCGAGCAGCCGGGCGTGGACCTGATCCTGCCCGACTTCGGCCCGATCCTGGACCGGCTGGCCGACGTCCAGGCGATCGTGCTGACCCACGGCCACGAGGACCACATCGGCGCGGTGCCGTACCTGCTCGCCCACAAGCCTGACATCCCCCTGGTCGGCTCGCAGTTCACCCTTGCCCTGGTCGAGGCGAAGCTCGCCGAGCGGCGCATCCAGCCGTACACGCTCACCGTCCGGGAGGGCGGCCGGGAGCGGCTCGGCCCGTTCGAGTGCGAGTTCTTCGCGGTCAACCACTCCATCCCGGACGCGCTCGCCGTGGCCATCCGCACCCCGGCCGGCCTGGTGCTGCACACGGGCGACTTCAAGATGGACCAGCTCCCGCTGGACGGCCGGATCACCGACCTGGCCGGCTTCGCCCGGCTCGGCGCCGAGGGCGTCGACCTGCTGCTGTCCGACTCCACCAACGCGGAGATTCCCGGCTTCGTCACCCCGGAGCGGGAGATCGGGCCGGTGCTCGACTCGATCTTCGCGAAGGCCAAGGGCCGGATCATCGTGGCGTCGTTCGCCTCGCACGTGCATCGCGTGCAGCAGGTCTTCGACTCCGCCGCCGAGCACGGCCGCAAGGTCGCGCTGATCGGCCGGTCCATGGTCCGCAACATGGGCATCGCCCGGGATCTCGGCCTGCTCAACATCCCGGCCGGCCTGGTCATCGGGATCGAGGAGGCGACCACGCTGCCTCCCGAGCAGATCGTGCTGATGTCCACCGGGTCACAGGGTGAGCCGATGAGCGCACTGGGCAGGATGGCCAGCGGCGACCACAGGCACATCACCATCGCCCCCGGCGACACGGTGGTGCTGGCGTCCTCGCTGGTCCCCGGCAACGAGACCTCGGTCTACCGGGTTATCAACAGGCTGGCCCGGGCCGGCGCGGTCGTGGTGCACAAGGACGTGGCGAAGGTGCACGTCTCCGGGCACGCCCCCGCCGGCGAACTGCTCTACCTGCTCAACGTGGTCCGTCCCAGCAACCTGATGCCGGTGCACGGCGAGTGGCGTCACCTGCGCGCCCACGCCCGGCTCGGCATCGAGTCCGGGGTGGCCGCCGACCGGGTGGTCATCTGCGAGGACGGCGACGTGGTCGACCTGGTCGAGGGCCGGGCCAGCCTCGTCGGGCACGTGAAGAGCCGGTACGTCTACGTCGACGGCCTCGCCGTCGGCGACGTCAGCGAATCGCTGCTCACCGAACGGCGGATCCTCGGCGACGGCGGTTTCATCGCCACCACTGTGGTCGTCGACTCGGTCACCGGCAAGGTGGTCGCCGGTCCGACACTGTCGGCGAAGGGCTTCTCCGAGGACCCGGAGGCGTTCAACCCGGTGATCCCGCTGGTCACCGAAGCGCTGAACCGGGCGGCGGCGGACGGCATCACCGACCCGCACCAGCTCCAGCAGATCGTCAGGCGGACCGTGGGGCGGTGGGTCAACGACGCGTACCGTCGTCGTCCGATGATCGTGCCCACCGTCGTCGAGGTCTGAGTACGTCGCACTGGCCGCCGGTCCGTCCGAGAGGGCGGACCGGCGATCAGGGCAGCGCGGCGACCGCCTCGGCGTACGCGACCCCTGTGGCGATGGCGGCGTCCACCAGCACCGTGAGCTGCTCCGGGGCCACCCCGTGCGCCAGGTCGGTGGCCACGTCGCCGGCCAGCACCAGTTCCTCGCCGAGGTCGTGCGCGTACGCCTTGGGCAGCAGCCGGTCGTGGTTCCAGGCGTTGCAGAAGGCGTACGCCTCGGCGCGGCGGCTCGCCGGCAGCCGGCGGGCGGCCATGGCGCGGGCGTGCAGCACCTCACCGCGTTCGCCGGCCCGACGGAACTGGATCACCACGGCGCCCCACCGGCCGACCACAGTGGCGCCCTCGTCCACGGCGTACCGGTCCCCGCGCCGGTCCAGCGCGGCGGTGATCATGTCGATGGTCAGGGTCGCCAACTCGCGTCCGTCATCGGCTTCGTCGTCGTCGCCGGAGTCGGGCTGAGCGTCGTCGGCCGGCAGGGGCACCGGCGCCGCCACGGGGCGTTCGGCCAGCCAGGCGGCCATCCGGCCGGAGTGGTGACCGGTGCCGTTGCGGGCGTCGAAGCTGCCGGCCAGCTCGTTGGCGATCGCGAGAAGCAGGGCACCCAGGGTGGCGACGTCCAGGTCGGTGGCCGGTCGCCCGCCGTACGCCGGGCGGGGCACCGTGCGCACGCCGAGACCTGCCTCGACGGCCAGCGCGCAGACCAGTGCTCCGGCGGCGGCGAACTCCATCGCGGCGAGGTCGTCGGTGGGTCGGTCCAGCCGGGGCAGCTGCTCGGCCAGGATGGCGAGCCCGCGTTCCAGGTGCCCGCCCAGGGCGCAGAACCGCAGGTGCGCGGCGAGGTACGGGAACGCCGCGCGTTCACGCCGGTGCCGCCGGTACGCCCGCGCGTGCGCCACGGCGGCCCGCTCCGGCTCGCCGACGCGCAGCTCTGGCAGCAGCCCGGCCACGAGCGCCCGCTCGGGCTGGTCCGTGCAGTCCACCGGGTCGCCTGTGGGTTCGGCCAGCTCGGTCAGTGCGGCCCGCCACTCTCCCCAGCCGGCGAGCAGCTCCGCGCGGCGGGCCGGTGCGCAGCCGGGGCAACCACCGGACGGCCCGCCGACCGTGCCGGCCCACCGCTGGTACCAGTGCCGGGCGGTGGGCTCGTCGCCGAGGTGGTCGGCGATCCGGCAGCGCAGCTCGGCGACGGTAGGCGCGTCGGGACCGTCCGCCCCGACCCGGTGGGCGAGATCGTCCAGGAGGGACCGGGTCTGGTCCAGTCCCACCCGGGGGGTGCCGAGAAGCGCCTCCACCGCGTACCGCTGAAGGCGTAGCAGCAGCGGGGCCTCGTCGTCGGTGATCAGCTCGGGACGGTAGTCGGCGGCGGCCCGGCACCGGCGCACCGGCTCGACCAGCCGCCACCGTTCGCCGTGCAGCAGGTACGCCTCGACGAGCGCGAACCGGGCGTCCAGTGCGGACCTGAGGTCTCCCGCCGCGTCAGCCCTCTCGGCGAGCCGTTCGAGGGCGAGCAGCCGGTCCGGTCCGTCGGGCAGGTCGCGTGCGTCGGCGAGCGCGCTCACCAGCGCCGGATCGCGGTATACGGTCACGCCGGCACCGCGCCGGGCAGCCGAGCGACGGCCACGGCGAGTTGACAGCCGGCCGAGATGCCACAGTCGAGCAGTTGGTCCAGCTGGTGCGGGGTCACCCCCCGCTCCAGGTCGGTGATCACCTCGCCGTAGACCCGCGCCCGGCCGCCGTCGTCGACGTGCACGAACGCCTTGGGCCAGAGCCGGTCGTGGTTCCACGAGTTGCAGAAGGCGTACAGCTCCGGCACCCGTTCGATCCCGAAGGTGGGTGTGACCATCGTGCGGACCTGGAGCAGTTCGCCGGCCGCGCCGACGCGCAGGAACCAGATCAGGTTGTCGTCGAAGCGACCCACCAGGTCGCCGTTCACCGCCCGCCCGACCGCTCGGCCCCGCGCGGCGAGCACCGCGGCGACCAGTTCGCCGGTCAGTGGGCGCAACACGTCGGGGTGCCCGGCAAGCGGATCGTCCGGACCGTCCTCGAATCCCGGCGACGCCATGGGGGGCATCCCTTCTGAGGCGGATATCACGGCCGGCGGCGCGGTCCGTGCTGCGACGCGCGGACACGACCCGGAAAAGCGGCGTTCTGCCGGGTCCCGCCGTTACCGTGACTCTATGGCGGGCCGTACCTCTCAGGCGAGCCGGCGGCGCGGCGCGTCGCCGCGCGGTGGCACCAACAACCGTGCCCGCCAACCGGCGAAGAAGACCAGGGCGCCGGTACGCCGGCGCACCACTGCCGCACGGCCGGGTCCGGCGGTGTACGTCGGCCGCGCCGTCGGTGCACTGTGGATGGGTCTGGCGCACGGGATGGGCTGGGCGGTGCGCGCCGCCGGTCGGCAGGCGGCCTCGGCCCGCGACCTCGACCCGGAGCACCGCCGCGACGGGGCGGGGCTGCTCCTGTTCGGGTTGGCCCTGCTCAGCGCCGTGGCGCTCTGGTTGTCGGGTGCCGGTCCGGTGGGTGCGCGCCTGGCCGACACGATCCGGCTGTTCCTGGGTGCGATCTCCGTGGTCGTACCTGTGCTGTTGATGATCGGGGCGTGGCGGCTGATGCGTCAGCCGGCGGACCCGGCGCACCGGGGCCGCGGGTTGATCGGCTGGGGCTCGCTGCTGGTGGCGACAGCCGCGCTGCTCCAGATCGGTCAGAACCCGACGGACACCGTGCAGCGTGACTACGCCGGCGGCCTGGTCGGCGCGGGTGTCGGCGGGCTGCTGGAGCGGGCTGTCACCGCGTGGGTCGCCGTCCCGCTGCTGGTCCTGCTGCTCCTCTTCGGCCTGCTCGTGGTCACCGCGACACCCATCAACAAGATTCCCGAGCGGCTGGGTCTGCTCGCCGGTCAGCTGATGGCGCCGCCGGAGGCCACCGAGGAGTCGGAGGAGCCGGCGGCCCGGCCGGCGCGCAAGCGACCGGCCAAGCGGATGCCGCCACCGCTTGACCCGGACGACTTCGAGGATCTGGAGGGTGCCGACCTCCAGGAGACAATGGTCCTGCCGCGCAAGGCGCCGTCGAAGGTGCCGGCCAGCCGCAAGCCGGTCGAGCCGCCGGAGCACTCGCCCGCGCCGACGCGGGCCGAGCAGTTGGCGCTGACCGGGCTCGCCGGTGACTACACGCTGCCGCCGGCGAACATGCTCAGCAGCGGCGCCGCGCCCAAGACCCGCAGCAAGGCCAACGACGAGGTGATCGCCGCGCTCACCGGCGTGTTCGACCAGTTCGACGTGGACGCGGCGGTCACCGGCTTCACCCGCGGCCCCACGGTCACCCGGTACGAGGTGGAGCTGGGGCACGGCGTGAAGGTCGAACGGATCACGCAGCTGTCCCGCAACATCGCGTACGCCGTGAAGTCGCCGGACGTGCGGATCCTCAGCCCGATCCCGGGCAAGAGCGCGGTCGGCGTGGAGATCCCCAACACCGACCCGGAGAACGTGGCGCTGGGCGACGTGCTGCGTTCGCGGGCGGCGACCAGCGACCACCATCCGATGGTGGTGGCGCTCGGCAAGGACATCGAGGGCGGCTACGTGGTGGCCAACCTCGCCAAGATGCCGCACATCCTGATCGCCGGCGCGACGGGCGCCGGTAAGTCGTCCTGCCTCAACACGCTGCTGGTGTCCATCCTGACCCGGGCCACCCCGGACGAGGTGCGGTTGCTGCTGATCGACCCGAAGCGGGTCGAGATGACCGGCTACGAGGGCATCCCGCACCTGGTCACGCCGATCGTGACGAACGCCAAGAAGGCGGCGGACTCGCTGGACTGGGTGGTCCGCGAGATGGACATGCGCTACGACGACCTCGCCGCGAACGGCGTGCGGCACATCGACGACTTCAACCGCAAGGTGCGCAACGGCGAGATCAAGGCCCCGCCGGGCAGCGAACGGGAGATGCGTCCGTACCCGTACCTGCTGGTGATCGTGGACGAGCTGGCGGACCTGATGATGGTGGCGCCGCGCGACGTGGAGGACTCGGTCGTCCGGATCACGCAGCTGGCCCGGGCGGCGGGCATCCACCTGGTGCTGGCCACCCAGCGTCCCTCGGTCGACGTGGTGACGGGTCTGATCAAGGCGAACGTGCCGTCCCGGTTGGCGTTCGCGACCTCGTCCCTCGCCGACTCGCGGGTCATCCTGGACCAGCCGGGCGCGGAGAAGCTTCTCGGCCGGGGTGACGGGCTCTTCCTGCCGATGGGCGCGTCGAAGCCGGTACGGATCCAGGGCGCCTGGGTCACCGAGCGGGAAATCGCCGACGTGGTGAAGTTCTGCAAGGACCAGCGCGAGCCGGAGTTCCGCCCGGACGTGCTGGCTCCCGCGCAGGAGAGCAAGAAGAAGATCGACGAGGACATCGGCGACGACCTGGATCTGCTGGTGCAGGCGGTGGAACTGGTCGTCACCTCGCAGTTCGGCTCGACCTCGATGCTCCAGCGCAAGCTGCGTGTCGGTTTCGCCAAGGCAGGTCGTCTGATGGACCTGATGGAGACCCGGGGCGTGGTGGGGCCGTCGGAGGGGTCGAAGGCGCGCGACGTGCTGATCAAGCCGGACGAGCTGGAGGACGTCCTGAGTGGCCTGCGCGGCGACGTGGACTGACGTCGTCCGACCTCCGGACACGCGACGGGCCCGCCGGTAACCGGCGGGCCCGTGTCGGAGTGCGGTCAGTTGTTGATCAGAGCGCCGATGATCACCAGGCTGATGATCGCGGCGAGGACGCTGGCCGCGGCGGCGTACCAGCCCAGGGGCTTGTCGCCGAGCACCGCGCCGACGATGCCCGCGATGACGCCGAGCACGCCGAAGATGATCGGGTTGAGCAGCAGGGCGAGGACCGCGAAGACGAAGCCCACGATGGTGAGGATCCGGGCGGCGTTGCTGCGCGGGCGGGCGGTGCTGGACATGTTGGCCATGTCGTCCTCCGTTTGAGAGCCTGTCGTGACGAATCGATCAATACCCACTGTGGGGACCTGTCACGCGTGCCTCTTCAGTGGAAGACCTTCAGGCCTACCACGCCCGCGACCACGAGCAGCAGGCACAGGATCCGGGGCAGACTCGCAGACTCGCCGAGCGCCAGCATGCCGACCAGCGCGGTGCCGACCGCGCCGATGCCGACCCAGACCGCGTACCCGGTGCCGACCGGGATCTCCCGCAACGCGTACGCCAGACCGGCCATGCTCAGCACCAGGGTCACCACGAACACCACTGTCGGTACCAGTCGGCTGAGGCCGGCGCTGCGGTCCAGGGCGGTCGCCCACGCCGTCTCCAGCAGTCCGGAGATCACCAGTACGAGCCAGGCCATGTCCACCTCACGGGTCGGCGCCCGGGCTGCGCACCGGGACGAGTCGGCACATCACGCGGGGCGTCTTGGCCTGACCGGGTACGCCCACCACTCGTCCGGGGCGGCCGCGAGTGTCCAGGGCCACCGCAGCCGACGCTAGCACCGGCCCGGCGTCGGGTGCGGTGACTCCCGACACCTCGCGTTGACCTCTACCTCGCTTCAACTTGCACTATGGCAATCATGACCCTGCTCTACGCCGACTCCGAGGTCGCCGCCGCGCTGGACGCCGCCACCACCGTCGACGCCATGCGGGACGCCCTGCTGGCCGCGTACGACGGCCGGCTGGTCGCCCCGCCCCGGGCCGCCGCCCCGCTGGCCGGTGGGCGGATGGTTCTCACCGCCGGGCAGCTGGTCGACGAGTGGTACGGCTTCCGCTCGTACGACACCTTCGGGCACCCGCAGGCCGAGCAGCTGGTCGTCCTGCACGACGCCGGCACCGGGGCGATCCGGGCGGTCGCCGTGGGCGAGGAGCTGGGCTCCCGGCGTACCGGAGGGTTGGGCGGTGTCGCAGTCGACGCGCTGGCCCGGCCCGACGCGGCGACCCTCGGAGTGATCGGCTCGGGGCGGCAGGCGTGGAGCCAGGTGTGGGCCGCCGCCGCGGTCCGCCCCCTGCGCGACGTCGTGGTGCACAGCCGCTCCGCCGCCCGGCGGGACGCCTTCGCCGCCCGCGTCCGCGCCGAACTGGGCGTGCCGGCCCGCCCGGCGACCGACCCGGGCGCCGCCGTGACCGGCCGGGACATCGTGGTGCTCGCCACCACCAGCCCGACCCCGGTGCTCCACGCCGCCGACCTGAGCCCCGGCACGCACGTCAACGCGGTCGGCTTCAAACAGCGTGATCGCAGCGAGTTCGGCACCGACCTGCTGGACGCCGCCGAGCTGCTGGTCACCGACTCGCCCGCCCAGGCGGCGGACTACCGGCCGCCGATGCTCGCGGCCACACCCCCGTACGCCGGGCGGTTGCGGGATCTGGGCGGCATCCTGGCCGGCGCGGTCCCCGGCCGGACCACCGCGGACCAGATCTCCGTCTTCTGCTCGACAGGCCTGTCCGGCACCGAGGTCTTCCTGCTCGACCGTCTGACGCGGGTGGCCGCCCCGACGCGGTGACCGTCAGCCGGGAGGTGCTGGTACGCGTGCGTGGGTGTCCCAGGCCGGCCCGGTACCCTCGGATGGTGTCTGCCACCTCCCCTGATGCCAACGCCGAGGGCCGTCGTGTCGCCCTGCTGACCCTGGGCTGTGCCCGCAACGAGGTCGACTCGGAGGAGCTGGCCGCCCGGCTGCACGCCGACGGCTGGCAGGTGACCACCGACGGCGAGGGCGCCGACGTGGTGGTCGTCAACACCTGCGGCTTCGTGGAGAAGGCCAAGCAGGACTCCATCCAGACCCTGCTCGCCGCCGCCGGGACCGGCGCCAAGGTGGTCGCCGCGGGCTGCATGGCCGAGCGGTACGGCCGGGAGCTGGCCGACAGCCTGCCCGAGGCACAGGCCGTGCTGAGCTTCGACGACTACCCGGACATCGCCGCCCGCCTGAACGCGGTGGTCGCCGGCGAGCAGGTCACCGCGCACACCCCCCGGGACCGTCGTGAGCTGCTGCCGCTGACCCCGGTGCAGCGGCGGGACACCGCCGTCTCGCTGCCCGGGCACGGCACCGTGACGCGTACCACCGTCGACACCGACGAGCACACCCCTGCGCACCTGCGGCAGGTGCTGCGCCACCGACTGGACACCGGCCCGGTCGCCTCGCTGAAGCTGGCCAGCGGGTGCGACCGCCGCTGCGCGTTCTGCGCGATCCCCGCCTTCCGTGGGGCGTTCGTGTCGCGTACGCCCGACGAGCTGCTCGCCGAGGCGGAGTGGCTGGCCAAGACCGGCGTACGGGAGCTGGTGCTGGTCAGCGAGAACTCCACCTCGTACGGCAAGGACCTGGGTGACCCCCGGGCGTTGGAGAAGCTGCTGCCGCAGCTCGCCGCGGTGTCCGGCATCGTCCGGGTGCGGGTGAGTTACCTCCAGCCGGCCGAGACCCGACCGGGCCTGGTCGCGGCGATCGCCGGTACGCCGGGCGTGGCACCGTACTTCGACCTGTCGTTCCAGCACTCCAGTGAGCCGGTGCTGCGCCGGATGCGCCGTTTCGGCTCCACCGACCGGTTCCTGGAGCTGCTGGCCAGCGCCCGCGAGTTGGCACCGGAGGCGGGCGCGCGGAGCAACTTCATCGTCGGCTTCCCAGGCGAGACCCGTGGCGACGTCGACGAGCTGGTCCGGTTCCTCACCGAGGCCCGGCTCGACGCGATAGGCATGTTCGACTACAGCGACGAGGACGGCACCGAGGCCGCCGGGCTGCCCGGCAAGGTCTCCGCCGCGACGATCAAGCGACGGTACGACAGGCTCAGCGCGCTCGCCGACGAGCTGTGCTCGCAGCGGGCCGAGGACCGTCTCGGTTCGACAGTCGAGGTGCTCGTCGACTCGATCGACGACGGTGTGGTGGAGGGCCGGGCGGCGCACCAGGCGCCGGAGGTGGACGGGTCGACGACCCTTGTCGCCCCGACCGAGGGTGGGGTCGACCTGGCCGCCCTGCGCCCGGGTGACCTGGTCCGCGCGACGGTGACCGGCACCGAAGGGGTGGACCTGCTCGCCGTGCCGGATGAGATGATCTCGGCGGCGCCCGGCGCGGCACGGTGACGGCGGGTCCGAGCGGAGCGGGGGAGCCAGGTGGTGCGGTGCCGGGAACGCCACGGCGGCTCGAGCGGAGTGCGGCGGTGACGGGGGCGACCGGGTCGACGCCGGGCCGGGTGGTGGCAGTGGCGCCCGTCCTCAACGCGGCGAACGCGCTCACCGCCCTGCGGCTGGTCCTGGTTCCGGTCTTCGCCGCCTCGGTGATCGCGTCCGGGATGACCCATTCCGGCTGGCGGATGGCGGCCTGCCTGATCTTCGCGGTGGCCTCGGCGACGGACCTGGTGGACGGCTGGATCGCCCGCCGGTTCGCCCTGGTCACCTCGGTCGGCAAGGTGGCCGACCCGATCGCCGACAAGGCGCTCACCGGCGCGGCCCTGGTGCTGCTCTCCTGGTACGACCGGCTGCCCTGGTGGGTGACGGCGCTGATCCTCGTCCGCGAGCTGGGCATCACCGGGCTGCGGTTCTGGGTGATCAGGCACGGCGTGATCGCCGCCAGCCGCGGCGGCAAGGTCAAGACGGCGCTCCAGATCCTCGCCATCGCCTGGTACCTCTGGCCGATGCCGGCGGCCCTCGCCGTCGTCGGCCCGTGGATCATGGCCGCCGCCGTGCTGGTGACGGTCGTGACGGGCTTCGACTACATCGTCCAGGCCGTCCGCCTGCGCCGTCCCCGCTGACCCGTCCACTGCGGGTCGGCTGCCGGGCTCATGATCGGCGCCGTCGGAGCGGGAGGGTTGGGGGGCGACGAGTGGGGAAGGAGGGTTCGATGCAGAAGGATCAGGGCTCTGAGCCGCGGGTGGGCAGTCCGGCGGCCGGAGCCGTGCACAGCCTCTCGCAGCGGCACGAGACGCTGGCCACCGTCGAGTCGCTCACCGGCGGGCTGCTGGCCGCGTCGATCGTGGAGATCGCCGGGGTCAGCGGGATCTACCGGGGCGGGCTCGTCGTCTACGCCACCGAGCTGAAGGCCACGCTGGCCGGCGTACCGACCGGACTGCTCGACGAGCGCGGGCCGGTGGACCCGGAGGTAGCGGCGGCGCTCGCCGAGGGCGGCCGGCAGCGCTGCGGCGCCGACTGGGGAATCGCCACCACAGGTGTGGCCGGTCCGGAGCCGCAGGACGGCAAGCCCGTCGGCCTGGTCTACGTCGCGGTGGCCGGCCCGAACGGGAGCGAGGTCCGCGAACTCGATCTGGACGGCGGGCGGGACCACATCAGGTCGGCGGCGGTGGCCGAGGCGTTGCGGCTGCTCACCGAACGGATCCACGCCGACGACGCGACCCGTGACTCGGCCGGCGCCGGCCACCGGTGAGCCGTCGCGGGTCATCCGACGGGCGGGGCGGGATGTCGCGCGGGCCCGCAGCGGGTACGGTTGCGGGAAGGCTCCGGCGCTCGGAGCCGGCGCGGTCCGCCGCGGCCGGCTGCCCGACGCCGAGCGAGAAGTATCCCTCAGGGGGAGGTGCGATGGTCCTGCTACGCCGGGTAATCGGTGACGCACTGCGGGCGCGCCGGCAGGGGCAGCACCGCACCCTGCGCGAGGTGTCCACCGCGGCGAACGTCAGCCTCGGCTACCTCTCCGAGATCGAGCGCGGGCACAAGGAGCCGTCCAGCGAGTTGCTGGCCGCGATCTGTGACGCCCTCGGAGCCCGCCTGTCCGAATTGCTGCGCGAGGTGAGCGACACGGTGGCGCTCGCCGAGCAGATGCCCGGGGTGCTCGTCGACATGGCCGACGAGCCGGCCGAGGCCGCGCCCGTCGGCGCGGCGACAGCCGTCCGCAGGAGCACCAACCGCGGCGTGCGCCAGGTCACCTCCGACGGCAAGGTCGCCGTCTCGGTTCGCCACGAGTCGCCGCTCAAGGCGACCCTGCGCAGCACTCGGGTCCGCCCCACCGAGCGCGACCGGGACGTGGTCTGCGCCGCCTGAGCCGTCCTCCCTGTTGACAATGGGCGAGGCGGCCCCAGCCGCGTAGGGTTGCCCACAGGAGCTGCCGGTGCCGTCGACCGCCCGGTACGGATGCCGTACTGGCGTTCGGCTGGGACGATGGAGACCGGCCGGGGTCGTGGTCGGCCCGGCTCGTCCGGTCCGACCGCGGGTGGAGTGACGCGACTGAGGGGATACCGCGGAGATGGCGAACCCGTTCGTCAAGGGTTGGAACTATCTGATGGCGCTCTTCGGTGCCAAGATCGACGAGCACGCCGATCCGAAGGTGCAGATCCAGCAGGCCATCGAGGACGCCCAGCGGCAGCACCAGGCGCTGGTCCAGCAGGCCGCCGCGGTCATCGGCAACCAGCGCCAGCTGGAGATGAAGCTGTCCCGCCAGATGTCCGAGGTCGAGCGGTTGCAGGGCAACGCCCGCCAGGCGCTCGTGCTCGCCGACCAGGCCCGGGCCAAGGGTGACGAGGCCGAGGCCGGGCGGTTCGAGCAGTCCGCGCAGACCCTCGCCACCCAGCTGGTCTCGGCCGAGCAGGCCACCGAGGACCTCAAGACCCTGCACGACCAGGCGTTGGGCGCCGCCGCGCAGGCCCGCCGGGCCGTCGAGAACAACTCCATGATCCTCCAGCAGAAGCTCGCCGAGCGCACCAAGCTGCTCAGCCAGCTGGAGCAGGCCAAGATGCAGGAGACGGTGGCCCGCTCGCTGGAGTCGATGTCGTCGCTCACCGCCCCCGCCAACACCCCGTCGCTGGACGAGGTGCGGGACCGCATCGAACGGCGGTACGCCAACGCGATGGGCCGCGCGGAACTGGCAGGTAACTCGGTCGAGGGCCGCATGCTGGAGATCCAGAAGGCGACCATCGACTCGGCCGGCTCGGCCCGGCTGGAGCAGATCCGCTCCAGCATGGCCGGGGAGCAGCTCGGCGGTGCCGGGCAGCGACAGGCAGTGCCGCAGGCCGAGAAGGCGGCCGACCCCGCCGCCGCTGCCCGGTTGGACGAGCTGCGCGCCAGCATGGCCCGCGAGCGCGGCACCGGTGACCCCACAGCCGCCAGCTGAACGTCTCATCCGAGGAGGTCAGGTGGCAGACGAGCGAATCCGGTACTTCCGCCGGCTGGATCGGCTGCGCCGGTCCGCCCGACGGTGGAGCGTGCTGGCCGGTGGGCTCGGCGGCGCCGCCGCGGTGCTGACCCCGTACGCCGGCCTCGGTCTGCCCGACGCGGCCTGGGCCGGCGCGGCGGGCAGCGCGGTGGCGCTCGCCGCCTGGCGGTGGATCGACCTGCGGGCGCTGGCCGCCCGACCGGCGCCCCCGGCTCTGGACCCGGCCGAGGCCGCGGCCCGGTCCCGGGCCCGGCTGGTGGCGGCCGTCGAGCGGCTGCCGGTCGGCAACGGGGTTCTCGCCGAGGTCCGCCGGGTCCGTTCCCGGGTGGCGTTGCGGGGCACCAGCGCCGGTGCGCCGTGGGCCCGGCTGGATCGGGCGGCCCTCACCCTGGCCGGGATGGCGCCGCGCCTCACCGGGCTCGCCGAGCCGGCGGTGCTGGAGGCCGCCGCCGCCGACAGTTCGCTGCGCGAGCTGGCCGCCCGAGTGGCGAGCGTCGAACGTGCGCTGCGACTGGCCCCGGCCGACGCGCGCCCGCCGCTGGCCGAGGCGCACGGCGCGTTGGCCGCCCAGTTGGAGAGCGGCGTCGCGGCGTACGAACGGCTCGTGGTGGCTGCCGCCGGCTACCTGGCCGAGGACGCCCGGCCGCAGGCCGCCCACCCGGCCGCCGACCGGCTCACCGAGGCCACCGACCTGCTGCACGGCGTCGCCTCGGCGCTCGCCGAGCTGCGCACCGCCGGCACCCCGCTGCGCGCGCCCACCCGCTGACCGCACGGCGGTCACGGTGGCGTCGTGACGGAGACCGGGTCGGTGTACGCCGAACTGCCCACGACATTGAACGACCGGATCCGGTAGTGGTACGTCACGCCCCGGGCCAACCCCGTGTTGGTGAAGCCGCGACCGGTCACCGTGAAGGTCGCGACCTCCCGGTCGAACACCGGGTCCAGTGCCCGTTGCACGATGAACCCGGCCCCTGAGCCGACGCTCGTGTCCGCCGTCCAGCCCAGGACCACAGTCGCCGTGTCCGGTCCCGGCGCGCTGGCGGTGGCGCTGACCCCGCTCGGGGTGCTCGGCGCGGCCGGGGTGCTCACCGCGGCGACAGTCGACCAGGCCGACGCGGCGCCCAGGTAGGTGGTCCGGACCCGGTAGTAGTACGTGGTGTCCGGCGCCACCGCGACGTCCAGGTGGTGGGTGCCGACCCCGATCGCCGTGGTGCCGGGGCCGCTGCTGAACGTCGGGTTGGTGGCGCGTTGCACGTCGATGCCCGTGGCGAAGGACCTGTTCGTCCAGCGCAGGGCCACCCGCAGCGGTGCGGCCGGCAGGATCGTGCCGACGATGCCGACCGGGGCGGGCAGGTGCACCGAGGCGGGCACGCTGTTCGACCAGGACGAGTAGCTGACCGCGTTCTCCGCCCGGATCCGGTAGTGGTACGTCACCCCCGGGGTGACTGTCGCGTCGGTGTAGCGGGTGGCGGTCGCCGCGACGGTGATGGTGGTGACCTCGCCGTCGAACGTCGCGTCGGTCGCCCGTTGCAGGACGTGGCTGGTGGCGGGCGGACGGCCCCCGTTACCGGTCCAGGCGAGCGCGATCGCCGGCAGCGCGGTCGCCGAGCCCGGCACCGGAGTGGCGGTCAGCCCGGTGGGCGCCCTCGGCGCGACCCGCAGCACCAACGGCCGGGTCATCCCCAGGTCGCGGTGGGCGGCGCGCTGACTGTGCCAGCGGTACTCCCAGCCCACGTTCACCAGCTGGTTCACCACCACGGCGGGTCGCCCGTCGGCGGGGCTGACAGGCGTCGAGCCGGTCCGGGTGCCGGCCGGGCGGCCCGGGTCGAGCAGCCGGACGCTGTCGCCCAGCTTGAACGGCAGGGTCGGCGCGACGGGGCGCAGGGCCACCACCACGTCCTCGCGGGGGTTGACCCGCACGATGCCCTTCCAGCCCAGCTCGGCGCCGTGCGGAGCGCGCAGCGTGCCGTCCCAGCCGACCCGGTTGACGACCTGCACGTCACAGCCGCCGAAGCACAGCGGCTCGGTCTGCCTGACGTTGCCGCTGATCCGCCAGATCTGCGTGCCGTCGGTCGGCGCTCCGATCGGCACGGCCGGGTCGGCGGCGAACAGCACCTCGGTGACCGGGTCGGTCGGGCCGAGGGGGAGGGTCGCCGGGGTCAGCGGCCCGGCGTGCGGATGCCCGACACCGAGCCGGCCGGCCAGCCGCCCATTGTCGGGTTCGAAGACCTGCTGAACGGCCTTGACCTCAACCGGCAGGGTCACCGGGCCGGCGCCGCCCGCCGGACTGAAGGTCACCGTGGCGGCGTGCACCGGCACCGTCGTCTCCCGTGCCGTCCGGGTGCCGAACGCCGTGTCGTACGCCGGCTGCGGCACGATCGGCGGGCGCTGGCTGGCCGCGTACGCCAGGGGGAGGCGGTCGCGCAGCCGGGCCAGGTCGTACGGCGGCTCCGCGTCCCCGGTGACCCGGAACTGGAGCAGGGTGCGGGTGTTCGGGCCGTACCCCGGCTCGGTGGGGGGCGGGCCACCCTCGGCGGTCCGGTCGGGGGCGTCGCTGTGCTGGTCGTAGCGCCCGTCGAAGCCGGGCAGCGGTGCGGGCGCGTCGTTGTACAGGATCAGCGTGCTGCCGGGCGGCACGGCGGAGAAGTCGACGAGCACGTCGGCCCGTTCGCCGGGCGCGAGCAGCAGGGTGTGACAGTCGATGTTCAGCACTGTCGGGTCGAGCCTGTCGTAGCGGTAGCCGACCGGCCGGTTCGGCAGCACCACGGGGGCGGGCAGCAGGCCTGCCTCGTTGCCGATCTGGATGAATGCCGGTCCGGCGGCGCGGGGGTCCGGCACCCCGCCGTCCCGTCCGTCGGTCGGCCAGCCCGCCGGCCGGTCCGCCGCCCGCAGGGCGGGCACCATCGGCACCTCGCCCGCCTCGGGGTCGGCCAGGGCGCCGTCCGGGGTCCACATCGGCCCGTCCGAGCAGGCCCGGTAGAGCTGGAGGTTGAGGCTGCGGTCCAGGCATGCGTTGAGGATCCGGAACCGGTACGCGCGGGGCCGCACCTCCAGGTACGGGTAGGCGACGCCGTTGACCAGCGGGGTGTCGCCGTACGCCTCGGGCACCGCGGACGGGTGCGGCACACCGGGGGCGAGGGGTGGCTCGTCAGGCGCTCCCACCGGATCGTGGTGGGGGTTGGGCACCGGTCCGGCCGAGGTCGGCGCGTTCCCGACGCCGCCCGGGGCCGGGTCGCCCGACCAGGGGCCGTAGTCCCACCGCCCGGTCGGGTTGCGCCCGCCGGGCCGGTACGGGTCCTGGCGCGGCTGGTAGACGTGCGGGTGCCAGAGGCTGCCCCGGGCGCCCCACCGTTCCCGGTCCCAGGTCGGGTCCTCGGCGGCGAGCTGGGTGTCGTCCGGCACGAACGTCTTGTCCTCGATGACAAGCGGCAGTTGGTCGGCCGGCAGCACCTGGTCGGCCACCAGCTCGTCCTCGGCCGGGTCGGTGAGCAGGTAGAGCGCGAGCTGCCCACCGTAGACGGTGAGTCGGGCCAGCCCGTGGGTGTTGTCGTGGAACCACATGAGCCGGCCGCTCTGCTCGTTCGGGTAGTAGAGCGTGGTGGCTCCGCCTCCCGGCGGCGGCATGTCCGGCACGTGTGCCAGGCCGGTGCCGGTCGGGTACGGGGTGATCTCCCCGGCCGGGGTGATCCACTGCCCGGGGTTGCCGGCGCTGGTCCAGCCGGTCAGGGCCCCGGCCAGGTGCAGCACCGCCCGGTTCTGCGGGTACGGCGCCGGGCCGTCCAGCGGGCCGAGGCCGGCACCGGCGACCGTGTCGTCGACCGGGAGGAACAACTCGCCGGCCCGGCCGGTGGGGAGCTGGTTGACGAACTTCACCCGGACCGGCCGGCCCCGCCGGGCGAAGATCATCGGGCCGAGGTGCCAGGGCCGCTCCGGGGGCGCCACCGTGTTGTGCCCCGACGCGTCGGTGCCGATGTTGAGCTGCCGGTAGCCGCGCAGCCGGGTGGCCGGCAGGTCCCGGTGCAGGCGTTGCGCGTACTCCTGGAGGCCGATCTCGTAGTAGTCGCAGCCCGGATAGCTGATCGTGTCCGGGACGGCCACCGGCAGGTACGCGCCGAGCCCGTTGCCGCCCACCTGGCCCGGGGCCGGGAGGGCGTCGACGAACTTGCGCAGCCCGGTGCCGGGCACCAGCCGCCCGTCGGCGTCCCGCGCCGGGCGGGGGCTGTACGCGAAGTTCGGCACCGGGCCGAAGCTGCGCGGCGCGACGGCCGGATCCAGGCTGGTGGTCGGAGCGACCTGGTCGGTCGTCCCCGCAACCTGTTCGGCGGTCCGCGCGGCCGGCACCACGGACGCCGTCCGGCCGTTGACGTGGCCGTCGCGGCTGGTGCGCTCGAAGAAGGTGGAGCGGAGTCTGCGGAAGATCGCCATGACTCTCCCCGGGTCGGGGCACGAGGTCCGCCACCCCGGCGTGGCGACCCCGATGCTCTGCTGACGGTCGGTGAGCACTCAACCGCAGCATGCGACGCGATCGGCCAGATAGGAATTACCCAATCGTCCGTATCTGGGCCGGCCTCGATCGACGCGGGGTGGTCAACCGGCCGGTGGGGCGTCCGGCCGCTCCGGCTGGCAGACCGGACACCAGTAGGTGACGCGTTCGCCCAGCTCCTGCTTGCGGATCGCGGTGCCGCAGCGGCGGCAGGGTTGCGCGCGGCGGCCGTACACGTAGCTGGTCTGGCCCCGGTGCAGCGAACCGGTGCTGCTCTGCGTCCACCGACCCCGGTTGGCGGCGAGCAGTCGCTGCGCGAGGGTCACCAGGCCGGTGAGGTCGGACACCGCGCCGACCGGCGTCCACGGGGACACGCCGCGCAGGAACAGCACCTCGCACTTGTAGAGGTTGCCCACGCCGGCCAGCGCGCGCTGGTCGAGCAGGGCCTCGCCGATGGTCCGCTCCGGGTCTGCGCCGAGCCTGCGGACCGCCTCGGCCGCGTCCCAGTCCGGGCCGAGCAGGTCCGGGCCGAGGTGACCCACCAGGCCGTCCTCCTCGGCGGTCGGCACCAGCGCCAGCTCGTGCAGGTGGTAGCCGACCGCCACCGCGCCGGGGCTGCGCAACACCACCCGGATCAGGTGCGCCGGCCGGCCGTTCCACCGTTCCCCAGGCGCGTACGCCCGCCACGCGCCGTCCATCCGCAGGTGCGAGTGCAGGGTCCAGTGCGCCGCGTCCGGGGCGGCGAGCCGCAGCAGCAGGTGCTTGCCCCGGCTCGCCGACTCGCGGACCGTCCAGCCCGTGAGGTCGGTGGTCGCCAGCTGCGGCACCCGGAAGTCGCTGCCGGTGAGCCGTGCGTCGGCAAGCGCGCGGTGCAGCACGCGCGCGGTGTTCCAGACGGTGTCACCTTCGGGCACCCCACCATCCTCCCTCGTTCGAGCAGGATTCGCATGTGTCGCTATTTGTACGCAGCTTCCTCCTGATCTCCGGACATGCGAAGGTCAGGGAGTTCTGAGGAGAATGCCTATGTCAAGGCCTCAATGTCGTATCCGTCCCCTCGCCGTCGTCGCCACCCTCACCCTCGCCCTCACCGGCACCCTCGTACCCACCACCAGCGGAATCCCGCACACCGCCGCCGGTAACCCGCTCACCCTCACCGCCGCCGCACCCGGCGGTGAACTGTGGAACGCCGACCTGTCAGTCGTCGACCGCGACGACGTGAACGTCAGTCGTACCCCCGCCGGCCTGCGGCTGCGCGACACCCGGAACGCCGGACGCAGCCGGCACAGCGCCGTCGCCGAGGGGATGCTGCTCATCGTTCCCCGCACCCTGGCCCGGCCGGCCACCCGGGTCCGCGCCCAGGTCACCGCCGACGTGCCGGCCGGCGCCACCGTCGAGGCCCAGGTCCGGGCATGGCGCGCCAGCGGCTGGACCGAGTGGCGGGCCGCCACCACAGGCGCGGTCTTCGACCGCCCGGTGAGCCGGGTGCAGACCCGTGTGGTGCTGACCGCGCCCGCCGGCGGCGCCACCGCGACGGTACGGGCCGTCCAGCTCACCGCCGACGCGACAGCGGCCGTCTCCGCGGCCACGCCCGGCCTCACCTACCGGGTGTACGCCACACGCATCGGCCTGGTCGGCGAGCTGACCGCCAACGGCCGCACCGTGCAGCCCCGGGACCACTTCGCGGCACTACCGTCGCGGCGCGGCCTGTCCCCCCTGAACACCGGGGACTACACCGTGCGGGTCTGCACCACCACTGGCTCCCGCTGCGAGTACGCCCCCGTCTGGGACGTCGGGCCGTGGAACACCCGCGACGACTACTGGAACCCCTCCGCGGTACGGGAGAACTGGAAGAACCTGCCGCAGGGCCGACCCGAGGCGCAGGCCGCCTACCAGTCGGGCTACAACGGCGGGCGGGACCAGTTCGGGCGTACGGTGCTCAACCCGGCCGGCATCGACCTGGCCGACGGCACCTTCTGGGACGGCCTGAAGCTGACCACCAACGCCTGGGTGGACGTCGCCTACCTGTGGACGGGTGGCGGACCGCGCGGCGTGGTCGGTGACGGGCCACTGAACATCCGCACCGGTGCCAGCACGTCGTACCCGATCCGTGGCCTCGCAGCCCGGCTCGCCAACGTGCCGCTCCAGTGCTACGTCACAGGCCAGTCGGTGGCCGGCCCCTACCGCACCACCACCCGCTGGAACCGGCTCGCCACCGGCCAGTACGTCAGCCACGCGTACATCTCCGGCGTGTACGGCGGCAGCGTGCCGGTCTGCTGACCCGGTCCCTCGCCCCGTCGGGCGCCGTCAGGGGCGCTCGTCGGGGCGGGCCGGGCGCACCATGTCCTGGTAGCGCGGGTGGCTGGCGCCGTAGACGGCGTAGTTGAGCCGGGCGTGCGACAGGCTCAGGTCGCCGTTGGGGCCGCCCCGGACGGCGTCCGCGTCGGCGTCGGTCTGACCGTCGTCGGTCCAGAAGCAGACCGGGCAGGTCCCCCCGCCCGTTCGGGACGCACAGCACGGACAACCCACGGGAACTACGTGTTCACCCACCGGGGCAGCATTCCACAGTCGAATATCAGCGGGAAACCCGTAGGACGTCACCCGGGGACACCCGCAGCAGGTCCACCGCCCGCCCGCCGTTGACGGCCACGGCGACCAGACCTGCCGAGTCGACGTACACCACCAGGCCGCCCGGCGGGGCGTCGCCGAAGGTGCGGCCCCGCACGGCCCGGTGCGCAGGTGCCGGGCCCGGCGGCCCGACCCGCAGTGCCGCGGGCAGCGGGTCGATCAGGTGCGCCGGAGCGGCCAGCTGGACGTTGCCGAAATGGTCCACAGTCGACACCCCGGCGGTGAAGCCGTCGTCGTCCGAGGTCAGCGTCGGCGGGGGTAGCCGGACCAGACCGGCCGGGTCGATGGGCGTGCCCGCCTCCGAGAGCGCCGCGCCGAGCGCCAGCCGGGCCGCCACCGGCGCGAAGACGTCCCGCCCGTGGAACGTCCCGGACACCCGGGTGGCCTGCCAACGTGGTTCGGTCAGCTCCACCGCCGCCGTGATCCCGCCGAGGGCGTCGGCGGCGTCCGGCAGCAGTCCGTTGTCCGGACCCACCAACAGCCCCCCGGAGGTGGCCAGTGCGACGCCCCGCCGGGCGGTGCCCACCCCCGGATCGACCACCGCCACGTGCACGGCCACCGGCAGGTACGCCACGGTCTGCGCCAGCACCGCCGCGCCGCGCCGCACGTCCGCCGGCGGCACCAGGTGGGTCACGTCGATGACCCGGGCTGCCGGCGCGATCCGGGCGATCACCCCGTGGCAGGCGGCCACGAAACCGTCGGAGAGGCCGTAGTCGGTGGTCAGTGAAATCCAGGGCGTGACGGACATGTCCGCAGGCTAACCCTCCGCGCCGGTGAGCAGTTCCAGGACGAGTTCGTCGTGCAGCGGGATGCCGTGCTCACCCACAAGTGGAATCTGCGGGTTGAGCCGGCGGGCGCGGTCCACCGCCCCGCGGTCCACGGCTACCAGCCGCATGCCGCGCCGCTGGTAGAACCGCAGCGCCCGCAGGTTGTGCAGGGGGTCGACAGCCGTCCGCTTGGCGGGTCCCGCCGCCCGCACCTCGACTCCGTCCACGGTCCACCTCCGCCTCGCGTCCCCTCGCAGGCTCCGGAGCGTACCCGCCGGCGGGTGGTCGACGCGGCTGGCGGATATGGGACAGCGCGGTGGCCGATTCGCCCCTCCCGCCGCAGGGCGCGGTTGGGCAGACTTGCGCCTGTGACACTTCGGAGCCTGCCCGCCGTCGGGGTCCTGCTGGTCGCCGTCGCCCTCACCGCCGGCTGCGGCGGTGACGACGCCGACCCGTCGAGCGCCGCGCCAAGCGTCTCGTCCCTCTCGGCCCCGGCGGCCACCGGCCTGCCGGTGGCGCCGACTCCCTCGGCGGTCCCGTCCAGTCCCGCCGGTGTCGCACCCCCGCCGGCCCCACGGTCGGTCGCGCCGTCAGCCGCGCCGCAGGGCCCCGCGCCGCGCCGGCCGGCCAGTCCGCCGCCCGTGGTGCTGCCGCAGCGGCCGGCCGGGGCACCCGGCGCCATGCAGGTGATCACCGCGTTCAGGGCCGCCGGCCTGAAGGTGCCGCACCCGAAGGACCGCTCGGTCGACTGCGGACCGGACGGGCTCGGCCTGGGATGTTCCGAGATCGTCTCCACCGACGCCGTCACGGTGTACGTGTTCCCCGACGAGACGAGCGCCAGCGACATCGCCGCGACGTGGGGCGGCCAGTCGTACCGACGCGGTGCGGTGGTGCTCAACTACCTGGAGGCGAGGACCCCGGCCGCCGACCGGCCCCGCTACGAGAAGGTCCTCAACAACCTCGACTGAGCTCCGGCCGGAGCATGCGTGCTGATGAGCCGTATACCTGTGCGGAATATTTATGACTCTGAGGTATACGAGCGGGTGCGGCCATGCGCGCCGGCGCGGGTCGGAAGCGGTGACCGCGCGGCGGTCATTGGTGGGCGCGGCGCTCGGGAAGCGTGACCGCGCGGCGGTCAGCCCCGCAGGCGCAGGCCGCGCGGGGTGGCCCGGAAGCCGGCGGCGGTGAGCGCGTCACGCAGCGGCGAGGAGTGCACGGCCTCGCCGTCGGCCCGCTCCACCGACATCGCGCCCAACGCCCCCGAGTGCACGGCGTCGGCGAGCGCCTTGCCGGCCGCCGCGAGCGTGTCGGCGTCGTCGGTGAAGGACAGCAGCGTCCGGCCGCCGCGTTCGACGTAGAGGACCAGGTCGCCGACGACCTGCACCACGAGCGCGCCCGCCTTACGGCCGGCCCGGTGCCCGGTCGCCGGCGCGGCACCGTCGCCGGAGTCGACCACCCGCTCCGGCCAGGGCAGCGCCGCGCCGTACGGGTTGGCCGGGTCGGTGGCGGCGAGCACAGTCGCCGGGGCGCCCCGGCCCCGGGCGCCGTCAGCCGGCTCGGCGAGGGCACGCAGCCGGTCCACCGCGCCGGGCACCGCGAACTGCGCCGCCCCGAGCCCTTCGACGAAGTAGCCCCGGCGGGCCGCGCCGCGTTCCTCGAGCGCCGACAGCACCGGGTAGACAGCCGAGAACCCGCCGACCACCTGCTCGGCCATGACCGCCCCGCGGGTGACTACCCCGTGCCGCTCCAGCAGCACGTCGGCGAGGGCGGCGGCGCGGCGGGTCGGATCCAGGTCCCGGTCGGGCAGTCGCGACCAGCGCCCGGCGACAGTCGGCGGGCCGCCCCGGGTGGGCAGCGCCACCCGACCGGGCCGCCGGTAGCGGGTGCGCGGCGCGGACGGCCGCGAGCGGTGCGCACCACCCGCGCCGAGCACCGCACGCAGCGGGGCGAGGGTGTCGTTGGTGAGGTGACCGGCCCAGACCAGGTCCCAGATCACGCCGGTCAGGGCCGCGTCGTCGGTCGAGCCGACCCGGTCGGCCAACGGCCGGAAGAACAGCGCCTGCCCGTCATCGAGCGCGTCGAGCACCGCGTCGTGCAGCGGCGTACGCGTCAGCGCGTCATCGGGTGGCGCAAGAAGCAGCGGCGCCGCGTCCGCGTACGCCAGGGTGACCCAGCCGTCCCCGCCGGAGATCGCGCCCGACCCGGCCCACAACACCTCCCCGCTGGCGCACAGCTCGTCGAGCTGGGCGGGGGAGTAGTCGGCGACCCGACCGGGCAGCACCAGCCGTTCCAGCGCGGACGCCGGCACCGCCGCGCCCTGCAACTGCTCCACGGTGGCGGCCAGCGCCTCCACGCCCCGGGCGGACGAGCCGACCTGCTGCCAGCGGGGCAGGAACGTGGCAAGCGCCCGGGGTGGCACCGGCTCGATCTCCCGCCGCAGTGCGGCGAGCGAGCGGCGACGTAGCATCCGCAGCACCTCGGCGTCACACCACTGGGCGCCGGCGGAATCCGGTGTGAACTCACCGGAGACCACCCGGCCGGTGGCGGCGAGGCGGCGCAGCGCCTGCTCGACGACGAACACGCCGAGCCCGAAGCGTGCCGAGCAGCTCGCCGCGGCGAACGGACCGTGGGTGCGGGCGTAGCGGGCCACCAGGTCGCCCAGCGGGTCGGCCACCGGTGCGAGGTACGCCTCGGCCACCCCGACCGGCAGAGCCACCCCTAGTGCGTCGCGCAGCCGGGCGGCGTCCTCGACGCCCACCCAGCGCTGCTCACCGGCGATCCGGACCCGTAGCACCCGGCGGGTGGCCTCCAACTCGGTCAGCCAGCTCTCGGGCACACCCCGCTCGGTCAGCTCGTCGTCGCTGAGGTCGCCGAGCACCCGCAGCAGCTCGACCACGTCCTCCGCGTCGCGGGGACGGCGCTGCTCGGTCAGCCAGCGCAGCTGCCTGTCGGTCTCGGTGAGCACCGCCGGGTCGAGCAGCTCGCGCAGGTCGACCCGGCCGAGCAGTTCACCCAGGAGCGTGGAGTCCAGGGCGAGCGCGGCGGCCCTGCGCTCGGCGAGCGGGGCGTCGCCCTCGTAGAGGAACGCGCCCACGTAGCCGAAGAGCAGCGATCGCGCGAACGGGGACGGCGCGCTGGTCTCCACCTCGACCAGCCGCACCTTGCGGGTGGCCAGGTCACGCATGAGCCCGGCCAGCGCCGGCTGGTCGAAGACGTCCTGGAGGCACTCACGGGCGGCCTCCAGGGTGACCGGGAAGTCCGCGTACTCCCGGGCCACGTCGAGCAGCTGCGCGGCGCGTTGGCGCTGCTGCCACAGCGGCTGGCGGCGGCGCGGGTCGCGGCGGGGCAGCAGCAGCGACCGGGCGGCGCACTCGCGGAAACGGGCGGCGAAGAGGGCGGAGGTGCCCACCGTCTCCTCCACCAGTTGGGTGATCTCGTCGGGATCGAAGACCACCACGTCCGCGCCGGGCGGCTCGTCCGCGGTGTCCGGCAGGCGCACCACGATGCCGTCGTCGGAGGGCATCACCTGGGCGTCCATGCCGTACCGCTCGGCGAGCCGACGGCCCACCGCGAGAGCCCACGGGCCGTTGACCCGCGCGCCGAGGACGCTGTGCACGGCGAGCCGCCAGTCGCCCAGCTCGTCACGGAACCGCTCGACCACGATCGTCCGGTCGTCGGGCAGCGAACGGGTGGCCTCCCGCTGGTCGCGCAGGTACGCCATGAGGTTGCCGGCGGCCCAGTCGTCCAGCCCGCCGGTGCGCAGCGCGGCAAGCGCCGCCTCGTCGCTCTGCCGCAGCAGGCCGCGCACCCGGGCGCCGATGGCCCGCCCCAGCTCCACCGGGCGGCCCAGCTGGTCGCCCTTCCAGAACGGCATCCGCGCGGCCTGCCCCGGGGCCGGCGAGACCAGCACCCGGTCGGGGGTGATCTCCTCGATGCGCCACGACGACGAGCCGAGCAGGAAGACGTCGCCGACCCGCGATTCGTAGACCATCTCCTCGTCCAGCTCGCCGACCCGGGCGGCCCGTTCGGCGCCGGCGAGGAACACCCCGAACAGGCCCCGGTCGGGGATCGTGCCGCCGCTGGTCACGGCGAGCCGCTGCGCGCCGGGACGGCCGGTGAGCAGGTCGGTGGCCCGGTCCCAGACCAGTCGGGGACGCAGCTCGGCGAACGCGGTCGACGGGTAGCGGCCGGAGAGCATGTCCAGCACGGCGTGCAGCGCCGAGTCGGGCAGCTCGGCGAAGGGCGCGGCCCGGCGGACCAGCACCGCCACGTCGCCGACCCGCCACGGCTCCAACGCCACCATGGCCACGATCTGCTGGGCGAGCACGTCGAGTGGGTTGCGCGGGTAGTGCAGCTCCTCGATCGCGCCGTCGGTCATCCGTTCGGCGACCACCGCGCAGGAGAGCAGGTCGCCGCGGTGCTTGGGGAAGACCACCCCTCGGGAGACCGCGCCCACCTGGTGCCCGGCCCGGCCGACGCGTTGCAGCCCGGCGGCGACGCTCGGCGGCGCCTCGATCTGCACCACCAGGTCGACCGCGCCCATGTCGATGCCCAGCTCCAGGCTGGACGTGGCCACCACCGCCGGAAGCTGGCCGGACTTGAGCGCCTCCTCGATGTGCTTGCGCTCCTCGCGGGACACGCTGCCATGGTGGGCGCGCGCGATCACCGGCGCCGCGCCGGCCGCCGCGCCGGACTGGGCCATCACCTCGGCGGGCGGCCGGTTGCGCAGCGGACCGGCCGGACCGCCCCACTGCCGCGCGCCCCCGGCCGGGCCGTCCGTCGACAACACCCCGTCCGGTACGCCGGCAGCGTCACCTGCCGACGCGGCGGCCACCTCCTCGGCGGCCAGCTCGTTGAGCCGGGCGCAGAGGCGTTCGGCGCTGCGGCGGGAGTTGGTGAAGACGATCGTGGAGCGGTGCTGCCCGATGAGCGTGAAGACCCGCTCCTCCACGGCCGGCCAGATCGAGGCACGGCGTGGCCCCGGGCCGCCGAGGTCGTCCTCCGGTGGCTGCTCCTGCTCGTCGAGGCGGGTCATGTCCTCCACCGGCACCTGCACGCTGACCTCGATGGTCTTCGGTGTGGCCGGCTGGACGACGTCGACCGGGCGGGCGCCGCCGAGGAACCGGGCGCAGGCGTCGATCGGTCGGACGGTGGCGGAGAGCCCGATCCGCTGGGCCGGGGCGGGCAGCAGCTCGTCGAGGCGTTCCAGTGAGAGGGCGAGGTGGGCGCCGCGTTTGCTGCCGGCGACCGCGTGCACCTCGTCGACGATCACGGTCTGGACGCCGCGCAGCGAATCCCTCGCCGCGGAGGTGAGCAGCAGGAACAGCGACTCGGGCGTGGTGATGAGGATGTCGGGTGGGGTGCGGGCGAAGGCCCGCCGCTCGTCGGCCGGGGTGTCGCCGGTACGCATGCCGACGGTGATGTCGGGCGGGGTGACGCCGAGCCGGGTCGCCGCCTGCCGGATGCCGGCCAGGGGGGCGCGCAGGTTGCGTTCCACGTCCACGGCGAGGGCCTTGAGCGGACTGACGTAGAGCACGCGGCAGCGCTGTCGGGCCTCGGCCGGGGCCGGCTCGCGGGCCAGCTTGTCCAGTGACCAGAGGAACGCGGCGAGCGTCTTGCCGGAGCCGGTGGGGGCCACGACGAGGGCGTTGCGGCCGGCGGCGACGGACCGCCACGCGCCGGCCTGGGCGGGGGTGGGAGCGGCGAAGGCGGCGTCGAACCAGGCGCGGGTGGCGGGGCCGAACCCGTCGAGCACCTCGCCCGTATCTCCCTCTGCCCCGGTCACCGGTCCATCGTGCCCCGCCGGTACGACATCCACGAACAGGCCAGGGTGGGATGTGTCCGGCTGCGTGGAATACGCACGAGATGCGTGCTTAATACGTTAAGTCTCACTTAACTGCTTGCTTGTGACGAGCAACATAAAGTAACTTCACTCGCAACGCGAGCAGGTGGGAGGAATCGGATGGCCGGCGAGCAGCGAAATGTCGCACCCGGCACCGATGTGCTGATCCGCAAGGTCGACAGCCACCTCGCCACGCTCCGCGGCGGTCTGCACGGGCCGGAGCTGGAGCTCGCCGAACGCCTCGCCCGCTGCCTGCGGGAGCTGGTCATCGCCACCGCCCAGGCCAGCGCGGCCGACCGGGGGCAGGTCCGTGTCGCCGTCCACTACTTCGTGCTGCGTCGGGAGAGCCGCGGTCGGCTGCTGTCGGTGCGGTCGCTGACCGCCGCCGAGCGGGTGGTCGACAAGGTCCTGCGCCAGCTCGGTCGGCGCGACCTGCTCACCGAGCTGCACCGTGACCGTCCCGTCCTGGACGACGCGCTGCCCGTCGGCGACGCCCTGCTGCGCTGAGCCGGGGCCGGCCACAGGACAGCTCACCCCATAGGCACCTCACGGGGGTCATTGGGCCAATTCCGGCAAAACGCTCCGCCGAGCGTGCAACTGGCGTCTGATCGCTGCTAGGCGCCACCGCTGTACGGGCGCCGGCCACCTCGACCGGGAGCACGGGTGCTGGTACTGCTCATCCTCCACCTCGTGGCGGCCCTCGCGGCGCCGCTGCTCGTCAGGCAGTGGGGTGCCCGCGCGTGCTACCCGTTGGCGCTGGCTCCCGCCGCCGCGTTCTGCTGGGCGGTGGCCCGTACGCCGGCGGTCGACCACGGCGGGGCGGTGGTCGAGACGTACCCGTGGATCGGGCAGTTGGGCTTCGACATCGCACTGCGGCTCACCACGCTGTCCTGGTTGATGACCCTGCTGATCGGCGGCGTCGGCGCGCTGGTGCTGGTCTACAGTGCCCGCTACTTCAAGTCCGGGTCGGCCGGGCTGACGCAGTTCGCCGCCGTCCTGGTCGCGTTCGCCGGTGCCATGCTCCTGCTGGTCCTCGCCGACGACCTGCTGCTGCTCTACGTCGGCTGGGAGCTGACCACGATCTTCTCGTACCTGCTGATCGGGCACAGCACCGAGCGGCGGTCCAGCCGGTGGGCGGCGGCGCAGGCGCTCACCGTCACCACCCTGGGTGGGCTGGCCATGCTTGTCGGGTTCATCCTCCTGGGCGAACACGCAGGCACCTACCGCTGGTCGGAGATCGCCACCCGGCCGCTGCCCGGGGGCGGTTACCTGGTCACGGCGGTACTGCTGATCCTGGCCGGCGCGCTGTCCAAGTCGGCGGTGCTGCCGTTCAACTCCTGGCTGCCGGTGGCGATGGCGGCGCCCACCCCGGTGAGCGCGTACCTGCACGCCGCCGCCATGGTCAAGGCCGGCGTCTACCTGCTCGGGCTGCTCGCGCCGGCGCTCGCCACTGCCGGCCCGTGGCGGCCCGTCGTGCAGGTCGCCGGCCTGGCCACCATGCTGCTCGGCGGCTGGGCGGCGCTGCGGCAGACCGACCTGAAGCTGCTGCTGGCGTACGGCACGGTCAGTCAGCTCGGTCTGCTGGTCGCCGTGACCGGCTCCGGCACCCCGGACGCCGCCCTGGCCGGTGTCGCGATGCTGCTGGCGCACGCGCTGTTCAAGGCGTCCCTGTTCCTGGTCGTCGGGATCATCGACCACGGCGCCGGCACCCGTGACCTGCGCGAGCTGTCCGGGCTGCGGCACTGGTCCCGGCCGCTGTTCGTGGTCGCCGTCCTGGCCGCCGCGTCGATGGCGGGTGTGCCGCCGCTTGTCGGCTTCGTGGCCAAGGAGGCGGTGTTCGCCGCGTTCCTGCACCAGCCACTGC
Organism: Micromonospora sp. NPDC000663; assembly: GCF_042898105.1. Classification (NCBI taxonomy): domain Bacteria; kingdom Bacillati; phylum Actinomycetota; class Actinomycetes; order Micromonosporales; family Micromonosporaceae; genus Micromonospora; species Micromonospora sp. NPDC000663. The sequence goes on from NZ_JBIAYR010000001.1 coordinate 1,039,479, forward strand.
TCCTGGCCGGCTTCGTGGCCGGGACGGTGCTCACCGTGGCGTACAGCGTCCGCTTCCTGTGGGGCGCGTTCAGCGACCGCTCGGGCGTGGAACCGGTCCCGCCGGACCGGAGGATCGCCGGCCCGATGCTGGCCCCGCCGGCAGTTCTGGCCGGCGTCGGGCTGCTCGCCGGCCCGGCCGCCGGCTGGCTCGACGGTCTGCTGCGCCCGTACGCCGACCTGCTCGGCGGGGTCGACGCGCACCTGGCGCTCTGGCCCGGGCTGACCCCGGCGCTCGGCCTGTCCGTGCTGGCCCTTCTCGGCGGCGGTCTGCTCTTCGCGGCGCGCGGGCCGCTCGCCCCGGTGCTGGCCCGGCTCCGCTCGCCGGCGAGCGGCAATCAGGGGTACGAGTGGGTGGTGGGCCGGTTCGACCGGCTGGCCATCGAGGTGACCGGGGCGACGCAACGCGGCTCCCTGCCGCAGTACCTGGGCATCATCCTGGTCACCCTCGTGCTGCTGCCCGGCGGGGCGATGATCGCCGCCAGCCCGTGGCGGGCGCGGATTCCGCTCTGGGACAGTCCGCTGCAACCGGTGGTCGTCGTGGTGATCGCGGTGGCGGCGGTGCTCGCGGTAGGTGCCCGCCGCCGGCTCACCGCGATGCTCCTGGTGGGCATGACCGGCTACGGCACCGCGATGTTGTTCGTCCTGCACGGCGCGCCCGACCTGGCGCTCACCCAGTTCCTGGTGGAGACCGCGACGATCGCCGTCTTCGTGCTCGTGCTGCGCCGCCTGCCGGAGCGGTTCTCGGCCCGGCCGCTGCGCCGTAGCCGGTGGACCCGCCGGGCGATCGGGGTGGCGGCGGGCGTGGTCGCGGCCGGGCTGGCCCTCGTGGCGGGCAGCTCCCGCCGTGCGCCGGACATCTCCGCGGCCTTCCCCGACCTGGCGGTCGCGCACGGGTACGGCCGCAACGTGGTCAACGTGACCCTCGTCGACATCCGGGCCTGGGACACCATGGGCGAGATCGCGGTGCTTGTGGTGGCCGCGACCGGGGTCGCCAGCCTGATCTTCGAGCGCTCCCGCACCGGCCCGCGACCCCGTCGGCCGGAGTCGGACCGGCGGGTCAACAGGCCGGGCCGGCCGGTGTGGCTGCGCGGCGGGCCGACCCTCTACGAGGAACGCCGTTCGATAGTGCTGGAGGTGGTCATCCGGCTGATCTTCCACACCGTGGTGCTGTTCTCGCTGTTCCTGCTCTTCTCCGGCCACAACGCGCCGGGCGGTGGGTTCTCCGGTGGCCTGGTGGCCGGTCTCGCGCTCGTGGTCCGCTACCTCGCCGGCGGCCGGTACGAGCTGACCGAGGCGGCCCCGGTCGGCGCCGGCCTGGTCCTCGGCGCGGGGCTTGCCGTGTCGGTGGGCTCCGGGGTGGTGGCCCTGCTCATCGGCGGGCAGGTGCTGGAGAGCGCCGAGATCAACCAGTCGTTGCCGCTGATCGGCGAGGCGCACCTGGTCACGTCGCTGTTCTTCGACATCGGCGTGTACCTGGTCGTGGTCGGGCTGGTGCTGGACATCCTGCGCAGTCTCGGCGCCGAGGTGGACAGGCACATCGAGGCGACCGGGACCGCCGAGGGCGGGCTGGCCGTCGACAAGGGGGAGCGGGCATGACCGCGGCGCGTGCCGGACCCACGCTGATGCTGGTGCTCGTGGTAGCCGTGCTGGTCGGCTGCGGGGTGATCCTGCTGTTGGAACGCAGCCTGACCCGGATCCTGCTCGGGGTGATCCTGCTCGGTAACGGGGTGAACCTGCTGATCCTGCTGGGTGGACGGGCCGGTGGGGCGCCGATCGTCGGCACCGGCCCGGTGGGCGAGATGAGCGACCCGTTGCCGCAGGCAATGGTGCTGACCGCCATCGTGATCACGTTCGGGTTGACCGCGTTCCTGCTCGCCGTCGCGTACCGGAGCTGGTTTCTCACAGGTGACGACGAGGTGCCCGACGACCTGGAGGATCGGCAGATCATCCGCCGGGCCGAGCGCAACGAGGTGGGCGCCGCCGACCTCGGCGGGGAGGGCCCGGACGACGACCCGGAGCAGGTGGATCCCGAACCCGCCCGCCGCCGGCTGCGACGCGGGGAAGAGGCCTGATGGGCACGCTCCTGCCGCTACCGGTGGTGGTGCCGTTGCTCGGCGCGGCGCTGACCCTGCTGCTGTCCACCCAACCCCGGATCCAGCGCGCGGTCAGCGTGCTCTGCCTGGCCGGCACGTTCGTCGTCGCGGTGGTGCTGCTCGTGCAGGCGTACCGGTACGGGCCGGTGGTGATGGTGATCGGCGGCTGGCCCGCGCCGGTGGGCATCGTGCTGGTCGCCGATCAGCTCGCGGCGTTGATGCTCGTGGTCTCCTCGGCGGTCACCCTCTGCGTGCTGCTGTACTCCGTCGGCCAGGGCCGCAGCGAGACCAGCGAGACCACGCCGGTGGTCATCTTCCACCCGACGTACCTGGTGCTCACCGCCGGCGTCACCACCGCGTTCCTCGCCGGGGACCTGTTCAACCTGTTCGTCGGGTTCGAGATCCTGCTGGTCGCCAGCTTCGTGCTGATCACGCTTGGTGGTACGGAGACGCGGATCCGGACCGGGTCGACGTACGTGGTGGTGAGCATCCTCTCCTCGATGATCTTCCTGACCGCCGTGGGGCTGGTGTACGCGGCCACCGGCACGCTCAACCTGGCGCAGCTCTCCCAACGCCTGGACGCGCTGCCCGATCGCGTGCGGTTGGCCCTGCAACTGATGCTGCTGCTCGGCTTCGCGATCAAGGCGGCGGTCTTCCCGTTGTCGGCCTGGCTGCCGGACAGTTACCCGACCGCGCCGGCCCCGGTCACCGCCGTGTTCGCCGGGCTGCTCACCAAGGTCGGTGTCTACGCGATCATCCGTACCGAGACATTGCTCTTCCCGGACGGGCAGGTCGACGATCTGCTGATGGTCGTCGCCGGGTTGACCATGCTGGTCGGCATCCTCGGCGCGGTGGCCCAGTCGGATCTGAAGCGGCTCTTCTCGTTCACCCTGGTCAGCCACATCGGCTACATGATCTTCGGGGTGGCGTTGAGCACCACCGCCGGGCTCTCCGGCGCGATCTTCTACGTGGTGCACCACATCACCATCCAGACCACGTTGTTCCTGGTCGCCGGGCTGGTCGAGGAACGGGCCGGCAGCACCGACCTGCGCCGCATCGGTGGGCTGGCCCGGGTCGCGCCGCTGCTCGGCGTCCTGTTCTTCGTCCCGGCGATGAACCTCGCGGGAGTGCCCCCGTTCTCCGGTTTCCTCGGCAAGCTCGGGCTGCTCGAGGCCGGGGTGGCGGCCGGCGGGGCGCTGCCCTACGCGCTTGTCGGGGCCGGCACGCTCACCAGCCTGCTCACCCTCTACGTCGCGTCCCGGGTGTGGAACATCGCCTTCTGGCGGGCACCCCGGATCGCCACCGGTGAACCGGTCATCCAGCTGCCCAGGCTGATGATCGGGGCCACCGTCGGCCTTGTCGCGTTCGGTCTGGCGCTGACCGTGCTGGCCGGCCCGCTGTTCGACGTCACCACCGACGCGGCCACCGACCTGCTGTCGCGCACACCGTACGTGCGGGCGGTCCTGCCGGACGGTGCGCCGTGACCGACCCACGCGACAGTGATCCCGAGGCCGCCGGCGAGCAGTCCGCGTCCCGGCGTGGCCGGTTCGGGCGGTGGCGGGACCAGGCGGTGGCGCTGGGCTGGCTGGTGCTGGTCTGGAACCTGCTCTGGGGCCGGATCAGCTGGGCGAACCTGGCGAGCGGCCTGCTGGTGGGCAGCGCCGTGCTGGTGTTCTTCCCGTTGCCGGCGGTCACCTTCGGCGGCCGGCTGCGGCCCCGGGCGCTGCTGGTGTTCGGCGGCCGGTTCGTCGTCGAGCTGGTCAGCGCCAGCCTGCACGTCGCCCGGATCGCCGTGCAGCCCGGCTACCGGCCGCGCGGCGCGATCATCGCCGTCACGTTGCGCGTCGGGACGGACCTGAACCTGGCGCTCACCGCGGAGGCGGTCACGCTGGTTCCCGGCACGCTGATCCTCGAGGTGGACCGCGCTTCCGCGACGCTCTACCTGCACGTGCTGGACACCCACCGGCCGGCGGATCTGGACGCGGCCCGGGAGCGCACGCTCGCCCTGGAGCGGCGGATCGTCCGGGCGGTCGGCTCCGCCGCCGAACTGCGCCGTATCGACAACCCGCCCGTCGAGAAGGGAACCTCCCCGTGATCACAGTCTTGGCCGTCGTCCTCACCGCGCTGCTGTCGGTGACCGCGCTGCTGGCGCTGGCCCGGCTCTACCGGGGCCCGTCGCTGCTGGACCGGGTGATCGCCGCGGACATGCTGCTCGCCACCATGATCGCCGCGGTGGGCGCGGAGGCGGCGGTCAACCGGCACGCCACCACGCTGCCCGTGCTGGTGGTGCTCTCCCTGCTGGGGTTCGTCGGCTCGGTGTCACTGGTCCGCTTCGCCGTACGGGAGCCGGCGTGATCGCGACTGTCGCGGACTGGCTCGGCGGGGCCTGCCTGGTCGCCGGCGCGGTGCTCGGACTGGCCGCCGCGATCGGTGTGCTGCGCTTCCCGGACGCCCTGTCCCGGATGCACGCCGCCACGAAGCCACAGGTGCTCGGCGTGCTCCTGCTGCTGCTCGGCATCGCGCTGCGGCTGCGGTCGATGACGGACCTCGGCATGATCGTGCTGGTGGCCGTCTTCCAGCTGGCCACCGCCCCGGTCGCGGCACAGATGATCGGCCGGGCCGCGTACCGGTCCGGCCGGCTGGACCGGAACCTGCTCGACGCCGACGAACTGGCCGATCGCGGCTCGGGCGGCGGTTCGACGGGGCCGGGCTGACGGCTCGCGCGGCGGGTGAAACGGACGATCGGATGCCTTCGGCACACCCTCAGCGGAGTCCCAGCCAGGGCCGATAAAATGACGGCATGATCGACTCTTCTGCCCAGGAGGGCAGCAGTAGCCAGCCGGGTCGTGCCCGGCATATTCCCGTTCCGACGACCCCGGGAGCCCTGAGCGACCCGTGTTGATCGTCGTCGGTCTCCTTCTGATCATTGTTCTCACGGCCGCCACCGGTTACTTCGTGGCGCAGGAGTTCGGCTACGTCGCCGTCGACCGGGGCAAGCTGCGCCAGCTCGCCGACGACGGTGACCAGGCAGCCGCCCGCGCGCTGACCGTCACCGGCCGGCTCTCCTTCATGCTGTCCGGCGCTCAGCTCGGCATCACCGTCACCGCACTGCTCGTCGGTTACGTCGCCGAGCCGTACCTGGGCGGTGGCCTCGCCGAGGTGCTCGGCGTGGCCGGCGTCAGCGAGGCGGTCAGTTTGCCGCTGTCGGTGGCGCTGGCCCTGGTCATCGCCACCGTCGTGCAGATGGTCCTCGGTGAGCTGGCCCCGAAGAACCTGGCCATCGCGCGGGCCGAGCAACTCGCCCGGGCGTTGAGCCGGTCCACCCTGATCTACCTGGCCGTCGCCGGGCCGCTGATCCGGCTCTTCGACCGGGCGTCGATCCGCCTGCTGCGCCGGATCGGCATCGAGCCGATCGAGGAGCTGCCCAGCGGCGCCACCCCCGCCGACCTGGAGCAGATCATCGCCGAGTCCCGCGAGGAGGGCAGTCTGGACGCCGAGATGTCCACGCTGCTCGACCGGGGTCTGGACTTCCGCGAACTCACCGCCGGTGAGGCAATGGTGCCCCGGGTCGACGTGCACACCGTACGGGGACACGAACCGGTGAGCCGGGTGGTCGAGCTGCTGGACACCGGCCACTCCCGCTTCCCGGTACGCGGGGCGGAGGGCGTCGACGACCTCATCGGCATCGTTGGCATCGCCGACGTGCTCGGCGTACCCCCGGGGGACCGGGCGACCACCCCGGTGAGCGCGGTGGCCGGGCCGCCGTTGCTGGTGCCGGAGACGTTGCCGCTGCCCACGGTGCTGGACCGGCTGCGGTCCGGGCACCGGCAGATGGCGTGCGTGGTCGACGAGTACGGCGGTTTCGCCGGCGTGATCACGCTTGAGGACATCGCCGAGGAGCTGGTCGGCCCGATCCGGGACGAGGACGACCCGCCGGAGCGGGCACCGGCCCGGCAGGACGACGGGTCCTGGGTGGTGCCGGCCCGCTGGCGGATCGACGAGGTCGCCGACAGCACAGGCATCGCCCTGCCCGAGGCCCCCGAGTACGACACGCTCTCCGGGCTGGTGATGCGGGAGCTGGGCCGGGTGCCGGAGGTCGGTGACAAGCTGGAGATCAGCCTGTTGCCCGAGGGCGCCGACGGCGAGGACGGCGAGGCGGAGCCCCGCGCGCTTGTCGAGGTGCTTGCCGTGGACCGGCACGTGGCCGACTCGGTACGTCTTCAGCTGACCACACCGGGGGTGTCCGCGTGAGCCCCGGAATCGCGCTGTTCAGCTCGGTGATCCTGCTGGCGCTGAACGGGTTCTTCGTGGCCGCCGAGTTCGCCCTGGTGGCCAGCAAGCGGTACCGCCTGGAACAGGCGGCGGCCAACGGTGGTCGGGCGGCGCGTGCGGCGCTGGACGGCGTCCGCGAGCTGTCGCTGATGTTGGCCGGCGCGCAACTCGGCATCACCCTGTGCACCCTGGGTCTCGGCGCGCTCGCCGAACCGGCGATCGAGCACCTGCTCAGCCCGCTGCTGCACGCGGTGGGTCTGCCGGACGCGGCAAGCCACCTGATCGCCCTGATCTTCGCCCTCGGCGTGGTGACGTTCCTGCACCTGGTGGTGGGGGAGATGGCACCGAAGTCGTGGGCGATCACCGACGCGGAGCGCTCGGCGACGCTGCTCGCCCTGCCGTTCCGCGCCTTCGCCCGGGTGTCCCGGCCGGTGCTCTCCGCGCTCAACGCCCTGGCCAACGCGATCCTGCGGCTGTTCGGGGTCAACCAGCAGGATCAGCTCGCTCAGGTGCACGGCCCGGACGAGCTGCGGATCCTGCTGGAGCAGTCCCGTGAGCACGGGCTGCTCGGTGCCGAGCAGCACCAGTTGCTGACCAGCATGCTGGAGTTGCAGGGCACGTCCGTGGCCCAGGTGATGGAACCGTTCGCCACCATGGTCACCGTCCGCCGCGACGACCCGGCTCAGCGCATCGAGGAGGTCAGCCGCGACAGCGGCCGGTCCCGCCTGGCGGTGCTGGACGAGGGCGGCGACGTGTGCGGCCTGGTGCACGTGCGGGAGGCGGTACGGGTGGTCACGACCGGTCGCGCCGCCACCGCCGGGGAGTTGATGACGCAGGCGTTCACCCTGCCGGCGACGTCGTCGGTCACTGAGGCGGTGGCCGCCATGCGGGCCCGGCAGTCGCAGCTCGCGTTGGTGCGCAACGGCGGCGGCCCGGCCCGGCCGATCGGGTTCGTCGCGCTGGAGGACCTCCTGGAGGAGGTCATCGGCGAATTCGACGACGAGACCGACACGGTCCCGCGCGGGCGCAGACTGCGCTGACGGCGGCGGCCCGGGCGTGCCGTACGGCACGCCCGGGCCGGTCCGGCTTGAGGTGACCTCCACCGGGTAGGCGCGGCTGGTGCGGGGGCCGCCGGGGCCCCGCCCCGGAGGGAGGCGTGCGGTGCGGCTGACCGGTGTGTCGCGGGAGTCCGGTTGGACCGGGCTGTCCGTGCAGACCACGCTCCCCAACCCGAGCACCCGTCCGGGCCTGCGCCTGCCGGGACGGGTGACGGTGGCCGCCGGCCCCGATGACGTGCTCGTCCGCCACATCCGGCTCGGCCTGGTCACCACCGTCGAACCGGACGATCCGGCGGCGCCGCGGCGGCTGATGCAGTTCCACCAGGTGCCCATCGCCGGCCGGTTCGTCGTACCTGCGGGCCGCCGGCGGGCTGTCGACTTCGCCATGCCGCTGCCGTGGGAGATCCCGGTGACCACGTTCGGCGGGGTGCCGCTGCTGAGCCTGCGGATGGGCCTGCGGACCGAGGTGTCGGTCGACCCGGATCTGGACCAGGGGGCCATGGTGCCGGTCTTCGTGCATCCGGTGCCCACGCAGCAGCACATCCTGGCGGCGTTGGACACGCTGGGCTTCATGATCCGTCAGGCGGGGTTGCAGGAGGGCGGGCTGCCGGGGGTGGAGCACACCCTGCCGCTGCACCAGCGGTGGGGCTACTGGGTGGGGCCGCTCTACGCGGGGCCGATCACCGAACTGGAGCTGATCTTCGTGACGAACTCGGCCGGCCTGGAGGTGATCATCTGGCTGGACCGGCGGTTGGCGCTGGCCGGGATCACCCACCAGAGCATCAGCCGGTTCCGGATCTGGCACGCGGACGCCGGGCAGCGGGACTGGGCCGCCACAGTGGACGGCTGGCTGCGCCAGGCGATCAACAGGCACGCCGCGGCCGCCGCCCACGCCGACTGGTCCGCGCAGATCACCGAGTCCGCGCACGTGAGTCGTCACCCCGACCAGCCGATCAAGCCGGGCTACGGACTGGGCGGCACCGCGGGAGGCGCAGGCGTGGGAGGCGGCGGCTCCGGCGGCGGCGACGGCACCTGAGGGGTCAGCCCGCGCTTGCGGTGGCCAGTTTGAGGCTGAAGGCCAGGAAGAGGGCCGCCACGGCGGTGGTGCCGCTGACCGCCAGGCGGCGGCGTTGGCGGAACTGGGCGGCCAGGAACGTGCCCGCGAAGATCAATGCGGTCAGGTAGATCGCGCTCGTCACCTGCGCGATCAGACCGAGCAGCAGGAACGACAGCGCCGGCCAGGCGTAGCCGGGGTCGACGAACTGGATGAAGAACGAGATGAAGAACAGGATCGCCTTCGGGTTCAGCAGGCTGATCACCAACGCCTTGCGGAACGGGCTGCGCATCTCCGCCGGCTCCGCGGCGTCGATGAGCCGCGGCGCGGTCGGGTCGTTGCGGTCGCGCCAGCGCCGCCAGGCGCCGCGCAGCATCGTCACCCCGACATAACCGAGGTACGCGGCACCGGCGTACTTGATCACCAGGAACACCGGAGGGTACGCCTTGAGCAGCGACGCCACCCCGGCGGCGGAGAGGAACATCAGCACCCAGTCGCCGACGAACACCCCGCCCGCGGCCCGGTAGCCGGCCCCCACACCCCGTTTGGCGGCGGTGGAGAGCACGAAGAGCGAGTTCGGCCCGGGCAGCAGGATGATGGCCACTGTGCCCAGCACGTACGTCCAGATGTCGGTGATCCCCAGCACGCCCGCCATCATCACGCCGCCGGTGCCGTCCGTCGAAGTCTTTCCCGCAGCCTGAGCTGTGCGTTCGGCCACTCGTCGACGGTCATCGCGTACTGCACGGTGTCCCGCCAGGAGCCGTCCGCGCGCTGCCGGTGCATCCGCAGCACGCCTTCCCGGGTCGCGCCGAGCCGTTCGATCGCCGCCTGCGAGCGGTCGTTGCGGATGTCGGTGTGCCAGGCGACCCGTACCGCTCCCAGCTCGTCGAAGGCCCGGCCGAGCAGCAGCAGCTTCGCCTCGGTGTTGATGCCGGTACGCCACCAGGGCCGGCCGAGGAAGGTGTGCCCGATCGCCACCGACCGCCGTTCCGGGTCGATCTCGTAGTAGGACGTGGTGCCGACCACCGCCCCGGTGTTCGCGCAACGCTGCACCCAGGGCACTCGTTCGCCGCGGTGCTGGGCGTCCAGGGCGGCGGCGATCACCTCGGCGGTGCCGGCCGGCGTGGTGGGCCGCCGGACGCCCAGGTGCCGCCACACCTCGTCGTCGGCGGTGGCGGCGTGCAGGTCGTCGGTGTGCGCCAGGTCCAGCGGCTCCAGCAGGACGTGCTCGCCGCGCAGCGGCGCCGGCTCGTGCCACGGTGTGCGGACGGTCCGCAGGTACGCCGGCAGCGGCGCGGTGACCCCGGCGTCCGGCTCCGGCCGCCCGGCGGTCAACCGCAGCGGCAGCACGCCGGCCCAGTGCGGCAGGCGCAGGTCGGCGTCGTCCTCGCGGACACCGCCGGTGCGGGACCTGACGGACACCTCGCGCAGCGGCAACGCGAGCACCGCTGTCTCGGCCAGCTCGCGCCGGCTCGGTGGGCGGGTGTCGGTGCTGCGTCCCGCGCCCACCTTCTCGACGAGCGCGGTGAGCATGGCGCTCTTCTCCCGCTCGTCGGTGACGAGGCGGGCGGTGCCGTGCGCGACGACGGAGCGGTAGTTGGCGCTGTGGTGGAACTGGGAGCGGGCGTAGACCAGCGCGTCGAGCACCGTCACCGCGACGCAGACCGGGAGCCCGTCGTCGCCCCGCGCGGCGAGCAGTGGACGGCTGCCGGTGGAGCCGTGCAGGTAGAGCGTGTCGCCGACGCGGACGTGCAGGGTGGGCAGCACCCGTGGCTGGCCGTCGACGGTGAACCCGAGCGCGCAGTGGTACGCCTCGTCGAGCACGGCGTGCGCCGCTTCGCGGTCGTAGCTCATCCGGTCCCGGGAGCGGTGGGGGATGGTGCGGGCGGTGGGTGGGTACATCGCGCGCCCTTTCGTACTAGTACAATCTGTCATTTGTGTCAGCACGATATCAGTTCACCGGATCCACGGCCGTCGCGATTTCGGCAAGCATCGAGTCGGGCATCCGTACCGACGCCCTGCCGCCCGGCACCACGCTGCCGCCGGTGCGGGCCCTCGCCACCGAGCTGGGCGTCAGCCCCGCCACCGTCGCCCGCGCCTACCAGGAGCTGCGCCAGCGCGGCCTGCTCGCCACCGCCGGCCGGCACGGCACCCGGGTGCGTCCCCGCCCTCCGGTGGCTGCCCGCCGGTCCGCGCTGCGCCCGCCCCCGCTGCCCGGGGCCCGCGACCTGTCTCTGGGTGAACCGGACCCGCGGCTGCTGCCCCCGCTCGGCCCGCACCTGGCGGCACTCGCCGCCGACGCGGGCGCGCCGGTCGGCTACTCCCACGCCGGGGTGCTGCCCGAGCTGGCCGAGGCGGCCCGCGCCCGACTGGCCGCCGACGGCGTACCCACCGGTGAACTGACGGTCACCGGTGGTGCGCTCGACGGCATCGAGCGGCTGCTCGGCGCCCACCTGCGCCCCGGCGACGCGGTAGCGGTGGAGGACCCGGGCTGGGCCAACCTGCTCGACCTGGTGGCCGCGCTGGGGCTGCGCCCGATTGGCGTACCGCTCGACGACGAGGGGCCGCTGGTGGCCGGGGTGGCGTCCGCGCTCGCCGCCGGCGCGCGGGCGCTTGTGGTCACCAGTCGGGCGCAGAACCCGACCGGCGCTACCGTGTCCGCCGCCCGTGCCGAGGAACTGCGGGCACTGCTCGCCGACCGGCCCGACCTGCTGCTGATCGAGGACGACCACGCCGCCGAACTGGCCGGCGTACCGCTGCATCCCCTGGCCGGCGCGACGCGGAGCTGGGCCTTCCTGCGCTCGGTGAGCAAGCCGTACGGTCCGGACCTGCGGCTGGCCGTCCTGGTCGGTGACGAGACCACTGTGGCCCGGGTGGCCGGCCGGACGCGGGTCGGCGCCGGCTGGGTCTCCACCGTGCTGCAACGGCTGGTCCTCGCCCTGTGGCGGGACCCGGCGGTCGCCGACCTGGTGCGACGGGCGGGGGAGAGCTACGACCGGCGGCGTGAGAGGCTGCTGGCGGCGTTGGCGGAGCACGGCCTGACCGCCCACGGCCGCAGTGGCATAAACGTCTGGCTGCCGGTGGCGGACGAGACCAGCGCGGTGACCGCGCTGCGCGACGCCGGCTGGTCGGTGGCCCCCGGCGCGCTCTACCGGATCGCCGCGCCGCCCGCCGTCCGCATCACCATCAGCGCTCTGACCAGCACCGACCTGCCCGTCCTGGCCGCCGCGCTGGCCGACGCGACCCACCCGGCCCCACCACCCGGCTTCGCCGCCTGACCCCCGTCACCGGCGCGATTCGAACCGATCGGGACGGGTATGCCGCCGCCCGGAGGTGTGGGGACATGGCAAATGGTGGGGCTCGTAAGGGGATCTGGATCGCGGTGGCTGCGGTGATCATCATCATCGTCATCGTGGTGATCGCGGTGGCGTCCGGTGGAGACGGAGGCGGCAACGGGTACTGACCCGGATCCGGCAGTGGACCCGAAACGGGTATATAACAGTCGGCATGGCCGAGCAGACCGCCCCGGGCGCCCAACGGTTCATCCCGCCGGACGCGGAGACCATCGACGAGCTGCGCGCCGCGGCCGGTGGCTGTCGGGGGTGTGAGCTGTACCGGGACGCCTCGCAGACGGTCTTCGGCAGGGGTGACGAGAGCGCCCGGGTCGTGCTGGTCGGTGAGCAGCCCGGCGACATGGAGGATCAGAAGGGTCTGCCGTTCGTCGGCCCCGCCGGACGGCTGCTGCGCCGCGCGGTCGACGACGCCAAGCTGGACCCGACGCAGCTCTACCTGACCAACGCCGTGAAGCACTTCCGCTTCGAGCTGCGCGGCAAGCGGCGGATCCACCAGACCCCGGACCAGGTGCACATCACGGCGTGCCGGCCCTGGCTGGTGGCCGAGTTCGCCCGACTGCGCCCGGACGTCGTGGTGGTACTCGGCGCCACCGCCGCCAAGGCGCTGCTCGGCCCGTCCTTCCGGGTCACCCGGCAGCGGGGCGAACTGCTGCCCTGGCCCGAGTCGGCCCAGCATCCCGAGGACTTCCGGCGGGTGCCGGTGGACAACGCCGGCGAGGTGGCCGACGCGCCCCCGACCCGGCTGCTGGCCACCATCCACCCGTCGGCCGTGCTACGCGCCGACGACCAGGACAAGGCGTACGAGGGGCTGGTCGCCGACCTCACCGTCGCCGCCCGCGCGCTCGCCGGGCAGCGGCGGCGTTCGCCGTGAGCCGCTGAACGTCGCCGGGACCTGCTGGTCACGAGGTGCCGCCCACGCACCGACCAGTCGCGCACGCGGGCAGCGGGCGGCGGAACGGGTGCGCGAGGATGGGTCATCCCCCATCCTGAGGAGCGCACGATGGCCACCAACCTGACCGCGCCGCAGATCACCGTCCGGGCCGACGTCGCGCCGATCCAGCGGCGCACCATGCGACTGCTCTTCGGCACCCAGATCATCGGTGGCATCGGCGTCACCATCGGCATCTCTGTCGGCGCGCTGCTCGCCGCCCGGGTCGCCGGCACCGCGATGGCAGGCGTCGCGCAGAGCGCCGGGGTGGTCGGCGCGGCGCTGCTGGCCGTCCCGGTCACCCGGATCATGGCCCGGCACGGCCGCCGGCCCGGCCTGGTGCTGGCGTACGCACTGGGCGCCGTCGGTGGCCTCCTGGTGGTGCTGGCGGCGGCAGGCCGCTCGGTGCCGCTGCTCTTCCTCGGCATGCTGCTCTTCGGCGGGGGCACGGCCGCCAACCTCCAGGCCCGCTACACGGCTGTGGATCTCGCCGAGCCCGCCCGTCGTGGCCGGCAGCTCTCCCTGATCGTCTGGGCCACCACCATCGGCGCGGTGGCCGCGCCGAACTTCGCCGCGCTGGCCGACCGGGCCACCACCGGCTGGGGGCTGCCGCCGCTGGCCGGCCCGTTCGCGTTCAGCGCGGCCGCGTTCGTGCTGGCCGCCGCCGTACTCCTCGGGTTGCTCCGGCCCGACCCGCTGCTCACCGCGCGCCGGCTCGCGGCGGCCGACGCGCCCGTGCCGCCGGCCGCCGCGCATGTCGGCGTGCGCGCGCCGCGCGGCGCCGGGATGCGGCTGGCCTGGTCGGTGGTACGCGGGCGGCCCGCCGCCCGCCTCGGCATCGCCGCGGTGGCGGTGGGGCACCTGGTGATGGTGGCGGTGATGTCGATGACCCCGGTCCGGCTCGGTGAGTCGCACGCCGACGCCGACGTGCTGCGGCTGGTCGGCATCGTGTTGAGTCTGCACATCGCCGGCATGTACGCGTTCTCCCCGGTGGTGGGCTGGCTCACCGACCGGCTCGGCCGGCGGGCGGTGATCCTCGGCGGCGTCGGGACGCTGCTGGCCGCCTGCGCGGTGGCCGGCACCGCCGGGCACCACACGCCCCGGCTCTCGGTCGGCCTGGTCCTGCTCGGGCTGGGCTGGTCGGGGACCATGGTGGCCGGCTCGACGCTGCTCTCCGAGTCGGTGCCGGCCGGTGTGCGGCCGAGCGTGCAGGGTTTCTCGGACCTGGTCATGGGGCTGGCGGGGGCCGGCGCCGCGGTGCTCAGCGGGTTTGTCATGCAGATCGCCGGTTATCCGGTGCTCGCCCTGCTCGCGGCGGTCGCGACAGTGCCCCTGGTGGCGCTAGCGTTGCGCCCGGTGCCGACCGGGGCACCGGACGAGGAGGGCTGATCACGTGCGCTTGACCGACTTCTGGGCGCGGTTGGAGGAGGCGTTCGGGCCGGGGTACGCGGCCAGTATCGCCCGCGACCAGGTCCTGTCCCAGCTCGGTGGGCAGACCGTCGAGCAGGCGCTGGCGTCGGGTGAGCAGACCCACGTGGTCTGGCGGGCGGTGTGCGCCGCGTACCCCGACCGGGTGCCCGCGCGACTACGCTGAGCAGCCTTTTCGTCGCTTCCGCGTGTCGCTTGCCGAGTCGTACACCTGTTCGGCTATTGTCCACAGCTGGGTGCTCGTCCACAGCTCGCGGCCCGTCGGCTGGTTTTCTGTCGGACCCAGCGCCTAGCGTGTCCGCGTGACGCGAAGCTCAGCAAAGACGCCGGCGAAGGCAGGGGTGGCAACCATGGCAGCAGGGCCTGACCGGGAGAAGGCACTCGACCTTGCTCTCGCTCAGATCGACAAGCAATTCGGCAAGGGCTCGGTGATGCGGCTGGGGGAGCGGCCGGTCATCCAGACCGCCGTGATCCCGACCGGCTCCATCGCGCTCGACGTGGCGCTCGGCGTGGGTGGCCTGCCACGGGGCCGGGTGGTCGAGGTCTACGGTCCCGAGTCCAGCGGTAAGACCACTGTGGCTCTGCACGCGGTGGCCAACGCCCAGCGGGCCGGTGGCATCGCGGCCTTCATCGACGCCGAGCACGCGCTCGACCCGGAGTACGCCAAGGCCCTCGGTGTCGACACCGACGCGATGCTGGTCTCCCAGCCGGACACCGGCGAGCAGGCGCTGGAGATCGCGGACATGCTGATCCGCTCCGGCGCCCTGGACATCATCGTGATCGACTCGGTGGCGGCCCTGGTGCCGCGCGCCGAGATCGAGGGTGAGATGGGCGACAGCCACGTGGGTCTCCAGGCCCGGCTGATGAGCCAGGCGCTGCGGAAGATCACCGGTGTGCTCAGCAACACCGGCACCACGGCGATCTTCATCAACCAGCTGCGGGAAAAGATCGGCGTGATGTTCGGCAGCCCGGAGACCACGACCGGTGGTCGGGCTCTGAAGTTCTACGCCTCGGTCCGGCTCGACGTGCGACGCATCGAGAGCCTCAAGGACGGCACCGACGTGGTCGGTAACCGCACCCGGGTCAAGGTCGTGAAGAACAAGGTGGCCGCGCCGTTCAAGCAGGCCGAGTTCGACATCATGTACGGCAAGGGCATCTCGCGTGAGGGCTCGCTGATCGACGTCGGCGTGGAGCAGGCGATCATCCGCAAGTCCGGAGCGTGGTACACGTACGACGGCGACCAGCTGGGCCAGGGCAAGGAGAAGGCCCGGGAGTTCCTGAAGGAAAACCCGGACGTGGCCGCCGAGATCGAGAAGAAGATCCTGGAGAAGCTCGGCGTCGGGGTCGGCGCGAGCGACGCCGCCGGTGGCCCCGAGCTGCCGCCTGTCGACTTCTGACCGGCCGCTCACCGATGGCAGGACGACGTGCCCGTACGGGGCGGGGCTGGGATGCCAGCCCACCCCGTACGGGCGACGCCGCCGATCCGCCGCGCCCCCGCCGGGGTCGCCGTGACCGCTCCGACGAGGGTGAGGCCGCCGCGCCTGCGGCACCGCCGCGCGACGAGTCGGAGGTGGCCCGCGAGATCTGTCTGCGCCAGCTCGCCGTCCGACCACGTACCCGCGCCGAGCTGGCCGGTGCGCTGGCCAAGAAGGGCATCTCCGAGCAGGTCTCGGCCGAGGTGCTCGACAGGTACGACGAGGTCGGCATCATCGACGACGCGGCGTTCGCCCGCGCCTGGGTGTCCAGCCGGCACTCCGGGCGTGGTCTGGCCCGCCGCGCCCTCGCCAACGAGTTGCGCCGCAAGGGCGTCGACGGCGAGGTGGCCACCGAGGCGCTCGGCGAGTTGGACGAGGAGACCGAGGCGGAGACCGCCCGTGCGCTGGTGGACCGCAAGCTGCGTACCGCCCGGGGTGAGCCCGACGCGGTCTTCCGTCGGCTGGTGGGCATGCTGGCCCGCAAGGGTTATCCGCCCGGCGTGGCGATCCGGGCGGTGAAGGACGCGCTGGCGGCGCAGAGCGCCGAGGCGGCCGAGTTCGCCGAGCAGATCGACGCGGACGCGCTCGCCGACGCCGAAGGCGACCTGGACCGCGACAACCGCCCGACCGAGTGAGTGATCCGGGGCGTCCGCCGGAGGTGTGCACCGGATGTTGAAGGCCTGCCTGAACGGCCAGCGCAGCCGAGCTGCCCATCAGGCCGTGCCGGTCACCCCGGCGGAGCTGGCCGCCGACGCCGCCCGGTGCGCGGCGCTCGGCGTCACGGCGGTGCACGTCCATCCCCGCGACGCGTCGGGCGTCGAGTCGCTGCGTCCGGGGGTGATCGCCGACGCGCTCACCGCGATCCGTACCGCCCGGCCGGGCCTGCCGGTCGGGGTGAGCACCGGCGCCTGGATGGAACCGGATGCGGCCGCCCGGGTGGCCGCCGTCCGGGCCTGGTCGGTGCTTCCCGACTTCGCCTCCGTCAACGCGCACGAGCCCGGCGCCGAGGCGGTCGCCGTGGCCCTGCACGACCGCGGCGTGCTCGTCGAGGTGGGGCTCTGGACGCTCGACGCGGTCGAGGCGTACCAGGGCTGGCGGGTCCCGGTCGGTCGGATTCTCGTGGAGTGCATGGCGGAGGAGGTGTCCGTCGCGTTGGCGGACGCGGCGCGGATCCTCGCCGCCCTGCCGCAGGAGGGTCCACCGGTGCTGCTGCACGCCGAAGGTCCGGCCACCTGGGCGGTGCTCGCCGAGGCAGTCGATCGCGGCCTGCACACCCGGATCGGCCTGGAGGACACTCTCCTGCTGCCCGACGGGGCACCGGCTCCGGACAACGCCGCGCTGGTGACCGCTGCGCTGGCGGCCGGGGCCCGCTGACCGCCGGCGTCCCTGACGGCCGCGCTCCAAGATCGGCGACCGGGGTCCGACGAGGAGCCTGGCGCGTGTGAAGGGGTCGTTGGCGTCACACGTCGGCTCCCTGCGAGACTCCACTGCGGCGCTGAACAGGCACGACATCCCTACCGAAGCCGCCGCCTCGCCGTGTTTGTCCCCCCGTGTCCGACCCGGTATCAGCGTGGAGTGACGCCACAACTTCGCTCCGTTCGGGGGGTTTGATCATGAGTCCTTGACCTGAGCACCCCCGGCGACCTAGCCTCGCCATACAGGCTCACATTGCCCGACCAGCGCAGGCTAAGCGCACAACATAGATCGCGTAACAGAACAGCATCACTTTGGCCGACTCCACGGCCTTTGGCGGCAGTCCGGACAGGCCGGTCCGGTACTCCGCGACAACTGCACCCGGTCGCCGACGATGCCCGAGGGCACCGCCGGCGGAGAGAGCTACCCACGGCCAGCCGCTCCGGTCGGGCGTCCACAGCCGCAGGAGTGTGCCCGCCGGGCACGGTCGCTGCGGTCGGCGAACGTTTCAGGGGAGGCGGCCATGGCGGGGCGGCGGCACAGGTTCACCGGTAGACCCCACGGGGTTCCGGCATGAACGCCTTCGACGTCGTGCTCCTCGCGGCAGTCCTCATCCTCGCGGCGGTGGTGATCGGGGCCGTTCTCGTCGGCGTCCGGACGCTGCGCCGGATGGGTTCGGCACCGGCTCCCGAGGATCCGGCGTTCATCGCCGAGAAGGACCGGCAGGAGCAGTCCCTGGCCGCCCTGCGCAACGCGGCCGACCAGGCGAACAGCACCATCGACGTGGCGAAGTCCGCGGCGGCCGCGGCGCGTGCCGAGGCGGCGGCGGCGAAGGCCGAGGCGAAGGCCGCCCGGGCCGAGGCCCGGCGGGTGCTCGACGACGCCCGCGCCGAGGCGGACACGGTGCTGGAACGCGCGCACAAGCAGGCCGAGGCGGACGCCGAGCAGCTCCGCGCCACGGCCCGGCGCAGCGGCGAGCGGGAGGTCGCGGTGCTCGCCGCCACCACCCGGGAGCAGGCGGCCGAGGTGGAGCGGCGTGCCGCCCGGATGGACGAGCGGGAACGGCTGCACACCGAGGAGGTGGAGCGTTTCGCCGAACGGGAGCGGCAGCTCACCGAGGCGCGGGCCGCACTCGCCGCCCGGGAGTCCGCGCTCGCCCAGCGCGAGGCCGAGCTGGCCGAGGTGGAGGAGTTGCGCCGCCGGGAGCTGGAACGGGTCGCCGGCCTCACCGCCGACGCGGCCCGGCTGGAGCTGGTCGAGGCGATCGAGACGCAGGCCAAGCGGGAGGCCGCGCTCCTGGTGCGCGACATCGAGGCCGACGCGCGGGGCACCGCCGAGCAGAGGGCCCGGCACATCGTGGTGGACGCGATCCAGCGGGTCGCCAGCGAGCAGACCGCCGAGAGTGTGGTCAGCGTCCTGCACCTGCCCGGTGACGAGATGAAGGGCCGGATCATCGGCCGGGAGGGGCGCAACATCCGCGCCTTCGAGTCGGTGACCGGGGTCAACCTGATCATCGACGACACCCCCGAGGCGGTGCTGCTCTCCTGCTTCGACCCGGTCCGCCGGGAGGTCGGCCGGCTCACCCTGGAGAAGCTGGTGCTGGACGGGCGGATCCACCCGCACCGCATCGAGGAGGTCTACGACCTGGCCCGCCAGGAGGTCGAGCAGCTCTGCCTGCGCGCCGCCGAGGACGCCCTGGTCGAGGTCGGCATCACCGAGATCCACCCGGAGCTGATCACCCTGCTGGGCCGGCTGCGCTACCGCACGTCGTACGGGCAGAACGTGCTCAAACACCTGGTCGAGACCGCGCACATCGCCGGCATCATGGCCGCCGAGCTGCGGTTGGACGTGCCGATCATCAAGCGGTCGGCGTTCCTGCACGACATCGGCAAGGCACTCACCCACGAGGTGGAGGGCAGCCACGCCATCATCGGCGCCGACCTGGCCCGCAAGTACGGCGAGCACGAGGACGTGGTGCACGCCATCGAGGCGCACCACAACGAGGTGCCGCCGCAGACCATCGAGGCCGTGCTCACCCAGGCGTCCGACGCCTGCTCCGGCGGCCGACCGGGCGCGCGGCGCGAGAGCCTGGAGGCGTACGTCAAGCGGCTGGAGCGGATCGAGGAGATCGCGGCCGGCAAGCTCGGCGTGGACAAGGTCTTCGCCATGCAGGCCGGCCGGGAGATCCGGGTGATGGTCAAGCCCGACGACGTGGACGACATCGGGGCGGCCGTGCTGGCCCGCGACGTGGCCAAGCAGATCGAGGAGGAGCTGACCTACCCGGGTCAGATCCGGGTGACGGTGGTTCGCGAGTCCCGGGTAACCGAGATCGCCCGCTGACCCACGAACAGACGACGGGCGGGTGGCCTGGCCACCCGCCCGTCGCTCATTCCGGTCAGATCATCCGCGCGGCGTCCTCGCCGGCGTCCTGGGCGGGCAGCACCTTCGCGGCGGTGCGCGGGGTGCGCCCCATCCGCTTCTGCAACCACCAGGCCAGCACCGACAGCGCGCCGCAGATGGCGATGTAGATCGCCGCCACGATCAAATACGTCGGCACGTACGGCAGCCCGAACGGCAACCGTCCGCCGATCTGCTTACCCACGAAGAGCAGCTCGGGGTACGTGATGATGAAGCCCAGCGCGGTGTCCTTGAGCAGCACGACGAGCTGGCTGACGATCGCCGGGAGCATCGACCGCACGGCCTGCGGCAGCAGGATCAGCCGCAGCACCTGGTTCTTGCGCATGCCTATCGCGTACGCGCCCTCGGTCTGCCCGTACGGCACCGCGTTGATGCCGGCCCGGAAGATCTCCGCGAGCACCGAGCCGTTGTAGAGCATCAGCCCGATGACAAGCGCCCAGAGCTTGTCGATCGACCAGCCGTACTGCAACGGCACGTAGTAGCCGAAGAAGATCAGGATCAGCAGGGGGATGGCCCGGAACAGCTCGACCACGAATGTCGCAGGGGTCCGCAGGATCCACTTGTCGCTCAGTCGGGCGCTGGCGAACACCGCGCCGAACAGCAGCGCGAGAACCGCGGCGATGCCGGCGGCCTTCAGTGTCGCCCACAGGCCGCCGAGCAGTTCGCGTTGCACCGAGGCGTACTGGAACTGCTCCCACTTGCGGGCCTCGAACTGCCCGGTGTCGGCGAACTTGTAGCCGATGTAGGCGAGCAGGGCGATGATGCCGGCAGTGGAGACGACGCCCAGGATCGCGTTGCGCCGCTTGGCGCGGGGACCGGGCAGGTCGTAGAGGATCGACGCCTGGCTCAACTCAGCCACCCTTCGTTCGCGGCCGTGCGGCTCGCCAGCTCGCTCATCGGGCCACTCTCCACTTGCGCTCCAGGAACCGCTGCAACGCCACCAGCGGCAGGATGAGGATCAGGAAGCCGATGGTGATCCAGAGCAGGACGGCGAACTGCGGCTCGCCCCGCTCTGCCATGTACGCGGGGATCGCGCCGGCCTCCAGCACCGAGAAGCCGGCGGCGATAGTGGTGTTCTTCAGCATCGCGATGAACACACTCATCATCGGCGGGACCATCGCCCGCAGCGCCTGCGGCAGCACGATGAGCGTGAGCACCTGGCCGAAGGTCATGCCCAGCGCGCGGGCCGCCTCCGCCTGCCCGGCGGCGACGGTGTTGACGCCGGAGCGGATCACCTCGCACACGAACGCCGAGGTGTAGACGGTGAGCGCGATGGCGGCGCTGGCGAAGTAGTCGATGTTGACGTCGAGCTTCGGCACCGCGAACACGAGGAACGCGAAGACCAACGTCAGGGGGGTGTTGCGCACCAGGTTGACGTACGTGGCGCCGAACGCCCGCAGCGCCGGCACGGGGGAAACCCGCATCGCGCCGAGCAGCGTGCCGAGGACGAGGCTGCCGACCGCGGCGATCAGGAAAAGTTTGACGGTGTTGGTGAACCCGTCAACGAACAGCTGCCCGTTGTCCGTCAGTACGCGGAAGAACTCGCCCATGCCTCGCTCTCAGTCCTCTGCACGGGCGCCGGACGGGGACGAACCCCGCCCGGCGCCGCAACTCGTGTCGAGCCGGTCGGTCAGTACCGCTCGAGGGTGGGCGGGGTGCCCGCCGAGCCGGACAGGCCGAGCGTGCCGTCGTAGATCTTCTGCCAGGTGCCGTTGGTGAACGACGCCTCGATCTGGTTGTTGACGTAGTCGCGCAGCGCCTTGTCGTCCTTGGGCAGGCCGATGCCGTACTTCTCGGTGCTGAACGGCTGGCCGACCACCTTGAGCTCAGTCGGGCTCTGCGCCGCGTAGCCCTTGAGGATCGCGTCGTCGGTGGTGACGGCGTCGACCTTCTTGTCGAGCAGCTGCGAGACGCACTCCGAGTAGGTCTTGAACTCGACGATGTTGTCCGGCTCGGTCAGGCCCTCGTCGCGGACCTTCTGGATCGGCGTCGAGCCGGTGGCCGAGCACACCTTCTTGCCCTTGAGGGTGTCCTTGCCGGTGATCGACGACTCGTCCTTGCGGACCAGCAGGTCCTGGCCGGCGACGAAGTACGGGCCGGCGAAGGAGATGTCGTTCTTGCGCTTGTCGGTGATCGAGTAGGTGCCGACGTAGTAGTCGACCTCACCACCCTTGATCGCGGTCTCCCGGTTGGCCGACGCGATCTCCTTGTACTCGATCTTCGCCGGGTCGATGCCGAGCGTGCTGGCAACGTACTGGGCGATCTCGATGTCGAAGCCGCACCGCTTGCCCTGGGCGTCCTTGTAGCCGAGGTTCGGCTGGTCGAACTTGACCCCGACGGAGACCTTGCCGGCCGTCTTGATCTTCTCGAAGGTCGGGCTGCCGGCGATGGCCGCGTCCGTCTTCGGGGTGAAGGTCGCGCCGGAGCTCTTGCAGGTGTCGGACTGGGCGGCACCGGAGGCGCTGCCGCCCGCGCTCGGGGTCGGCTCACCCTCCTTGCCACAGGCCGCGGCCGACAGGGCGAGGGACGCCATCATGGCGACCGCCGCCACGCGCTTCATACGCATACTCTTCTCCTTCTTCGACGAGCCCGCCGGTGGTCGGCGCGCTCCACTACGGACGCCTAGTGCGTGAGGATTTTGGAGAGGAAGTCCTTCGCCCGGTCGCTGCGCGGGTTCTCGAAGAACTCCGCCGGGGAGGCGTCCTCGACGAGCTTGCCGTCGGCCATGAAGATGACCCGGTTGGCGGCGTGCCGGGCGAAGCCCATCTCGTGGGTGACCACGACCATCGTCATGCCGTCGCGGGCCAGCGCGGTCATCACGTCCAGCACCTCGCCGACCATCTCCGGGTCCAGGGCGCTCGTGGGCTCGTCGAAGAGCATGGCCTTGGGCTGCATGGCAAGCGCGCGGGCGATGGCCGCCCGCTGCTGCTGGCCGCCGGAGAGCTGGGCGGGGAACTTGTCCGCCTGGTTGGCGATGCCGACCCGGTCGAGCAGGGCCAGGCCGCGCTCGCGGGCGGCGGCCGGCTTCTCCCTGCGGACCTTCACTGGCCCGAGGGTGACGTTCTCCAGGATCGTCTTGTGCGCGAAGAGGTTGAAGGACTGGAACACCATGCCCACCTCGCTGCGCAGCTTCGCGAGCGGCTTGCCCTCGGCCGGCAGTGGCTGCCCGTCGAAGGTGATGGTGCCGGAGTTGATCGGTTCCAGTCGGTTGATGGCGCGGCACAGCGTCGACTTGCCGGAGCCGGACGGGCCGATCACCACGACCACCTCGCCCCGACCCACCGACAGTGAGACGTCGTCCAGCACGTGCAGCGGCCCGAACCACTTGTTGACCGCGTCCAGCACGATGAGCGGTTCGCCCGTCGTCACGTCGTTCACCGTCCCTGTCGTCTCCCGGAGCGGGGTCGGTTGACCCCCGGTGCGGCCACTGTAGGCGGCGTGATGTGGCAGAACGCAACCCAGCGGGTCACGGAGCGGTAACACCGGTCACGATCGTTGTCGGTCGTCCGATTCCGCACACCGTGCGACGCGCAACGGTGGCGGGACGCCACTGTTGCCGAGATCATGGGGGGATGACCGAACCGGTACGGCTGACCGCGTACGCCCGTGGTGGCGGGTGCGCCTGCAAGATCCCACCGGGTGAGTTGGAGATCATGGTGGCGGGTCTCGGCCCGGCGACCGGGACGGCCGAGCTGCTGGTCGGGTTGGATCACGGCGACGACGCGGCGGTGGTGCGCCTGGACGAGCGGACCGGCATCGTCAGCACCGCCGACTTCTTCACCCCGGTGGTCGATGACGCGTACGACTGGGGCCGGATCGCCGCGGCCAACGCGCTCTCCGACGTGTACGCGATGGGCGGTACCCCGCTGGTGGCGCTCAACCTGCTCTGCTGGCCGCGTGACGTCCTGCCGCTGGAGCTGGCCCGCGAGGTGCTGCGCGGCGGTCAGGACGTGGCCCGGGAGGCCGGTTGCCACCTGGCCGGCGGGCACAGCGTGGACGACGAGGGTCCCAAGTACGGGCTGGCGGTGACCGGCACCGTCCGCCCGGAGGAACTGATCACTCTCGACGCCGGCCGGGCCGGGCTGCCGCTGTCGTTGACGAAGCCGCTCGGCGTGGGCGTGCTGAACACCAGGCACAAGAACACCGGGGAGAGCTTCCCGGAGGCGGTCGCCACGATGAGCGCGCTCAACCGGGACGCCGCCCGCGCGGCGGTCGCCGCCGGCATCAGGTGCGGCACCGACGTGACCGGGTTCGGTCTGCTCGGGCACGCGTCGAAGCTGGCCCGGGCCAGCCAGCTCACGGTGGCCATCGACACCGCACGGGTGCCCTATCTGGCGGGCGCGCGGGAGGCGCTGCGCGACGGGTACGTCAGCGGCGGCAGCCGGCGCAACCTGGACTGGGTGACCCCGTGGACCGACTTCGGTGCGGCGGACGAGGCCGAGCGGTTGCTGCTGGCCGACGCCCAGACCTCGGGTGGCCTGCTGGTCGCGGGTGAGGTGCCTGGCGCTCCCGTGGTGGGCGAGCTGCTGCCCCGCGGCGAGCACCTCGTCGTCCTGCGCTGACCCACCGGCGCACGGGCGTCGGACACGCGGTGGCGGTGGTGGGGATCGCACACCGTACCCGATAAACTGTCACCTTCTAGCTACTCCGAGCAATGCGGCTCAGGGAAATTTTGCCCGGAATGGTCACAGACCGGTAACTTGCCCCCGGCTGGGGTCAAATGCCCCCCACCATCGTCAGTAAGGCCCGATCCGGAGGCCGGTGGGACGAACGCAGCGAGGAGGCGGAATGACCGAGCTGTGGAACTGGAGAATCGACCGGGTACGACCCGTTGAGGTCTACCCGGCGCTGGCCGAGGCGCTCGGTCGGGTGGTGATGCCGCTGGCGGCGGCAGATCCGGCCCGGCTGCCGGCGTACGCGGTCGTCTGTGACGTCTGGCAGGCGCCTGGCGAGTTCTCGACGGTGGTGGACTGCTACGGGGTGCCCGAGCGGCTCCCCGAGCACGCCAGCATCGCCGCGCTGGCCCGGCTGCTGGGCCGCAACTGTCTACTGCGCGACGACACGCTGGACGCCACGCGGCACCTGCTCGTCGTCCCGGACGGGACGGTCCGCCCGGTGCACTTCGACGTACGGGACACCGACGACGGCGAGGTGCTCAGCCGGCAACGGCTCTGCACGCTCGGCGACCCCGGCTGTCGGGGCTGGTCGCAGTGTCACCGTTCGCGATGGGCACCGGACACCGTCGCGCCGGCGCTCGCCGCGGCCTGACCCACACCGGTCAGGCCCCGGCCGACGCCTCGCCGACGGTCAGCCGCGGCCCTGGGCGGCGGCCGGCCGGTCCGCGGCGCCTGCCCCGGCACCCCGGACCACGAGTTGGTCGAGCAGGGTGCGGGTGGCCTCCGCCACGGCGGCCACTGCGGCGTCGAAGGCGGCGGCGTTGTGCGCGGCGGGCGCCCGGAAGCCAGAGATCTTCCGGACGTACTGCAACGCCGCCGCCTCGATGTCGGTGTCCGTCACCTGCGGGGTGAACGGCTCACGCAGCGTCTTGATGCTCCGGCACATGGGCGTTTCTCCTCGTCTCGTGCGCTACTTGACCAACGATGACATCGTTGGGGCTGTTGCCTATTCTGGTGGCGCGTCAGGGCCCTCGGGCCGTCCATCACACCTCCCGTGGGGTTCCCACGGGACCCGGAGACTCACTGTGGACCAGAAGCCCGCACCGCCCGCCGGTCGGAGTCCCGACCCGATCGCGTCGATCCTGAGGACTCGGCTCGACCAGGTCGCGACCGAGCACCCCGAGACGGTCGACGTGCTCCTGCGCCGCGTCCTCCCCCCGATCACCGGTCCGGCGGAGACGGTCGTACCCGTCACCGCCTTCAATTCGGCCATCTGACCCTATGACGGCTCGGCGATCCGTGCCGGCCCCGCCGGGCGCCCCGATCAGCCAGTACGTCCTGAAGGTGCACAGCCGTTGCGACCTGAGTTGCGACCACTGCTACGTCTACGAGCACGCCGACCAGACCTGGCGGGGTCGCCCGCGCGAGATGGCGGCGCGGACGCTCGACGCCGCCGCGGCCCGGGTCGCCGAGCACGCAAGCGCACACGACCTGCCTGTCGTGCACGTCGTGTTGCACGGCGGCGAGCCGTTGCTGCTCGGTCCGGCACGGATGCGGCGGATCCTCAGCGGGCTGCGGACGGCGATCGAGCCGACAGCAGTGCTCGACCTGCGGATGCAGACCAACGGGGTCCTGCTCGACCCCACCTTCTGCGACATCTTCGTCGAGTACGACGTCAAGGTGGGGATCTCCCTGGACGGTGACCGTGTCGCCAACGACAGGCACCGCCGCTTCGCCAACGGCGCCAGCAGTCATGATCCGGTCCGGCGGGCGCTGGCCCTGCTCCGGAGCCCCGGGTACCGCGACAGCTACGCCGGGATCCTCTGCACCGTGGACGTGGCAAACGACCCTGATGCGGTCTACGACGCCCTGCTCGCCGAGGAGCCACCCCGGATCGACCTGCTGCTGCCGCACCACACCTGGGATCACCCGCCGGTCCGACCGGGCGGTGCCCCGACCCCGTACGCCGACTGGTTGGGCCGGATCCACAGGCGGTGGGTGGACGACGGACGGCAGGTGTCGATCCGTTTGTTCGACGCGTTGGATCCGCGCGGGACGTCCGCGGGCACGGAGGCCGTCGGCCTCGGGCCGGCGGACCTGGTGGTGGTCGAGACCGACGGCACCTGGGAACAGGCGGACTCGCTGAAGGTGGCGTACGACGGCGCTGCCGGGACCGGCCTGAACGTCTTCGACCACACGGTGGACGAGGCTGCGCGGCATCCCGGTGTGGCGATCCGGCAGAGCGGGCTGGCGGGGCTGTCGGCGATCTGCCGGTCCTGCCCGGTGGTCGCCCGCTGTGGTGGCGGCCTGTACGCGCACCGCTACCGGTCCGGCGCCGGCTTCGACAATCCGTCCGTCTACTGCACCGACCTCCGGGCGCTGATCTCGATCATCGACCGGCACGCCACCGGGACCGCCCCCGTCGCGGTGCCCCGACAGCCGGGGGCTATCCCCGCCGAGCGGCAGCCGATGCCGTCCCATGCTGTCGTCTCGACCGACGCGGAGCGGACGCTTGACGACATCGCGGGCGGTCACGGGTCCCCGGAGTCGATCACGTTCCTGGTGGACTCCCAACTGGCCATCGTCCGCGCGCTGCTGGCAGCCAGCCGGGAGACGGCGGCACCCGACTCCGGATGGGACCTCCTCGTCAACCTGGACGCGACAGTGCCGGACACGGTCCGGGCCGTGCTCCGGCATCCGTTCGTCCGCCCCCGGCTGATCCGGCGGCTCCAGGCGGCCGCCCGAGCGGCGCCGCGTACACCCGAACCGGATCCGGCGGCCGCGCTGGCGGCGGCGGTCGCCGTCCGGGCGGGAGTCGCCGCCGAGCTGCGTGTTCCCGTCGTGGGCGGCCAGGTGTTCCTGCCCACGCTCGGCGTCTTCCAGCTGCCGGTCGCAGGCGTCGACGCCGCTCTGCTCACCGTTCGCCCCGGCGGCTTCCGGCTGGTCGCCGCGGGCGATCCGCACGACGTCAGGCTCGACGAGCCGAGCACCTGGCCGGCGGGCTGGTGGCCCACCCGACCCGGCCCTCTCGCGGACCACGACCTGAGGATCGAGGACCTCGATCCGGCGCGGGACTGCTACGGGGATCGGGTACGGGAACGCCTGGCCGAGGGGCCTGCGGCCGAGCTGGGCCGTACGGTGGCCACGGCCTGGCAGCTCGCCGAGCGGGACGTTCCCCGGCACGCCGAGGCGATGCGCGTGGGCATGCGAGCGGTCGTCCCACTGGACACCCCGCCCACGGGCGCGCTGCGCAGTGCCACCGCCCGCGCCGCGTTCGGCGCCGTGGCGGTGGGGCCGATCGCCGACCCGGAGACCCTCGCCGTGCTGCTCGTGCACGAGTGGCAGCACTCCAAGCTCGGTGCGGCGCTGGACCTGTACGACCTTGTCGAACCGGGGTCGCCGGCCCGGCTGCGGGTGGCCTGGCGTCCCGATCCGCGCCCCCTGGAGGGGGTGCTCCAGGGGGCGTACGCCCACCTGGCGGTTGCCGAGGTCTGGCATGCCCGCGCGGTCGCCGACCGACCTGCCGATCCGCTGGCCGCCACCCACGCCCGCCGCTACCGCACCTGGACGGGCCAGGCGCTCGACGCGCTGGCGGCCAGCGGGTCGTTGACCGGTACCGGGGACCGCTTCGTCGAGGGAATGCGACGCGCGCTGGGGGAGCTGGTGTGACCGATCCGGCGGCGCTCCCGTTCGACGTCGGCACTCTCGCCGCCCACCTGCGGGCCTCGGGCGTCGCCGCCGGGCAGGACGTGCTGGTGCACTCCTCACTACGCCGGGTCGGTCCCCTTGCGAAGGGGGCGGAGACGCTTGTCGAGGCGCTCAGCGCGGTGCTCGGTCCGGACGGCACGGTTGTCGTACCGACGCACAATGCGGGCAACTCGACGACCTCGCGTACCTGGCACGAGGCGACCCGGGGGATGAGCGCCCACGAGCGGCTCCGGTACGAGGCGTGCATGCCGGGCTGGGACCGCGAGCGCACCGCCGCGCAGGGTGTCGGCGCGTTCGCCGAGTACGTACGGCTCCTGCCCGGCGCCGTCCGAAGTGACCATCCGCAGACCTCGTTCGCGGCCGTCGGACGCCGCGCGGCGTTCCTGACCGCCGACCATGCCCTGGACTCCCACCTGGGGCCGCGGTCCCCGATTGGTCGGATGTACGACACCGGCGGGTACGTTCTGCTCCTCGGCGTCGGCTACGACGCGTGCAGTGCCCTGCACCTGGCCGAGTACCACCTGTCGAACGTCCCGGTCCAGGCCTACCGCTGTTACCGTCAGGCCGGCGAGCGGCGGCTCCGCTGCGACTTCGTCGCACCGGAGTTGGATGACGGCGACTTCGGCGCCCTCGGCGCGAGCCTGGACGACGAGCCGTTCGTGCGTCGCGGCGTGGTGGGGCAGGCGGCAACCCGGCTGTTGCCGATACCTCCCACAGTGGACTTCGCCGTAAAGTGGTTCGCGGGCAACCGGATCAGTCCGCGACATTGACGTACGCCTTACGCTGAGATCTCGGTCGCTTTCCGGACGGCGGAGGAACGACGGTGAGCGAAGCGGTAACGATCGCGGATACGCGAACCCCGCTGTTCTTCGTGAGCTATTCGCGGCCGACGGTCCGCCGGGCCGGTAACAATCCCCAGGAGTACGTCTCCCGGTTCTTCGACGACCTCTCCACGCACGTCAGTGAGCTGGTCGGACTGCCGACCGGTGTCGACCCCGGCTTCATGGACAGCACGCTCTCCGGTGGTGAGCGATGGACCCCGGAACTGCTGCACGCCGCCGGCACCTGCCAGGTTTTCATCCCTCTGGTGTCCAGTTCCTTCATCAGCAGCCCGTGGTGCGCGATGGAGTGGCACGCCTTCGCGCGTCGCCGGATCGAACCACGCGGTCCGGGGGCCTCCGTGCACGAGACGGCAATCGTTCCCGTCAACTGGTCGCCGACCGCCGAGGCGTCACTGCCGCCGAGCATCCGTGCCATCCAACGGTTTTCGCCGACCGCGATACCTGACGACAACACCGTCGCGCGCCAGTATGAGCAGGAGGGGGTCTACGGATTGCTGACCATGCAATTGGAGCAGGCGTACCGCGCGGTCGTGTGGCGTCTCGCCCAGCGGGTGGTGGCGATCCATCGGGCCTACCGCGTCCACCCGTTGGTGCCCAAGGGAGTCGACGAGTTGCACACGCTCTTCGGCGAGGAGGCAGCCGTATGATGCCGCGCACCGCCGCCGGGGCGGCGCCGACGCGTGAGACCTACTTCTTCCTGAGCTACGCGCATTCCGCGCCTGTGCAGAGCGCCCGCACCGACACCGACGTCTGGGTCGGACGCTTCTTCGCGGATCTGTCGGGTGAGGTGGCTCGGCTCGCGTCACCACGGCCGGGCGTGGAGATCGGCTTCATCGACCAGTACATTCCGCCCGGCGCCGACATGAAGGCGGCCTTGGCGGGTGCCCTCGGCGCGGCCCAGGTGTTCGTGCCTCTCTACTCGCCCGGCTACTTCAACAGGCCGTGGGCACTCGGCGAACAGGAGTCCTTTCTCGCCCGGCTGGACGCAGCTGCGGACGCCGGGTCGGTGCCAGCCGTCGTGCCGTCGCAACACGTGGTGCCGGTCCTCTGGATCCCGGTCCCCAGTTGGGAGGACCATCCCGAACTGGACGCGGCACTGGACCTGGGACGGGACGTCCCCGCGTACGCCGAGAACGGCATGCGTGCGCTCTGCATGCTCGGGGCATATCGGAGGCAGTACCAGCTCCTGCTCGGGCGGTTGGCGTGGCGGATCGTGGAGCCCACCCGTCGGTTCTGGCTGCGGCCGTCCCGGGCACCCGCCCTGGACGAGGTCTCGTGGCAGGCCTCGGCCGACCCGGCGTTCGTGGTGGCGGTGCTGGCGCCCACCAGGGACCAGCTGCCGGAGGGACGGCAGGCGTCGTCGTACGCCGACCGCAGCCTGCTGTGGCGACCATTCGGGGCACGGCAGGAACTCCCGTTGGCCGAGTACGTGGCGAGCACCGCCGAGCGACTCGGGCTGCCGGTGCGCACCACCGACTTCGCCGACGCCGAGGATCTGCTGGAGATCCGTCCGGGTGTGGTCCTGATCGACCCGTGGATCACCGAGCGGCCCGAGGGCCTGGCGGCCCTGCGGGCGGCGGCACGGGCGCTTCCGCCATGGGCGGTTCCGCTCCTGGTGACCGACGCCGACGATCCGCGCGACGCGCACCGCGGCGCCGACCTGGCACGGCTGGCGCTGGGCGTCCTCCAGGATTCCGGTGCGACCCGGGCCCGGTGGGTCGGCCGGATGGACGAGCTCGCCGGACTGATGCCGACCCTGGTGACCGAGGCCCGACGGCTGTACCTGAAGCACGGCGCGGTGTTCCCGGCATCGGTGCCCAACACCCGGCCACCAAGCCTGCGCACACCGGTCTCGCCACCGATCGAAGCCCCGGAGATGCCCGATGAGCACTGAACGCGACGGTCAGATAGTCACCTTCTACTCGTTCAAGGGCGGAACGGGCCGGACGATGGCGCTGGCCAACGTCGCGTGGATCCTGGCTGCCAACGGCAAGCGGGTGCTGGTCACCGACTGGGACCTGGAGTCGCCCGGCCTGCACCGCTTCTTCCACCCGTTCCTGGATGTGGCGGCGATCGGCGGCACCGGCGGGGTCATCGACCTCATCCACGACTACGAGTCCGAGACGATGCGCGACGCGGAACGGCCGCAGGGCTGGGTCGAGCAGTACGCCCGGGTCAACAGGTACGCGTTCTCGCTGGGGTGGCAGTTCCCGGGCGGCGGCGGGTTGGACTTCCTCTCCGCCGGTCGGCAGAACAGCGACTACGCCGTCTCGGTCAGCGGTCTGGACTGGGACACCTTCTACCACCGCCTGGGCGGCGAACGGTTCCTCGAGGCACTGCGCGCGGACATGAAGCGCGAGTACGACTACACCTTGATCGACAGCCGGACCGGCCTCAGCGACGTCGCCGACATCTGCACCCTGCATCTGCCGGACGTCCTGGTCGACTGTTTCACTCTCAGCGACCAGGGCATCGAGGGTGCCGCGCAGGTCGCCCGAGCCGTCGCCGACCACTATCCGCGCCGCGACATCCGGATCCTGCCGGTCCCGATGCGTGTCGACCAGGCGGAGAAGGAGAAGGCCGACGCCGGACGGGCGCTCGCGATGCGCCGCTTCGCCGGTCTCCCCACAGGCATGACGGAGGTGGACCGTCGGCGCTACTGGGCGGCGGTCGAGGTGCCGTACCGGCCGTTCTACGCGTACGAGGAGACGCTTGCGACCTTCGGCGACGCCCCCGGTTCGCCCACCTCGCTGCTGGCGGCGTTCGAGACCCTGACAGCCGAGCTGACCGAGGGCGCCGTACGCGGGATGCCGCCGATGGACGAGTCGGTGCGCGAGCGGGAGAAGGCGCGCTTCCGGCGCCGCTACGAACTCCCCGACGACGACCTCATGCTCCGCTACGCCCCGGAGGACGCCGTCTGGGCGGAGTGGATCGAGCGGGTGCTCAGCTCCGCAGGTGTGCGGGTGGTCGACGGGACGCAGCCGGTCGAGCCCGGTACGCAACCACCTGCCCGTACGCTGACCATCCTCTCCTCCGCGTACGTGGCGCTGCCTCCCACCGCGCTTCCTCCGCGTGATCCGGCCGCCGGCACCACACCCCTCGCGGTCTACGTGAGCGACCTGCGGCCGCTCGCCGAGTTCGCGGTGGCCTCCTCCACCCACCTGGTCAACGTCAGCGCGGCGACTGCGGCGGAGCGCCTGCTCCGGCTGGTGGATCGCCCGCCCCCGTTGCGCACCGACGGCCCCGGTGACGCCGGTCTGCGCTTCCCGGCCGTCGAGCCGGCCGTGTTCGAAGCCCCGAACCGCAACGCGCGGTTCACCGGCCGGGAAGGTGAGCTGGCCATCCTGCGCCGGCACCTGACCGGCGGCGGGGCCGCCGCCGTGCCTGTCGCTCTCCAGGGCATGGGTGGCGTCGGCAAGACCGAACTCGCCCTGGAGTACGTGCACCGCTTCAAGTCCGCGTACGACGCGGTCTGGTGGATCACCGTCGCGGCGACGGACTCGGCCGACGTCGACGTTCAGAGGTCGCTGGCGGCCTTCGCCACCCGGCTCGGCCTCGGCGGTCACCCGGACCGGGCGGACGACGTGCACGCGGTCCTGGAGGCGCTCGGGCGGGGTGAACCCCGACGGTGGCTGCTGGTGTTCGACAACGCCGAGGAGGTCGACCCGGTCGAACGCTTCCTGCCGCGCGGAGGCGGACACGTCCTGCTCACCTCCCGCAACCCGGCCTGGGGGGACCGGGCCACCCCGATCCAGGTCGACGTCTTCGCCCGGGCGGAGAGCGTCGCCCACCTGCTGCGCCGGGTGCCCTCCCTGACCGACGAGGAGGCCGACCGGATCGCCGACGCCCTCGGGGACCTGGCGGTCGCGGTGGCCGCCGCCGGCGCGTACCTGGCGGACGCCGGCACCTCCGTCGACGCGTACCTGGAGCAGATCGAACGGCACGGCCCCAGCGCCCTGTCCGTGGAGGCCACCTGGGATCTCTCCCTGGCGCGGCTGCGTACCCATTCCCCGGCGGCGTACCGACTGTTGCAGCTCTGCTCCGTGCTGGCCTCGGAGATCGACCTGGATCTGCTGCACAGCGACGAGATGGCGCAGGCGTTGGCGCCGTTCGACCCGTCGGTGTCGGAGCGCCTCGTGCGGGGGGCCCTGGTCCAACGGATCAACAGGTCTGCCCTGCTCACCATGAACATGCCGAAGCGCCGGGTGCTGGTGCACCGGCTGCTCCAGGCGGTGGTCCGGGAGGGGATGACCCCGGACGAGGTCGCCGACACCCGGCACGAGGTGCACCTGGTGCTTGCCGCGTCCCGGCCGCGCGGCGACGCCGACGATCCGCAGACCTGGGACCGGTTCCGGACGCTCTGGCCCCACATCGAGGCGTCCGGGGCAGTGCGCTGCCACGACGAGTCGGCCCGGGAGCTGATGATCGACCGGGTGCGGTATCTCTGGCGCCAGGGTGAACTCGACCTGGCGAACACGTTCGCCGAGGAGGTCGACGCGGTGTGGTCGGCGCGCCTGAACCGCCTCTACGGCACCGACGAGCTGGCCAAGCTGCGCCGGCAGGTGCTGCACCTGCGCTTCAACCGGGCGAACGTGCTGCGGGCGCTCGCCCGCTACGACGACGCCCTCGCCCTGGACGAGCAGGTCCTCGACGAGCAGCGGGCGCTGCTGGGCGACCGGCACCCGCACACCCTGATGACCGCCGGCAGCCTGGGCGCCGACCTGCGAGCTCTCGGCCGGTACGCCAAGGCGATCGAACGGGACCGGGAAACCTACGACGCGTGGCGCGAGGAGTTCAGCGAGGAACATCCGCGCACACTCACCGCGGCCAACAACCTCGCGCACTCCTACCGCCTGGTTGGTGACTTCCGATCGGCCCGGGTGCGGGACGAGGCGGTGCTCCAGCTCCGCCGGGCGGTCCAGGGGGCGGAAAATCCGTACACCCTGCACTCGGCCGCGCAGTTGGCGCGGGACCTGCGTGAGGCCGGCGAGTACGACAAGTCGGTCGTACTGCTGCGCACCGTGCATCACCAGCTGGCCAGCCTCAAGGAGATCGGCAGCGAGGCGGGGGACACCCTGAACGCCCAGGTCAGCCTCGCTGTGTCGCTGCGCAGCGCGGGTCACCCGGCGGAGGCCGCCGGGCTGCTCGACGCGGCGTACCCGGTCCTCGAGGAGAAGTTCGGGCGAGCCAATCCGGAAACCCTGATCTGCCGTGCCGCCCTGGTGGCGAATCTGCTGGCGCTCGGCGAGACCGATCGCGCGGTGACCGAGGCCGAGCAGGTGGCGAGGATCTACGAGCAGTGGCTGGGCGTCCTGCACCCGCACACCGTGGGCGCCCTCAGCAACCTCGCCGCGGCGCAGCGGGCAGTGGGCCGGGTCACCCAGGCCCGCGAGACCGCCGATCGGGCCGCCGCCGCGCTGCGTGAGGTGCTCGGCCCGGACCACCCGCACACCCTCGCCGCGGAGGAGAACCTCGGCATCTGCCTCGCCGAGGAGGGCGACCGGGACGCCGCACTCGAACGCCTCCGCGCGACAGCCGACCGCTGGGTGGCCACCTCCGGTCCGCGCCACCCGGACGCCCTGCGCTGCCTGGCGAACCTGGCGCTCGTCCTGCGCGAGAGCGACGGCGATCGGCCCTCCGCGACAATCACCACGCCGGTGGTGGAGCTGGGCGAGGTGGTCGCGGCAGACCATCCGAGCGTACGGACGCTGCGGGAGGGGAGGTTCGTCGCCCGGATCATCGACCCCCACCCGTTCTGACACCCGGGCCCGCCCGCGCCCTGTCCCGGGTCAATGCCACTCTCCGTGCCCTGTCGGGCGGGCCGCTACCCTGGTAGCCCGAGGGGAAGGGGCGCCAAAAGGGTGGCTAGGACCTACAACGTCGTCACGTACGGCTGCCAGATGAACGTGCACGACTCCGAACGCATCTCCGGCCTGCTGGAGCAGGCGGGGTACGTGCGCGCACCCGCCGGCGACGACACCCCGGACGTGGTCATCTTCAACACCTGCGCCGTGCGGGAGAACGCCGACAACCGGCTCTACGGCAACCTCGGTCGACTGCGCCCGGTGAAGGACAAGCACCGGGACATGCAGATCGCGGTCGGCGGCTGCCTCGCCCAGAAGGACCGTGGCGAGATCGTCCGCAAGGCGCCGTGGGTGGATGTCGTCTTCGGCACGCACAACATCGGTTCGTTGCCGGTGCTGCTGGAGCGGGCCCGGCACAACTCCGCCGCCGAGGTGGAGATCCTCGAGTCGCTTGACGTGTTCCCCTCCACGCTGCCGACCCGCCGCGAGTCGACGTACGCCGGCTGGGTGTCGATCTCGGTGGGCTGCAACAACACCTGCACGTTCTGCATCGTGCCGTCGCTGCGCGGCAAGGAGCGGGACCGCCGCCCTGGCGACATCCTCTCCGAGGTGCGCGCCCTGGTCGACGAGGGTGTGCTGGAGGTGACGCTGCTCGGGCAGAACGTCAACTCGTACGGCGTGGAGTTCGGCGACCGCTACGCGTTCGGCAAGCTGCTGCGCGCCTGCGGCGACATCGACGGCCTGGAGCGGGTCCGGTTCACCAGCCCGCACCCGAAGGACTTCACCGACGACGTGATCGCCGCGATGGCCGAGACGCCCAACGTCTGCCACTCGCTGCACATGCCGTTGCAGTCCGGCTCCGACGACGTGCTGAAGGCGATGCGCCGATCCTACCGCTCGGAGCGGTACCTGGGCATCATCGAGAAGGTCCGCGCGGCCATGCCGGACGCGGCGATCACCACCGACATCATCGTCGGGTTCCCCGGCGAGACGGAGGCGGACTTCCAGCGCACCCTTGACGTGGTGCGCGAGGCACGCTTCTCCTCGGCCTTCACGTTCCAGTATTCGAAGCGCCCCGGCACTCCCGCCGCGACGATGAACGGCCAGCTGCCCAAGCCTGTCGTGCAGGAGCGCTACGAGCGGCTGATCGCCACCGTCGAGGAGATCACCTGGGCGGAGAACAAGCGCCTGGTGGGGGAGACCGTCGAGGTGCTGGTCGCGGTCGGCGAGGGCCGCAAGGACGAGCGGACCGGGCGGATGTCCGGCCGGGCGCGCGACGGTCGGCTTGTGCACTTCGACGCCGGCAGCTTCGCGGGGTCGATCCGGCCCGGTGACATCGTGCACACCGCCATCACGTACGCAGCGCCGCACCACCTCAACGCCGACGGGGCGCCCCTGTCGCACCGCCGCACCCGGGCCGGCGACGCCGCCGAGGCCGGCCGCTCCCCGCGTACCCCTGGGGTGTTGCTCGGCCTGCCGACGATCGGCGCGCCGCCGGTCGCGCCCGCGCCCGCAGCGGGCTGCGCCGCGCACTGACCGGACGGAAGGGCCCCTCGTTGAGGGGCCCTTCCGCGCTCAGACGGTGATCTTGCCGGCGCCCGCGCCCGCCGTCACGATGGACTTGACGTTGCTCGCGGTGTCCAGCTGGTAGGAGTACGGGATGCCTGCCACGCTGCCGCCGGCCTGGCCGGTGGGCGAGTTGACGAAGTGGTTGTTCCGGGCCACCAGGCTGCCCGGCCCGGAGTCGCCCTCGCCGAGGTGGTACGTGTCGGCGACGTTCTCGAAGTAGTTGCCCTCGACGAGGACGCCGGCGTTCTCGGTGGACGCGACGCCGTAGCCGCCGTTGGCCCGGTAGTAGTTGTTGAACACGTGCACCGGATTGCCGAAGCGCACCCGGGGGTTGCGCTGGTTGCTGCCGTCGAACCAGTTGTGGTGGTAGCTCACCCGCAGGTGACCGATGTCCTGGCTGCCGTTGTCGTCGCTGTGGCCGAGCAGCATCGTCTTGTCGTGGTTGAACACCCGGTTCCAGGACACGGTGACGAAGTCCGATCCGCGTTTGATGTCGACGGCGCCGTCGTACCCGTTGCTGAAGCTGTTGTGGTCGATCCAGATGTTGGTGGCCGACTCCTGCACGTTTATCGCGTCGTCGTTCCAGTCCCGGAAGGTCAGGTTCCGGATGATGACGTTGCGGTCACCGCTGATGTTGAGTCCGCAGCCGGCGATTGTCGCGCCGGAGTTGCCGAGGATGGTCTTGTTGGACCGGACCCGCAGCATTCCCGAGCAGGAGATGGTCCCGGACACCCGGATCACCGCGGCGCCTGTGGCGTTCAGCGCGCTGGTCAGCGCCGAGGCGTTGGTGACGGTGGTCGTGGCCGCGGCGCCGCCGCCGGTGGTGCCGCCGTTCTGGGTGGCCCAGCCGACAAGGCCGGTCTGCGGCGGGCTCGTGGGCGGGGGCGTCGTGGGTGGAGGGGTGGTCGGCGGGGGCGTGGTGGGCGGGGGTGTGGTGGGCGGCGGGGTGGTCGGCGTGGTGCCGCCGGTGCAGGCGACGTTGTTGAGGGTGAAGCCGGTCGGAGCCGGGTTGCCTGAGTTGTTCCAGCTCGCGTTGAAGCCGAACGAGGTGCTGCCGTTGGTCGCCAGGTTGGCGTTGTAGTCGACGTTTGTCGCGGAGACCTGGCCGCCGCTCTGCGTGACTGTCGCGCCCCACGCCTGGCTGACCTGCTGGCCGGCCCCGTACGACCAGCGCAGCGTCCACCCGGCGAGGGGGTCCCCGAGGTTGGTGACAGAGACGTTGCCGGTGAATCCGCCAGGCCACTGGCTGGCGACCGAGTACGCGACCTGGCAGCCGGCCGCCGCCTGGGCGGTGACGGCGGTCAGCAGGCTGGCGGTGACGAGGGTGGCGGTGGCTGCGGCGGTGCTGGCGATCAGCGTCATCCGACGCCGTCCTGTGCGCATGCTGCTTCCTTTCGGTGAGACGGTGACCGTCGCGACGCCCATGCCCGTGGGCGGCGAGGTCGACCGGAACCTGTGGTCCCGGGCCCGCCGGTGCAGGTTCGTGAAGGAAAGCGGCTCCCGCGCTGGCGCTGGCCACCCGAGGGCAAGCGCTTTCCCGATGAGAGCATAGAAGCATCTGAATGTAAATGGCCGGGGGCGGCCGGCACCCGTACCTCGGTGCCGGCCGCCCCCGGGTAGCTCAGCAGCCGGTGCCGTTGAGTTTCACAGTCGCCGGGGCACTGGCGGTGCCGTTGGCGGTGAAGCCCACGGTGACCGACCCGCCCGCCGCCAGGGAGGGGGCGTGGCTCGGCGCGGCCGCGGTGACAGTCGTACCGGACTGCGTGACTGTGGCGTTCCAACCACTGCCCAACGTCACCCCGGACGGCCAGCTCCAGGTGACCGACCACGGGTTCACCGCCGCCGAGCCCGTGTTCTTCACTGTCAACTCACCCTGGAAGCCGCCCTGCCAGGCATTGACCTGCCGGTAGGTGGCGGTGCAGGCGCCCGTCGGAGGGTCCGTCGGGCCGCCCGTCGGTCCACCTGTCGGCCCACCCGTTCCGCCGGACGGCGCGATCAGGTACGGCTGGAGGATCGCCTGCTTGGTCGTGTTGATGTTCGTCCAGTCGTCGAGCGCGATGCCGCCGGTGTCACCCGAGTTCGGGTTCCACGACCAGTAGGTGAAGGACATCCCGGTGACCCCGGTGCCGGTGTACGCCATCAGCTTCTCCAGCCACACCCGGTCCTTCGGGTCGGCCAGGGTGCTGCCGAACTCACCCATCATGATCGGCGCGATGTTCTGCTTGTAGAGGTAACCCCAGTACTTGTCCCAGATCGCCGGCATGTTCGCCGGGTAGTCCGGGGCGTCGAACCAGGTCTGCCGGTACACCGACGTCGCGTACTCGTGCGGCGAGTAGACCAGCCGGTCCGCCACGTTCAGCCGTACCGGGAACTGGCCCGCCTTGGACAGGTTGCCACCCCACCAGCCGCAGTCCTCGTCGTTGCTCGGGTCGTTGTCCCACACGTTGGAGAGGCCACCACTCGGGCAGCTCACCCCCTCAACGAAGATCAACCAGTTGGGCTGGACACCGAGGATGGCGTTGCCGGCCCGCTCGGCGGCCAGCCGCCAGTCCCGGGCGGTGTCACCACAACCCCAACACGCGCCGGTGGCCGCCGGGTTGGTGCCCTCGGCGTGCGGCTCGTTGTGCAGGTCCGCGCCGATCACCGTGGGGTTGCCCGCGTACCGCTGCGCGAGCATCTTCCAGTCGTTGATCCAGGTCGCCTCGGAGACCGTCGGCGTGTACCACAGCGGCGACTGCCCGGCCGACGTCGGCCGGTGCCGGTCGAGGATGATCCGCATCCCCTTGCTGCCGGCGTAGTCGATCACCTTGTCCAGGATCTGCAACGGCGACAGTCCGACCAGGTCCGGGTTGACGAAGTCGTTGACCCCACTGGCGGTCGCGCCCGGCTTCAGCGCGTCGTTCGAGTACGGCACCCGCAACGTGTTGTAGCCAAGGCTGGCCATCTTGTCGAGCTGCCCCCGCCACGGGTTGCTCGACCACAACCCGTGAAAGGTCTTGTTGTCGGTCTCCATGCCGAACCAGTTGATACCCGTCAACCTGACCGTGGCGCCGGTGCTGTCCACGATCTGATTGCCGTTGGTGTGCAGGTACCCGGTACCGGTGCCGGCGGCGACGGCCGGGCTGGTGCTGACGGTGGCGGCGATGAACACGCCGGCCGCGACTGTGGCGAGCGCGGTCAACGCGCCGCCGAGAGCGGTGGGACGGAACATTCGAGCTCCACTTCGGAGGTCCGACGCCGTCGATGAACGACGCCGGCGGGCGGCCGTCCGCACGTCACGCCCCCAAGGGGTACGCGGACAGTGCGCGACGGCCCATGTCACGCGGACGTGGACACTCGCGAACGC
Organism: Micromonospora sp. NPDC000663; assembly: GCF_042898105.1. Lineage (NCBI taxonomy): Bacteria > Bacillati > Actinomycetota > Actinomycetes > Micromonosporales > Micromonosporaceae > Micromonospora > Micromonospora sp. NPDC000663. The sequence goes on from NZ_JBIAYR010000001.1 coordinate 1,078,897, forward strand.
TCACCGGCGACCCTCCGACGGCGGTGTCCCGCAGTCGTCGCCCTCGTGCCGGTGGCCCTACCTGGCTCCGCCGCTCATTCTGATCAGCACACCTCGATGCGTCAACCAGCCATCTGGCCGTCCCGAACGGCCGCCGCGCCCCGCCCCCCGCCCGCGCCGCGCCCCCGCCCCCCGCAAGATCGCGCTCGATCCTGGAAGTAGTGGCCTTGAAACGCCGGGATACCACTACTTCCAGGATCGAGCGCGATCATGACCCGCGAGGGCGTCCGACGCCCCCGCCTGCCGGCGATCCGCGCCACCGCACCCCTTCAGATCCCCGCAACTTCAGTGAAGTTGCTGCCTCCGGCGCGTCCGAGGCAGCAACTTCCGGGATGTTGTGAGGATCTTGGCGCGGGGCGCGGGGCGCGGGGCGCGGGGCGCGGGGCGCGGGGCGCGGGGCGCGGGGCGCGGGGCGCGGGGCGCGGACGTGCGGGAGCCCCCGGTCCCGTCAGGGGACCCGGGGGCTCCCGGTGACGCGTCGACTCAGCCGGCCTGCTCGGCGAGCTGGAGGAACTGCCGCTTGGCGGCGAGCGCCTGCTCGGCCTCCTTGATCCGGCGGGCGTCGCCGGCGCTCTGCGCCCGGGCCAGCCGGTCCTCGGCCTCCGCCACCTGTGCCCGCATCTGGGCGAGCAGCGGGTTGTCTTCCTTGGTGGTGCGGCGCCACGCGGAGTCCATCACTTCGCGGACCTTGTCGTCGATGACACGCAGTCGGCGCTCCAGCCCGGCGGCGGCCTCGCGGGGCACCCGCCCGGCCTCGTGCCACTGGGCCTGGATCTCCCGCAGCTTGGCCTGGGCGCCCTTCGGGTCGGCGTCGATGTCGAGGGCTTCCGCCTCGGCCAGCAGGGCCTGCTTGCGCTCCAGGTTGCCGCGCTGCTCGTTGTCGCGGGCCGAGAAGACCTCACTGCGCCGGCTGAAGAAGGCGTCCTGCGCGCCGCGGAACCGTTCCCACAGCTTCTGCTCGGCCTCCTTGGAGGCGCGCGGAGCGGCCTTCCACTGCGTCATCAGCTCCTTGAGCTGGTTGGCGGTGGCCGCCCACTCGGTGGAGTCCTTGAGCTTCTCGGCTTCGGCGACCAGCTCCTCCTTGACGGTCTGCGCCTGCTTGCGCTGCGCGTCGAGGGAGGCGAAGTGGGCGCCCCGGCGGCGGGTGAAGCCGTCCCGGGCGGCGGCGAACCGCTTCCACAGCTCACCGTCGGCCTTCTTGTCGACCCCGCGGATGGTCTTCCACTCGTCGAGGATCTCCTTGAGCCGGTCGCCGGCGGTCTTCCAGCCGGTGGATTCAGCGGCGAGCTTCTCGGCCTCCTCGACCAGCGCGGTCTTGCGTGCCAGGGCTTCGACGCGTGCGGCGTCGCGGGCGGCCCGGGCCTCACCGGCCTTCTCCTCGGCGAGGGTGGCCAGCTTGTCCAGTCGCGCGGCCAGCGCGTCGATGTCGCCGACCACGTGCGCCTCGGGGAGCGTGGCGCGGATCCGCCGGATCGTGCTCAGCGAATGCCCGGCGTCCGCCGCACCCGAGTTGAGCCGCGCTTCGGTCAGATCCACCTCGGTCACCAGGTCGGCGAAGCGGCGGGCGAAATGGGCCAACCCCTCCTCCGGTGCTCCCGCCTGCCAGGATCCGACCACCCGCTCGCCCTCGGCGGTCTTGACGTACACGGTGCCGTCCGCGTCCACCCGTCCGAAGGCAGTCCAGTCGCTCATGTGCCCATCCTCGATCTCCCGGCGTCGAAGGAACGAGTCCCCCGTCGCCGCCACGGCGCAGTCAACTTGCTTCCGGCATTGTCACAGGTCCAACCCGGTCCGCGTCGAGCGCCTATCGCCGACCGTGACCATACGGTGTCCTAGTGACCGAATGACCGGATCGGCGCGGAGACGCACCGGGGATTCCCGCTACGGTGGGCGGGTGCCACTGGTCGCCGCCGCTGTCTGCCCGCATCCGCCCCTGCTCGTGCCCGAGGTGGCCGGCACCGCCGCGCCCGAGCTGGACGATCTGCGGGCGGCGTGTGACACCGCCGTCGGTCGGTTGTTGGCCGTCGACCCGGACGCGGTGGTCCTGCTCGGCGCCGGTCCGACGACGGGCCCGATCTTCGCCCCGGCCACCGGTTCGTTGCAGCCCTGGGGCGTGGATCTGGACGTACCCCTGGTGCCCGGCCAGCCCGACCGGGGCGCCGTGCTGCCCCTGAGCCTGACCGTCGGCGCGTGGCTGCTCGCCCGCCAGGACGTGCGCGCGCAGGTGGCGGCCGTGCAGGTGGCGGCCGACGCCGGCGCAGCCGAGGTGGAGGCCCTCGCCGGGTCGATCGCCGGTTCGGCTGTGCGGGTGGCGCTGCTGGTGCTCGGCGACGGGTCGGCGTGCCGGGGGCAGAAGTCCCCGGGGTACGACGATCCGCGCGCCGAGGCGTACGACAGGCGGGTTGCCACGGCCCTGGCCGGGGCGGACCTGGACGTGCTGCTCGACCTCGACCCGGTGGTGTCGGCGGAGTTGAAGGCCGCCGGCCGGGCGTCCTGGCAGGTGCTGGCCGGCGCGGCCCGGTCGAGCGGCGGCGGGTGGCGCGGTGAGCTGCTGCACGACGCGGCGCCCTACGGTGTCGCCTACTTCGTGGCGTCCTGGGAGCGGATGTGAGCGGCACGGTCGTCGCGGTCGTCGGCCCGACGGCGGCGGGCAAGTCGGCGTTGAGTATCGCGTTGGCGCACGCGCTGGACGGTGAGGTGGTCAACGCCGACTCGATGCAGCTCTACCGGGGCCTGGACATCGGCACCGCCAAGCTGACCCCGGCCGAGCGGGACGGGGTGCCGCACCATCTGCTGGACATCTGGGAGGTCAGCGAGCCGGCGAGCGTCGCGGAGTACCAGCGGCTGGCGCGGGCGGCGGTGGACGACATCCTGTCCCGGGGGCGGGTGCCGCTGCTGGTCGGCGGGTCCGGGTTGTACGTGCGGGCGGTGCTTGAGCGTTTCGAGTTCCCCGGCACCGACCCGGCGCTGCGGGAGCGGCTGGAGCGGGAGTTGGCCGAGGTCGGCCCTGCGCCGCTGTACGCGCGGCTGCGCGAGGCCGATCCGGTCGCCGCCCAGGGCATCCTGCCGGGCAATGGTCGGCGGATCGTGCGGGCCCTGGAGGTGATCGAGTTGACCGGCGCGCCGTTCACTGCCTCGCTGCCGCAGCCGACGCCGTACTACCCGTCGGTGCAGCTCGGCGTCGACCTGGACACCGGCCTGCTGGACGAGCGGATCGCGGCGCGGGTGGACCGGATGTGGGCCGACGGCCTGGTGGCCGAGACCCGCGAGCTGCTGGGCCGGGGGCTGGCCGAGGGGCGGACGGCGAGTCGGGCGCTGGGCTACCAGCAGGTGTTGCGGCAGCTCGCGGGTGAGCTGACCGAGGCGCAGGCGCGCGACGAGACGGTCCGGGCGACGCGGCGGTTCGTCCGCAGGCAGCGCTCCTGGTTCCGGCGTGACCCCCGGATCCGCTGGCTGGACTCGGCGGCACCGGACCTGTTCGAGGCCGCCCTGCGTCTGGTGCCCGCCGCTGCGCGATGATGGGCGTGTGGAGTTCACCAAGGGCCACGGCACCGGCAACGATTTCGTCCTCCTTCCCGACCCGGACGGTCAGCTCGACCTGACTCCGGAGCTGGTCGCGGCGCTCTGCGACAGGCGGCGGGGCATCGGCGCGGACGGGGTGCTGCGGGTGGTCCGCGCCGCCAAGCATCCCGACGGCGCCGGGCTGGCCGGTGAGGCCGAGTGGTTCATGGACTACTGGAACGCCGACGGCTCGTTCGCCGAGATGTGTGGCAACGGCGCCCGGGTCTTCGTCCGGTACCTGCTCGACACCGGCCTGGCCACGCCCGCCGGCGCGGCCCTGCCGGTGGCCACCCGGGCCGGCGTCGTGCGCGCGCTCGTCGAGGGCGGCGCGGTCTCCGTCGAGATGCGCCGACCCCGGGTGTACGACAGTTCCGCCGCCACCCTCGGCGGACTGACCCTGGCCGGTACGGCTGTGGACGTGGGCAACCCGCACCTGGTGTGTGTGCTGCCGGCGGGAGTCGAGTTGGCCGCGCTGGATCTGACCCGCGCTCCGGGGTTCGACCCGGAGGTGTTCCCGGCGGGCGTGAACGTGGAGTTCATAGTGGCCGGCGACCCGGTGGACGGCACCGACGGGCACAGCCTCATGCGCGTGTACGAGCGCGGCAGCGCCGAGACCCTGTCCTGCGGCACGGGCGCCTGCGCGGTGGGCGCGGTGGCCCTGCGTGACGCCGGCCGGGACACCGGAGTGGTCGCGGTGGACGTGCCCGGCGGCCGCCTCACGGTGACGGTCACCGAGAACTCCTGCTGGCTCTCCGGCCCGGCCGTCCTGGTGGCCACCGGCGAGATCACTCTTTCGGCGCTTGCGGTCTGAACAGGCAGTCGAGGTGGTAATTCAGGACCGTCAGCGCGCCCGCGCCGTCGCGCTGACCGCCGAGCACCCTGGAGCCCAGCCCGTTGGTCAGCGCCAGTAGGCCCGCGGCAACCACGTCCGCGTCCAGTTCCGGGTCGACGTCGCCGTCCTGCTGCGCCTGCCGGAGCTGCCGGGCGAGCAGCCGTTCGAGCATGCGTCAGATCCAGCGCTGATTCTGACGCAAACCTCTTGATCAACAGAGATGGCGGGGTTGGGGTGGGGGGTTACGGCGTCGCGCTGGCGTTGGCCGCGATCTCCGGAAGGTCGGACGGGCCGGGGTCGGCCGCCGGCAGCGGGCTGGGGTTGTGCGCGGCGGCGCGGACGGCGGCGGCGACCGCCGGGGCGACCCGGGAGTCGAAGACGCTCGGCACGATCACCGTCGGGTTGATCTTGTCCTCGCCGACCACATCGGCGATGGCCCGGGCGGCCGCGATGGCCATCTCCTCGGTGAACTCCTCGGCGTGCGCGTCCAGCATGCCGCGGAACACCCCGGGGAAGGCGAGCACGTTGTTGATCTGGTTCGGCTGGTCGGAGCGGCCGGTGGCGACCACTGCGGCGTGCTTGCGCGCCTCGCGCGGGTCGACCTCCGGGTCGGGGTTGGCCAGCGCGAAGACGATCGAGTCCTTCGCCATCTGGGCGATGTCGTCGCCGGTGAGCAGATTCGGCGCGCTGACCCCGATGAACACGTCCGCGCCCCGGATGGCGCCGGGCAGGTCGCCCGAGTAGTTCTCCTTGTTGGTGTTCTCCGCCAGCCACTGCCAGGCCGGGTTCAGCCCGGTCAAGCCGCGGTGCAGGGCGCCCTCGCGGTCGTACGCGATGATGTCGCCGACGCCCTGACGCAGCAGCAGCTTCATGATCGCGGTCCCGGCCGCGCCGGCTCCGGAGACGACCACCCGGACGTCCGCGAGCTGCTTGCCCACGACGCGCAGCGCGTTGGTGAGCGCGGCCAGCACGCAGATCGCGGTGCCGTGCTGGTCGTCGTGGAAGACCGGGATGTCCAGCGCCTCGCGCAGCCGGGCTTCGATCTCGAAGCAGCGCGGCGCGGCGATGTCCTCCAGGTTGATCCCGCCGTACGCCGGCGCGATCGCCTTGACGATCTGCACGATCTCGTCGGTGTCCTGGGTGTCCAGCACCACCGGCCAGGCGTCCACCCCTCCGAAGCGCTTGAACAGCGCCGCCTTGCCCTCCATCACCGGCAGCGACGCGGCCGGGCCGAGGTTGCCCAGGCCGAGGACCGCCGAACCGTCGCTGACCACGGCGACTGTGTTGCGCTTGATGGTGAGCCGCCGGGCGTCCGCCGGGTTCTCGGCGATGGCCATGCAGACCCGGGCCACCCCCGGGGTGTACGCCCGGGACAGCTCGTCACGGTTGCGCAGCGCAACCTTCGAGGTGACCTCGATCTTGCCGCCGAGGTGCAGCAGGAACGTCCGGTCCGACACCTTGCGCACGTCCACGCCGTCGAGCGCGGTCAACGCGTCGACCACCTGGTCGGCGTGGCCGGCGTCGGCGGTGTCGCAGGTCAGGTCGACGATCACGTGGGTCGGGTCGGAGTCCACCACGTCCAACGCCGTGACGATCGCCCCGGCCTCGCCGACCGAGGTGGTGAGGCGGCCGATCGAGGAGGCGTCAGCGGTCACGGCGATTCGGATGGTGATCGAAAAGCCGGCGCTCGGCAGTCGGGTGATGGCCACGGGATCCCTCCGTCACGGCTGTGCGGCCGGTCGACCGCCGCCCGCATTTCTACCGGGTTGTCGTGGCCGACCAGCATTCGCCCCCACTTTTGGCGGCCTTCAGCATGGGCATATAGCAGGTGCGTTCGGTGTTGTCTCATGTCAGGATTACGTTCTACTTATCAAAACGGACAGGAGAACCGCTTGCGAGACCAGGAGAGCTTTGTCCCCGTCGAGGACGAGCTCGACGACGTCACCACCGGCGAGATGGAGCTGTCGGAGCGACAGTCCCTGCGACGCGTACCAGGCCTGTCGACCGAGCTCACCGACGTCACCGAGGTGGAATACCGCCAGCTGCGGCTGGAGCGGGTCGTCCTGGTGGGCGTCTGGACCGAGGGTTCGGTGACCGACGCGGAGAATTCCCTGACCGAGCTGGCCGCGCTCGCCGAGACCGCCGGTTCGCAGGTGCTCGAAGGGCTCATCCAGCGCCGTACGCGCCCCGACCCGGCCACCTACATCGGCCGTGGCAAGGTCGACGACCTCGGCGCGGTGGTGCTCTCCACGGGCGCCGACACGGTCATCTGCGACGGCGAGTTGTCTCCGTCGCAGCTGCGCAACCTGGAGCAGCGCACCAAGGTCAAGGTTGTCGACCGGACGGCGCTGATCCTCGACATCTTCGCCCAGCACGCCAAGAGCAAGGAAGGTAAGGCGCAGGTCGAGCTGGCCCAACTCGAATACCTGCTGCCCCGGCTCCGCGGTTGGGGTGAGACGCTGTCCCGCCAGACGGGTGGTTCCGGTCGCGGTGGCGGCGCCGGCGGCGGTGTGGGTGTGCGTGGTCCCGGTGAGACCAAGCTGGAGACCGATCGGCGGCGGATCCGCCACCGCATCTCCCGGCTGCGTCGCGAGATCAAGAGCATGCGCACGGTACGCGTCACCAAGCGCGCCCGACGTACGCGCAACTCGGTGCCCGCCGTGGCCATCGCCGGCTACACGAACGCCGGCAAGTCCAGCCTGCTCAACCGGTTGACCGGTGCGGGCGTGCTGGTGGAGAACGCGCTCTTCGCGACATTGGACCCGACCACCCGCAAGGCAACCGCCTCGGACGGGCGGCTCTACACGCTCTCCGACACGGTCGGCTTCGTCCGCCACCTTCCGCACCAGATCGTCGAGGCGTTCCGCTCGACGCTGGAGGAGGTCGCGGAGGCGGATCTGGTGGTGCACGTCGTCGACGGCACCCACCCGGATCCGGAGGAGCAGGTCCGGGCGGTGCACGAGGTGCTCGCCGAGGTGGGCGCGGACCGGCTGCCCGAGCTGCTGGTGGTCAACAAGACCGACGCCACCGACGAGGACACGCTGCTGCGACTCAAGCGGCTCTGGCCGGACGCGATCTTCGTTTCGGCGCACTCCGGCCGAGGCGTGGACGGGCTGCGCGCCGCCATCGAGGACCGGCTGCCGCAGCCGGCCGTCGAGGTCCGGGCGGTCCTGCCGTACGAGCGCGGTGACCTGGTGTCCCGGGTGCACCGCACGGGCGAGGTGCTCAGCACCGCGCATCTGCCCGAGGGCACTCTGCTGCACGTTCGGGTCAGCGCCGAGCTCGCCGCCGAGTTGGCGCAGTTCGACGTGGAACGGCAGGGTCAGGCGGCCGGCAGCCGCGCCTGAGCGGCCACGGCGTCATCCACCGGAAACGCGTGGCATGCGACACTGGCCGAATGCGCCGCGTTGTTTCCTCGGTCACGGTTGCCCTCGGCCTGTTCGGGGCAACCGTGGCGCTCGCCGGAGTCGCCGCGGCGGCTCCCGCACCTGGAGCGTCCGAGCCGCCCGCCGCCAAGCCCGGCAAGAAGCAGTGCACGATCGCCGACGAGCGGTTGCGCGAGCTGTCCGGCCTGGTGGCCACCAAGAGCGGCTTCATCGTGATCAACGACGGCACCGAGAACGAGGCACGCAAGCGTGTCTTCTTCCTCGACACCAAGTGCAAGATCTCGAAGGAGCCGGTCCGGTACTCGGGGCAGGGCCCGTTCGACACCGAGGACCTGGCGCTCTCCCCGAACGGCGCGACGCTCTGGATCGGCGACATCGGGGACAACGTCTCCTCGAAGGAACGCCGCAAGAGGGTCGCGCTCTGGTCGATGCCGGTCAGCGGCGGCAAGCAGCCGGTGCTGCACCGACTCTCGTATCCGGAGGGCAAGCCGCACGACGCCGAGGCGCTGCTCATCGGCAACGACAACAAGCCACTGATCATCACCAAGGTGACAAGCGGCAAGGCGGAGATCTTCACCCCGTCGGCGGCGCTCAAGACCGGTGACACCGAACCGGTGCCGATGCGCAAGGTCGGCGACATCACGCTGCCCAAGACGCAGACGGACAATCCACTCAACACGTTCGGGCGGGTGGCGATCACCGGCGCGGCCCGGTCCCCGGACGGCAACCGGGTGGTCCTGCGCACCTACGCGGACGCCTTCGAGTTCGACGTGACAGGTGGGGACATCGTCACCGCGCTCACCACCAAGAAGCCTCGGGTGACGCCGCTGACGGACCCGTTCGGAGAGGCGATCAGCTACTCACCGGACGGCAAGAGCTTCCTCACCGTCTCCGACGGCGGCCAGTTGGGCCCCGAGGACCCGATCGACATCCTCAGCTACGCCCCGTCCAGCTCGACCTCGGTGCCGCTGGCCGCCGAGGGGGGCACCAAACCGTCCGCCGCCAAGTCGTGGACCTCCGGCCTGAGCTTCGACGACATCACCTACCTGGTCGGCGCGGTAGGTCTGCTCGGTCTGCTGCTGGTCGGTGCCGGCATCATCGGCATCGTCCGGGCGCGCCGCCGGCCGCCGGCCGAGCCGTCCGACCGCTCGGATCCCGACGGCGAGCCCCTCGGTGGCCCGCGTGGTGGGCGTACCGAATCGGGCGGCGACCGCCCGGCAGGCGTCTACGGTGGCGGCAAGGCTGCGGGGGGCGCGGTCTACGGCGCGGGCGGTGGCGCGGGTCGCGGTGGCGCGGGTCGCGGCGGCGCGGGTCGTGGCGGTCCCGCCCCGGCTGGCGGAGCGGTGTACGGCGGTGGCCGTCCTGCGGCCCCCGACGGCGGTTACGGCGGTGCCCGGCCGGGCGGCGCCGGTGGTGGCGTCTACGGCGGCGCGCGTCCCCCGGCGGGCGGCGGTGGCCGTCCCTCAGGTGGTGGCGGCGGTCGACCTGCGGGCGGTGGCGGGGGTCGACCCCCGGCCGGCGGTGGGGGTCGTCCCGGCGGTGGTGTGTACGGCGGTGCTGGTCAGCCCGGCGGGGGCCGGGCTGAGCCGCCCCGGCGTGGTGGGCCGGAGCCCGACTACCGGGGTCAGCGACCCGGCCGGCGACGCGACGAGGATGCGCCCGTCGACCCGTACCGGCAGCAGCCGGGGCGCGGCCCCCGGGGCGACCGTTACTAGCTCAACGGCCAGGCCGGAAGGCGGGCGCGGGTGAGCGCTGGGGGCACCCACCCGTTGCCCGCTCAGATGCGGCGCAGCACCGCCACGACCCGGCCCATGATGGTGGCGTCGTCACCGGGGATCGGGTCGAAGGCCGGGTTCTGTGGCATCAGCCAGACGTGCCCGTCGCGGTGCCGGTAGGTCTTGACTGTCGCCTCGCCGTCGAGCATCGCGGCCACGATCTCGCCGGAGTCGGCGGTCGGCTGCTGGCGGACGACGACCCAGTCGCCGTCGCAGATCGCCGCGTCGAGCATCGAGTCGCCCTTGACCTGGAGCATGAAGACCTCGCCCTCGCCCACCAGCTCGCGGGGCAGCGGGAAGATGTCCTCCACGGCCTGCTCGGCGAGGATCGGCCCACCGGCGGCGATCCGGCCGAGCATCGGCACGTACGCCGGGGTCGGCCGCTGAGCGCGGGTCAGCTCGTCGTCGATGGCCTCGCTGGGGGCGCGGACGTCCACCGCGCGCGGCCGGTTGGGGTCGCGGCGCAGGAAGCCCTTCTTCTCCAGCTCCTTGAGCTGGTAGGCGACGCTGGACGGCGACACCAGGCCGACCGCCTCGCCGATCTCGCGCACGCTCGGCGGGTAGCCGTGCCGCTCCACCCAGGTGCGGATGAACTCCAGGATGCGGCGCTGGCGGGCGGTCAGGTCGACAGTCGCCGGGTCGGGGAAGGCGCTGACCACAGGGGTTACCTGGCGCACGGCGGGCTGGCCCGTCCGGCTGCGGGCGGCGCTGCGGCGTCGGGTGGCCGGGGGGCCCGCCTCGGTGATGTGCTGCGGCGTCTTCGGCCGGCTGGCCCGGTCCTCGGTCACGTCCGTCCTCCCTGGTCGGCGCTGGGTGCCTCGTCGGCTCGTGGTGCGTGCGGTGGTGCCACGTTGTTCCTGACCGTATAGGTGAGATCGGTCATTTTCAAACATCTGTACGACCTCCCACCGGCGTGTCGGCATGAAAAACGACGCCGGTCGTACGGATGTTCTGATAAATGGTACGTCGGCTGGTACACGTGTTCGATCTTCGGGCCGTTTTCCGGGTCGGTTCGGTCCGGTCGGCCGGTAACCCGGGCGGGGTGTCGGCGTTGGGTTTTCGGCGGAGGGAGGGGCTCGATTGCCCGGATGGTCCGTGACGCGCCGGACACGCCGGCCAACTTGACCCGGGTTGCTGAGCGACATACGGTCAACCCCTAGATGTAGTAGTGACACGGGCGTAAGTTGCCTACAGGTTGGGTCCGACTACCGACCGCACTCCCGTAACGTTGATCACGGTGGGGGCCATGAGCGCATGGCACCACCGTTGTGGCTCGTGCCTGGGTGCGTCCGGTACGACGTGGTTGATCATGATTAGGAGGGGCGCGATGCGGTGTCCGTACTGCCGGCACGCTGACTCCCGGGTGGTCGACTCGCGGGAGGCCGACGACGGCCAGCTCATCCGACGGCGACGTTCCTGCCCGGAGTGCGGCAAGCGGTTCACGACCGTCGAGGAGGCGGTCCTCGCCGTGGTCAAGCGCAGCGGCGTGACCGAGCCGTTCAGCCGCACGAAGATCATCGGCGGGGTGCGCAAGGCGTGCCAGGGCCGGCCGGTCGACGACGACTCGCTCGCGCTGCTCGCGCAGCGTGTGGAGGAGAGCGTCCGAGCCAAGGGGGCCGCCGAGATCCCCAGCCACGAGGTGGGCCTGGCGATCCTGGGCCCGTTGCGCGACCTGGACGAGATCGCCTACCTGCGGTTCGCCAGTGTCTACCGCTCCTTCGACTCGCTCGCCGACTTCGAACGCGAGATCGAGACGTTGCGGGCCGCAGCGCGGGCCCGGGAGCAGGGCCGGGCCGACGCGGTCGAGGCCGCCGGCCGTACCAGCTGAATCTTCACTGTTTTTCGAGCGATTGGGACGCGCGGTGGGTGACCGCGCAGACGAGGGGGGCGACGGCGTGACAACTAGCCGTGCACGGAACAAGGCAGGCGCGGGGCTGAAGATCGAGCGGGTGTGGACGACCGAGGGGGTCCACCCGTACGACGAGGTCGCCTGGGAGCGCCGCGACGTCGTGATGACGAACTGGCGGGACGGCTCGATCAACTTCGAGCAGCGGGGGGTCGAGTTCCCGCAGTCGTGGAGCGTCAACGCGGCCAACATCGTCACCACCAAGTACTTCCGGGGTGCGGTGGGGACCCCGGAGCGGGAGTGGTCGCTCAAGCAGTTGATCGACCGGGTGGTCACCACCTACCGCACCGCGGGTGAGGAGTACGGCTACTTCGCCAGCCCGGCGGACGCCGAGATCTTCGACCACGAGCTGACCTGGATGCTGCTGCACCAGGTGTTCAGCTTCAACTCGCCGGTCTGGTTCAACGTCGGCACCCCGTCGCCGCAGCAGGTCAGCGCCTGCTTCATCCTGGCCGTCGACGACTCGATGGACTCCATCCTCGACTGGTACAAGGAGGAGGGGCTGATCTTCAAGGGCGGCTCCGGCTCCGGTGTCAACCTGTCCCGGATCCGTTCGTCGCGTGAGCTGCTCTCCTCCGGCGGCAACGCCTCCGGGCCGGTCAGCTTCATGCGCGGCGCGGACGCCTCGGCCGGCACCATCAAGTCCGGCGGCGCGACCCGTCGGGCGGCCAAGATGGTCATCCTCGACGTGGACCACCCGGACATCCAGGAGTTCGTGGTCACCAAGGCGCGCGAGGAGGACAAGATCCGCGCGCTGCGCGACGCCGGGTTCGACATGGACCTCGGCGGCTCCGACATCGTCAGCGTGCAGTACCAGAACGCCAACAACTCGGTCCGGGTCTCCGACGAGTTCATGTCGGCTGTGGAGAACGGCAAGGGCTTCGACCTGCGCGGCCGGCTGGACGGCTCGGTGATCGAGACCGTCGACGCCAAGAACCTGTTCCGCTCCATCTCGCAGGCCGCCTGGGAGTGCGCCGACCCGGGCCTGCAGTACGACGACACGATCAACGACTGGCACACCTGCCCGGAGACCGGCCGGATCACCGCGTCGAACCCGTGCTCGGAGTACCTGCACCTGGACAACTCCTCGTGCAACCTGGCCTCGCTCAACCTGATGAAGTTCCTCCGCGCCGACGGTGGCTTCGAGGTGGAGAAGTTCGTCAAGTCCGTCGAGTTCGTCATCACCGCGATGGACATCTCGATCTGCTTCGCCGACTTCCCGACCGAGAAGATCGGTGAGACGTCCCGCGCGTACCGGCAGCTGGGCATCGGGTACGCCAACCTGGGTGCCCTGCTGATGGCCACCGGCCAGCCGTACGACTCGGAGCAGGGCCGCTCGGTCGCCGCGGCGATCACCTCGCTGATGACCGGCACCGCGTACCGCCGTTCGGCAGAGCTGGCCGGCGTCGTCGGCCCGTACGACGGCTACGCCCGCAACGCCGAGCCGCACAAGCGGGTCATGCGCAAGCACGCAGCCGCGAACGACGAGATCAAGCCCACCAGCCCGGTGGCCACCGCGATCGTCCGCGAGGCGACGAAGCAGTGGACCCAGGGCAACAAGATCGGTGACCGGAACGGCTGGCGGAACTCGCAGGCCAGCGTCCTCGCGCCGACCGGCACCATCGGCTTCATGATGGACTGCGACACGACGGGCGTGGAGCCGGACCTGGCGCTCGTCAAGTTCAAGAAGCTTGTCGGCGGCGGTTCGATGCAGATCGTCAACCAGACCGTGCCGCGCGCCCTGCGCAGCCTCGGCTACCCCGAGGAGCAGGTCGAGGCGATCGTCGAGCACATCGCCGACCACGGTCACGTGGTGGACGCCCCCGGCCTCAAGCCGGAGCACTACGCGGTCTTCGACTGCGCGATGGGTGAGCGGTCGATCGCCCCGATGGGCCACGTGCGGATGATGGCGGCGATCCAGCCGTTCGTGTCCGGTGCCATCTCCAAGACGGTCAACATGCCGGAGGCGGCCACCGTCGAGGACGTCGAGAAGATCTACTTCGAGGGCTGGAAGCTCGGCCTCAAGGCGCTGGCGATCTACCGGGACAACTGCAAGGTCGGCCAGCCGCTGTCGGTGGCGAAGAACAACAAGGCCACCGCGCCGGCGGCCGTCGAGACCGCCGAGGCCGCGCCGGCCGCGGTGGAGAAGGTCATCGAGTACCGGCCGGTGCGCAAGCGCCTGCCGAAGAAGCGCCCGTCCGAGACGGTCAGCTTCTCCGTCGGTGGCGCCGAGGGTTACCTCACCGCGTCGTCGTACCCGGACGACGGCCTCGGCGAGGTCTTCCTCAAGATGTCCAAGCAGGGCTCGACCCTGGCCGGCGTGATGGACGCCTTCTCGGTGGCCATCAGCATCGGCCTCCAGTACGGCGTGCCGCTGGAGACGTTCGTCAGCAAGTTCACGAACATGCGCTTCGAGCCGGCCGGCATGACCGACGACCCGGACGTGCGCATGGCGGCTTCGGTGATGGACTACATCTTCCGTCGCCTGGCGCTGGACTTCCTGCCCTACGAGCGCCGCGCCGAGCTGGGCATCTTCACCGCCAGCGAGCGGGCCGCCCAGTTGCGGGCCGAGGCCGACGCGGAAGCCGCCGCCGTCACCGGCGCCGAACTGACCGCGATGGCGTCCTCGGCGCCGGTGGAGGCTCCGGCCAAGCCGGGGGCCGTCGCCCAGCCGGCCGAGGAGATGGCCGAGGTGGCCGCCGCCAAGCCGGCCCCGAACGTGGGTTCCAGCACCGAACTGCTGGAGGCCGTGATCGGCAAGGCCGCCGACGCGCCGCTCTGCTTCACCTGCGGTACGAAGATGCGCCCGGCCGGTAGCTGCTACGTCTGCGAGGGCTGCGGCTCCACAAGCGGCTGCAGCTGACGTACGCCTCAGCGCTGCCCCGGCCTCCTGCGAGGTCGGGGCAGCGCTGTTCTGCGGCTCTTTCCGATTCGGGATGTCCGCGAAGTCGAGTGGGTGTCAGCCGAATTCGATCTCCAATAGAGGGCTTCCGGCGATCCAGCTTTCCAAGCTTCCGGCCCAGTCCAAGGTCGGGACGATCTCGCCGAACACGAGTGCCCGCTCGTCCTCGTCGGTTACGGGACGCCCTCGCACCTGGAGATCCAGGCCAGCCACATGCAGCGTGAACTCGGGATGCGCGAGCACGTTGGCGTACCAGTCACGCGAACCAGGGATCCCGGTGAGCAATGCCGTCGAGTCAGCGGTCTTCGGTGCCGTCGGTCGGACGTGGCGGGCGATTGTGTCGCGCCCACTCGTCAACCTCGTCGGCGTCCCAGATCGTCGTCCCGATCAGGCGGGCCACCGGCTCGGGGAAGCCGGGTCGGCGGGTGATCTGTAGGACCCGCTGCCGCGACACGTTGAACAGGGCGGCCAACTCGCCAGGCCCGTACAAGCGCGGTCGCTTCACCGGCTGAAGGTAAGCTCGACTTGTGCTTTACTATCGTCACTTACCAATCGTCAACCCAGTCGTGTGCAGTGTCTCGTAGCGACCACGACCGGCGGCGGACGCCGGGAGGGTCGATGCCGAAGCGGGTGCCGTACGACGACTACCTGGCGGTGGCGCTGACGTTGGCGCGGCGGCATCGGCCGGTCTGGTCGTGGCGGCGGTGGCGGCGGATCTGCCGCTGCGGTGCGGATCTGCCCTGCCGGGCGCGGCACCGCATCCCGATCCGGCGAGGCCACTGGCCAGGGGAGGAGCAGGAGTGACCGAGGATCAGGTCGGACGAATCCTGTCCGTGCACCTGCCCGGCGTCGACGGGCTCTGCGCGGGCTGTCGCTGGTGGTGGGCGCGGCTGTCCCCGTACCCCTGCTATCAGGCGGAATGGGCGGCCCGCTGGCACGCCCGGGTCGCCACCCGGCGTTTCCTGGACGGCCTGCGGTGACCGCGCACGGTCCGGTCCTTCCGGTGTGGACCTGCGGTGGCTGCGGCGCGCCCTGGCCCTGCAGGACCCGGCGCACCGAGTTGCGCGCCGAGTTCGACGGCGCACCCGTGTCGTTGAGCCTCTACATGGGGTCCTACCTGGTCTGGGCTGCCGAGGACCTGACCTGGGTGCCCGCCGGGCTGCTGCACAGGCGCTTTCTGGGCTGGGTCCGGTGAGCCTGATCCGGCGGGGAGACGAGCGGTTCCACTACAGCGACAACTCGCACCGGTGGATCCCGCCCGATCCCGACTACGACCAGGAGGTCTGGGACGAGATGGTGCGTCAACACCAGCGTCAGCACCTGGAGGAGATTGCGAATCGCAGGAAGCCGCGCGAGTAGATCGGCTCAGGGCTGGGCGAACAGTGTGCCCTAGGTGGACCGGAACATCTGCTCGCCGAAGTGCGCTGCCCCGGCCTCCTGCTCGGAGCCGGGGCAGCGTCGTTCTAGCTACTCCCCGACTCGCGGAGAGTGTGCAGGCCGGCTCCGCCTAGGGCGTACGTTCCAGCACGACGACGGGGATCTGCCGGGTGGTCTTGCGCTCGTACTCGGCGAAGCCCGGGTACGCGGCCTTCTGCGCGCCCCAGATCCGTTCCCGCTCGTCCCCGGTGGCAACCCGGGCTACCAGGTCGACCTTGTCCGTACCGATCTCCGCCTGAGCATGCGGATTGGCGAGCAGGTTGTGGTACCAGTCGGGATTGGTGGGCGCACCGGCCTTGGAGGCGAACACGGCGTAGCCGCCGTCCACCTCCTGGTACATCATCGGGTTCACCCGAGGCTGGCCGCTCTTGGCGCCGACCGTGTGCAACAGCAGCAGTGGCGCGCCGGCGAACTGGCCGCCCACCTGCCCACCGTTGGCGCGAAACTCAGCGATGATCTTCTCGTTCCAGTCGCTCATGACGTCCTTTCGCTTGCACCCGCCGATTTACTGATCACGATTCTGGCAGTCCGGCCGGTACCCGGCACTGTGACGTTGCATCAGCGGGCCGGCGGCGACAACGGGCGCCGTTCAGGCTCGCGGTACCTGAGGAAGGGCAGCATCCGGTTCGCTTCGTCGTCGACGGCTTGCTGTTCGGCCTTGGCAAGAGGCCGGAACGGGGCCAGTCGAATGTCGTCCCCGGTGAAGGTCCAGGTGCCACGGACGAAACCGTCGACGAGGATTGTGCTGTGTACCAGGGCCCTGCCGGGCATCACCTGCTTGCGGTCCTCGTCGCTGATGATGCGGGTGCGGTCGGCGTGGCCCAGCAGGGCGTTGTCGTACGCGGGCAGTAGTCGTACGGGCGCCGGGCTGTGCGGGTCGGGGAGGTGCGCGTCGGCAGGTCGAGCAGCGTCCGGCCGTCGGGTCCGGGATAGCGGCGTAGTCCGGTGCCCATGTCCGCGACGACGTCGTTCAGTCGGGTCAGTCCACTCCACGCCTGGACGTCGGCCACTGTGGCCGGTCCGAAGGCGGCGAGGTAGCGGCGGATCAGGTCCTGGATCGCCACGGGTTCGACAGCGTCGGCCGGCAGGGCGGTGACGATGATGGACGATCGGTTGCCCCAGGTTCCCTAGGACGCGGTGGCGGGATCGTGGATGAGCGGGGTGCGGAGTTCGAACTCGCCGGCGAGGATCCGGCCGTCGCGGCCCGGATGGCGGGCGGCGAGGCGGTGGGCGAGTTCCTTACGGGCGAGCGGCCCGGCGTCCAGCAGCGCGTGTCCGTCGGCCATGAGCGCCCTGGTGGGCAGCCGTTCGCCGTTGCGCCGGAAGTACGGCGAGTTCGCGGTGCGGTCGAGGACGGGTTGCAGCAGCGGCCGCAGCCGACGGAAGTCGTCGGCCGTGGCGAGGTGCTGGGTGCTGCGCAGGAGGCCGGAGCGCACGACCTGCCCATCGGCCAGCAGGGTGGTCAGGTCGGCGTGCGAGAACCCGCGGATCCGGCTCCACAGCCCGAGGTAGGGCCAGTTCGGTTCCTGTGCCTGCATGGCGACCAGACGCCGGATCACGTCAAGCGGCGACTGGTCGGTGCGTTCCAGGAGGAACTGACGGTGCAGCAGTGCCCGGTTGAGGGCGCGACGCGACAGCAGTGTCATGCCAGCCGCACCGAGACGTTGCCACGGTAGGCGCCTCCCAACAGAGACAGGAAGGCATCGGGCACAGCGTCGATGCCGGCCTCGACGACCGTCTGCGGGAAGACGAACCTGTCCTGGTCGAGCCAGGCCCGGAAGTGGGCGTGCCATGTGGCGATCTGCTCGGGGGTGTGGTGGCAGGAGAAGGGCAGCAGTTGGATCCCCTTGGCTGCGGCGGCGGCCCGGTCGGGCTCGGGGAATCGCTGGGGCGCCGCGCCCAGTTGGGTGGACAGCGATCCGCACAACGCGAACCGCGCACCGGGCGCGGCCACCTCGATCGCGGCCTCGTACAGCGTGCCTCCGACGGTGTCGAAGAAGACGGTGATTCCCTCGGGTGCTAGTTCCTTCAGGGCTGCGACGGGATCCTGGTGGTAGTCGAACGCGGCGTCGATACCGAGGTCGCGGACGAGGTAGCCCGCCTTGGCCTGGCTGCCCGCACTGCCGATGACCAGCGAGGCGCCCAGGTTGCGGGCGATCTGGGCCGCCAGGGAGCCGACGCCGCCGGCCGCGCCGGAGACGAACACGACATCGCCAGCGCCGACCTTGGCCACGCCCGCCGTGCCGTGGTAGGCGGTCGGTCCCTGTGCGAGGTGGTAGCTCGGATCCGGGTACGCGTCGCGGTCCAGCCTGACGTACGAGGCGGCCGGCCCGGCGGAGTGCGTACTCCAGCCGCTCATCGACTGGACCAGGTCGCCCTCTCGTAGGTCCGGGCTGTTCGAGCGCAGCACCGTGCCGATGGCCATGACGCCGATGCGCTGGCCCGGCTGCCACGCCGGGATCGGCAGCTGGCAGTCGGTCCGCATCAGCTCGAGGTAGGTGGCAGCCAGCCCCAGGTGCTCGGTGCGGACGACGACCTCGCCGTCGATCTCGGTGTCGACGACTGTGAAGTGCTCCAGACCGGGTACGCCGGCGATCTGAGTGGTCAGCTGAATCTCGCGAGTGATCATGAGACGACGCTATGCCTCCTTCCGGTCACTTCCTGGCCGGAAGTGCTGCGAAGATCGCGCCATGGCCAACACCAGTTCCCGAACACTGCGGCTGCTGGCGTTGCTGCAGACCCACCGCCACTGGTCCGGCACCGATCTGGCCGACCGCCTGGGAATCTCGGAACGCACCCTGCGCCGCGACGTCGACAGGCTGCGGGAACTCGGCTACCCGGTGTCCGCCTCCCGAGGCACCGACGGCGGATACCAGTTGGCACCCGGTGCGGTCCTGCCTCCGCTGCTGCTCGATGACGAGGAAGGCGTCGCGCTGGCGGTCGGCATGGGTGACGCCGCGCAGAGCGGCATCGCCGGGATCGAGGACGCGGCGGTGCGCGCGTTGACCAAAGTGGTGCAGGTCCTCCCGCCGCGTCTGCGTGCCCGGGTGAACGCGTTACGTGCGATGACCGTTTCTCCCACGGCCGCGGGACCGGTCGTGCCGGCCGACGTGCTCACGGTGATCGCCCAGGCCTGCCGGGACGAGGAACGGCTGCGATTCCGTTACACAGCGCGCGGCGGCGCCGACACCGAACGAGACGTCGAACCACACCGCCTTGTCGCACTCGGCGGCCGCTGGTACCTGGCAGCGTACGACCTGAGCCGACACGACTGGCGCAGCTTCCGCCTCGACCGGCTGACCGACCCGCGCAGCCTCGGAGCGAGGTTCCGTCCACGCCCCCTCCCCGCCGGGGACGCCGCCCAGTTCGTGCGCGCCTCCACAGGCGTCCCCCCTGCGTACACCGTGCGGACCCTGGTGCACGCACCCGCCGAACACGTCCGCCGGATCGTCGGGCAGTGGGGCACTATCGAAGCCGTCGACGGCCGGCGCTGCCGTCTCACAATGGTGTCCACAAGCCTGGACTGGCCGACCCAGGCACTGGGCAACATCGGCGCTGACTTCGAGGTGCTCAGCCCTCGGGAGTTCACCGACCATCTCCGGGACTGGGGGAGCCGATTCCTCCATGCCGCACAAGGATCAGCCGTCGTGGACCAACCTCCGACCGACAGCGCGGCCGGCACGGTGCGCAATGTCGCGCCCTGAACCGGCGGGAAGGGGGCCCTGTCGTCGGGGCAGGGCTGCGACGATCAGGGCATGACGACGGCTGAGGCGTACGACAGATTCGCCAACCGCGAGGTGCGCGGGATCTCGCCCCTGTACGAGCGGCTGTCCCGTGCGGTGTCCCGCGACGACGACCTGCTCGCCCTGCTGGACGGGCTCCCGCCGGCCAAGCGGCAGCCGAACCTGCTCTTCGGTGTCGTCCGGTGGCTCGGTGGCCCGGTCGAGGATCCAGGCGCGTTCCACGACTTCACTGTGGAGAACTGGCAGGCCATCGAGGCGGAGATCCGGACCCGAGCCACCCAGACGAACGAGGCGGGCCGGTGCGCGGTCCTGCTGCCCGTGCTCGCCGCGCTGCCGCAGCCCCTCGCGCTGCTGGAGGTGGGCGCGTCCGCGGGGCTCTGCCTCTACCCCGACCGGTACTCCTACCGGTACGGCGAGCACCGGGTGGGCTCCGGAGAGCCGGTGCTGGACTGCGCGGCCGACGGGTTCGCGCCGCCCGAGCGCGTACCCGAGGTGGTGTGGCGGGCCGGCCTCGACCTCAACCCGCTCGACGTGACCGACCCCGACGATGTGTCCTGGTTGGACGCCCTGATCTGGCCGGAGCACGCGCACCGGCGGGCCCGGCTGCGCGGGGCGGCGGCGGTCGCCGCGGCCGACCCGCCGCTGCTGGTCCGCGGTGACCTGGTGGACGATCTGCCGGCGCTTGCCGCGCGGGCGCCGGCCGACGCGACGCTCGTGGTGTTCCACACCTCCGTGCTGTACCAGGTGCCGGCCGCGCGCCGGGAGGCGTTCGTCCGGCTGGTCCGTGGCCTGCCCGGGCACTGGGTCGCCATCGAGGCCCCGGAGGTGCTGCCCCACGACGGGTTGCCCGACCCGCCGGGGGAAGGGCTGTTCAACGTCGTCGCGCGGGACGGCACACCACTGGCGTGGGCGCGCGGGCACGGCCAGGCGATGACCTGGTTCGGCTGACGCCGCCCGTCCGTGCCGATCCGATCTCAGCGGGCCGGCGCGGGCATCCGGGCGCGCAGCGCACGACTGAACCAGTCCACGGCCGGTGCGACACCGCCGCCTGTCGACCAGCCGTTGATCACTGACAGCAGGTCGAGGTACCTGTCCCGGCGGCTGTCGTTCGCGGCGTCCAGCCGAGCCAGCAGCCGCTGGCGCAGGTCGGCGTCGTCGGGGCGTCCGGTGAGGTGCGCGTACCGGCCGGTGACGTCCGCCACCACCGGATCGGCTTCGGGTCGGGTCGGATCGAGGCCGGCTGCCAGGGCGGAGGCCACACCGTCGCGGACCACCGCGACGGCGTCCGGGCGGGGTGGCCCCGGAACGTCGTGATCGGCGGCGTACCCGCGCACCAGACGCCGCATGCTGGCCCGGAAGTCCGGGTCCTGGGCCAGCTCGGCCAGCTCAATCCAGGCCCGCACCTGCTCGGTGTCGGGCTCGTCGGGCAGCTCAGGGGTCAGCGACCGCATGACCCCCGGGTACGCGGGTGTGGCGACCAGGCCGTCGAAGACGGCGTCGAGGAAGTCCGCGACCAGACGGCGGCGTTCCTGGCCGGAGAGCCGGGCCAGCCGATGCAGCAGGTCCAGCTCCTCCGGCCTAGCGCCGCGCCGGCTGGCCGTGGCGAGCACCGCCTGGCGCTGCCGGAGCACCCGGATCTGCACCGCCAGCGCCTCGGCGTGCGCGGCGGCCACCTCGTGCAGCGGCACCTCGCGGTCCACCACCCGCCGGATACTGGCGAGGTCCACCCCCAGGTCGCGCAACGTCCGGACCAACTCCAGCCGGGCGACAGCGTCCGGGCCGAAGCGGCGGTAACCGGCCGGGCTCCGGTCGGTCGGCGGCACGATGCCCTGATCGGCGTAGTAGCGGAGGGTCTTGACGCTCAGGCCGGTACGCCGGGCCAGCTCGCCGATCGTGTAACGCTCCTCGCCGCTCATGCCCCCACCCTGCTGTCTCCCCCCGCTGGAGACTCAACACCGGATGCCGGTGGTCAGCTCAGAAACGCCGCAAGCGTCTCGGTGAACTGTTCGGCGTCGTCGAGCCACGGGTAGTGGCCCGCGCCGGGCTGGACCACAAGTTCGGCCTCGGGCATCAGCTGGCCGAGCTGGGCCACCAGGCCCGGTGGGGCGCCAAGGTCGACCTCGCCGGCGAGCAGCAGCACCGGGCCGCGATGGGTGGCGAGTGCGGCGCGGACGGCCGCCGGATCGAAGGCGCCGTCGGCACCGAAGACCCGGGCCGCCTCCTGGTTGCGCTGGCCAGGCTCGGCCGCCTGGTGTGCCTGGGCAGCCGCATCCCACCGGCCGTAGAAGAAGGGCGCGATCGCCTGCCAGGCGTCTCCGGGCGCCCCACCGGCCACCATCGAGTCCAGCGCCTCCATCGCCGCCGGGAACCACCCCTCACCCGCCCGGACCCGCGTGACCTCCGCCCGCAGCGGGGCGGTCGCCGCGAGCCCCACCGCTCGGGTGCTCGGGGTCACCAGCGCGAGCCGACCAACCTGCTCGGGGTGGCGGGTGACGTACTGCAGCGCGACGTTGGCACCGGCTGAGTGCCCGAGCAGGTCCAGGCGGTCGAGGTCCAGGTGTCGGCGCAGCGCCTCCACATCATCGACCAGCCGGTCGCAGCGGTAGCTGGAGACGTCAGCAGGCACGGCCGAGCGGCCGGTGCCCCGATTGTCGAGGACGACCAACGTCCGGTACGCGCCCAGGCCGCCGAGGTCACCGAGGTACGCCGAGTCGCGCATCGGGCCGCCGGGCAGGCAGACCAGCGGGGTGCCACCGCCGACGACCCGGTAGGCCAGGGTGGTGCCGTCCGGTGCGGTGAAGGTGGGCATGGGCACAGCATCGCAGGGTCGGTGGGCTCGCGGGAACCGCCCGGCGAGGTGGCGGCCGTGCTGGCAGGGCACCGATGAGCGTCCGTCCCTAGACTGCTGCGGTGACCGGAGAGCGCAAACCGCTGGCCGACCGGCCGCTCACCGAGCCGCACCCGTCGCGGCTGCCACCGGCGCACCCCGATCGGGAACGGATCCTCGCCGCGCACACCGCCGCACTCGCTGCCGGTGAGGCCGGCTACCTCGACCCGGCGAGCGGGCTGTTCGTGCTCAGCGCCGGCTTCCTGGCCCGACGCGGCACCTGCTGCGGACGCGGCTGCCGACACTGCCCGTACGTGGACGATCCACAGTCGGAATAGGCGTCAGCGGGGGCTTTCGCCCGACCCGGACACCCCGTACGGTGTCCGACGGAGATGCGGCGGACACCCCTGTGCCCGTCGGTCGGCGAGAGGGTGGGGCGTGCGCGGGCGGATCGTGGTCGCGGGGCTGGCCGGGCTGCTGGTGAGCGGCTGCGCCGCCGAGGCCGAGCCGGTGGCGGTGCCGCCACCCGTGCCGAGCACGGTGGACGTGGCGGCGGCCTCCTCGGGCGGTGCCTGCCGGCTGCTCGACTTCACGCTGATCGAGCAGGCGGTGAATGTGCGCTTCGACGTGGCGGCGGCCAGCGAACGCGACGACACCCACACCTGCGTGGTGCGCTCCGAGGCGGCGACGTTGCCCGAGCTGACGCTGAGCGTGACCGAGACCAGTATCGACAGGACCACCTTCGGCGCAGACGTGGTGCCGGACAGGGCGGCGAAGGTCACCGGGCTGGGTCAGCAGGCGTACCGGCGGACCACCGCCGCGACGGGCGGGCACGGGCCGGTGGCCGAGGTGGGCTGGCTGGCCAGCGACGGACGGTTGGCTTCGCTGAGCTGGACCGGCACGCGGGACAGCGAGCGGGCGGCTGCCGAGAAGCTGACAGGTGGTCTGGTCACGCTGGCCAAGAAGGTCGACACCCGGGCGTTGTGACGCCCGCTCGGTCAGTTGGCGGCGACGAAGACCCGGGAGGCGACCTCGCGGGGCAGCCGGACCCGGTCGCCGGAGCGGTCGATCGACACCCCGTCGCGTTCCTGCGCCACGGTCACCGTGGCACCCGGGTCGACACCGGCGGCGTGCAACTGGCGCAGCACGTCGGCGTCGGTCTGCACGCTCTCGCAGATCCGGCGGACGACGACCGGCCCGGACAGGCCGGGGAACGCCAGGTTGCGCTCACCGTCGCCGGCCTCGGTGGGCTCCGCCTCGGGGGAGCCCAGCTCCTCCAGCCCCGGGATGGGGTTGCCGTACGGGGAGCGGGTCGGCCGGTTGAGCAGGTCGTACACCCGCTTCTCCACGGCGTCGCTCATCACGTGCTCCCAGCGGCAGGCCTCCTCGTGGGCCTCCTCGTAGGGCATGCCGATGACGTTCACCAGGAGCAACTCGGCGAGGCGGTGCTTGCGCATCACCGACACGGCGCTGCCGCGACCCAGCGCGGTGAGCGTGAGATGGCGGTCACCTTCGACGGTGAGCAGGCCGTCGCGTTCCATCCGGGCGACCGTCTGGCTCACGGTGGGGCCGCTCTGCCGCAGGCGCTCGGCGATGCGGGCACGTAGCGGCGGCACCCCCTCCTCTTCCAACTCGAGGATGGTGCGCAGGTACATCTCGGTCGTGTCGACCAGGTCGTGAGACTTCATAAGGTCAGCGGCCCTCCGGTGCAGAATGCTACCTCGGCTCGTGGGCGACGACCGCCGCCGAGCCGTGTGCCGTTGACGCGAATGGTGTTGGATGGTCGCCATGTCCGGTACCCAGGAGCCGCTGGTCGAGGTCGATCGGCTCGCCGACGAGCTCGACCGCGACGATCCGCCCACCCTGCTCGACGTCCGCTGGCGGCTCACCGGGCCGCCCGGCCGCGACGACTACCTCGCCGGTCACCTGCCCGGCGCGGTCTTCGTCGACCTGGACACCGCGCTGTGCGGCCCACCCGGGGCCGGCGGCCGGCACCCGCTGCCCGACCCGGCCGCGTTGCAGGCCGCGCTGCGGGCCGCCGGGGTCCGCGCCGGTCACCCCGTCGTCGTGTACGACGGCGGCGACGGCCTGGCCGCCGCGCGGGCCTGGTGGACGCTGCGCTGGGCGGGACACCGTCCGGTCCGCCTGCTGCACGGCGGCTACCCGGCCTGGGTGGCCGCCGACCGGCCCGTCTCGACCACGGCGCCCGATCCGGCCCCCGGTGACGTCGAGGTGCGCCCCGGTGACCTGCCGGTGCTCGACGCGGCGCAGGCCGCGAGGCTGGCCGCCGCGGACGACGCCGTTCTGCTCGACGTGCGGGCCGCGCCCCGCTACGCCGGTGAGACCGAGCCGATCGACCCGGTCGCCGGTCACGTGCCGGGGGCGGCGAACCTGCCCGCCGGGGAGTACGTGGGCCCGGACGGGCGCTTCGCGGCGGCCGACGTGCTGCGGGAGCGGTTCGCCGCGGCGGGCGTCACCGAGGGCCGGTCCGTCGGGGCGTACTGCGGCTCCGGGGTGACCGCCGCGCAGGCGGTGCTGGCACTGCACCTGGCGGGCCGACCGGACGCGGCGCTCTACGTCGGATCGTGGAGCAACTGGGTGGCAGACCCGGCCCGGCCGGTCGCCACCGGTCCGACACCCGGTCACTGACCTGCGTGTGCGGACGGTCCTCGTGCGACGATGGGCTCATGTCCGACGACACGGTGGTGGTGTGGGACGAGTCGCTGCTCGCCTACGACATGGGTGACCATCCGCTCGACCCGGTCCGGGTGGAGTTGACCGTCGCGCTCGCCCGGGAGCTCGGCATCCTCGAACGACAGGGGGTGCGCATGGTCAAGCCGGAGCCCGCTGACGACGCCCTGCTCACCCGCGTGCACCACCCGGCCTACCTGGCCGCGGTGCGCGCGGCCCCCCGCGACCCGCTCTTCGCCGGCTACGGGCTGGGCACCTCCGACAACCCGGTCTTCGAGGGCATGCACGAGTCCAGCGCGCTGATCGCCGGCGCGACGGTGGCCGCCGCCGAGGCGGTCTGGCGTGGCGAGGCCCGCCGGGCGGTGAACGTGGCCGGCGGCCTGCACCACGCGATGCCCGACCGGGCATCCGGCTTCTGCGTCTACAACGACCCGGCCGTGGCCATCGCCCGACTGCTCGACCTGGGCGCGGAGCGCATCGCGTACGTGGACGTCGACGTGCACCACGGCGACGGGGTGCAGCAGATCTTCTGGGACGACCCCCGGGTGCTCACGGTGAGCCTGCACGAGACCCCGCTGGCGCTGTTCCCGGGCACCGGCTTCCCCGACGAGACCGGCGGGCCCGGCGCACAGGGCACCTCAGTGAACATGCCGTTGCCGCCGGGTGTCGACGACACCGGCTGGCAGCGGGCGTTCCACGCGATCGTGCCGTCGGTGCTGCGCGCGTTCCGGCCGCAGGTGCTTGTCACCCAGTGCGGCGCTGACGGGCACCGACTGGATCCGCTCGCCGACCTCAACCTCACCGTGGACGGTCAGCGGGCCACCTACCTGGCGTTGCGGGCGCTCGCCGACGAACTGTGCGACGGCCGCTGGGTCGCCACCGGCGGCGGCGGGTACGCGCTTGTCGAGGTGGTGCCCCGGGCCTGGAGCCACCTGCTGGCCGTGGCCACCGGCGACCCGGTCGACCCGGCGACGCTCACCCCGCCCGCCTGGCGGGAGTTGGCCGCCGCCCGTCGTCCGGGCCGGGAGATTCCGCTGCGGATGACCGACGACGCCGACCCGTCGTACGCGCCGTGGCAGCCGACCGGCGAGCCGAACGCCGTGGACCGGGCCATCGCGGCCACCCGCAAGACGGTCTTCCCGCTGCTCGGGCTCGACCCGCACGACCCGCGGGACTGAGCCGGGCCGGGGGAGGACCACGCCGGTGACGACGGTGGACCAGCCGGTGGACGTGCTGCTCAGGGACGGCAGCACCGTCCAGTTGCGACAGATCAGCCCGGCCGACGCGCCGGGCATCGTGGCGATGCACAGCAGGTTCTCCGAGCGCACCCGCTACCTGCGCTACTTCTCGCCGTATCCGCGCATCCCGGAACGGGACCTGATCCGGTTCGTCACTGTCGACCACCGCGACCGGGAGGCGTTCGTCGTGCTGGCCGGCGACCAGATCGTCGCGGTCGGCCGGTACGAGCGGCTCGGCCCGCAGGCCCCGGAGGCGGAGGTGGCCTTCGTGGTGGAGGACGCCCACCAGGGCCGGGGCATCGGCTCGGTGCTGATGGAGCACCTGGCCGACGCGGCCCGACGCAACGGCATCATGAGTTTCGTGGCCGAGGTGCTGCCGACCAACGGGACGATGCTGCGGGTCTTCGCCGACTTCGGCTACCAGGTCCAGCGCGAGTACGCCGACGGCGTGGTGCACCTGAGCTTCCCGATCGCGCCCACCGAGGCGACGCTTGAGGTGCAGCGGGGCCGGGAGCACCGCACCGAGGCAAGGTCGATCGCCAGGCTGCTCGCCCCGCGGGGCATCGCCGTCTACGGCGCCAGCGCCACCGGTCAGGGCGTCGGAGCGGCGGTGCTCGGGCATCTGCGCGACGGCGGTTTCACAGGCGCGGTGGTGCCGGTGCACCCGAGCGCATCGACAGTGGCGGGTCTGCCCGCGTACCCGTCGGCGGTCGACGCCGGTGTCCCGGTGGATCTGGCGGTGGTGGCGGTTCCGCCGGAGGCGGCGACCACCGTGGTAGCCGACGCGGCAGCCGCGGGGGTGCACGGCCTGGTGGTCATCTCGGCCGGCTTCGCCGAGGCCGGCGCGGAGGGCGCGGCCAGGCAGCGGGCGCTGGTCCGCGCGGCGCACGCCGCGGGCATGCGGGTGATCGGCCCGAACTGTCTGGGCGTGGCAAACACCGACCCGACGGTACGCCTCAACGCCACCCTCTCTCCGGCACTACCGCCGGCCGGTCGGGTGGGCATCTTCAGCCAGTCCGGCGCGTTCGGGGTGGCGTTGCTCGCCGAGGCGGACAGGCGTGGCCTCGGGCTGTCCAGCTTCGTGTCGGCAGGTAACCGGGCCGACGTCTCCGGCAACGACCTGCTCCAGTACTGGCAGGACGACCCCGGCACCGACGTGATCATGCTGTATCTGGAGACCTTCGGTAACCCCCGCAAGTTCGCCCGGCTGGCCCGGCGGATCGGTCGGGCGAAACCGGTGGTGGCGCTCGCCTCGCCTGCCCGCCCGGCCGGGGTGGGTGACACCGACGGCCCGGACGAGGTCGCGGTGGCGGCGCTGTTCGCCCAGTCCGGGGTGATCCGGGTGGACACCGTGGCGGAACTGCTCGACGTGGGGGTGCTGCTGGCCAACCAGCCGCTGCCGGCCGGCGGTCGGGTCGGCGTGGTCGGCAACTCCTCGGCGTTGACCGGGCTGGCCGCCACGGCCTGCGCCGGGCAGGGCCTCACCGTCGCGGACGGCTATCCCCGCGACGTGGGGCCGAGCGCCGGGGCCGCCGAGTTCGCCACCGCCCTCGCCGAGACGGCCGCCGACGAGGGGGTGGACGCCCTGGTGGTGGTGTTCGCGCCCCCGCTGCCCGGCCAGCTCACCAATGTGGACGCCGACGTCACCGCTGCGCTGCCGGCCGCGCTGGCGTTGGGCAAGCCGACGGTGGCGACGTTCCTGGTCGGCCGGCTGCCCGCCGGGGTGCCGGCGTACGGCGGTGTCGAGGAGGCGGTGCGTGCTCTCGCCCGCGTGCACAGGTACGCCGAGTGGCTGCGCCGGCCGCCCGGCGTGACACCCGAGCTGCCCCGGGTGGACGCGAACGCGGCGCAGGCCGCCCTGCACGCCGACACCATCGACCCGGGTGCGCTGCTGGCCGCGTACGGCATCGAGACGGTGGCGTCGCTCTCCGCCGACTCGGCCGACGCGGTGGTGGAGGCCGCGTCGCGGCTGGGTTTCCCGGTGGCCCTCAAGGCGGCCGCGCCGGGGCTGCGGCACCGGCTCGATCTCGGCGCCGTCCGGCTCGGCCTGCCCGACGAACCGGCACTGCGCCGGGCGTACGCCGAGGTGGCTGCGCTGTTCGGCGCGGACGTCCTGGTCCAGCCGATGGTCCCGCCCGGCGTGGCCTGTGTCGTGGAACTGGTGGAGGATCCGGCGTTCGGGCCGGTGGTCGGTTTCGGTCTCGGCGGGGTCGCCACCGAGTTGCTCGGCGACCGGGCGTGGCGGGCGGTGCCGCTGACCGACACCGACGCCGCCGAACTGGTCGACGAGCCCCGGGCGGCACCGCTGCTGCGCGGGCACCGGGGCGCGGCGCCTGTCGACCGGGCGGCGCTGGCCGACCTGCTAGTGCGGGTGGGTCAGCTCGCCGACGAGCAGCCCCGGGTACGCTCGCTGACCCTCAACCCGGTGCTCGCCCGCCCGGACGGCATCTCCGTCCTGCACGCCGAGGTACGCGTCGGCGGGGTGACCGCCCGCCCCGACACCGGCCCCCGCCGGCTCTGAACGCGCGACAGGCCCCGGCGAACCGCCAGGGCCTGTCGCGGAGCGACACGTGTCAGCAGGCGTACGCCTCCAGACGCTGGGCCCGCTCCGGCGCGCGCAGCTTGAGCAGCGTCACCTTCTCGATCTGCCGGATCCGCTCCCGGGACAGGCCGAACTCCCGGCCCACCTCGTCCAGGGTGCGCTGCCGGCCGTCGTCGAGACCGAACCGGAGCCGGATGACCGCCTGCTCCCGCTGGGACAGGGTGGCCAGCACGATGCTCACCTCGTTGCGCAGTTCGCCCTGCGCGGCCGCGTCGCCCGGCTCGGTACGCGGGTCCACCGCGGCCACGAAGTCACCGAGCGCGCTCTCGCCGTCGTCACCGACGGCCTGGTCCAGGCTGACCGGCTCCCGGTCGTAGGAGATCAGCTCGATGACCTGGATCTCGGGGATCTCCAGCGCCCGGGCGACCTCGGCGACAGTGGGTTCGCGGCCCAGCGTCACCGCAAGCTCGCGGCGGGCCCGCACCATCCGGTTGACCTGCTCGACCATGTGCACCGGGATGCGGATGGTGCGGGCCTGGTCGGCCATGGCGCGGGTGATCGCCTGCCGGATCCACCAGGTGGCGTACGTGGAGAACTTGTAGCCCTTGGCGTAGTCGAACTTCTCCACCGCCCGGATCAGGCCCAGGTTGCCCTCCTGGATGAGGTCGAGGAAGGCCATGCCGCGACCCGTGTAGCGCTTGGCGATGCTGACCACCAGCCGCAGGTTCGCCTCCAGCAGGTGGTCCTTGGCCGCGCGGCCCTCCGCGACGATCAGCTCCAGATCGGCCCGCAACTCCTCGGAGACCGGGGTGCAGGTGGCCAGCTTCTCGTCGGCGAACAGGCCGGCTTCGACGCGGCGGGCCAGGTCGACCTCCTGCGCGGCGGTCAGCAGCTTCGTCCGACCGATCCCGTTGAGGTACGCCCGAACCAGGTCGGTGGAGATGCCACGCTCGTCGGTGGCGTCCAGGTCGGCGAGAGCCTCGACGGGCCCGTCGGTGTCGGTGCTGGTGCTCGGGCGGGTCCGGTGTTCCGTCATCTGCAGGGCCATCTCTGTCTCTCCCCGTATCCACGTCTGTGCCGTGTCTTCCGGCCCAGTGGTGCCGGTGTGACACACAGCTTGGCGGGCGGGACGTGAAACGGGAGTGAGGCGATCGGGCACCCGACAGGAACCGGTCGGATCGCCGGTGCGGTGTGTCGTCAGGCTGTGTTCCGCCGGTCAGAGGTCCAGGACGAGCGTCTGGGGGCCGACGTTGACGCTCTCGACGAGCATGTGGGTGCGGAAGCGACCGGTCTCGACAGTGGCGCCGCGCTGGCGTAGCGCGTCGACGACCGCCGTCACCAGCGGCTCGGCCACCTCGGCGGGGGCGGCGGCGAGCCAGCTCGGCCGGCGGCCCTTGCGGGCGTCGCCGTAGAGGGTGAACTGGCTGACCACCAGGATCGGCGCGCCGATGTCGGCGGCGGACACCTCGTCGTCAAGGATGCGCAGCTCGTGCACCTTCCGGGCCATCGTCTCGGCGGTCTGCCCGGTGTCGGTGTGGGTCACCCCGAGCAGCACCAGCAGGCCGTTCTCGATCGCGCCGACCACCTCGCCGTCCACAGTCACGCTGGCCCGCCCGACGGTCTGCACCACCGCCCGCATCAGGCGATCACCGGCTCGATGAAGCCCCGCTCCACCAGGTGCGCCACGATCGGGCCGGCGGCCTCGGCCATCTCGTCCGGCTCGACGTCGTGTGCCGCCGCGAGCAGGGCGAGCTGGTCACGCAGCGGCAGCCGGCCGTCGGCCCCGCCGACGAGCGCCAGCACCAGCGGGTCGATCTCCTCGGTCCAGCGCAGGCCGTGCGGCATCGCGAGGACCTGCCGGTCCACCGCCCAGCCCTCGTCGCCCATGGTGGCCTCCTGCCGCAGTTGGAGGCCGTCGGCGGCCCGGTAGCGCTCGGCGAGCAACGCCTCGGTGCCGCGTACTCGCAGGAAGTCCTGTCGGTCGAACCAGGCGGCGATCTGGTCGCCCAGCGGCGGCTGCACCCGCTGGCGCAGGTCCTCGACCCGGACCACCGGGTCGGCGTGCCCACCGCGGCGCAGCGACACGATGCCGAAGCCGATCCCCTCCACCTTGTGCGCGTCGAACCAGTCCAGCCAGGCGGCCATCCGCTGCGGGTCGGCGGTCTCGCCGACGTCGGTGAGCCACAGGTCGACGTACGCCATCGGGTCGGCCACCTCGCGCTGGATCACCCAGGCGTCCAGCCCGGTCCCGGTGAACCAGCCGGCCACCCGCTCGTCCCACTCCTCGCCGGCGACGTGCACCCAGTTCGCCAGGTACTGCATGGTGCCGCCCTCGGTGAGCAGGCCGGGAGCGGCGGCGGCCAGCTCGGCGCCGATCGCGTCGCCGACCCGGCCGGAGTCGCGGTAGACGTGCGTGGTGGTGCCCGGACCGACCACGAACGGTGGGTTGCTCACCACCAGGTCGAAGCGTCGGCCGGCCACCGGTGCGACCAGGTCGCCACGCAGCAGTTCCCAGTCCTGACCGTTGAGGGCGGCGGTGGTCGCCGCGAAGCGCAGGGCCCGCTCCGACAGGTCGGTGGCGGTCACCGAGTTGGCGTGGGTGGCCAGGTGCAGAGCCTGTACGCCGGAGCCGGTGCCCAGGTCCAGTGCGGTGTCGACCGGGCGGCGCATCGTCGCGCCGATCAGGGTCTGGGTGGCCCCGCCGATGCCGAGCACGTGCTCGGCGTGCAACGGCTGGCCCGGTCGGGCGCTGGCCGGCACGTCGGCGAGCACCCACCAGTCGTCGCCGTACGGCTCGAGGTCGACGCCGGCGCGCAGACCGTCGCCGTACCGCTGGACAAGCCCGCCGGTGAGCGCCTCCTCGAGGCTCAACGGCGCCAGCGCGGCGGCCACCGCCGCCTCCGACTCGGTCTGGTCGCAGATGAACACCCGGATCAGGGTGGCCAGCGGATCGAGGTCCTCGGTGGCGCGCAGCGCGGCCCGGTAGTCGTTGCGGGCCACCGACGCGGTGGCCTGCGGGCCGAGGCGCGCGGCGATGCCCGCGCTGGTGAATTCGGCCTCGGTCAGCGCGGTGCGCAGCGCGTCGACACCGGCGGGGGAGAGCAGCATGTCGTGTTCGTCCACGCCGCCATCCTGCCCCTCCGGGCGGAACGCGCGGTCACCACCCACGGGATTCGACGTCGGCGTCGGGCAGGTGCGCGGTCGTCCCGGGTGCCGCCGTGATGTCCCCGGGCACCAGCGGTCCTGGCGTGGAAGGCACGACAGTCGCCAGGTGTCGGCGCGCCGCCAGCCGATCGGCGATAAGGGCGAACAGCGAGATGGCCAGCACGTCGACGATCACCAGTTGCCAGGGCGCGTCGGCCACCGTCTCGTCCGCGGTGAGCCCGCCGAACGCGGCCGCCAGGGAGAAGGCGATCAGGTTGTTCGCCACGTGCAGCCCGATCGCCGCTTCGAGCCCGCCGGTCCGGATCGTCAGCCAGCCGCACAGCGCGCCCATCACGACCAGGTCCAGGACGCCCCAGCCCGTGCCGAACCCGTGCGCCCCGGCGAACAGCAGCGCCTGGAGGCCGATCGCCGGCCAGGGCGAGCGCAGGTACGAGCCGACGGCCTGCACCAGCCAGCCCCGGAAGACGTACTCCTCGGCCGCGGCCTGGAAGGGCACCAGCAGCAGGACGATCAGCAGGCCGGCGGCAAACTCCGGCGCACCCACCCACGCGTCGGCCGGGCCCAGCAACGAATCCTCGTCGGTGGTCAGGCCGAGCAGCAGGTCCGCGCCGAGCACCATGCCGATGATCAGTGGTGCGGCGATCAGCAGGCAGCGGCCCAGCCAGCCCCACCGCAGTCGACCCGTCACCGAGGAGACCGTGCCGGCGGGACGCCGTTCCACGAGTCGGGCGGTGGCGAGTACCAGGGGGAGCAGGAGCGCCAGAGCGGCGATCAGGATCGCCGCGTCCGGGACCGGGCCGAAGACGGGCAGCCCGTCGGCGTCGCTCGGCCGGTCCGTGAGTTCGGCCACGACGGTGACGACACCGAAGAGCAGGCACATCCCCACCACCGCCGCCCCGGCCAGGGCGACGGTGCCGGCGATTGGGCGCCACCAGCGGTACCGGGTGGTGCGGCCGAGCCGGTGGTACGGGGAACCGGGCGGGGCGCTCTGCGACATGTCTTCGATCATGGCAGCCGGGCCGTCCGGCTCGTCAATCGCACCGGCGGCGTTCCCGCACGGAGCGCGGGCGGCGCCGTACGGAGCGTCGGTCTCCGCCCGAGCCGGTACGCCAGGCAGGATGTCCCCATGACGCTCGTACTGCCCATCGACCCGGAGGCCAACCGGCTGCTGGAGCGCAGCCCGCTGGCCCTGCTCCTCGGCATGGTCCTCGACCAGCAGGTACCGATGGAGAAGGCGTTCTCCTCGCCGTACGTGCTCGCCCAGCGGCTCGGCCACGAGTTGGACGCGGCGGAGCTGGCCGGGTACGACCCGGAGGCGCTTGTCGCACTCTTCGCCACCCCTCCCGCGCTGCACCGGTTCCCGAAGGCGATGGCCGCCCGGGTGCAGGAGGTGTGCCAGGTCCTCGTGGACCGGTACGACGGGGACGCGTCCCTGCTCTGGTCCGACGTCACCGAGGGTCCGGAGCTGCTGCGCCGGGTGTCCGAGCTGCCCGGCTTCGGCAAGCAGAAGGCACAGATCTTCGTGGCGCTGCTCGGCAAGCGGTTCGGGGTGACGCCGCAGGACTGGCGGGAGGCGGCCGGCGGGTACGGCGACCCGGGCGCGTACCGGTCGGTGGCCGACGTCACCGACGCCGACTCGCTGCGCCGGGTGCGGGAGTACAAGCAGCAGATGAAGGCGGCGGCCAGGGCGAAGACCGCCGGCGACTGACCCGGTGGCTCAGGCGGCGGTGGGGTGCGCCAGTGACGCCAGCGCGCGCCGGACGTCGGCAAGCGAGACGGTGGCGGAGTCGTCCAGATCGGCCAGGCCCGCCTCGATCCACTGCCGCATAAGCGTGGTGACGCCGATGCCGCGGGCGTCGGCGGCGGCGCGTACC
Organism: Micromonospora sp. NPDC000663; assembly: GCF_042898105.1. NCBI lineage: Bacteria > Bacillati > Actinomycetota > Actinomycetes > Micromonosporales > Micromonosporaceae > Micromonospora > Micromonospora sp. NPDC000663. Next base: position 1,112,815 of record NZ_JBIAYR010000001.1, read on the forward strand.
CGCTCGTAGGTGTCCAGCGGGAGCCGGACCGACCGGCTGACCATCGGCACGTCGGTGTCGGGAGTGGGCAGGTCCACCGCCGGGCTCTCGTCGATCAGATCGGCGATCCGGTCGTCGCCGCTGTGGAACTGCTTGGTCGCGTCGTTACGGTGCATCGTCACGGCCCCCCTCATCGGCGATCTCTCCGTACGGCTTCGTCGTAGCGCTTGGACTCGACGTCGCTCAGCTCGCGGGCGGAGAGGATGTCCCAGTCGTTGTCGGTGCCATCGGCTTCGGCGAGCAGCACGGCCAGTCGGCGGCCCCGGCGGGCGGCGGCGTAGACCACCATCACGTCGTCGCCCAGGTGGCGGATCACCCGTCGGGCGCTGTGCAGCGCCTCCCAGACTTCCCCGGGTGTGACGTCGTAGACCCTCAGGTTGGCCAACGCCTCGTCGGTGAAGCTGAACCTGCTGCCCACTGCGGGAGCGTACCACGGGCGTAACACGCACCGGATCACTCGAAGTTCGCTGATCACGGTCCCGCGGTGACAGGATGAGGCGTAACCCCCTCGAGGAGGTCCATGGTGAAGCGGCAGGCGTACCAGCCGATTCTGATCACCGACGCCTCGCGCAGCCAGAACGATCAGCTCACCAGCCGTCAGCGCCGCTACGTCCTGATGATGGGCATCCGGGTGGCCTGCATCGTCGCCGGCGCGATCCTGGTCGGCGCGAACGCTCCACTGCTGTGGCTCTGGCTGCCCCTGTGCGCCCTCGGCATGGTGCTCATCCCGTGGCTTGCCGTGCTGCTGGCCAACGACCGGCCGCCCAAGGAGCAGCACCGGCTGGCCAACCGGTTCCACCGGCGGCAGGTGGACGACACCCCGCCGATGAGCCTCACCGCCGAGGAACGCCCCCACAAGGTCATCGACGCCGAACCCTGACCCGTCCCCGGGCCAGGGTCCGACAGGTCACGGCCGTGGCCGCGCGCCGACGACCAGGGCAGCGCGCCGAACGCTAGGGCTGCGGTCGTGCGCCCACGGTGGAGACGGCCAGCGCGCCCAGGTCGGTGGCGCGGCCCATGGCGGCCGCCGGTGTGGCGCCGCCGAGCCAGGCGGTGAGCAGGCCGGCCGCGAAGGCGTCGCCCGCGCCCGTCACGTCCACCACCGCGACCCGCCGCGCCGGGGCCACGCTGACCACCGAACCCCGGTCCACCCAGACCGCGCCCGCCGCGCCGCGCTTGACCACGACCCGCCGGGCCGTCGCCGACAACGCCCGGCCCTGCGCCGCCGGGTCTAGCCCGCCCGCCAGCACCGTCGCCTCGTCCGCGTTCACCAGCAGCAGGTCGACATCGCGTACCCAGGCCAGGAACGCCGCGGCGCCGACCCGCCGCAGCGGCGCCGCGGACGCCGCGTCGACGCTTGTGGTCAGCCCGCGCTCGCGGGCCGCGGCCAACGCCCGCAGTCCCGCGCCGCGCGACCCGGCGTCCAGCAGGGTGTACGCGGACAGGTGCAGATGCCCGGCGTCGGGCAGCGCCGCGAGGGCCCGCTCGACGTGCCCGTCGCTCAGCCGCAGGTTCGCGCCCCGCTGGGTGACCATCGTGCGTTCGTCGTCACCGGCCAGCACGATCACCGTGCCGGTCGGCACGTCGGCGACCCGCTGCACGGCGCAGTCGACGCCGGCCCGGTCGAGTTCGGCAACCCGGTCCCGTCCCGCCTCGTCGTCGCCCACCGCGCCGACGAGCGTGACGGGCACCCCCTGCGCGGCGACCCAGGCGGCGGTGTTGGCCGCCTGCCCACCACCGCCGAGGCTGATCTCGGCTGTGGTGTCCGAACCGGCCGCGAGCGGCCCCGCCAGTACCGCGACGACATCGGTGAGCACGTCCCCGACGACGACCACCCGGGCCGCTTGGGTCATGCCGCGACGGCGGTGTTGCGGGCTGCCGAGGCGACCGCGATCCGCGCGGCCAGGTCGGCGTTGCGCAGGATGATCCGGACGTTCACCGCCAGGCTCGCGCCCTCGGTGGCCGAGTGGAAGTGCGCCAGCAGGTACGGCGTGACGGCCTTGCCGGTGATCCCGTCGCGCTCCAGCCGGGCCAGACCGTCGGTCAGGGTCCGGTCGTGCAGCTCCGGGTCGAGCTGCTCGTCCACCGGCAGCGGGTTGGCGATGATCAGGCCGCCGGTGTGCACCGCCAGTCCGTCGCGGGCGGCGAGCACGTCCGCGACCTGCTCCGGCGACTCCAGCGACCAGTCCAGGTCGAATCCGCCGTCGGTCAGGTAGAAGCCGGGGAAGCGGTGGGTGCGGTAACCGACCACCGCGACCCCGAGCGTCTCCAGCCGCTCCAGCGTCGCGCCCACGTCGAGGATCGACTTGACCCCCGCGCAGACCACAGCGATCGGCGTCCGGGCCAGGGTGATCAGGTCCGCCGACTCGTCGAAGGTGTGCGCCGCCTCCCGGTGCACCCCGCCGAGACCGCCTGTGGCGAACACCCCGATCCCGGCCGCGGCGGCCACGGCGCTGGTCGCGGCCACGGTGGTGGCGCCGTCCGCCCCGGTCGCCGCGGCCACCGCCAGGTCGCGTACGGAGAGCTTGCTCACGCCGTCGACGGTGGCCAGCCGGGTCAGCTGCGCGTCGTCCAGGCCGACCACCAACTCGCCGCCGACCATGCCGATGGTCGCCGGGACGGCCCCGGCGTCCCGGACCGTCTGCTCGATCTCCCGGGCGACCCGCAGGTTCTGCGGCCGGGGGAGGCCGTGCGAGACGATGGTGCTCTCCAGGGCGACGACGGGCCGGCCGTCGCGCAGGGCGTGGGCGACGTCGGTGCCGTAGCTGATGCGAAATTCAGTCACGTTGAGCACGGTACGGGGTCGGGGTCCCGCCGGCCTCAAGTGGACCCGGCCGTGATGACCTGCCAAACTTGACGGTTGGAGGTGCAGACGTGAGCACAGAGGTTCTCGAACGTCCGGAGCTGAAGGACGCCGACACCGGTCCCGAGATGTTCCACTACGTCCGCAAGGAGAAGATCGCCGAGAGTGCCGTCATGGGCACCTTCGTCGTCGCGCTCTGCGGGGAGACCTTCCCGGTCACCAAGGCCGCCAAGCCCGGTTCGCCGGTCTGCCCCAAGTGCAAGGAGATCTACGACTCGTACCGCGAGTGAAGCCCGGCCGGCCATCCGGCCGGCGACGTAGCCTGCGGCGGTGACCACCTCCACCGCCCTGCTCCTCGCCGACCTGACCGGGGTCGCGGTGTTCGCCGCCTCGGGCGCCTCGGCCGCGGTGGCCAAGCGACTGGACCTGTTCGGCGTCGCGTTCGTCGGCTTCGTGGCCGCGCTCGGCGGCGGGATCCTCCGCGACCTGGTCATCGACGAGGTGCCGCCGCTGGCCTTCGCCGACTGGCGGTACGCGGCCACCGCCGCGATCACCGCGCTCGCCGTGTTCTGGCTGCATCCGCAGCTCGCCCGACTGCGCACCACGGTGCTGGTGCTCGACGCGGCGGGCCTCGCGCTGTTCACCGTGACCAGCACGCTCAAGGCCCTCGACGCCGGGGTGCCCGCCGTCGGCGCCTGCCTGATCGGCATGCTCACCGCGATCGGCGGCGGGCTCGCCCGGGATCTGCTCACCGCCGAGATCCCGGTGGTGCTGCGCCGGGAGATCTACGCCCTGGCCGCGCTGGCCGGCTCGGTCCTCGTGGTCCTGCTGTACGCCACCGGACAGACCGGCCCGGTGCCCCTCACCGCCGCTGCCGTGCTGGTCTTCGGGCTGCGCCTGATCGCGCTGCGTCGGCGCTGGTCCGCCCCCGTGGCGACGCTGCGACCGCCGCGCACCGGCGGCCCGGAGTGGTGAGGCGCCGTTCCGCTGGGGTGGCAGATGTGACCAGCGTGGCGTCGCCTGGGCTGTGCGGCCCGCTCTGGTTATGCTGAGTCGGCCTTCGCGGCAGCTACTGCGCGGAGGCGTTTTCATGGGCGGCGGTTCTCGTGGCCCTCGCCCCGGGTCCGCCGTCGTGCGGTCGGAGAGGAGCTTCGCGTGGCAGCCCGGACGCCGGTGCTCGAGACGTTCCCGGCACTACGTGCCTGGCAGCGCAAGGCCCTGGTGGAGTACCTGCGCCGGCGCACCGAGGACTTCACAGCGGTCGCCACACCCGGCGCCGGCAAGACCACCTTCGCCCTGCGGATCGCAGCGGAACTGCTCGCCGACGGCACCGTCGAGGCGGTCACCGTGGTCGCCCCCACCGAGCACCTGAAGAGCCAGTGGGCGGAGGCCGCCGCCCGGGTGGGCATCCAGCTCGACGCCGCGTTCCGCAACGCCGACGTGCACTCGGCTGCCGACTTCCACGGCGCGGTCATCACCTACGCCCAGGTCGGAATGGCCCCACAGGTGCACAGGCGGCGCACCATGACCCGGCGCACCCTGGTCATCCTCGACGAGATCCACCACGCCGGCGACTCCCGCACCTGGGGCGACGGGGTGAAGGCCGCCTTCGAGCCGGCCGTACGACGGCTGATGCTCACCGGGACACCGTTCCGCTCCGACGACAACCCCATCCCGTTCGTCAGCTACGAGCGGGGCGGGGACGGGCTGCTGCGCTCCCGCGCCGACTCGGTGTACGGCTACTCCGACGCCCTGCGCGACGGCGTCGTGCGGCCGGTGCTCTTCCTGGCGTACTCCGGGGAGACCCGGTGGCGCACCAACGCCGGGGATGAGCTGGCGGCCCGGCTCGGCGAGCCGATGACCCAGGACCTGGTGGCTCAGGCGTGGCGTACCGCCCTGGACCCGGCCGGGGACTGGATGCCCCAGGTGCTGCGGGCCGCCGACGCCCGACTCACCGTGCTGCGCAACGCCGGAATGCCCGACGCCGGCGGCCTGATCATCGCCACCGACCAGCAGACCGCCCGCTCGTACGCCAAGCTGATCGAGCAGGTGACCGGCGAGAAGGCCGCCGTGGTGCTCTCCGACGACCAGGGCGCGTCCGCGCGGATCGCGACGTTCGCGGCGTCCGACCAGCGGTGGCTGGTCGCGGTGCGGATGGTGTCCGAAGGGGTCGACATCCCCCGCCTCGCGGTCGGGGTCTACGCCACAAGCGCCAGCACCCCGCTCTACTTCGCGCAGGCGATCGGCCGGTTCGTGCGGGCCCGACGCCCCGGGGAGACCGCGTCGGTCTTCCTGCCCAGCGTGCCGCACCTGCTCGGCCTGGCCAGCGAGATGGAGACCGAGCGGGACCACGTGCTCGGCAAACCCAAGGATTCCGACGGCCTCGACGACGACCTGCTGGAACGGGCACAGCGCGACGACCAGGCCAGCGGGGAGTTGGAGAAGCGTTTCGCCGCTCTCTCGGCGACCGCCGAGCTGGACCAGGTGATCTTCGACGGCGCGTCGTTCGGCACCGCCGCCCAGGCCGGCACCCCCGAGGAGGAGGAGTACCTCGGCCTGCCCGGCCTGCTCACCGCCGACCAGGTGTCCCTGCTGCTGGCCAAGCGGCAGGCCGCCCAACTCGCCGCCCAACGCCGCCGGACCGCCGATGGGGCCGCTCAGCCGGCCGCTGCGCCCGCCGCAGCGCCTCCGGCAATGAGTGCCGCCCAGCGTCGTGTGGCGCTCCGGCGCCAACTGAACGCCCTCGTGGCCGCCCGCCACCACCGCACGGGCCAGCCCCACGGCAAGATCCACGCCGAGTTGCGCCGGCTCTGCGGCGGGCCGCCCAGCGCCCAGGCCACCATCGAGCAACTCGAAGAACGCATCGCCACCGTACAAACCCTCTGACCTCACCACCCACCGGCACCGGCGGTTGTAGTGGTGTCCACGTGTCGCTGAGGCCACTACTTCCGCGGTTCGAGCGCGAGGCGCGGCGATCCACACAGTTTCAGGGATGTTGCTGCCTCCCCGGCGTCTGAGGCAGCAACATCCCTGAAGTTGTGCAGATCTTGGCGAACCTCAGGCGGTGCGGCGTGCGGCCTGACCAGAGGTGCGGCGTGCGGGACGATCGGGGCGCGAGACAGCGAAAAAGCCGGCCGGAGGCACCCTCGGGGTACCTCCGGCCGGCTATGTCGGTTTGCGGATCTAGTTCGCCATCAACTCGGCGCCACGCCAGCTGAAATCGGGCTCCGTTGCGAACCGCTCGGTGATCTTCACGAGATCCTCCGCGTACTTGTTCGCGTGGTGCCCACAGAACACCAGCTCGCTCCCACCCGCCAGAGTGATCCGGAGCTTCCCGGCAGCATTGCAGCGGTCGCACCGTTCATCGGCGGCTGGGGGCGCCACCGTCTCGGGCGGCGGCGTGAGGGTCGGGGTCATCGCCTTCCTCCTCTGGTCGTCACCGATGAACAATCTCTTCGGTCGTTGCTCACCTATCGTGCAACACCCTTGACGGGCCTTGCCTTCCCTGTGTGCCCGCGGGGGACCGAGGTCACACATGGCAGGGACAGTGTGCCGTGCACCCAGGGTGCCACGTCAACGATCACATTCGTGCATCCGGACGATCACCATCTGGTGTTGCACACCAGGTGGTCAAAACGACACGTTCGGTTGACGAAACCCGGTCAGTCCAGGTAATCCCGCAGGACCTGCGAACGCGACGGGTGCCGCAGCTTGGACATCGTCTTGGACTCGATCTGCCGGATCCGCTCCCGGGTCACCCCGTAGACCTGGCCGATCTCGTCGAGCGTCCGCGGCTGGCCGTCGGTCAGGCCGAACCGCAGGCGTACGACACCCGCCTCACGCTCGGAGAGCGTCTGCAGGACCTGCTGGAGCTGGTCCTGCAGGAGCGAGAAGGAGACGGCGTCGACCGCGACCACTGCCTCGGAGTCCTCGATGAAGTCACCGAGCTGGCTGTCGCCCTCGTCGCCGATGGTCTGGTCCAGTGAGATGGGCTCCCGGGCGTACTGCTGGATCTCCAGCACCTTCTCCGGTGTGATGTCCATCTCCTTGGCCAGCTCCTCCGGCGTGGGCTCGCGGCCCAGGTCCTGGAGCAGCTCGCGCTGTATGCGGCCCAGCTTGTTGATGACCTCGACCATGTGCACCGGGATGCGGATGGTGCGGGCCTGGTCGGCCATGGCGCGGGTGATCGCCTGCCGGATCCACCAGGTGGCGTACGTGGAGAACTTGTAGCCCTTGGTGTAGTCGAACTTCTCCACGGCCCGGATCAGGCCGAGGTTTCCCTCCTGGATGAGGTCGAGGAAGGCCATGCCGCGACCCGTGTACCGCTTCGCGAGGGAGACGACGAGGCGGAGGTTGGCCTCCAGCAGGTGGTTCTTGGCGCGTTCGCCGTCGCGGGAGATCCAGCCGAGGTCGCGGACCATCTCACGGGTGAGCTTCTCCTCGCCCTCGTCGGCCGCGCGCAGCCGCTCCGCGGCGTAGAGCCCGGCCTCGATGCGCTTGGCCAGCTCCACCTCCTGCTCGGCGTTGAGCAGGGGGACCTTGCCGATCTGCTTCAGGTACGCGCGGACCGAGTCGGCGGAGGCGGTCAGCTCGGCGTCGCGCCGGGCCTGCTTGAGCGCCTCGGACTCCTCGTCGTCCCACTCGAAGTCGTTGTCGGTGGCGGAGGCGGCGGCGTCGGTCTCGGCGGCCTGGGCCAGCTCGGCCGGCTCCTCGACGACGACGTCCTCGATCGTGGCGGCGAGCTCCTCGGGGTCGATTTCGCCGTCGGCGCCCTCGCCCTTGGTCTTGCCGGCGGCCTTGGCCGGCTTGGCGCCGGCTGCCGCGGCGACCGTCGCCTTGGTGGCCCTGGTCGACTTGGTTGCCTTCGCCGGCGCGGCGGCGGCAGCCACGTCGGCGGTGCTGCCGGCGGCCTTGCGGGGGGCGACCTTGCGCGGGGCGGGCGTCGCCGGCGCCTCGTCGGAGGCGGGCGCCTGCTTCGGGGCGGGGGCGGCGGCCTTCTTGGTGGTCTTGGCGGTGGTGGCCCGGGACGCCGGCGTCGTGGACCGGGCCGCGGCGACCCGGCGGCGGGTGCTCGCCGAGCCGTCCACCACCACGGTCACTCCCGCCTCGGAGAGCGCCCGCAGGATCTTCTTGGCCTGGGCCGGAGTCACCTCGGCGGACTCGACGGTGCGCGCGAGCTGGGCCGACGTGAGCTGACCACCGGCGCTCTGCGCGTGGGCGATCAGGGTGTCGGTGAGCGAGCGAACGTCGGCGCCGGTCTGGCGGGGTTCTGTCACGAATGACCTTCCGGAGGCGAAGAGCGGGCACGGCCGGGTCGTCCGGCACAGCATGGGTCAACCAGGCCGGGCGATGTGGTTGAGGGGCCCCCGTGTCCCGGGCCGGCCGGTGGTCGGCGGTCCGTGGCGCGTGGGCAGGGGTGAATTGTAACGCCGACTGCGGGGATCATCCTGCGCCGCACTGCGTAACGGCGGTGAGACCGCCGATTCGGCGCTGATGTGGACTTTGTAAGGATGATACTCGCGTACGGGCTGAGGGCTCGACCGTCGTCGCCGGCTGACGGTTGACCAGCGATGGTTGCCGTGGGCGGGCCGGGGAGCTGGGCACTTAGCGCACATTACCAATACAAAGCGGACATGCCGGTCAGACCCGACACTGGCCGGCGTCGTTTCGTCGCCGCGACGATGGATCATGGTGGGGCCGCAGGGCGCCGCGTGTGGAAAGGGACGAACCATGACCGGCTCGACGCCGACGCCGCAGGAGCTGCTCACGATCGCGATGGACGTGGCCCGGGAGGCGGCGGACACCGCGTACCGGATGCGGGCCGCGGGGGTCGAGGTCGCCGCGACCAAGTCCACGATCACCGACGTGGTCACCGCCGCCGACCGGGCCGTCGAGCGGCAGGTCCTGGACGCCCTGGCCACGATCCGCCCCAACGACTCGGTGCTCGGCGAGGAGTACGGCGAGGAGCCCGGCGCCGGTGCCCCCGGCGCGACGGGCAGCGGGGTGCGGTGGATCGTCGACCCGATCGACGGCACGGTCAACTACCTGTACGGGCTGGCGCACAGCGCCGTCTCGCTGGCCGCCGAGGTCGACGGGGTGGTCGTCGCCGGGGTGGTCCGCAACGTGTTCACCGGCGAGGAGTGGACGGCCACCCTCGGCGGCGGCGCCTGGCGGGCAGGGCAGCGGTTGCGGTGCTCGACGGAGACCGACCTCGGGCAGGCGCTCGTCGCCACCGGCTTCGGCTACGACGCCGCGCGCCGCTCGCACCAGGCCCGGGTGGTCGCCGGACTGATCGCGCACGTGCGGGACATCAGGCGCCTCGGCGCCGCCGCCCTGGACCTCTGCCTGGCCGCCGAGGGGCGGGTGGACGCGTACTTCGAGAAGGGTCTGGCGGCCTGGGACCAGGCCGCCGGCGGGTTGGTGGCGAGCGAGGCGGGGCTGCGGGTGGCCGGCCTGCGCGGGCTGCCGGCCGGCCCGGACCTGGTCATCGCGGCGCCGGAGGCCCTCTTCGCGCCGCTGCACGACCGCCTGGACGACCTGGACGCCGCCGGCGGCCCCTGAGACGCCGCGGGCCGCCCGACTACTTCTTGACCGGCATCGGGCAGGTGCCCTTGGGCGCCTCCGGCGCCCCGGAATCGCCGAGCGACTGGTTGACCTCGGTGGTGGTGGCCAACTGCTGGAAGCCGTTGCCGAGTACGACGTCCACCGTGTCGTCGGTGCGCTTCTCGTCGTAGCCCGGGTCGGCGTTGTTGAGGAAGTACGCCTGCAGCAGGTGCGCCGAGCCGACGCCCTTCGGGCCGTACCGCAGCACCGCGATGCCGTCGACCTGCTTCTTCTCGTTCGCGGTCTTCTTGACCTGGAACTGCCGGTTGCTGAACTCGTCGGCGACCGTGCGGGCCAGGCCGGGCTGGTTCGTGGCGTTGTAGACGTTGATCTTCACGTCCTTGCGCTCGCGCAGGGTCAGGTCGGCCAGGGGCCAGCCCTCGGGGCAGCCCGCGGCGGTGCCCGCCTTGCCCTGGCTGTCGCGGACCACGGCCATGACGACGAAGACCAGGGCGATGACCGCCAGCAGACCGACGACGACGAGTGCTCGAACTCGCGCGAAACTCATCAGGGCACTCCCCGGGACGTCAGGTGGGTGGCAACGATCTCTGACCGCCGGCCGTCGAATACGCCGCTGAGGTTAACGGTTGTCCGGCCGTCGCGTGGAAACAGTCCGACATGCCGGCGCGGCGACCGCGAACCGGGTACTACTACCCCTATCTTCGTGTCGCCTGAGTCACATTGGGAACAACTTCGCGTGCTGGGGCGTACATCTCAGCCGCAAGGGCGGTATACATGCCTCGCCCAAGGGGGGGTAAGGTTCCGCGCTCGCAGGGGAGTCGCCCCAGCGTTCCCCACCCGTTCGGTCCCCGGGTCGGGTGCCCGACACAAGTGGTGGCCGGCCAGCGGAACCGAAACAGCGTCGTCCGGCGTTACAACCGGGAAGCGACAACATCGATATGGGAGAGTGAAACCGATGGCCACCGACTACGACGCCCCGCGTCGCGACGAGGTCGACCTCGGCGAGGACAGCCTGGAAGAGCTCAAGGCACGGCGGGTCGACTCACAGTCGGGCGCGGTGGACGTTGACGAGGCCGAGGTGGCCGAGAGCTTCGAGCTGCCCGGCGCCGACCTGGCCGACGAGGAGCTCACGGTCAAGGTGCTACCGATGCAGCAGGACGAGTTCCGGTGCGCCCGCTGCTTCCTGGTACATCACCGCAGCCAGCTGGCTGTCGAGCGCAACGGCGAGCTGATCTGCCGCGAGTGCGTCTGACACGCATGACACCAGCGGCGGCCTCCTGATCGGGGCCGCCGCTCCCGGTGTAGCAGTGCGTCTCCGGTGGGTACCTGCTTGACTCGTAACGGGTAGCCCACAGCACCGGGAGGTCCGACCCATGAGCGATCGAGGCGAGACCACCGACGGTGGTGCCGACGACCTCGGCGCCACCGTTGCCGCGTTGACCGCGGACGACATCGAGCCGGCCCGACGCCGTCAACTGCTGACACGCATGGTCGGGCAGGCCCGCGCCCGGGGGATCTCCGACCTGTTCAAGCCGCGCTCCGCCGTACGGTGGATGGTCGACACCGTCGCCGAGATCGCCCCGCACGTGCCGGTACGGGATCTGGCCACGCTGCGCGCGCACTTTCCGGGGCTGGACGACACCGCCCTGGCCGAGCGCCTGATCCGTAACGCGTCGCGGACCACCGCGGCGATCGGCGCGGCCGGTGGGGGAGTCGCCGCCGTCGAGTGGACGGTGGCACCGACTTTGCTCTCCGCACCGGTGCTGCTCGCCGCCGAGACCGTCGCCGTGGTGGCGGTGGAGCTGAAGCTGGTAGGCGAGCTGCACGAGATCCACGGCGTGGAGCTGCCGAGCACCGGCAGCCAACGGGCGGTCACCCTTGTGCACTCGTGGGCCACCCAGCGCGGCGTCAACCCGATGGTGCCCGGTGTCGGGGTGGGCGCGGTGCTCGGCACCGCCGCCCGCAAGGAGCTGCGGGACATGCTGCTGCGGCGCTTCGGCCGGAACCTCACCACGCTCGGGCCGTTCCTCACCGGCGCGGCGGTGGCCAGCTTCCTGAACCGTCGGGCCACCCAGCAGATGGCCGAGCAGCTTCAGGTGGACCTGCGCCGCCGTGGCATCGCCCGACCGGCGCCACCGCCGGAGCTGCCCGGGCCGCCCACCGGCACCTGAGCGGGTCGTCGACGTCGGATCAGCTCGGCTCGCCGGCCGACCGGTCGGCGAGCCGCAGCGCGTCACGGGCGGCCAGCACCGCCTCGGCCAGCTCGACCGGGCGCCTGGTGCTCACCACCCAGAAGGGCGTCGGGTCGGCCGGATCGTCGAGCACCACCTGCACGGCGCCGCCGATCCACGGCCGCTGCACCACGAAGGCGAGCGGATCCGCGCCCACCCCCAGCACCTCACGGCGGCCGGCGGCGTCCAACGGGACGACGTCGGCCACGAACCGTACCGGCAGTCGGGCGTCGTCCACCCGCAGTTCGGCGTCCACGACCGCGACCCGGATCCGACCCAGCCACCACAGCCCGGCGGCAGTCGCCGGCAGCAGCACCGCGAACGGCAGCCAGGCGCGGACGCCGGAGGCGCCCATCCAGATCTCGACGGCCAGCAGCGCGGCGGCCACCAGCCCCGCCAGCCACAGCCACCAGGGCAGGTCCAGCCGTTCGGCGTACGCCGGGCGGGCCGTCGCGGGCGACTGACCGGCGGACGGGGAGGGCGACATGCTCACTCCTGCGAGGGTACGGCGCACGACGGGCCGGCCAACCGGCAGGATGGCAGGGTCACCCCGTGAACCGGACAGAAGAGGGGACCCGTGACCGACGTCGTACCCGTGCCCGTGCGGCAGCTCGACGGTGAGCTGCCGCTGCCCACGTACGCCCATCCCGGCGACGCCGGCGCCGACCTGGTGGCGGCCACGGACGTGGAGTTGCCGCCCGGCGGCCGCGCCCTGGTGCCCACCGGCGTCGCCATCGCGTTGCCGGAGGGGTACGTGGGTCTGGTCCACCCCCGCTCCGGCCTGGCGGCGAGGCTCGGCGTGACCGTGCTCAACGCGCCCGGTACGGTCGACGCCGGCTACCGGGGTGAGATCCTGGTCAACCTGATCAACCATGATCGGGACACACCGGCGAAGATCTCCCGCGGCGACCGGATCGCCCAGCTCGTGGTGCAGCGGGTCGCGCGGGCCCGGTTCGAGCCGGTGGCCGAGCTGCCCGGGTCCCGACGGGGAACCGGTGGGCACGGCTCCACCGGCGGACACGCCGGGCTGGTGCCGACGCCGGCGGGTCAGGGTCGGGTCGAGCAGCGGCCGGACGAGCCGGGACGCGGGCGGACGGAAGAGGTGGCAGGGTGAGTGTGAACAGCGGAGGGTGGGCGCAGTGATCTTCTCCCGAAAGCGGGCAGGTGCCGAGCGGCGCACCCGCGACGAGCGGACCACCGAGGTCCTCGACCAGGGTGCCGAGGCGTCGGCGCTGGTGCGCGGCCCGTACGACATCTCCGAGGTCGACGACGACGTGCAGCGGCTCGACCTGGGCAGCCTGCACATCCCGGCGATCGCCGAGGTGGAGGTGCGGGTGCAGGCCGACCCGCAGGGCGTGGTCCAGCAGGTGGTGCTCGTGCACGGGGACAACGCGTTGCAGCTCGGCGTCTTCGCCGCCCCCCGGTCCGAGGGGATCTGGGACGAGGTGCGCGAGGAGATCCGCCAGTCGTTGCTGCGCGACGGTGCCGCCGCGCAGGAAGTCGAGGGCGAGTACGGCCCCGAACTGCACGCCCAGGTACGGACCCCGGACGGTCCGACGAACCTGCGGTTCGTCGGTGTCGACGGGCCGCGCTGGATGGTCCGCGGTGTCTTCCAGGGTCCGGTCGCGACCGACCCGGCCGCCGCCGGTCCGCTGGCCGAGTGCCTGGAGGGCCTGGTGGTCGACCGGGGCCAGGAGGCGAAGCCGGTCCGCGAGCCGCTGCCGCTGCGGCTGCCCCGGGAGATCGCCGACCAGGCCGGCGCCGAGAGCGGCTCCGCCGTCGCCGAGCCGCGCCAGGTCTGACCGACGCGCACGGCCCGCCGGAACCCGCCCCGTCGGCGTACGCTGGCGGCACGGTTCCGGCGCCGCCGGGGCCGGTCGAGACCGGTGAGCGTGGAGAGGGTGACGCGGAGGTCATGATGACCGACGAGGGCAGGGTGTCGCTGCGGCGGCTCCTGCAGCGGTTCACCGCCAGCGAGGCCGAGATCGACGCGCAGGAGCTGCGTCGGGAGAGCGCCGAGTGCGGCGGCATCCCGGCCCAGATGTGCTCCCGGGGTCAGGTGGTGTCGGTCGCCGGTCGGCTGCGCACCGTGGTCTACACCCCGCGGACCAACCTGCCGACGCTCGAGGCCGACCTGTACGACGGCAGTGATGTCGTCACCCTGGTCTGGCTGGGCCGACGGCACATCGCCGGGATCGAGCCGGGGCGGCACCTGACCGCCCGCGGCCGGGTGGCGGTGCGCGACGACCGCAAGGTCATCTACAACCCGTACTACGAGCTGGACGCGCCCAAGTGACGGCACTGCGGACGGAAGGCCGGCGATGACCACGGGACAGGACCGGGCGGCGCAGCCGGACACCGGCTCCGAGGACGACGAGCGCCTGCCGACGATCGCCGAGCAGATGGCCGACCAGCTCGGCGGGTGGCGGGGGCTGGTGGAGTCCAGCATCCCGGTGGTGGTCTTCGTCCTGGCCAACATCATCGGCGAGCTGCGGCCCGCCGTGATCGCCTCGGTGACGGTGGCGGTGCTGATCGCCGGGCTGCGGCTGGCGCAGCGTCGGCCGATCCGGCACGCGATCAACGGGCTCTTCGGCGTCGGTGTCGGCGCGGCCATCGCCTGGCGTACGGGCGACGAACGGGACTTCTACCTGCCGGGCATCCTCTACGGCATCGGCTACGGCGTGGCGCTGCTGATCTCGGCGGCCATCCGGCAGCCGCTTGTCGGCTGGATCTGGTCGGTGCTGGTCGCCAAGGGCCGCTCGGAGTGGCGGGCCGACCCGAAGCTGGTGCGCACCTTCACCCAGCTGACGGTGCTCTGGGGCGTGGTCTGGCTGGCCAAGGTCGGCGTGCAGGCCGGCCTCTACCTGGCCCACCAGGACACCGCGCTGGGCGTGGCCCGGTTGGCCCTGGGCTACCCGCCGTACGCGCTGCTGCTGCTGATCACCGTCTGGACGGTGCGCCGGGTCACCCGGGAGCCGCAGCCCACCCCGCTGCCCGGCGCCTGAGCGTTCCAGGCGACCCTCAGCGGCGCGGTCAGCGCGAGCCGCGGGTCCGTTCCACGCTGTCCGGGCCGAGGATCACCGCGCGGACGTCGTCCTCCACCTCGGCGGTGCAGACGAAGATCAGCTCGTCGCCGGCCTCGATCGGGTCGTCCGGGCTGGGCACCAGGACCCGCTTGCCGCGCAGGATCGCCACCAGCGCGGAGTCGCGGGGCAACGGGACGGCGTGGATGGGCTGGCCGACGTAGGGCGCGGTCGGCGGCAGGGTGATCTCGACCAGGTTGGCCTCGCCCTGCCGGAAGGTCATGAGCCGGACCAGGTCGCCGACGGTGACCGCCTCCTCGACCAGCGCGGCCATCACGCGCGGCTTGCTCACCGCGACGTCCACGCCCCACTGCTCGGTGAAGAGCCACTCGTTCTCGGCCCGGTTGACCCGGGCCACCACGCGCGGCACCGCGAACTCGGTCTTGGCCAACAGCGACAGCACCAGGTTGGTCTTGTCGTCGCCGGTGGCCGCGACCACCACGTCACACCCGGCGACGTTTGCCTCCTCCAGGCTGGCCACCTCGCACGCGTCGGCGAGCACCCACTCGGCGGCCGGCACCCGCTCGGGGCGCAGCATCTTCGGCTGGCGCTCGATGAGCATCACCTGGTGGCCGTTGTCGATCAGCTCCTGGGCGATGGAGCGGCCCACGTTGCCCGCGCCCGCGATGGCGACCCGCATGGCTCAGTGCCCCCCTTCCGGCGGCGTCGCCGCCACCGACGTGACAGTCGCCACGATGTCGTCACTGACCAGCATGAACACCTGGTCGCCCTCCTGCACGACGGTGGAGGCGGTGGGGAGCGTGCCGATGCCGAAGCGGATCAGGTAGGCCACGCGCGCCCCGGACGCCTCCTCCAGCGCGCGCACCGACCGGCCGATCCAGTCCTTGTGCACGGGGACCTCGACGATCGACACGGTGCTCGTGGGGTCGCGGAAGATCTCCACGTTGCCCTCCGGCACCAGGTGCCGCAGCATCCGGTCGGCGGTCCACCGCACGGTCGCCACGGTGGGGATGCCGAGGCGCTCGTACACCTGGGCCCGGCGCTGGTCGTAGATCCGGGCGGCCACCCGGGACACGCCGAACGTCTCGCGGGCCAGCCGCGCCGAGATGATGTTGGAGTTGTCGCCGCTGGAGACGGCCGCGAAGGCGTCCGCCCGCTCGATGCCGGCCTGCCGCAGCACCTCGCCGTCGAAGCCCGCCCCGGTCACCGTGATCCCGGCGAAGTCGGGGCCGAGCCGGCGGAAGGCGTCGGCGTCCTGGTCGATCACCGCCACCGAGTGCCCCCGGGACTCCAGGCTGTGGGCGAGGGTCGACCCGACCCGGCCACAACCCATGATCACGACGTGCACGCTGTCCCTCCCAAAGGTGCGTACCGCTCCCGCTGCCGGTGGCCTCTCGATGCAGCCTGCCACGTCCCACTGCGCGGCGGGGACCGACCGTACCCCGTGGCGCCCGGCGGTCACGATCGCCCACCCCCGCGCTCTGGCCGTGGTGGTCGTACCCTTGGCGTTCGTGGCCAGTCCCACCTCGCTGCTGAAGCGGCTGCTCCTCGGTCGACCGTTCCGGTCCGACCGTCTGCAGCACACCCTCCTGCCTAAGCGCATCGCGCTGCCCGTGTTCGCCTCCGACGCGCTGTCCAGCGTCGCGTACGCGCCCGACGAGATCCTCCTGACCCTCTCCATCGCCGGCGCCTCCGCGTACGTGTTCTCGCCGTGGATCGCCCTCGCGGTGGTCGTGGTGATGCTGACGGTGGTGGCCAGCTACCGGCAGAACGTGTACGCCTACCCCTCCGGTGGGGGTGACTACGAGGTGGCCACCGTCAACCTGGGGCCGAAGTTCGGGGTGGGCGTGGCCAGCGCCCTGCTCGTCGACTACGTGCTCACGGTGGCGGTGTCGGTCTCCTCCGGGGTCGCCAACCTGGGCTCCGTGGTGCCGTTCGTGGCCACCCACAAGGTCCTCATCGCGGTGATCGCTGTGGTCCTGCTGACCGCCGTCAACCTGCGGGGGCTCCGCGAGTCGGGCACCGCGTTCGCGATCCCCACCTACGGCTTCGTTATCGTCATGGGCGGGATGCTGCTCACCGGGCTGTTCCGGGTGTTCGTGCTCGGTGACGACCTTCGCGCGCCGAGTGCCGACCTGGTGATCCAGGCCGAGCACAGCGTCACCGGCTTCGCGTTGATCTTCCTGCTGCTGCGGACGTTCAGCTCGGGCGCCGCCGCGCTCACCGGCGTCGAGGCGATCTCCAACGGGGTGCCGGCGTTCAAGGCGCCGAAGAGCCGCAACGCCGCCACCACGCTGCTGCTCCTGGGCGCGATCGCGGTGAGCCTGCTGGTCGGGATCATCTGGCTGGCCCGGCTGACCCACCTGCAGTTCGTCGAGGACCCGGCCCTGCAGATCGTCTCCGGCCCCGACGGGTACGTGCAGAAGACGGTCACCACCCAGCTCGGCGAGACGGTCTTCGGCTCCGGCTCGATCCTGCTCTACGTGGTGGCCGGGATGACCGCGTTGATCCTCTTCCTGGCCGCGAACACCGCGTTCAACGGCTTCCCGGTGCTCGGCTCGATCCTGGCCCAGGACCGTTATCTCCCCCGCCAGTTCCACACCCGTGGCGACCGGCTGGCCTTCTCCAACGGCATCACCTTCCTCGCCCTTTTCGCGATCGTGCTGATCGTCGGCTTCCAGGCCGAGGTGACCCGACTCATCCAGCTCTACATCGTCGGGGTCTTCGTCTCGTTCACCGTCTCCCAGGCCGGCATGATCCGGCACTGGAACCGGCGGCTGCGTACCGAGCGGGACCCCGAGGCACGGCAGCGGATGCACCGCTCCCGGGCCATCAACACCTTCGGCATGGGCCTTACCGGAACGGTGCTGGTGATCGTCCTGGTCACCAAGTTCCTGCTCGGTGCCTGGATCGCGATCGCCGCGATGGCGGTGATCTACCTGTTGATGCTCGCCATCCGCAGGCACTACGACCGGATCGCCGTCGAGCTGACCCCACCGGACGAGGGCCGGGCCGTGCTGCCCGCCCGCAACCACGCGATCGTGCTGGTCAGCAAGCTGCACCAGCCGACCCTGCGGGCCATCGCGTACGCCCGGGCCACCCGGCCGGACACGCTCACCGCAGTGACCGTCAACGTGGACGAGGAGGACACCCGGGCGCTGCAGGCCGAGTGGGAGCGCCGGGAGATGGCCATCCCGCTCACCGTGATCGACTCGCCGTACCGGGAGATCACCCGGCCGATCCTGGACTTCGTCGCCTCCACCCGCCGCAAGTCGCCCCGGGACGTGGTGACGGTCTTCATCCCGGAGTACGTGGTCGGCCGCTGGTGGGAGAACCTGCTGCACAACCAGAGCGCGCTGCGCCTCAAGGGTCGCCTGCTCTTCGAACCGGGGGTGATGGTGGTAAGCGTGCCGTGGCAGCTCGCCTCGACGGCGAGCAAGAACCTGGACCGGTTGGACGCCACGCTGTCAAACACCCCGGCGCGGGGCCCCCGGATGGGCCTGCGGGCCACGGATGCGCCGCCGGTGGTCTCCGCGCCGCCCGGTGAGGGTGTCTCCGGCGCCGTCGGTCCGGTCGACCGGGGCGGGGCCGGCCGTGACTGAGCCGGAGCTGGGCGACGCCGTGACACCCGTGGCGCCGGAGCGCGGGCTGGCCGAGGCGGAACGCGTCGAACTGACGGTGGACGCCGTCGCGCCCGGCGGGCACTGCGTGGCCCGGGTGGAGGGGCAGGTGGTCTTCGTCCGGCACGCGCTGCCCGGGGAGCGGGTGATCGCCGAGGTCACCGAGGTGCACAAGGGGTTCGTCCGGGCCGACGCGGTGACCGTGCTGGACGCGTCGCCGGACCGGGTGGAGCCGCCCTGCCCGTACGCGAAGCCGGGCGCCTGCGGCGGCTGCGACCTGCAACACGTCGCCCCGGACGCCCAGCTGGCGTGGAAGGCCGCGGTGGTGCGCGAGCAGTTGACCCGCCTCGGCGGGTTGGGCGACGACGAGCTGGACGGGCTCGGCGTCCGGGTCGAGGCGCTACCCGGCGGGCTGCTGGGCTGGCGCTCGCGGGTCCGCTACGCGGTGGACGCCGCCGACCGGGCCGGCCTGCTCAAGCACCGCTCGCACGAGGTGGTGCCGATCGACCGCTGCCGGATCGCCCACCCGGCCATCCAGCAGCTCCCGGTGCTCACGCCGACCGGGGCGAGCTGGCCGGCCGCCGACGCGGTGGAGACCGTCGCCAGCACCGGCGGGGACGTCAGCGTCGCCGAGGTCCACGACGGGGTGTCCACCCCGGTACGCGGGCCGGCCGAGGTGCGCGAGGTGGCCGCCGGACGGGACTGGACGCTGCAGGCGTCCGCGTTCTGGCAGGTGCACCCGGCGGCGGCCGACACGCTGTCCACGGCCGTGCTGGAGCTACTGGACCCGCGACCGGGCGAGCGCGCCTGGGACCTGTACGGCGGGGCCGGGCTGTTCGCCGCCGGGCTGGCCACCCGGGTCGGGGCGAGCGGCCGGGTGACAGTGGTGGAGGCCGCGCCGCAGGGCGTCGCCGCCGCCCGGCGGAACCTGGCCGACCTGCCCCACGTCGAGGTGGTGTCCGCCCGGGTGGAGACCGCGCTGGCCCGCCGACGGATCACCGGCCCGGTCGACGTGGTGGTGCTCGACCCACCCCGCTCCGGCGCCGGCGCCCCGGTCGTGCGCGCGCTCGCCGCCGCCGGCCCGCGGGCGGTCGCGTACGTGGCCTGCGACCCGGCCGCCTTCGCCCGGGACGTGCGCACGTTCGCCGGCCTGGGCTGGCGACTGGCCGCGCTGCGCGGGTTCGACATGTTCCCGATGACGCAGCACGTCGAGTGCGTCGGGCTGCTGCTCCCGACAAACGGGCGCTGATGCGCGTCGTCGGCCTGATGTCGGGCACGTCGTACGACGGGGTGGACGTCGTCGCCGCGGAGTTCGCCGTCGAGGGGGACACCCTGTGGCTGCGGCCACTGGGGCACCGCGGCCTGGACTACGACGAGGAGCTGCGCGCCGAGATCGCCGCGCTGCTGCCGCCGGCGACAACCACCATCGAGGCCGTCTGCCGGCTCGACAACCGCCTCGGCGAGGTCTTCGCCGACGCGGCGGCCATCGGCCTGGAACTGGCCGGTGGGCCTGTCGACGCGGTGGTCTCGCCCGGCCAGACGGTCTTCCACTGGGTCGACGACGGCACGGTTCGGGGCACCCTGCAACTGGGCGCGGTGGCGCGGGTGGCCGCCCGGGTCGGCGTACCGGTGCTCAGTGACCTGCGCTCGGCGGACATCGCTGCCGGTGGGCAGGGCGCGCCGCTGGTGCCGGCCTTCGACGCGCTGCTGCTCGACGCCGCCGCCGGGCCGCGCGCGGCGCTGAACCTCGGCGGCATCGCGAACCTCACGGTGGTCGCGCCGGGGGCGCCGGTGCTCGGGTACGACGTGGGCCCGGCGAACGCCCTGCTGGACGCGGCGGCCCGCCGCTTCCTCGACCAGCCGTGTGACCTCGACGGCGCGCGGGCGGCGGCCGGTCGGGTGCACCCGGGGCTGCTCGCCGCGCTGCTGGCCGAGCCGTACTACGCGGCGGCCCCACCCAAGTCCACCGGCAAGGAGCTGTTCCACGCCGGCTACCTGGACCGGCACCTCGCCGCGCTCGGCGAGCCGGTGCCGGTGGACGACCTGCTGGCCACCCTCACCGAGCTGACCGCGCGGGTCGTCGCCGCCGAGTGCGACAGGCATGGTGTGGTGGAGGTCATCGCTGCCGGCGGCGGTGTGCGCAATCCCACCCTGCTGGGGCGGCTCGCCGCGCTGGGCGCCGACAGGTGGCGCCTGCGCGGCACCGACGAGCTGGGGGTGCCCGCGCAGGCCAAGGAGGCGTACGCGTTCGCGCTGCTGGGCTGGCTGTCCTGGCACGGCCTGCCCGGCTCGATCCCGTCGGTGACCGGCGCCGCCCGCGCGGCGGTGCTCGGCTCGTGGACGCCGGCCGGTCCGGCGTACTCCGGCACCCCGGCCGGCCCGCCGCGCCGGCTGCGGATCCGTCCCTGAGCAGGCGCTCAGCCGTCGGACGTGGCCCGGGCGGCTCGGGTCGGGCTGCGGAGTACCGGACGGCCGATAGACTCTCCGGTCATGAGCGTTGAAGAGGACACGGCCAACCACGGCCGGCTGCTGGGGACGGTCCGCGGTCCGCAGGACGTCAAGCGGATGTCGGGCGAGGAGTTGGACGTTCTCGCCGCGGAGATCCGGGACTTCCTGATCGCGAAGGTCTCCCGCACCGGCGGGCACGTCGGGCCCAACCTCGGTGTGGTCGAGCTGACGCTCGCCATGCACCGCGTCTTCGACTCCCCCCGGGACCGGCTCCTGTTCGACACCGGCCACCAGGCGTACGTGCACAAGATCCTCACCGGGCGTCAGGCCGGCTTCGACAAGCTCCGCCAGCGCGGTGGCCTCTCCGGCTACCCCAGCCAGGCCGAGAGCGAGCACGACCTGATCGAGAATTCGCACGCCTCCACGGCGCTCTCCTACGCCGACGGCCTGGCCAAGGCGTACGCCCTGCGGGGCGAGGCGCGCAGCGTCGTGGCGGTGGTAGGCGACGGCGCGCTCACCGGTGGCATGTGCTGGGAGGCGCTCAACAACATCGCCACCGCCGGCAACTCGCTCGTCATCGTGGTCAACGACAACGGCCGGTCGTACTCGCCGACCATCGGCGGTCTGGCCGACCACCTCTCCTCGCTGCGCCTCAACCCGGGCTACGAGAAGGTCCTCGACACGGTCAAGGACGCCCTCGGCTCCACCCCGCTGGTCGGCAAGCCCATGTACGAGGTGCTGCACGCCGTCAAGAAGGGCATCAAGGACGCGGTCGCCCCGCAGGCCATGTTCGAGGACCTCGGCATCAAGTACGTCGGCCCGGTCGACGGGCACGACGTGGCAGCCGTCGAGGCGGCCCTGCGCGCGGCGAAGAACTTCGGCGGCCCGGTGATCGTGCACGCGGTCACCCGCAAGGGCTACGGCTACCGCCCGGCCGAGGAGGACGAGGCGGACTGCCTGCACGGCCCCGGCGGCGCCTTCGACGTGGAGACCGGCGCGTTGCTGGCCGCTCCTGCGGTGAAGTGGACGCACGTCTTCGCCGACGAGCTGCTGGCCGTCGCCGACGAGCGGCCGGACGTGGTCGGGATCACCGCCGCCATGGCCGAGCCGACAGGCATCGCGAAGCTGGCCCGCAAGTACCCCGAGCGGGTGTACGACGTGGGCATCGCCGAGCAGCACGCCGCCACCTCGGCGGCCGGGTTGGCGCTGGGCGGCCTGCACCCGGTGGTAGCCGTCTACGCCACCTTCCTCAACCGCGCCTTCGACCAGGTCCTGCTGGACGTGGCGATGCACAAGCTGCCGGTGACCTTCGTGCTCGACCGGGCGGGTATCACCGGCCCGGACGGGCCGAGCCACTACGGCATCTGGGACATGTCGGTCTTCGGTGTGGTGCCCGGTCTGCGGATCGCCGCGCCCCGGGACGCCGCCACGCTGCGCGAGGAGCTGCGCGAGGCGTTGGCCGTCGACGACGGCCCGACAGTGGTGCGCTTCCCGACCGGGACCGTCGCCGCTGACCTGCCGGCCCTGCGCCGGGTCGGTCCGGTCGACGTGCTGGCCGAGTCGGCGCGTACCGACGTGCTGCTGGTCGCCGTCGGCTCCTTCGGCCAACTGGGCATGGAGGTGGCCGCCCGGGTCGCCGAGCAGGGCTACGGCGTCACGGTCGTCGACCCGCGCTGGGTGCGTCCGGTCCCGGCGGAACTGGTCGACCTGGCCGCCCGTCACCGGCTCGTGGTCAGCGTCGAGGACGGCGTCCGCGTCGGCGGGGTGGGCGACGCGCTCGCCCAGGCGATGCGGGACGCCGACGTCCGGGTGCCGCTCAAGGACCTGGGCGTACCGGCCGACTGGCACCCGCACGGCACCCGCGCGCAGATCCTCGCCGACCTGGGCCTGACGGCGCAGGACGTGGCCCGCGACGTCACCGGCTGGATCTCCGGCCTGGACGCCACCCCGGACCGCCTCACCCCCAGCGACGCGGCCGCGCAGAACTAGCAGACGCACAGACGGCGGGTACCCCTTGCGGGGGTGCCCGCCGTCCCGGCGTGCCCCGCACGCCCCTCGTCCCGACGCCCCTCGTCGCGCCGATCTTGCACTTTGTGTCGCCGATGCGCGACTTCTGCCCCGCTCCGTCCCAGCAGAAAGTGCAAGATCGACGCGGGCGTGGGGTGGGTGGGTGGGTGGGTGGGTGGGTGGGTTAGCGGGGGCTTACCGAGCGGTAGTGGGTCTTGTCGGTGTTGGCGAGGCTGTACGTCTGCGAGCGGGTGGGCTCGGGGACGACCACCAGGCCGGGACGTTCGACGAGCAGCGGCGTTCCGGGAGGCACGGAGAGCGAGCTGTCCCGGGTGGCCCGCCAGCTGAGCACCACCAGGGGCTGCCCCGGCACCGGCAGCTGGTACGTCTGCAACGGGGTGGCCCGGTCGGCCGGCGAGACCACGGGCGCGCTCCCGTCCGCCGGCCGGTAGATCACGGCGGTCATCGTGCCGGCGTCGGTGTCCCAGCTCAGCTGCTGCAACTCGGCGGCCTCGCCGCCGCCGAGGGCGACCTCGCCGAGCGAGCGGACGGTCAGCTTCGCCATCGGCCAGGACGTCGGCACCGAGCGTGGCGCGTCCCGGTCGCCGACGCGGCGGGGGATGCTGCCGAACGGGCCACGGTCACCGGCCAGCACGCAGGTGTCCAGGCCGGTGAGCGCACGCCGGCCGGCACCTGACTCGTCGCGGACCAGCGGATAGCGCGGGTCGACGGTGCCGGTGCCCAGGTCGAGCAGCCGGTCGGCGGCCCGTCCCCGGGGCAGCGACTCGGTGGCCCGCAGGGTCGCGGTCACCGGTACCGCCGCGCAGGCCGGCACGTCGACCGGCGCGCTGAGCCCGTCGGCCACGGTCAGCGCCCGGCCCTGTGGCCCGAGCAGTGTCTGCACCCGGGCAGACACCAGGTAGCGCCGGCCGCCGGCGGTCTGCACCGGCAGCACGTCGGAGTAGACCAGGTAGCCGGGATCGGTGTACTCGGAGGCGCGGGTGACGGCGTACCGGTCGCCGTCGCCTGTGAGTTGCAGCAGCCAGGAGGCGCTTTCGCCGGGTACGTCGGCGGCCACCAGGGCCACCGGGGCGCCGTCGACCCGGCCGGAGAAGAGGATGCCGGACGAGGGCAGGTGCGCCCTGTCGTCGGCAGGTGAGCGCCAGTCCCGCACCGCGTCGGTGACCGCCGCCGTCACCCCCGTGTCGCCGGCCAGGTCGCCACGGGGCGGCCACACCGCCAGCGAGCCGTCCAGGCTGTCGTACCCGACCCGCAGGTCCTTCGGTTGACGGTCGGCGACCGGACCGCACGCCGTCGCGGCCAGCACTGCGCCCAGCAGGACGGTGAGGGCCCTGCCGTGCCGACGGCCTGGAGTCACCTGGTCCGCCCCCGATCGCCTCGCCGTCGCTGTCGGAAAGCGCCATAGTACGAGATGTCCGGCGCGGGGCCTCAGGTGGTGGCCGCCGCATCCACCACAGTGGACACCGCAGGCGTTTTCGTGCTGTTTCGTCGCTCCGGTAGACTCCGCCGACTGTGACGCCTGCCGAGTCCCGCGCCCTGTCCGCGCCGCACCCGGAGGCGGCCGCCGGCCTCGACGACCTCGACGAGACGGTGAGCTACCGCACTCCGGCCACCAGAACGGCAGGCCGCGTCGCCACGTCCGCCGCACCGGCCGAAGCCTCGGTCGGCGTCGTCGACTCCCCTGCCGCACCGACGACGACGCCCGTCGACACCCCACCGGAGGCCGTACCCGACCTGCCGGCCGACGCCGAGGTGCCGGGCGGCGGCAGGTGGCGCGGGTGGACGCGGCGACGGCAGCACCTCGCCGTGGGTGGCCTGTTCCTGCTCGCCGCGCTCTGGGTGACCAGCCGGATCTGGCTGGACCCGGCCGGCCGGGTGGCCTCGCTCTACACCGGTGACCCGGCCCAGGTGCAGTTCTTCCTGGCCCACTCGGTCCGTGTGGTGCTGCACGGCGAGTACCCGTTCTACACCGAACAGTTCAACTACCCCGACGGCGTCAACCTGATGGCCAACACGGCGGTGCTGGCGCTGGGCATCCCGATGGTACCTGTGACGCTGCTCTTCGGGCCGGCGGTGTCGTTCGTGGTGCTGGTGACGCTCGGTCTGGCCGGCACCGCCCTGGCGTGGTACCTCGTGCTCTCCCGCCACCTGGTCCGCAACCCGCTCGCGGCGGCGGTCGGCGGCTGGTTCTGCGGGTTCTCCCCGGCGATGCTGTCGCACGCCAGTTGGCACCCGAACATCATCAGCCAGTTCCTGCTGCCGTTCATCGTCTGGCGGGTGCTGGTGCTGACCCGGTCGACCCGGCCGGTACGCGACGGCGCGCTGCTCGCCCTGCTGGTCACCGCCCAGGCGTTCATCAACGAGGAGATCCTGCTCTTCACGGCCCTGGCCTGCGGCGTGTTCCTGATCGCCGTGCTCGTCCAGGAACCGGCCCGCTGGTCGGCGGCGTGGCGGCCGTTGGGCGCCGGGTTGGCCGTGTGCGCGCTGCTGGCCGGGGCGCTGCTGGCGTACCCGCTGTACGTGCAGTTCGCCGGACCGATGGCGTACCACGGGCTCAGCGACGCCGTGCAGGACTACGGCAACGACATCGCCGCCTTCTTCGCGCCCGGTTCGCCCACCCTCGGTGGCAACCAGCGGGCCAACATCAACCTGGCGCCGAACTACTCGGAGGAGAACGCCTTCTTCGGCTGGAGCCTGTCGCTGCTCGCCATCGGCATCGTGGTGTGGCTGCGCCGGGACCTGGTCGTCCGGGCGCTCGCGGCCACCGGCGTGTTCTTCGCCGTGCTCTCCCTCGGCGAGCGGATCTCCTGGTGGGACCGGGAGCTGATCACCGGCCCGTGGCAGTTGCTGGTCCACCTGCCGCTGCTGGACGCTGTCGTACCGACCCGGTTCGGTCTGATCACCAGCGTGGTGATCGGCCTGCTGCTCGCGCTCGCCGTCGAGCGGGCGTGGGAGCTGCGCCCGGCCGACCGACGCACCCTACGGACGCTCACCGCCGCCGGCCTGGCGTTCGCGCTGCTGCCGGTCGCGCCGATGCCGCTGCGGATGGTGTCCCGACCGCCGGTGCCCGACTTCATCACCGCCGACAGGTGGCGGGAGTACGTGGGGCCGGACCAGACGCTGGTGCCCATTCCGGTGCCGAGCATGGGCAACACGCACGGCATGCGCTGGGCGGCGGCCACCAACCTCGACTTCAAGATCCCGGGCGGCTACTTCCTCGCACCGCGCAACGGCAACACGGGCGACCCGGGGCGGTTCGGCGGCCGACCCAGCGGCGTGGGCCAACTGCTGGAGGAGGTCGCCACCACCGGCCGTACCCCGAAGCTCGACGACCGGCAGCGCCGCCGCTTCACCGACGAGCTGCGCCACTGGCGGGCCGCCATCCTGGTGCTGCCGGTCCGCCAGCAGAACGCCGAGCCGCTGCGACGTGCCGTCGAGGACCTGGTCGGCCCCGGCCGCCAGGAGCTGGACGTCTGGGTGTGGGACGTCCGGACGCTCACCGACCGCTCGGTCTGATGGTCACCGGGACGGCGTCCCCCGCGACGGTTGCCCCGGCGTCGGCGCGGTGGTCCCGGCCGAGCTGGCTCCCGGACGCGGTGGTGGTGACCGGCTATCTGTGCCTGGCCGTCCTGCTGACCAGCGGGCAGTGGGGGCATCCGTGGCGGCTGTTCCACCAGGCCGGCGACCAGGTCCTCTTCGAGTGGATGCTGGCCCACGCGGCGCACGCCGTCGTCGAGGGGGAGAACCCGCTCTACAGCACGGCGTTGAACGCGCCGGACGGCGTCAACCTGATGGCGAACACGTCGGTGCTCGGCCTGGGTGTGCCGCTGACCCCTGTCACGCTGCTGTTCGGGTCGCAGGTGTCGTTCTGCGTGGCGGTCGTCTGCTGCCTCGCCGCCACCGCGACGGCCTGGTACGCGCTGCTGCGCCGGCGGCTGGTCAGCGCCAGGTCGGCGGCGGCGGTCGGTGGGCTGATCTGTGGGTTCGCCCCCGGCATGATCGCCCAGGCGGGCGCGCACCTGCACATCGCCGCGCAGTTCCTGGTGCCCCCGATCCTCGCCCTGGTGTTCCGGTCCGCGAACGGGCCCGTGTGGCGGTCCGGCGTCGGCCTCGGACTGCTTGTCGTCTGGCAGGCCTTCATCGGCGAGGAGGTGCTGGTCTTCCTGGCGCTCGCCGCCGGGGTGCTCGCGCTGGGCTGGGCGCTCGCCGACCGCCCGGCCGCCCGCCGGCACGCGCCGGCCCTGATCGGGCGGCTCGCGGTGGCGGCCGTGGTGGCGACGGCGCTGCTGGCGTACCCGCTGTGGTTCCAGTTCCGCGGCCCGCAGCACTACGCGGGGATGGCCTTCGCCGCCCACGCCTTCCAACTGGACGCTGCCTCGTTCACCGCGTCGGCCCGGCAGACCGTGCTCGGGGACGACTGGCTGCCCGGCCTGCTCTCGCCGAACCCGACCGAGGAGAACTCGTTCTTCGGCCCGGGTCTGCTCGTGCTCGCCGTGGTGATCGTGATCTGGTTGTGGCGCCGGCCGCTGGTCCGCGCGCTGGCCGTCTGCGGCCTGGTGTTCGCCCTGCTGTCGCTCGGCACCGAGCTGCGGGTGGACGGCGCCGCCACCGGGATCGCCGGGCCGTACCGGCTGGTGGCCGGCCTGCCGTTGCTCGACCTCGCGGTGCCGGCCCGGTTCGCGCTGGTCTGCGTACCGGTGCTGGGGGTGCTGGTGGCACTCTCGGTGGACCGGGTCCGGGCGGCACGCCGGCTGTCGGCCGCGCCGGGACTGCCGGTGCGGCTGCTCTGGGCCGGGGCGGTGGCCGCCGCGCTGCTGCCCCTGGCTCCGACACCGATCCGGGTGGTGCCGGTCCCGCCGGTGCCGGGGTTCGTCGCCGACGGCGCGTGGCGTCCGCTGGTGCCGCCCGGCCGGACGGTGGTCGCCGTACCTCCGGTCACCGGCGCGGCGCGGAGCCCGGTGATGCTCTGGTCCGCCCGCACCGGGCTCGCCTTCGCGGCGCCGGGCGGCTACTTCATCGGGCCGGCCGGCCCCGACGACCCGACGGCCCGCTGGGGCGCGCCCGACCGGCCCACGTCGGTGCTGCTGCGCGCGGTGGCCGAGACCGGAGTGGTGCCGGTGCTCACCGACGCCGACCGCCGGCGGGCCGTGGAGGACCTTCGGCACTGGAGGGCCGCGCTCGTGGTGCTCGGCCCGTCGACCCACGGCGACCCGCTGCGCCGCACCGTCGACGACCTGCTCGGCCCGGGCCGCCCGGTCGACGGCGGATGGGTGTGGGACGTGCGGGGCAGCGTCTAACCCACAAGCGGGCGGACGTCCCAGACCCAGACGTCGTCGACCCGCTGCGGCGGCCCGATCAGCGCGGTGACCAGCTCACGCAGCACCGCCTCGCGCGGGTGCGCACCGAGCACCACCACCGACGCCCGCCAGAAGCGCAGGTCCTCCACGGCCTGGCGACGGTTCTCGTCGGTGAGCGCCGGGACCCTGTCCGTGTCCATGGTGGAGTAGATGAGGCTGCTGGTCGGCCGGTTCGGCGCCCCGAAGACGCCCTCGCCCAGCTCGTTGGGGCCGATGAAGTAGCCACCCGGGACGGGGAACTCCTGCCCGGTCAGGGCGCTCCAGCGCAGCGTGGGCAGGCCGTGGACGTTGCTCGGGATCGGCACCGGCACCAGGGTCCGGCCCGCCGGCACGTACGGCCGCCAGCCGCCCGCGGTGATGAAGTGCGGCGGCGGCTCCACCTGCTGGGCGGGCAGCGGCCGGGGGAGGAGCGGCAGCACGGCGAGCGCGACAGCCGCGTACCCCACGGGGCGCAGCCACCGCCGACGCGCCGCGACAGCCGGTTCGCCCGTGCGCTGGGCCGGCACCCGCGGTGCCTCGGCCGGACGTCCCTGCCGGGACGCGGCGTCCCAGGTCAGCGCGAGCAGTACGCCCACCGCGGCGGCGACGACCAACGTCAACCGGGTAGGCATCATCATCTCGACCAGCGGCAGGTCGTCAGGCACGTACGACCACGGGCCGCGCACATCGGTCTCGACGCCGTTGAAGCGCACCACCGGCCCGATCGCGGCCACCGTGAAGACCACGATCAGCACCGCGACGATCCGGGCGGCCAGCGACCGGCGCACGAGCAGAACCAGGGCCACCACCGAGAGCAGCACCAGCGGCCAACCGAACCAGGTGTTCTGCTCGGTCATCCCGATCGTCTTCTCCACGGCCGGTTCGCCGGCCCAGGTGTCCCGGGCGAAGGTGACGAACGCGACCAGGTCCTCGCCCCAGTTGTGGAAGACGCCGCCCTGCAGGCCCCGGTAGGACTGTGGGCCGTTGAACTGGAACCAGATCGGGTACGCGGCGAGCAGCAGCGCCAGCCCGCCGGCCACACCCAGCCCGGCCACGAACGTGCCGGCGACGGCCCGCGTGGCCGCCGGCCGCTGCACGGCGTACGCCAGCACGACGACCAGGCAGGCCAGCGCCGTGAGCAGCAGCATCTCC
Source organism: Micromonospora sp. NPDC000663 (assembly GCF_042898105.1). Taxonomy (NCBI): domain Bacteria; kingdom Bacillati; phylum Actinomycetota; class Actinomycetes; order Micromonosporales; family Micromonosporaceae; genus Micromonospora; species Micromonospora sp. NPDC000663. Next base: position 1,142,080 of record NZ_JBIAYR010000001.1, read on the forward strand.
TCGTTGATGAAGATCTGGTACGTGACGAGCGCCCCGAGCACCAACCCGTTGCGCCGCCACCGGCCCGGCTCGCCGAGACGCAGCACCCGCACCACGATCAGGGGCAGCAGGAAGTTGGACACGAAGTTGGGCTGGCCGTTGGCGTGGTGGATGATGCCCGGCGCGAAGCCGAGGAACGCGCCGCCGACGAACGCCGCCGCCCGGGAGCGCACCAGGTGGCGGGAGAGCATCCAGTACGCGGTGCCGGCGGTGGCGGCGAGGGCCGCGCCCAGGTAGAGCGCGTACATCACCTGGGGGCCGAGCAGCATGGTCAGCGGCGCCAGCGGCAGGGTCACCCCGAGCAGCGAGGTGTTGGCCATCATGTTCACCCCGTCCGGGGCGTTCTGCCGGGCCGTGAACAGCGGGTTCTCGAGGTGCCGCACGGAGTACGCGCCGTGCGCGAACAGCCACTCGAACCAGCTGTGGTCGGTGGGCAGGTGCGAGGACACCCGACCGGTCACGTCACCCCAGTAGTTGAGGCAGACGAACACACCCAGCACCACATAGGCTCCGAGGGCCACGAGATCGGCGCGGGCGGGTCGGCGTCGAGGCCGCCGTGTCGCCTCGGCCTCGGCCGGGTCGGCGTCGGTTACGGGATTCAGCGAGGGGTCTACCACCGGCACAGCCACGACGCGCCATCGTACAGGCGAGGACGCGTCGGATTGCCGGGCCGGTGTGCCCACGGTCGGGTTTGCCGGGAAGCGCCACCGGCCAGCCACGACGGGTGACGGAGGGACGGTCGGTGTCGATCATCGAACTGGGCGAGGTCCGGGACGAGGACGTCCCGCCGCGGCCGGTCCGCCGACCACGCGCGGCAGGTCGTCCGCTGCGCTGTGCCGCGGTGCTGCTGCTGGCACTTGTCGTGCTGGCCTCAGCGGCACCGGCGCCCGAGCGGACGGTGAGCCCGGTGCCGGGCGCGCGGGCCGCGGCGGCGTACCTCGCCGCGGACGGCGTCTTCGTCGTCGACCCGCCGACGCCCACCGGGGACCGGTACCTGACCGCGTACGCCCCGCCGACACCGGGTGGCGGCGTGCCGCGGCGGTGGCGGGCGCCCCTTCCCCGCGCCGGCGACTACCTCGGTGTGCGGGTCGAGCAGGGGCTGGTGCTGGCCGTGGGGGCCAGCGCCCAGAACGGTGTGTTCGAGACCACCGCCTTCGACCCGGAGACGGGGTCGCAGCGCTGGCGACTCGCCGGGATTCCCCAGGCGACTGCCGACGGCGGTCTGCTGCTGGTGGTCGACGACATGACCGACGAGCCGGGCGCGATGAGACGTGTCGACCCGGACAGCGGCCGGCTGCTCTGGTCGGTGCCCATCCCGCCACCCGGCAACCCCGGTTACCAGGTACGCGACGGCCGGGTCGACAGGTTCGTGCTCGTGCAGCCGGCAGGCGAGGTGCAGGTGTACGACGCCGGCACCGCTGACCTGCTGCGCAGCGTCGACACACTGACCGGTGACCGGTCGGCGTACCAGCGGGTGCAGGTCGTCGACGATCTGCTGCTGCTCGTCCCGCCCGGCGCGACCAGGCTGGTCGGCCACCGTCTGCCCGGGCTCGATCCGCTGTGGACGGCCGAGGTGCCGCTGGTGTCGTACGTGGTCGGTTGCGCGGGCCTGCTCTGCGCGTTGCAGCAGACCGGCGGCCTCCAGGTCATCGATCCGACCACCGGTGCGGTCCGCTGGTCGGACCCGGGACGCGACACCCTGGCCGACGTCCGGGACGGCCGGCTGCTGGTGGCGGGGCCGGGCCAGCGGTACGCGGCACGCGACGCGGCTACCGGAGGAGGGCGGGCCGAGCTGGGCCGGTGGAACCTGGTGCCGTCGCTGGGCCGCGACGACCCGTTGCTGGGGGTGCGTCCGCTGGACGACGGGCGTCTGGTCGTCGCCGAACTGGACCTGGCGGCCGGCCGGTCCCGGATCGTCGACGTGCTCCCGGACGTCGTCGGCAACTGCCAGGCGTCCCTGCCGACCCTGCTGTGCCAGCGCCTCGACGGCTCGACCGCGCTGTGGCGGTTGCGGTCGTGACCGGCCCGCTCATCGACCTCGGCGAGCTGCGGCACAGCTCGGAACCCGGCCCGCTGCCCCGCCCACCCCGGGCCGTCGGCCGGCCGCTGCGGTGCGTACTGGTGCTGCTGCTCCTGCTGGCCACCCTCGCCTCCGCAGGGGTTCCGCCCCGGCGGGACGTGGTGAACATCCCGGCGGGGCTGGCGGCCGAGACGTTGCTCGCCGGCGACCTGTTCGTGGTCCTCGACCCGAGCCCCGCGCAGCCCACCCAGCGGACGCTGCGCGTGTTCCGGCTGCCCGACGGCGAGTTGCTGTGGCAGACCCGGGTACCGGTGCAGGGGCGGGCCTGGGGGGTCTCGTCGGTGGGCGGGGTGCTGCTGGCCACCGTCCACGAGAGCAACATGCCGGGGCAGGGCACCCTGTCCGTGGCGTTCGACAGGGACACCGGCGCGTACCGCTGGCAGCAGCCGGGCAGCCCGGTCGAGCTGGCCGACGGCACCGTGCTGATGCAGGACGGCGGCGGGGACGAGCCGTTCGGTCTGCGGGCGCTCGATCCCTGCTGCGGCACCGTGCGCTGGCAGATGACCACGGACGCGCAGGTCAGCTTCCGGTACGGCGGGCGCGGGGTGGACCGGGTGGTGCTCAAGCAGGCGGACGGCCCGGTCGAGGTCCGAGACGCAGGCACCGGCGCGGTGCTGGCCCGCGCCGACGTCCGGCCACCCGGCAGCGGCTGGCCGGGGGTCACGCAGGTGGTGGACGACCTGCTGGTGACCATCTCGGGGACTCCGGCCACCATCACCGCGTACGGACTCGACCGGCTGGACCGGCGGTGGAGCATCCCGGCCGACCGGGCGGAGTTCGCCCTGGGCTGCGGCCCGGTCCTGTGCCTGCACGTCGGTGGCGTGGGGCTGCGGGCGGTCGACGCCGCCACCGGCCAACCGCGGTGGAACAGCGACCGCTGGACGTGGGTCTTCCCGTACGACGGCCGGTTGATGGCCAGCACGGCGAACAGCTCCGGCACCCGACTGGAGCAGCTCGTCGTGCTCGACCCGACGACCGGCCGGGAGGTGGCCGGGCTGGGCCGGTGGGAGCTAGCCCAGTCCGGCTTCGGCGACCCACTGATCGGCGTGCGGCGGCATCCCGCCGGTGGGCTCTACGTCACGCGGTTGGATGCCCGCGCCGGCGAGGCCCGACCGCTGGACGTGCTGCCAGAGGCCGCCGGCAACTGCCAGGCGAGCGTCAGTTGGCTGCTCTGCCAGCGGGTGAACGGCTCCTACCAGCTGTTCCGGTGGTCCGACTGATCACCAGTTGGCCTGGGCGGGTGGCGGGGGCAGCGGCACCGACGCGGGCCGCAGCACGTACGCCACACCGCCGCTGCCACGCTGCCAGACCGCCTCGAACGCCTGCCGGTGCACCGTCCGGCGCACCTCGTCGTCGTCGGGCGCGTACGGGTCGTTGAGCACCGGGTCGCCGTCGGCGGTGAAGCCGACAAGCACCATCAGGTGTCCCTTGGTGTCGTAGGCCAGCCCCGGCACCTCGTCGGCCCGGAAGGCCGCGGAGACGATCAGGGGGATGCCTGCGGCGACGAACGCCTCCGCCTCGGCCAGCGACCGCAGCCGGGTGACGAACGCGTCCACCCCGTGCAGGCCGGCGTACGCCGTGTTGAACGGCCAGTTGCCAGCGCCGGCGTACGCGTGGTCGTAGCAGTGTCGGGCGGCGTGCACCACCACCGGCCGTGGGCCGGGCGGCCGCACCCAGGAGCAGTGCTCCGCCGTCGGCCCGAGACCCCAGTAGGCGAGCACCATCGAGGTGCAGGTGGGGCTGCACCAGGAGTCGCCGCCCCCACCCCACTGCGGGTACTGGCCGGCGTGCAGCCGCTGCGAGTAGCGGGGCACATCCAGCACCCGTCCACGGGCAGCGGACGAGGTGGGCTCCGGTGCGCCGGGCGGGCCGGGGAGCGCGGGGCCGGTGGCGACCGCGCCGATGCTGCGCAGCACCGGGCCGGTCGGGCTGCCGGCCGGTCGGCACAGGGTCACCCGCGCCTGCCAGCCGGTGACCATCGCACCGGTCACGACCAGTGTGTCGGTGTCGACAGCGGCGTCGCCGTCGCGCTGCCCGGGAATCGAGGTGCGTCGTACCGTCAGGTCGTCGGCCGCCCAGCGGGCCAGCAGGTACCACTCGGTGGCGGGCGCGTCGCCGTGCCAGCCGCGCAGCTCGACCTCGATCCAGCAGCCGTCCGGGGTGTCGGCGGTCCACGACGGCACCACCTCGGCGACGGCGAAGCCGACAGGCACCGGCGGGGACGTCCACCTGCCCCGCTCGTCCACGACGCCGGTCGCGGAGTCCGCCGGGAGGTGGAAGCCCCGGTAGGCGATGTCCCGCCGGGTGGGTGGTGCCGTGCTGCTCATGCCGCGTCCGTCCCGTCGTTCGGTTTCGGCAGCATCGCGTACGCCGCGCTTGTCCGCAACGCCGGCCGGCGCGGACGGCGAGAGACGATTGTTGCCGGCCGGCACTAGGTTGTCGGTGGTCAGCAGCGAGGAGGCCGGGGATGCGGGTACTGGTGGTGGAGGACGAGCGCAACCTCGCCGACGCGATCGCGCGTGGGTTGCGCAAGCGGGGGATGGCAGTCGACGTGGCGTACGACGGCGACGCCGGCCACGAGGCGGCGTTCGTCACCAGGTACGACGTGGTGGTGCTGGACCGCGACCTGCCGGGCGTGCACGGTGACCAGATCTGCGCCGACCTGGCCGCCTCCGGCGCGCTGACCCGGGTGCTGATGCTCACCGCGAGCGGCACCGTCGCCGACCGGGTGGAGGGGTTGCAGCTCGGGGCCGACGACTACCTGCCCAAGCCGTTCGCGTTCGACGAGCTGGTCGCCCGGGTCCAGGCGCTGGGCCGACGGGCCACCCCGGCGGCACCGCCGGTGCTCGAACTGGCCGACCTGGTGCTCGACCCGGCCCGCCGGGTGGCGACCCGCGCCGGTGTGCCGGTCGACCTCACCAACAAGGAGTTCGGGGTGCTCAGCGAACTGCTCAAGGCGCGCGGGGCGGTGGTCTCCAGCGAGGAACTGCTGGAACGCGTGTGGGACGCCAACACGGATCCGTTCACCACAATCGTCCGGGTCACCGTGATGACACTGCGCAAGAAGCTCGGCGATCCGCCGCTGATCGAGACGGTGGTCGGCGCGGGCTACCGCACGGCCGAGGTGAACGCGTGAGCCGCCGCCCCCTGCGGCCCACCCTGCGGCTGCGGCTGACCCTGCTCAACGGGGTCCTGCTGATCGGTGCGGGGGCGATCCTCGTGCTGCTGGCCTGGCTGCTGGTCCGCGACGCGCTGCGACCCACCGACGAGCTGCTGCCCGGCACGACAGTGGTGCTCTCCGACGGCAGGTCGCTGGACGCGGCCCAGTGGCAGCGGCAACTGGTCGACTCCGCCTCCGGGGAGCTGCTGGCCAAGGGCCTCGTCGCGCTCCTGGCGATCAGCGTGGTCGGGGTGGCCGGGGCGTACGCGGTGGCCGGTCGGGCGCTGCGCCCGCTGCACCAGGTCACCGCCACCGCGCAACGGCTCGGCGAGGCGACGCTGGACCAGCGGATCGGCTACTCGGGCGCCGACGACGAGGTGGCCGAGCTGGCCAAGACGTTCGACGCCATGCTGGACCGGATCGCGTCGGCGTTCGAGGCGCAGAAACGGTTCGTGGCGAACGCCTCGCACGAGCTGCGGACCCCGCTCGCCGTGATGCGGACCGAAATCGACGTGACGCTCAGCGACGACGACGCGGACGCCGCCGAGTACCGCCGGATGGCCACAGTGGTCCGCGACGCGTCCGAGCGGGCCAACGGCCTGGTGGACGCCTTGCTGGTGCTGGCGCGCAGCGAGGCGCAGGCCGGGCGGCAGTTGGGCAGGCGTACCGAGTGCGACCTGGCCGCCGGCACCGCCAACGCGTTGTCGGCGATGCGCCGCGAGGTGGAGCGGATCGGCCTGCGGGTGCAGACGTCGCTGGAGTCCGCGCCCGTGGTCGGCGACCCGGGGCTGCTCGACCGGCTGGCCGGCAACCTCATCGAGAACGCGGTCCGCTACAACCACCTGCACGGCCGGCTCTGGGTGCGTACCGGAACCGACGGCGAGCGCTCCTGGCTGGTGGTCGGCAACACGGGCTTCGAGGTGGACCAGGCCGACGTGCCGGGGCTGTTCGAGCCGTTCCGGCGCGGCGGCCGGGAACGCACCGGCGCCCGCGGCTCCGGCCTGGGGCTCTCCATCGTCCGGGCGGTCTGCACGGCGCACGGCGGCACGGTACGGGTGATCGCGCAGCAGGGAGGGGGACTGGAGGTGACGGTCACCCTGCCGTCGGCGGACGCCCCGGTGGTGACCGCCGCCGGCTGAACGGTACGGGTCGGGCGGTGCTCGCCGACCCGGAGGGCAACGAGTTCTGCGTCGTACGCAGCGCCGGGGAGCGTGTCGACACCACCACTGTGGAGGACCATCTGTGAGTTCGACGATCCACAACATCAGCATCGACTGTTCCGACACGTACGCACTGGCCGGTTTCTGGGCGCAGGTCTTCGACTGCCCCCGGCAGCCCGACGACTTTCCCGGTGACCCGGAGGCGATGCTCCTGCCGCCGGGGGGCCCGGAGGTGCTGTTCATCGCCGTACCCGAGGGCAAGACGGTGAAGAACCGGCTGCACCTGGACCTGCAACCCGCCGACCGCACCCGGGCCGAGGAGGTCGAGCGCCTGCTCGGCATCGGCGCGACGATCGTCGACGACCAGACCCAGCCGGACGGCACCGGCTGGGTGGTGCTCGCCGACCCGGAGGGCAACGAGTTCTGCGTGCTGCGCAGCGCGGCCGAGCGGGCGGCGACGACTGACGCCTAGCCTCCGCCACCCCGTCGTTCTCATGATCGACGGGGTGGCGGGACGCGCGCCAGGTGCTGTTAGATGAGCGGCCACAACAGGCTGAAGGGTGTGTGGCAGATGGACACGACGGCGACGGAGCCGGTGCAGGCGTATCTCACCGCGACCGGGGAGCGGCTGCGGGCCGACGGCTGCGAGGTCCGGATCGAGGACTGGGGTGGCACGCCGGTGCTGATCGGCTACCGGGGCGACTTCAAGATGCGCTGGATGGCCACCAAGCTGCACCTGTTCACCATCGCCGCGCCGGCTACGCGGGTCACGGCCGCCTCCCTGGAAACGTTCAGCACCTCGGCCATGGACTACGTGCTGGCCCGCAAGGGGCAGCTGCGCGGCTTCCAGAACGGGGTGGCGGTGTTCCCCGCCCTGGTGGGCACCGAGATCGAGCCGGCCGCCGCGGCATGGGCGCAGGAGAAGCAGCGGTTGCGGTTCGCGGCGCTGTCCCGGCCGGTGACGGTGGACGCCCGCACCGGCGCGGCCGCCGCCTTCCGGGGCAACCCGGGCCTGGGCTTCATCTACGCGGCCCACCTGCGCAAGAAGCTGAACGCGTACTTCCCGGTGGCCTGACGGTCGCCGTACGGCACGGGGCCCCAGCCACCCGAGGGTGGACGGGGCCCCGGTCGTCACCGGTCAGGAGCGCTGTTCGATCTGGCCCCGGATCGTGGTGAACTCGGCCTTCACCTGCGCGGCGGTCTTGAAGTACACGACCACCAGGCCGACGCTGCCCCGGTCGGCCCAGACGCAGACGCCCAGCGGCACGCCCTCGGCCTTGCCGTCGCCGCAGCGCGCTTCACCACCGAGCGGGCCCGGCTCGACCGGCGCCATGTTTGTCACGGCCAGCTCGCTGGAGAGCCCGGTCACCGCCTCGTCCAGTTCCTTCTTCGGGTCGGCCATCACGCCGGACACCGCGGTGATCATGATGAGGTCCTGCTTGGCCGGGTCGCCGTAGAACGCGCCGACGGTGCTCGTCTCGTTCTGCACCTCGGACTTCATGTCGGTGACCATCTGGTCGGCGACAGCCTGCAGCTGCGGGTCGGTGTTCTTCGCCCGGCCGGCGAGGGTGGCCGGCGCGACGACCCGGGTCTTGGTGGCGTCGACGACGTCGCCGACCTCGTCCTTGACCGCGAACCAGGTGATGGCGGCGCCGCCGAGGCAGAGCACCAGCACCACGGCCAGCACGATCAGGATGATCTTGCCGACCTTCGACTTCTTCGCCGGCGGCGGGCCGACGGGGGCGCTCGGGTCGCCGTACGGCTGCCCCGGCTGGGGAGCCGGGAGGCTCTGCTGCTGCGGCACCCCCGGCTGGGAGGAGGAGTAAGGGGAATCGTTCGGCGGGCCGTAGGGGGTGGCCGGCGGCTGGGACATTCGGTCAGCTCCAGGTTCGGGTGGCAAAGCGGGTGATCTTAACCCGACCACGACCTCGCGCGTTGTCCCCGACGAGAGCCGAAAAGGGTCGCGGTGGCCGGCCGTCCACGAGGGACGGTCCGACCACCGCGACGGTGGAGCTACGAACGGTCAGGCGGGCAGGCTCGCCGCCCCGCGCGGCAGGAACCGCTTACCGGTGACCCGCTCGGACGTGCCGGTCCGGTCAAGGTACGGCGTGACGCCGCCCAGGTGGAACGGCCAACCCGCGCCGAGGATCATGCACAGGTCGATGTCCTGCGCCTCGGCGACCACGCCCTCGTCCAGCATCAGCCGGATCTCCTGCGCGAGCGCGTCGAGCGCGTTCTGGCGGACCTGCTCCTCGGTGAGCGGCTGGTCGCCGACCACGAGCAGCTTCGCGACCTCGTCGTTGACCTGGTCGTCGACAACGATCGGCTGGCCCGAGTCGGCGATCCGCTTGAGGTTCTCGCTGACGCCGAACCGGTCCGGGAACGCCGCGTGCAGGGTGCCGCCCACGTGGTACGCCACGGCCGGTCCGACCAGCTGGAGCAGGGCGAGCGGGCGCATCGGCAGGCCCAGCGGGTCCAGTGCGCTGTTCGCCACGTCCAGCGGGGTGCCCGCGTCGACAGCGGCGAAGACGGTCCCGAGGAAGCGGGTGAGCAGCCGGTTCACCACGAACGCCGGGGCGTCCTTGACCAGCACGCTCGACTTCTTCAGCTGCTTGCCCACGGCGAACGCGGTGGCCAGGGTGGCGTCGTCGGTCCGCTCGCCCCGGACGATCTCCAGCAGCGGCAGCACCGCCACCGGGTTGAAGAAGTGGAAGCCGACCACCCGCTCCGGGTGCTCCAGCTCCGCGGCCATCTCCGTGATGGAGAGCGAGCTGGTGTTGGTGGCGAGCACGGCCTCCGGGGAGACGATCTTCTCCAGCTCGGCCCAGACCTGCTTCTTGACGCCCAGGTCCTCGAAGACCGCCTCGATGACGAAGTCGGCGTCCGCGAAGGCGCTCTTGTCGACAGTGCCGCTGACCAGGCCGTACAGCTTGGCGGCGGTGTTCTTGTCCATCCGGCCCTTGGTGACGGCCTTCTCGATCTGGGTGTGCACGTAGCCGACGCCCTTGTCCACGCGGGACTGGTCGAGGTCGGTCATCACCACCGGCACCTGGAGGCGACGGGCGAACAGCAACGCCAGCTGGCTGGCCATCAGGCCGGCGCCGACGATGCCGACCTTGGTGATCGTGCGGGCCAGGCCCTTGTCCGGTGCGCCGGCCGGCCGCTTGGCCCGCCGCTGCACCAGGTCGAAGGCGTACAGGCCGCTGCGCAGCTCCTCGGAGAAGACCAGGTCCGCGAGGGCCTCGTCCTCGGCGGCGGTGCCGGCGGCGAAGTCGCCGTCCTTCGCCGTCTCCAGCAGGTCCAGCGCCCGGTACGCGGCCGGAACCGCGCCGTGCAGCCGCTGGTTCAGCGTCTCCCGGGCGAAGTAGAGCACGCCCGCCCACATGTCCCTGTCGACCTCGGGCCGGGTCACGGTGACCTGGCCGCGCACCACACCCGCGGCCCACTCCAGCGACCGCTCCAGGAAGTCGGCCGGCTCCAGCAGCACGTCCGCGATGCCCAGCTCGGCGGCCTGCTTCGGCTTGAGCATCTTGTTCTGCATCAGCGGGTTCTGGATGATCACCTGGGTGGCGGCGGGGATGCCGATCAGGTTCGGCAGCAGCTGGGTGCCGCCCCAGCCGGGCACCAGACCGAGGGAGACCTCGGGCAGGGCCAGAGCCGCCGCGCCGCCGGAGAGCGTCCGGTAGTGGCAGTGCAGCGCCAGCTCCAGGCCGCCGCCCATCGCCGCGCCGTTGACGAACGCGAACGTGGGCACGGTGCTGTCCTTGAGCCGGGCGAACACCCGGTGACCGAGCCGGCCGATCTCCAGTGCCTGCTCGCGGTCGGCGAGCTGCGGCAGCCCGACGATGTCCGCGCCCACGCAGAAGATGTACGGCTTGCCGGTGACCGCGATGAACGCCGGGTCGGCGGCGAGCGCGGCGGTGATCGCCTCGTCCAGGCTGGTCAGCCCGGCCGGGCCGAAGGTGTTCGGCTTGGTGTGGTCGAAGCCGTTGTCCAGGGTGATCAGGGCGGCGGGTCGGTCCAGCCCCGGCACGTTCACCTGGCGCAGCAGCGCCCTGGTGACCACCTCGTTCGGTGCGGCGAGTGCGCTCACTTGTTGCCACCCTCCCAGTGCGGGTTCTCCCAGATCACGGTGCCGCCCATGCCGATGCCGATGCACATGGCGGTCACGCCGTAGCGGACCTCGGGGTGCTCGGCGAACTGGCGGGCCAGCTGGGTCATCAGCCGCACGCCCGACGAGGCGAGGGGGTGCCCGATGGCGATGGCGCCGCCCCAGGGGTTGACCCGCGGGTCGTCGTCGGCGATGCCGAAGTGGTCGAGGAAGGCGAGCACCTGCACGGCGAATGCCTCGTTCAGCTCGAACAGGCCAATGTCGTCGATGCTGAGCCCGGCGAGGCGCAGTGCCTTCTCCGTCGACGGGATCGGCCCGACGCCCATCACCTCGGGCTCCACGCCGACGAAACCGAACGACACCAGCCGCATGGCGATCGGCAGGCCCAGCTCGCGGGCGGTGGCCTCGTCGGCGAGCAGGCTCGCCGTCGCGCCGTCGTTCAGGCCGGCCGCGTTGCCCGCGGTGACCTTGCCGTGCGGGCGGAACGGGGTCTTGAGGGTGGCGAGCTTCTCCATCGAGGTGTCCCGGGGAGCCTCGTCCACAGTGGCCAGACCCCAGCCGCCCTCGGCGTCGCGGATCGACATCGGGACCAGGTCGTCCTGGAGCTTGCCGTTGGCGTACGCCTTCGCGGTCTTCTGCTGCGAGGCGAGCGCGAACGCGTCGGTGCGCTCCTTGGTGATGTGCGGGACCAGGTCGTGCAGGTTCTCCGCGGTGGCGCCCATGACCAGCGCGGACGGGTCGACCAGCTTCTCCGCGACGATGCGCGGGTTGGGGTCGACGCCCTCACCCATCGGGTGACGGCCCATGTGCTCGACACCGCCGGCGATGGCGACGTCGTACGCGCCCATGGCGATGCCGCTGGCAACCGTGGTCACGGCGGTCATCGCGCCGGCGCACATCCGGTCGATGGCGAAGCCGGGAACGGTCTTGGGCAGCCCGGAGAGCAGCGCCGCGGTGCGGCCGATGGTGAGGCCCTGGTCGCCGATCTGGGTGGTGGCCGCGACGGCGACCTCCTCGACCCGCTCCGGCGGCAGCTGCGGGTTGCGACGCAACAGCTCACGGATACAGCGGATCACCAGGTCGTCGGCGCGGGTGTTGGCGTACATGCCACCCGCCTTGCCGAACGGGGTACGGACGCCGTCGACGAAGACGACATCCCGAACTTCACGGGGCACTAGAGCCTCCTAATCGACCACGGCAGGTTCCCCCCGAATGCTACTCGCCAGTAACCAACCCCGTCCCGACCCCCCGCTGTGGCCCACCCCACAGTGGCGTCAGGGGACGGTAGGCGGCTGAGTGGGGGAGAGGGCCTCGGTCAGGTCGGTGACGAGCAGATCGATCTGCCACTCGCGGGCGTTGAAACCGCGCAGGGTCTCCGCCACCGTTTCCTCGGTGAGCTCCTCCGGCGGCGTCCACGCCAGCCGCCGGACCGAGTCCGGGGTGATCAGGTTTTCCGGAGGCAGGTTGTGCTGCGTGGCGATGCGGACCACCACCTCGCGGCAGCGGGCGAGCCGACCGGCCGCCACCGGATCCCGCTCGGCCCACCGGTGCGGCGGAGGTGGACCCTCGACCGCCGGGGTGACCGGCAGCGCGTCGTCCGGCAGCTGCCGCGCGTCGTCGAGGGCGGCCAACCAGGTACGGGCCAGCCGACGCACCGACCGCCCGCCGAAACCGGGAAGCGTCAGCAGCGTCTTCTCGTCCTTCGGGTCCAACTCGGCGGCGGCGATGATCGCCGAGTCGGGCAGCACCCGACCGGGCGCCGAGTCCCGTCGGGCCGCGATCTGGTCCCGGGCGTACCACATCGAGCGCACCCGGGCCTGCGCCCGCGCCCCGCGTACGCGGTGGATGCCCGAGGTACGCCGCCACGGCTCCGCCCGGACCCGGGGCGGACGCGCGCCGGTGCGCACCAGCGCCGCGAACTCCTCGGCGGCCCACGCCGACTTGCCCTGCCTGGCCAACTCGGCGGCCAGCGCGTCACGCAGGTCGGTGAGCAGCTCCACGTCGAGCGCCGCGTACGTCAACCACGACTCCGGCAGCGGCCGGCTCGACCAGTCGGCCGCCGAATGGTGCTTCTCCAGGGTGAAACCGAGCAGCTGCTCGGTCAGCGCGGCCAGGCCGACCCGCTCGAATCCAGCCAGCCGAGCGGCCAGTTCCGTGTCGAACAGACGGCGCGGGCGCAACCCCACCTCGGCGAGGCAGGGCAGATCCTGGCTCGCCGCGTGCAGCACCCACTCGGCGTCGCCGATCGCCGCGTCCAGCGTGCTGAGGTCGGGCAGCGGCAGCGGGTCGATCAGCGCCGTGCCGGAGCCGGCCCGGCGGAGCTGGACCAGGTACGCGCGCTGGCTGTAGCGATACCCCGATGCCCGTTCGGCGTCCAGGGCGACCGGGCCGGTGCCGGCCGCGAAACGGGCCACGACCTCGGCAAGCTCGGCCGGCGCGGCCACCGGATCGGGGGTGCCGTCACGCGGGGCGATCAGCGGAACGGGCCCACCGTTGGTCGGGTCGGTTCCCTCGCCCGCCGGCTGCGGCTGGGCCGACGGCGGGTCCTGGGGGACGTTTCCCGGAAGGTCTTCGGCGGGCCGACGGCGCAGGGGTGGTTCGTCGGTCACCTGTCAACCCTAGTGCGCGCGATGATCCGGCGGGTGCAGCCGGTCCGGCGTGTGTCGGTCAGGTGTCCACAAGGTGTCCTTCTCCGATGCCGGACATCGGGGGAGACAAAGCCCGTTCGCGCAGGTACGTTCCATCGGGCCGCTGAGCCGTGGAACGCGTGACACGCGGGTCGATGGCGGCACGGGGAGACCACGGAAGGGCAAGACGATCATGACGGCTGGCTTCGGTTCGGCTGACGGACGACCGGCGGGTGCCGACCCGGACGGCGTGAGCGTGCCGACCCCCCGTACCGGCTGGGCCGCCCCACCCGCCGCCGGCCAGTGGGGCAACCCGCCGGCGCCGCCGAGTGGTGGTGCGTACCCGCAGCCCAGCGCCCCACCGTTCGCCACCCCGAGCTACCCCGCGCAGCCCGGCCACCCCGCGCAGCCCGGTTACCCGGCGCAGCCCGGTTACCCGGCGCAGCCCGGTTACCCGGCGCAGCCCGGTTGGCCGGCTGCCGCGCCGCCGCCGGCTCCGGGGAGGAAGCGTCGCCGCTGGCCGGCCGTGCTCGCCACGCTGCTCGTCGTCGCGCTGGCGGCGGTGGCCGGGGTGCAGGCGTACCAGCTCGACCGCCTCGGCGACCGGCTCGCCGACACCGACCGACGGTTGGCCCAGGCCCAGGACGGCGACGGCACCCGCCTCGACGGCCTGGAGAAGCGCGCCGAGGCGCTGGAGAAGCAGGCAGGCGCCGCGTTCAACCCGGAGGCGGTGGCCAGTGCCGTGCTGCCCAGCGTGTTCCGGGTCCGGGCCGGCCAGTTCACCGGCACCGCGTTCGCGGTCGGCAAGCCGGCCGCCGGGGGCGGGACGAACCTGTTCACCAACTTCCACGTGGTCGAGGCAATCTGGAACGGCGGCGGCCGCCAGGTCTTCCTGGAACGCACCGACCAGCGTTTCCCGGCGACCATCGTCAAGGTCGACAAGACCAACGACGTGGCCCACCTGCGCACCACAGGCAAGTTCACGGGCCTCGTCACGGCCCCCGCCGCCGTGAAGTCCGGCCAGCAGATCGTCGTCGTCGGCGCTCCGCTCGGCCTGGAGGACAGCGTCACCACAGGCGTGGTGAGCGCCCTGCGCTCCGCGTCGGGAAGCTCCGGGCCGGCCATCCAGTTCGACGCCCCGATCAACCCGGGCAACTCCGGCGGGCCGGTGATCAACGGCAGCAAGCAGGTGGTCGGCATCGCCACCGCCAAGGCCCGCGACGCCGAGGGCATCGGGCTCGCCGTACCCATCAAGGTCGCCTGCGACGGCTTCAAGATCTGCTGATCCACGGCCCGGCCTCGTCGCCGGCCCCGCTGCACCGCCCACGGCCGCACCTGCCGCTCTCGATCCCGGCCGGGTCCCCGGACCCGGGCGCTCCCGCCGCTGTACCCGGTCCGCCGCGCCCACCGCGTGCGGCCCGCTCACCTGGAGGAACAGACATGTCCCAGCCACCGACCGGGCCGGACGGGCTTTCGCCGGCCACCCCGACGCCGCCCAGCGGCGACCCTACCGTCCAGTACCGGGCCGGCGGTGAGCCGACGGTCCGCTACCCGGCCGGCCAGCCGGTGCCCCAGCAGTACACGCCGGGCCAGCCCGCGCCGCAGTACCCGACGCCGCAGTACGGCGCCCCGCAGGCCGCGCCGGGACAGCACAGCGCCCCGCCCGCGCAGTACGGCGCCCCGCCGGCGCAGCACAGCGCTCCGCCGGCCCCGTCCGGCTACCCGGCCAGCGCCCCGCCGTACGCCGGGCAGGTCTCCGGACCGCCGGTCTCCGGGCCGGCGTACGGGCAGCCGATGTCGGCCCCGCCCGCGATGCCGCCGTACGGCCCGCCGAAGGCCGGTCGGAGCCGCACGGTGCTGGTGCTGGCCGTGGTGGCCGCCCTGCTCTTCGTCGTCAGCGGGGTGATGACCGGGCTGTTCGTGACCAAGAACAGCGAGCTGAACCGGACCGAGAAGCGCCTCACCGGTCAGGTCAGTCAGCGTGACGGCACCATCGCGGCCAACACCACCGAGATCAGCAAGCTGAAGACCGACCTCCAGACGATGCAGGACAAGCTCGACAACACCGAGCAGGACCTGACCGGCACCCGTAACGACCGTGACGAGCAGGCCCGGCAGAAGAAGGTCATCGCGAGCTGCCTGGACAAGCTGACCACCGCGCTCGGCGCGGCGGCGGCCGGTAACAAGGGCGCGTACGACGCCGCCATGAAGGGCCTCGACAAGGTCTGCGACGAGGCCGAGAACTACCTCTGACTGTCGCGCCGCCCGCCGCCGCCGGTGTTCAGGCGGTGGCGGCGGGGCGGCGGTCGGACAGGGCGGTCACCCCGGGTGGGGGCAGGCCGGCCGTCGAGGCCAGCAGCGCGCACCAGCCGAGCAGGTGAGGGGCCAAATCGTCGTCGAGAGGCGTCCACGACGCGCGGATCTCGATGTCACCCGCGGTCGGCGGGCCGGCCAGGTCACCGAACCGGGTCGACATGGTCTGGGTGACGGTCCCGCCGATCGCCCGGTGGGCGGCGTCGTGCGCGTCCAGCGCGTCGGTGAGCCACGTCCAGCCGACCCCGGGCAGCAGCGGGTCGGCGGCCAGGTCGACCTCCAGCTCGGCGGTCACATAGGTGACCAGCCGCAGGGTGCCCTGCCACGCCTCGTGCCCGACCGGGTCGTGCAGCAGGATCAGCCGCCCGGTGGCCACCTCGTCGCCGTCGCGCAGCACTGCCGCGGCGAGCGCGAACGTGTACGGGGCGAGGCGCTGGGGCGCTCCGACCTCCTCGAGGGTGATCTCCGGCCGGGGCGCCGCGGACCGCAGCCCGGCGACCGCGCGGGCGAAGGTCTCCGGGAGCGCGAGCGGGGGGGCCATGTCGGCAGCCTATGCCGCCGCCGGTCACCCGCTTCGACGGCGCGCCGACGCCCGGAGCCGTTGGGAAGGTGTCTTTCCTTTCACCCCCGGCGGGCTGGGGGTGGGGGGCGTGGCACGATTGCGGCGATGACCACGCAAGCCACGGGCACTGCCGCCCGAGACGGAGACCCACGCCCCGGCGGACCAGCCGACTCGCCCTTCATCCGGGCCTGTCGTCGCCGCCCCGGCCCGCACACGCCCGTCTGGTTCATGCGCCAGGCCGGCCGCTCCCTGCCGGAGTACCGGGAGATCCGGGCGAGCGTGCCGATGCTGGAGTCCTGCCGTCGTCCGGAGCTGGTCACCGAGATCACCCTCCAGCCGGTACGCCGCCACGGCGTGGACGCGGCAATCCTGTTCAGCGACATCGTGGTGCCTGTCGCCGCGGCCGGCATCGACCTGGACATCGTGCCGGGCACCGGCCCCGTCGTCGCCGAGCCGATCCGTACCGCCGCCGACGTCGAGCGGATCCGCCCGATCACCCGCGACGACGTCCCGTACGTCGACGAGGCCGTCCGGCAGTTGGTGGTCGAGCTGGGCGACACCCCGCTCATCGGGTTCGCGGGCGCGCCGTTCACCCTGGCCAGCTACCTGGTCGAGGGCGGGCCGTCGCGGACCCACGCCAAGACCAAGGCCCTGATGTACGGCGATCCGGAGCTGTGGCACGCGCTCTGCGGCCGGCTGGCCGAGGTGACGCTTGCGTTCCTGCGGGTGCAGATCGAGGCCGGGGTCTCCGCCGTGCAGCTGTTCGACTCGTGGGCCGGCGCGCTCTCCGAGGCGGACTACCGCCGCTACGTGCTGCCGCACTCGGCCGCCGTGCTGAGCGGGCTGGCCCATGCGGGGGTGCCGCGGATCCACTTCGGGGTGGGCACCGCCGAGCTGCTCGGCGCGATGGGTGAGGCCGGCGCGGACGTGGTGGGCGTCGACTGGCGTACCCCGCTGGACGTGGCCACCGGCCGGATCGGCCCGGACAAGGCGGTTCAGGGCAACCTGGACCCGGCCGTGCTGCTCGCGCCGTGGCCTGTGGTGGAGGCCGAGGTGCGCCGGATCCTGGAGCAGGGCCGCGCCGCGCCCGGGCACGTGTTCAACCTCGGTCACGGCGTGCTGCCGGAGACCGACCCGGACGTGTTGACCCGGGTGGTCGCGCTTGTGCACGAGCTCTCCAGCCGCCGGGCCGACCGGGGCTGAGCAGCGATGCGGCAGCCCTGGCGGGTGGCGGTGGTCGGTGGCGGGATCGCCGGGTTGGCCGCCGCGGTCCGGTTGCGTGACCGCGCCCCCGAGGGCACCGAGATCACCGTGTACGAGCAGTCCGGCGCGCTGGGCGGCAAGCTGCGCACCGGCGCGTTGGCCGGTGCGCCTGTCGAGTTCGGCGCCGAGTCGTTCCTGATGCGGGATCCCACAGGCGCCGAGAGCGCGGCGGTGACGCTGGCCCGCCGGCTGGGGCTGGCCGAGAAGATCGTGCACCCCACCGTCGGGCAGGCCGCGCTCGTCGTCGACGGAGGGCTGCGCCCCGTCCCGGGCGGCACCCTGGTGGGCGTACCCGGTGATCTGGACCGGGTGGCCACTGTCGCCCGGCCGGCCGCGGACGCCGACACCGACGACGGCCGGCCGCTCGTCGGGCCCGACGCGGACGTCTCGGTGGGCGCTCTGGTCCGGTCCCGCTTCGGCGACGAGGTCGTCGACCGGCTTGTCGACCCGATGCTCGGCGGCGTGTACGCGGGCCGCGCCGACGATCTGTCCCTGGTCACGACGATGCCGGCGCTGGCACGTGCCGCGCGGGTGGAGCACACCCTCGTCGGCGCGGTCCGGGCCGCGCAGGCCGCCGCGCCGCGCGCGCCCGGCGCCCCGGTCTTCGGCACCCTGGCCGGCGGGCTGAGCACCCTCGTCGAGGCGGCGGTGACGGCGAGCGGCGCGACGGTACGGCGCGACGCCGCCGTGCGCGAGGTGACAGCGACCGCCACTGGCTGGCGTCTCACGGTCGGCCCGACCCGTGACCCTGAGCTGGTGGACGTGGACGCCGTGGTGCTGGCGGTGCCGGCGCGACCGGCGGCACGGCTGCTGGCCGGTCCGGCGCCGGAGGTGGCGGCGGGCGTCGGTGAGCTGGACTACGCGAGCGTCGCGTTGGTCACCCTGGCGTTGCCGCAGCCGCGACTGCCCGAGCTGTCCGGCTTCCTGGTGCCCAGCACCGAGGGTCTGCTGATCAAGGCGGCGACGTTCTTCACCACCAAGTGGGGGCACCTGCGCCGGCCGGACGGGCTGGCGATGGTGCGCGCCTCGGTGGGCCGCTACGGCGAGGAGGCGCAGCTCCAGCGCCCGGACGCGGACTTGGCGGCCACCGTGCACCGGGAGTTGTCGGCGGTGCTGGGCACCCCGCTGCCCGCCCCGGTCGACGGGCACGTGCAGCGGTGGGGCGGCGCACTGCCGCAGTACACCCCGGGGCACGCCGACCGGGTCACGGCGGCGCGGACGGCGCTGCGGGCCACGCACCCCACAGTGGTCCTCGCCGGCGCCGGCTACGACGGCGTCGGCATCCCGGTCTGCGTCCGCTCCGGCGAGACGGCGGCCGACGAGATCATCACAGCACTGGGAGGATCGGCGAGATGACCGAGCAGACCAACGCGGCCCGGTTGCGGGAGCTGAACGACAGCATCCGCTACACGATGTGGTCGGTGTTCCGGGCCAGCGGCCCGCTGCCGTCGCTGCGGGACAACGTCACAGGCGAGGTCGAGTCCCTCTTCGAGGAGCTGGCCGGCAAGGACGTGGTGGTCCGGGGCGTGTACGACGTCGCCGGCCTGCGCGCCGACGCGGACGTGATGATCTGGTGGCACTCCGCGTCCAGCGACGCTCTCCAGGACGCGTACCTGCGGTTCCGCCGCACCACCCTCGGTCGGGCGCTGACCCCCGTGTGGTCGCAGATGGCGCTGCACCGGCCGGCGGAGTTCAACAAGAGCCACATCCCGGCGTTCCTGGCCGGCGAGGAGGCCCGCCCCTACATCTGCGTGTACCCGTTCGTCCGCTCCTACGAGTGGTACCTGCTGCCCGACGCCGAGCGGCGGGAGATGCTCGCCGAGCACGGGAAAATGGCCCGCGGCTACCCGGACGTACGGGCCAACACAGTCGCCTCGTTCGCGCTGGGCGACTACGAGTGGATGCTCGCCTTCGAGGCCGACGAGCTGCACCGGATCGTGGGCCTGATGCGGGACCTGCGCGCGTCCGGCGCCCGCCGGCACGTCCGCGAGGAGGTCCCGTTCTACACGGGACGCCGCCGCTCGGTCGCCGAGATCGTCAACTGCCTGGTCTGATCCCCGCCGTCCGGCGCCGCACCCCCGCCCGGGTGCGGCGCCGGACGGGGATCAACTGGTCGTCGTGCAGGAGACCAGCGGAACCGGGTTGCTGCCGTTCCACGAGCCGAGGAAACCGAATGTGGTGCTCGCTCCGGCGGCAAGTGTGCCGTTGTGGCTGGCGTTGCGGGCGGTGACCTGCGTGCCGTTGGTGCTGATCGTGGCGTTCCACGACGAGGCGATCTGCTGGCCGTCGTTGTAGTTCCAGCTCACCGACCAGCCGCGGGCGGATGAACCGCCGGCGGTGACCTTCACGTCCGCCTGGAAGCCACCGGCCCACTGGCCGGTGATCTGGTACGTCGCCGTGCACGCGCCGGCCGGCGGCGGCGTGGTGGGCGGAGGAGTGGTGGGCGGCGGCGTGGTGGGCGGCGGGGTCGTCGGCGGCGGCGTGGTGGGCGGCGGGGTGGTCGAGCCTCCACCGAAGTCCACGTCACTGCACAGGTAGTACGACTGGTCCAGGTGGCTGGCCTGCCAGACGGTGTAGACGATGTGCCGTCCGGTGCGTCCCGGTGCGCTCACCGGGATCTGGATGGAGACACCACCGGTGTCCGGGTTCCACTGCGAGGCGGGTGTGTTGCCGATCTGGCCCGCCAACTCCAGGTTGCCCCAGCCCAGCGGTTGGGTGGCCGAGTTGAAGCCCTGCTTGGTCACGTACACCCGGATGTAGTCCGCGCCATGACTGGCCTGGTCGAAGAAGCGCAGCCGGAAGTTGTTCGACACCGACGTGGTCTTCCAGGCGCCGACGGTGTCCAGCGCGTTGTAGCGGGGGCTCTGGGTGCGTCCGCCGCTGCACAGCTGGCCGTCGGGGACGGCGGCCTGGTGGTTGCCCGCGACGCCCTCCCGGAACAGGCCGTTCCAGTTCCACATGGCGGCCGGGTCGGCCTGCCAGGCCTGCCAGCACATCGGGTCCTCGGTGGCCATCCGCGGATTCTGGAAGTCGCCGCCCCAGCGTTGCCAGCAGCTGTAGTTGCGCGAGGGCGGGTCGACGACCGAGCCGTGCGCCGAGGCGGACTGGCCGAGCACGACGGTGATCGCGGTGGTCAGCAGAAGCGTGGCGGCCGCCGCGACGGCGAGCGGCCGGAACACGCGTGGTGATCGGGCGAGAGTGGACATGGAGCCCCCGGGGGGATGAGGTACGGACGACGATGCCCGAACTGCCGGGAGATGCCCGCTCCCGTGCCTACTCGCTGGCTCCCGCGATGGCGCTACCCGGCACCATGCCAGGCTGATCGTCAGACGTCAATGGCTTCTCGCCGCATCGGGGTGTGCGGGATGCCGTCCTCGACGTACTCCGGGCCGCTGACCGCGAAGCCGTGCCTGGCGTAGAACGCGACCAGGTGCGACTGCGCCTCCAGCACGCACGGTCGGTTGCCCACCACCTCCAGCGCCGCCGTCATCAGCCGGCCGGCGTGCCCGCCGCCACGGGTCGCCGGGGCCACCACCACGCGGCCGATCCGGGCGGTGCCGGCCGGGTCGGCGAGGATCCGCAGGTACGCCAGCGGCGCGTCGCCGTCGGTCAGCCAGAGGTGCCGGGTGCCCGGCTCCACGTCCCGCCCGTCGAGTTCCGGGTACGGGCAGTTCTGCTCCACCACGAACACGTCGATGCGCAGTTTGAGCAGGTCGTGGAAGGTACGGGCGTTCAGGTCGGCGAAGGAGGCCGTGTGGATCTCGGTGGTCTGCTGGGGCACCCACCGATGGTAGGCCGGACCCGTTCACCGGGAGCCCGCCCGGGTCGGTGCCAGGTAGGTGGCGGCCACGGCGGTGAGCAGCAGGACGCCGCCGACGATGACCGGCAGCGGGAGCGGCTCGCGCAGCAGCGCCACCGCCAGCGCCGCCGCGGTGAGCGGTTCGAGCAGGGTCAGCACAGCGGCGACGCTGCCCGGCGTGGTGCGCAGGCCCGCGTAGAACAGCGCGTACGCCACGGCGGTGGTGACCACGCCGAGGTGCAGCAGCAGCGCCAGGGTGTCGGGGCGGACCGGGACGGCGACGCCGGCGACCAGGGCCAGCGGCAGCAGGGTCAGCGCGCCGACCACCGTGGAGATGGTGGTGAGCGCCATCGGAGCGGCGCGCTGCGACACGTGCCCGCTGATCAGGGTCGTGACCGCGTACCCGAGACCGGACCCGGCGGCCGCGAGCAGGCCGAGCAGCGGCGCGGGCGCCGCGGCGGTGGGGTCCGCTGTCGCCCCGGTGATCAGGGCGAGGCCGGCCACCGCGGTGACGAGCGTCGCGAGGCGCAGCGGGTCGGGGATCCGGCGGGTCCGCAGCGACTCCCAGGTGGCGGCGAGCACCGGTGCCAGGCCCAGGCTGACAACTGTTGCCACGCTGACCCCGGCGAGCGCCACGGCCGCGAAGTAGAGCGCCTGGTAGAGGCCGAGGCCGGCACCGGTGAGCAGCAGCGGTACGGGTGCCGCGCGCAGGGCGGCCACGATGGCGCCGAGTCGACCCGCGGTGCACGCCAGCAGGACGAGCGCGGCGATGGCGAGGCGGTGGAAGCCGATGCTCACCGGGCTGAGCCCGGTGCCCTCGCGCAGGAGTTGCACAGCCACGCCTGTGGTGCCCCACAGCACTCCGGTGACGGTGATCTGGATGAGGCCCGTGCGGGCGTGGCGGGTGGCCGGCGCCGCTGTGACCGGGCGCGCGGTACGGGAGGTGGACACGGATGCGCTCCGAAGGGTGAGCCGTTGACGGGGACGACGTCGACGGAGCGCGTACGGCATGGCGGCCGGGCGGGTCAGTCACCCGCTCGGCTGAGGCGCCGCGCTCCGTTCAGGAGCGCGGCGGGGGCAGGACGCCCGTGAATGGCCGCATCGGACGACCGTACCGCAGGGGTGTCGCTCAGGCGGGGCGCGCGCCCACGGCGTCGCGGATCTCGGCGCCCTCGGCCCCCTCGACGGTGCGGGCGCAGTGCCCGCAGCAGAAGAAGCGGCCGTTGACCTCGACGCCGTGCCCGACGATCTTGATCTGGCAGTGCTCGCAGATGGGTGCCATCCGGTGGATCGCACACTCGAAGGAGTCGAAGACGTGCACGTCGCCGCTGACGGTGCGCACCTCGAACGCCATCCAGTAGTCGTTGCCGCAGACCTCGCACGTTGCCATCGGAACCCCCCGTATCAGGACATGTCTCTCCAGATTTCCTCAGGGTGGTGCCCGGGTGGGGCGAAATGTCGGTGTCCGGGCCGGCCGGCGGCGTGTCGGTGCCGGCGTGTCGTCCGTTGTGCCCGGTGAACCGCCGCAACTCCCGGAGGATCACAGTGATCAAGCGCAACAGGCTCTTCGGCAACCAGACCCGGGTCACCTTCTGCCTGCCCCGGGACACCCCGCCCGGCCCGGTGAGCGTGGTGGGTTGCTTCAACGAGTGGGAGCCCGGCCGGCACGAGCTGGTGGCACGCCGTGACGGCACCCGGACGGTGACGGTGAAGCTCCCGCCGGGGGAGTACCGCTTCCGCTATCTCGCCGAGGGCGGCGTCTGGCTGGACGACGAGTCGGCCGACGAGGTCGACGACCGGGGCGGCCTGCTCCGACTCTGACGGGAAAACTCGTCACCATCGATGTATTTATCGATCGGGCTCTTTACTGTTAACAAAGTTTAAATTACGTTGAGGGCACCTCACCACCACCTGGAGAAGGAGCTGCCCGATGCGTCGAAGAATCACCGTCCCGCTGGTGGCGGCGGGTGCCGTCGCCGCCACTCTCACCGTCGCCGCCCCCGCACAGGCACACGGCTACGTCTCCGCCCCACCGAGCCGGCAGGCGCTCTGCGCGCAGGGCCGGGTGCCCGACTGCGGGCAGATCAAGTACGAGCCGCAGAGCGTCGAGGGCCCCAAGGGCCTCAAGAGCTGCAACGCCGGCATCGCCCAGTTCGCCGTCCTCAACGACGACAACCGCGGCTGGCCGGCCACCTCCGTCGGCTCCTCGCTGACCTTCACCTGGGTCAACACCGCCCGGCACGCCACCAGCAACTGGGAGTACTGGATCGGCAACACCCGCGTCGGCGTGGTCAACGGCAACGGGCAGCAGCCGGGCGCGACCGTCTCGCACGCGGTCAACCTGGGCGGCTTCTCCGGCCGGCAGAAGATCCTCGCGGTGTGGAACATCTC
The DNA here is from genome assembly GCF_042898105.1 of Micromonospora sp. NPDC000663. Classification (NCBI taxonomy): domain Bacteria; kingdom Bacillati; phylum Actinomycetota; class Actinomycetes; order Micromonosporales; family Micromonosporaceae; genus Micromonospora; species Micromonospora sp. NPDC000663. Next base: position 1,165,585 of record NZ_JBIAYR010000001.1, read on the forward strand.
CGACACCGCGAACGCCTTCTACTCCTGCATCGACGTCCAGATCGGCGGCGGCGGGTCGAACCCGACCCCCACCCCGACGCCGACGGCCTCACCCACCCCGCGACCCACGCCGACCACCACGCCGACGAGCCCGCCCGCGCCGGGTGGCAGTTGGACGACCGGCCGGGCGTACCAGGTCGGCGACCAGGTCACCTACGGCGGGCTCACGTACCGCTGCCGGCAGGCGCACACCGCCATCCCCGGCTGGGAGCCGCCGAACGTCCCGGCGCTCTGGCTTCAGGTCTGACCGCACGGGTGCGGCCCGACGGTCGCACCCGTGCCGCCACCTCCCGCGTGATCGGAGCACCGGCATGCCGCGTACCCCACTCGTGTCGCTGCTCGCGGCGGTGCTGCTCACCGGCGGCTGCGCCGGGCCACCGACGCCGCTCGGGCCACCCGCGTCCCCGACCGCGTCGGCGGCGGCCGGGGACGCGGCCGCCGCCGACGAGATGAGCGGGATGGACGTGGTGTTCCTCGGCACGATGGTCGGCCACAGCGAACGCACCCTGCAGATCGTCCGGGCGGCCCGCGACCGGGTGCGCGACGACACCCTGCGGACCCTCGCCGCCGCCATCGAGGCCACCGAGGGCGACGAGTTGGCCGACATGCGCGGGTGGCTGCCCACCGACGGGCCGGGCGCCAGCGCCGCCGCGCACCACCACGAGGGGCACGGCGACGACGCCGCGCTGGAGCGGCTGCGGGCCGCGCCGGACGCCGACGTCGACCGGGTGCTGCGCGACGTGCTCGCCGACCACCAGCGGGCCGCGGCCGACCTGGCCCGCGCCCAGGTCGGCGTCGGCCGCAGCGAACGAGTCCGCGACCTGGCGCGGCGGATCGAGCAGTCCCGGACCGCGGAGGTCGAGCTGCTCAGGGGGTACGGCGCTCAGGTCAGCGAGGCTCCAGGCGGACCGAGATCGAGTTGACGCAGTGCCGGGTGTCCTTCGGGGTGAAGCCCTCGCCGTGGAACACGTGCCCGAGGTGGCTGTCGCAGCGGGCGCAGCGGATCTCCGTACGCGCCATGCCGAGGCTGCGGTCCTCGATCTCCTTCACCCGGCCGGGGATGGCGTCGTCGAAGCTCGGCCACCCGCAGTGCGAGTCGAACTTCGTGTCGCTGGAGAAGAGTTCCAGACCGCAGGCACGGCAGTGGTAGACGCCCTGGGTCTTGGTGTCCACGTACTCGCCGGTCCACGGGCGTTCGGTGCCGGCCTCCCGCAGGACGTGGAACTCCTCGGGGGTCAACCGGACCCGCCACTCGTCCTCGGTGCGGGGCAGCTCGTTGTCGTCAAGACTCACCCGTCCACGGTACGTCGAACGTCGGGGGCGTGGCATATGGTCGCGAGATGGCGGGCACCAAGGCGACGGTCACCGAGATCGAGGTGGCCGGGCACAGCGTACGGCTGACCAGTCCGGACCGGGTGATCTTCCCCCAGCGGGGGTTCACCAAGGCGGACGTCTTCCACTACTACCTCGCGGTCGGCGACGGGATCATGCGCGCCCTGCGGGACCGGCCCACCACGCTGCAACGGTTCCCCGAGGGCGTCGAGGGTGAGGCGTTCTTCCAGAAGCGGGTGCCCACCCGGGGCGTTCCGCCGTGGGTGACGACCGCCCAGATCACCTTCCCGAGCGGCCGCACCGCCGCGGAACTCTGCCCGGCCGACCTGGCGCACGTCGCGTGGGCCGCGCAGATGGGCACCATCGTGTTCCACCCCTGGCCGGTACGCGCCGCCGACCCCGACCGCCCCGACGAGCTGCGCATCGACCTCGACCCGCAGCCCGGCACCGACTTCGCCGACGCGGCCCGGGCCGCCGGTGAAGTCCGCGCCGTCCTCGACGAGCTGGGCGCGACCGGCTGGCCGAAGACCTCCGGTGGCCGGGGCGTGCACGTCTACCTGCGCATCCAGCCCCGCTGGACGTTCACCGAGGTGCGCCGCGCCACCATCGCGCTGGCCCGGGAGGTGGAACGCCGCACCCCCGACCTGGTCACCACCGCCTGGTGGAAGGAGGAGCGCGGCACCCGCGTCTTCGTGGACTTCAACCAGATGGCCCGGGACCGGACGATCGCCTGCGCGTACTCGCTGCGGGCCAACAGCCGGGCCACCGTCTCCACCCCGGTCACCTGGGACGAGCTGCCCGACGTCGACCCGGACGACTTCGACCTGCGTACCGTCCCGGCCCGGCTCGCCGAGCGCGGCGACCCGCACGCCGGCATCGACGACGCCCCGTGGGACATCACGCCCCTGCTGGAGTGGGCCGACCGCGACGCCGCCGCCGGCCAGGGCGACCTGCCGTACCCGCCCGACCACCCGAAGATGCCCGGCGAGCCCAAGCGCGTGCAGCCCAGCCGCGCCAAGCGCACCGACGACTGACCGTTTCGGCTCAGGCACCTGGCCGGGCGGTCCACGCCAGGAACCTGGCGAACAGCTCCTGCGGGTCCGGCGTCGGGCTCGGGTGGAGTCGGCACAGGTCTGCGGTGGCGTCGAACAGCTGGCTGGCCATGTAGACCGACAGCGCCACCCGGTCCGCCCGGTACTCGATGCGCAGCAACATGCGCGCCGGCGGACACGGCCAGGCGGCCGCACACACCTTGCACAGCCACAGCGGGCGCATCGGAAGGTGCGGGAGGACAGCCCTGCGCTGCCGGAGATGGGCCGGCTGCTCGTTCGACGGCATTCCCCGATAGTGCGCTTTACACTGTTGTCTCTGTCAACGACCTCCGTAGTTGTCGCAGTGAGCGGACAGCGCCGCTGTCATCGTCAATGCGTGGACCTGGTTGGCGTAGCGGAGATCCGGGTGATGCTCGGGAACGTGTCGCGGCAACGCGCCTCGGTGATCGCCAATCAACGGAACTTCCCGGAGCCGGTCGCCGTCCTGGCGATGGGGAAGGTCTGGCGGAAGTCGGACGTCGAGGCCTGGATCAAGAAGCACCGACCGGAGTCGGCGAGCGGTTGATCTGACGCGCCTCGCGCGGCCGAAGATTGTCGTACACACGTTCTAAAGTGTGGGCGTGATCGATGAGTTGGCGCGGGCCGAGAGCGCGGTGGCGAGCTGCACCGACGCCGCCGTGTGGGCGCTCTCCGAGCACGATCTGATCGCGGTGCTCGACGCCACGCACCGGCTCCAGCAGCGGCTGGCGGCGGTGCGGTTGGCGGTCGTCCGGGAGGTGGACGGTCGGGGCGTCGCGGTCACGCAGGGTGCCTCGTCGACGGTCGTGTGGCTGCGCGACCGCCTGCGGCTCGACATGCCCGCCGCCCGTCGGCTGGTCAATCTCGCCGCCTCGCTCGACGCCGCCCCGACCGCCGTCCGTCACGCCCTGGCCGCTGGCGCGGTGAGCGTGGAGCAGGCAGGGGTCATCGCCGACACGGCCGCCACGGTCTCGGCGTCCGCCGGTGCCGAGGTCGCCGACAAGGCGGTCGGCGTGCTGGTCGGGTGGGCCGGGCAGTTCGAGCCGACCCTGCTGCGCCGGATGGGCACCCGGATCCTCGACCACGTCGCACCCGACCTCGCCGACGCCGTCGCGGCGGCGGCCCTGGCCGCCGAGGCTGGCCGGGCCACCCGTGACCGGCACGTCACGATCTCCGAGCAGACCGACGGGCGGCTCCGGCTCAGCGGCACGCTCGACGCGGAGGCCGCCGCGCTGCTGCGCGCCGTCATCGACCCGCTCAGCGCGCCCGCCGGTCCCGACGACACCCGCTTCGCCGGGCAGCGCCGCCACGACGCTCTCGCCGACGTGTGCCGGCTCGCCCTGCGCACCGGCGAGCTCCCCGAGAACGGCGGCGATCCCGCCCAGCTCGTCATCACCGCCGGCTACGACGGGCTGACCCGACAGCTCGGTGCCGGCGCCCTCGACACCGGTCTGCGGCTCACCCCCGACACGGTGCGCCAGCTCGCCTGCGACGCCGCCATCCTGCCCGCCGTGCTCGGCGGCGCCGGCCTACCACTCGACGTCGGCAGGCAGCGCCGCCTCGTCACCGGCCCGCTGCGCCGTGCCCTGGTGTTACGCGACGGCGGTTGCGCGTTTCCCGGGTGCGACCGCCCGCCGCGCTGGTGCGCCGCCCACCACATCCGGCACTGGGCCGACGGCGGCCCGACAAGCCTCGACAATGCCGTGCTGCTCTGCGGTCACCACCACCGCCACATCCACCAGAGCGACTGGGCCGTCCGGCTCGGTGGCGACGGGCACCCGGAGTTCGTACCGCCGGTCTGGCTCGACCCGGCGCGGGTCCCGCGCCGCAACCACTACCACAGTCGAACGTAGGCCTACGGCGGCCGTCACCACCGCTCGGTGAGGTGTTCGCGGCCCGGCGGCGGGTCGTAGGGCGCGGGCCAGTAGTCGACGATCCGGCTGATCAGTCCACTGTGGGACACCTCGATCCAGACGCACGCGTCCAGCTGCTCGGCGCCGACCCGGACGTCGAGCCACAGGGCGGCCATCCGGTCGTCCGCAACCAGCCGCCGCACCCGCAGATGCCAGTCGCCGGGATAGTCGATGGTGAACCGCAGGAACGCGTCCCGGCCACGGATGCGCTCCCGGGTCTGCGGCATCTCGTAGACGACGTCGTCGGTGAGCAGGCCGGCCAACCCGGGCCAGTCCCGGCCCTCCAGGCGATCGACGTACTCGTGCGCGGTCTGCCGGGTCGCGGCGGTGTTGTCCACGGCGACGGACGCTACCGCCGGGCACCGACAGTCGATGTCGGACGCGGATCCGAGGCCGAGGGCCGGAAAGCCGGGGTGGGGGGGGAGTCGGGGCCGGGGTGCGGGGCCGGCGGCCGGGGGCGGGGCGGAGGCCGGGGCCACGGTGGCCCGGTCGGGGCGTTCTGTCGGGGTGCGCGGTTAACCTGCCGGGCATGGGCAGCGCGGAGCTGGAAGAGCTGATTGTCGCGGACGCCACCGCGTTGCGCGAGTGGTTGTCGACTCACCACGGCACGTCGCCCGGGGTCTGGCTCGCACTGACCCGCAAGGGCGGCACGGTCACGACGTTGACCTGGCAGCAGGCGGTCGACGAGGGCCTGTGCTTCGGCTGGATCGACGGGCAGGCCCGCAAACGCGATCTGGAGAGTTCCTGGATCCGGTTCACCCCTCGCCGGTCCCGTAGTTCCTGGTCCCGGCGCAACGTCGAGCACGTGGCCCGGCTGGAGGCGCAGGGGCTGATGCAGCCCTCCGGCCGCGCCGCAGTGGAAGCCGCGAAGGCGGACGGACGCTGGGCGGCGGCGTACGCTCCGCCGTCCGAGGCCGAGGTGCCTGACGACCTGCTCGCCGCCATCGCCGCCGAACCGGCCGCCCAGGCCATGTTCGACGTGCTCACCAGAACCAACCGGTTCGCCCTCATCCACCGCCTCAACGCTGTGAAGCGGGCGCAGACCCGCGAGCGGAAGATCGTCGAGTTCGTCGCCATGCTGGCCCGCCACGAGACGATCTACCCGCAGAAGACCAGACCGACAACCGAGGCAACCGATTGACTTTCGATAACTAACGAGCGAAACTCGATGCATGGTTACAGAGCATCGAGCGGTAGCCGCTCTCCGAGTTTTCCTCCTGGTGCTGTTCGGGGTCCTGGTCATGTTCCAGGTCTTCTCGCTGCCCGGGCAGTTCGCGCACATGGCCCGGGAGTCGCCGGAGGACGCCTACCTCCGCTGGCCGGCCACCATCGTGACGGTGTTCTGGGTGTTGTGCGTCCAGGTGGTGATCGTGGCGACCTGGCAGCTGCTCAACCTCGTCAAGAACGACCGCATCTTCACGGAGGCGTCCCTGAAGTGGGTGGACGCGATCGTGTGGGCAATCGCCGCCGCGTGGGCGGTCCTCGTGGGTGTCTTCCTCTACGTCGGGTTCAACGCGAGTGACCCAGGGCTGCCGCTCCTGCTGTTCCTGCTCACCGTGGGTGTCACCGTGCTGGGGCTCCTCATGGTGGTGATGCGCGCGCTGCTGCGGCAGGCCACCACGCTGCGCACCGACATGGAAGCGGTGATCTGATGCCCATCGTCGTCCGCATCGATGTCGAACTGGCCAAGCGCAAGATGAGCGTCGGCGAGTTCGCCGAGCGGGTCGGGCTCACCCCGGCCAACGTCGCGGTACTGAAGAACGGCCGCGCCAAGGCGGTGCGCTTCAGCACCCTGGAAGCCATGTGCCGGGTGCTCGACTGCCAGCCCGGAGACCTGCTCGAGTGGGTCGAGGAGGAAACCCCATGAGGTACGTCATCGCCATCCTCGCCGTCGCCCTCGGTGTCGCCGCCGTCGTGCTCGGGGGAGCCGACGACTCGCCGGGCCTCCAGCTCATCGGCGCGGTGCTCGTCGTGGGCGCGGTGGCGTTCGCCGTACGGGCGGCGCGCCGCGGGAGCTGACGACGCTCGGCGCACCCGGAATAACGATCATGTAACGGGCGCGAACCTTTCCCCGTAGATGGCCTGTCTTGAAGGTCGTCGGCCCGCCAGGGCCAGGGGAGGCGTCGGATGAAGCTGGTGTGGAGGCGGGCCCGTGAGGCGCGGGGGCTGCTGGTTGCCGCAGTGATCGCCGCGCTGGTCGCCGTCGCGTTGGTCACCGGGCTGTCCGACTACAACCGCCGGGCGGTGGACGCCGGGCAGCGGGCGCTGGTCACCGCCGCCCCGGCCGAGGAACGTGGTCTGCTGGTCAGCGGGTCCGCCGGACGTGACGCCGCCGAGTTCGCCACCCGGGACAGGGCGGTCCGTGACCAGTTCACCGACGGCCTCGCCGGGGTGCCGGTCGCCGTGGCCGTCGCCCGGTACGGCACCGGTCGGGAGCTGACCGGTGACCTCGGCCCGGCCCTCCGACCGGACGACGAGCCGATCTTCGCGAACCTGACCACCCTCGACGACCTGGTCGGGCACGCCGAGCTGACCGCCGGAGCGTGGCCCCGCCCCGGCGCCGACCCGGTCCAGGTGAGCCTGCCGGAGCGGGTCGCCGGCGCGCTGGGCCTGAGCGTGGGCGAACGGATCCCGCTGCGCGACCGTGCCACCGAGCGGGCCAGCCAACTGGTGCTGGCCGGCACCTGGCGGCCCCGCGACCCGAACGACGCGTACTGGCTGCTCGCGCCCGGGGTGGGCGCGGGCAGCGTCGGCTCCGGCACGTCGTACGGGCCGTTCACGCTCGACCCGGCAGACTTCGAGGCCACCTTCCCGGGCTCGGTGTCGGCGTCCTGGCTGGCCGAACCGACTCTCGGCGACGTCGACACCGCTGACCTGCCAGCCGTTCGCAAGGCACTCGCCGCAGCCGGCGCAGCCGTGCCGGAGGCCGCCCAACTGGGTTCCTCCGCGCAGACGGCGACCAAGATGGAAGGGTTGCTGGACCGCATCGCCCGAGCCGACCTGGTGGGCCGCTCCTCGCTGGCCACCCCGCTGCTGCTCATCCTGGTGCTCGGCGGGTACGCGCTGGTGCTGGTCGCCGCGCTGCTGCACGAGGACCGCCGCCCGCAGACCGCGCTGCTGCGCGCCCGGGGCGCCGCCCGCCGGCAGTTGGCAGGTCTCGCCGCCCGCGAGGCCACCCTCGTGGTCGCCCCGGCCGCCCTGCTCGGGCCGCTGATCGCCGTGGAGGCGCTGCGGTTCGTCCGGCCCGGCGGGTCGGCGGAACTTTCCACCGCGGGCGGAAACACCGCACTGGTCTGGGCCGCTGCCGTGGCGACCGCGGTGGGCTGCCTGGTGGCCATGGTCGCGCCGACGCTGCGCGGGGCCGGCACGTACGTGGCGGACATGGCCGCCCGGTCACGCCCGAACCGATCGGTGAGCGTCCAGCGGGCCAGCATCGACCTGATGCTGGTGGCGCTCGCCGTGCTCGCCTGGGTGCAGCTGCGCCGGTACGCCTCACCGCTTGCCGGCTCGAACGGCCGGCTCGGGCTCGACCCGCTGCTGGTCGCCGCCCCGACGCTCGGTGTGCTGGCCGGCGCGGTGCTGGCACTGCGGGTGCTCCCGCCGCTCACCCGGTTCGCCGAACGGTTCGTCGACCGACGTCCCTGGACGGCCACCATGTTCGGCATGTGGCAGGCGGGTCGGCGTCCGCACGCCGGGCCGGTGCTGCTGCTCGCCCTCGCCGTCGGCGGCAGCACCCTGGCCTGGTCACTGATCAGCACCGGCGAGCGGTCCCAGGTCGAGCAGGCCGGCCACACCGTCGGCGCCGACCTGCGGGTGACCGAGCGGGCCGGCGCCGCCCCGCTGACCCGGGCCAGTGACCTCGCCGCGCTGCCGGGCGTACGCCGGGCGCTGCCCGCATGGCGCGACGAGATCCGGGTCGGTCGGGAGAGCCTGCCGGTGACAGTGGTAGCTGTCGACCCGGCCAGCGCCCCAGGTGTCGTCCGCCTTGCCGACCGGCTCGGCGACGGATCCGCGTCGGAGCAGTACCAACGGATGATCGGCGCGCGAGGGGCACTTACCGGCGTCGAGTTGCCCGCCGACGCACAGACGATCACCGGCACGGTCCGTACCCCTGTGGCGTCGGCCAGCCGTTCGGTGCGGGTCGCGGTGACGCTGCTGGTCACCAGCTCCAACGGGCTCGCCCTGCGGTTGCCGGCGGTCGACGCCGACGGCGACGGCCGGGTCACCCCGTTCAGCGTGCGACTGCCCGACCTGGGCGGGCGGCTGCGCCTGGCCGGGTTCGAGGCCGACGGCGGGCTGGCCGCCGGCAACGCCTACCGACTCCAGGTGGACGGGCTGACGGTGGTCAAGGCCGACGGCACGACCCAGCCGGCAGGGCTGAGCGGCGGCTGGGTGATGACCGCCCCCGGTGCGGTGCCCACACCGGTGCGGACCACGGACACCGGGTTCGCCGCGGTCCGCCCGGTCGAGGTGATCCCCGGCGGGCAGTTCGCCTACCAGCCGCCCACCCGGTTCGCCATCGTGCCGGGCGGGGCGAGCGAGCCCGCACCGGTGCTGATGACCCCGCAGGTCCGCGAGGCGCTGAGCCTGCGCGTCGGCGACGTCGTCGATCTGCCGCTCAACGGGGCGACGGTGAAGGTACGCCTGGTCGGCGAGCTGAGCGCCGTGCCGACCACCACCGGCCCCGGAGTGCTGATGGACCTGCCTACGGCGGCGGAAGCGCTGATCAGGAACAGCGGCGCGGTGCGACCCGTGACGGAGTGGTGGGTCGGTGCCGACGACGCGTCGGCAGCCGCCCGGGCCGCCGCCGAACTGTCAGGCGTGACAGTTCTCGACCGGCAGAAGACGATCGAGGCGGCCGCCGACGATCCGTACTGGCGTGGCTCGCGTACCGGAATGCTCGCCGCCGCCCTCGGCGCGGTGCTGCTCGCCCTCGTCGGCCTCATGGTGGACGTGTGGGCCACGGCCCGGCACCGGCTCGGCGAGTTCGCGGTGCTGCACACCCTCGGCGCCACGCCCCGGCTGCTGGCCCGGGCGCTGCTGGCCGAACAGACGTTCCTCGCCGGTATCGGCGTGGGAGTCGGACTGCTGCTCGGCGCCGCGGTCGGGGCCACCATGGCCCCGCTTGTCATCCTCACCCCGGCCGCCGGCCGGCCGATCCCCGCGGCGACGTTCGCGTTGCCGTGGCTACCGATCGGCCTGACCGCGGCCGGTCTGCTGCTGGCGGCGCTCGCCTTCAGCGCGTTCATCGCCACCGGCATCCGACAGCGGGTGGCGGCGGTGCAGCTGCGAATCGGGGGAGAACGATGAGCGTCGGCGCTGCCGTCCGGCGGGTCCGGGCGTACGGCGGGCAGTTCCTGCTCCTGGCGGTGCTGACCCTGGTGGTCACGCTGCTCATCAGCGGGGTGCCCCGGCTGGTCAACCGGCTCGCCGAGCAGGGGCTGCGCACGCAGCTCACCAGTGAACCGGCTGCCCGCCGGGACCTCTCGTACACCACCAGCCTGGGGCCGGGGGCGGGGATGAGCGTCGCCGCCGAACGGTTCGACGCCCTGGCCGCGGAGATGCCGCCGCAGGTGCGCTCGGCCGTGACCGAGCGGTGGTACAGCGTCGATACGGCGGCGGCCCGCGTGGTCGGACCGGACCTGGCGGCCCGTAACCTGCTGGTCGACCTGGGCCTGCGGGCCATGCCCGACATCCAGGGCGCGAGCACCCTCGTCGAGGGGACGTGGCCGAGCGAGACGTACGTGCCCGACCGGCCGATCGAGGTGGCGCTCGACGTCGACGTGGCCCGCAAGCTCAACCTGCGTGCCGGCAGCGAACTGCGCATCGGCAACACCGACGACAAGGGAAGACTCGTCGACAGCACTCCGCTTGTGGTGATCGGGCTGTTCCGCCCCGTCGACCGCGCCAACGGCATCTGGGACGGGCTGCCACAGCTGCTGCAGATCATCGCACCGGAGGGCGATGGCATGCCGTTCGTCATGGTCGGCGTGGTCGCGCAGTCGGCCTTCAACAAGCGGGCCGCGGCGGGCTGGCCGATCCAGTCCAACTGGCGGTACCGGCTGGGTGTTGACCGAATCGACGCACAGAAGCTTGACGAGCTGATTGACGGCCTGCAGGCGATGCAGCGCGACCAGCCGGCGGGGCTCACGCTGACCCAGGGCGTCGACGTCCCGTTGCGCGCGTTCGCCGCCCAGGTGAACGCCGCCCGAACCCTGCTCGCGGTGATCGGGGCGGGTGTCCTGGCGACCCTCGCCGGGCTGATCGTGCTCGCGGCCATCCTCGCCATCCGACGGCGCCGCTCGGAGTTCGCGTTGCTGCGCGCACGCGGTGGCGCGGCCACCGCCGGAGCCCGGCGCAGCCTCGCGGAATCGCTGCTGGTGGTGCCTGTCGCGGCGGTGTGCGGCTGGTTGCTCGGCACCCTCTTCCCCGGCGCCCCCGACCCGACCGCCCCGTACGCCGCGGCGGTGACAGTGCTCGTCACCCTGGCGCTGCCCCTGGCGACGCTTGCCGTACCGGCGGGCGGGGCGCAGCGCAGCGACCTGGTACGGGTGCGCCCGTCGGCGCGGCGCATCACCGTCGAGGTCTCCCTGCTGGTGCTCGCCGTTCTCGCGGCGGTGCTGCTGCGCCGGCGCGGCCTCACCCTCGGCGAGGTGGACCCGCTGCTGGTGTCGGTGCCGGTGCTGCTCGCGGTCGCCGCGGCGGTGCTCGCGCTGCGCGCGTACCCCTGGCCGTTGCTACTGGTCAGCCGGCTGGCGGCGCGGACGCGGGGCAGCGTCGCCTTCCTCGGCACGGCGCGGGCCGGCCGGTCGACTGTCGCCGCGCCGCTGGTCGTGGTGGTGCTGGCGATCGGCACCGCCGCGTTCTGCGGGGTCGTCGCCGCCGGCGTCGACGCGAGTCGGGACCAGGCCGCCGAGCGGCTCGTTCCCGCCGACGCGGTGATCCGTGGCGAACGGCTCGCCCCGGACACCCTCGATGCGCTGGGTGGTGTGCCGGGAGTCCGTGCCGTCACGCGGGTGCTCAACGAGCCGGATCAGCGGCTGGCGGCCGACGACCTCGGCACCGACGCGCGGATCGGGCAGACGAACGTGCTGCTGATCGACGGTCCCGCTCTGGGCATGGTGAGTCGGGAGTCCGGTGTGGACCTGCCCGTGCCGGCCGCCTTGGGCTCCGCCCAGCCGACGTCGGGGCCGCTGCCGGCCATCGTCTCCCCGGCGGTCGCCGCCGACCTCGCCAAGGCCGGGCTGGACCGCTCGGCCTTCGTCTCCGTGCAGGGCGAGCGGTACGAGTTCCGGGTGGCCGGCACACAGGAGGCCTTCCCGCTGTTGCCCGAGAACACCGCCCGGTTCGTGATCCTGCCCTGGCAGGCGCTGCCGACGCGGGTCACCACGCCCGTGCCGACCAGCCTCCTGGTCGCCGGGGACACGTTCGACGCCGAGGCGCTGCGCCGGGCCGGCGACGAGGGGCAGAAGCGGTACCAGACCGTCGGGGCGGTGACCGGTAAGGAGCGCCCCATCGGTGTCACAGTCGACACCCGGGAGCAGGTACGACGGGACCTCGGCAACGGTGGCGCGAACGGTGTGCTGGTCTTCGGCTTCGTGGCCGGCGCCACCGGCGGCACCGTGCTCGGGTTGCTGGCCATCGCGTTCACCGTCCTGGCCGGCGCGCGAGCCCGGGGTCAGGTGCTGTCCCGGCTGCGCACCCTCGGGCTGTCCCGCAGGCAGTGGCGCGGGCTGCTACTTGTCGAGTTGGCCCCGCTGGTCGGGGTGTCGGTGCTCACCGGCGCGCTTGTCGGTGCGGTGCTTCCGTTGCTGCTCAACCCGGTGCTCGGCCTGTCCGCGTTCACCAGTGGCACACCGGTCCGGGTGGCTTTCGAGCCCGGTCTGGTCGCCGCGGTGTTCGCGCTCGGGGCGGTCGCCCTCGGCTTCGCGGTCGCCGTCGAGGCCCTGAACAACCGCCGGCTGCGCCTCGGTGAGGTGCTCCGGCTCGGAGAGGAGAGCTGAGATGACCGCTACCGCCCAGAGTGCACTGGTGCCTGATCTGGCCGCCCTGCAGAAGCGTGCCGCGCAACGCGCCGCCGAGCGGGCCGGCGGGCAGGACCGGCTGCGCGGACACATCGTCTGCGACGGCCTGGTGCGCATCTTCAAGACCGAGGGGGTGGAGGTGGTCGCCCTGCAGGGGCTCGACCTGGTCATCGACCGGGGGGAGCTGCTGGCGATCGTCGGCGCCTCCGGCTCGGGCAAGTCGACACTGCTCAACATCCTGTCCGGCCTGGACACGCCGACCGCCGGCATCGCCCGGGTGGCCGACTACGACCTGCTCTCGCTGTCGGCCAAGCGGCGGCTGAGCTACCGGCGGGAGCTGGTCGGGTTCGTCTGGCAGCAGACCGGCCGCAACCTGCTGCCGTACCTCAGCGCCCTGGAGAACGTCGAGCTGCCGATGCAGCTCGCCGGCAAGCGCGGCGGTCGGTCCCGCCGGCAGCGGGCCCGCGAACTGCTCGACCTGGTCGGCGTCGGCTACTGCGCGGACCGGCGGCCCGGGCAGCTCAGCGGCGGTGAGCAGCAGCGGGTCGCGGTGGCCGTGGCGGTGGCGAACGACCCGGAGGTGCTCTTCGCCGACGAGCCGACAGGCGAACTGGACGAGGCGACCGGCGCGGAAGTCTTCGCGGCGCTGCGCACCATCAACGCCGAGCTGGGCGTGACGATCGTCGTCGTCACGCACGACCACGCCGTGGCCACGCAGGTCCGCCGGACCGTCGCGATCCGCGACGGCCGGACCGCCTCCGAGGTACGCCGGACCGCCCGGATCGGCGCGGACGGCGCCACCGAACTGGTCAGCGAGGAGTACGCGGTGCTCGACCGCAACGGGCGGATGCAGCTGCCCGCCGCGTTCGTCGACGCGCTGTCGCTCAAGGAGCGGGTCCGGCTCGATCTGGAGCCCGACCATGTGCAGGTACGGCCCGGCGACCGGGCTTCGGAGGAACAGGAGGCACGGGCGTGAGCAGCCGGGACATGGTGGTGACCGGAGCGACCGGGTACGGGGATGGATCGACGACGTCCCCCGTCGAGGTGGTGCGGGCCAGCGGCGTCAGCCGGAGCTTCGGGCGGGGCGAGCACGCGGTGCACGCGGTACGGGACGTCTCGTTCAGCGCCGAGCGGGGTGAACTCGTCGCCATCCGGGGCCGCTCCGGTGCGGGCAAGACCACACTGCTGAACATGATCGGCGGGCTCGACCGGCCGGACAGCGGTCAGGTGGTGGTGGCCGGGCACGACGTGACCTCGGCGGGGGAGGCGGAGTTGCTGCGGCTGCGCCGGGGCACCGTCGGGTTCGTGTTCCAGACCTTCGGGCTGGTGCCGATCCTGTCCGCCGCCGAGAACGTGGGTGTGCCGTTGCGGCTGGCGCAGGTGCCGGCCGCCGAGCGGGAGCAGCGGGTGGCAGTGCTGCTGGAGCTGGTCGGCCTGGGCGGGCACGCGGCGCAGCGACCGTACGAGTTGTCCGGCGGTCAGCAGCAACGCGTCGCGGTCGCCCGAGCGCTCGCCAACGAACCGGACCTGCTCATCGCCGACGAACCCACCGGCCAGCTCGACTCGGAGACCGGACGGTCCATCATGGACCTGCTGCGCGCGGTGGTGCACACCCGTGGCATGACGGCCCTGGTGGCGACACACGACCCGGCCCTGATCGACCTCGCCGACCGGGTGCTCGTCCTGCGCGACGGCCGCCTGGTCGACGGCTGACCGCAGCAGCAGCCTGGCTCGTTGGCTCGTTGGCTCGTTGGGTCGCTGGCGGGTCGGCGGCTGGCGGGTCGCTGGCTGGCTGACGGTGGCGGTGATGGTGGTCCGCGTCTGTGCGACGGCAGGACGAAAGCGTCCTCCTACTCCGCCTGGTCGTGCCGGTCGTGGTTGGGCCGGTCGGCGTCCTTGCGGCCGTCGGGCAGGGCACCGGCGAGCGGGATAAGCAGGTAGCCCATGAGGGCCAGAACGAGACCGACACCCGGCCCGGTCGACAACAGTTCCTGGTCGACGTAGGGGTCCGAACACGGCAGCGAGGAGGCCACCTGTCAGAAACCCAGCCCGCCCGTCGCCCCGACGGGTGCGGCTGCGAGCCAGCGGGGACCGTCTCCTCGTACACGCCAGCGACCGTAACCCGGCCGGCTCGACTTCCGCTGGACAGCCGGGTGGGCCTGACGACGGTTCAGAGCGCCAACTTCATGCCCTCGTGGCTGGCCACGAAGCCGAGGCTCAGATAGAAGCGGTGCGCGTCCTCGCGGGTCTTGTCGGTGGTGAGCTGCACGAGCGCGCAGCCCCGCTGGCGGGCCTGGTCGACCGCCCAGGTCATCAGCTCCCGGCCCAACCCCTGGCCGCGCCGGTCGGAGCGGACGCGGACCGACTCGATGAGCGACCGTTCGGCGCCGTGCCGGCCCAGCCCCGGGATGTAGGTGATCTGGAGGCAGCCCACAAGCTCGCCGCCCTGCTCGGCCACGATCAGGTGGTTGCGCGGGTCCGCGCTGATGTCCGCGAACGCCCTCTCGTAGGCCTCGTCGACAACTGTGAAGTCGCGGGCCTTGCCCAGCACGTCATCGGCGAGCAGGGCGATGACGGCGGGCAGGTCGACCCGGGCCGCCTCCCGGAAGATCACGTCGGTCATGCCGATGAGCCTGACACAGCGACGTCGAGTGGGTCGGTGGCGGTTGCCAGTAGGGAGCAGCATGAGCGGCATGGAAGTCTTGCTGCTGCCGTTCCGGTGGATCTACCGGGCGCTGGTGTGGTTCGCGAACTCACCCCGCACGCTGATCACCTCGTACCTGCTGATGATCGTCGTGGCCGGGGTCATCTACGGGGAGGTCGAGCAGCGTAGCCCGGCGGACGCCGTCTGGTGGGCTGTGGTCACCGCCTCGACCGTCGGGTACGGCGACATCTCGCCGACGACCTGGGCGGGTCGTACGCTCGCCGCGCTGCTCATCTCGACCATGGTGCTGCTGGTCATCCCGCTGATCACCGCGCACTTCGCGAGCCGGCTCATCGTCGACGACGACGCGTTCGAGCACGAGGAGCAGGAGCAGCTCAAGGCCGACGTGCGCCGGATGCGGGCGCTGGTGGAGGAGTTGGCCGCCCGGCAGGGGATCGAGGTGCCGCCCCTGCCGCCGGTCCAGCCGGTCAGCGGGCCGGGCAGCGCAGGCCCTCGCGTGGCACGGTCAGGTCGATCAGGTAGGCGTCGACCGCGTCGGTGATGCAGGACGTCTGCGGGTACGCGGTGTGCCCCTCACCCTCCCAGGTGAGCACCCGACCGACGCCCAGCATGGAGGCGAGCCGAGGAGTCTGCTCGTACGGCGTCGCCGGGTCGCCGGTGGTACCGACCACCACGATCGGCGGTGCGCCGTTCGCCTTCCCGGTCGGGTAGGGGTCACGCCCGCCCGGCCACTCGACGCAACTCACCATGCCCACCGCGAGCGCCGGCCCGAACAGCGGATACTTCGTGCGCCACTGGGACTGCAACTGGCGGATCTGCTCCCGGCTCGGCTTCTCGGTCTCGTCGGCGCAGTTGATGGCCAGGTTGGCGTCGAACAGGTTCGAATAGTGCCCGTCGCTCTCCCGGCCCGCGTACGAGTCGGCGAGTCGGAACACGTCCTTCGGATCACCCTCGGCCAGCCGGTCGATCGCCCGGGCCAACTCCTGCCAGCCGGACTCCGTGTACAGCGAGGAGATGACCGCGTAGAACACCCATCCGGCGGTGGCCTCCCGGCCGTCGGGGCCGCGTACCGGTGAGACCTTGGCCTTGTCGATGGCCGAGGTGACCGCGGCGCGCGCGTCCGGGGCGATCGGGCAGCGGTCGGCGTTCGCCGCGCACCAGCGGGCGAAGTTGTCGAAGGCCCGCTCGAAGCCGCGGGCCTGACTCTCCGACCCGGCCACCAGCCGCTGCTGCGGGTCGACCGCGCCGTCGAGCACCAGCGCCCGCACCCGCTGCGGGTAGAGCTGCGCGTAGATGGCGCCGAGCAAAGTGCCGTACGAGTAGCCCAGGTAGGTCAGCTTGTCGTCGCCGACGGCGGCGCGCACCGCGTCCATGTCGCGGGCCGCCTGCTCGCTGCCGTACAGCGGCAACTGATCGCCGTACCTGTCGCCGCAGCCACGCCCGATCCGCTGGCTCAGCTCGACGAAACCGTCGAACGCCGACTGGCTTGCCGGATCCGGGTCGTAGCCGAAGCTGGCGTCCAGATCGGCGTCGGAGATGCACTTCACCGGGCTGGACCGGGACACCCCGCGCGGGTCGAAGCCGACGATGTCGAAGCGTTCGGTGACCGAGGGCGGCAGCCCGCCGAATTGCGTGCCGAAGGAGAGGTAGACGGCTGTGTCGACGCCGGACCCGCCGGGGCCGCCCGGGTTCACCACCAGCGAGCCGATCCGGTCGCGCTGCTTGGTGGAGCGGGCGCGCAGCAGGGCGATCTCGAACGTCTCACCGGCGCCCGGACCGGCGGTCGCCCCGCCACCGGTGCCCCAGTCACGGGGAACCGCGATCCGGGTGCACTCGTACCGCATGTCCGGTGCGCCGCGCCCGACCAGCTCGTCGGCGACCTCCGGGCAGGCCCGCCAGGTCGGCGTGCTGCCCGTCGGCGCCGCCGCGCCCTCCACCTCGGTGCGCGGCGCGAACGCCGGCAGGGTGCAGCCGGCGGTGAGCAGAGCCGCGACGCCGAAGGCCACGAGAGTACGCCGCACACGGTGTGCCAGCTCAACGGTGCGGGTCACGTGGCTGCCCGGTCCACGGTGGCCGCCGGATCGCCGCGCAGCACCTGGTCGACGTCGAAGCGGATCGGACGGTCGAGCTGGTCGTAACGGCAGGAGCGGGGATCGCGATCCGGTCGCCACCTGACGAACCGCGCGGTGTGCCGGAACCGCTCACCCTCCATCGCGTCGTAACCCACCTCGACCACCAGCTCGGGGCGCAGCGGCTCCCACTCCAGGTTCTTCGTGCCGGTCCACCGGCTCACCCCGCCCGGGATGCGCTGGCCGCGCTCGTGATCACCGTGCACCCACGGGTGCTCACCGCCGGTGTCCCGGTAGGGGGCCAACTCGTCGAGCAGCTCGGCCCGGCGCGCCATGGTGAACGACGCGCTCACCCCCACATGGTGCAGGACCCCCGCGTCGTCGTACAGGCCGAGCAGGAGCGAGCCGACCACCGGACCGGACTTGTGCCAGCGGAAACCCGCCACCACCACGTCGGCGGTACGGGTGTGCTTGACCTTGAACATCAGCCGCTTGCCCGGCTCGTACGGCAGGTCGGCCGGCTTGACGATCAGCCCGTCCAGCCCGGCGCCCTCGAAGACGTCGAACCAGCGGCGGGCCGTCTCGGCATCGGTGGTGACCTGGGTGACGTGCACCGGCGGCCGCACCCCTGCCAGCGCCTCGACCAGCCGTTCCCGGCGACGGGGATAGGGCTCGTCGAGCAACGACTCGTCACCGATGGCCAGCAGGTCGAACGCGACGAAATCCGCCGGGGTGGTCTCGGCCAGCAGCTTCACCCGGGACGCGGCCGGATGGATGCGCTGACCCAGCAGCTCGAAGTCCAGCCGCGGCTGGCCACCCGGGCCGTCCCGCCGGATCACGATCAGCTCACCGTCGACAGCGCACCGCTCGGGCAACTGTTGGCGGGCCTGCTCGACGACCTCGGGGAAGTAGCGGGTCATCGACTTGCCGCCCCGACTGGCCAGCTCGACCTCGTCGCCGTCGCGGAACACGATGCACCGGAACCCGTCCCACTTGGGCTCGTAGGTCACCCCGGGGGTGGTGGGTAGCTTGGCGACGCTCTTGGCCAACATCGGCTCGACCGGAGGGTTGATCGGCAGGTCCACGGCGACCAGTCAATCAGACGGCACCGACAGCCGTGAGGCAGATCACCGGGGGTACGCGGGCGAGGTGTCCTGCGCCGCGCCGCTCGTCCCCACCGGGCGAATCAGATAACCGCAGGTCAGAGCTACTTTCGCGGGGTGTCCGAGTGGGTCTGTGACTGCTGCGGGCGGTGGCGGGTCAGCGTCGAGTTGATCCGGGGCCGCTACCGGTACCGGCTGACCCGCCGCTACCCGGAGCGGTTCGGCGGGGGCCGGAACGTGCTCGGCGAGGTCGGTTCGGTGCCCGAGCTCGAGGAACTGCTGCGCCGTCGTACCCCGCTGAGCCTCGCCGACCTGCGCGAAGCCGCCTGACACCGACCGCCCGGCACCCGGTCGTCACGATTCTTCGGGTTGTCTCGCCGGGCCGGTCAGCGCCGCCACGACCTCGTCCAGGGTCTCGGTCAACGGCGGGAGGAACGGGTCGCGGTAGTGCTGCGCCTCGGTCAGGTAGGCGGCGCGTTGCACGGTGAGGATCTCGCCGGCGTCCGCGACGCCGGCCGGGACGATGCTCGCCTCGACGCTCATCCGGGCAGCACACCACAGCCGTCCACCTCGTCGATGGGCGGCTCGCCCGCACGGGCCGTACCCTTGCGGGGTCCGACGACGGCGAGGGGGAGCGGTGGCCGAGCTGACCTACCCGGAGGTGGGGGAGACCCGGCACGGCCCGCTGCCTGGCGGATACCACCACCTGCGCCACAGGTCCCCGCTGCCGGCCGGCTCCTTCGGGACCGCTGCCGAGGCGGTGCTGAGCTGGCGGCTGCACCGCGCCGCCGGGGTCCGGATGCGTACCGACTCCCCGCGCGCCACCGCCGGGGCACTGGTGACGGCCGGGCTCGGTGTCGGCCCGGCCCGCGTCTGGGGACCCTGCCGGGTGGTCTGGAGCGAGGATTCGCCCACGCTCGCCGGCTTCGGCTACGGCACCCTGCCCGGGCATCCGGAGCGGGGCGAGGAGGCGTTCGTGGTCGGCCGGGACGACACCGGCGCGGTCTGGTTCGAGGTACGCGCGTTCAGCCTCGCCGACCGGTGGTTCACCCGCGCCGCCGGCCCGGCCGTCGGGGCGGTGCAGCACGCGTACGCCTGGTGGCTCGGTCGCACCCTGCGCCGGCTCTGCGCCGAGCGCTGACCGCCGCGGCGCTCAGTACCTGGCGAAGGAACGGATCGGGGCGCGCGGCCCGTACTTCGGCGCCTGGATGCCGGCGGCCTCCAACAGCAGGCACACCCGGCCCCGGTGACCCCGGAACGGCTCCAGCAGGGCCAGCATCCGGGCGTCGTCGCCCCGGGGTTCGCCGGCCAGCGCCCAGGCCACCGTGTTCGGGATGTGGAAGTCGCCGACGCTCACCGCGTCCGGGTCGCCGTACGCGATCCGGACCACCTCGGCGGCCGTCCACGGCCCGATGCCGGCGATGGCTGTCAACCGGCGGGTCGCCTCGGTGGCGTCGGCGCAGCGCTCCAACCGGTCGGCGAGCGCGGCGGCGCGGCGCAACGTGTCCGCACGCCGCTGCTCCACCCCGAACGGGTGGAACACCCAGTACGGGGTCGCCGCCACCGCCGCCGGCTCGGGCGGCAGCAGCAGCGGTTGCAGGGGGCCCGGCGCCGGTTCCCGGAAGTGCCGCACGGTCGCCGCGTATGCCCGGTACGCCTCCTTGCCGGTGACCTTCTGCTCGAAGACCGCGCGCAGCAGCCGGGGGAAGACCTGCCCGGTCGCCGGCATCCGCAACCCCCGGTGCTCCCGGGCCAGCCGGGCGACCAGCGGATGTGCCGCCGCCAGCTCGGCGAAGCCGCTCTGGTCGTCGCGGAGCCCGGCGATCGCGTCGGCGCGGGCCAGGACGTGCTCGGCGCCCGGCCCGTAGCCCTCGGCCAGCAGGGTGCCGCCACCGGGCCGTAGGGCCAGGGTGGCCGGCCCGTCCGGGGTGCGGGTGGCCCACCAGAAGGTGCCGGCGGCGACGCGCGCGCACGGGTCGTACGGGCTGAAGGTGAGCCCGCGGACCGACGCCGCCAGCCGGTAGCCGGCCGGCGGGTGCAGCACCCGCGTCGCGGCGGGCCCGGTTCCGGTCACCCCGCCACTGTGCCAGGTGCCAGACGGAACGCCGGCACCGCCGTGGCGTCGACATCCCGGGTACGACGATGGCCGGCCGCGCCCTCCCCGGCTGCGACCGACCACCGTGTCCCGCTGGCTCAGTACGAGTAGCCCGAGCCTCCGGCGTCGTTCGACCCGCTGTCCGCCGGCGGGGCGACCGCCTTCGGGGTGCCCTTGGGCAGGCAGCTCAGGTTCTTCTTGCCGTCCGGCTGCACCACGAACCAGGTGCCGCCGACGGCCTGGCCCTTCCACTGACCGGGCTTCTTGTCACCGATGTAGCGGTACACCGGCCAGCCGCCGACGGTGAGCTGGCGGGTGCCGTCCTGCCGGGTCACGCTGCCGACCTTGTCCTCCGAGACGCCGGTGAGCTGCGGGTTGCCGTCGGTAAGCGCGGGGGGCCACACCTCGGCGCACTTGTCGACGCAGTTCGACGCCGGCGGGTCGGCGGTGTCCTTGTCGAAGCGGTACAGGATCCAACCGTCCTGGTCGGTGACGACCTTGCCCATCCGGGCGACGCTCTTGCCGATCAACTGCTCGGTCAGGTCGACGTTCGCGGGCGGCGCGTCGGCGACCGGCGCCTCCGGCGCCGCCGACGCCTCGGGTTCCGCCGATGCGGTGGGCTCGGCCGCGGCGACGGCGACCGGCTCGGCCGCGCCCGGGTTCGCCCCGTCGTAACCCGCGGGAGCGCAGGCCGTTAGTGCGACCATCGCGCTCGCGACGATGACGGTCCGCTTCATCTGTGCCACGTGCCCTCCTCATTCTTGGCAGTTCACCCATAGGTACGGCGGGAGGGCTGTCAAGGTTGAAACAGCAACAGTGGTCAATTTCACTTCGATTGATTGAACCGATCGGGGCTGCCGCTCGTACGCCCCGGTACGGGACCTTTGCGGTGCCACGACAGATCGGCGCCGGCCATTGTGACAATGACCGGCGCCGACGTGTCGAAGCGACCTACATGGGCACCGTGACCAGCGGACTCGCCACCCCGTTGGCGTCCACCGACTGCACCTGGATCTGCTTGATGTCCTTCGTCGGTGCCGCCGTGGAGGCACTCAACTCGAGACCCTGCGGCCTCGTGTTCGTGCCGTAGCCACCCTCCGGCACCGACCACGTGGAAATCACCTCGGTGTCGGCGTTCTTGCGTACCACCACCAGCCGGCAGGTACGCGGGCCGGGCAACTTGCGGAGGCTGAAATTGATCCGGGTGCCGTAGTCCCGCTTCACCAGGAACATGGTCGTCTGCACACCTGTGGTCGGGTCGGTCGCGTCGACCTGGTCACCCTCCTCCTCGGTGCCGCCCACACCTGGGCCGCTCGGCGGCGCCGTCGGCACGCTCGTCGGCGGGTCGTTCACCGCCGCCGTCGCCGTCGGGTCGGCGAGCACCCCCGGCGCCTCGTCGCCTGCCACGCTGACGAACCCGTACCCGGTCAACCCGCCGAACACCACCACCGCCGCGGCGGTCGCGAGGAGCTGACGAAACCGGGTACGCCGACGGTCGGCGCGAACAGCGCCCAACGTCCGGTCCAGCAGCGCCGGATCCGTCGCGGTCTGCTCCAACGCCATCATCGTTTCGCCGTCGATGTCGGAGAGCAGCCCGACCACCGGCACCATGGTCTCCAACTCGGCCGCACACGCCCAGCAGGCGGCGAGATGCTCCTCGAACCGCTCGGTGTCCTGCTCGTCGAGCACGCCGAGCGCGTACGCGGCGACGTCCATGTGGTCTGGCCGGCTCATTCTGTCACCCCCCGCTCCTGCAGAGCCGTGCGCAGCGCGCGCAGCGCGTAGTAGACCCGCGACTTCGCGGTGCCGAGAGGAAGCCCCAACTCCTCGGCGGCCTCGGGGACCGTCCGTCCCCGGAAGTACGTCGCCACCAGGATCTCCCGGTGTGACTGACTCAGCGTACGCAGCGCGTCCGCCACAGTCATGGTGCGCAGCACCCGGTCCGTGCTGTCCGCCTCGGCGAACGCCGTCAGGTCCCGGTCGTACGTCTCCGGTGGGCGGGCCTCCTGGCTGCGGTGCTCGTCGATGGCGATCCGACGGGCCACCGTGACCAGCCACGGTCGCAACGAACCCTGCCCCTGCGCGCCGAGGCGGTGCGCGTTGCGCCAGGCCCGCAGCAGCGTCTCCTGCACGATGTCCTCCGCGCGCTGCCGGTCCCCCCCGGTGAGCCGCATGACGAACATCAGCAACGGACCGGCGTGCTCCGCATAGAGCAGCCGGATCAACTGGTCGGAGTGGCTCGCCTCGGTTGACGTCGCCTGATGGCGCCCGGGCGCCGGTCGCGGCGTCACCGGACCATTCTGGCGAGCCGTCGCGCGGGCGTCGACCCCACGGGCAGACGAGGTCGGCCGTGACGAGGACCGCGCGGACATCCAGTCCGCACGTACCGCGTCGCCATGCCAACCGGCCGCCACCGCATGCATGCAGACCTCCGGGATGTCCGTGACCAACGCCGGCCCACGAGGTGGGCCGCCCGGTGGTACGCAGCACCGCCGCGAGCGGATCAACGAAGCGCGGAAAAACTTCTACGCGACGGTCAGCGGCGTACGGAGAACAGGCCCGGCGGCGGGGGATCGGAGCCGGTGGCGTCCGCGTCCCGCACCACCGCCGCGCCACCGACGAAACGGTCCAGCTCGTCACCGGCAACCACCCGCCCGGGGAACCAGTCGCCTGCCGCCCGCCGGGTCAACTCCGGCACCGGAGGCGTCGTACGCCCGGCCACCAGCACCAGGTTGCCGTACCGGCGGCCCCGCAGCACCGCCGCGTCCCCGATCAGGCAGGCCCGCGGCAGCACCGAACGGACAGTGGCGACCTGCCCCCGAGCGTGCCGCAGTGGTGGACCGTCGGCCAGGTTCGCCAGGTACCAGCCCGCCGGGCGCAGCACCCGGGCCACCTCCGTCGCGTACTCCACAGAGGTGAGGTGCGCCGGGGTGCGGGCACCGGCGAAGACGTCCGCGACCACCACGTCGTAACTGGCGTCCCGGGTCGCGGTCAGCACGGCACGGGCGTCCTCGACCCGCACGCGCAGCCGCGTGTCCGTCGGCCAGGGCAACACCCGCCGGACCAGCTCCACCAGCGCGCCGTCCACCTCGGACACCCGCTGGGTGGAGCCGGGCCGGGTCGCCGAGACGTACCTGGGCAGGGTCAACGCGCCACCGCCGAGATGCAGCACCCGCAACGGCTCACCCGGCGGCGCGAGCAGATCCACCGCGGCGGCCAGCCGCCTGACGTACTCGAACTCCAGGTGGGTGGGATCGGTCAGGTCGACGTGCGACTGCGGCGCGCCGTCCAACAGCAACGTCCACGAGCCGGCCCGGTCCGGTGACGGCACCAACTCGGCCAGCCCGGTGTCCACCTGCTCGACCACCCGGTCACCAGCCCGCTTACGGCCCACGACGACAGGCGTCCCTGCTCAACGGGCCGCGGCGCGCGACGCGGTGGTCAACGCGCGGTGCAGCAGCCGGGAGTCACCGAGCAGGGCGCGGAGCCGGCGCTCCAGCCCGGCGATCGGAATCAGGTTCTGCGGAGCCCGGGGATCCTTGTACGGCGTCGAGGCGAACCGGGGCAGTGTGACGAGCGACAGGTCGGCAAGCTCGATCGCCGCCTCGACCGGCAGGTCGGCCGAACACTCCACCCGCACGATGCCCGCCCACGGCGCTCCCACGGCCACCGGCAGCCGCACATACCACGACCAGCCGCCCCAGGCGGTGCCCAGCCGGAACACAGGCGACCGCTCACCCGACGCCAGCGCGGTCACCACTGCCGTCAACCGGGCATCAAGGTACTGGCTGTGCTGGGTCTTGATGTAGCCGAGTGTGCGCGGCAACTGCCGCCGACTGCGCAACGGGCCGTCCACCACCAGCAGGTCACCGTCGACGCGGGCCGCGTCCGACACCGCCACCTCCAGCGCGGTCAGCGGGCCCTGCACGGCGGCCGGCAACTTCGCCAGCTCACCGGTGCCGCCCACCCGGTGCACCGGATAACGGATCGCGCCCGCCACCACGTCCTGCGCCGACGGGCTCGCCGTGAACAACCCCCGACCGACCCGGGTACCCGCCAACTGGGCCGCACCCGCCCCCAGGTCGCAGCGGACCACGCCCGCCGCGTACGAGGCGGCCAACCCGGGGAACGACCCGCCGTCGTCCTCGGCCGTCCAGATGCTCGCGTCGATCCGGCGGACCCCGTCGACCATCAGCACCACGTCGGGCGCCCGTACTCCGGGGCGTACCCCGATCGCCCGCCACTCCGCGGCGGGCAGCTCCACGTCCGCGTCGACCTGCGCGCTGCTCGGCGCGGCCGGCCCGGCGGCGGACGCCTCGAACGACGCCCCGTACGCCGGATCCCAGGAGTCGACGAAGAACGCCGCGTCGCTCACCGGCCCGTCCGCTCGACCCGCGCGGACCGGGCATCCTTGCGCACCTCGAAGCGCACCGGGATCCGTTCGGCCAGCGCCGACACGTGGGTGACCACGCCGACCATCCGGTCACCCCGGGCAGCCAGGTTCTCCAGGGTGGCCGCCACCGTGTCCAGTGTGGCGGCGTCCAGGGTGCCGAAACCCTCGTCCAGGACGATCGACTCCAGGCTCGCCGCGGTCGTCGACATGCCTGCCAGCTGCTCGGAGAGCGCCAACGCCAACGCCAGCGACGCCTGGAACGTCTCACCACCGGAGAGGGTGCGCACGCCCCGCCGCAGCCCCGCGTCGTGGTGGTCGACCACGAAGAACTCGCCCTTGTCGTGCACCAGCTCGTACTGCCCGGCGGACAGCTCCCGCAGGATCCCCGACGCGCCGTCGACAAGCAGGTCCAACGCCTCGGCCAGCAGCCACCGTTCGAAGTTGTTGGCGCGCAGGTGCCCGGCGAGGGCGCGGGCGACCTGCGCCTCCCGCTCGTGGCCGAGGCGCTGCTCGCGCAGGGTCCCGGCCTGCTCGCGGCGCTCCCGCAGCCGGCGGCGGTCCGCCTCGGCCCGCTCCACCGCCACCGTCGCGGCGTGCACCGGGTCATCGCCGACCGGCACGTCGGCAACGGTGAAGCGGTAGGCGATCTGCCGCTGCACCGCGTCGGCCGCCGCCTCGGCCTCGGCGACAGCAGTAGTCCGGCCCGCCCGGTCGGCGCGGCGCCGGTCCGCCTCAGACGCCGCCCAACCGGTCAACGCCGCCCACGCGGTGGCCACGTCGCCCCGGTCCGTCGCGGGTGGACCGAACCGGGCCAACCCGTCCCGCGTGGTGTCGAAGCCCCGCCACGCCGCCCGCAGCCGCTCCTCGGCGGCGTCCACCCCGGCCCGGGCCCGACGGGCGGTGTCCCGACCGGCGCGTACCGCGGCTGCCGCCTCCTCCAATGCGCGCCGCAGCCGGGCGTGCTCGGCCAACTCCCGGCGCAGCACCGCCGGCTCGGCCGCGCCGGCGAGCTGCCCGGCCAACTCGGCCAGCCGGGCGTCCACCTGCTCCTGCCGGGCGCGGGCCTGCACCAGCAGCCGCTCCAGGTCCCGTGCCGCCGCGTCGCGCTGCTGCACCGCCGCCTGCGCTGCCTTCGTGGCGGCCCGCGCCGCCTTGCCGGCCGCCGTCGCCGCGGCCACCGCCGAATCAGCGGGCACCGCCGGCACCCGCGCCACCGGCTGCTCGCACACCGGGCAGGGTGCACCCTGGTGCAGGTGCACCCGCAGGCTCACCGCCAGGTCGGTGGCTTTCGCCTCCTCGTGCGCCCGGAAGGCCGCCTCCAACTCGGCGTCGGCCCGCTCGGCGTCCGCGCGGGCAGCCGCCAGCGCGGCCACCGCCTCGGCGTGCTCCTCGTCCGCCGCGCGCACCGCCGCGCGGACCGTCTCGGCCTCGCCGGTCAGCCGGTCCCGATCGTCGTACGCCCGCAGCAGCAGTCGCAGCGCGCTCTCGTCCCCGGCGCTCGCCAGCTCGCCGCGCAGCTTCTCCTCGCGCTCCTCGGCCAGGGACACGGCGGTGGCCGCCGCCTCGGCCTCGGTCCGTGCCGTCGTCACCGCGAGCGCCACCTCGGCCACGCCGCCCGGCGCGAACACGTCGGAGAGCACCGCCAGCTCGTCGTCGAGTGCGGTGAGCGCCGCCGCGGCCTCCCGTGCGGCGGACCGGGCCGCCGCCAGGAGCGGCACCGCCTCGGTCACCGCGGCGGACAACTCGACCATCCGGTCGACCCGGGCGTCCGCCTCGACCAGCGCCTCGTCGTCCACATCGGACAGCCCGGCGAGCACCTGGTCGACCGCCTCGAGGCGGGCCTCCGCCTGCGCCGCGCGCGCCGTCGCCCGCTTCTGCACGTCCTCGTAGACGCCCAAGCCGAGCAGGTTGACCAGGATCTGCTGCCGGGTCGCCGGCTTGGCGTGCAGGAAATCGGCGAACTGCCCCTGCGGCAGCACCACACAGCTGGTGAACTGCTCGTACGGGAGCCCCACCGCCTCCAGCACCGCCTGCTCCATCTCGGCGGGGGTGCCGGCCACCACCTCACCGAGATCGTCCGGGCTCAACCCGGTGTCCAGTTTGGTCACGTCGAAACCGGCAGGCATCAGCTGCAACCCGGCGTTCGCCGTCTTCACGTTGCCCCGGCCGTCCCGGCGGACCACCCGGGTCGCCACGTACCGGGCGCCGCCGGACTCGAAGACGAGCCGCACCCGGGCCTCGGCCGCCGACGGCGCGAGCGCGTTCGCCAACCCCCTGGCGCCACCCCAGCGGGGCACCGTGCCGTAGAGGGCGAAACAGATGGCGTCCAACACCGTGGACTTGCCCGAACCCGTCGGGCCGATCAGGGCGAAGAAGTCGGCGTCGGTGAAGTCGACAGTGGTCTCGTCCCGGAAGACCGTGAACCCGGCCATGTCCAGCCGCATCGGACGCATCAGTGATCGACCTCCTCGAAGAGCTCGTCGAAGAGTTCCCGGACACCCTCGTCGGCGTGGCCCCGGCTGTCCAGGTAGTCGGCGAACAGCTCCCGCGGCGACCGCCCCGACCGCTGCGCGATGCGCGTGCCACTGCCCGACGCGGCCACCAGTTCCGGGTCGATCCGGATCTCCAGCGCCCGGGGCAGCAGCTCCTGGACCTCCTCGCGCAGACCGGCGCGCGGCTGTTCCCGCACGAACACCCGCAACCAGGCGTCCGGGGCCTCGATCTCGGCGAGCTGGGCCAGGGTGCCCCGCACCGTACGCAGCGCACTCGCCGCGGTCACCGGCACCTCCCGCACCCGCGCGGCGGTGCTGGCCGTCACCTCGACGATCGTCACCGACGGGACGTTCTCCTGCTCGCCGAAGTCGACAGCGAGAGGGCTGCCGCTGTAGCGCACCGGGCACGGGCCCTCGACGCGCTGCGCCCGGTGCAGGTGACCCAGCGCCACGTAGTGCGCGGTCGCCGGGAAGACCGTGGCCGGCACGGCGTAACCGAGCACCGTGTGCGCGTCGCGCTCACCGCCGCCGGTGGCCGCACCGGTCACCGTCAGGTGCGCGGTGACCAGGTGCACCCGGTCCGGTTCGGTGAAACCCTCGGTGAGTCGCCCCAGC
This sequence comes from Micromonospora sp. NPDC000663, assembly GCF_042898105.1. Taxonomy (NCBI): domain Bacteria; kingdom Bacillati; phylum Actinomycetota; class Actinomycetes; order Micromonosporales; family Micromonosporaceae; genus Micromonospora; species Micromonospora sp. NPDC000663. The sequence continues at coordinate 1,193,395 of NZ_JBIAYR010000001.1, forward strand.
ACCCGACCCAGGTGGTCGGCGTACGTCTGGTTGGTCTCGGCGGCGGTCAGCTCGTACATCTCCAGCGCGCGGACCGCGTACCGCTGGGACAGGAACGGCAGCGCGGCCAGCCGCCACCGCTCGCCGCCGGCCGTGGTGCCGTCGATGACGTGCTCGTCGGGATTTTCCCGCACCCCGCCGCGCAGGGTGATGCCCGCGGCGTCGGCCCACGGCCGCAGCGCGTCGAGCGCCGGACCGTTGTCGTGGTTGCCGCCGATCGCCACCACGTCCGCGCCGGTACGCCGCAACGCCGTCAACGCCCGGGTGACCAGACGTGTCGCCTCCGAGGTGGGTGCGGCGGTGTCGTAGAGGTCACCGGCGACGATCACCAGATCCGGCTGCTCGGCGCGGGCGATGTCGATCACCCCGGCCAGTACGGCCTTGTGCTCCTCGGCCCGGGACTGCCCCTTGAGCACCTTTCCCACGTGCCAGTCGGAGGTGTGCAGGATCTTCATGGCTGTTCCGGTGCCTCTGCCTAGAACGGGATGTCGTCGTCGGTGCCGCCGCCGGAGCCCACCACGGCGAACGGGTCGGCGGACTGGGTGATCGAACGCAGCGTCTCCGATGGTGCCCGGCCCGCCTCGGAAACCCGGGTCGCCCACGCCGGGAACGGGAACTCCAGGCAGAGCGGCACCGGGATGTCCGGCTGGTTGACGAACATGGTGCCCGGTTTGGCCAGCAGCGCCCGCTGCCGCTGCGCGGGCGGCAGGAAACCGTACTCCGGTCGGGACGCCTCGGCCGGGTCGAGCCGGCCGACCACCCGGATCGCCGAGTTGGTGACGATGCGGCGTTCCACCTCGCTCGCCGTCTGCTGCGCTCCGATCAGGATCACGCCCAGCGAGCGGCCCCGCTCGGCGATGTCGAGCAGGACCTCCTTGATGGGGGAGGAGCCCTCCCGGGGGGCGTACTTGTTGAGCTCGTCGAGGACGACGAAGAGCAGCGGCTTGGCGGTGCCGGACTTCTCCTTGCGCTCGAACTCGCTCTTGAGCGTCACACCGACCACGAACCGCTGCGCGCGGTCCGGCAGGTTGTGCAGGTCGACGACTGTCACCTGCGCCGACTCGCTGGTGTTGATCGAGTGCGGGCGGCGGGTGGCCAGGTCGCCACGGATCAGCCGGGCCAGGTCCTTCTTACTGCCGATCAACCGCCTGGCGAACGCGTTGACGGTGCCCAGACCCACCGCGCTGCCCGCCCAGTCCGAGCGGGTCTCGTCGTCGTTGAGCTGATCGACGATGTGGTCCACCAGGTCGCCGTACGAGCCGAGCCGCACCCCGTCGATGCTCACCCCGCCGTCGGCCGGCTGGGCGTACCGGGCCAGGTGGGCGGTGACCGAGTGGACCACCATCGTGTACTGCTGGCGTTCGTCGTCGGCGTCGGCGAACACGTACGGCAGCAGGCGGTCGGCGCAGAACTCGGCGAGCGTCCAGTAGAAGCTGTCGACCCCGGTGAGCCGGCTGCTCACGTCGGGAGTGCCCGACGAGTCGCCGGGGCGCGGCGGGGCGTACACCCGCACGTCGGGAAACGCGCCGGCGCTCAACCCGAGCTTCGCGTACGCCGCGCGGGTGGGCTCGTCCAGGCGGGTGTTGGGGTGGTCGAGGAACAGCAGGTCCTCACCCTTGACGTTGAAGATCAGCGCCTTGGCGTTCACCGCGTCGCCGCCCAGCACCCCGGAGCGGAACACGGAGTAGAGCAGGAAAGTGGCGAAGCTCGTCTTGGTGGCCACCCCGGAGATGCCGGAGATCGAGACGTGCGCGCCCCGGCTGCCGTCGAGGAAGTCGGCGTTGAGGTAGACAGGCACCCCGTCGCGGCCCATCCCCATCGGGATGCGCCGCTCCATCCGGTCGAAGTGCAGCGCGCGTGCGCGGGCGTCGCCCTCGGCCCGGTGCACCACCGCGCCAGGGGTCGGCGGCACGTACAGCTCCGGGTCGACACGCGTGGTGGTGATCTCGGCCGCCTCCTGCACCTGCGCGGGCAGCGTGCCGTCGGCGATGGCGAACACGTCCGAGTCGAACTGCGCGCCCTCGTGGCGGGCGCGGACCTGGGTGACCACCCCGGCGATCGTCACCGGCTCCCGCTCGGGCAGCTCCCGTCGGGTGACCACCACGTCGTCGAGCTGGAGGTAGCTGCCGGGCGCCACGGCCGTCCAGAACTGCAACGGGGTCGCGTCGGCGGTGCCCAGCACCCGCCCGACCGCCTCGCCAGGGCTGTCGAGGTCGGGGTCGGTCATCGGGCGACCCGGGTCGCTCGGGCATCACTGTCGGCGCGCATGACGTGCATCCTGCCCGAGGAGTACGACAGGTCGCCACGCGACGCGGCGGACGACACCAGGCGGCGTCACACTCACGACGCTCGGTGTCTGGACGGGTGACGGGGTGTCACGGGCGGGCGTGGCGGAGCAGGAGGACACCGTCGTCGGCGGCGAGCACGTGCCGCAGCGGCAGGTGCCGGGGCGGTGCCGCGTCGCCGGCGGTGATCCGGCCCGGGCCGGGGCCGGCGAGCAGCGGCGAGACGGTCAGGCACAGCTCGTCGACCAGGTCGGCGGCGGTGAGCGCGCCGAGCAGGTGCGGGCCGCCCTCGCAGAGCAGTTGGGTCAGCCCGCGACCGTGCAGCTCGGTGAGGCCTGCGGCCAGGTCGACCCGCCCGGTGCCGCAGCGCAGCAGGTCGGCGACGTCGGTCAGCCCGGGCGGCGGGTCGGCGTCGGCGCGGGTGAGCACGATCGGGCGGACCGGCGCGTCGGCGAAGGCCGCCTGCGCCGGTTCCAGGTCGAGCGAGCCGGAGACGACCACGAGCGTCGGGTACGCGGCGAGCCCGTGTTCGCGGCGCCAGGCGCGACGACGCTCGTCGAGCCGGACCGCGCGGTACCCCTCGTGGCGCAGCGTCCCGGCGGCCACGACGAGGGCGTCGCAGACCATCCGCAGCAGCCCGAACACCCGCTTGTCCGGCTCGCCGGAGAGCCCGGCGGAGTAGCCGTCGACGGTGACCGCGCCGTCCAGGCTGGAGACGAAGTTGACACGCAGCCGGGGGTGGTCCGCGCGGGCGTACAGGCTGGTCAGCGTGGCGTCGTCGAGCGGCTCGGTCGACGGCTCGGGCCAGAGCCGTCGAATCGGGATTCCGACCGTCATTCGCCGGCCGGACCGGTGACGGGAGGGGTCGGTTGGGCGGTACGGTGCTGGCAGTCGCACCAGTTCCGACCCGGGCAGTCGTCGTGTCGCCGGGCCCGGCACGCTCGGCAGATCATGCTCGCAGCCTAAGCCGCGGGAGGACAGGACAGCATGCCGCGTCAGATCTTCCAGCTGAAGATGTCCCTCGCCGGTGTCCGTCCGCCGGTGTGGCGGCGGGTGCTCGTGCCGGCCGGTTACACGCTGGACCGGCTGCACCGGGTGGTGCAGCACGCCATGGGCTGGCAGGACTGTCACCTGCACTCGTTCGAGATCGGCGCCGTGCAGTACGGCGAACCCGATCCGGACGGCGAGTTGGCGCTCGACGACGAGCTGGACGTCCGGCTGGACGCGGTGCTCGGCAAGGGCAGCCGCTTCTCCTACACGTACGACTTCGGTGACTGGTGGGAGCACGACCTGGTCGTCGAGGACGCGCTGACCGCGGACCCGGACGAGCGGTACCCGGTCTGCCTGGACGGCGAGCGGGCCTGCCCGCCGGAGGGGATCGGCGGGCCGGCGGGCCACCAGGCGCTGCTTGTCGCGCTCGACGATCCCGATGTCCTGGCCGATCCGCGGTACGCCCTGCTGCGTGACTGGGCGGGTGCCGGCTACGACCCGTCCCGCTTCGACCCCGGCCGTATGACCACGTTGCTGCGCCGCTTCTGCTGAGCCGGCTCCGCCAGTTCCACCAGGCAACGCTCGCCCCGGGCATCCGGCCGAAACAGGGCGGTAACGATCTGGGAACGCTCCCATTCGTCTATTGACACCCCGGGGGCACCCCGGCAATCTCATGGGAGCGCTCCCGGGGGAGTGGCGGACATCTCCTTCACGGCTCCCCCCAGACGCCCCGGCCACCGGCAGGGCGACAGCAGGGGCGTTGCAGCATCCCCCGCCACACACGACACCAAGCCTCACCACTTGAGAGGGGTCAGGATGAGCGTCACCTCACGTCGCCGCTTTGCGGCGATCGCGCTCGCGTCCGTCGCCGTGCTCGCCGCGGCGACCGCCTGCGGCGACAGCGACTCGTCGTCCGGATCGGACGGCGGCAAGGTCACTCTGGTCGTCGACGTCTTCGGCGACCAGGGCTTCGGGTACGAGGAGCTCTACAAGCAGTACCAGTCGGAGCACCCGAACGTCACCATCCAGGAGCGCGGCAAGGGCCTGGGCCTGGGCGACTACAACACCCGCCTGACGCAGCAGATCACCGCCGGCGCGGGCGCTGGCGACGTCGTAGCGCTCGAAGAGGGCACGATCGTGCAGTTCTTCGCGCAGGCCGACAAGTTCGTGAACCTGGCCGACCACGGCGCCAACGACCTCAAGGGCAACTTCCTGCCCTGGAAGTGGGAGGGTGGCCTCACCCCCGACGGCAAGGTCCTCGGTCTCGGCACCGACGTCGGCGGCATGGCCGTCTGCTACCGCAGCGACCTCTTCAAGGCCGCCGGCCTGCCGACCGACCGCGAGCAGGTCGGGGCCCTCTGGCCGACCTGGGAGGAGTTCATCGCCCAGGGCCAGAAGTTCGTCGCCGCCGACAAGAAGCACAAGTTCGTCGACTCGGCCACGAACTTCTACAACATCGTGCTGATGCAGAAGGCCGGCGCGGGCACCGGTTACACCTACTTCGATAAGAGCAACAAGCTCACCATCGGGGAGAACCCGGACGTGCGGGCCGCGTTCGAGCTGACCACCAAGATGACCGCCGCCGGTCTGTCGAACAACCTCAAGAGCTTCTCCAACGAGTGGAACGCCGGCTTCAAGAACGGCAGCTTCGCCACCATCGGCTGCCCGGCGTGGATGACCGGTGTCATCAAGGGGCAGGCCGGTGACGCGGCCGCCGGCAAGTGGGACGTGGCCAAGGCGCCCGGCAACGGTGGCAACTGGGGCGGCTCCTGGCTGGCCGTGCCGAAGTCCAGCAAGCACCAGAAGGAGGCCGCCGAGCTGGCCAAGTTCCTGACCACCGCCAAGAGCCAGACCGAGGCGTTCAAGAAGGTCGGGAACCTGCCCTCGTCGCCGCAGGCCCTCGAGGACCCGGCCGTGCTCGCCGCGACCAACGAGTACTTCAACGGGGCGCCGATCGGCAAGATCTTCGCTGCCGGCGCGAAGGAGCTGAAGCCCGTCTACCTCGGCCCGAAGAACCAGGCGGTCCGGGACGCGGTGGAGAACGCGCTGCGCAGCGTCGAGCAGGGCAAGGCCGCCGACGCGGCCTGGCAGGACGCGGTGAAGAACGGCGGGGCAGCAGGCAAGTAACCGGCTGTCGACGCGCTCACGGGTGGTGCCGGACTCCGGCACCACCCGTGAACCCGCGTCGGAACGCCCTGCCGCGGCGCCCGCGACGGTGCCGCCAAGTGTGAAGGACCGTTCATGAGCTCTCTCAAGACCACCGCGCCGCCGGCCGCACCGCCCCGCGGGCCGCGGCCCGCCCCGCGGCACTCCTCGCAGCGTGGCCGGCTACTGAACCGGCTGGACCTGCGCCTGACCCCGTACGCCTTCGTGCTGCCGTTCTTCGTGCTCTTCGCGATCTTCGGCGTCTACCCGATCATCTACACGTTCTGGATCGCGATGACCGACAGGTCACCGCTGAACGCCACGATCAGCTTCGTCGGCGTGGACAACTTCGTCGAGCTGTTCACGAACGATCCGCAGTTCTGGAACGCCGTGGTGAACACCTTCGGGATGTTCCTCATGTCCACGATTCCGCAGCTGCTCATCGCCCTGCTGCTGGCCAACGCCCTGAACCGGCGTATCCGGGGGCAGATGTTCTTCCGGCTGGCCATCGCCATGCCGATCATCACCTCGACCGCCGTGGTGGCGCTCATCTTCTCGATGATCTACGCCCGCGAGTTCGGCCTGGTGAACTGGCTGCTCGACCTCGTCGGCGTCGGCCCCATCGACTGGCGGGCCAACCGGTTCGCGTCCTGGTTCGCCATCTCCACGATGGTCGACTGGCGGTGGGTGGGTTACAACGCCCTGATCTACCTCGCGGCGATGCAGTCGATCAGCAAGGACATGTACGAGGCCGCGGCCCTCGACGGCGCCTCCCGGCGCCGGCAGTTCTGGTCGATCACGATTCCCCAGCTGCGCCCCACCATCATCTTCACGCTGATCATCTCGACGATCGGCGGTCTGCAGCTCTTCACCGAGCCGCTCATGTTCACAAGTGGCTCGGGCGCACTCTCCGGTGGCTCGGAGGGGCAGTTCCAGACGATCACGATGTACCTGCTGGACGTGATGAACCAGCGGTTCCGCTGGGGGTACGCGGGCGCCGTCGCCCTGGTGCTCTTCGTGCTGATCGCATCCGTCTCACTGCTCAACTACCTGCTGGCCCGCCGAATCAGCTCCGACAAGTGAGGGTGGCGCACCCATGACCATGACCACTCTGCGACCACCGGCGGCGCTGCCGCCGACCGGGCGTACCGGCATCCGCCACCGGGCGGAGAAGCTCTGGACGGCCAGCCCCCTGACCTGGGTCGGGCTCGTCCTCGGCGTGATCCTGTCGCTGTTCCCGTTCTACTGGATGATCGTCATCGCCTCGCGGACCAGCGACGCGGCCAACTCCTGGCCGCCGCCGTTCCTGCCCGGCGGCAAGCTTGGCGAGAACATCCAGCGGGTGCTCGACAACGGCGACGCGAACATCGTCAAGGGCCTGATGAACTCGTTCCTCGTGTCCGGCACGATCACCGTGGCGACAGTCTTCTTCGGCTCGCTCGCCGGGTTCGCGTTCGCGAAACTGAAGTTCCGGGGCAAGAACGCGCTGCTGCTCATCATCCTCGCCTCGATGATGATCCCCATCCAGCTCGGCGTGCTGCCGTTGTACATCCTGATGGCCAAGCTGGAATGGCTGAACACCATGCCGTCGGTGACGGTGCCGTTCCTGATCGGCGGTTTCGGCATCTTCATGATGCGCCAGTACGCCGAACAGGCCGTGCCCAACGAACTGATCGAGGCGGCCCGGGTCGACGGCTGCTCCACCTGGCGCGTCTACTGGCACGTGGTGGTGCCGGCGCTGCGACCCGCCGCGGCGGTGCTCGGCCTGCTCACCTTCATGGAGCAGTGGAACCAGTTCTTCTGGCCGTTCGTGGTGCTGGCCGACCCGGCCAACCCGACAGTGCAGATCTCGCTGCGCAGTCTGAACACCGCGTACTTCGCGGACAACTCCCAGATCTTCGCGGGTACGTTGATCGCCACCCTTCCGCTGTTCATCGTGTTCGTCCTGTTCGGCCGCCAGATCATCGGCGGGATCATGGAAGGTGCCGTCAAGTCGTGAGCAACCCCGCCAGCCCGCCCGCCGTCGGTGTCCTCGACGACCGGCCCGGGTTGACCTTTCCACCCGGCTTCCTGTGGGGGGCCGCGACCGCCGCGTACCAGATCGAGGGGGCGGCGGCCGAGGACGGCCGTACCCCGTCGATCTGGGACACGTTCAGCCACACCGACGGCCGGGTCCTCGCCGGGCACACCGGCGACGTGGCCTGCGACCACTACCACCGGGTCGGTGACGACGTCGCGCTGATGGCCGAGCTGGGCCTGAAGTCGTACCGTTTCTCGGTCTCCTGGCCGCGGGTGCAGCCCGGCGGCACCGGCGCGGCCAACCAGCGCGGCCTGGACTTCTACCGGCGGTTGGTCGACGAGCTGCTGGCCAAGGGCATCGAGCCGTGGCTGACCCTCTACCACTGGGACCTGCCGCAGCCGCTTGAGGACGCCGGTGGCTGGCCGGCCCGGGACACCGCGGCGCGGTTCGCCGACTACACGACGCTCGTCGCCGACGCGCTCGGCGACCGGGTGCGCTACTGGACCACGCTCAACGAGCCGTGGTGCTCGGCGTTCCTCGGCTACGGCTCGGGCGTGCACGCGCCGGGCCGTAACGACGGCGCGGACGCGGTCCGGGCCGGGCACCACCTGATGCTCGGCCACGGCCTGGCCGTGCAGGCGTTGCGGGCCACCCGGCCGGACGCCGAGGTGGGTGTGACTGTCAACCTCTACCCGGTCGACCCGGCCAGTGACGCGCCGGCGGACGTGGACGCGGCCCGGCGCATCGACGGGTTGGCCAACCGCTTCTTCCTCGACCCGCTGCTGCGTGGGTCGTACCCCCGGGATCTGGTGGCCGACCTGCGCACGGTGACCGACTTCGACCACGTGCGCGACGGTGACCTGGCGACCATCGCCACGCCGCTGGACATGGTCGGCGTCAACTACTACAGCAGGCACGTGGTCGCCGCGGCGGTCGACGGTGTCGAGGCCGACCCGGCCCCGTCGTGCTGGCCGGGCAGCGAGGACGTCCGCTTCGTCACCAGGGGCGTCCCGGTCACCGACATGGGCTGGGAGATCGACGCCCCCGGCCTGACCGAGACGCTGCGCCGGGTGCACGACGACTACACGGACCTGCCGCTGTACGTCACCGAGAACGGCTCCGCCTTCGTGGACGAGGTCGTCGACGGGCAGGTCGACGACGTCGACCGGCTCGCCTACTTCGACGCCCACCTGCGGGCCGCGCACGAGGCGATCAACGCGGGGGTGCCCCTGCGGGGATACTTCGCCTGGTCGTTGATGGATAATTTCGAGTGGGCCTGGGGTTACACCAAGCGATTCGGCATGATCCATGTCGATTACGACAGTCAGGTCCGCATTCCCAAGTCCAGCGCCAGGTGGTACGCCTCGGTGATCCGACGCAACGGTCTGGCCGCACAATAGGCTCGGGCCAGCCATCAGGGCGGTCCTGGTGTCCACCTTCCGCTGGTGGCACCGGGCCCGCCCGCCGTCGGAGGAGCAGACGATGACAACGCAGCGCACCCGGTCGCTCGGGCGCCCGACCCTCGACGCGGTCGCGGCGCGCGCCGGCGTCGGCCGGGGCACGGTCTCCCGCGTCGTCAACGGCTCGCCCCAGGTCAGCCCGGAGGCCCGGGCCGCGGTCCAACAGGCCATCGCCGAGCTGGGGTACGTGCCGAACCGGGCCGCCCGAGCGCTCGTCACCCAGCGGACCGACTCCGTCGCCCTTGTGGTGTCCGAATCCGGCGAGCGGGTCTTCACCGAGCCGTTCTTCGCCTCGATCGTGCGAGGGATCAGCTCCGCGCTGCTCGAGACACCCCTGCAGCTCTGGCTGGCCATGGCCCAGTCGCCCGTGGAGCGGGAGCGGGTCGAGCACCACCTGACCAACCAGCACGTCGACGGCGTCCTGCTGCTGTCGCTGCACGACTCCGACCCGCTGCCGACGCTGCTGGAGGAGCGCGGCCTGCCCGCCGTGCTCGGCGGTCGGCCCGCCCGAATGCTGCAACCCGGCGCTCAGCCGGCCTGGTTCGTCGACGTGGACAACGTTGGCGGCGCCCGGCAGGCAGTGGAGTACCTGACGGGGCAGGGGCGGCGCCGCATCGCCACCATCGCCGGGCCGCAGGACATGGGCGCCGGCCTGGCCCGGTTGGCCGGCTACACCGAGGCCGTCAAGGCAACCGGGGGCGGCGTCAACCCCGACCTGATCGCGTACGGCGACTTCAGCGAGGGCAGCGGCGCGAGCGCCATGCGCCGGCTCCTGGACGCCTGCCCCGACCTGGACGCGGTATTCGTCGCGTCCGACCTGATGGCGTTCGGCGCGCTGCGTACCCTGCGCGAGGCCGGCCGGAGGGTGCCCGAGGACGTGGCGGTGATCGGCTTCGACGACGCGACGATCGCCCGGCAGGCGGAACCGCCGCTGACCACTGTCTTCCAGCCGGTGGAGGAGATGGGCCGGCAGATGGCCCGTCTGCTGGTGGCCCGCATCCGCGGCGAGGACCTGCCCGCCCCGCACATCCTCCTGGACACCCAACTGGTCCACCGAGCCTCCGCCTGACCCTCGTCCGGGGGAGGGCGGAGACTCCGGGACGGGCGTTACGAGGTCCAGCGGCGGAGTTCGCGCTTGGCGAGGGAGTTGCGGTGGACCTCGTCGGGGCCGTCGGCGAGGCGCAGGGTGCGGGTCTGTGCCCACAGGGCGGCCAGCGGGGTGTCCTGGCTGACGCCGGCGCCGCCGTACCCCTGGATGGCCTTGTCGATCACCCACTCCGCCATGGCCGGCGTGCCGATCTTGATGGCCTGGATCTCGGTGTGTGCGCCCTTGTTGCCGACGGTGTCCATCAGCCAGGCCGTCTTGAGCACCAGCAGCCGGGCCTGCTCGATGCGCACCCGGGACTCGGCGATCCACTCGCGGACCACGCCCTGCTCGGCGAGGGGCCTGCCGAACGCGACACGCTCGTTGGCCCGCTTGCAGAGCAGCTCCAATGCCCGCTCGGCCATCCCGATCAGCCGCATGCAGTGGTGGATCCGGCCCGGACCGAGCCGGGCCTGGGCGATGGCGAAACCGGTGCCCTCGGCGCCGATCAGGTTCTCCGCAGGCACCCGGACGTCGATGAAGTCGATCTCGGCGTGCCCGCCGTGCGACCCGTCGGTGTAGCCGAACACCGTCATGCCCCGACGGACGTGCACCCCGGGGGTGTCCCGGGGCACCAGCACCATGCTCTGCTGGCGGTGCCGGTCGGCGTCCGGGTCGGTCTTGCCCATCACGATGAAGATCTCGCAGCGCGGGTCCATCGCCCCGGACGACCACCATTTGCGGCCGTTGATGACGTACTCGTCACCGTCGCGGGTGATCCGGGTGGCGATGTTCGTGGCGTCGGACGAGGCGACGTCCGGCTCGGTCATGCAGAACGCGGAGCGGATCTCCCCCTCCAGCAGCGGCATGAGCCAGCGCTCCCGCTGCGCGTCCGAGCCGAACTCGGCAAGCAGCTCCATGTTGCCGGTGTCCGGTGCCGCGCAGTTGACCGCCTCCGGCGCCAGGTGCGGGCTGCGCCCGGTCAGCTCGGCCAGGGGCGCGTACTGGAGGTTGGTCAGGCCGGCGCCGTAGCGCGGATCGGGCAGGAAGAGGTTCCACAGGCCGCGCTTGCGGGCCTCGGCCTTCAGCTCGGCCAGCACCGGCGTACGCGACCACGGGTCGCCGGCGGCCACCTGCTCGGCGTGCACCGCCTCGGCCGGGTAGACGTGCTCGGTCAGGAACCGGGTCAGCTCGTCGCGCAGCTCCTCGGTCCGGCTGTCGTATGCGAAGTCCATCACCGCTCCCTGGCGGCGGTCAGCCCGTACGCGACCAGCGGTGCCACCATGTCGCCGATCCGGTCGAAGCCCTCGCCGAGCGTCTGCCCGAGCGTGTGGCGGTAGTGGATGCCCTCGCAGATGACCGCGAGCTTGAAGCAACCGAGTGCCACGTGCCAGTGCAGCGGCCCGACGTCGACGTCGCTGCGCCCGGCGTACCTGTCGATGAGGTCGGCGCCGGTGGGGAAGCCGGCGCGCGGGCCGAGGCCGTCGGCGACCGGGTTGCCGGCTGCCGTCTCGCTGCCGCCGAGCACGTCCCAGTACGTCAGGAGCAACCCCAGGTCGGCGAGGGGGTCGCCGAGGGTGGCCATTTCCCAGTCGAGCACCGCGTGCACGGCCACCGGATCGGCGGAGGCGAGGAGGTTGTCGAGGCGGTAGTCGCCATGCACGATCCGGCCGGCGTTCGCGCCCTCCGGGGCGGTCGCGGCGAGCCTGTCGCGCAGCTCGTCGATGCCGGGCAGATCGCGGCTGCGGGAGCGGTCGAGCTGCCCGGCCCAGCGGCGTACCTGCCGGGCCAGGTAGCCCTCGGGGCGGCCGAAGTCGCTCAGCCCGACCTCCGCCGGGTCGACCGTGTGCAGCGCGGCGAGGGTGTCCATCATTGCCATGGCGAGGGCGTGTCGGCGTTCGTCGCCCAGCGGGTCGGTCTGCGCGCGGGTGCGGAACACCTCCCCGGAGACGCGTTCCATCAGGTAGAACGGGGCGCCGATGACGTCCGGATCGGTGCAGAGCAGCAGCGCGCCGGGCACCGGCACCTCGGTCGGGGCCAGCGCCGAGATGACCCGGAACTCGCGGCCCATGTCGTGGGCGGTCGCCAGCACGTGCCCGAGCGGCGGGCGGCGGAGCACGACCTCCCGGTCGCCGGCGCGCAGCAGGTAGGTGAGGTTGGACTTGCCGCCGGCGATCAACTCGGCCCGCAGCGGCCCGGCGGCCAGCTCCGGCCGGTGTGTCGCGAGGTGGTCGGCGAGCCGGGCCAGGTCCAGGCCGGCCGGGACTGCTCCGGGCCGGAGTGCGTCGACGGCCGGATCAGTCATCCGACTAGTTGATGGCAGCCCGCTCACGTTGTCAAGGTCAGATTTTCCGCTCGGGACATGCCCCTGCAACAGGGACGAAATGGTCAACGACCAGGCTGTGACCAGCCTGCCGGCCGCCGCCGGCCCGCCGAGCGGAGGGACAGACATGTTGCTGCGAGTTCGGGTCACCCTGCCGGACCGTCCGGGCACCCTCGGCCAGGTTGCCCGCACGCTCGGCGTGTCCGGCGCGGACATCGTCCAGGTGGTGGTCCTGGAGCGGCTCGGTGGGCGTGCGGTGGACGACTTCACAGTCGTCTGGCCGGGGGCCGCCCGGGTCGAGCGGCTGCTGGCCGGTCTCGCGGCGATCCCGGGCGTGCGGGTGGACGGTGTGTGGCGGGCGATCGGCGCGCCCACCACCACTGGTCAGGACGCGGAGTTGCTGGCCCAGGTCGCGGCCAACCCGGCCGACGGGCTGGCCACCCTCGTCGACGCGGTGCCCGGGCTACTGGCGGCCGACTGGGCGGTGGCCGCCGTGGTCCCGGTGGACTGGGCCTCGCGCAGCGGGAGCGGTGGAGCCACAGTCGGGCACGCGAGCTGGCGCGCTCCCGTACCCCTGCGGTTGCCGGAGGTGACCCCGCTGCGCGGCCGGTCGATGACCACCCCCGACGGCACCCACCACGCGATAGCGCCGTTCGGCCGGGCCGGCCTGGTGCTCGTGGTGGCCCGCGAGCACAGCGACACGCTCTACGCCGCCGGGTTCCACAGCACCGAGGTCGACCGGCTCAGCCAGCTCGTCCGGGCCTGCGCGGTGATCCTCGGGGACCGGCTGGACCTGGTGGGCGCGCCCCCGGTCAGTGCCAACCCCTGAGCCGCCACCCGCCGGGGTCGGCGGTTCGCGAGGCCGGAGCCTGTTGATCTAGTCTCTCCGGAATGGACTCTGCTCTCGATGGATATCGCTGGGAGGCGGCCCGCGGTGGCTTGATCCCGGCCGGCGCGGTACCGCACGGGTACGAGGAGGACCAGCCCTTGTGGGCGTGCCGCGTCCGGATGCACGGCGGCGTGCACCCGGCCCAGGTCCGTCCGGCCTTGGGCGCCGCCCGGACCACCTGGGCCGGCGAGGTGGTCCGCGTCGACGAGTACGAGGTGCTGATGGACCGTGGCGTCTGGGGCATCGCGTCCGGTGGCTCGGTGCCCGCGGACGCGTTGCCGGCGGGCCGCGAGAGTGACGGCGAACCGCTCTACGTCGCCCGCGCGGCGGTCGGACCGGGCGCCCTGCGCATCGGCAAGGTGCGGCGGGCCTTTCGCGCCGCCAACATCGGTTACGACGACGCCGAGCGCACCGCCCGGTCCTACGAGGTGCTGCTGCGGCCGCCGGCTGCGGCGCAGGCGAGCGGGCAGAGGGCCGGGATCCAGATGGACCCCACCTACGCCGACTTCGGCACCGAGCCGCCCCGCGTCGGGAACGTCACGATCACCGGCGTCGACCGTTCCTCGGCCGCCGGCGACCACCTGGCCATCGACGCCGGCGGGTCGGTCGAGCTGGAGTTCGACGTGCCCGACCCGGCCGTCGTCGGCGAGGCCTGCGTCGCCATCCGGGCGCTCGCGTCGATGCTCTCCCGGGCGCCCGGGTACGCCCCGCTCACCGTTCGCCTCAACGGCAGGCCACTGGCCAACCGGCTGCGCATCCCCAACGGTGGTGGGCTCCCGCAACGGCTGGTCTTCGCGGTGCCGGCCGAGGAGTTGACGGCCGGCCGGAACACGCTGCGCATCGAGAGCGGTGTCGACGCCCGGAGCATGCTGTGGCTGTACCGGGTGACGATCGACCCGATGCACGCACACGACCAGGCGGGACTGGCCCTCGACCGGCAGGCGATCGCCGAGCCGGTGCTGCGGTACGCCAGCCCCGCCGGCGACATCACCATCTTCATCGACCGCGGCGAGCAGGCCGCCCTCGAGCAGGTGGCCTGGGCCGACGAGTCCGGCGCCGAGTACGCGATCACGTTCGAGAAGCAGCAGGCCGCCTTCTACGGCTGGCGGCGGCAGCCGGGTGGACAGCCGACGGAGTTCCGCGGCCGGCTGACCGAACGCGGCACCGTCGCCAAGGAGGCGTGGCGCTTCTCCACCCAGGAGGGCTGGGCCGGTGGGTGGCACCGCTCGGGTGACCTGCTCGTCTCGGTGACCGTGGCCGGCCGCCCGGTCACGAGGCTGGCCTGGCGGCACCTGCGCGGCAACAACGGCACTGTCGCCTTCAGCGACCGTGGCTTCCTGGGTACCTACCAGCGGGTCGGGGAGGGTCCCATCGGCTACCGCGGCCGCCCCGCGTAGCGGCCGACCCGGGCGGGGACACCGGCCCGAGCGCAACCCGTCACCGCCGGGCAATCGGGCGGCAACAGCGGGGGGTCAGGGTGGTACCCGGGGAAGGGAGCCAACCATGACGCTGTGGCGGATCCGAGCGACTGTGGACGACCGTCCGGGCTACCTGTCGGTGCTCACCGCGAGCCTCGCGCTGCGCGGGGTCAACATCCTCACCGTGCAGGTGCAGCCGACCGAGCAGGGCGCGGTGGACGACTTCCTGGTCGACGCGCCTGACACGCTCGCCGAGGCCGAACTGGTCGCGGCCGTCGAGCGTGGTCGTGGGCGGGACTGCTGGGTGGCGCGCAGCGAGGCGCGCGGCCTCGTCGACCAGCCCACCCGGGTGCTCGGTCTGGCGAACCGGCTGGTGCGTGACCCGGACTCGACGGGCGAGGCGCTGCGGACGCTGCTCGGTGCCGACTCGGTGAGCTGGCGACCGACGTCGACAGGGGCCGAGAGGGGCGTCACCGGTACCAGCATGCTGCTGGCCGACCCGGCGGGTGGCTCGTTCGCGCTGCGCCGGGCGGCGCCCGCGTTCACCCCGGCGGAGTACGCCCGGGCGCAGGCCCTTGTCGAACTGGCCGCCACCGTGGCGCGGCGGGCCGCCGAGCAGGTCACGCTGGTGCTGCCCGACGGCGCCGAGGTGGCCGTCCGGCCCGCCTGCGCGGACGACCTGTCGGGCGTTCTGGAGTTGCACGACGGCTGTTCCCCGCGGAGCCGGCAGCGGCGTTACCTGGGCGGAGCGTCGCTGCCCCAGCCCGCCCGGCTGCGCCGTCTGCTGGAGCCGGCCCGGGGGTTGACCCTGCTGGCCACGACGGCTGCCGCCGACGGTGCGCCGGAGTCCGTGGTCGCCATGGCGAACCTGCTCGGCGAGGGCGACGAGGCCGAGGTGGCGCTGCTGGTGCGCGACGACTGGCAGCGGCGGGGGCTCGGTTCGGCGTTGCTGCGCCGGCTGGCCCGGCACGCCGACGCGGCCGGCTACGCGGCACTCGTGCTGCACGTGCAGGCCGAGAACACCCCGATGCTGCGTGCCCTGCGTCGGCTGGATCGGGCCACCGTCACCGAACGCGACGGCACGCTGCTCAGCCTCACCGTGCCGCTCGCCGCTCCGGCCACCGTGGCGGTGCCGGGGGTCTAGCGAGGGCCCTCGGCTGGTTTGCGACGGCCCGACACGCAGAACCGGTTGCCCTCCGGGTCGGCGAGCACCACGTACGGCGGCTCGGTCGGGAGTGGATCGGTCGGGTAGTGCCGCCAGTCGACGGGCTGGGCGCCGAGGGCCAGGAGCCTGTCGACCTCCTCGTCGAGGGTGTTCTCACCGGCGTCCAGGTCGAGGTGGACGCGGGGGAACTCCTCGACCGGGCTCTCGCTGAGGTCCATCGCGATGGCCGCGCCGGGCATCCCGGGCGGCGGCTCCAGCACGATCCACTCGTCGCCGGGGTGGCGGGGCGGGCGTCGGCGATAGCCGAGGGCGGCGGCCCAGAACGCTCCGGCTCGTTCAGCGTCGGACACGCCCAGGGAAAGCTGCGCGATCATCGCCATCGGTCGACCGTACGCGGTCCCGGTCCCCGCCACCGCGGGGACCGGGGTGTCGGTCAGGTGGCGGGGTAGCTGCTGTAGTCGGGGAAGTTGCCGTACAGCCGGCCCTGGCCGCCGACGGTGACGGCGTGCACCAGCAGGTCACCGCCGACGAACGCGCCCTTCCACGAGGCGCCCCGGCCGCCGAACGCCTCGTCGCGGTCACCCCGCGAGCGCGGCTTGTTGATGCCCACCTTGAACGCCTGAAGGTCCACCGCGAGCTTGCCGGCCAGCTCCTCGTCGTCGCAGGCCAGGGACGCGACAAGCGCGCCGTTTGAGGCGTTCATCGCGGCCAGCAGTTCGTCGGTGGTGTCCACCACGACGATCGTGTCGACGGGGCCGAACGGTTCGGCGTGCATGAGGCGGGACCGGCCGGGCGGGGCGAGCAGCACCGATGGCGCCACGTACGCAGAGGTGTCCTGCCCGGGCAGGAACGGCGCGCCGGTCAGCTTGCCCCGGTGCAGGGGCACCGCGCCGCCGCGGACCGCCTCGTCGACCTTGCGGTGCAGCTCGTCGGCCTTGGCGGCACTGATCAGCGGCCCGAAGTCCAGCTCGGGCAGCGGGTCACCGGCCGTCCAGGTCTCGTCGACGGCGAGTGGGTGGCCGAAGCGGACCGAGCGCACCACCGGCAGGTACATGTCGAGGAACTCGTCGACCAGGTCGCGCTGCACCACGAACCGGGGGTACGCGGTGCAGCGCTGCTTGCCGTACTCGAAGCCCTTCTTCAGGTGCGCGGCGAGCAGGTCCCACTGGGAGAAGTTCCAGATGCCCCAGGCGTTGAGGCCCTCCTGCTCGATGAAGTGCCGCTTGTCGCTGTCGAGCAGCGCGGCGGCCACCTTGCCGCCGTTGGAGCGGCCTCCGACGAACGCCACCGCGCCGATCTCGGGTGCGCGGACCAGCACCTCGGACAGTTCCTCACCGCCGCCGGAGACGAGGGTGGCGGGCAGTCCGGCGCGGCGCATCAGGGCGTGCGCGACGGTCAGGCAGACCGCGCCGCCCTGCGACGGCGTCTTGGCGATGACCGCGTTGCCGGCCAGCAGTTGGACCAGTTCGGCGTGCACGAGGACGCTCATCGGGTAGTTCCACGAGGCGATGTTGCTGACGGGGCCGGGCAGGGGCTCGCGGCCGTCGGCGAGCATCCGGTCGATCTCGTCGGCGTACCAGCGGACGCCGTCGAGCGCGCGGTCCACGTCGGCGCAGGCGAGCCGCCACGGCTTGCCGATCTCCCACACCAGCAGCAGCGCGAGCAGGTCGCGGTGGGCGGTGAGGGCGTCCAGCGCGTCGGAGACCCGGGCCTTGCGCTCGGCCAGCGGGGTACGGGCCCAGGCGTGGTGAGCGGCAGTGGCGTGCGTGACGGCGGCGCGGGCAGTGTCGGCGTCGAGCCGGGGCAGGTTGATGATGACCGTGTTGTCCACCGGGGTGCGGACCGGGGCGGGGCGGCCCACGGCCCGCCACTCGCCCTCGACGAGGTTGTGCAGTGTGGTGACGCCGTCCACGTCGGCGCCGAACGCCTCCGGCGCGGCAGCCACCGCGCGGGCGAGGACCTCGGACCAGGCGGTGCCCTCGGCGAGTCGTAGTGCCATCGCGTCCTCCTCTGGGTCGACCGGGGAGCGGCGGCGTCGATGGCACCGCTGATGGTCGGTACTGTCTCGCGGGCAGTAGCGGGTCAGCAACAGTACGTTTGTCTGGCTGGACGTCGTTGCACCGTCATGCCCGACGGTCTGCTCGGGTGCCGAGCGGCTGAGCTGCGGACACGATCGTCATGTAATCGACAAGCATCGATGATGTGATGTCGTCCACGGGGGTTACCCGCGAGTACGCCGGCCGCGAGATGGCGTCGGCGGTTGCGGGCTTCCCAAGCGACGTCACGGCCGATACATTGTCGACTATCCATGGGAGCGCTTCCACGGCCACCCCTGGTAACACCGCCACCCCACCGTCGCCGGTGGCCACGCCGCCCCCACGCCGTCCCGCGTCGGTGCGACCACCGGCGGCGCCTCCGACAGGAGCCCGCCATGCGCCATCTGACCCGGCCGGTTCCCGGCCGACCCGGCCGGTCGCCGGTCGCCGACCAGCCCTGGCCCAGGCGAATGCTGGCCGCCGGCATCGCCCTGCTCACCGGCCTGTCCCTCGCCGTCACCGCACCGCCGTCCGGTCCGGCGTCCGCGGCGGCGTCCTTCAACTACGCCGAGGCGTTGCAGAAGTCGCTGCTCTTCTACGAGGCCCAGCAGTCCGGCGAACTGCCCGACTGGAACCGGGTCTCCTGGCGCGGCGACAGTGCCCTCACGGACGGCCGGGACGCCGGGCTGGACCTCACCGGCGGCTGGTACGACGCCGGTGACCACGTGAAGTTCGGCTTCCCGATGGCGTTCAGCGCCACGATGCTCGCCTGGGGGGCGGTGGAGTACCGCAGCGGCTACACCTCCTCCGGCCAACTGCCGCACCTGCTCAACAACCTGCGCTTCGTCAACGACTACTTCATCAAGGCGCACCCGTCGGCCAACGTCCTCTACGGACAGGTCGGCAAGGGCGACGACGACCACAAGTGGTGGGGCCCGGCCGAGGTGATGCCGATGGCGCGGCCCGCGTACAAGATCGATGCGAGCTGCGGCGGCGCGGACCTGGCGGGGGAGACGGCGGCCGCGATGGCCGCGTCCTCGATGGTGTTCCGGCCCACCGATGCGGCCTACGCGGACAAGCTGCTCGGCCACGCCCGGCAGCTCTACACGTTCGCCGACACCGTGCGGAAGGCGTACAGCGAGTGCATCACCGACGCGGCGTCGTTCTACAAGTCGTGGAGCGGCTGGCAGGACGAGCTGGTGTGGGCCGCGATCTGGCTCTACCGGGCCACCGGCGACGCCAGCTATCTGGCCAAGGCCGAGAGTGAGTACGACAAGCTCGGCACCGAGAACCAGAGCACCACCCGCTCCTACAAGTGGACGATCGCCTGGGACAACAAGCAGTTCGGCGCGTACGTGCTGCTGGCCAACCTGACCGGCAAGCAGAAGTACGTCGACGACGCCAACCGCTGGCTGGACTACTGGACCGTCGGGGTGGACGGGCAGCGGGTGCCGTATTCACCCGGCGGGATGGCGGTGCTCGACTCGTGGGGTGCGCTGCGCTACGCGGCCAACACGTCCTTCGCGGCGCTCGTCTACAGCGACAAGACCACCGACACCACACGCAAGGCGCGCTACCACGACTTCGCGGTCCGGCAGATCAACTACGCGCTGGGCGACAACCCGCGCAACTCCAGCTACGTCATCGGGTTCGGCGCCAACTCGCCGAAGAACCCGCACCACCGCACCGCGCACGGCTCCTGGTGGGACAGCCAGACCGTGCCCGTCGAGACCAGGCACACCCTCTACGGCGCGCTCGTCGGCGGCCCGTCCTCGGCAAACGACGCGTACAGCGACAGCCGGTCTGACTACGTGATGAACGAGGTGGCCACCGACTACAACGCCGGCTTCACGTCCGCGCTGGTCCGGCTGACCTCCGAGTACGGCGGCACGCCGCTTGCGAACTTCCCGGTCGCCGAGACGCCGGACATGGACGAGCTGACAGTGGAGACCACTGTGACCCAGGCCGAGCCGCGGGCCACCGGTCTCAAGGTGATGGTCTACAACAAGTCGGCGTTCCCGGCCCGCGCCCTGACGGACGGGAAATTCCGGTACTACTTCCGGCCCGACGGCACCGGCCCGGTCCAGGTCACCGCCGGCTACACGCAGGGCTGCCCGTCCCCGACCACCGCCAAGCAGTACAGCGGTGACATCTGGTACGTCGAGGTGGACTGCACCGGCTACACCATCGCCCCGGCCGGTCAGTCGCAGCACCGGATGGAGGTCCAGTTCAAGATCGGTGTGCCGGAGGGCGGCACCTGGGACCCGACAAACGACCCGTCGTACCAGGCAACCGCCGGGCCCAACCGCAAGGTTCCGCTCTACGCCGGCAGCACCCGGATCTGGGGCGAGGAGCCCGGCCCGGTGGTTCCGGACACCACGGCGCCCACCGTCCCGGGCACCCCGGTGGCGTCGAACCTCGGCCCCCGCACGGTCACCCTGACCTGGACGCCGTCGACCGACAGCGGCGGCAGCGGCCTGGCCGGGTACGACGTCAACGAGTTCATGGTCGGCAACGACGTGGTGGCGACCCGACGCGTCACCGGGAACTCGGTCACCATCTCGACGCTGCTACCCGAGCGGACGTACGAGTACACGATCGTCGCGCGCGACGGCGCGGGCAACACGTCGGCCGCGTCGCCGAAGCTCAGCGTGACCACGCCACCGGCCGGCACCGCCGACACCACAGCGCCGAGCACGCCCGGCACCCCTGTCGCCTCGGCCGTCACCGCCACCGGGCTCACCCTGGCCTGGACCCCGTCCACCGACAACGTGGGTGTCACCGGGTACCGGGTCTACCGCGAGGCGGGCACGACCGACGCGCTCGTCGGCTCACCGACCGGCACCACAGTTGCCGTGACCGGTCTGACGGCCTCCACGGCGTACCAGTTCTACGTGGTGGCCGTCGACGCCGCCGGCAACACCTCCGCGGCGTCCGCGCCGGTCGCGGTGACCACCGCGGCACCGCCGGTCGGCGGCACCTGCTCGGTGGGGTACGCCACCACCGACTGGAGCGCCGGCTTCACCGCCAGCGTCACGATAACCAACACCGGCACCACCGCGATCAACGGCTGGACGCTGCGGTTCAGCTTCGCCGCCGGGCAGACCGTCAGCCAGGGCTGGTCGGCGACGGTCAGCCAGAGTGGCGCGGCGGTCACGGCCACCAACCTGTCCTACAACGGCACCATCGCGCCGGGCGCGTCGGTGAGCTTCGGCTTCAACGGCAACCACACCGGCGGTAACCCGAAGCCGACGGCCTTCACCGTCAACAACACCACCTGCGCGGTCACCTGACTCAACGACGGGGCGTGGCGTGGCCGGTGTGGCGACCGGTCAGGCCACGCCGCGTAGCGCCTAAACATTTCCGAAACTTTTCCGAAACCTCCGCCACCGGGACCGGTCGCGTGATATGAACATTGACTAAGATAAATATCTGACTCAGACGTCCGGTCGTCCCGCCTCGGCGTTCCGGGTGTTGGCCAAGTAAGGAGGCCAAAATGGAAACAAGCCCATCCGTTCATTCCGGCAGAACTCGGCGGCGGCGATCGAACGTCGTCCGAGCGCTGCTCGCCGGCACGTTCAGCGTCGTGACCGTGGCCGCCGTCGCGGTGATGATGCCCTCGGCGAACGCCGCCGCGACCACGCTCGGCGCGGCCGCCGCGCAGTCCGGCCGATACTTCGGCACCGCCATCGCGGCGGGCCGGCTGAGCAATTCCACGTACAGCACGATCGCGGCGCGTGAGTTCAACATGATCACGGCCGAGAACGAGATGAAGCCGGAGGCGACGCAGCCCCAGCGAGGCCAGTTCAACTTCAGCTCCGGTGACCAGATCTACAACTGGGCGACCCAGCGTGGCCTGAAGGTCCGTGGGCACACCCTGGCCTGGCACGCGCAACAGCCGGGGTGGATGCAGAGCCTGAGTGGCAGCAACCTGCGTCAGGCGATGATCGACCACATCAACGGCGTGATGGGCCACTACCGGGGCAAGCTCGCCGCCTGGGACGTGGTCAACGAGGCGTTCAACGAGGACGGCAGCCGCCGCAGCTCCAACCTCCAGGGCACCGGCAACGACTGGATCGAGGTGGCGTTCCGCACCGCGCGGGCGGCCGACCCGTCGGTGAAGCTCTGCTACAACGACTACAACATCGAGAACTGGTCGTACGGCAAGACGCAGGGCGTCTACCGCATGATCCAGGACTTCAAGTCCCGGGGCGTGCCGATCGACTGCGTCGGGTTGCAGACCCACTTCACCGGTGGCAGCTCGCTCCCGAGCAACTTCCAGACCACGCTGGCCAGCTTCGCCGCGCTCGGCGTGGACGTGGCGCTGACTGAGGTCGACGTCACCAACTCCTCCACCACCCAGTACGCCGGGCTGACCCAGGCGTGCCTGAACGTGCCGCGCTGCATCGGCATCACCGTCTGGGGCGTACGTGACAGCGACTCCTGGCGCTCGAACGAGAGCCCGCTGCTCTTCGACGGAAACGGCAACAAGAAGGCCGCCTACAACTCCGTCCTCAACGCCCTCAACGCGGCCCCGCCGACCTCCAGCCCGACGGTGAGCCCGACCACGACCCCGCCACCGAGTGGTGGCGCCGGCCGGATCGTCGGGGTGCAGTCGGGCCGGTGCATCGACGTGCCCAACGCCACGCAGACCAACGGCACCCGGGTCCAGCTCTACGACTGCAACGGCCAGTCGAATCAGCAGTGGACGTACACCAGCGACAAGCAGCTGCGGGTCTACGGCAGCAAGTGCCTGGACGCGAACGGCGCGGCCACCGCCAACGGCACCGGAATCATCATCTGGGACTGCAACAGCGGGGCGAACCAGCAGTGGAACATCAACTCCAACGGCACCATCAGCGGCGTGCAGTCCGGCCGGTGCCTGGACGTCTGGGGCACCGGCAACGGCCAGCAGGTCCAGCTGTACGACTGCCACGGGCAGACCAACCAGCAGTGGCGGACCGACTTCGGCGGCGGCACCACGCCGACCACGCCGCCGCCGACCACCACGCCGCCGCCGACGGGTGGCTGCGCACTCCCGTCGACCTACCGGTGGTCGTCGACCGGCGCGTTGGCCAACCCGCAGAACGGCTGGGTCTCGCTCAAGGACTTCACAAATGTGGTCTACAACGGCAAACACCTGGTCTACGGGTCGTACGTCAACAGCAGCGGCCAGTACAGCTCGATGAACTTCAGCCCCTTCACGAACTGGTCCGACATGGCGTCGGCCGGCCAGACCGGAATGAGTCAGGGCACGGTGGCGCCCACGCTGCTGTACTTCGCCCCGAAGAACATCTGGGTGCTGGCGTACCAGTGGGGACCGACCTCGTTCAGCTACAAGACGTCGAGCGACCCGACGAACGCCAACGGCTGGTCCTCGGCGCAGACGCTGTCCACCGCCACCCTCTCGGACGCTCCGTACGGCGTGATCGACCAGACCCTCATCGGCGACGACCAGAACATGTACCTGTTCTTCGCCGGGGACAACGGCAAGATCTACCGGTCGAGCATGCCGCTGGGGAACTTCCCGGGCAGCTTCGGCTCGACCTACACGACGGTCATGTCGGACTCGACGAACAACCTGTTCGAGGGCGTCGAGGTCTACAAGGTGGCGGGCCAGAACCAGTACCTGATGATCGTCGAGGCGATCGGGAGCCAGGGGCAACGCTACTTCCGGTCGTTCACGTCCACCAGCCTGAGCGGCTCGTGGACCCCGCAGGCCGCCACCGAGAGCAACCCGTTCGCCGGCAAGGCCAACAGTGGCGCGACGTGGACAAACGACATCAGCCACGGTGACCTGGTCCGCACCAACCCCGACCAGACCAAGACCGTCGACGCCTGCAACCTGCAGTTGCTGTACCAGGGCAAGAACCCCAGTGCGGGGGGCGACTACAACCTGCTGCCGTGGCGGCCGGGTGTGTTGACCCTCCAACGCTAGGCGTCACAGGATTCGGAGAACAGGGGCGTGGGCCGCCCCCCCCCGGGGCGGGGCCCCCCCCCCCCGGGGGGGGGGGGGGGGCCCCCCCCGCGGGGCCCGGGGGGGAACCCCCGGGTGGGGGGGGGGGCCCCGGGGGGGGGGGGGGGGGTGGGGGGGGGGGGGGGGGGGGGGGGGGGGGGGGGGGGCGGGGGCGCCGGGGGGGGGGGGGGGGGGGGGGGGGGGGGGGGGGGGGGGGGGGGCGGGCGGGCGGCCCCCCCCCCCCCCCCCCGCCCGGGATCTGCGTCGGGTACCCACTCCGGCGTACCCGGGATAAGCACGCGGGATTCGGGGCAAGGCAGCAGTGTGGTGGAGCTGCTGACCGTAGGGCACGGTACGGCCGACCGGGTGCGGCTGGGGGACCTGCTGACCGGGGCCGGGGTGGCCCTGGTCGTGGACGTGCGCAGGTACCCGGCCAGCCGCACCAACCCGGACGTCCGCCGCGAGGAGCTGGAGCGGTGGCTCCCCGAGTTCGGGATCGACTACCGCTGGGAGCCACGCCTGGGCGGGCGGCGGCACATCCCCTCCGGCGAGCCGGAGCCGGACACCTGGTGGAACGTCGCGGCGTTCCGGGCATACGCCGCCTACACGCGCACGCCGGACTTCGACGCGGCGCTCACCGAGGTGCTGGCCGACGCGACCCGGCGGACCACCGCAGTGATGTGCAGCGAGAGCCTCTGGTGGCGCTGCCACCGTCGACTCATCGCGGACGTCACAGCCCTCGGCCGGGGAATGCCTGTCGCGCACCTCATGCCGGAGGGCCGGACCAGCTCCCACCAGCCCGCCGAGGGTGCCCGTCGGCTCCCCGACGGGCACCTGTGCTGGGACGGCTGACGCGCCCGCTCACTCCACGAGATCGTCGGCGAGCAGGTCCATCAGCAGGCCGTCGTGCCAGCGGCCGTCCTCGCCGCGCTCGTAACGCCGCAGCACACCTACCGGGCGGAAACCCGCCTTGGCGTACGCGCGAATGGCGGCGCTGTTCGCCGCCGCCGGGTCGACCGTGAACCGGTGGTGGCCGTACTCGTCGACGAGGTGCCGGGCCAGGGTGCGGATGGCGTCCCCACCGAGGCCCTCGCCGCGGACCGCCGGGTCGAGGAAGATGTCCAGGCTGGCGTGGCGGTAGTCCGGGTCGGATTCGGCGTACCACTGGATCGCGCCGACCACCCGGCCGTCGTGCTCGATGGCGTACAGGGCCAGGTCGTCGTCGTCGAGGTCGGCGCGGACCGAGTCGGCCAGGTCGTCGCCGCCGCGCCACCACCGGCGTACCTCCGGGGCCGCCCGGATCGCCGCGAGGGCCGGCACGTCCTCGACCGTCGCCGGTCGCAGGGTCACCGCCCGCCCTCGCAGCATCGGCTCAGCCCCGGATCTCGCCGTGCTCGACGCAGATCGCCGACCAGCCGACCGGCAGCACCTGCACCTTCATCCGACGGCGACACGAATGGCAGTAGCGGGGCGGCTCCAACCGGCGGGCCGACGCGCAGCCCGGATGGGCGCCGTCGGTCGCCGGCTCACCGCACCTGTCGCACCACACCTCGGTCGTCGTCATGATCGTCACAGCGTGGCGGAGAGGGCCTTGACAGGCATCTTCAGCTCGTCGAGCAGGTCCAGGTCGGCTGTCGCCGGCCGACCCAGCGTGGTGAGGTAGTTACCGACGATCACCGCGTTGATGCCGCCGAGCAGACCGTCGCGGGTGCCCAGGTCACCGAGGGTGATCTCCCGGCCGCCCGCGTACCGCAGGATGGTGCGCGGCATGGCCAGCCGGAACGCGGCGATGGCCCGCAGCGCGTCCTTGCCCTCCACCACCGGACGGTCGCCCAGCGGCGTCCCGGGGCGGGGGTTCAGGAAGTTGAGCGGCACCTCGTGCGGGTTCAACTCGGCGAGCTGCGCGGCGAACTCCGCCCGCTGCTCGACGGTCTCGCCGAGGCCGAGGATGCCCCCGCAGCACACCTCCATGCCGGAGTCGCGGACCATCCGCAACGTCTCCCAGCGCTCCTCCCAGGAGTGCGTGGTGACCACGTTGGGGAAGTACGACCGGCAGGTCTCCAGGTTGTGGTTGTAGCGGTGCACGCCCATGTCCACAAGGTCGTCGACCTGCTCCTGGGAGAGCATGCCCAGCGACGCGGCGACCTGGATGTCCACCTCGGCCTTGATGGCGGCCACACCCTCGCGCATCTGCTTCATCAGCCGCGCGTCCGGGCCGCGTACCGCCGCGACGATGCAGAACTCGGTCGCCCCGGTCTTCGCGGTCTGCTTCGCCGCCTCGACAAGCGACGGGATGTCCAGCCAGACCGACCGCACCGGAGAGGTGAACAGCCCGGACTGGGAGCAGAAGTGGCAGTCCTCCGGGCAGCCGCCGGTCTTCAGCGAGACGATCCCCTCGACCTCGACCTCCGGGCCGCACCAGCGCATCCGCACGTCGTGGGCGAGTTGGAGGGCTGCGGGCAGGTGCTCGTCGGGCAGACTGAGCACGGCGAGAATGGCGGCCTGGTCGAGGCCGACACCGTCACCCAGGACCTGGGTCCGGGCCTGGTCGAGGATCTCTGGCATGGCTCGTACCCTACAAGGCCTCCCGATCAGCCGGAATGACCCGCCGTCCCCGGGCCCTCGCACCGAGTGGATCCGTCGGGCCGCTGGCGGCGGGTGGTAATTTCGCCCGGCGGGTGTCGGCGTGACCGGCGCGGACAGCGGCGAAGGGGTGACGGTGGCGGACTGGCTGGCGGCGCTCGACCGCCGCGCGGACCTGCGGGCGAAGGCCGGGCTGACCCGGCGGCTGCACCCGCGTCCCGCCGACGACGGCATGACCGACCTGGCCGGCAACGACTACCTCGGCCTGGCCACCCACCCGGAGGTCGCCGGCGCCGCCGCGGCGGCCCTGTCGGCATACGGGCTGGGGGCCACCGGGTCTCGGCTGGTACGCGGCTCGACCGACGCGCACCACGCGCTGGAGGCCGAGCTGGCGGGATGGCTGGGCACCGACGGCGCTCTCGTCTTCTCCTCCGGCTACCTGGCCAACCTCGGCGCGCTGCGGGCCCTCGTGCAACCCCGGACGCTGCTCGTCTCCGACGCGCACAACCACGCGTCGCTCATCGACGGGTGTCGCATCTCGGGCGCGGAGACGGTGGTCACCGCGCACGCCGACGTGGCCGCGGTCGCCGCGGCGCTCGCGGCGGCCCCGGGCCGTCCGGCGGTGGTGGTGACCGAGTCGGTCTTCTCGGTCGACGGTGACCTCGCCCCGGTGACCCGACTGCACGCGGTGGCCCGCCGCCACGGCGCGCTGCTGCTCGTCGACGACGCGCACGCGCTCGGCGTGACAGGTCCGTCAGGCGCCGGTGCGGTCGCCGCCGCCGGGCTGGCCGGCGAACCGGACGTGGTGGTCACCGCCACCCTGTCCAAGGCGCTGGGCGGTGCGGGGGGAGTGGTCGCCGGTCCGGCCGAGTTCGTCAGGCACCTGGTCGAGACCGGGCGTACGTTCATCTTCGACACGGCGCTTCCGCCGGCGGTCGCCGCCGGGGTGCACGCCGCGCTGCGGCTGGCCCGGACCGGGGACGACAGGCGCGCCGAGCTGGCCGATCGGGTGGCGCTGGCGGTCGGTCGGCTGCGCGCCGCCGGGTTGACCGTGTCCGCTCCGGACGCGGCGGTGATCTCGGTGACCGCCCCCGGTCCGGACGCGGCGACCGCGTGGGCCGCCGCCTGCCGGGACCGGGGCGTCGCGGTGGGTTGCTTCCGGCCGCCGTCCACCCCGGACAGCCGGTCCCGCCTGCGGCTCACGGTCAGCGCCGGGGTGCCCCGGGCGGCCTTCGAGCGGGCCCTGGACGTCGTCGTGGAGTGTGCGCCAGTGCCGGCGAGGGATACCGAGGTGGTCGCGTGAGTGCCTGGCAGGGAGTGGTGCTGGTCACCGGCACCGACACCGAGGTCGGCAAGACCGTGGTGACCGCGGCGATCACGGCAGCCGCGCAGGCCGCCGGACTGCGGGTGGCAGTGGTCAAACCGGGCCAGACGGGTACGGCCAGCGGCGAACCGGGTGACGTGGACGCGGTGAACCGGCTCGCCGCGCCGCTGACCGGCCGTACGCTGGCCAGCTACCCGGATCCGCTGGCGCCGCTGGCCGCCGCCCGGGTGGCCGACCTGCCGCCGTTGGAGCTGTACACGGCGGTGGACGCCGTACGCGACGAGACCGACAAGCACGACCTGGTGCTTGTGGAGGGCGCCGGTGGGCTGCTGGTGCCGATGGGCCTGCGCCCGTCGGGCGAGCCGTGGACGATGGCCGACCTGGCGGTGTCGCTCGGCGCGCCAGCGGTGGTGGTCGCCCGCGCCGGCCTGGGCACGCTCAACCACACCGCGCTGACCCTGGAGGCGCTGGACCGGCGGGCGGTGCCGGCGGGCGTGGTGATCGGCGCCTGGCCGGCCACGCCGGAGCTGGTGCACTGGACGAACCTCACCGACCTGGTGCCGAACCTGCTCGGCGCGGTGCCCGACGGCGCCGGCGCGATGGACCCGGGCGTGTTCCGGCGTTCGGCGCCGGGCTGGCTCACCCCGGCCCTGCACGGGGTGCTCGACGACTGGCGGACCTGGGCCGAGGAGAGCAGCTGAACACCCGACTTTCGTCGGTGTCCGGGCAGGTCGGGCGTGGGTAGCCTGACCGCCGTGAGGATTCTGGACCGCCTGGCGGTCGGTGCGCCGCGGCGGGTGTCGCGGTGGCGGCGCCCACTGCTGGACGTGTTGCTCTGGGCGGTGCTCGCCGCCCCGATAGCCGGCGCCAGGTTGAGCCCGCCGTCCCCGCCGTGGGACGTCGCGATGCTTGTCGGTTCGCTGGCGGTGCTGGCGGTGGCTGTGGTGTCGGCGCGGCGCCTGCCGCTTGTCGGACTGCTGCTGGCGGTGCTCGGCTCGTTGGTGGACGGCAACTTCGTCTTCGCGATACCGGTGTTCAGCTATCTGACCGGTCGCCGCAGCGCTGGCGCGACGCCGGCCGCGGTGGTCTTCGGTGTGATCGCGGTCGGCGGCACGGTGCTGAACCTGGGGCTGCTCGGCACCGGCGCGGCCACCTGGTTCCTGCTGGCCTCGGTGCTGCTGTTCGCAGGCGTGTTCCCCTGGCTGGTGGGCCGGTACCGCCGCCAGCAGCGGGAGCTGACCGACGCCGCCCGCCGCCACGTCGAGGCGTCGACCCGCGAGCGGCGGGGCGCCGCCGAGCGGATCCGGTTGCGGGAGCGGGCCCGCATCGCCGAGGAGATGCACGACTCGCTGGGCCACGGCCTCAGCCTGATCGCGTTGCGGGCCGCCGCCCTGGAGCTGGCCGACGACCTGCCGCCGGCGCACCGGGCGGCGGTGGGTGAGCTGCGGGCCAGTGTGGCGGCGGCGACCGAGCGGCTGCACGACATCATCGGGGTGCTGCGCGAGGAGGGCCGCCCGGCCGGCGTCGCGCCGGTGGGGGAGACAGTCGTCGACCTGGTCAACGGGGCGCGGGAGGCCGGGATGGCGGTCCGGTTGGACGTCGAGGCCGGCGCCGCCGAGGCGCCCGGGATGACCGGGGCCGCCGCGCACCGGGTGGTCCGGGAGGCGCTCACCAACGCGGCCCGGTACGCCCCGGGCGCACCGGTCACCGTCACGCTCGCCCCCGAAGGGGACGGGATCGAGGTGCGGGTACGCAACGGGCCGTCGCCCGCCGACCGGCCGCCCGTACCGGCGTCCTCGGGCAGCGGGCTGCTCGCCCTCGCCGAGCGGGTACGGCTGGCCGGCGGCGTGCTGGACACCGGCCCGTGCCCCGACGGTGGTTTCCGGGTGCGGGCCCGGCTGCCCCTGCCCGCCGACCCGTCCACAAACGTGCCGGCCGGAGGGTGGTCCGCGGCTCCCCTCGACCCGGACGCGGGTGACGACGACTGTGGGATCGAGCGGCGGCTCGGTGAGGCCCGCCGCCGGGTCCGGCGCAGCCTGGTGACCGCGCTCGCCGCCCCGGCCGGTCTGGCGCTGGTGCTGTCGCTCGTCTACTACCCGTTCGCCACGGCCGGCACGGTGCTGAGCGAGTCGGTGTACGACCGGATGCGGCCCGGCACCCCACGCGCCGACCTGCCCGGGTTGCCCCGCCGACAGCTCACCGGGCCGCTCGGGACGTCGGAGCCGGGCTGCGAGTACTACACCGACGGCAATTTCCCGCTCGCCGCGCCGACGTGGCGGCTCTGCTTCACCGACGGCCGGCTGGCCAGCAAGGAGCGGATCACGCAGTGATCACCGAAACGACCGGACCCGTGCGGGTGGTCCTCGCCGACGACGAGGCGATGATCCGGGTGGGTGTCCGGGCCATCCTCGCCACCGATCCCGGCATCGAGGTGGTCGCCGAGGCCGGCGACGGGCACAGGGCGGTGGAGCTGGTCCGTGCGCACCGGCCCCGGGTGGCGTTGCTGGACATCCGGATGCCGAGGCTGGACGGGCTGTCCGCCGCCGCCGAGATCCGCCGGGTCGTGCCGGAGACCGCGACGATCCTGCTGACCACGTTCGGCGAGGACGACCACGTGGCCCGGGCGCTCGGGCACGGCGCCAACGGGTTCCTGCTCAAGGCCGGCGACCCGCGTGAGCTGATCGCCGGCGTGCACGCGGTCGCCGACGGCGGGGCGTACCTGTCGCCGCGGGTGGCCCGGCGGGTGATCGAGCTGGGCGCGGGGCGGTTGGCCCGTCGACCGGCCGCGCGGGACCGGACCGCCGGGTTGACCGAGCGGGAACGGGAGGTGCTGGCGCTGGTCGGGGCGGGGCTGTCCAACGCGGAGATCGCCCGCCGGCTGCACCTGGTGGAGGGCACTGTGAAGAGCTACCTGACAAGCATCTTCACCCGGCTGGGCGTGCGGAACCGGGTGCAGGCGGCGATCCTCGCGTACGAGGCGGGGCTGGTCGACGGCTGAGCGGGGGCCGGTCCGGCCCCCGCTCAGCGACTCAGGCGTCGCGCCGGCGCAGCGCGGCACGGCCCAGCAGCAGCGCCGCTGCGGCCCATCCGGCGAGCAGGAGCAGCCCGACCGCTGCGGGGTACGGGTCGGTGTCGCCGGCCAGGAAGTGCCCGCCGGCCACCCCGGGGAACACGTCGGCGATCCGGTTGAGCACGGCGATGTCCGGCTCCTGCAGGGACAGCGGCACGATCATCAGGGTGGCGAGGAGCACGATGATCGTGAGCACCGCGCTGCGCAGCGCCGCACCGAGACCCAACGCGAGGACGCCGACAAGCGCCAGGTAGGTGGCCACCGCCACGACGTCGCCGATCGTGTCGGCTGCCGGCGCGGTGCCCCACTCGCCGAGGACGGGCCGGGCGACCACTGTGCCGACACCGCCCAGCAGCAGCCCGAGCACGAATGTCACCGCGCCGGCGACCACGGCCTTGGCCAGCAGTACGCGACCGCGCGACGGGGTGCACTGCAGGGTGGTCCGGATGGTGCCGCTTGTGAACTCGGCGGTGACCGCCAGCAGGCCCAGCGCCAGCACCGCGTACTGGGTCAGCTCGACCGCGTCGATCACCACACTGCCGACGGTGACGACACCCGCGTTGTCGGTGAGGTCGTCGTTGGTGTTGCCGTTGGCGACGTAGATGGCCAGCTGCCCGGCGCTCGCCGCCATCAGCAGCAGTCCGGCCAGGACGGTCCACCAGGTGCTCCGGACCGAGGAGAGCTTGGTCCACTCGGCGGCCACCGCGCCGCGCAGAGAGCCGTTCATCGGGCGCCACCTCCGGTCGGGCCGCCCGCGTACTCGACGCTGTCGGCGGTCAGCTCCATGAACGCCTGCTCCAGCGAGGCGCCGTGCGCGCTCAGCTCGTGCAGTCGTACCCCCAGCTCGTGTGCCAGGTCGCCGACGCGGTCGGCGGTGGTGCCGGTGACGGTCAGCTCGTCCGGGCCGGCCGGCTCGACGGTGGCCCCGGCGGCGGTGAGGTGCGCGGCCAGGGTGGCCAGGGCGTCCGGGTGCGGACTGCGGACGCGGACCGCCACCCCGCTGCCGGCGATCACCTCGGCGACGGGGGCGTCGGCGAGCAGCCGGCCCCGGCCGATCACCACGAGCTGGTCGGCGCTGAGCTGCATCTCGCTCATCAGATGGCTGGAGACGAAGACGGTACGTCCCTCGTCGGCCAGGGTCCGGGTGAGCTGGCGCACCCAGCGCACCCCGTCCGGGTCGAGGCCGTTGACCGGCTCGTCGAACATCAGCACCGGCGGGTCGCCGAGCAGCGCGCCGGCGATGCCGAGCCGTTGGCCCATGCCGAGCGACAGGGTCCGGCCGGGTTTCCCGGCGGCCGGTCCGTCCAGCCCGACGATGTCCAGCACCTCGTCGACCCGTCCGGCCGGGATCCCGTTGCTGCGGGCCATGGCCAGGAGGTGCGCCCGTCCGGACCGGGCCGGGTGGATGGCGCGGGCGTCGAGAAGCGCGCCCACCTCGCGCAGCGGCTGGCGCATCTCCAGGTACGGCCGTCCGCCGACGAGGGCCTGCCCGGCGGTGGGCCGGTCCAGCCCGAGGATCATCCGCATGGTGGTGGACTTGCCGGCGCCGTTGGGGCCGAGGAACCCGGTGACCCGGCCGGGTGCGACGTCGACGGTCAGGGCGTCGACAGCGACCGTCGCACCGAACCGTTTCGTCAACCCACGTAATGTGATCATGCGGTGACGGTAGGCGTGGGGGAGGTCGTCCCACCGCGCCCGAACGGCACCAGCCGACCCTGACTTTGGTCAGGTCAGCGGCAGGTAGTCCTCCAGCAGCGCCGGCGTGAGCCCGGCCCGGTGGATCGCCTTCAACGCTCCCAGCAGGTCGTCCATGAGTGCCGGTCGGAAGTGCATGAGCAGCACGTCGCCGGGGCGTACGACCTTCTCCGGGGTCTGGTAGCGCACCTTCCCCTCGTGGACGGTCTCGGACCAGTGGAAGACGGCCCTCATGCCGCAGTCGTGCGCCGCCCGCAGGGTGCTGGCGTCGCGGTTGCCGAACGGCGGGCGGAACAGGGTGGGTCGCCTGCCGAACAGGGTCTCCAACCGGTCCGCCGCCCCGCAGATCTCCTGCCTCTGGAAGGCGTACGACCGGCCGGCCAGCGAGGTGTGCGTGATCGTGTGGTTCTCGACGACCCCACCGGCCGCCTCGATCTGCCGGAAGTAGTCGGTGTGCTCCTGCGCCGCCGGCGAGTTGAGGAACATCGTGACCGGGATGCGCGCCTCCCGGATGAAGTCGATCACGGCGGGTGGCCGGGCCAGCCCGCCGTCGTCGATGGTGATGAAGGCGACAGGCTGCTCGGTCGGCAGCCGGTGCCAGAACGGGGCAGAACCGGTCGCCGGCAGCGGCACCGGCTGCGGTGGCGGCGCGGGCGGGAACGTCGGCACCTGGGACACGTACCAGGCCAGGCTCCCCGGTGTGGGCTTTGCCGTGGGCGACGGCGAGGCCGACGGCGTCGGGGCGGACGGGGTCGGCAGCGGGGTCGTGGCGATCCGGCGCGCGTGGAACGTCGGCCCGACTGTGCAGGCACTCAGCGCCAGCAGAGCCAGAAGCGTTGTGACGACACGGATCCGACGGGATGGGGTGGCGGACACGCCCGGAAACATACCGAGTGGAGATCAGCCCGGGGGTCGCCGCACCACGAAGGCGTCAGGCATCCGGAAGGTGAGATTGTCCGGACACCAGGGCGGGCGGACGACCCGGATCCCGTCCAACAGCGGCGCGGCCTCGGCCACCACGACTGCCGCCTCCATCCGGGCCAGGACGTCACCGACGCAGCGGTGCGCGCCCGCCCCGAACGCCAGGTGCCGGCGCGATCCGCGCTGGCCGGGGCGGAACTCGTCGGGCGACTCGACGACCGCCGGATCGCGGCCGGCGCGGCCCAGCCACAGCACGAGGCTGGTGCCCGCCGGCACGTCAGTCCCGCCGACCGTGCCGTCCACCGCCGCCACCCGCCGCCACGTGACGATCGGCGGTTCCAGCCGCAGGCCCTCCTCCACCACGTCGGCGACCGCGACGTCGCCGGTCCGCAGCCCGTCCCGTACCGCCGGTTCGCCGGCGAGCCGGTGCAGCAGCAGGGTGAGGAACTGCGAGGTCGTCTCCTGCCCGGCGACCAGCAGGAAGAAGAGCGCACCTACCACCACGTCCGGCGGATGCCCGGCGGCGCGCAGGTCGCCGGCAAGCCCACCGCCGGTGGCCGCGAAGTCGCGCAGGACGCCGTGGAACCTGCCCACCTCGTCGGCGAGCGCCACCTGCCGGTCGGCGTCCAGCGGCGCCCAGAACAACTCCAGCGCGGCCCGGACGAACTCCTTGACCGCACCGACCGGCGCGTCCGGCAACTCCACCAGCCGGGCCAGCGCCAGCAGCGGCAGGTCGGCGGCGAGATCGGCGTACAGGTCGACGGGCCGGCCGGCGTCGAGCGTGGCGCCGAGCCGGGCGACCCGGCCCCGCACCAGCGCGGTGAGCCACTGCCGCTGCGCGGCGACCCGCGCGGGATGCAGCGCGTCCGCCACGATCGCCCGGATCGCCGGATGACTGGCGCCCGAGTTGTTCGCGAGGGTCGGCGGCAGCCGGAACCGGTGCCCGGCGAGCACCCGCAGCGCCGTCACAGGCATCGGCGTCACCGCGTCCAGCGCGTTGTCCGGCCGGTAGCTGACCGGGTCCGCGAGGACCTGCCGGACCAGCGCGTGCCTGGTGACGACCAGATGGCGTACGCCGACGTGGTCGGTCACCTCGACGACGTCCGGCCCGGGTGCCTCGACCGCGGACTCCCAGCTCCGGAACAGCACGCCGACACGCTAGCGGGCGGCTCCCGGCAGCCCGGGGCGCAACTGCCAGACGGTGGTGCGCTTCACCCGCACGCTCTCCAGCGCCTCCGGCACCGGCACGTCGTAGTGGGCCAACTCGTCGAAGCGGTCCCGGGGCAGGAACGCCCGACCGGGGTCACCGACAAGCGCCGGCGCGCCGGCCCGGGCGGCGCGCAGCAGGAACCGCAGCACCCGACGGGCCATCGCGTCGCTGTAGAAGACGTCACCGGCAAGCACCACCTCGGCGTCCCCGGCGTCGCCGTCGAGGATGTCGCCGAACTCGGCGTCGACGCGTACCCCGTTGGCCTCGGCGTTGAGCGCGACGGCCGCGACGGCCAGCTCGTCTACCTCGACGGCCCGCACGGACGCCGCGCCGGCCCGGGCGGCGGCGATGGCCACCAGTCCGGAGCCGGAGGCCAGGTCGAGCACCCGGCGGCCGGCGACCACCTGCGGGTGGTCGGTCACGTAGCGGGCGAGGGCCTGCCCGCCGGCCCAGGCGAACGCCCAGAACGGTGGCGGACGGTCGGTGCTGAACTCTCCCTCGGTCAGCTCCCAGAGCCCGATCGGTTCGTCCGCCTGGTGCAGCCGCACCTCGGGAACGAACGGGACCGGGGCCAGCCGCGCGTGCAGCCGGACGAAGGTGCTGGAGAGCTCGGACACCTGCCCGATTGTTCCAGCGACCAGTCGCCCGGCGTGTCGCGGGGGAGTGGTGACCGGTTCACCACCGTCGGTGAAAACCCACCCCGTGCTTGCCGCCCGGTGCGAACACACCCGTCTGGTCGGGGCACCGGCCCGCTCCTAGCGTTGCCAGGTGGAGACGACCGAACGGAGGCGGCGGTGGTGACGGTGTGGCGGAACGCGCTGAGGGCCGGGGTGGTGCTGGCCGGCCTGACCGGGGCGTTGCTGACCCTGGCCGCACCGGCACAGGCGGCCTTCGCGACCGAGATGAGTGGCCTGCCGGCCCGGTTCACGGCCGGCGACCAGGTACGCACGATCTCCGCCGTGGTCTCGCAGACGGACCGGCGCGCCGGCTGCGCGAAGGTGCGCTGGTCGATGGTGCTCACCGTGCGGGGCATCCGACTCGACCAGGTGAAGATGGACCGGGTGGAGGAGAACGGCGACTTCCCGCTGGAGATCCGGACCGAGGGAGACGTGGCCCGGCTGACCGACCGGCAGCTCGACCCGGGCACCCTCTGCCCAGGCCGCACGGTCACGGCCCGCTACCGGGTGGCCTTCGACGAGGACGTCACCCAGGGGCGGATCACCCTCGCCGCCGAGGCGTACGACGCGAACCTGCGGCTGCTGGCCCGGCAGACCGCCACCCGTTCGGTGGTGGGGGTGGGCGCCACAGCCACCGCTTCGCCAAAGCCGAGCGCGACGCCGACGTCGAGCGAGCCGACGGGCGAGCCGGAGGAGGCGGCGAGCACGCCTGCCGACGAGCCCGTCGCGGACCAGCCGGTCGATGCCGCACCGCCCGCTGCCGGCCGTCCGGTCTCGCAGGCCGGCGGGTTCGGCCTGGTGCACGCCGCGTTCCTGCTCGGCGGCCTGCTGCTCTCGCTCGGGGTGGGGCTGCTGCTGCGACTGCGCCACCTGACCCGGGCCGCGGCCACCGAGGCCGAGGAGCCGCCTGTGGACCGGCTCTGGGAACGGCCGGCACCCGCCGGCCGCTGGTGACCGCCCGCCGCCGACGATCGGGTACGCCGACGGCGGGCCGCCAGCCGTGGGGGCCGGCGGATCGCCGCCGGCCCCCACGGTGTCACCTGGTGAACGCCTGGAACTCGGCGATCCGGACCTGGTTGCGCGCCGGGCTGGCGGTCGCGCAGTCGGTCGTCGTGGCCGGGTCGTCGTCCTGCTCACCCGCGTAGTTCGGGCCGCCTGTGCACTGGCTGGCCAGCACCTCCAGCCGCAGGTGGGTGGCGACGGTGCTGGGCACCGTGAACGTCCGCAGGTTGATGTCCCGGCTGTACGCCCGGTACGCCCCGCCGGGGAACGCGTCGGCAGCACTCGTGTAGATCCGCTGCCAGCGCGACGGGTCCGCGCAGTCGGTGGTCCGGGCGTTGCACGCGGACACCGCGAACGAGCGCAGCGCGGTCAGCGCGTTCTGACTGCCGGTGTCGACGTCCCCGGCCACCGCGGGACGCAGCATCGCGCTGACGTTCACCCGCTTGACGGTCTGCGGCACGCCGCCCGGCAGCGCCACGGTGACCTGCCGCCCGGCCACCCCGTCCACCGAGGCCCAGTTCGTGGCCTCGGTGTCGTCGGCGATCCGGTCCAGGTTGACCCCGTCGCCGCTGATCGTGGCCCCGGACGTGGTGGACGCGAGGTTGCGGCTCAGCGACAGGTCGACAATTCCGCTCCGGCCGGCGTCGGCGACCACGCTGAGTCGCTGGTGCCCGAAGCCGGGCGCCACCGCCAGCAGGTCGTACGTGCCGGCCACCATCTCCACCGTGTCCGGGATCGGGGTCGCCGGGTCGGTGTCCGCGATCGGCGTCGCCCGGGCCTCGTACGCCCCGACGTACACCCGGATCGGCGCCTCGGCGCTCTCGCCGCGCGGGCGCAGGGTGAGCGTCGCGTTGCCGCCGCGCGGTGACGCGAAGCTCGGCGTCGGGTCGGTGTCGGCGGCGCCGTTGGTGACGGCGTCGCGGCCCATCCCGGAGCGGGCGAACTCCGCCCAGATCAGGTCCTGGTTCGCCCCGCCGAAGCGCAGCAGGTCGGCGGTGAGCATGTTGTCCCGCATGTCGAGCATGCTGACCTGGCTGGCCGCCTGGAGCAGGAACGAGTCGAAGACCAGCTGCGACCAGCGCCGGTTGCCGGGGCATTTGTCGGCGGCGACCTTGCCCTGCGCGCACTCCGCCTGCCGCTGGGGCGTGCCGAGGCCGTACCGCTTGACGAGTGCGGAGCGGACCCGGAAGTTGGTGGCGCCCCAGATCTCCCCGTCGGCGTGCACCGCCGGGCCTCCGGTGTTGTAGCCGATGTCCGAGTAGTTGAGCGGACTGCGGCTCAGGTCGTAGTTGCGGATGCCGCTGACCAGGTTGCCTGTCACGTAGCCGCCGGTGACGAAGGGCGTCTCGCCGGGCGCGCGCAGGCCGTTCTGGTAGAGGTACTCGGCGGCGAGCAGATCGCCCCACGACTCGCCCATCGCCCCGCCCTGGTGGCCGCCGATCCCGCTGTCCGGGCCGGCGATCATCCGGTTGGTGATCGCGTGCGTGTACTCGTGGCCGATCACCGTCATGTCGTAGTCGCCGTCGACGCACGGCGGGTACGGTCCGCCCGCCTGCGGCTGCCACAGGTACATGTTGGTGGTCGGCGGCAGCCCGTCGCGCGGCGTGCCCTGGTTGGCGTTGTTCCGGTTGCCGGTCAACGCGCCCTGCTGGGCGCGGCCCTGCTCGGCGTCACCGCCCAGACCGGCCGCTGTGAGGTTGACCGCCTGGAGGTTCCACGCCGACTCGGTGAAGCCGAGCTGGTACGCCCAGTCGTGCATCCGGTTGTGCATGGCGAAGAGGTTGGCGATCGACGCGTCCGCGTCGTTGCGCTGGGCGGAGGTGAACACCTCCGGGTTGCACTTCGCCTGGTGCCACTGGTCGGTGAACGGGTACTCGTAGCGGCGCTCCGGGCTGGTGGGCGCCGGGACGACAGGGGTGTTGTTGCCCCAGGACAGCACCGTGTTGGCCGAGTTGCCGCGCGAGGTGAAGGTGGGCTTGCCGGTGGCCGCGTCGACGTCCCACGGCTGGCCGGTGGCCGGGTCACGGAAGGCGGCCTGGCAACCGGGTGCCGGGTCGCCGCACCAGCGCACCCGTGGGTCCTGCCCGGGGCCGAGGTCGCGGGGCGGGGTCGCCGGGAAGACCGCCCAGCTCGGGTTGTCGGAGTCGAAGTCGACGAGGTCCTCCCGGACGAGCACCTTCCCGGTGATGCCGTCCACGTAGGTGGTGAACGCGGCCGGGTGGTCGCTGTCGGCGCCGATGAGTGTCACCTCGTACGCGGATCGGGGGCCGTCCACCGGGGTGGGTACCGCA
Organism: Micromonospora sp. NPDC000663; assembly: GCF_042898105.1. Lineage (NCBI taxonomy): Bacteria > Bacillati > Actinomycetota > Actinomycetes > Micromonosporales > Micromonosporaceae > Micromonospora > Micromonospora sp. NPDC000663. Next base: position 1,231,978 of record NZ_JBIAYR010000001.1, read on the forward strand.
ACGGCGCGCACGGTGTGGCTGGCGACCGCTCCGGCGTCGAGCCCCGCGTCGGCGAGCGCGGCGGCGTACGCCTGCTCGGCGGTGCGGGTGGCCGGTGCCGGCGTGCCGGTGTCGCGCGCCAGCGAGGAGCTGACCGAGAGCACCGACCCGCCGGCGACGGCGACTGTGACGAGCCCGTCCGGTCCGGCCGGCAGGTCGCCGAAGCGTTGCCGGAGGGTGACCACGGCGCCGCTGCCGATGGGGCGTACCAGCACCCGTTCCATGGCGGCGACGGTGGGGGCGTCCATGCCGTACAGGTCGCGGTTGGCGGTCAGGTAGGCGCGGGCGGCGGCCTCGGGGTCGGTGGGCAGCCCGGTGGCGAGGGGGGTGCGGCCGGGGCCGAGCGCCTGCGGGGTGCCGAGGCGGTTCCACCGCACGTCGGGGTCCGCGGCGCGGGCCAGGCCGCGCTGGCGGGCGTCGGGTGCCGCCGTACCGGTGCGGTTGTCGACGTCGGCGGGTTGGTGGCCCTCGGCGAACGGGCCGGACCTGCGCTCGGCGGACGGTGGGTTCGCGCTGGGGGCCGCCGTGCTCACGCCGGTGGGGAGCAACGCGGCGGCCGTGGCCGTCGTCGCCAGGATGGCGATGAGCCGGCGTCGACGCCGGCTCATCGGGGGTGACCACTCCGGTTGTGGCACAGGACCTCCTCGTGGGAGCGGGATGGCCGGCGGTTGCCGACCGACGCTGCGCGGTGACGCATGCGCATCTGTGGATATCAGTCGGCCGGGGGCAGGGCAAGGTCCGGAGCCTGTGCAATGTCGTCGGCCCGCCATTCGGCGCGCGGCCGGTCGCCGGAGCGGGTCAGTCCAGCTCGGTCGGGTCGAGGCCCAGTTCCCGGGCGGTGACCAGCCGGACCCACTCGCCGAACTGTCGGCGGGAGATCACCCGGTCGTGCACGGCGAGCTGCACGGCCAGGCCGTCCATCACCGCGCTGATCCGCCAGGCCGCCCCGTCCGGGTCGGCGCACTGGAAGGTGCCGTCGGCCACGCCGGCGGCGATGACCGCTGCCAGGTCCTGCCGCCAGCGCAGGTCGAGCCGGCGGGAGACCTTCTCCAGCTCGGGGGTGCGCAGCGACTCGGACCAGCCGTCGATCCACATCGACCAGGAGGTGGCCCGCCCGGCCGGTGTGTAGAGCTTGAGGATCCGGCGGAGCTTGGTCAGTGGCGGGGCCGTGGACCGGATCACCGCGTCCAGTCGGGCCAGATCCTGCTCGACCGCGTACGCGAACGCCTGCGCGAGCAGCCGCTCCTTGGTGGCGAAGTGGTAGAAGACAAGCGCCTGGCTCACACCGGCGGCCTGCGCCACGTCCGCCGTCCGGGTGTTGGCCAGACCGCGCTCCACGATCACGTCACAGGCGGTGCGCAGCAGGGCATCCAGGCGGATCTCGGCCGCACGTCTCGTCACGACCGTTACCGTAACCCATCCGACCGAACACGAACAGTTACCGCCACTGTCCGATTCGCGCTGCGGCAGTCGGAAGCCGGACACTTCCAGGAGGTGCCCTCGGTCGTTCTTCTGAGGGTGTTCGTCGAGGTCCGTCACGCGTCGAACGGGTGCGGGGAGGCTGGTGGGCGGGGGTTGGGCCGCCGGTGCGCGGATGTGCCAATGATGCCGGAGTGTGACGGCACAACGTCAATTGAGACACCAGGCCAGCCCCCTAGGAAGCCCGGCCGGCGGTGGTCGTGATCTCGTCCGGCGCGACCGCCCGAGTCACCGGAACGGGACGGGACGCGCCGAGACGCCCCCCGAGTTGGCAGTCGTTCCCGGGCTCGGCTAAAGTTCTCATCCGTCACCCGGGAACGCCGGGGGCGTGCGGACGTAGCGCAGCTGGTAGCGCATCACCTTGCCAAGGTGAGGGTCGCGGGTTCGAATCCCGTCGTCCGCTCGGAGCTGCCGCCACGCATGACGGGGGCAACCTCGGTGGGGTGGCCGAGAGGCGAGGCAACGGCCTGCAAAGCCGTGTACGCGGGTTCAAATCCCGTCCCCACCTCGGCATTTATGCACGGGCGATTGGCGCAGTGGGAGCGCGCTTCCTTGACACGGAAGAGGTCACTGGTTCAAACCCAGTATCGCCCACCAGATGGACAGGTGATTCGTCGAGACCCGGTACCGGGTCTCGACGATTTCCGTTTCCGGAGTGATCAGCCGGGCCCGATCGGCCTCCCGTCACCCGCCGGCGCGGAGGACCTCGCTCAGCCGGTCGCGTCGCCGCAGCGCCGACTCGACAGGTACGACGGTGACGGCCGCCGCCAGCAGCGCCACGCTCACCAGGCCGAGCAGCCACCAAGGCAGGACCGCCCCCGGGTCGGCGGCCTGGCCGGTGAGCAGACGCAGGTCGAGCGGGCCGAGCGTCAGGCGCGCCAGGAGGGCCCCGAGTAGCGGGCCGCACACGGCGGCGACCACGACCGGCGGCAGCAGTTCTCCGGCGGCGACCCAGCGGGCGTCGCGTGGCCGCAGACCGAGGGTCCGTAGCCGGGTCAGGGTCTGCCACCGCTCCGACGCACCCGCGGCGGCCCCGAGCGCGAGGCCGAGCAACCCCAACGCCAGCAGCACCGCGGCGGCCGTCCACGCCAGCCGGAGCAGCCCTGCGGTCAACGGAGCCACCCGCTGCGCCCGCAGGACGTCCGGGCGTAGGACGACGTCGGCGGCGACGCCGCCGTTCGACACGGCCCGCGCCGCGCCGGGACCGGTCACCCAGACGGTGTTCGGAACGGCGGGCAGCCCGGCGTCGGCGAGGGCCGCGGCGTCCACGATGACGACGTCATCGGCGCCCCCGACGGAGGGCGCGGCACCGACCGCGACGAGGTGGATCGCCGGACCGCCGTCGCGGGGAAGCTGCAACCGCGTGCCGGGCCGCACATCGCCGTCGCTCGACCGGACCAGCGCCGGGACGTCCCCGGGGCCGGGTGCCGTGAGCCGGGCCAGCGCCGGCGCGTCGGGCAGCGGGGTGGTGGCCAGCAGGCGTCCGAACGCGGCGGCGTCCACGATGACCAGGCGTGGGGTGGACAGTGTCGAATCGGTGAAGACGCGCGCCGAGTCCGTCACCTGCGCGACGACGACCTGCTCCACCCCGGGTGCGGCGGCGATGCGCTCGACGAGTGCGGGCGTGGCGGCCTCGGCGTCGGCGCCCACGTCGAGGCGGGCGTCGGCGCCGACGGCGCTCCACGCGCCGTCGGCCAGGCCCCGGGTGACCGTGGCGCCGAGGATGAGCGCGAACGACGCGAGCGCCGTGGTGCTCACCAGAACCAGCAGCGGCAGCGCCCGCCCGGCCGTGGTCGCCGCCCGAGCGGCACCGAACACGGCAAGCGGGCGGCGCGAGCGCAGAGCCTGCCGGAGCGCGAACCGCGCCCCGAAGGGCAGCAGCCGGAGCAGGACGAGCGCGCCGACGAGCACGCCCAGAGCGGGTGCGCTGATCGGCAGGATCTGTTCGCTGGTCAGCTCACCGGTGTCGCCGCCGGAGGCGGCGGGCAGGAGCCCGCGCTGGCGCAGTGTGACGAGGGCGGCGACCGCGGCGACGAGGACCGCGGCCTCCACGGCGGCGCGGCGCAGTTGGCCGGTCGCCCGGATCCAGCGTCGGGCGGCCGGGTTGGCGGGTTGCCGCCGGTCGCGGCTGGCGCGGGCGGCGGCGAGGGTGCCGAACGCCGGCCCGGCGACGACACCGGCCAGGATCACCGGAACGACCCAGGACCAGGAGACGCCCGGAGCCACCGTGCGGGCGAGCGCGAGCCCGACGGCGGCGGCCGACAGGCACACCACTGTGGACTCGGCTATCAGTTCGGCGCCGAGGTCAGGTAGCGCCGCCCCACGCTGCCGGGCGGCGCCCAGCGCCGGGGTACGGCGGCGCACCAGCAGGTCGGCGGCGAGCAGCAGGACCAGCACCGTGGCGGTGAGGACCCCGGTGAGTAGGACGGCGGCCTGTGCGGACACGGCGCTGATCCGCGTACGGGCGGCGCGCAGGGTGGTGTCGAGCTGCGACTCCCACTTCAGGGACTCGTCGCGGGCGCCTGACGAGCCGGAGGCCGCCTTGAGTTTGACCACCTGGCTGGCGAGCGTCGCGCTGGTGTCCCAGCTGAGCGCGTCGGCTTCGGGGGCGAAGTGGACCGTGCGTCGCAGTTGGTTCTGGTCCACGGCGAGCCGGGCGTCCGGTAACGACTCGCGCGACAGCAGGCCGGCGAACCGGGTGACGCCCACGCCGTCGGCGCCGGGCACGGGGCGCAGGAGCGCCGGAGCCAGGAGCCAGGCAGGATCGCCGCTGTCCGCGGGTCGGTAGATCCCGCTGATCCGGACGTCCCTGTCGCGACCCCGGCCGTCCCTGACCGGGATCCGATCGCCGGGGCCGAGGTGGAGCGCGGCGGCATCCGCCTCGCAGAGGCCCACCTGCACCGGCCAGGGCGGTCCGTCGTAGGGGGTCTCCAGGTACTCGTCGGGGACGGCGGAGCCGGGCGCGCTGCCGGCCACCCAGGTCACGTCCGGGCCGCCGGCGTCACCGGCCAGATAGGTGAACTGGAAGGTACGCGGCATGTCGCCGTCGGTGATGCTCAGGATCGGGCCGTTGACGACGGCGATGGGCGGAAGCAGTGCGGCGTCCAGGTCGGGCCCGAGCGCGTCCGTCGCCCGGGCGCGGAAGTCGTCGACGTCGTCGGCGAGGCTGGCTGTCCGTACCCGCCCGCCGGTCGGGCCGTCGTCCCGTTCCCAGTCGGCGTGTGCGAGGACGTTCGAGTCGTGGCCGGAGCGGCGGGCCATGTCCTGGACGGCGTCGTCGGCGGCGGCGCGCAGCAGCGCCGGCACGGCACCGGCGAGCAGCGCGACGGCCGCGATGACGGCGGCGGTGAGCAGCAGCGGTCCGGCGTCGGTCCGGCCCCGGCCGCGGATGCTGGGCCAATGCGGCGTCGGCCACCGGCGGGCCAGCCACCGCTTCACGGCGCCACCCGCAGGTGCGCGGCGTCGGCCCGGCGGACCTGGACGGTGACCACGACGACGACCGCCAGCAGGCATCCGGCCAGCAGGATGGCGAGTAGTGCGGCCTCGGCCGGCCACGGCCACTGTGGCTGGGCGGCCGGGACGGGCGCGGTTCCGGTGTCGGAGCGTACGAGCAGGGGAGCGACGACGTGGGTGGCGAGCGCACCGACGGCCGCGCCCGCCGCGAGCAGGGGCAGCAGGACGCCGGCGTGCTGGCCGAGCAGCACGGCCCGGATGTCGCGTCGGGACATTCCCAGGCCGCGCAGCCGCGCCACCTCGACGGCGCGGACCTGGAGATCGCAGGTGACGTGCAGGACGACGCCGGCGAGCAGGAGCAGGGCCGCGGCCGGGACGATGAGCCGGAGCGCGCCCGGCAGCCCGGCGCGCAGCGGGCCGCCGGTGAGGCGGGCGGTCTCCGCCTCGCGGGTCGTGACGGTGCCCAGGTGCAGGGCGGTGGCCCGTTCGGCGGCGCCGGGACCGGCGGGGTGGCCGACCCACCAGGCGTCGACCGGGAACGTCAGATCGCCTGTGACGACGCGTGCGCGGGACAGCGTGTCCAGGTCGGCCAGGATGGCGACGGCGCCGGGGGCGGACGGTACGGTCGGCACGACCTGGGTGACGACGATCGGGACGGGCGTGATGCCGATCGTGACACTGAGCTTGCTGCCGCTGTCGGCGCCGACCTCGTCGGCGAAGCGGGCGGAGACGGCGACGGGCACCGGTCCGGGGTCCGGGAAGGCGCTGGCGACGAGGGTCCGGGCGGCATCGTCGGCGCCGCCGAGCTCGACGGTCGCGGCCATCCGCAGCGCGGTTCCCGTCGGCGTGGTGGACACCGTGACGGCCGGACCGCTCACCCTGCTCGGGACCGGTGGCGCGGACGTGGCGGTCCAGTCCGATCCGTCAGTTGCCCTCTCCGCCGACCCGGCGGGCGGCACGGTGAGCGTGACGGCTACGGCCACCGGGCCGCCGACCGCGTCGGTGGTGACCGGCAGAGCGACGGCGACGAGGCGCAGCCCGTCGGCCGTCGCGCAGGCGGGCAGCCGCACCTCCCGGCCGTCGAGCGGTACGGGGGGACCGGTGCAGGACGTGCGGAGGCCGGCGGCGTCCTGCAACAGCAGCCGGGGCGTCACGGTCAGCGGGGTGTCGCCGGCCGCGGTTCCGCTCAGGACCAGTGGGGCGCCGGCCGGAACGGCGAGGCCGGTGACCCGGGTGCGTGGCGCCAGCGTGGCGGCGACGTCGGCCCATCCTCGGTCGCTGTCCACCCGCCCGCGCAGCAGCGCGTCGGCGCGGATGGTGTCGACGGCGACCAGGCGGGGCGCGTCGCCTGCCGTGCCGAGCCACTGACCGACTGTGGTACCACGGTCGAGGGCCGGGCTCACCGCCCCCGCGGTGGCCGCGCCGACGAGCGCGCCGTCTCCGGCCACCGGGGCCGTGCCGAGGGTGAGTGCGAGGTCGGTGCCGACGGCGAGCGCGGCCTGGTCCCGCTGCGACTGGTGCCACGTGCTGTCGAAGGCGAGGCCGAAGGTCGCGGACGCGCAGGCCAGCCCGACCAGCAGCCCGGCGGCGACCGCCTGGGGCCGGCGGGCGGCCTCGGCGACCGCCAGCGGGAGCGCCAGCCCGCGGGCGCGGTACGCCAGCCGGTCGACGCCGCGCAGGGCGGGCAGTACCACCCGGAGCGCCAGGGCGGCACCTGCGGTGAGCAGCAGCGCCGGCGCGAGCACCCGGACCGCGTCGGCGCGAGGGCTGGCGGCGGTGGGCTGCGCGTACAGCTGCCACCACCCGGCGGCGGCGAACACCGCGAGCAGCAGGTCGGCGCCGGAGCGGGCCAGCAGTTCACGGCGGGTGCCCCGGTCGCCGGCTGCCGGGACGGGCCGGATCGCCAGGACGGTGAGGACGGCGGCGAGCACCAGCGCGCCACCGGCGACCGCGAGGACCTGGGCACCGACGATGGCAGGCCGTACGGTCAGGCCGGCGTCGTCAAGTGGTGGCAGACGGGTCAGGCCGGCGTGCACTGCCGACGAGGCGGGTGTCGCGAGCGCGGCGGCCACGGCGGCGACGATTCCGGCCTCGAGTGTCGCGGTGGCGGCGAGTTGGCGACGGCTGGTGCCCACGGCGGACCGCAGGGCGGTCTCGTCGGCGCGTATGCCCGCGGTCAGCCGGCCGGCGAGGACGAGTGCCGTCGCGGTCAGGACACCGCCGAGGACGGCGATGGCGAGCACGACGGCGGCGGTGACGTGTCGCTGGTCGTCGGCGGCCCGCAGGGTCAGCGGCAGGTCGGAGGCGACACGGGCGAGCGTGACACGGTCGCCGAGGGTGCCGGCCAGCCGGCGGTCGGCGTCGCGGACGCCTCCGGCCATGGATTCCAGGTCACTGCGGTTGGCGTGGGACAGGTCCGGATGGGCGGCGATCTCCATCCGGTCGACTGTGGCTCCGGTGGTGACCAGGTCGGCGAGGTCCACGAGGAACGGGCCGTAGGCGTTCACCGGCTGCAGGAAGCGGCCGTCCCGGTAGCCGGTGGCGGAGCCGGCCGCGGCGAGCGGGTCGCGCTCCCAGCCGCGTCCCGGCAGCGGGCGTACGACACCGACGACTGTCACGTCGATGGCCGGGACGGGCGGGTGGGCCAACTCGGTGCCGAGGCGTACCCGCTGGCCGGGGGTGAGGCCGAGCAGGTGGGCGGTGGACTCCAGCAGCACCGCGTCGCCGGGGTGCTGCGGCCAGCGCCCGGTGACCAGTTCGGCGCGGGTCGGCAGGTCGTCCATCCCGGACAGGTACGCCTGGGCCCCGACCGTGGTGCCCGGGGCGAGGGCGGGCGGCAGCGCTCGCAACACCGTCGAGGCCCGCGCGGTCGTCGTCACCGGGAACGGTGCGAACGCGGAGGCCACGACGGAACGGGTGTCGGCGGCGACGGACGGGACGTCCGGGCCCTCGACGGTTCCGGTGTAGACGGTCGCGTCGACGGCGGCGGGAGCGGCGCGGGCCATGGCGACCTCCAGTGCCCGCTCGGCCGTGCGGGTGACCAGCAGGGTGCAGGTCCCGAGCAGTGTCGCGCCTATCGTGACGACACCGAGGAGGGCTGCCAGCAACGGCCACTGCGCGCGGGCACGCCGGCTGACCAGCCTCAGCATCGTCGGGTCACCTGGCATCCGATGAGGGCTCGGACGGGTGCCCGGCCGCCTGGTCGTCGAGGCGCCCGTCGTGCAGGCGGATCACCCGGTCGGCCAGGGCCATCATCACCGCGTCGTGCGTCGACACCAGCACGGTGACGCCTTCGGACTCCGCTATCCCGCGCAGCAGGGCCATCACCGACAGGCCTGTCTCGGCGTCCAGTTGCCCGGTGGGTTCGTCGGCGAGCAGGAGCCGGGGCGAGGCGGCCAGCGCGCGGGCGATCGCCACCCGCTGCTGCTGGCCGCCGGACAGCTCGGCCGGCCGCTGCTGGGCGTGGTCGGCCAGGCCGACCAGGTCCAGTAGCAGCTCGACCCGCCGTTCGCGCTCGGCCGGGGCGACGCGGGCCAGCCGCAGCGGCGCGGCGACGTTCTCCGTTGCCGACAGCACCGGGATCAACCCGAAGCTCTGAAAGACGTACGACACCTTCTCGCGCCGCAGCCGGGACAGGCCGTCCTCGTCGAGCGCCGTGACGTCGGTGCCGTCGACGTGCACGGTGCCGGCGTCCGGGAGGTCCAGGCCGCCGATGACGTTGAGCAGGGTGGTCTTGCCCGAACCGGACCTGCCGACGAGCGCCACCATGGAACCGGCGGCCACGTCGAACGACACGCCGCGCAGGGCGTGGACGACTGTCGGCCCGGTGCGGAAGCGCCTGTGTACGCCGCGCACGCGCAGCAGGGGCTCGCCGCTCATTCGCCGCCTCGAGAGTCGGAGCGGATCGTGATGTGGTCGGATTCCAGGGCCAGCCGGACCCGTCGGGTCAGTGACAGCGCCTCGCGGAACTCGCGGGGCACCTGGACCCGCCCGGCCCGGTCCATCACGGCGTACTCCTCGGCTGTCATGTGCGTGTCGCCCTCCGCGTCGGTCGTGGCGCGGCGCAGCACCTCGCTGCTGGTGCGACCATCCCGGATCGCGACGGTCCGTTCGACCTGGCCGCTGACCTCCGGGTCGTGGGTCACCACGACAACTGTGACGCCGTACCGCCTGTTGACGTCCCGCAGCACACCGAAGACCTCCGCGGACGTGGCGGCGTCCAGCTCACCCGTCGGCTCGTCGGCGAGCAGGACCTGCGGCTGGTTGGCCAGTGCCACGGCGATCGCGACCCGCATCTGCTGCCCGCCGGAGAGTTGCCCGGGGCGGCGGTCGGCGCAGTCGGCGACGCCGAGGCTGTCCAGCAGCTCGGCCGCGCGCTCCCGGCGTTCCTTCTTCGCGGTACGGGCCGCCGTCATCGGCAGGTCCACCATCTCCCGCGCGGTCAGGTAGGGGATCAGGTTGCTCGCCGTCTGCTGCCGTACGAACCCGACGGTGTGCCGCCGGTAGTCCACCCGGTCCGCGCGGGACATCGCCAGCAGGTTCCACCTGTCGACCCGGACCCGCCCGGCGGTGGGGGCGTCGATGCCGGCCAGGATGGCGAGCAGCGTCGACTTGCCCGACCCGGAGGCGCCGACGACGGCGACCATCTCACCGCTCTGCACGGCCAGGTCCAGCCCCTGCAGTGCCTGCACCTCGACCGACCCGGTCTGGTAGATCCGCACCAGGTTCTCGCAGACGATGAGCGAGTCCCGGCCGAACTCGGGTGCCCGCGCGGACGGCTGCGGCAGGGACAGCGGGTTGCTGGACATTCCCAGCAGTTTCGCAATCGGCGGCTTCGTTGACCATGCCCCCGGGCGGCTTTTCTGGGTAACGCGCGCTGCCGGTACGCCTCACCAGCGCGGACGGCATCGGGCCACCCACCCGGACGTCGCCTACGCGGTGGCGGACAGCAGTGCCTCCGCGAGGTCGGTGCGGGCGCTGAGCAGGGTCCGGCCCCGGCGGTGGGTCACCACCAGGCCTGCCGCGCGCAGCGCCGTGAGGTGCTGGGAGACCCCGGCGGGTGACATCCCGCTGCGCCGGGCCAGCTCGGTGTTGCTGACCGGCCCGGTCAGCTCGGTGAGCAGCCGGGCCCGTCCGCGACCGAGCACGACGGCCAGCGCGTCCGGGACGCCGTTCGAGGGCTCCCACAGGGTGCCGAGGCCGCGGGCGGGGTAGGCGAGCTGGGGCGCGTCGCCGGCGGACACGCTCGCCACCGACGGCCAGACGAAGACCGACGGGACCAGCACCAGGCCGGGGCCGTCCGCGACGTCCGGGGCCAGGCAGTGCCGCTGCGCGACGACAAGCGTGTCGTCCTCCCACCGGACCTGCCGGTGCAGGTCGTTCAGGAGCACCGCCGCGCCGTCCTCGGCGAGCAGGCGGGCGCGGGCGGTGACGTCGGCGTCGAGCAGCAGCCGCAGCCGTGGCCAGTGCGGTGCCAGGGCGATCCGCCAGTACGCCTCGATCTCCTCGCACAGGTGGCGCAGCCCGGCCGGCGGATCGGCGTACAGGGTTGCGAGCGCCGGCGGCCGGTCGCCCGGATACAGGTCCAGGTGGGCGCGGACGGTGTCGGCCGGGGTGGCGCGCAGGGCTGCCAGTTCGGCGACCAGGTCGGGATTGAGACCGGCGGGAGGCGGGGTGAGGAAGTCCGCCAGGTAGCCGGGCGGGGCCGGTACGAGCTGCCAGAGCAGCGCGCCGTCCGCCTCGATCAGACCCGCCTCGATCAGGGGTCGACGCACCCGCCGTACCCAGGGCAGGTGGACCGCGTGGTCCCCGGGGTCGCGCAGCACCCGGACGCTCGCGACGATCTCCCAGAGGCAGGAGACGGCGAACCGGATGCGGGCGACGGCGCCCGCCGACATGCTGATGGCGACCACGGCACCCCCGGTGGATTCAGCTGGGACTGAAACATTACCGGCGGCGTCGGCGCCGCCCCAGACTTGCCGGGTGAGCGAACACCACACCCGAGCTGCCCTGTTCCGATCCCTGCACATCCCCGGGACGCCACTGGTCCTGGTCAACGCCTGGGACGCCGCGAGCGCCCGCATCGTGGCGGCGGCCGGCGTCCGCGCGGTGGCCACCACCAGCGCCGGCGTCGCCTGGAGCCTCGGCGCGGCCGACGGTGACGTCCTCGGCCGCGACGCGGCCGTCGACCTGATCGGCCGGATCACCGCCTCCGTGTCAGTGCCGGTCACCGCGGACATCGAGTCCGGGTACGGTGCGACACCGGTGGAGGTGGGCGTGACCACCCGCGCCGTGCTCGACGCCGGTGCCGTAGGCGTGAACATCGAGGACTCCCACCGCGCGGCCGGCCCGCCGTTGCGCGACGTACCCGACCAGTGCGCGCGGATCGCGGCGGTGCGGGGCGCTGCCGACGCGGCGGGACTGCCGCTCTTCGTCAACGCCCGGATCGACACGTTCCTCACCGGTGCCGGGGACGTCGACGAGACGGTGGCGCGGGCTACCGCCTACCTCGCCGCCGGCGCGGACGGCATCTTCGTGCCCGGGGTGGTCGCCCCGGAGACCATCAGCGCGCTGGTGGAGGCGGTGCCGGCACCGCTGAACGTGCTCGCCGGTCCCGGTGCGCCCACGGTGGGGGAACTGGCTCGGCTGGGCGTGGCGCGGGTGAGCCTCGGCTCGTCGGTGGCGGAGGCCGCGTACGCGGTGGCCCGCCGGGCGGCCAACGAGGCCCTCGGCGCGGGCACGTACGGCGCGCTGGCGGACGCCCTCGACTACGGCACGCTCAACTCGCTGATGGGATGAGCGGCGTCGTCACACGGCGTGGAACGGGGTGCGACGAGCCGGCCGCCTCGGGGGGAGGTGGCCGGCTCGGTAGGCGGAAGCCTCACAGCGGCGGGGCGATGTCCCGCCGCTCCTCGACCCGGCGGTACTCGACCGGCTGCTCGGTGCTGGTGACCACCGCGTTGCGGCGACGACCCCAGATCAGCGTGGTCATGATCAGGCCGAGCACACCGGCCCCCATCAGGATCCAGCCGACCACGTCGAGGTTGATGCCGCCGACGCTGGCGTCGAGCGCGAAGGTGAGGATCGCGCCGAGGGCGATCAGAAAGATGCTGGTGCCGATACCCACGACAGCCTCCTTAGGGGATGTGGTGTGCTGTCGAGGTCCTTCAGTACCCCGTCGTCAGGCAGCGCAACCGCCACCGCCGCAGGGTGCCGCGCCCGCCGATCTTGGCATCGGGTAGAGTCTCACCCGTCGCCGGCGCTCGCCGGGGGCGTGCGGACGTAGCGCAGCTGGTAGCGCATCACCTTGCCAAGGTGAGGGTCGCGGGTTCGAATCCCGTCGTCCGCTCTCGATCCGCCAGCTGGTTCCGGCGGAGACCACGGGCGATTGGCGCAGTGGGAGCGCGCTTCCTTGACACGGAAGAGGTCACTGGTTCAAACCCAGTATCGCCCACCATCCCTGAACGACCCGGTGGCCGTTCCGGCCGCCCGTTGCGGCACCCTGACCGCGCGCATCCAAGGCATCCCCCGTCGACAGCCGGTCGTTGGCTTCTGCCCAGGGCAGATCCGCTGCTGGTGAACGCGGGTGCCGCCGGCCATGGCTGGCGGGCAGGGTGGACGCATGCGACTGCTGATGTTGGGTGGGACGGGTTTCGTGGGCGGCGCGACGGTCGCCGAGGCGGTCCGCCGGGGCTGGTCGGTGACCGTGTTCAACCGTGGTCTGCACGGTGCGGTGCCGGCCGGCGTTCACCGGTTGCGGGGTGACCGGACCGCGCCGGACGGCCTCGCGGCGCTGGCGGGCGGCGAATGGGATCTGGTGGTCGACACCTGGGACGGCGCCCCGCGGGCGGTGCGGGACGCGGCCCGCGCGCTGGCTGGGAGGGTCGGGCACTACACCTACGTCTCCAGCGGCTCGGTCTACGCGCCACCCGTGCCGGCGCACGTCGGCGAAGAGGCGCCCACTGTGGACGGCTCCGCCGACGCCGTCGACGGGGACTACGCGCAGTGCAAGGCGGGCGGTGAGCTGGCCGCGACGGAGGTCCACGGCGAGCGCGCGTTGCTGGTGCGCGCCGGGCTGATCCTCGGCCCCGGGGAGGACATCGGCCGCCTGCCCTGGTGGCTGCAGCGGGTCGCGCGCGGCGGCGACGTGCTCGCACCCGGCCCGGCGGACCTGCCGGTGCAGTACATCGACGTGCGGGACCTCGCCGGGTGGACGCTCGACCGGGCCGCCGAGGGCGTCGGCGGCGCGTTCAACGTCGTCAGCCGCTCCGGGCACAGCACGATGGGGGAGCTGCTGGCGTCGGCCGTCGCGGTGACCGGCTCTGACGCCCGGCTGCGGTGGACCGACCCGGAGCCGATCCTGGCCGCCGGCGTCGTGCCGTGGAACGACCTGCCGATCTGGGTTCCACCAGGTCACGAGTTCCGGTGGTTGCAGGAGCGCGGCGTGGAGAAGGCGTACGCGGCGGGGCTGACCTGCCGCCCGGTGGCCGACACGGTCGCCGACACCTGGCGGTGGCTGCGGTCGGTCGGGTCGGTGCCGCCGCGCGCCGGACGTCCGGCGCGGGTGGCGGTGGGCCTGGACGCGCAGCGGGAGGCGGCGCTGCTCGCCTGAGCGTTGTCACTGCCGGTGGTGCCGGGGTCAGGCCGGCACCACCGGCAGCTCCAACACCTCGTCGACCGAGCGGCGTGGGGTGGGCCGGCCCGGCTGGCCGTACCCGATCCGCAGCACCATCTGCGGGGTGCCGAACCGGCCCAGCGCCAGCCGCAACTGGTCCCGGGCGGTGGGCACCTCGATCGGTTGGGAGAGCATCGACACGCTGAGCCCGGCGTCGGTGGCGGTGAGCAGCAGCCGTTGCAGCGCCTGCCCGGCGACGACCTGGTCCACGGCGGTGTTGCCCATCGACCCGAGCACGCCCACCAGCGGCTCCGGTTCGAAGTCCCGCCCCGGCGCCCGGTCGCGGCTGCCGAAGCCGCGCGTCGGCAGCAGGTCCTGCGGTTCGCCCTGCGGGCCGCCGGCCGAGGCGGGTACGCCGTCCGGCGCGGGCTCCCGGCGCAGCCACTCCTCGCGTTCGGCCCGGTAGGCCGGGTCGCGCTCCAGCACCCGGTGCGCGCTGTGGGCGATCTCGCCGAACGCCGTGACCGCGCTGATCCCGACCAGTAGTTCCAGCCAGCAGTCCTCGGCGCGGGCGGCCTCGCCGAGCCGCCACCGAGCGTCGGCAGGCACCGGGTCCGGCCAGAACGGCATCCGGTTGCTGAACCGGCGGGGGATGGCCGCGTACAGGCTCTGCTCGGTGGGGGTGGGCCGACGCGGAACGTCCGGCACCAGCCGGGCCAACAGGTCCGGCTCGGCCGGGTCGGGACGCAGTCGTACCCGGGCCGGGAGACCCGCCACGGCCAGCGCGACGCGCACATTGAACAGGGCCGCGCCGCAGGCGATCCGGACCCCCCACCCGTTCGGGTCGGTCGCCGGCAGCCGGCGGGTCTGGTCGGCCAGCACCTCGATCCCACCGTCGCGCAGGCGCAGCCGCCACGGCTGGGTGTTGTGCAACGACGGCGCCCGGACCGCGTCCACGGCGGCGGCGCGCAGGTGGGCCGGGCTGTAGCCGACGTCCATGGCGGTGCTCCTCTCGGTCCGGCCGGTCGCCGAGACGTGCGGCCGACGCACCCCCACGGTCCGCCCCACGGGTGGGTGGCGAGCAGGGCCGGACGTCCCGACCAGCCGGGTCCGACCGCCCGCGAACTCCGGCCCGTCCTGATCGGGACCTTCGGCCCGTGCGGTGGGGCGCGGCAACGGGGTAGAAACGAGGGATGATCCGCGTCTTCCTCCTCGACGACCATGAGGTCGTCCGCCGTGGCCTGGCCGACCTGCTGCAGAGCAGCGGCGACATCGAGGTGGTCGGCGAGTCCGGCTCCGCGCAGGAGGCGGCCCGCCGCATCCCCGCGCTGCGGCCCGACGTGGCGATCCTCGACGCCCGACTGCCCGACGGCAACGGCATCGACGTGTGCCGCGACGTCCGGGCCGTCGACTCGTCCATCAAGGGCCTCATCCTCACCTCGTACGAGGACGACGAGGCGCTGTTCGCCGCGATCATGGCGGGCGCCGCCGGGTACGTGCTCAAGCAGATCCGCGGCACCGACCTGGTCGACGCGGTGCGCCGGGTGGCGGCCGGGCAGTCGCTGCTCGACCCGGCGATCACCACCCGGGTGCTGGAGCGCATCCGCAACGGTGTCGAGCAGCCGCGCGAGCTGAAGTCCCTCACCGAGCAGGAACGGCGGATCCTGGAGTACGTGGCGGAGGGGCTGACCAACCGGGAGATCGCCGGGAAGATGTTCCTGGCCGAGAAGACTGTGAAGAACTACGTGTCGAGCGTGCTGGCCAAGCTGGGCCTGGAACGCCGTACGCAGGCCGCCGTCCTGGCGACCCGCCTGCTCGGCAAGACTCCCTGACCCGACCCGGTCAGTCGCGGAGCGGAACTGTCCAGCACAGCTCGGTGCCGTGCGGCTCGACCCGGCCGACGGTGAAGATGCCCCCGTGGCCCTCGGCGCGTTCCCGCAGGTTGACCAGGCCGCCCCGGGCGGTGGCCGGGTCGCAGCCCACCCCGTCGTCGGTGACCGTCAGGCTGACCTGCCCGCCGTCGACCCGGACGGCGACGGTGACCCGGCTGGCATGCGCGTGGCGGACCGCGTTCGACAATGCCTCGCGCAGCACGGCGGTGAGGTCCGGGCGGATGGCGTCCGGGACGGCGCTGTCCACCGGGCCGGTCAGCTCCAGGTGCGGCCTGAAACCCAGCGACTCGGCGGCCAGCTCGACCGCCTCGCGGATTTCGGTTCGCAGCGCGGCGGTCATCGGTGTGCGCAGCTCGAAGATGGTCCGCCTGATGTCGCGGATGGTGGCGTCCAGGTCGTCGACTGCCGCGTTGATCCGTTTGGCGACCTCGGGTCGGGTCATCATCGGCGCGGCGCTCTGCAGTTGCAGACCGGTGGCGAAGAGCCGCTGGATCACCACGTCGTGCAGGTCGCGGGCGATCCGCTCGCGGTCCTCCAGGACCACCAGCAACTCCCGTTCCTCCTGACCTCGCGCCCGCTCCATGGCCAACGCCGCCTGCCCGGCGAAGCTGCCCAGCAGGGCCATCTCGTCGTCGCCGGCGCCGCCGCCGCGCTCCGGCGGGTGCGCGACGACGAGCACGCCGTGCAGCGTCTCCGCGGTGGCCAGCGGTGAGATCACCGCCGGGCCGGTGTGCAGCAGCGCCGGCCACGGCGCGGCATGGCCGAGGTCGTCCACCTGGTCCTGGCGGCCCTCCGCAATGGCCCTCCCGAAGCTGGTGTCGGCCGCCGGCAGGACCGTGCCGACCAGCCCGCGGGCCTGCTCGTCGACACCGTCGACCACCTCGACTGTGAACTGCTCGGCGTCGGTGTCGTAGAGCAGCATCAGCGCCAGCTCCGCCTCGGCCACCTCGCGGGCGCGCCGCGCCACCAGGGCCAGCGCGTCGGTACGGCGCACCTCACCGAGCAGCACCGAGGTGATCTCGGCGGTCGCGGCGAGCCAGCGTTCCCGCCGGTGCGCCAGCGCGTACAGGCGGGCGTTCTCGATGGCCACGCCGGCGGCGGCGGCGAGCGCGACGACGATCTCCTCGTCGTCCTCGGTGAACTGCGCGCCGCCCTGCTTCTCGGCCAGGTAGAGGTTGCCGAACACCTGGTCCCGGATGCGCACCGGCACGCCCAGGAAGCTGTGCATCGGCGGGTGGTTCGCCGGGAAGCCGTAGGAACGGGGGTGCTGGGTGATGTCCGGCATCCGCAGCGGCCGGGGCTCGTCGATGAGCAGGCCCAGCACGCCCCGCCCGTGCGGCAGGTCACCGATCCGCGCGTGCTGCTCGGCTGTGATGCCGTGCACGATGAAGTCGTGCAGCAGCCGGTCCGGGCCGATCACGCCGAGCGCGCCGTACCGGGCGCCCACCAGCTCCGAGGCGGACTGCACGATCCGTTGCAGGGTGGTACGCAGATCCAGGTTGGTGCCGATGCCGACCACCGCGTCGAGCAGGGCACGCAGCCGCTCCCGACTGGTGACCACCTCACCGACCCGGTCCAGCATCTCCTGGAGCAGTTCGTCGAGGCGTACCCGGGACAGGGGGCTCAACCCCAGCGACGGGGTCACCGGCGATTCGTGGCGGGGATGCGAAGGGCTGCTCGTCACCCGGCGATGGTAGCGCCGTGAATTTTCCGGCCGGGCTGCTCAGCCCTGCTCACCGCGGACCGCTGAGGTGTCGACCACCTGCTCGGTGGTCAGTCGCGGGGTGTGCGGCGGGCCGGCGTGTGCCGGGTCGGCGATCCCCAGGCGCAGCACCAGGTACGGGTAGCTGAGCCCGGCGAGGAGCTGACGCAGCGTCTGCCGGGTGCCCGGCACCTCCACCACGGCGCTGAGCGGCACCACCGACACACCGAGGCGGGTGGCGGTCAGCCAACCGGCGGAGAGTGCCTCGCCGGCACGCAGCCAGCTGTCCGGTTCGTCCTCGTCGCCGTGCAGCAGCGCGTACACCGCGGCGCGGTCGTGACCCGGACCCATCGGCAGGCTGCCGGGGCGGCCGAAGTCGCGGGCCGGCACCGTGGTCTGCGGGAGCTGCTCGGGCAGCACCTCCGCCGGCAGCCCGGTGCCGGTGCCGGCCCGGCCCGTCCAGTACGCCAGTTCGGCACGCAACTCCGGGTCTTCGGACTCGACCGTGTCGGCGTGCCCGGCCGTGGCGGCCAGCTCCAGCACCTGGTCGCGGTCGAGGATCTGCAACCGGCAGCCCTCGGCGGTGACCGCCCGGCTGATCTGCGTGATCGCGTCCGTCGGCACCGGCTCGTCGCTCACCGGCCGCCGGTCGGTGTGCCGGACCTGCATGCACTGCACGATGCGCATGGCGTCCGGGTCGGCGTCGGTGCGGCTCAGGTCGGTCAGCCGGGCCAGCAGCTCGCGGTCGCCCGGGTCGGGCAGCCGCTCCACGACGGCACGCCACCCCTGCGCGGCAAGCGCCACCCGGGCGTGGTGCAGGGCGGCGCCGCAGCTGATCGCGAGGAGCCGACCCTCCGGGTCGGTGGCGGCCAGCTTGCGGTCGGCGACCGAGCGCAGCTCCAACGCGTCGGGTAGCACCCGCCACCGCCACGGCTGCGTGTTGTGCACCGAGGGGGCGTGGCCGGCGGTGGCGGCGGCCTCCGCCAGCGCGGTGGTCAGCTGGCTCTCCTGACTCATGGTCACGACCTTTCCGTCTCTGCTCATCGTGCCTCACGACCCGATGCCGTGCGGGACTTGCCGCACCATCCTGTGCCATCGGGCGTCAACGCGCAGGGGTCGCAGGTCCCGACCGCACCGGGACGTTGCGCCCGCCCACCGACGAAACTCCGGGTGTACGGCTACGGCCGGCCACGGACTGCGACGATGCGCAGGTGGGGGCGGTGGAGTCGACCGAGTGTGTGCCGGAGCGGCCGGTCCGGGTCCGCCTCCGGCGGTGGTGGCCGTGGGAGGAGTTCTTCTCCCTGGACCCGTCCGACCCGGCGGCCGAGCGGCGGTGAAGCGCGAGCCCGGCCGGCCTCAGCGTTCCCGGACCACCGCCACCGGGCAGTGGGCGTGCTGGATCAGCTGCTGGCTGACCGAGCCGAGCAACATGCCGGCCAGCCCGCCCCGGCCCCGGGTGCCGACCACCACCAGCCGCCCGTCGCGGCTCGCCTCGATCATCATCGCCGCCGGGCTGCCCGGCACCAGGTCGACAGTGACGTCCAGGCCGGCGAACGTGCGCCGCCACGGCTCCACCAACTCCTCGATCGCGGCCCGCTCGTCGGGCACCCCGGCCGCCCCGCCGGGGCCCGGCGTCCAGGCGTGCAGAACGCGCAGCGGAACCTGCCGCTGCGCGGCCCGCTCCGCAGCGAAACCCAGCGCCACCTGCGACGGCTCCGAGCCGTCCACGCCCACCGCCACCGGGCCGACCGATGCGCCGCTCGGGACGTCACCGTCGCGGACCACGACGACCGGGCAGCGCGCGTGCGCGGCGACCGCCACCGCCGTCGACCCGGCCAGCAGGCCACCGAACCCGCCGTGTCCCCGGCTGCCGAGCACCAGGATCCCGGCCTCGGCGGAGCGCTCCTGCAACACGAGGGCCGGCGGCCCGTCGTACACCTGGCCGGTGATCGTCAGCCCGGGGTTCGCGGCCGTGGCGTCCGCCGCTGCCCTGCGGACCAGGTCCTCGACCTGCCGCCGGGCGGTGTCGTCTGGCCAGACGCCGGGCGCCACGCCCGGGCCGACCCAGCTGGCCACCGTCAGCCACTCGAACACGTACGCCAGTCGCACCGGCTGCCCGCTGCGCCGAGCCTCGTCCAGCGCCCAGTCCAGGGCCCTCGACGCGTCGGTGGAGCCGTCGTAGCCGACCAGGATCTCCGCGTCACGCACGTCGTCCTCCTTCAGCGGTTCGTCGGGTCGGTCTCGCGGACCCAGCGCCACTCCGCGACCTGGGGGTCGTCCTCGCCGTACCGGCGGGTGTAGTCGCGGGCGGCCTGCCGGGCGTCGACCATCTCCTGCCGCAGGTGCGCGGCGCGCGCGCCCAGCCCGGGCACCCGGTCGATGACGTCGATGACCAGGTGGAAGCGGTCCAGGTCGTTGAGCATCACCATGTCGAACGGGGTGGTGGTGGTGCCCTCCTCCTTGTAACCGCGTACGTGCAGATTCTCGTGGTTGGTACGGCGGTAGGTGAGCCGGTGGATCAGCCACGGGTAGCCGTGGTAGGCGAAGATGATCGGCCGGTCCGGCGTGAAGATGGTGTCGAACTCCTTGTCGGGCAGCCCGTGCGGATGCTCGGTGTCCGGTTGGAGCCGCATCAGGTCGACCACGTTCACCAGCCGCACCTTCAACTCCGGCAGGTGCTGGCGCAGCAGTTCCACGGCAGCGAGGGTCTCCAGGGTGGGCACGTCGCCGCAGCAGGCGAGCACCACGTCCGGTTCGGTGCCCGCGTCGCTGCTGGCCCACTCCCAGATGCCCAGGCCGCGCCGGGTGTGCTGGATGGCCTCGGTCATCGTCAGCCAGTTCGGCGCCGGCTGCTTACCGGCCACCACCACGTTGATGTAGTGCCTGCTGCGCAGGCAGTGGTCCATCGTGGCGAGCAGGGTGTTCGCGTCCGGCGGCAGGTAGACCCTGACCACCTCGGCCTTCTTGTTGACCACGTGGTCGATGAAGCCGGGGTCCTGGTGCGAGAAGCCGTTGTGGTCCTGGCGCCAGACGTGGCTGGACAGCAGGTAGTTCAGCGAGGCGATCGGCTGCCGCCACGGGATGGCCCGGGTCACCTTCAGCCATTTGGCGTGCTGGTTGAGCATCGAGTCGACGATGTGTATGAACGCCTCGTAGCTGGTGAACACGCCGTGCCGGCCGGTCAGCAGGTAGCCCTCCAGCCATCCCTGGCACAGGTGCTCGGAGAGCACCTCCATCACCCGGCCGTCGGGGGAGAGGTGGTCGTCGCCGGGCACCGTCTCGGCCACCCAGGCCCGGTCGGTCACCTCGAAGGCGGCACCCAACCGGTTGGAGGCGACCTCGTCGGGGCCGAACAGCCGGAACGTCTCCGGGTTGGCGGCGATGACGTCGCGGATCCACGGGCCGAGCACCCCCGTCGCGCCGGCCATCGGCTGGCCCGGCTCGGGGACCTCCACGCCGTAGTCACGAAAGTCGGGCAGGGTCAGGTCACGCAGCACCACTCCGCCGTTGGTGACCGGGTTGGCGCTCATCCGCCGATCGCCGCGCGGCGGCAGCGTACGCAACTCGTCCACCGGCGCGCCCGTGGCGTCGAACAACTCCTCGGGCCGGTAGCTGCGCAGCCACTGCTCCAGCTCGGCCAGGTGCGCCGGGTTGTCGCGAACCTCCGACAGCGGCACCTGGTGGGCCCGGTACGTGCCCTCCACCTGCTTGCCGTCGACCTCGCCGGGGCCGGTCCAGCCCTTCGGCGTCCGCAGGATGATCATCGGCCAGCGGGGGCGTTCGACGAGACCCCCGGTACGTGCCCGGCTCTGGATCGCCGCGATCTCGTCAAGCGTCCGGTCCATCGTCGCGGCGAGGGTGCGGTGCACCTCGGCCGGGTCGTCGCCGGCCACCACGTACGGCTGGTAGCCCGACCCGTGCATCAGGTCGAGCAGGTCGGCCTCGGGGATCCGGGACAGTACGGTCGGATTCGCGATCTTGTAGCCGTTGAGGTGCAGGATGGGCAGCACCGCGCCGTCGCGGGCCGGATTGAGGAACACGTTGGAGAGCCAGCTGCCGGCCAGCGGACCGGTCTCCGCCTCGCCGTCACCGATGACGCACGCCACCACGAGGTCCGGGTGGTCGAACGCGGCGCCGTACGCGTGACTCAACGCGTACCCCAGCTCACCGCCCTCGTGGATCGAACCCGGCACGTCCGCCGCGACGTGGCTGGGGATGCCGCCGGGGAACGAGAACTGCCGGAACAGCCGGGCCATCCCTGTCTCGTCGCGCGCCACGTCGTGGTAGCGCTCCGACCAGGTGCCCTCCAGCCAGGTGTTGGCCACGATGGCCGGGCCGCCGTGCCCAGGGCCGGTGACCAGCATGGCGTTCAGGTCGCGCGCCACGATCACCCGGTTGAGGTGGGCGTAGATCAGGTTGAGGCCCGGGCTGGTGCCCCAGTGGCCGAGCAGCCGCGGCTTGATGTCGTCAGGGGCCAGCGGGTCGCGCAGCAGGGGGTTGCCCAGCAGGTAGATCTGCCCCACGGTGAGGTAGTTCGCGGCGCGCCAGTAGGCGTCCAACCGGCGCAGCTCGTCGTCGGTGAGGGCGCCGTGCACGTCGAGAGCGGTGTCCATGATGCTGCCTCTCGCGGGGTCGGATGGGCGTCCGGGGTCCAGCTTCGCGGCTGGCGGCGCCGCGGATCAGGGCCGTTGGTCCCGTGTCGGGCGGGCGGCGGGGCCGGTGAGCGGCTTCGTGGCGAGGCCTCGCACGACGACCACCGGGGCCGGGGAGTGGTAGAGCAGGGACTGGGCGACGGCGCCCAACATGGCTCGGCCTGGTTCGTCACCCCGGGCCGCGACCACCGCCACCTGCGCCGAGCGGGACGTCTCGACGAGCACCTCGCCGGGATCGCCGCGCTCGACACGGCTCTCGGTCACCACCCCGGGGCGGTCGGCGGTGTGCCGGGCCAGCGCCTCGGTGAGCTGCTCGGTGACCGCGTCGGTGTCCTCGTCGTACTCCGCCACCCGCAGGGCCAGGAGTCGTGCGCCACGCTGGGCCGCGCACTCCAGGGCCCAGCGCAGGGCGAGGTGGGAGCTGGGTGAGCCGTCCACGCCGACAAGCACGGGGCCCTGCGGCGGTGGCTCGCTGCGGACCGTCAGCAGTGGGCAGCCGGCCCGGGCCGCCAACTGCACCGCGGGCGTCTCGGCCGGTACGCACTTACCGCTGCCGGCCATGCCGCTGTCGCCGACCGCCAGCAGGAAGGCCGCCTCCGAGCGCCGGATGAGGGTCATCAGCATGGCGCTCTCGACGATCTCGCCGCGTACGGTGAGCCCCGGTTCGGTCCGGTGGGCGAGTTGGGCGGCCTGTGCGATCAGCTGCTCGGCCCGGTCCCGGGGCGCGGCGACGGTGTCGGCGGCGAAGGCCGCGTGCCAGTCGAAGGTGTGCAGCAGGTGCAGTGCCCGGCCGTGCCCGGCGGCCTCCAGGGCCGCCTGCTGGACGACCGGGAGATCGCGCTCCGAGCCGAGGCCGACGATCACCTCCGCATCGACGGATGCGGTCATCCGACATCACCTCCCGGGCGTCGCGCCCGGCACGACCACGCTGTCCCTCACCGAGGGTAGTCGGGCGGGTGCGGCAGCGGGGCCGGTTCGCCCACGCCTCGTCAACCGGGGTTGACACGAGTGGCGCTGTCAACGTATGTTGACGCCATGAGTCAGGCGACGGAACTCGCGGCGGCAGCCGGCAGCACCGACCCCCGGGTCGGGCTGCGCGCCGTCCGCGCGCTGCGCCGGCTGCTCGAGCGGCTCGAGGTGGTCCAGGTGGACAACGCCCGTCGACAGGGCTGGTCCTGGCAGGAGATCGCCGACGCGCTCGAGGTCAGCCGGCAGGCGGTGCACAAGAAGCACGCCGGACGACCGGCGGTCAACTCATCCTGGGAGGCGTGATGTTCGAACGGTTCACCGACCGGGCGCGCGACGTGGTGCGGCGGGCGCTGGAGGAGGCACGGGCCGAGGGGCAACGACCGGTAGGCACCGAGCACCTGCTGCTCGCCCTGCTCGCCGACGAGGCCGGGCTGGCCAGCCGCGTGCTTACCGACGCCGGTGTGCGCGCCGACGACCTTCGCGAGCGGGTACGCCGGCACACCGCCAGCGGCGGCGCCGGCCTCGGCGACGCCGACGCGGCAGCCCTGCGGGAGATCGGCATCGACCTGGCCGCGATAGTGGCCCGCATCGAGGAGTCCTTCGGCCCAGACGCGCTGCGCGAGGCCGTACCCGCGCCGCGCCGCCGCTGGAGGCGCAGGAGGTACCTGGGCGGGCCGTTCTCACCCCGGTCCAGGAAGGTCCTGGAGCTGTCCCTGCGGGAGGCGCTGCGCCTGCGCCACAAGCACATCGGCACCGAGCACATCCTGCTGGGCGTGCTCCGGGAGGGCCACGGGCTGGGCGCGCAGGTGCTCACCGAATCCGGCGTCGACCTCGACGATCTGCGCCAGCGGGTGGAGAACGCCCTGCGGACCACCGCCTGACAGACCCGCAGGCGTTGAAACCTGTCTGTGGCACTTCCGACGCCCGGCGTCCACGGGCTCGCTGAAGCCGTCCCTGTGCTGCACACTGACGCCGTGGATCCTGGACAGGACAGACGACCCTCGGGCGGCGACGGCGGGCTGCGCTCGGCAGTGGTGGTCAACCCCGTGAAGGTCGACGATCTCGACGAGCTGCGACGCACCGTCGACGACGCCCTGGCCGCCGCCGGCTGGCCGGCCCCTCAGTGGTACGAGACGACAGTCGACGACCCGGGCCGGGGCCAGACCGAGCAGGCCGTCAAGGACGGCGTCGACCTGGTCTTCGCCTGCGGTGGCGACGGCACGGTGATGTCCTGCGTCAGCGCCCTCGTCGGCACCGACGTGGCCCTCGCCGTGCTGCCGCAGGGCACCGGCAACCTGCTCGCCGCCAACCTGGGTCTCTCCACCGACCTGGCCGCCGGTCTCCAGGTCGCCGTCGAGCGGGGCCGTCGGCTGCTCGACGTCGGCGCGGTCGAGGACCGCTACTTCACGGTGATGGCAGGCATGGGCTTCGACGCCCAGATGCTCGAAGCCACGAACGAGACCACCAAGGCCCGCATCGGCTGGCCGGCGTACGTGGTGGGCGCCGTCCGGCACCTGCGCGACAGGCCGATGCGGGTGCAGATCCGCATCGACGACCGGCCACCGGTACGCCGCCGGGCCCGCTCGGTCCTGATCGCCAACGTGGGCCGGCTCCAGGGCGGGGTGCGGCTGCTCACCGAGGCCGAGCCGGACGACGGCTGGCTCGACGTCGCGGTGCTCACCCCGCACAGCCTGCGGCACTGGCTCGCGCTCGGTTGGGCGGTGATCCGCCGCAGCGGCGAGGTGCCCCGGATGGAGGTGTTCCGTGGCCGGCGCGTGGTGGTCACCAGCAACCGGGCCCAGCCGCGCGAGCTGGACGGCGACCTCATCGCCCCGGGCCGGCAACTGCGGGCGGACATCAAGCCCGAGTCGCTCTGGCTCTGCGTCCCCCAGCCGCAGGACGCCCCCGACCTGGCCGTCGACGCACAGGGCGCCGGAGAGCGGGGCGAGCAGCTGATCGAGGAAGCGCGCCGTGAGTAGCACCCGCATCGTGCCGGAGACCCGGCTGATGGCCGACGCGGAGCTGTCCGCCGACGACGCCTGGCGCACACTGCGCCGGCAGGGCGGCTGGCACCTGCTGCGGGACGCCTTCATCCGGTTCCGCTACGGCGACGGGTTCAGCCACTCGCGGGCGTTCGCGCTGCAACTCTGCCTCGCCGTGGTGCCGTTCCTGATCGCCCTCACCGGCCTGGTCAGCGAGCTGGGCGTCCGGGAGGGCGGCCAGGTGGTCGCCGATACCGTCCTGGCGCTCACCCCCGGGCAGAGCGAGCAGGTGGTCGGCGACCTGCTCGGCGAGGGCGAGCGGGTCGAGGACGCCGGGGAGCTGGCGCTCACCCTCGGTCTGCTCACCGGCCTGGTCGCGTTGACCACCACGATGGCCCAGATCGAGCGGGGCGCCAACCGCATCTACGGCGTCGAACGGGACCGCCCCGCCCTGGGCAAGTACCTGCGCGCCGCCGTCCTGGCCGTCACCGCCGGCCTGCCCGCGCTCGCCGGGTTCCTCATCCTGGTGGGCGGCGGCGCGATGGGTGACTCGGTGCGCGAACACTACGAGTGGGGTGATGTCGCCCAGGGCATCTGGGACGCCGTACGTTTCCCGCTGAGCCTCGGGCTGACCGTGCTCGCGGTGGCCGTGCTGTTCCGGCACGCGCCCCGCCGACGGCAGCCCGGCCTGTCCTGGCTGCTCTTCGGCGCCGGCATCGCCACCGCCCTGTGGTGGACGACAAGCCTCCTGCTGGCCGCGTACGTGCGGTTCAGTGACGGTTTCGGCCAGACCTACGGTGCGTTGGCGGGCATGATGGCGCTGCTGCTCTGGGCCAACCTGACCGGGATCGCGCTCTTCGGTGGGCTGGCGTTCGCCGCCCAGTTGGAGGCGCTGCGCATCGGTGTGCAGGAGCCCGCCCAACCGGACCTGTGGGAGCCCGACGCCGAGCGCGGGGAGCTGCTCGACACCGGGGACATGTCCGCCCTGTAGCTGTCCCCGCGTGTACGCACGACGCGGATCGGGTAAAGCGCCTCGCCAGAGACGACAAGGGAGGTGCGGGGTGACCGCGGTCAAAGAGGTGGCGCGGCGTCCGATCGGTCATTTCGCCGAACGGAGCGTCGCCGGGCTGGCGGCCGTCACTGGCGCCGGGGTGGCCTTCGGGCTGCTGTTGCTGCTCGTGCGGGTGCGCTGGAGCCCGTTGCAGGACGCGGACCACGCCGTCGCCGAGTGGTTCAACGGGCTCGTCGCCCCGCACCACGCACTCGTCACAGTGCTCCAGGCGGTGACCGACCTGGGCGGCCGGCCGATTCTCATCTGGCTGGTCACCATCGCGGTGGTCGGTCTGCTGATCCGGCGCCAGCCCCGACTGGCCGTCTACCTGATCATCACAGGGGTCGGCGGTCTGATCCTCGACCCGTCACTCAAGACGCTCGTCGGCCGGCTCCGCCCGATCGTGGACGTGCCGGTCGCCAGCGCCCCGGGGAACAGCTTCCCCAGCGGGCACGCGCTCGGCTCGTTCGTCGCGTACGGGGCGCTGCTGCTGGTGTTCCTGCCGGCGATGGCGCCGCGCTGGCGTAAGCCGGCGATCGTCGGCGTCGGCGTGCTGGTGGCGCTGATCGGCCTGACCCGGATCGCGCTGGGCGTGCACTTCGTCTCCGACGTGTTCGGCGGCTGGCTGCTCGGCGCGGCGTGGCTGGGCGTCACCGCGTACGCCTTCCGGCTGTGGCGGCGCGAGCGGGGCCGGCCGGTGCCGTCGCTGAGCGAGGGTCTGGAGCCGGAGGCCGGGCACGACATCGCCCCCGCCCCGGCCGAGGAGCACGTGCTGGCCCATCCGCGCTCGGCGGTGGCCGAGCTGCTGGTCGGCTGGGTGCTCGTGTTCGGCGCGCTGTACGGCTTCGGCACGTACGTCAGCTACCACGCCAAGGGCACCTTCTTCGACACCCTGGACACGGAGGTGCCGCGCTGGTTCGCCGAGCGGCACACCGAGATGCTCACCGAGGTGAGCTGGTGGTGGAGCAAGTTCGGCGACACCCACGCGATCCTGCTCATCTCGCTGGTGTTCTGCCCGCTGGTGCTCGCGGTGTGGCGGCGCTGGCGGCCGGTGCTGTTCGTGGCGCTGGCGATGATCGGTGAGCTGACCCTCTTCCTCGCCTCGGCGCGGGCGGTCGACCGTCCGCGTCCGCCTGTGGAGAACCTGGACGGGCAGATGCCCACCTCGTCGTTCCCGTCCGGGCACATCGCGGCGACGATCTGCGTCTGGCTGGCCATCACCCTGATCGTGTTCCCCCGTACCGACCGCTGGTGGCGGTGGATCTTCGTGGCGCTGGCCGTGATCATGCCGGTCGGCGTGGCCACCTCGCGGATGTACCGGGGCATGCACCACCCGACCGACTTCATGGGCGCGATCCTGCTCTCCGCGCTCTGGATCGGGCTGCTCTACCTGGTCGTCCGCCCGAACGCCGACCTGGAGGAAGGCAACCAGCCGGCCATCGAGTCGGAGGACGTGGGCACCCTCGACGACGAGCTGGCGCGGGCCGGCCGGGCCGACTGAGCGCGGCGCCGTGCTGCGCGTGATGACCTGGAACATCCGCACCGGCGGGCGGGACCGCGGTGGTCCCGACCGGTTGGATCAGGTGGTCCGGGTCGTCACCGAGCAGGTGCCGGACGTGCTGGCCCTGGAGGAGCTGCGCGGCTTCGACCGCGACGGGCTGATGGTCACTGTGGCGGGCCGGGTGGGGATGACGCCCCACCTGGCCCGGTCCTGCTTCGGGCAGCCGGTGGCGGTGCTGGTCCGGCCGCCGTACCGGGTCGTCGACGCGAGGCCGGTGCGCCGCCCGTTCCACCACGCCGCCGCCCGCGTCGTGGTGGCCACCTCCGCCGGCCCGCTCACCGTGGTGGGCGCCCACCTCTACCCGTACTCCGGTGGGCGCCGGCGGATGGAGGTCGACTGGCTGGTCTCGGCAGTGCGACGCGCGCCCGGACCCCTGACGCTGGTCACCGGCGATCTCAACTCGCTCGATCCGACCGTCGACCACACCGCACGGCTGGCCGGGATGCCCGCGATGTACCGGCGGCGGCACCTGCGACGGGCCGGCGGGACCGTGGACACCCGTGCCATTGCCCGGTTGCTTGCCGCCGGGCTTGTCGATCTCTGGCCCGCGTCCGCCCCCGGAGCGCCGGAGGCCGAGGGGCTCACCGTGCCCACCCGGTTCGGCGGGGCCGAGTTCGCCGGAATGCGCCTCGACTACCTGTTCGGCAGCCCCGCGCTTGCCGAACGCGTCAGCGACTGTCGGGTGATCCGTGGCGGTGCGGCCGACACGGCCTCGGACCACTATCCGCTGCTTGCCGACCTGGACCTCGACAACGCTCCACACTGAACGGTCCAGGACCGCGAGCCGTGGCACGGGACCCGCCTGCTGCTGCTCGGAGCCCGGTGGGTCTGGTCGGTGACTGTGGTGCCGGTGGCGCGCGGCGTCACGGCGGCCTGGCGGGCCACCGTCGCGCCGGTGGCCCGCTGGATCCGCCGGTCGGTGTTCGACCCGGCCCGGTTGGCCTCCCGTGAGGTGCTCAGCGCACTGGGTTTGCGCCGCTGAGGCGGTCGGGCCTCAGAGCACCAGGTTGAGCAGGACTGTCAGCACCACCGAGGCGACGATCGAGAAGAGGATCATCAGGAGGCAGCCGAGTCCGCCGCCGAGCGGGCGGATCTCCGTGTTTCCGAAGCGCATGGGTTCACCTTTTCGTCAGGGTGGAGTTGAGGAGGTGGCGGACCGCGTCGGCGACCGCCGTCGGGGCAGTGGTTGCCACGTTGTGCGCGGCGCCGGGGACGACGACCAGGTCGCCGTCGACCAGCCGGGCCGCCTCGTCCCGCCAGCCGGCCGGTACGACCGGGTCACGACGTCCGGCGACGACGAGGGTCGGGGCGGTGACCCGGACCAGATCAGCCTCGATGGCGTTGTGGGCCGAGTGCGACAGGGTGGCGAAGACCCGCCAGGGCCTGGCGTTCCACACGTCCCGCACCAGGATCGGCGCCTGCAACGGCGCCTCCCGCGCGGTGTCCACCAACCATCTGCCGAACAGCCCTCGACGGGACCGGGCAGCCGGGTCGCTTGTCGGCCCGGCCAGGACCAGCGCACGTACCGCGTCCGGGTGGCTGGCGGCGAGCGAGGCGGCCACCTCCGCACCGAACGAGTGCCCGAGCAGGCACACCTGCGGCAGCCGGTACGCGGCCAGCCAGGTGGCCAGGTGCCCGGCGTGCCGGCGCACGTCGTACGCGCCCCGGGGGCGCTCGGACAGCCCGAAGCCGGGCAGGTCCGGCACGTACACCTGATGGGTGGCGGCGAGCGCGACGGCAAGCGGGGTCAGGTAGCGGTGGGAGACCGCGAGCCCGTGCACCAGGACCACAGGCGGCGCCCCGGTGCCTGGGTCCTCGCTTCGCCGGGTGTGGGTGCGCAGGCCGTCGACGAGCCGCCATTCGCTGACCAGACCGGCGGCCGGCCGGGGCGCGGCCATCGCGAGGCGCAGCTCGGTCCTCCCGAACCGGCCGGCGGGGGTCAACCTCACAGTTGCCGCAGCCGGGGCAGCAGTTGCTCCTGCGCCCAGTCCAGGAACATCGGCTGGGTCTCCCCGCCGACCTGGATGATCGCCACGTGGGTGAAGCCGGCGTCGACGAACTTGCGGAACGCCTCGACGTGCGCGTCGATGTCCGGGCCGCAGGGGATGCCCTGGGCGACGTCGTCCTCCCGGACGAACTGGGTGGCGGCGGCGAAGGAATCCGGCCCGGGCAGGTCGGCGTTTACCTTCCAGCCCAGCCCGAACCAGCGGAACTGGTCGTGCACGATCTTGCGGCACTCCGCCTCGTCCGGCCCGTAGCAGATGGCCACCTGCCCGTAGCGGGGCTGGCCGGCGCCGCCGGCGTCGTCGTACATCTCGATGATGTGCCGGTCGGGTTCGGTGGCGATGATGCCGTTGCCGTACTCGGCGGCGAGCGTCGCGGACTGCCGACCGGACGCGGCGACGGCCATCGGCACCGGACGCTCGGGGCGGTCCCAGACGTACGCGTCGGGCACGTCGAAGTGGTTGCCGGAGAAGGTGAGCGTCTCGCCGTTGAGCAGCGGCCGGATGATCTGCAACGCCTCCTCGAACATTTCGTGCCGCTGCTGCACGTGCGGCCAACCGCCGACCACGTGCTCGTTGAGGTTCTCGCCCGCGCCCAGGCCGAGGGTGAAGCGTCCGTCCGAGAGGGCGCCGATCGTGCTTGCCTTCTGCGCGACCACTGCCGGGTGGTAGCGGCGGATCGGACAGGTCACGAAGGACATCAGCTCCGCGCGGGAGGTGGCGTGGGCGACCGCGCCGAGCACCGACCAGGCGTACGGGGAGTGGCCCTGGGAGTCCAGCCAGGGGTAGTAGTGGTCGGACATCACCAGCTGGTCGAAGCCGGCGGCCTCGGCCCGGATCGCGTGGTCGACCAACTGCTTGGGACCGGCCTGTTCGCCCATCAGGGTGTAGCCGACGCTGACCATCCTGGTTTCCCCTTCCACCGACGTATCGTTCCCGGGATACCCAGGTCGGCAGCCCTCAACCCTCCCGTCCGGTTCACGGGCGGTGGTGCGTGAGGGGATTAACCGGTTAAGATTCGGTCTCGCGCGCATCCTGTGGTGGGGATGTTCGCCCCGGGACGGCCTGCGCTCGCGTGGGCCGTCACGGCTGTGCGGGGTCGGCTGCGGCCACTGAACCGGTTGCGCCCGCCGATCCATCGTCCTACGCTGATGCCTGCGCCGCCGGGAGCCGAGCGGTGGCTGCCGGGCTGCAGCCGCCTTCCCTGTCACGTCCCACCCCTGTCGGGCACCGGGGGTCCTGCCTGAGGAAGGCCATGAAGACTCGACTCTCCGCCGCCGGCGCCGCGCTGCTGGCGCTGCTCGTCGCGGTGCTGGCGTTCGGCCAGCCGGCCCGCGCCGCCGCCGGTTTCACAGTCGCCGACGGCAAGTTGTACGACGCCAACGGCACCGAATTCATCATGCGCGGGGTCAACCACGCGCACACCTGGTACCCGCAGCAGACCAGCTCGTTCGCCGACGTGAAGGCGCTCGGCGCGAACGCCGTGCGGGTGGTGCTCTCCAGCGGCGACAGGTGGACCCGCAACACCAACGCGGACGTCGCGAACGTCATCTCGCTGTGCAAGGCCAACCGGTTGATCTGCGTGCTCGAGGTGCACGACACGACCGGGTACGGCGAGCAGAGCGGCGCGATCACCCTCGCCCGAGCGGTCGACTACTGGATCAGCCTGGCCGACGTCCTCGCCGGCCAGGAGAAGTACGTCATCGTCAACATCGGCAACGAGCCGTACGGCAACCAGAACTACGGTTCCTGGGCCACCGACAACGCTGCGGCGATCAAGCGGTTGCGTACCGCCGGCCTGACCCACACGATCATGGTGGACGCGCCGAACTGGGGGCAGGACTGGTCGTTCACCATGCGCGACAACGCGGCATCGGTCTTCGCCGCCGACCCGGCCCGCAACACGGTCTTCTCCATCCACATGTACGGGGTGTTCGACACCGCGGCGGAGATCAGCGACTACCTGGGGCGGTTCCGGGCCGCCGGGCTGCCCATCGTGGTCGGTGAGTTCGGGTTCAACCACTCCGACGGCGACCCGGACGAGGACACCATCCTCGCCTACAGTCAGGCCAACGGGATCGGCTGGCTGGGCTGGTCGTGGAGCGGCAACGGCGGTGGCGTCGAATACCTCGACCTGTCCACGTCCTTCAACCCGGCCAACCTGACCACCTGGGGTCAGCGGCTCTTCAACGGCGCGAACGGCATCCGGCAGACCGCCCGGGAGGCAAGCGTCTACGCAAGCATCCCCCCGCCGACCACCCCGCCGCCCACGACCCCGCCGCCGACCACGCCCCCGCCGAACGGTGGCTGCACCGCGACGTACACGATCACCAACTCCTGGCAGGGTGGCTTCCAGGGTGAGGTACGGGTGACCGCCGGCGCGAGGGCGATCACCGGCTGGACCGCCGGGTGGACCTTCGCCAACGGGCAGAGCGTCACCCAGTCCTGGAACGTGGCCCTGACCAGCAGCGGCACCACGGTGACCGCGCGCAACGTGGACTACAACGGACGGCTGGCCGCCGGTGCCAGCACCAGCTTCGGCTTCATCGGCGGTTGGACCGGCACGAACGCCGCCCCTGTCGTGAGCTGCACGGCGAGCTGAACGACGGGCTGGTGGCCGAGCCCCACGCCGGGCCCGGCCACCACGCCCGTTCTGGTCAGTGCACCCGGTTACCGCCCGCCGTCGACACGGGGCGGCGCGAAGCACACGCGCCTCCGGACCGCTCAGTCGACGGCGTCGACCTCCAGGACCAGGCTCTGCTCCGGGTGCAACGCGGGCATCTGCACGCCCACCCGGGCCAGCGCCGCGCCGGTGAGCGTGACGCCCGTCGCCAGCCATATCGGCGCGGACCTGTTGATTGTCGCCGGGGCCGGGACGCCGTCCGCCGGCCGTACCCGGTAACGCCGGTCCGGGTCGAGGCCGGGCAGTCGTACCGCGCCCGGGACCTGCGCCACCGAGGTGGCCAGCCGTGCCACCGCGTACACCGCCCGGGTCTTGTCACCCGCGACCACACCGTGCGTCCAGACGGCCGGGTCCGGGTGGTCGACCCGGACCACCCGGCCGGCGTGCAGCAGCGGGCGCAGCCGCTTGTGCAGGGCCACCCAGGCGGCCAGCTCGGCCTGCTCGGCGGCGCTGATCGACGCGATGTCCCACTCGATGCCGTGGTGGCCGAACAGTGCGGTGGCCGCCCGGAAGCCCAGGTCGTGCACGCGGTGGGTGGTGTGCGAGCGTTCCGGGCCGATGTGCGTGCCGATCAGTTCCGGTGGCAGCAGCAGCCCGGTCCAGCGCTGGATGGCGAGCCGTTCCAGGGCGTCGTTGCAGTCACTGGCCCAGACCCGGTCGGTGCGGGCCAGGATGGCCAGGTCCACCCGGGCGCCGCCGGACGAGCAGCTCTCGATCTCCACCCCGGGATGCCGTCGGCGCAGTTCGTCGAGGAGCCGGTAGACCGCAAGCGTCTGCCCGTGCACGCCGGGTCGGCCGTGGTGCCCGGCCTCGGTGAGGTCCCGGTTCTGGTCCCACTTGAGGTAGCTGATTCCGGGATGGGCGTTGAGCAGTGCGTCGAGCCGTTCCAGCAGGTGGTCGTACGCCTCGGGGCGGCCCAGGTCGAGCACCTGCTGGTTGCGCCAGGCCGGCGGCAGCCGCCCCGGTACGGCGAGCAGCCAGTCACGGTGCGCGCGGTACAGGTCCGAGTCCGGGTTGACCATCTCCGGCTCCACCCAGAGACCGAACTGCAGGCCCCGACCTGTCACGTGGTCGATGAGCGGTTGCAGGCCGTCGGGCCAGACGTCCTCGTCGACGTACCAGTCGCCGAGCCCTGCCGTGTCGTCGCGCCGGCCGCGGAACCAGCCGTCGTCGAGCACGAACCGTTCCACCCCGATCTGCGCCGCCCGGTCGGCGAGCGCCCGCAGCCGGTCCAGGTCGTGGTCGAAGTAGACGGCCTCCCAGACGTTCAGCGTGACCGGGCGCGGGGAGCGCGGGTGCCCGGCCCGGGCCCGCAGGTGGGAATGGAGTACGTCGCTGAGTCCGTCCATCCCGGCGTCGGACCAGACGGCGTAGAGCAGGGGAGTGTCGTACGACTCGCCGGGGCCGAGCCGGACCTCGCCGGGGGCCAGCAGTTCGCCGCCGCCGACCGTCGACTCGCCTGTGGGACGGCGCTCGGCGAACGTGACGTGGTCGCCGCTCCACGCGGTGTGCACCGCCCACACCTCGCCGTGGCCGAAGTCGAACCCGGCGGTGCCGGCCACAAGCAGCAGGGTGGCGTCGTGTCCGGTACGGCCGTGCCGGCCCTCGCGGACCCAGGCGCCGTGCTGCCACGGGTGCCGCTGCGGGGACCGTTCCCGGCACCAGCGGCCGGTCAGGTCGAGCAGTTCGGTGGCGACCGCCGGCACCGGCAGCACGGGCGTCAGCTCCCGCAGCTCGTACGCGCCTTCGCCGTCGTTGCGCAGCCGGTGGCGGAGGGTCAGCAGGCCGCGCTGGTCAAGCGTCAGCTCGATGGTCAGGGACAGTCCGGCGGCCGGGTCCGACGCGCGCACGACCACCCGCGCCGGGGCGTCGGCGGGCTGGTCCACGTCGAGACCGTCCAACCGGAACGCCGTGGACCAGTCCCGCCCGTCACGGTGCCCGGCCAGAGCGGGCCTGCCGCTCCAGCCGGCGCTCGCCTCCGGCAGCAGCGACAGCACGGCGGGCTCGTCGAAGCTGCTCGGCACCACGGGCGGTACCGTCGCGTCGGTGAGCTGGCGCAGGCCCTCGTCGTCGAGGTCGCCGACGTCGCCACCCCAGTGCACGACCCGGGGCAGCCCCGGGCCGCGCGCGTCGAGCACCAGGCTGGTCCGCGCGTGGCGCAGGTGCAGGATCGTCATCCCTTCGAGGCTCCCAAGGTCAGGCCCCGGACGAAGTGCCGCTGGAGCATAAAGAAGATCACCAGGGTGGGGATCGCGACGAGCACGCTGCCCGCCGAGACCAGGTTGTTGTCGGTGAAGAACTCGCCGCGCAGGTTGTTGAGCGAGCTGGTCACCGGGAACTTGTCGCCGGTACGCATCAGGACCGTGGCCCAGAAGAACTCGTTGTAGATCCAGGTCACCTCCAGAGTGGCCAGTGCGGCCAGGGCCGGCCGGCACAGCGGCATGGTGACCTGCCAGTACTGCCGCCAGATGCTCGCGCCGTCGACCATCGCCGCCTCGTACAGGTCGCGGGGCAGCGCCTTCATGTAGTTGCTGAGCACGAAGACGCAGAACCCGCACTGGAAGGCCACGTTGATCAGGATCAGGCCCCAGTAGCTGTCGTAGAGCAGCTCCGAGTCGCTCATGAACTCCGGCAGCGGCACCTCGGTGAACAGCCGGAACAGGGGGATGAGCAACGCCTGTTGGGGCAGCAGGTTGGCCGCGGTGAAGATGCCGAGCAGGACCAGGTTGAGTTTCCAGCTGAACCGGGCGATGACGAACGCGACGCAGGAGGCGAGGAAGAGCGTCAGCAGCACCGCGGGCACCGTGATGTACACCGAGTTGAGGAAGTGCTTGCCGAACTCCGCCGTCCGCCAGGCGGTGACGTAGTTGTCGAAGGTCCAGCCGCCGAACGAGACGTAGCCGTTGACTGCCGTGTACTCGTACGAGCGCAGCGAGGTCAGCACCGCCCAGGCGATCGGGAAGAGCCAGACCAGCGCGACGACGATGAGGAAGCCGTGCAGCAGCAGCCGCAGCGGGGCCGGCCTGCGGCGACGGACCGGGATGTCGGTGCTCATTGCCGGTTCTCCCTCATCACGGTTGCCAGGTAGATGGTGATGAAGACCAGCGAGACGACAAGCATGATCGTGGCCAGTGCCGAGCCGAACCCGATCCGGCTCGCCTCACCCACCACGTTCTGGGTGACCAGCGCGGAGATCAGCTCCAACCCGTTGCGGCCCTTGTTGACCACCCAGACCAGGTCGAACGCGCGCAACGACTCGATCACCGTCACCACCAGCACGATGATGTTGATCGGCCGCAGCACCGGGAAGACGACCCGGAAGAAAGTCCGGCTCTCCGAGGCGCCGTCGACCGCGGCGGCCTCCCGCAGCGACGGGTCGACGCCCTTGAGCCCGGCCAGGTAGAGCAGCATGATGTAGCCGACGTGCCGCCACCCGGAGGCGACCATGACCGCCCAGATGTTGACGTTCGAGTCGCCGTACCAGTCGATGTTGCTGCCCAAGACCGCGTTGATCAGCCCCTGGTCGCGGGAGTAGAGCAGCTGCCAGACGAAGCCGATGAGCGCCAGCGAGAGCACCACCGGCAGGTAGAGCGCGGTCTGGTAGAAGCGGCTGCCCCGCAACTCCTTGTCCAGCAGCACGGCGAGGAACATGCCGAACGGGGTGGCGACCACGAACAGCACCGCCAGCCAGAGCAGGTTGTGCTGGATCGCCGGCACGAACGGCGGGTAGATGTTCACCACGTCGCTGTAGTTGCGCGCGCCGACGAACTCGATCTCGTTGAGTGGGCCGATGCCGTCCCAGTTGGTGCCGGAGAGCAGCACGGTGGCCGCCGCCGGCAGCCAGACGAATCCGGTGACGAGCAGCAGCGGGACGAGCACCATAAGCGTGATGACCACGCGGTCGGTGCGGGACAGGAGCCGTAGCCGCCGGCGACGACCACCCGTGGAGGTGGTCGCGGCCGGCGGCGGTACGGCGCGATCCGCTTGGATCAGGGGCAGGTCGGACACGATGTCCTCCCCCTTCCGCCGTCAGTCGGTGAAGATCGACTTCTTCTGGTTCTCGATGGACGAGGTGAGCCCGCCGATGTCCTTGGGGTCCTTGATGAACTGCTGGATCGCCGGAATGATCACCGTGGAGGCGAAGTCCGGTCGGGTGTCCCGGTCGAGGAACTGGGCGATCTCGGTGGCCGACCCGACCAGCTCCGCGGCCTTCTTCTGCAGGGCGGTGTAGCCGCTGACGTCCGCGCCGGTGTTGGCGACCAGGGTGGCCGGGTCGTTCTTGACGGTGATGTCCGCCGCGTCCTTGCCACCGAAGTACTCAAGCAGCTTGCGGGCGTTGTCCTCGTTCTTGGGCTTGCGGGCCATCATGTAGCCGTCGATCGGCGCGTCGAGCGCCTTGGCGCCGATCGAGGGGTCGATCTCGGGGAAGGTGAAGAAGTCGAGGTCGTCCTGCTCCTCGTTGGTGAACTGCTGACCGACGAAGAGGCCGAGCAGGTACATGCCGCTCTTCTTCTGCTGCAACGACTGGGCGGCCTCCTGCCAGGTGCGTCCGAGGCTGTCCGGCTGGTGCAGTGGGAGCAGACCGGCCCAGGTGTCGAATACCTTCTTGACCCTGTCGGAAGTCCAGGCCTCCTTGCCGGCCATCAGGTCGATGTGGAACTGGTAGCCGTTGATCCGCAGGTTGAGGATGTCGAAGGTGCCCATCGCCGGCCAGCCGTCCTTGTCGGCGAAGGCGACAGGGGTCAGGCCGTCCCTCTTCATCTGCGTGCCGAGCGCGGTGAACTGGTCGAGGGTCGTGGGCACCTGGTAGCCGTGCTGCTTCCAGACCGACTTGCGGTAGAAGACGGCCCACGGGTAGTACGTCGCCGGAACGAAGTACTGCTTGCCGTCGTCGCCTGTGGATGCCTTCTTGAACGCGTCGGAATAGCCGGAGAGCTTGCTCCACACGTCGCTGATGTCGCCGGCCAGGCCCTTCTGGGCGAAAAAGCGCATCCGGTAGCCGGCGAACCAGGTGAACACGTCGTCCGGCTTGCCCTGGAGGTAGTTGTTGATGTTCTCCTGGAACGTGTTGTGGTCGACCGTGTTCACCGCGACCTGGACACCGGACGAGGTCTTGAACCCGTCGGTGACCTTCACCAGGACGTCCTTGGGCTTCGGGTCGGACTGGTTGGACCCGAGCGACACGTCCTTGCTGGACCCGCCGGAGCCGGAGTCGTCGCCGCAGCCGGCGAGCAGGCCGGTGCCGAGCAGCGCGCCGGTGCCGGCCGCGCCGGCCAGCAGCGACCGTCGGTTGATGCCGGCGACGGACGGCGGTACGAGCCGAGCCAGGTACTCGGCTTGGGATCGGGGACGGGACATCTGTGCCTCCTGCGGATGAAGAGGTGCTAGTCCAAGGGCCATCAGAGGTGGTGACTGCGGAACCGCCGTCGTGATGACACATCGGGATCCACCGAGAATCCACATTGGCGAACACGAACGGCCATTGGGGCCTCAAGCTACCCGTCCGCAGGGCGCTGTCAAGAGGGCTGTTCGCCTCTGATAACCCAGTCGTGACGCGGCCGTTACGTGGTAAACGTTGGAAAGGAAATCGATGTTGGAAACTGTTGACTTGCGTGGATCGCCGGGTGCACCCTCAGCTGTCATGCGGCGATGGCAGGGCGACGGCATCCATTTCGGCGGCGACTACAACCCCGAGCAGTGGCCCGAGGAAACCTGGTCCGAGGACGTCGAGCTGATGCGCCGGGCCGGGGTCACCCTGGTCTCCGTCGGCATCTTCTCCTGGGCGCTGCTGGAGCCCAGCCCGGGCCGGTTCGAGTTCGGGTGGCTGGACCGCGTCCTGGACCTGCTGCACGACGGCGGCATCCAGGTCGACCTGGCCACCGCCACCGCCAGCCCGCCACCCTGGCTGGCCCGCGCGCACCCGGAGACGTTGCCCCGCCGGGCCGACGGCGCGGTCCTCTGGCCGGGCGGCCGGCAGGCGTACTGCCCCAGCTCGCCGGTGTTCCGCGAGCGGTCACTGGAGTTGGTGCGCGCGGTCGCCGGCCGGTACGCCGAGCATCCCGCCGTGGTGATGTGGCACGTCTCCAACGAACTGGGCTGTCACAACGTGCACTGCTACTGCGAGGTCAGCGCCGAGGCGTTCCGGGGCTGGCTGCGCGAGCGCTACGGCGACCTGGACCGGCTCAACGACGCCTGGGGCACTGCCTTCTGGAGCCAGCGCTACGGCGACTGGTCCGAGATCAACCCGCCGCGCACCGCACCGACCTTCGCCAACCCCACGCAGCAGTTGGACTTCCTGCGTTTCTCCTCGGACGAGCAGCGCGCCCAGCTGCGCGCCGAACGCGCGCTGCTCAGGACCCTGGTCCAGCAGCCGGTAACCACCAACTTCATGATCGGCATGGCCAAGAACATGGACTACCACTCCTGGGCCGCCGACGTGGACCTCGTGTCCAACGACCACTACCTGACCGCCGCCGAACCGCTGGCGCATCTCGGGCTGGCGTTCGCCGCCGACCACACCCGGGGCGTCGCGGGGGGTGACCCGTGGCTGCTGATGGAGCACTCCACGAGTGCCGTCAACTGGCAGCCGCGCAACGTGGCCAAGCTTCCCGGGCAGATGCGCCGCAACAGTCTCGCGCACGTCGCGCGCGGCGCGGACGGTGTGCTGTTCTTCCAGTGGCGGGCCTCCCGGGCCGGCGCGGAGAAGTTCCACTCGGCCCTGGTGCCGCACGCCGGCGCGGACACGAAGGTGTTCCGCGAGGTGTGCCAGCTCGGCGCGGACCTCAAGGCGCTCGCCGAGGTACGCGGCAGTCGCGTGGACGCCGACGTGGCGATCCTGTTCGACTGGGAGGCGTGGTGGGCTGTCGAGTTGGACTCGCACCCCAGCGTCGACGTCACCTACGGCGACCGGCTCTACGCCCTGTACGGCGCGCTGTGGCGGGCCGGCGTGACCGCCGACATCGTGCACCCGTCCGCCGATCTCAGCCGCTACCGGCTGGTCCTCGCACCCACCCTCTACCTGGTGCGCGACGTCGACGTCGAGGCACTGCACAGGTACGTCGAAGCCGGCGGCACGGTGGCGGTCACCTACTTCAGTGGCGTCGTCGACGAGAACGACCACATCCGGCTGGGCGGCTACCCGGGCGCGTTCCGCGACCTGCTCGGCGTACGCACCGAGGAGTTCTTCCCGCTGCGCGCGGGCGAACAGGTGCGCCTCGACGACGGCAGCACCGCCGACGTGTGGACCGAATGGGTGCACCCCGACGGCGCGGAGGTGCTGTCGTCGTACAGCGACGGGCCCTTGCCGGGCGTGCCGGCGCTGACCCGGCACCGGGTCGGCGACGGCGCCGCGTGGTACGTCGCCACCCGGCTGGACGAGCCGGCCACCGACCGGCTGGTCGCCCGGCTCCTCGACGAGGCAGGCGTCCGCCCGGCGGTGCCGGCGCCGACCGGCGTGGAGGTGGTACGACGGCGCGACGGTGAGCGGACCTGGCTGTTCGTCCTCAACCACACGGGGGCGCAGGTCCGGCTCCCGGTGGCCGGCGTCGAGCTGTTGACCGGTGAGCGGTGTGCCGGTGAGCTGGCGGTCCCCGCCGGGGAGGTGGCGGTCGTCCGTGAGGATCGGGCCTGATCGTCAGGACGGCCCCGGCGCGAAGGAGGTTCCCCACATGCTCGCCCAGCAGCGGCAGACCGCCATCCTCGATCTGATCCGCCAGCGCGGCGGCGTGCGGGTGAGTCAGCTGGTCAGCCGGTTCGGCGTGTCCGACATGACGATCCGGCGCGACCTGGAGGTGCTCGCCGAGCGCGGCCTGGTCGACAAGGTGCACGGCGGCGCCACGCTCGCCGGCCCGGGATCGGCCGAGGAGCCCGGCTTCGCCGCGAAGTCGATCCGCCAGCAGGAGGAGAAGCGGGCCATCGCCGAACGGGCGGCGACGATGGTGGAGCCGGGAATGGCCATCGCGCTGTCCGCCGGCACCACCACCGCCGCGCTGGCCATGCTGCTCTCCGACGTACGCGGGCTGACCGTGGTGACCAACTCGATCCCGGTGGCCGACGCGCTCTACCAGAACCCGCGCGCCGACCAGACGGTCGTGCTGACCGGTGGGATCCGCACCCCGTCGGACGCGCTGACCGGGCCGGTTGCCGAGGCGGCCATCAGCGCCCTCAACGTCGACCTGCTGTTCCTGGGTGTGCACGGGCTCAGCCCCCGTACCGGCTTCACCACGCCCAACCTGCTGGAGGCCGGCGTCAACAGGTGCCTCATCGGCGCCGCCCGCCGGCTCGTGGTGCTCGCCGACCACACCAAGTGGGAGACCATCGGCATCGCGACGATCGCCCCGCTGGAGGCCGCCGACGTACTGATCACGGACCGTGGGCTTCCGACCGAGGCCCGCACCACGATCGGCGAGCAGGTAGGCGAACTGGTGGTCGTGGAGCCCTGACGCCACTCAGCCCGGCCGCCCGGCTCGCCGCCGCTCGGCGAGGTACGGCAACGCGAACAGGTACAGCCCGGTGAACAGGAGCAGGGCAAGGGGGAGCAGTGGCACGTAGGACACCCAGACGATGGGATCGTCCTGTGCCGGCGCGACGAAGGTGACGACGACGGTCGCCGGGTCGCCGGGTTGCCGGGTCGCCCGGTCGCCGTCGAGCCCGGGCCAAGATCCGAACAAGAACACGGAAACT
Source organism: Micromonospora sp. NPDC000663 (assembly GCF_042898105.1). Classification (NCBI taxonomy): domain Bacteria; kingdom Bacillati; phylum Actinomycetota; class Actinomycetes; order Micromonosporales; family Micromonosporaceae; genus Micromonospora; species Micromonospora sp. NPDC000663. Next base: position 1,272,740 of record NZ_JBIAYR010000001.1, read on the forward strand.
GGCCCTTCGAGCGTCGTGGAGGCAGCAGTTTCCCGGAAGTTGCGCGGATCATGACCGGGCGCGCGGGCTCAGCGGTCATCCGCGGGCCGGCAGGATGCGGGGTGGTCGGCCGGCAGCCCGCACCGCAGGCGATCGGGCATGATCCGGTCGCAGAACACCCAGTGTCGTACGTGCTGCGCGTCCTCGGCCGAGACGGTGGTGCCGCCAACGTCCACCTGCGGCGTCGAGGCCAACGAACGAGCCAGTGTCCGCGCCAGGTCCAATGCCCCGGCCAGGTCGGCGACCGCCACCGGCAGGTGGATCACATGCCGAGGTCTCTCCGTGTACGCCTCGGCGGCGAACCTCGGCAGCGGCGTGAAGAGCCCGCTGTACTGGTGCTCCCATCCCGGGCTCACGGCTGACGCCGCTCGGGCCGGGCGCTGTGCCAGTCGCGTAGCGCCCGCTTCACCCGGGCGTTCTCCTCGCTGAGCCGGGCCACGTCGTGATGCAGCGTCGCCAGCTCGAGGGCGACGCGGTGCAGGAACCGCCGTACCTCCCGGGGGTCCAACCCGCGTCGGCCGAAACCGACGACGGCGAACTGCCGGTCGCGGACCTGGCTCGGGTGCAGCCGGGCCAACCGAGCGGCACCGTGGAACGTGCCGTCGTAGAGCGTGCCTCGGGTCATTCGTCACCTCACGCGTCGTCGACCGATGGGCGGGTCAGGGTCGCAAGGCGCCCTTTGCCGTGGTACTTATTCGTCAAGTCGGTTCGGAGCCGGGATTCGCACATCCCGACGCTCCAGTTGAGACCCGACGAGAGCCGGTATGCGACTGCCACTCGCGAGGCCGTCTCTCGTCACCTTCTCGGCTGTTGGCACAGCCGCGGTCGTCGTGTTTGCACCGGGCGTCCCCGGGGGCCGGCGATCACCTCACCCGAAGGCCACGTTTCCAGTGGCTTGGAACTGGAGCAATGGTTCCTACGCGGGCGTCGCCAACGAATTGAGAGGTGAACCATGCCGCACAAGCCGTTCATCCGGACCTTGCGTGCGCAATGGCTGGGTCAGCGCCTGCGGGCCCTGCGGGAGGAGCGGGGGATGACGTTGAAGTTGGTCGCGGAGCATCTGCAACGGGACATGTCGGCGCTTGGTCGGTACGAACGCGCGGACTGGCCGATCCGCAAAGGCGATGTGATCGCGCTGCTGGATCTCTACGGATTTCACCGCGCAGCCGAGCGGGCCCGCCTTCTAGCGCTTGCCGAGGAGGTCTGGCGCACCGACCGGTGGGACGAGGACTACGGCGACGTCGTGGACGCCTCCTTCATCGAGTATCCCTGGCTGGAGGGTCGCGCGGAGCAGGTCTGTTGCTTCCACCTCACCCTGGTACCAGGGCTGCTGCAAACCCGGGAGTACGCCGAGGCCGTGATTCGTAACGCGGCAGAACCGGGAGTCACCGAGGCGACGATCAATCGCTGGGTCGAGCTTCGGATGACCCGTCAAGAGGTTCTGAGGCGACGCCGACCGCTACGGATTTCTACGGTGATCGACGAAGCTGCGCTGCGTCGAATGGTCGGCGGGCCGGAGGTGTGGCGCCGACAACTACACCACCTCGCGCAGGCGCAGCGAATGAGCAACGTGGCAATCAGGGTCATGCCGATCGGCGTGGCCCTGCACCAAGGGCTCGACGGCACGTTCTGGATATTCCGCCTGCCGGAGCCGTATCCTGCGGTTGCCTACGTTGAGTCTTTGGGAGGCCGGCTCTACCTGGAGTCGCCGAAGGCTGAGCGCTTTGTTCGCGCCTATGGTCGTCTGCTGGATTCTGCGCTCAGCGAGAGCGAGTCAACGAAGTTGATCACGAGCATCGCGGAGGAGTTGTCATGAGCGAGAGCATGCCCAAGGTCGCATGGCACATCAGCACTAAGAGTGACAGCAATGGTGGCAGTTGTGTCGAGGCTGGGCCGGTTCTAGACGGGTCTGGTCGGGTGGCGGTGCGCGACAGCAAGGACCGCGCGGCAGCGACACTCCTCTACGGCGCCCGCGGCTGGACCGCGTTCGTCAACGGGGTCAAGGACGGCACGTTCACGCGCACCGATCCGTGATCGACTCGACATCGCCGAAGTGGGGGTGTCCCGGTCACGGTGATACCGCCATATCGGCGATATTGGGTTGATCATGTCCTCGCCGGCGGGCACCGTCCCAGGCGTGGCGGCACATGAGATCACGGAGCTGTTCGGTCGGGCGGTACGGCAGTTGGGTCGGACCGTTGAGCAGGGTGAGTCCGACGACGGCTGGGAGCTGCTTCGACAGGTGGCCGACTCGGGTCCGGCGGCCGTTCGGCTGGCGGTCGGACACCTCGCCGATCCGGACCGGGTGGTGCGTGGGGCGGCGTGCGACCTGCTCGGCTTCGCGAGCGACCTGCACGGGGACGCCGCGACGGCCCTGATCTCGCTGGCCACCACCGAACCCGATCCCGAGGTGCACTGGTCGATCGCCCGCGCCCTGGGTGCCACCTGCGATCCCCGCGCCCTGTCGACCCTTGCCACCCTCGCGGGCAACCCCGACAGCGACGTCCGGTTCCAGGTCGCGGTCTCGGTGCCGGCGGTCCTGGAAGACCCACCGGACGAAGCCGGCGACGCGGTGTTGATCGACCTGTGCCTGGACTCCGACCCGAAGGTCCGGGAGTCGGCCACCTTCGGCCTGGGCTGGGCGAGCACCGCCGACGGCGATGCCGTCCGGAGGGCACTGTGGGACCGCATCCACGACGCCGACCCGGAGGTACGCGCGGAAGGCATCCGAGGGCTGGCGCGGCGACGGGACGTACGGGCGCTTCCACTTGTACGTGGGCTGCTCGCCCAGGACGCGGTGCACACGTTCACCTTCCAGGCCGCCGCGTACCTTGCAGACCCGTCGTTGCTGCCGCTGCTGGACGGGTTCGATCCCACCGCGGACGGCGTCGCCGAGGCCCTGCTCGAGTGTGACCCGGTCCGCCGCGCCGAGCGCGATGAGCTGGCATGGCGACTACTGCTCGCCGTTTACCTGCGTCGCCCCGACTGGCAGGTCACCGTCGGCGGCGAGCGTTGCGATCTCGGCCTGTACCTCGATGCCACCGACGGATCAGGCGTCGCCGGGTCACTGGTTCGCCGACGGGCTGCTGAGTCGGGCCGGCGGCGACCCCGACCATGCAGCCGAGCTGGCGATCGAGGATCTGTCGACACACGGGACGCGGCACGCTTCACAGCCACCTCACAGCGCATCTGGATAAGGTGCGCGTCGAGTCAACGTCCGACTCCAGCCTGGAGCGGTCGGCGTCGCACAGGAGTTTCGATGGTCTTCAAGAAGATGTTGAGCGCGTTCGGCGTGGGTGGTCCCAGTGTGGACACCGTGCTGACCAACCCCAACACCCGGCCCGGCCTTACCCTCGAGGGGCAGGTGAACCTCGTCGGTGGTGACGCCCCGGCGGCCATCGAGCAGGTGGTGATCGGTCTGGTCACCCGGGTCGAGGTCGAGGGGCACGACGCCGAGTACTCGGGCACCCTGGAGTTCCACCGGATGGCCGTCAGTGGCGCGTTCGAGCTCGCCCCGAAGCAGCAGCTGTCGATCCCGTTCCAGCTGCCGGTGCCGTGGGAAACCCCGATCACCGACGTGTACGGCCAGCGCCTGCACGGCATGACGATGGGCCTGCGTACCGAGCTGGCCGTGGCGCGCGCGGTCGACAAGAGCGACCTGGACCACGTGGCGGTGCACCCGCTGCCGGTGCACGAGCGGATCCTGGAGGCGTTCCAGCGGCTCGGCTTCCGGTTCAAGCACGCCGACCTGGAGCGCGGTCACATCCGCGGCGTGCAGCAGACGCTGCCGTTCTACCAGGAGATCGAGTTCTTCGCCGCCCCGCAGTACGCGAGCACCATCAGGGAGGTCGAGCTGACCTTCGTGACGAGCCAGCGTGGCGTCGAGGTGATCCTGGAGTGCGACAAGCGCGGCGGTTTCCTCAGCGCCGGGCACGACGCCTTCGGCCGCTTCCAGGTGTCGCACGCCGACGTCGACCGCGTCGACTGGGCGCAGGTCGTCGACGGCTGGCTACGGGAGACGACCTCCCGTTACGGCAGCCTGCTCTCGCAGTACGGCCCGAGCCACGGGCGTGGTCACGGACACGGCCGTGGCCCCGGTATGGGTGGCATGGTGGCCGGCGCGGCGCTCGGCGTCGCCGGCGGGATGATCGCCGGCGAGATGATCGAGGACGCCTTCGAGGGCGACTTCGGCGACTTCGGTGGCGACGAGTAGTTCCGTCCACAGACGGCAGTGGCCTCCGGGAGATTCTCCCGGAGGCCACTGTGCGCCGTGATCCGGTCAGTGCCGGGTCTTGCGCTCTTCGCCGCTGCGCCAGGCGCTGCCGGCCTTGGCCAGACCCCGGCTACCGAGGTAGCCCAGCGTCAGCAGGGTGATCAGGAACCAGGCGTTGTCGGCCCGGAAGATGTCGACCCCTGCCGAGTTCCGCCCCACGACCTGCGACGCGCCCAGTACGGCGGCCACCGCGATCAGGTAGATCCAGAACTCGGTGGTCTTGAACGCCTGCTTGGTCTCCGTACCGGGTGCCCGCATGTCGTTCCGATGCCCGTCGTGCATGACCGGCATCTGCTGCGTGTCGCGCATGGCAGCGGGGTTCTGCGGGTCGTTCATCGGCCGGTTCATCGGCCGGGTGGAAGCAGCCTGCGTGCTCATCTGGTCCTCCTCAGGATGCGATGAGTCGTACCTGCCTTCCCTCGCCCCGCTACCGCGTTTCGGCCGCGGCGCGGTTCGTGTTCACGGCGGGGACGCCCCCCGACTACCCGACGCCGGTGAGCAGGTAACACCGACCGCCGGCCGGAAAATCCAGCCGGCGGTCGGGTCGGCGCACGTCAGCGCAGGCCGTTGCGGACGGCCACGCTCACCAGCAGGTCCGGGTCGTCGGTGATGATGCCGTCGACACCGAGGTCGATGACCCGCTGCATGACAGTCGCGTCGTCGACGGTGTACGGAATCACCTTCAGGTCGTACCGCGTCTGAAGGGTCCGTACGTCCGGTCCGTGGAAGTACGCCGGGTTCTCCCGCAGGTACCAGTCGGCCGAGGCGACAGTGCCCTGCTTCGGGTCGTGCACCTGCCAGTTGGCGGACACCGTGCCCGCCCCCGCGGCGCGGGTCAGCCTGCCCAGGTCCCGGTACTTCCACCAGTCCAGCCCACCGGTCCACGGGCTCTTCACCGACGGGTCGCCGTACACGGCCTCCAGCGAGCACTCGTCGGCGAGGATGGCGCACTCGGTCGGGCCGTACTGCCAGACCAGGCCGTCCGTGCCGATCCGCTTGTCGAGCTGCTTGGCGTACGTGATGGTGCGCCAGTCGAACGACTGGATGGTGGCCCGGCTGGTGAAGCCGGCCCGCTGGATGGCGTCGACGAGCTTGCGGGTAAAGCTGCGGTACGGCTCCGTGTCGTTCACCAGCGGGCTGATCTTCGTCTCGATGTTCATCCCGATGTCGGTACGGCCACTGGCCTTCACCAGGGCGAAAACCTCGTCCAGGGTGGGGATCCGGGCACCCGGGACGGGCACCTGCGCGGGCAGCTCCGGCAGCGTCCTCGTGCCGCAGTCGACGGTCTTGAGCTGCGCCAGGGTCAGCTCGTGCACTCCCTTGCCCACGTACGGGAACATCGGGTCGCCGCGGCGTACCGGGGCGGTGTCGACGCAGTGCGACCCGTTGACCGTGCGGTCGTGCAGCACCACGAGCGTGCCGTCGGCGGTGACGCCGGTGTCCAGTTCGAGGGTGGAGATGGCCCGGTTGGACAGCGCGTTGGCGAACGCCGGCAGGGTGTTCTCCGGCCGGGTGGCCCGTCCGCCCCGATGCGCCTGGATGTCGAACGGCGCCGCGTACGCCTTGGGCAGCCGGTAGCCGCGCTGCGCCAGCACGCCTCGCAGCCGGTTCGGGTAGTCGGTGATGATGCCGTCCACGCCGTCGTCGATCAGCTTGGTCATGGTCGGCACGTCGTCGACTGTCCATGGGATCACCTTGATCCCGTAGCTGTGGGCCCGGGCGACCATGTCCTTGGTGACGTACGGCTGGTAGTCCGGGTCGGTGACAGTGCCGTTCTGCGGCATGCCGTGCACCGGTGAGAAGACGCTCGCACCGAAGCTGCGGATCGCCCTGATCGGGTCGCCGCCGAAGTCGTCGATGTCCAGTCCGCCCAGCCACGGCGAGGCGCCCGGCTGGCCGGTCTGGAGGAAGTCGTAGTTGGTGAGGGCGACAAGCGGGAGCTTCGGTTCGACCTGGCGCATGCGCATCAGCGCGCCCCAGTCGAAGCTCTGGATGGTGACCTGCCTGAGCAGCCCGGCCGCGCGGATCTCGGCCGCGGTGACCCGCACGAACTGCTCGCGGGGCGCGGTCTCGGTCGGTGCGCCGGCCTCCACCTTGGTCTCGACGTTGAGCGTCACGTCGTTCGCCCGGTAGCGGTTCACCAGGGCGAACACCTCACGCAGCAGCGGCATCCGGGCACCCGGCACGGCGAGCTGGCCGGGCTTGTCGGGCAGTGTCTTCGCACCACAGTCGAGAGTGCGCACCTGGGCCACGGTGAGCGTGTTGACGTACTTCCCGACGTACGGGAACTCCGGGTCGCCGGGCGTCACAGGGGCGGTGTCGACGCACTTGGCGCCGCTGATCTTGCGGTCGTGGGTGACGACCGCCTGACCGTCCTCGGTGATCTGCACGTCCAGTTCGAGGGTGCTCACCCCGAGTTGGAGGGCGTTGCCGAAAGAGGCGAGGGTGTTCTCCACCCGCAACCCGAGGCCGCCGCGGTGGGCCTGCACGTCGAATGTCCGGTCCGGTCGCGGTTTCGCCTGGGCGGGCGCCGCGAGCCCGGTCGTCACCGTCGCGGCCACCAGGGCCGCGACGGCGGTACGGCGTACTGTGCGCACGCTGTCTTCCCCTCCTGCCGGCGGGCGTCTCCCCCCGGTCGCCGGACAGCATGGACATCCCGGACTGCGGGCAGACGGCCAGTGGACGGCGCGACGGTGAACCGTCGTGGACGACCTCCGGTCCCGCCGGTTTGCCCGGCCGGTGGCCGGGCACGCAGTCAGTTCCACAGCTTCTGCGAGGTGATGATCGTGCGTGAGGACGACATGCGGCAGGACGCCGCCCGCCAGGCCGAGGATCGGATCGCCGGAGGCGTGTACGGCGAGGGCGCCCTCGACGAGGTGACGGTGCCCCGCACCGATGTGGAGAGCCAGATCCAGCGCGACGACCCGCTCGATCCGGCGAACGAACGGATCGACCCCCAGGTGCTGCGCGACGGTGGTCCCGTCGCCGGGCAGGGTGCGGTCACCACCACCGGTGGCACCGCCGGGCCGGCGAGCGTACGTCGGGTGGCCCGGCAGCCCGAGCGGCACCCGGGCACTGTCGCACCGACCACTACCGGCGATGCCACCACAGGCGGTCTGAGCACCCCGACGGGTGGTGGCACCAGCGACCAGTCCACGTCGGCGACCGGGCCGGCCAAGTCCACCCGGGACAAGACCCGCGACTGACGACCAGGCGCCTACCTACCGACGCGTGATCATGAGGTTGACGTGGCTGTCAGAGACCACAGGCCACGTCAACCTAATGATCAACTGGGGTCGGGCTGGGGGCGCAGGACGCCGAGGCGTTGGGTGGCGCGGGTGAGCGCGACGTACAGGTCGCTGCGCCCACGAGGTGACTCGGCGACCATCCGGTCGGGGTCGACCACGAGCACCGAGTCGAACTCCAGCCCCTTGGCCTGCGCGACGGTCAGGACGACGACAGCGCTCTCCAGCTCCGGGTGCTCGCCCACGGCAGCCTCGGGCAACGCCGCAGTAAGCGCGGCGCCCAACTCATCCACCCGGCTGGCCGGCACGATCACGCCCAGCCGGCCCTCGGCCAGCCCAGCAGCCTCCCGGGTGGCCGCCGCCACCAGCTCCGCCGACAACTGCCAGTCGGGCACCGCCCGGTCCCACGGGGGTACGCCGCTCTCCCGCACCGAGCGGGGCGGCCGCAGCTCCGGGTCGATCTTGGCCAGGACGTCGGCGGCGACCGCCATGATCTCGGCGGGTGTGCGGTAGCTGACGGTCAGCTCGGTCAGCCGCCACCGCTGCGCCACGTACGGCGCGAGCGCCTCGGCCCAGGAGGGCGTGCCGGTGAGCGCGCCGGTCTGCGCGACGTCCCCGACGATGGTCATCGACCGGCTGGGGCAGCGGCGCATCAGCAGTCGCCACGCCATCGGCGACAACTCCTGCGCCTCGTCGATGATCACGTGGCCGAACGCCCACTTCCGGTCGGCGGCGGCACGCTGCGCGGTGGTCAGCCGGTCGGCCTCCTCCTGCCGTTCCAGCAGCCGGTCGGCGTCGATCAGGTCGGTGACGCCGAGGATCTCGCCACCCTCGGCCTCGTCCTCGACGTCGATCGAGCGGGAGCCCCTGGCGATCTCCAGCACGCCCTCGGCGTACTCGCGTTCCATCCGGCGGATGCGGTCCCTCCGGGCGGCGGCGGCCCGCTCGTCCTCGCCGAGCAGTTCGGCGGCCTCGTCCAGCAACGGCACGTCGGCGGGCGTCCAGCCACCCGGCTCGCGGTGCAGCCACGCCCGTTCCTCGTCGGTGAACATCGGCGTGGCGGCGGCGATCCGGTCCGGGTCGGCGTACAGGTCGGCGAGCAGGCGCTGCGGGGTGAGCACCGGCCAGAGCCGGTCGAGGGTGGCCTTGACCTCCGGCTCGTCGTTCAGCTCCCGGCGGATCTCGGCCCGGTCGGCCTCGTCGAGCAGATTGTCCCCGCCCAGCGGGTCGGCGCCGATCCGTTCGGCCACCTGCTCTGCGAGCGCATGCACGATCTCCACGTCGAACAGCGCCCGGGCCAGGTTGTGCGGGCGCTCGGTGCGACGTACCCGGTCCCGGGCGGCCCGTACGGTCTCCGGGTCGAGGATCAGCGCCTCGCGCTCGACCTCGATCTCCAGGGGCTCGTCCGGCACCCACTGCCGGTCCCGTACGGCGAGCGCCAGCACCTCGGCGAGCACCGCTCGGCCCTTGAGCGCGGCGGTCTCGGCCGGCTCGGTCCGTTGGGCGCTCACGCCGGGGAACAGGTCGCCCTGGGTACGCAGCAGCACGCCGGTCTCGGCGAGAGTCGGCAGCACCTGGGAGATGTAGCGCAGGAAGGTCGCGTTCGGGCCGACCAGCAGCACGCCCCGGCTGGAGAGTTCCCGTCGGTGCGTGTAGAGCAGGTACGCCGCCCGGTGCAGCGCGACGGCTGTCTTGCCGGTGCCCGGGCCGCCCTGCACCACCATGACGCCCGGCAGTTCGGCGCGGATGATCCGGTCCTGCTCGGCCTGGATCGTCTCCACGATGTCGCGCATCCGGCCGGTGCGTCCGGCGTTCAGCGCGGCCAGCAGCGACGCCTCGCCGGTCAGCTCCTCGTGCGCGCCGGGGGAGGCGGTGTCGATGTCGAGGACCTCGTCGTTGAGCCCGGTCACCTTGCGCTGGCGCGTACGCAGATGACGGCGGCGGCGTATGCCCTGCGGGTTGGCGGCGGTGGCGAGGTAGAACGGGCGGGCGGCGGGTGCCCGCCAGTCCATCAGCAGCGGGTCGTAGTCGCCGCTGGTGTCGAAGATGCCGATTCGGCCGATGTAGCGGCGCGAGTCGTCGTCGCCGTCGAGCCTGCCGAAACAGAGACCGTTCTCCACTGCGGAGAACTGCTCGACCTGGTCGGCGTACATGGCCACCGAGCTGTCGCGCTGGGAGCGGTCCTGAAGGGTGCCGCCGGTGCTGCGCAGCGCATCGGTGAGCCGATCGGCGGCCTGCTCACGGAGCCCGTCGAGCCGGTCGTAGAGCATCGAGACGTACTCCTGCTCGTGGCCGATCTCGTCGTCGAGCGGCAATTCACCGGAACCGCCGGAGTGCCTTGACAAGCCGTCTCCTAAAGATTAGAATCTTTTGCAGGAACGGCTTTGAGCCGTTCTTTTTTTGTGCCCTCGAATTGTCGAAGATAGCGCGTTCCGTCGGCCCCCATCAAGCCGCACGGCCCGGCGTGATCCGCACAACGAAGCGCCGGGCCGACCAGTGGTCGACCCGGCGCGTGCCCGAGGAGAGATCAGCCGCGCGCGGCCTGGTAGAGCCGTTCCGGCGTGACCGCTCCGGCCAGCACCCGGCCGTCGTCGGTCAGCAGCACACTGAACAGCTTGCTGGTGAGCAGTCGACCGCTGCCCCAGTCGCCGCTGACCGGCGGCAACCCGCCCAGCAGCTTCGATACATCGACGTCAGGTGCGGCGCCGGCTGGCGGCACGGCCGGCTTGGCGTCGGCCGGCTTGCCGCCGACCGCACCGTCGAGCTTGGCGACCAGCACGGTCGTCCAGCCGGAGCCGACGGCCCGTACACCTGGGTCACCCGTCGGCGCGGCGTGCTCGGGCCGGCCGCCGCCGGCCGGCCGCTCGGCGGTCTCCTCCTTCACGGTCACCCCGGGCGGCGGGTTGAACGTGAACTGGTCCGCGTCGGGACGCCGGTAGTCGACCTGGGTGAACGCCACCTCGAAGGCCGGCTGGTCACTGCCCTTCGCCAGCACCTCGAAACGCAGCGGAACGTGCTGCTCGGCGTCGATGGCGATACGCAGCTGGTGCACGAGCGAGCCGCGGTCGCGCGGCTGGAGCACCAGCTCGTACGCGTCGTGGCCGGCCACGGTGGCCGCCCGGCCGACGCTTACCTCGGTGCTGGGGTCGATGGCGCCCAGTGCCAGGTCGGCCGCCTCCTGCGGGGTGGCCGGCAGACTCGGCGTGGCCTGCGGGGAGGCCTTCTCGGCGGTGCCGTCGCCCAGGGTGCGGTGGCTGGCGGTGTTGGTGCGGCTCTGCCAGGTCCACAGGTCCCGGCCGTTGCGGATCACATCCTGCTCGCCGAGGGTGTCCAGCAGCGCGACCCGCTGCTGCTCCGGCCCCGAGTACCAGACCCGCAGCGTGTGCGTACCGGTCAGCAGGGTGGTCACGTCGTTGCCGGGAACCAGGCCGAGAAGGGGCGGCAGGCCGAGGTCGGCGCGTTGCACGACGGTGCCGGACAACCCCTCCAGCCGGGAGGTCTGGAGATCGACGAGGAGTTGGGCGGCGGTACGGGGCGGCAGGCTCGGTTCGGCCTCGGCGGCCAACGTGCCGACGGCCGCGCCACCGCCGATGACGGCGACGGCGGCGGTCGCGGGGACCAGCCAGCGCAGGACGGGACGGCTTCTCAGGACGGACATGGTGGGCACCTCCTGCGCACCATCCTGCCCGGTCCCGGCTGTGAACGGGCTGAGGACGCCGATCCGCCGCCGTTGACCCGGGTGGCACCCTTGGACTGTGCGGTTGCTGGTGGTGGAGGACGAGGCCCGGTTGGCGGCCGCCCTGCAGCGCGGTCTGCAGGCGGAGGGGTTCGCGGTGGACGTGGCGGCGACCGGCCCGGCCGGCCTGGACGCGGCCCGGCACGGCGGGTACGACGCGATGATCCTCGACGTGATGCTGCCGGGGCTGTCCGGCTACGAGCTGGTCCGGCGGTTGCGCGCGGAGCAGCACTGGCTGCCGGTGCTGATGCTCTCGGCAAAGGACGGCGAGTACGACCAGGCCGACGGCTTGGACTGCGGGGCGGACGACTATCTGACCAAGCCCTTCTCGTACGTTGTGCTGCTGGCCCGTCTGCGGGCGTTGCTGCGCCGGGGCGCGCCGGAACGTCCGGCCGTGCTCACGGTCGGCGACCTGAGGCTGGACCCGGCCCGCCGGCGGGTCACCCGGGCGGACGCCGAGGTGACGCTCACCGCACGGGAGTACGCCTTGCTGGACTACCTGATGCGCCGGCCCGGCCAGGTCGTCTCCAAGATCGAGTTGTTGGACCATGTGTGGGACGCCAGCGTCCAGACCGCGCCGAACGCCGTCGAGGTCTACGTCGGCTACCTGCGCCGCAAGCTCGGCCGGGACCGGCTGGAGACCGTACGGGGCGCCGGCTACCGGCTGGCCACGTGACAGGGGACGGCCGGCCGTGGCGGAGCCGGCTGCCGGCGCTGGGGCTGCGGGGGCGGCTCATGGCGATCGGCGTGTTCGGCCTCACCGTCGGTTTGGCGCTCGGCGGGGTGGTGCTGCTCGGTGCGCTCGGGTTCGTGCTGCAACGCACCGTGGACACCGAGGCGTTCCGGACCGCGGACGCGGTCGCGCTGCTCGCCGCCGAGGACGCGCTGCCCGATCCGCTGCCGGTGGCCGGTGGGCAGGTCCGCGTCCAGGTCATCGACGCGCAGGGGCGGATCCGGGCCGCCTCCATCGACGCGGACCGGCTGGTGCCGATGGTCCGGCCGCAGCGACTGGACCCGGGACGGCGGCAACGGCTGGAGGTGCCGGCGGAGCGGGTCGGGCTCGCCGGCCCGGTGCGGGTGGTCACCGTGCCCGCCGGTACGGCCGCCGATCCGCTGACAGGCAGCGGGCGTTCGTCTCCGACGCCGCGCACGAGCTGCGCAGCCCGCTGACGAACATCCGCACCGAGCTGGAGGTCGCCCAGCGGCTCGCCGACCGGACCGACTGGACGGCGGTGACCGGCAACCTGCTCGCCGACACCGAAAGGCTGAGCCGGCTGGTCGACGACCTGCTGCTGCTGGCCCGCCTCGACGAGGCGCCGCAGGCGCGCGGCAGCGGCCCGGTGGAGCTGGGCGGACTGCTGACCGAGGTCGCCGCGCGGTATCCGTCGCCGCCCGTGTCCGTGGCCCCGCCGACGAGGCCACTGTGGACGACCGGGAACGCCGACGAGCTGCGCCGCGTACTGGCGAACCTGGTCGACAACGCGGTCCGGCACGCGCGCGGCAGCGTACTGCTCGCGGCCGAGGCCCATGCCGAGGTCGGGACCGGGGGAGTGACGTACCACCTGGTGACGGTGACCGACGACGGCCCCGGCATTCCGGCGGCCGACCGGGAGCGGGTCTTCGGCCGGTTCACGAGGCTCGACGACGGCCGGGCCCGCGACGACGGCGGCGCCGGCCTCGGCCTGGCCATCGTGCGGGAACTGGTACGACGTGCCGGCGGCAGCATCGCCCTGACCGACGCCGAGGGCCAGCCGTCGGGTCTGCGGGTGTGCCTCCTGCTGCCCGCGCTGCCGGCCGATGACGGCACCGACCTTCGCTGACGGGCGGGCGGTCAGCGCCGGCGGGTGCAGACCTGCTCGGAGTTGGCCACGGTGTCGGTGGACCAGACGACGGCCACCGTGAAGCAGTAGTCGTTGGTGCGGTTGAGCGCGTAGATGACGTAGGTGCTGGTGCCGGCCGGCAGGGTCGCGAAGACGTTGCGCTCCTGGCCGGCACGGCCGCCGGCGATGACCACCGGACCCTCGCCGCCCGACGGGTAGGTCCAGCGCAACGTGATGCTGTCCCGGGTGTCGCTCAGGGTCACCGCGCCGGGCGGACTGCCGGGTGGGGCCGCGGCGGGTGCGGCCTCGGCCGAGGTCGGCGCGGCGCCCGGCGCCGGAGCGGTCGTCGCCGGTGGGCCGGCGGTGGGGGAGCCGCTTGCCGGTGGCGGGGTCCTGTCGTCGTCACCGTCGACGCGCGCCACCCCGGCGATCACCGCGGCGGCCCCGAGCAGCACCACGACCACGCCGGCCACCAGCACCGGCACCAGGCGGTTGCGCGGCGCCGGCGGAGCCCGATGCACGGGTACCGGAAGCAGTCGTGACGGCGTGTACGGCTCCAGCTGCGCGTACGGGTCGTCCGGCGGCCGGCGCAGCCGGTACACCCCGGACTGCTCCTCCGTCGCGCCGGCCAGCCCCACGACCGACGGGGGGACCGGCGTCTCGGTGACGTGGGGGACGGGCTCCTCGACCGGCTCGGGCGGCCAGGCGGCGCTGCCACCCGGCTCGTCGGCCGGTGCCCGGGGGGTCGGAACGGCCCCGCCGGTCGCCGTCGCCCCGGCCTGTTGCGGCGGGTGGTAGCCGGCCTCGACCGGCCCGTCGTCGAGAGGTGGGACGCGGGCGGCGGGCACCGTCGGGGAGCCCTCGGCGGCGGACGGCTCGTCGGCGCAGACATGATCCGGATTCGCCGCCGCCCGCGCCAGAGCCGCCACCTGCGCGGCCAACGGGTCGTCGGCCGCGAGGTGCTGCCGGCACAGCTCGCGGGCCAGCGCCAGATTGTCGTGGGCCTCGGTGAACTGTCCACAGTCGCGCTGCATCGCGCCGAGCCGGGCCAGCATCTTGATGCCGCTGGGGTGGCCGTCGCCGTACACCTCGCGGTGCAGCTCCCAGGCGTCCTGGAGCCGGTCCCGTGCCACGGTGCACTGGCCCCGCGCGTACTCGACGGTGGCCAGGTCGGCGTGCGCGGCGAGCACCCGCAGCGACTCCGGGCCGTCCTGCGCGGTCAGCTCGATGATGACTTCCTGGTAGAGCCGGGCGGCCCGGGAGTGGCTGCCGACCCGGTGCAGCACCGCGGCCAGCGTCGCCGCGGCGGCCACCGTGCGCGGGTCGGAGCGGCCGTGCAGCCGGGTGGTGGCCGCGTACGCGAAGGCGGCCCACCCCCGGGCGGAGTGCGGTTCGCCGAGGGCGACCAGGACCCGCGCCTGGAGGCTGGCGGCCTCGGCCAGCTCGGCTGTGGCGTTGGCCGGGCGGGGGTCGGCGTCGGTGAGCGCGTCGGAGAGCAGCCGCTGCGCGCCCACCAGATCACCTGAGGACACGAGGTGGTGCGCCTGATCAGTGAGGTCGCCGAAGCCGGAGGGCACGCCCCATCGTGCTCATCCGACGACGGTAAGTACAAGACCCACGGCGGTGTCGATCGGTCAGGATCCTGTCAGGTGCTCGGCCAACGTCTCGCTGATCCGGCGTAGCTGGTCGACCTGGGCTGGGCTCAACGCGTCGAACAGGTGCCGGCGTACCCCCTCGACGTGGCCGGGGGCGGCCGCCGCGAGGGTGGCGAAACCGTCGTCGGTGAGCACCGCGACCTGCCCGCGCCGGTCGGTGGGGCAGTCCTCGCGGCGTACCCAGCCGGCGGCCTCCAGCCGGGCCACCGCGTGCGAGAGTCGGCTGCGCGACGAGCCTGCCGCCTCGGCCAGGTCACTCATCCGGAGTTGGCGGCCGGGGGCCTCGGAGAGCCGGACCAGGATCTCGTAGTAGGCGTGCGGCATTCCCGCGTCGCGTTGCAGTTCACGGTCGAGCGTGTCCATCAGCGCCCGGGAGGCGGTGAGGTACGCCCGCCAGGTGCGCTGCTCGTCGGGGTTCAACCAGCGGGTCATGACGACCATCATATCCACGATAGTTGAGCGTTCAACTAAATGCCGTTACTCTGGGGTCATGGGTATCCACCGGCTCAACCACGCGGTCCTGTACGTCAGCGATCTCGCCCGCAGCGTCGCCTTCTACCGGGACGTGCTGGGCTTCCGTCCGGTGGCGATGACCCCGGACGGCTTCCGGGGCGCCACCTTCCTCCAGGCCCCCGACTCGACGAACGACCACGACCTCGGCCTGTTCGAGATCGGCGCGGGGGCCGGGCGCTCGACCGCCGGCCGGGCCACCGTCGGTCTCTACCACCTGGCCTGGGAGGTCGACACCCTCGACGAGCTGGCCGCCACCGCCGAGCGGCTCGCCGCCGCGGGCGCGCTGGTCGGCGCCTCCGACCACGGCACCACCAAGAGCCTCTACGGCAGGGATCCGGACGGCCTGGAGTTCGAGGTGGTCTGGCTGATCCCGGCGGACCTGCTCGACGACGCCGCGCTCGCCGCCCGCAAGCAGATCGGTCGGCTCGACCTGGACGCCGAGCGGCGGCGCTACGGCGGCCAGACCCGCGGCGGGGTGGGGATCTCCGTCCCGGCCTGACCCGCCATGAGGTAGAACGGACCGATGCCGACCGACCGGACCACCGACTTCCTCCGCGAGCTGCTGGTCCGCCAGTTGACGACCTGGCTGCCCACGGCCCTGCAACGCTCCCGGCGAGCCACTGTCGCGCTTGCCGGCGTCGACGGGGGCGGCGCGGAGGCCGCGCTGCGGGTGGTCGCCGGCCACGCCGCGCAGGTACGCGGCCGTCAGGTGACCGTGCTGGTGCTGGCCGACAGCGCCGCCGACCTGCCGGCCCGACTCGGACCGGTCGAGGCGGACCTGCCCGCCGAGGTGACGGTGCACCTGCTGCCGGGCGCCCCGGACCGGCTGCCGGTCGCGGTGAAGGCGGCGGGCGCGGCCGGCTCGCCGCTGTTCACTGTCGTGGCCGTGCCCGGTGCGGTGAGCGCCGACGTACTCACCGCCGCCGCCAACGGGCGTACCGGCGAGGTCCTGCTGCACGCGGGCAGCAGCGCCCGCGACGCACTCGTCGCGACCGGATTCCCGCTGGTCGCCGAGGTGGTGCCGGTGCTGCCCAACGACGGGGCGGCGGGTGTGATCGCGTTCGGCAGTCGCTCGGACCGCAGCCTGGAGGCCGTACGCGACGCGCTGTGGGCGGTCGGCGCAGACCTCGGCATGCGCTACCGCAACCCGGCCGACCCGACGGGCGCGACCGTCGACGTGGCAGGCGATCCCGACCTCGAACCGCTGGCCCGCGCTCTACTGGCCGAGCTGCGCCGGCGCGGCCCCCGAACGGTCACCGAACTACGCCGGCACACCCTCACCGCGACCGTCTACCGCGCCGGCGACGCCAACCGCGCCCTGGAAAACCTGATCAACGCAGGCGACGTCGCCCGCGACCGCCCCACCGGCCGCCTGGCCGGAGACGAAACAATCACCCCCCACCCCTGACAAGCCCCCGCCCCGCCCCCGCCCCGCCCCGCCCCGCCGATCTTGCACTTTCTGCCCCGACGAAGGGCGTCAGACCGGGCATAACGGCGACCGAAAGTGCAAGATCGGCGGGGCGGGGCGGGGCGGCGTAGACGCCGAGCGGGGCGCCGGTGAATCACCGGCGCCCCGCTCGACTCCCGGGTCGCTACGACCGGGACTTGTCCTGCTTCCAGGACAGCGGACCCGGCAGGTCGACCCGGTGAGCCCGTGCCTTGGAGTTCCAGGACCAGCGCCCGATCTTGATGCTCCAGGAGGAGAAACCGTTCTCGGTGAAGTTCAGGATGATCGGACCGTACTTCTTGCGCTTGCGAAACATGAGGCCCATCGGAGGACTCCCCTCGTCACCGTTCCCTGCCGTGTCGAGATCGAACATTCCCGAACCGGCGAATCCCGAAACCACCTCGCCGTCCCGGGTGGACGATGGTCCGGAGCGGTGCCGCAATCTCTAGTCAACAGATAGGTGTTGCGCGAAGGTAAACGCTGTTGGGAGCGTCTCGTAACATCGGCAGCGATACAAGTCTCACCTTCTGGAAGAGCGTTGACCTGTCGATCCCGCCGCCGGCAGCATGAGGTCATGTCGCAGCGGGACGAGCTCCTTCTCACCGCTCGCGTGCACGTCGACCTGGTCCGGCACGCGAGCGCGCTCTGTTGAGCTGACCGGTTCATCCGGCTCGGCCGCAATCGCCGCCCTCACACCGCTCGCCCGCTCATCGCGGAGCGGCGTGCCTCCACGCCCCCACATCCGGGCGTACCCGTTCCCATCGTGGACAGATCAGGAGACACCCCATGTCCCCACCCCGTCGTACCCTCCTGCGCGCCCTCGCCGCCGCCACCACGTTGACCCTGCTCGCCGGCGCTGCCGGCTGCGGCGGCGACGCCCGGGCCGGCGGCGGGCAGGCCACCGAGCTGCGCTACCAGGGCTCCGTCGGCCAGGTCACCCTCCCCGAACTCGCCGCCGACCTCGGCTACCTCGGCGACGTCCGGCTCAAGTGGATCGGCAACGTGACAGGTGGCCCGCAGGACATCCAGGCCACCGCCACCGGGCAGAGCGACTTCGGTGGCGCGTTCAACGGCGCGATCGTCAAGCTCGCCGCCGCCAACGCACCGATCACCGCGGTGGTCAGCTACTACGGCTCCGACGCGCAGACCTTCCAGGGCTACTACGTGCTCGACGACAGCCCGATCCGCGGCCCTCGCGACCTGATCGGTCGTAAGGTCGGCATGAACACCCTCGGCGCGCACGCCGAGGCGGTCCTCAAGACCTGGCTCGCCCGCGGCGGGCTCACCCCCGCCGAGGTCAAGCAGGTCGAGCTGGTCGCCCTGCCACCTGTCAACACCGAACAGTCGCTTCGGCAGAAACAGATCGACGTCGCGGTGCTCGGCGGAGTGATCCGGGACAAGGCCGTCGCCAGCGGCGGGCTGCGCACCATCGTCACCGACTACGAGCTGCTCGGCGCGTTCAGCGGCGGCACCTACGTCTTCCGCGACGACTTCATCAAACGCAACCCGGAGACCGTGAAGGCGTTCGTCACAGGGGTCGGCAAAGCCATCGAATGGGCCCGCACCCAGCCCCGGGAGACGGTGGTCGCCCGGATGCGCGACATCATCGCGGGGCGAGGCCGCAACGAGGACCCGTCGCTCGTCGCGTACTGGAAGAGCAGCGGCGTCGCCGGCCGTGGCGGGGTGATCGCCGAACAGGAGTTCGGCACCTGGATCGACTGGCTCGCCGCCGAGGGTGAACTCAGGGGCGACCGCCCGAAACCGACTGACATCTTCACCAACCGGTTCAACCCGTTCGTGGACGGGGGCGGCGCGTGAGCACCGACAAGATCCTCTTCGACCGGGTGAGCAAGACCTTTCCGGTCCGCGCCACCCGACGCGGCGACGCCGGCGCGGTCACCGCGCTGGACCAGGTGACCCTCGGCGTACGCCCCGGCGAGTTCCTGGTCGTCGTCGGCCCCAGCGGCTGCGGCAAGTCCACCCTGCTCGACCTGCTCGGCGGGCTCACCCGGCCGACCGGCGGGCAGGTGCTCGTCGACGGCCGGCCCGTCACCGGCCCCGGCCTCGACCGGGGCATCGTCTTCCAGCAGTACGCGCTGCTGCCCTGGCGCACCGCCGCCGGCAACGTCGCGTTCGGGCTGGAGGCCAAGGGCGTACCCCGCGCCGAACGCGCCGCCCTGATCGAGCACCACCTCGACCTGGTGGGCCTGCGCGGGTTCGCCGACCGCTACCCGCACGAGCTGTCCGGCGGGATGAAGCAGCGGGTCGCCATCGCCCGCAGTCTCGCGTACGACCCGGACGTGCTGCTCATGGACGAGCCGTTCGCCGCCCTGGACGCGCAGACCCGCGACTCGTTGCAGGACGAGTTGGTGCGCATCTGGGCGCGTACCGGCAAGACGATCGTGTTCATCACCCACGGCATCGACGAGGCCGTGTACCTGGGTCAGCGGGTGGCGGTCCTGACGTCCCGACCCGGGCGGCTCAAGCAGGTCATCGACGTCGACCTCGGCGACCGGGACGCGGCCGAGGACGTCCGCTCCACCGACGCGTTCCGCCACCACCGCCATCAGATCTGGACGCTGCTGCGGGACGAGGTGCGGGCCGCCCAGGCGGTCGAGGGCACCGGTGTCCGCGTCACCGAGGAGGCCCGCGTTGGTTGACATCGCCGAACGTCCCACCCGGCTGGTGGCCGCACCCGCCGTACCGGACCGTGTCGTCCCCGGGCGGGCCGGTCGACTGCTCGGCGTCGGGGCGAGGGTGCTGCACCGTACCGTCGCCATCGCCGCGCTGGCCGCGATCTGGGAGGGCGCGCCCCGGCTGGGGCTCGTCGACCGGGTCTTCCTGCCCCCGCTGTCCGAGGTCCTGGTGGCCTGGTGGGAGCTGCTGCGTACCGGGCAGCTCGCCGAGCACGTCGGCGCGAGCCTGACCCGGTCGCTGACCGGGCTCGGCCTGGCGGTGCTCACGGCGATACCGCTCGGGCTGCTGATCGGCTGGTACCGGCCCCTCGCCGATCTGCTCAGCCCACTGCTGGAGGTGTTCCGCAACACCGCCGCGCTGGCCCTGCTGCCGGTCTTCGTGCTCATCCTCGGCCTGGGCGAGACCTCCAAGATCGCCCTGGTGCTGTACGCGTGCTCCTGGCCGATCCTGCTGAACACCATCGCCGGCGTGAAGGGCGTCGACCCGCTACTGATCCGCTCGTCCCGCTCGATGGGCCTGAACCACCTGCGGCTGTTCCAGAAGGTGATCCTGCCGGCCGCGGTGCCGACCATCTTCACGGGCGTCCGGCTGGCCGGGGCGTACTCGATCCTGGTGCTCGTCGCGGCCGAGATGGTCGGCGCGAAGGCCGGCCTCGGTTACCTCGTGAACTACGCGCAGTACAACTTCGCGATCTCCGACATGTACTCCGGAATCATCACGATCTCCGCCATCGGCCTGGTCGTCAACCAGCTCCTCGTCGCCCTCGAACGTCGCTTCTCCACGTGGCGCGTCGACGTCTCCGCCGGATAGGACACTCTCATGCCTCGAACCCTGCACCTCAACGCGTTCCTGATGGGCGTCGGCCACCACGAGGCCGCCTGGCGGCACCCCCGCACCGACCCCCGCCGGGTCACCGACGTGCGGCACTTCCAGGAGCTGGCCCGCATCGCCGAGCGTGGCACCCTCGACTCGGTCTTCCTGGCCGACGGGCTGTCGGTCGGGCCGAACCCCCGGCACAACATCCAGGCCGTCTTCGAGCCACTGACCCTGCTCGCCTCGCTCGCCGCGGTGACCGAACACATAGGTCTCATCGCGACCGTGTCCACCACGTACAACGAGCCGTTCCACGTCGCCCGCAAGTTCGCCTCGCTCGACCACCTCAGCGGCGGACGCGCCGGCTGGAACATCGTCACCTCCGCCCAGGAACGCGAGGCGGTCAACTTCAACCGGGACAGCCACCCCGGGCACGCCGACCGCTACCGGCGGGCCGCCGAGTTCGTCGACGTGGCGATCAAGCTCTGGGACAGCTGGGAGGACGACGCGCTGGTCTTCGACACCGCCGCCGGCGTGTTCGCCGACACCGACCGGGTGCACGAGGTGGCCCACCGTGGGCCGGAGTTCCAGATCCGGGGCCCGCTGAACATCCCCCGCGGCCCACAGGGCCGGCCGCTGCTGGTGCAGGCCGGCTCCTCGCCGGACGGGATCGCCTTCGCCGCCCGCTACGCCGAGGCGGTCTTCACCGCCCAGCAGACCCTCGCCGACGGGCAGGGGTTCTACGCCGAGCTGCGCCGGCAGGTCACCGCCGCCGGCCGCGACCCGGACCTCGTGAAGGTCCTGCCCGGCATCGCGCCGGTGATCGGCGGCACCGAGGCAGAGGCAGTGGCGCTCGCGGCCGAGCTGGAGGAGCTGATCGTCCCCGAGTACGCCCTCGCCCAGCTCTCCGGGATGCTCGGCCTCGACCTCACCGGCCTGCCACTGGACGGGCCGCTGCCGGAGCTGCCAGACTCCGACACCGTGCAGGCGCACCAGAGTCGATACCAGCTCGTCACCGAGCTGGCGCGCCGGGAACAGCTCACCATCAGACAGTTGATCGGCCGGCTCGGCGGCGGTCGGGGCCACCGAGTCGTCGCCGGCACCCCTGAACAGATCGCCGACCAGATCGAGGTGTGGTTCACCCAGGGCGCCGCCGACGGCTTCAACATCATGCCGCCGCACCTGCCCGGCGGCCTTGCCGACTTCGTCGACCACGTGGTGCCGGTGCTGCGGGCCCGAGGGCTGTTCCGCAGCGAGTACACCGGGCGGACCCTGCGCGAGCACTACGGGCTGCCCCGACCGGCGAGCACGTACGCCGCGCCGAGCCTGGTGCCGGCATGACCACCGTGGAGCGTCCGACGGCGGACGCCGCCGAGCTGCGCCCCGTCGACCGGGACCTGTTCCGCGTGCTGCTGCGCCGGCAGGCCACGAGCGTCACGGTGGTCACCGCCGTGGCGCGGGCAACCGACCCGGCCTGCCTGGGCGGGATCGGAGCGCCGCTGCGGGCCGGGTTCACCGCCACGTCGTTCACCTCGGTGTCACTGGACCCGCCGCTCGTCTCGTTCTGCCTCGGCGTGGCGTCGTCGAGCTGGCCGGTGCTGGCCCGCGCCGAGCACGTCGCGGTGCACCTGCTGGCCCACGGGCAGCGGGACGCGGCCACCATCTTCGCGACCAGCGGCATCGACCGCTTCGCCGCATACCCGGACTGGACGCCGGGACCGTTCGGGGTGCCGCTGCTCGGCGGGGCGCTGGCCCGGCTGCTCTGCCGGGTGGTGCACCGGGTCCCGGCCGGTGACCACACGCTGGTGATCGCCGAACCGCTGGCGCTCGGCGACGGCGGCGACGGCGCGCCTCTCGTGCACCACCGGGGCGGTTACACCACGGCGGCGCCAGCGTGAGCGCACCGACCACGTCCGAGCTGCTCGCGCTGGACCGGGCCGCCCAGGATCTGCTGTTCCGTAAGGCCCGTACGGCCGAGGCGTTCACCGACGAGCCGGTCACCGACGAGCAGGTCGCGGCGATCCACGACCTGATCCGGTACGGGCCGACCGCGTACAACGGTCAGCCACTGCGGGTGCTGCTGCTGCGTTCGCCGGAGTCCCGGGCCCGGCTGCTGCCGTACCTGTCAAGCGGCAACCGGGCCAAGACGGCCAGCGCCCCGCTGACCGCGATCCTCGCCGCCGACGTGGACTTCCACAGGCGGCTGCCCGAGCTGTACCCGCACCGCCCGCAGGCCCGCGAGTGGCTGGCGGACCGGGCGGCGCGGGTCGAGCAGGCCCGCTTCAACGCGACACTGCAGATCGGCTACCTGATCGTCGGTGTCCGGGCTGCCGGTCTGGCCGCCGGCCCGATGGCCGGGTTCGACGCCGCGGGCGTGCAGCGGGAGTTCCTTCCCGACGGCCGCCACGAGGTGTTGCTCGTGCTCAACCTCGGGCATCCGGCCCCGCAGACCGGGCCGGCACGTCTGCCTCGGCTGGACACCGATGAGGTGGTCCGCACCCTCGACGGCTGAGCGGGGAAACGGGACCGTCCCCGGTGCCGGCGTCACGCCGGCACCGGGGACGCGAGGTCGCCTGTCAGGCGCCCTTGACCCAGTCGACAGTGAAGCGGGCGAAGAAGATGCCGCCGGTGTTGCCGACCTCGTACAGGTTGCCGACCGTGCCGTCGTTCAGCACGGCCATCGTCGAGTAGCCCGCGCCGCCCGGCTTGACCAGAGCCCGGGCCGGCCAACTCGCGCCGTCGTCGGTGGAGAGCCGGACGGTGAGGTCGTTGCGCGCGGCCGGGGCCGCGTTGTTGCTGAACAGGGCGGTGCGGGTGCGCACCGGCGCGCCGTTCGCACCCACCTCGGACGGGCGCAGGTAGGAGATCTCGTCGGCGTTGCAGAGCGGGTCGGTCAGCAGCGCGCTGGCGGTGGCCGGGCCGAACGTCACAGCCCCGTCGGTGGACGTGGAGTAGAACCGGCTAGGGGTGCTGTTGTGCCGCATGTTCTGCACGATGGCCCCGGTGCCGCGCTCGACCGCCTTGCTCTCGTTGATGTTCCCGCCGGCGGGTCCACCGCGCCGCCACGTCACGCCGTTGTCGTCGCTGTAGACGTTTGCGGTCTGGGTGAGACCCGCCCCGTCCCGGTAGACGAACGGCTGGATCAGACGGCCCGTGCTGGTCTGGATGCCGTGCCCGGAGGAGAAGAACGCCTGCTGCCAGCTCGCGACCTTGATCGTCGGGTTCAGCTCGACCGGGGCGCTCCAGGTGGCGCCGTTGTCCCGGCTGGTGATGTATTGCAGGTGCAGGCTGTTCGGGTCGTTCGCCGTGTTGAGGCCGGACGAGCCGGACCAGAAGCTGATGCCCGGCCTGGGGGAGTACGTGTAGAAGCAGTAGACGGTGCCGGTCCGGCGGTCCACCAGCAGGCTGGGATCGCCCGCTCCCTCGCTTGTGGTGGCGGGCGCGTGGATGATGCGCGGCTGGTCGAAGGTACGCCGACCGTCGGTGCTGCGGGTCATCGCGATCTGGATGTTGTTGGTACCGCCACCGAGGTCGTACGAGCCGTTGACCCGGGCGTCCGCGACGGCGATGACCGTGCCGTTGTTGGTGACGGCCATGCCCGGAATACGGACCGAGGCCGCCGTGCCGTCGTACCGGCCGTTGGCGCCGTTGAGGTTGCGAATGACGCTCTGGGTGGTCAGCACCGCAGTGGTGTTCATCTGTGGGGTGCCGGCGGCCAGGCCGCAGCCGGTGGTGCCACGCACCGTGGTGTCGAAGCCGGGGGCGGTGACCCGCAGGTTGTACGCGGTGCCGGCGCCGACGGTCCAGTAGTGCAGGTAGTTGCCGCCGGCGGCGATGGTGCGGATCCACGGGGATCCGGTGCGCCCCGCCCAGGTGACTGTGAAGTCCCGGGCCGTGGTGGTGCGGTTCTCCAGCGCGAGCTGAAGCCGTCCGGCCGTGCAGTCGTAGCTGCTCACCGCTGACATGCCGGTGCCGCAGTGGAAGATGCCTGCCGACGTGTCGTCGAGCCCGGTCGGGGTGGTGGTGCGCAGCGTGTACGCGGTACCCGCCGGGAGGGTCCAGTACAGGTCGTTGCTGCTGCTGCCGGCTGCGACGGTCCGGGTCCAGGGGGAGTTGGTGCGGCCCGGCCAGGTGACGGTGAAGGTCTGCGCGGTGGTGCTGCCGTTGGTGAGCCGCAGGTTGAGCCGGCCGGTCGTGCAGTCGGCGCTGGCGGTGGCGCTCACGCCAGCGGGGGCGGCGTGAGCTGGCGTGGCGGGCAGGATCGCGGCCACGCCGAGGACGGCGGCCAGGACCGCTGTCACGCGGCGCGGTAGTGCTCGGACAGGAGACACGGGGGATGTCCTTCCGGGACGGAGGGTGGGGCGGGGGAAACCCAGGGCATAAGACGTCGGATATCTGATGTCGAGACGGTAAAGGGCGGCGCGCGGGTCGTCAATAGATCGATGAGCGAGCGTGGCCGGACGCCCTCCGGTCCGCAGTGGACGCACCCGTCAGCCCACAGCTCTGATCAAATATGCAAAGTTGCCTCAGATATTTACATCATGTTGCGCGGTCTGGCAGGCTCGACACACATCGACCATTGTCATCGCGTCGGCATCCGGGCCGCCCCCGGCCGTGATCGCCGCCGGCGTGCCGACGATGCCTGTCCGAAGGAGACACCATGCAACGGCGTCAACTCCTCACCCTGGGCGTGCTCAGTCCGTTCGCGGCGATGCTGGCATCGGGCGGCCCGGCCAGTGCCGCCGCCGCGCAGACCTTCGGGTTCTCCGCCGATGGCAGCAACTTCCTGCTCGACGGCCAGCCGTTCCAGATCCGCAGCGGCGAGATGCACCCGGCCCGCATCCCTGTGCAGTACTGGCGTCACCGGATCCAGATGGCCAAGGCCATGGGCATGAACACGATCGCCATCTACGTGATGTGGAACCACGTCGAGGAGCGGCCCGGTGTCTTCGACTTCACCACCGACCGACGCGACATCGCCGGCTTCATCAGGCTGTGCCAGGCCGAAGGCATGTACGTGCTGCTGCGCCCCGGCCCCTACGTCTGCGGCGAATGGGACCTCGGCGG
This sequence comes from Micromonospora sp. NPDC000663, assembly GCF_042898105.1. Classification (NCBI taxonomy): domain Bacteria; kingdom Bacillati; phylum Actinomycetota; class Actinomycetes; order Micromonosporales; family Micromonosporaceae; genus Micromonospora; species Micromonospora sp. NPDC000663. The sequence continues at coordinate 1,298,045 of NZ_JBIAYR010000001.1, forward strand.
CCTACCGCCGTACCTGCTGCGCAACCCGACCATCAGGCTGCGTGTCCGCACGGCCGCCGACCCGAACTACATGGCTGCCGTCACGCGCTACGTCAACGCCCTCGCCGCCCTGGTCAAGCCGCTGATGGTGGGCAACGGCGGACCGATCCTGATGGTCCAGATCGAGAACGAGTACGGGTCGTACGGCAACGACGTCGTCTACCTCGAGGAGCTGCGGCAACTGTGGCTGCGGGCCGGGATCACCGGACCCTTCTACACCGAGGACGGCCTCGGTCAGGTGCAGGGCAACCGGACGGTCGTCACCGGCGGCGCGATCGCTCTCAGCGGCGGTGACGCGGCGGCAATCGCGGCGGCCCGCCAGTCGTTCCCGACGGTTCCGGCCATGTCCGGCGAGCTCTACCCGGGCTGGTTGACCCACTGGGGCGACGGCGGCTTCGCCGGCTCGAACACCGATATCTCCAGCCAGTTGCGGGGGCTGATGGCCGGCCGGCTGTCGTTCAACCTCTACATGATCCACGGTGGCACGAACTTCGGTTACTCCGCGGGCGCGAACGCCGCCGACAACGGGTCGGGCTACCAGGCGGACATCACCACCTACGACTACGGCGCGCCGATCAACGAACAGGGCGGGCAGTCGCGGCTGTATCCGACCTACCGGGAGATCATCGGCACGGCCCTCGGGGTGACGCTGCCGGCCGTACCCGCGCCGATCCCCACCATCGTGCGGACCGGCAGCCAGGCCGTCCTGCCGGCGCCGTACGCCTCGCTGTGGGACAACCTGCCGGCCGCGCTGCCGACGCAGACGAATCCACAGCCTATGGAGATGTACGGTCAGAACTCCGGCTTCATGCTCTACCGCCGCGTCCTGCCCGGCTACACCAGGGGCACGCTGGACATCAGGTCGGTACGCGACTACGCGACGGTGTTCCTCGACGGCGTCTACCAGGGTGGGCTGTCCCGCAGCAGCCTTCCGGCGGCCTACACGACGCCGCTCGGGGTGACCGTGCCTGACGCTCCGTTGCCGTTGAGGGCCTCGGCGAGTGGCAGCCCCACGCTCGACATCCTCGTGGAGGGCATGGGGCGCACCAACTACGGTCAGGCGCTTGTCGACCGCAAGGGCATCACGGAGCGGGTGTCCCTGGTCGACGCGGGCACCCTGACCGGCACCCTGACCAACTGGCAGACCCACCTGCTGCCCGTCGACGAGGCGTTCGTGGCCGGCCTCCGTCCGGTGATCACCAACAGCTCGCGGCCCGGCATCTTCTTCAAGGCCACGGTGAACCTCGCCCAGACCGGCGACACGTACCTCGACATGGCCCGGTGGACCAAGGGCGTGGTCTGGGTCAACGGCCGCAACCTCGGCCGCTACTGGAAGGTGGGGCCGCAGCAGCGGCTCTACTGCCCGGCACCGTGGCTGCGGGTCGGTTCCAACGAGATCGTCGTCTTCGACCTGCACCAGGTGCAGGCGCAGCCGATCACCTTCGAAGCCACCCTGAGCGGCCAGTCGGGCGCCGTGCGCCACACGGTGGTCAACCGGGCCAGCGGCAAGGCCCTCGACGTGCCGGACCTGTCCCGGGTCACCGGCACGCAGCTGATCCAGTGGACCCCCAACGGCGGAGCCAACCAGGCGTGGCTGATGGCCGGCACGGTGGGCGGCGTCACCACCATGACCAGCGTCAGCTCGAATCTGCTCGCGGACGTCGAGGGCGGCTCCACGGCGGAGGGGGCGCGGGTCATCCAGTGGACCGCGACCGGCGGCGGCAACCAGCAGTGGCGGGTCGTCACCGCGTCCGGTGAGTTCGTCAAGCTGGTAAACGTGCAGACCGGCAAGGTCCTGGCCGTGGCCGGCGGGTCGAGTGCCAACGGGGCGGTGATCGTGCAGCAGACCGACAACGGCAGCGCCTCGCAGCACTGGCGGCTCACGCCGTCCTGACGTCGCCGGGCACCATGACACCGGCCTGACCAGCGGTCGGGCCGGGAGGGTGGGGTCGGTGTGCGACCTGTCGCGGTACGGCGGCCGCGCGGCTCGCCCACCGGCCCCTGCGTCGTTCCCGTGAACTGTCCACGCGTCGGAGATGCGAAGATGGCCGCATGGGCAGGCGGAGCGACCGGAGTGGCACGTGAACCAGCGCGAGCGGTGGCAGCGGCTCCTGGAGATGGTCGCGGTCGAGGGTCAGCTCGACATCGAGTCCACAGCCCGCGAGCTGGGGGTGAGCACGGCGACGATCCGCCGTGACTTCGACGAGCTGGCCACCCAGCAGTTGGTGACCCGCACCCGGGGCGGCGTGGTCGTCACGAACGTCTCCTACGACCTGCCGCTGCGCTACAAGGCGGTGCGGCAGGCCTCGGAGAAGCAGCGGATCGCGGCCGCCGCCCTCGCGTTGATCCCGGCGGGGAGCACCGTCGGGCTCAACGGCGGCACCACGACGACCGAGGTGGCCCGGGCGCTCGCGCTGCGCACCGACCCGGACGGGGCGCTGTCGGCGGCCACGGTGGTGACCAACGCGCTGAACATCGCCCACGAACTCATCGTGCGTCCGCACATCCGGGTGGTGCTCACCGGTGGGACAGCCCGCACCCAGTCGTACGAGCTGGTGGGTCGTATCGCGGAGACGATGCTCGCGTCCGTGGCGCTGGACGTCGTCGTGCTCGGGGTGGACGCGATCGACCACCAGCACGGCGCGAGCGCCCACAACGACGGCGAGGCGGCCGTCAACCACGTCATGGTGACGAGCGCGGCGCGGACGATAGTCGTCGCGGACGCCTCGAAGCTGGGCCGCCGCAGCTTCAACCGGATCTGCCCGCTGGGCGCCATCGACACCCTGGTCACCGACCGCTCCGCCGACCCACGGCAGGTGAGCCTCGTCGAGCAGGCCGGGGTCACCGTGGTGCAGGTCTGACGGACCGTCACGCCGGGCCGAGGGGCCGGGTGGGTGACGCACGCCCCGCAAAGATGTAACTCGATGCGAAATTGAGGGTTAATTCTTGCATCTTGAGTCAAGCGGGTGCAGCATTCCACTTCATCGGCTGTTGTGAATGCCATGATCTCGTCGGCCGAGGCCAGCAGACGACAGCCGTGCCTCCGGCCAGCGCCGACACGTCACCCCGGCGCCTCGGGGCCCGCATCGTCCCTCACCACACCGGGAGACAACGATGATCTGGTCATCGCCGCCCGCGCACACCCGCCGCACCGCCGGCCGGGCTGCCACAGTGGTCCTCATCCTGCTCGCCTCGATGCTGCACGCCGCACCCGCGCAGGCGAGCACACCGGGAAGCACCACCGGCCTCACCCGGGCCGGCAACACGTACACCATCACCACCAGCACGGCCGCCCGCATCCGGCTCACCCTGGCGCGCGCGGACATCTTCCGGGTCTGGCTCGCGCCCAACGGCACCTTCACCGAACCGGCGGCGAACGAGATCACCGTGCGGACCGACTTCGGTACGGTCGCCAGCACGCTCACCGACGACGGCACCTCCTACCGCATCGCCACCTCGGCGGTGGTCATCCGGATCACCAAGAACCCCCTGACGATGCAGGTCCAGCGCCCCGACGGCGGGCTGATCTGGCGCGAGTCGCAGCCGCTCGACTGGGGCTCGGGCCGCACCACGCAGCGGCTGGTCCGCTCCGCGGACGAGCAGTTCTACGGCACCGGCCTGCGCCTGGGGGAGTGGGCGCTGCGCGACAAGACGGTGCCGATCGCCGTGGACAACAGGTGGCGGGAGAACACGAACGCCAGTCCGGCTCCCTTTTACATGTCCACGAACGGCTACGGCGTCCTGCGCAACACGTGGGCGCCCGGCTCGTACGGCTTCACCGCACCGGTCACCACCACCCACAACGAGGAGCGCTTCGACGCGTACTACTTCGTGGGCGATTCGCTCAAGGCCGTGCTCGGCGCGTACACGGACGTCACCGGCAAGCCGTTCCTGAGCCCGATGTGGGGCCTCGAACTCGGCAACGCCGACTGCTTCAACGCGTCCAACCCCGCCTACCAGGGCGACCACAACCGGGCCGGGCACCAGCGGACTCCCGACGTGCTGTCGTACGCCCGGGAGGCCCGGGCCAAGGACATGCCGTCCGGCTGGTTCCTGCCCAACGACGGGTACGGCTGCGGCTACACCGACCTGCCCGCCACGGTGGCCGGTGCCAAGGCGCTCGGCTTCCAGACCGGTCTGTGGACCTCCACCGGGCTCGGGTCCATCGACTACGAGGTCGGCACCGCCGGTACGCGTGGCGTGAAGACCGACGTCGCGTGGATCGGCGGCGGCTACCAGAACGCGTTCCGTGGTGTCCAGCAGGCGGTCGACGGCATCGAGCGGAACTCCGACGCCCGCCGCTACGTGTGGACCGTCGACGGATGGGCCGGCACCCACCGCAACGCCGTCGTCTGGACCGGTGACACGTACGGCAGCTGGGACGACATGCGGTGGACGGTGCCTGCCGTCGCGGGCGCCGGGTTGTCCGGCCTCAACTACGCAACGGGTGACGTCGACGGGATCTTCGGGGGCAGCCCGAACACCTACGTGCGGGACCTTCAGTGGAAGGCCTTCACGCCGGCGTTCATGACGATGTCCGGTTGGGGCGCGACCAACCCGGCGCCCGGCTACCAGGACAAGCAGCCCTGGCGCTACGCCGAGCCGTACCTGTCGATCAACCGCCGGTACCTGCAACTCAAGATGCGACTGATGCCCTACCACTACACGATGAGCCGGGTGGCGAGCGTGACAGGCGTGCCGGCGACGCGGGCCCTCGTGCTGGAGTACCCGAACGACCCGGTCGCCCGGGGCAACGCCACGTCTGGTGAGTTCATGGCGGGCGACGCCTTCCTCGTGGCGCCTGTGGTCTCCGACACCGAGTTGCGCGACGGCATCTACCTGCCGGCCGGCACCTGGACCGACTACTGGACCGGGCGGGTGTACCAGGGACCGCTCACGCTGAACGGGTACGCGGCACCGCTCGACCGGCTGCCCCTGTTCGTCAAGGGCGGGTCGATCGTGCCGATGTGGCCGCAGATGAACTACACAGGTGAGAAGCCGGTCTCCACGCTCACCTACGACCTGTACCCGCGCGGCTCGTCGAGCTTCACGCTCTACGAGGACGACGGGATCACCCGCGCCTACCAGGGCGGGGCCTACGCCACCCAGCAGGTCCGGATGGCCGCGCCGACGGCCGGCACCGGAACGGTCACCGTCGACGTGGGTGCCTCCACCGGCACATACGCCGGCAAGCCGTCGACGCGCTCCTACGAGTTCACTGTGCACCTGGCGGCCGCGCCGCGCGCGGTCACCGTGGCCGGCCAGGCGCTGCCGGCCCTCGCCACGCGCGCCGCGTACGACTCGGCGGGCAGCGGCTGGTTCTACGCGGACGGAGTGCTGTCGGTAAAGGCCGGGTCGCGGAGCAGCGCGTTCCAGACCCGGATCGAAGGCGCGGTGCTGCCGGTCGCCGGCACCAGTACGACGCCGCCGCCGATCCCGCGCGACAACTGGCGGCTCGTGTCCGTCGACAGCGAGGAGACGAGCGCGGAGAACGGCAGGGCCACCAACGCGTTCGACGCAGACCCCGGCACTTTCTGGCACACCGCCTGGTCGTCCACGCCCGCGCCCCTGCCGCACGAGATCCAGATCGACCTGGGCGCCACGTACCAGGTCGACGGACTGCGGTATCTGCCACGGCAGGACGGGGGAGTGAACGGCCGGATCGGCCGCTACGAGGTGTACGTGTCGGACAGCCCGAGCGCCTGGGGCACGGCCGTGGCGTCCGGGACGTTCGCCGACACGGCGACCCAGCAGGTGGTGCCGTTCAGCGCCGCCCGCAGCGGCAGGTACCTGCGCCTGCGGGCCCTGAGCGAGGCCGGTGACCGGGGGCCGTGGACGACGGTGGCCGATCTGGCGCTCACCGGCCGGGCGGGGGCGTCGGGGAGCTGAGCCCGGACAGCGGCGGGCCGTCGGCCCGGGCGTCACCCCGGGCCGACGGACCACGAGCCGGATCCACGTGCCGACTAGGACAGCGACCACTGCTGGCGGGCTGCCGTGGCCTGCGCGGCGGATGCCGGCATCAGCAGGCTCAGCAGAAGCGTCAACGCGACTGCGGCGGCGGTTCCGGCCCGGGCCGCCAGGCCCGGACGAGCCCTCGAACTGTCCTTCATCGGGTGATGGTCCATTGCTGTTCGGTACCTCCGCGGTAGGTCGACTGGACGACGGCGGCACCGTCGTCGGTCGCGGCGTTCGCCACGGTGAGCGCCCTGCCGGAATTCCTGTTGATGATCTTGTAATGCGTTCCGACCGGAATAACGCTCCACAGCTGGTTCGCGCCGCCGTGGCTCGTCCACTGGACGATGCTCGCTCCGTCGGCGGTGGATGAGCCGGACACGTCCAGCACCTTGCCGCTGCTGCGGTTGACGATGCGGTGGTAGCCGCCGCCGGCCTCGACGAGAGTCCACCGTTGGTGCGCCGCACCGTTGCTCGACCACTGGATGGCGTTCGCGCCGTCTCCGCTGCCCGCCGGCACCTCGAGCACCTTGGTGCTGTTGCGGTTGACGACCCGGTACTCGGTCGACGGGTCGAACGCCGCGACCGGGGTCGCCGCCCGGGACACCTCGACCTTGTCCGCGGTGACCGCAGTGCCGGACGAACTGGCGTTCCTGCTGTTCAACACCCGCACCCGCAGGACGTGCGAGCCCTGCGCCAGCGGTCCACTGGTGAAGACCATCGCCTGGTCCACACGCGTGGGGGAGTACAGGTCGACCACCGTCTCCGGGCCGCCGTCGATCGAGACGCCGGCACGCCCGTGATTCGCCGCCCGGGCGGCGAAGAGCTTGATCTTGTTTCCGGTGAACCGGACCTGGTACGCGCTGTCGAGCGTGCTGCTGTAGTGGTCGTCGCCCTCGAACTGCTGACTGCCGCCGGTCCCGTAGGACCAGGTGCCCGAGTAGCTGAACTGGTTGTCTCCGCTCCCCGTGGTGTTGTCGTTGACTTGGACCACGCTCGGCACGCCCGGGGCGTCCCCGATCGCGTCCACCCGGGCGAAGAACGCCTCAACGGTGCCCGAACGCGGGCCACCCCACAGACGCTCCGCCACGACCTCGGTCGGCCGCTTGGCGTACTGGTCGAACCACCCGTCGCTCTGGTACTCCACAGCGTCCGACCAGCGGGCCATCTGGTAGCCATTGACCTTGGCGTTCTGGTCCGGCGTCCAGATCTCGTACACGTTCTTCGTGTTGACGTAGAGATTGAGCCCGGGAGTCACGTACAACGTGCTCTCCGGTACGCCGACCACCCTGTAGCCCAGGTTGTAGAAGTAGCTCAACGACCCGGTGTACGGCGTGAGGACGATGCTCGTCGACGGCTTGATGCTTGTCTGCTGACCGTTCGTCTCCCACCAGTTCCACAGCTGGGCCGTCTTGCCGAACGACCGCACCTTGTCGTTCATCAGGTTCATGAACTCGGTGAAGACGTCACCGGTGTACGGGAAACCCCGCGCCTGTGCGTAGCTGACCAGCTCGGGGCAGCTGTTCTTGGCGGCGTCGTTCTGGTACTCGTCGCCGCCGATGTGGAAATAGGGGCCGTCGAACAGCGGCACGAACTCCGACAGCAGGTTCATGGCGAACGTCCGGGCGGAGTCCTTCGTCAGGTTGAGCGTCCAGCCACCGTTCGAACCACCGGGCCAGGGCGCGTAGTCCATCGACGGGCAGGAGAACCTCATCGACGGGTCGTACGTCGTCATCGCGGTCGCGTGCCCGGGCAGGTCGATCTCGGGAACGATGGTGATGTGGTACCGCTTGGCGACGTCCTGCATCCGGCGCAGGTCGGCCTTGCTGTAGGACTGGGTGGAGGCCAGACCGGGGTACCTGTCGCTGCGCAGACGGAACCCGTTCCACTCGGTGAAGTGCATGCGCAGTGTGTTCAGACGCAGCCACGCCATGCGGCGCAGCAGGTGCTCCAGGTAGTCCATCTCGTAGAAGTGCCGGCCGACGTCGAGCATCACCCCGCGCTCGCGGTACTGCGGGTAGTCCCGGATGGTCCCCGCCGGCACCGTCGTCCTCGTCGCGCTCTGTTTGATCACTTGCAGCAGGGTCTGCGTGCCGTAGTAGGCGCCGGCCGCCGCGTTCGCGCGGACCACGACGGCCGATCCGGCGGTCAGCAGGTAACCCTGGTCGCCGATGCCGGGGTCGCCGGCGTTCAGGGTGAGCAGGATGTCGCCGGTTCCCGGTGTCGCCGACGAGACCACGGGTACGTCGCCGCCGCTTATCGCGCCGAGGTCGACGCGCAGCGACGTCGCTGCCGACGACAGTTGGCTGGCGTGCGCGGGGTCCACCAGGATGCGGGAGGTCGCGGCGAGCGTCCAGACGCCGGTGCCGCCGGTCCACTCCCGGACGCTCGGCGCGACCTGGGGCGTCGGGTTGGCCGCCTGGGCCGCCGACGGGACGCTGAGCCCCCCGCCGACCAGCAGGGAGGTGAGGACGAGAGGAAGGAGCCGCTTGCGGGACGAGAACACGGTCGTGTACCCCCGATCGATCAGAGCGGTAGGAGATCCTTGACGTTGCCCTGCAACAGGGGCGCGGTGCCGCTGTTGGACTGTGTGCCGACGAGGTGCACCGGGACGCTGCCGGCGCAGGTGACGGCGAGGTTGGAGAGCGTGCACCCGGAGAGCAGCCACCGGGTGCCCAGCAGGTTCGTGGCGCGGACGTCGCTGTACCAGAGGGTGTTGCCGGTGAAGGTCGGCGGCAGGACGCCGTCGACGACCACGCCGGGGCCCGGGTCGCGGACCGTCGCGCCGATCGGGAACGGCAGCGCGGTGCTCCACCGCACCGGGACGCCGCCGTTGGAGTGGTTGAGGGTGTTGCCGGTCAGGCTGCCGTGCCCCCAGTTGTCACTGGCGAGCGCGCCGTACGGGCTGGTCTGGGCGAACGAGTAGTACGCGCCGTAGCAGCCGACGACGAGGTTGTCGTTTACCGTCCAGTTCCCCGACGAGTTCCAGATCGCGAGTCGGCACGAGGTGAAGCTGTTCGCTGTCAACTGCGAGTACTCACTGCGGTCGGTAAGCGAGACACCGAAGTAGCAGCGGTGAAAGGCGTTGCCGCTGACCTTGAGCCGGTAGCCGAAGTAGTCGTCGGCCGCGGAGCCGGTGATCGCCACGCCGGCGCCGCGCCAGTTGGTGAAGTCGCAGTCCAGGATGCGGACGCCTGTGCTGCGGCTGATCCGGACGGCGACGTGCGCGAACTGTGGTGCGGTGCCGACCGGGCTGGCCTGGCGTCCGAGGAAATTGACGCCGCTGATGGTGACGCCGGTGCGGCCCACGATGGACAGTGCGCCGGTCTGGTCGGTGGCGACGGTGACTGTGGCGCCGTTTCCGACGATGAGGCAACGGTCGGGCAGGGCGACGGGGGCGGTGAGGGTGTAGGTGGCGCCGGGGACGAGCTGCACCTGAGGTGTACGGGCGAGGACGGCGTTCCAGTCGTCGGAAACGCCGAGCACCGGCAGGGACGTCGCGGTCACCGCTGCGTCGGCGCGCCCGGGAGGTACGACGGCGGCGAGGGCACCGGCGGCGCCCGCGAGGGCGCGAGCGGCGGGGGAGTCGTGTGGTCATGGGATCCTTCGGACAGAGGGGGGCGGTTGTCCTACGTCAGATGTCGGACGAATCTACGAGTCTTATCGACGGACGTCAAGGGATCGATTCAACGTCGCCGCTGGTGCAACATGCTGCAAGCTTCCGCAACACCGGATCGCCGTCCCGATCCCTTGACCGGACACCGATGACGTGCGTGAAGGCGTAGGGCCGACCTTGACGCCGCCGGGGAGCAGCTCCTAAGGTCTGCAATATCTTGATTGATTCCGTCGCGTGGATGTCACGAAAGATCATGCGTGCTCGTGTGGCTGGCATCTTCCGGGAGGGGCGGACATGAGACGAGACCGGAACGGCGATCCGCCGGAGTCCCGGGTCCGGGCCGACCTGATCATCTCGGTGGCGCTCAATCCGGCCGTGGACATCACCTACACCGTCCCCGACCTGGTACCGGACACCTCCCACCGGGTGACGGGCGTGGTGTCCCGTGCCGGCGGCAAGGGCTTGAACGTCGCCCGGGTACTCCGGCAGTTGGGTGCCGAGACGATGGTCCTCGGCCTGGCCGGCGGTGCGGCCGGCGACCAGATCGAGGCGGAACTGGCGGCCGCCGGCGTACCGGCGTGGTTCACCCGCCTCGACGCCGAGACCCGCCGCACCGTCACCATCCTCGGACGGGACACGGCGACAGTCCTCAACGAACCAGGCCCACCGGTCAGCGCCGACCAGTGGGAGTCGTTCCGGGACGTGTTCGCGCAGCGGGTCCGCGCAGCCCGGGTGGTGGTGCTGTCCGGCAGCCGGCCACCGGGCGTCCCCGAGACGGCGTACGCCGACCTCGTCACCATCGCACGGGCCGGTGGGACCGAGACCATCGTGGACACCAGCGGACCCGCGCTCCGTCACGCGCTGCGGGCAGCGCCGACACTTGGCAAACCCAACGCGCACGAGGCGGCGGACCTGCTCGGCCGCCCGGTACGCACCCGCGACGACGCCGTGGAGGTGGCGCACCGGCTGGTCCGGCTAGGCGCCGGCGCCGGTGTCGTGTCCCGTGGCGCGGACGGTTTCGTGGCTGTGACCGGCGGAGCCGCCTACAGTGCCCGCGCGCCCGAACGGGTGGCCGGCAACCCGACAGGAGCCGGCGACGCCCTCGCGGCCGTGCTCGCGTACGGGCTGCTCACCCGTGCGCCCTGGCGGGACGTCCTGGCCCGGGGCGCGGCCGTCTCGGCGGCGGCCGTCGCCTGCCCGTGGGCGGGCGGATACGACGACTCCGTGGCCTCCCGACTGCTACCCGGAACCACAGTGGAAGAACTCACCGAGCACCGCACCGACAGAGAGCAGGAACCGTGTCGCACGTCGCCTCCGAGATAGCCACCCAACCCGAGACGTGGCGTCGCGCCGCGGAACTGGTCACTCGACCCGAGGTGTTGCGGGCCCTGCCCAAGCCCGGCGAACGGGTAGCCGTCGTCGGCTGCGGAACGTCGTACTTCATGGCGCAGAGCTTCGCCGCGCTGCGGGAGTCGACCGGTCAGGGCGAGACCGACGCCTTCGCCGCGTCGGAGTTCCCCACCGGGCGACGGTACGACCGGATCGTCGCCATCACCCGTTCCGGCACCACCACCGAGGTGATCCGACTCCTCGAGCAGTTGCCGCCCGGCAGCCGCTCGACGGTGCTCACCACCGACGCCGACCGGCCGGTGACCCGGCTCGTGAGCGACTGTGTGGTCCTCGACTTCGCCGACGAGCAGTCGGTGGTGCAGACCCGCTTCGCCACGACCGCGCTCGCCCTCTGGCGTGCCGGTCTCGGCGAGGACCTGACCGAGGCCGTCGACCAGGCGCGGACCCACCTGGCCACGCCACTGGATCCGGCCGTCGTCGGTCGGGACCAGTTCACCTTCCTCGGCACCGGCTGGACGGTGGGCGTGGCGCACGAGGCGGCCCTCAAACTGCGCGAGGCGGCGCAGATGTGGGCCGAGTCGTACCCGGCGATGGAGTTCCGGCACGGTCCGATAAGCGTTGTGGACCACAGGTCGGTGGTCTGGATCTTCGGGCCGGTGGTGCCCGGCCTCCTCGACGACCTGGCCGCCACCGGGGCGATAGTGGTGCACGAGGACGTCGACGCTATGGCGCACCTCACGACCGCGCAGCGCCTCGCCGTCGAACTCGCCGTGCGTCGCGGCCTGCAGCCGGATCAGCCCCGGCTGCTCACCCGGTCCGTCGTCCTGACCGCGCCGGTCGCCTGAGGACCCACGATGACCCTCGTTCCCACCGCCGACCTGGTAGCGGCGGCCCGGGCGGCCGGTACCGGCGTGCTCGCGTTCAATGTGATCACTATCGAGTACGCCCAGGCCATCGCCGCCGCGGCGGAGCGTGCCGGCCGGCCGGCGATCCTGCAGATCAGTCAGAACGCCGCCCGCTACCACTCCGGCGTCTCGGCGATCGCGGCGGCGACGGCCGAGGTCGCCTGGCGGTCCAGCGCCACCCTGTCGCTGCATCTGGACCACGTCGATGACACCACACTGCTGGAACAGGCACCCGACGCCGGGTTCAGCTCGGTGATGGTCGACGCGTCCACGCTGCCGTACGCCGCGAACGTGGCCACCACCCGTAAGGCGACCGAGTGGGCGCACGACCACCGGCTGTGGGTGGAGGCAGAACTCGGCTACGTCGGCGGCAAACCGGACGCCCCGGCGAGCGCCCACACCGCCGGGGTCCGCACCGACCCGGCCGAGGCCGCCCGCTACGTGGCCGAGACGGGTGTCGACGCATTGGCGGTCGCGGTGGGCAGCTCCCACGCGATGGCCGACCGGACCGCCTCGCTGGATCTCGACCTGGTGGCCGCGATCCGCGACGCTGTACCCGTGCCCCTGGTCCTGCACGGCTCCTCCGGGGTGCCGCTGGAGCAGATCCGCGCCGCGGTCGCCGAGGGCATGGTGAAGATCAACGTCGGTACGGCGCTCAACGTGGCGTTCACCGACGCGGTCCGGGCCGCCGTGCCCCACTCCCGCGATCCACGCCGTTACCTCGCGGCCGGCCGGGACGCGGTGACCGATGGCGTCGAACGGCTGCTCACGCTCCTTCCCTCGGCGGCGTAGGCGCCGTTCCGGGGCGGGTGCCAAAGCCCCTGGACCGCGGCGGGCCCACCGCCTGGACTGCGCCTCGGCTCGACCGAGGGCTTTGCCACACGCCCCTAGGCGGGGAAGGCGGCTGCGGGCTCGGACAGGTTGAGCCGCAGGGCGGCCGCGACGGCGCCGAGTGCACCGCCCTCGTCGCCGAACTGGGCGGGCACGACGTCCGGGCGGCGGGTGTGACGGGGCATCGCCAGCCCGGCGATCGCCGCGCGGACCGGCCCGAGCACCACCTCGCCGGCGTGGGCCAGGGTGCCGCCGATGGCCACCGTGCCCGGGTCCACCTGCACCACCATGCCCGCCAGCACGCGACCGAGCAGCGTCGCGGCGTGCCGCACCACCTCCTCGACTGTCGGCTCGCCGGCGCGGGCCCGCGCCACCAGGTCGGCCGGGTCGCTGACTGTCACGCCCCGGGCCGCGCAGCGCTCGATGAGCGTCGACGGACGGATCAGCAGTTCCAGGCAGCCGCGACCACCGCACGGACACGGGTCCCCGTCGGGATCGACGCTGACGTGGCCGATCTCGCCAGCCGCGCCGTTGGCACCCCGGGCGAGCCGGCCGTCGACGATGAGGCCGCCACCGACGCCGTCGCTCCACCTGACGTAGATGGCGTCCCGCACGTCGCGGGCCGCTCCCCAGGTGCCCTCGGCGAGCGCGGCCAGCCGCGAGTTGTTGTCGGTGACGACGGCGACGCCGTAGCGGTCCTGGATCCGCGCGCGGACCTGCTTGGCGGCCGCCGAAGGGCTGGCAGCACCCGATGGACGACCCCGGCCATCCACCAGGCCGGGCAGGCCTAGGCCGATCGCCTCCAGCGCGCGCAGGTCGATGTCGTGCTCCTGCACGAGGTCGTCGATCAGTTTGATCGCGGCGTTGGCCCGCCGGGCCGGCCCGGCGGCAAGCGTGACGGGGCGGCTGCCCCGGGCCAAAATGTCGTGCCCCAGGGTGGCGACGATGACGGTTAGCGTCGCCCGGCCGAGGTCGATGCCGACGATGCGGCCGGCGGACGGGTTGAGGCTGACGGTCGTGGACGGCCGTCCCCGGCCCCGGTGGCCGGACAGCGAGGGTTCCCGCTCGACGACCACACCGCGGGCGATGAGGTCGCCGATGATGTCGAACAGGGTGGTGCGCGACAGCCCGGTCAGCCGGATGAGGTCGGCCCGACTGAGCGGGCCGGCGCTGCGGAGCTGGGCCAGCAGGGCCTCCGTGTGTGCCAGCCGCACGCGTTGCATGGCATCCGGGCGTTCGATCACGGCACCATCATGACCGACGCGTGCCCCCGTGTGTCGTCGCGGCAACGTACGGCGCGGTGGCCGGCGCCACCACGTGGCGAGGTGGTGGCGCCGGCCGGCGGTCAGCTGACGCGGACGGTGACGCTCAGCGCCGCCTGGACCGGGGTCAGCCCGGCCGAGCGCACGGACAACGTCCCGGTGTACGTCCCCGCCGCGTCGAACGTGCGCCGGGACACCAGTGTGAACGCACTGTTGATCTGCATCGCCGGGATACTCGGCTCGCGCGTCGCGGTGGGCGTCAACGCCTCCACCCGCCCGTCGCTCCAGGTGATCGTGGCGGCCAGGTCGGTGCTGCGGAGCCCGGGGGCGGTGACCGTCCAGGTGGCGCCAGCCGGTGCGCCGACGACGACGGCGGCGGGCCTGCCGATCGCCTGGTAGCGCCACGGCACGTCGGCGGTGGGGAAGAAGTTGACGCCCTCGACTGTCAACCGCCCCCCGGCCACCGACAGGCGTGTGGTGAAGTCGGCGTAGTCGCGCTGCGCCTGCGGCGTCCACCCCACCTCGGCGGTGGCGATGAGGCGCGGGAAGCTGTAGTACTGCGCCTGGCCGACGCGGCGGATGAACTCGCCCCACAGGGCCGATTCGACACCGAGCACGCTTGTCTCGGCGATGTTCGGGATGAAGGTGCCCGGGTCCCAGTTGTAGTGCCGGTCCAGCCCGCACGGCCCACCGCACGCCCAGGTGCCGCCGAGGGGCTGGCGGGAGTCCTGCTTCTGCGGCACGTACGTGTGTGCGGCGGGGGAGAGGACGACCCGGGCGCCGCGGCCGGTCACCGCGTTGGCCACCGCCGTGCGGTCGCCGTTCCAGTACTGCACCACGGCGTTGTTTTGGGGCAGCGTCGTGCCGGCGTACTCGTTCCAACCGACAACTGCCTTGCCGAGCGACGCGACAGTGGCGGTGAAGGCGTCGACCATCGTGGTGTAGTTCGCGTGGCTTGTCACGTGCGCCTCGTCGCCGCCGATGTGCAGGTAGGGCCCCGGCGTCATGGCGGCGATCTGGGTCAGGACCTGCGTGGCGAACTCGTACGTCGTCGCGCTGGCGGAGTCGAGCGTCGAGTAGCCGACGTTGCCGGTGCCGTTGGCCGGCGCGGTCTGCTGCCCGGGTGCCGGCTTGGGCTGGGCGCCTGCCGTGTTCAGCTGGGGGATGGCGTGCAGCGCCGCGTTGGTGTGCCCCGGCATGTCGATCTCCGGGATGACTGTCATGCCGTTCACGCCGGCGTAGCGCACGATCTCGGCGTAGTCGGCCCGGGTGTAGAAGCCCGTGACACCCAGCTCGGTGCCCATCAGTTGACCGCTGTCGTTGTAGGTCATAGCGGTGCGTCCGCTGACCGAGGTGAGCCGGCCGTAGTCGATGCCCGCCGGGTTGCTCGCCGGGTTGTCGATGGCGATCCGCCAGCCCTGGTCGTCGGTCAAGTGCAGGTGCAGACGATTGATCTTGTATTGCGCCGCGCTGTCGATGTACGCCTTGATCTCGTTCATCGGGTAGAAGCTGCGGGCGACGTCGAGCATCATCGCGCGGTGGGCGAAGCGCGGGTAGTCGGAGATGGTCACCGCCGGCACCGTCCACGCGGCGCTCACGACCGTGTCGGACTCCACCCACTGGGGGAGGAGTTGTCGCAGCGTCTGCACCCCGTTGAGCGCCCCGTTCGCCGTGTCGGCGCTGATCCGGACCGTGCCGCTGGTGACAACGAGCCGGTACCCCTCGGCGGCGTGGCCGGCCGGACCCTTGCCGGCCCCCACCTCCACGACGATGGGCGCGGGCGCGGTGCTCTGGGTGACCACCGGCAGGGCGTACCCGGTGGCGGGGCGGAGTAGGCCGGCGAGGTAGGTGGCGGGCGCTGTGGCAGGCGACCCGACCGCGACGATCGGGGTGTTCGGGCTCAGGGTGTACGGCGTGCCGCCGTTCTCCGCGAGCGACACCGGTTTGGGCAGCAGGCCCAGCGAGGGCGCCGGTGCCGGCGCGGTGCTGTCCCAGATCTCGAACTCGGAGATCGAGTAGCCGTAACCCGCCCACCGCCTGTGGCCCTGCATCCGTACGTAGGACACCGGCTGGGACGAGTTGACAGCTATGACGTCGGTGCGGGGGCAGGTGTCGCGCTGGAGGCGGGTCACAGTGGTCCACGCGACACCGTCGGTCGAGGTGAGCAGGCTGAAGTCACGGGCGCACGCGTTGGGCCAGGTCAGCGTCACGTGGTCGACCCGGGCGGCGCTCGCCAGCCGTACCTGAACCCAGTTGTCGTCCTGGTACTTCGACGACCAGCGGGTGCCGCGGTCGCCGTCGTTGACGTGTGCGGCGACGAAGTCGGCGCGGTCGAGTTCGACGCTCGACGCGGTGGCGGTGCCGGTACGGGCCAGGTTCACCGGCGCGGCAGTGGCCGGCGAGCCGGACGCGAGCGGCGCGAGCAGCGACGCGGCGACCACGACGGCGAGCGTCGCGCTGAGGCGGCGTCGGGATCCGGTGGTGTGGGGGGAGCGCGGCATCGACATGGGACTCCTTCGTCCGTCGCCCGGTTCGCCGGGGGACTGGTGGCTCGGGTAGCCGCAGTCTGGTCAAGCCGTTGAATTGTGTCAATGCCCCGGATAATAACCGGGTTGCCGGCCGGCTGCGGGTTGGGCGTTTGTCGCGCGGCGCGGCCAGCCCTAGGCTGCGGGGCCAGAGATCTGACATCTTATGAACCACTGCACCGCTCCCAGCTCGGGCTTTTTAGTCCGAAGGGTTGACAAGATTCGCCGGGTCGCCAAAGATTCGCTTACCTGCAATGCCGCCGACCGGAGAGGGGCCCCATGTCCGAGCTGGGCTACGGAGCACCACCGTGGCGATAGACGTACAACCGTCCCCACCCCGAGGGTCGGAAACCCCCACCGCGGCGCCGCGGCCGCACCGCGCCGTACCGCTGTTGGTGTGGAACGGGATCGCCGTCGTGCTGGGCATCGGCATCTGGACCGTGCTGGCACGGATCGGCGTCTCGGGCCTCCCCGGCCCGCAGGAGGTCGCCGTCCGCGCCGGTGAGCTGGCGATGGACGGCACCCTGCTCGACGACAGCCTCGCCAGCCTGCGTCGGGTGCTCATCGGTTTCGCGCTCGGCAGCGCCCTCGCGATCCCGGTCGGCTTCCTCATGGGCTGGTACGGGACGGCCCGCGGCCTGATCGAGCCCTACGTGCAGTTCTTCCGCACGATTCCGCCCCTGGCCGTCATCCCGCTGGCCATCCTGCTCATGGGCATCGGGGAGACCCCGAAGATCTTCGTCATCTTCCTCGCCGCGTTCCTGTCCTGCGTCGTGTCGACGTTCCAGGGCGTGGTGAACGTCGACAAGACCATGATCAACGCTGCTCGGGTGCTCGGCGCCAACGACGCCGTGGTGTTCCGCCGGGTGGTCGTCCCCGCGTCCACCCCGTTCATCCTGGTCGGCATGCGCGTCGGCCTGGGCGCGGCGTGGGCGACAGTGGTCGCCGCCGAGTTGATCGCCGCCCAGGAGGGTCTCGGCTACCGAATGCAGCAGGCGCAGATCTACTACGACCTGCCGAGCATCTTCGTCGGCCTGATCACCATCGGTGTGCTCGGCCTGGTCATGGATCGGCTCCTGCTCGCCGCCGAGAAGCGCCTCACCGGATGGCAGGAACGCCGATGACCGAGAAGATCTCCTTCCGCTCCACCAGCCGGACGTTCGAGGTGGGCGGCAAGCCGTTCCACGCGTTGCGCGACGTCGACCTGGACATCGCCGACCGGGAGTTCGTCACAGTGGTCGGGCCGTCCGGCTGCGGCAAGTCGACACTGATGAACATCGCCGCCGGCCTGGTCGAACCCACAGGTGGTGAGGTGCTCGTCGACGCACGACCGGTGCGGGGTCCCGGCCCGGAACGCGGCGTCATCTTCCAGCAGTACGCGCTGTTCCCCTGGCTGACCGTGCGCCAGAACGTCGAGTTCGGCCTCCAGATCGCCAAGGTCGGGCGGGCCGAACGGCGACGGAAGGCGCAGCACTTCATCGACCTGGTGGGCCTCACCGATTTCGCGGACGCGCTGCCTCGGATGCTGTCCGGCGGGATGCGGCAGCGGTGCGCCATCGCCCGCGCGTACGCCGTCGACCCCGGCGTCCTGCTCATGGACGAACCCTTCGGCGCCCTCGACGCCCTCACCCGGGTGCAGATGCAGGACCAGTTGCTCGACACCTGGGGCACCGAGCGGCGGACCGTCATGTTCATCACCCACGACGTCGACGAGGCCGTCTACCTCGCCAACCGGGTCGTCGTCATGGCGGCCAGGCCGGGCCGGGTGCACGAGATCATCGACGTCGATCTGCCCTACCCGCGGACCGAAGCGGTCCGCCTCTCCCCGGAATTCTCCCGGATCCGCAATCGGGTCTGGCGCGCTGTCTACCACCAGACCCCCCAGGAAGGTGCATCCCGATGAGCCCTCTCTCCCGTCGCGCCCTGCTGGCCGGCATCGCCGGCCTCGGCGCCACCGCGGCCCTCGCCGCCTGCGGCGACGACGACCAGTCCGGATCGGGCGGCTCCGCCACCGAACCGGTGAAGCTGGGCTACATCGCCGACTTCACCGGCGCGAGCCTCATGGCGATCGCCGACGACAAGAAGCTCTGGGCCCAGCACGGTCTGAAGCCGGACCTCAAGGTCTTCACCAACGGGCCGCTCCAGGTGCAGGCGCTCGGCGCGGGTGACCTCGACTTCGGCTACCTGGGCCCGGGCGCGATGTGGCTGCCGGCCTCCGGCAAGGCGCGGGTCGTCGCCATCAACTCGCTCGGCTTCGCCGACCGGGTCATCGCCCAGCCGGGCATCACCTCCATGGCCGCGCTCAAGGGCAAGAAGGTAGGCGTGCCCGAGGGCACCTCCGGCGACATGATCGTGCGGCTGGCCCTCAAGCGCGCGGGGCTCTCCATCGACGACGTCCAGAAGGTGACGATGGACCCGAGCACTGTCGTCACCGCGTTCGGGTCCGGCCAGATCGACGCCGCCGGCATCTGGTACCCGCTCATCGGCACCATCAAGAAGCGGGTCCCGAACCTCACCGAGCTGGCCAAGAACGAGGACTTCTACCCGGACGTCAGCTTCCCGTCCGCCTACGTCGGGCGCAACGACGTGGTGACCGGCAAGCCGGAACTGGTCAAGAAGGTGCTCGCGGTGCTGCGCGCCGCCAACGACGAGCGGGTCGCCAACGTGGACCGCGCCGTCGAGATCACCGCGAAGTTCCTCAAGTCGGCGCCGGTCGAGCAACTCCGCGCCGAGGCCACCAACGCCCGGTTCCTGCCGTCGGCGGAACTCGCCGCCAAGTCCACCGACGGCACCGTCGCCGGCTGGCTCACGGGCCTCAACGGCCTGTTCAAGGACCTCGGCAAACTGCCGGAGTCGGTCGACCCGAGCACCTACTACGACGCCGCCGCGTACGCGTCCTGAATCCGGTGAGAAGGGATAAACCCGTGCGGCCCAACATCGTCTTCATCATGGCCGACGACCACGCCGCGCACGCGGTGGGCGCCTACGGAAGCAAGATCAACGAGACGCCGCACATCGACCGCATCGCGGCCGGTGGCGCCCTGCTGGAGAACTGCTTCTGCACCAACTCGCTGTGCGCGCCCAGCCGGGCCACCATCCTCACCGGCACCTACAACCACGTCAACGGCGTGCAGACGCTGTCGACCGAGTTCGACAACCGGCAGATGGTCTTCCCGGAGCTGCTGCGCCGCGCCGGCTACCAGACGGCCCTGGTCGGCAAGTGGCATCTCGGGCACGGTCCGGAGCACGACCCCCGCGGGTTCGACTACTGGGAGGTCGTGCCCGGCCAGGGCCGCTACCGCGACCCGGTGTTCATCGGCATGGACGGCACCGAACAGGTCCGCGCCGGCTACTGCACGAACATCATCACCGACCTGGCCGTCGACTGGCTCGACAAGCGCGACCAGCAGCGCCCCTTCTGCCTGCTCGTGCACCACAAGGCCCCGCACCGCAACTGGGAACCCGACGAGAAGCACCGCGACATGTACGTCGAGGACGTGGCCGTACCGGGCTCGTTCGACGACGACCACTCGGGGCACGCCGCCGCCGCCCGAGCCGCCCGGATGCGGGTGGACCGGGACCTGACGGCCAACGACATCAAGGAGATGCTGCCGCCGCACCTGGACCCCGACGAGGCAGCGCTCTGGACCTACCAGCGCTACATCAAGGACTACCTGCGGTGCGTCGCCAGCGTCGACGACAACGTCGGCCGCCTGCTCGACTACCTCGACGAGCACGGCCTGACCGATGACACCATCGTCGTCTACACGTCCGACCAGGGCTTCTTCCTCGGCGACCACGGCTGGTACGACAAGCGGTTCATGTACGAGGAGTCGCTGCGGATGCCGTTCCTCATCCGCTACCCGGCGGAGATACCCGCCGGTTCCACCACGGGCGCGCTCGCCATGAACGTCGACTTCGCCCAGACGTTCCTCGACTACGCAGGCGTGCCGGCCGACAGCCGCATGCAGGGGCGCTCCCTGCGCCAGCTGCTGCGCGGCGAGGACGTCGACGACTGGCGGCAGTCGGTGTACTACCGCTACTGGGAGCACGACGACGACGAGCACCACGTGTGGGCCCACTACGGCGTACGCACCCACGACCACAAGCTCGTCTACTACTACGCCGACGGGCTGGGCCTGCCCGGCACCTCCGCCACGGCGCAGGAGCCGGAGTGGGAGCTGTTCGACCTGCGGGCCGACCCGTGGGAGATGCGCAGCGTCTACGACGACCCGGCGTACGCGCAGGTCCGGGCGGCACTCACCGACGAACTGGCCCGGGTCCAGCGGGAGTGTGGTGACGTCCCGTGGCAGCCGTCGGCACCGGTCACCGGGTGACGGAGGAGTCGACGGGACGATCCGACCGTCGCTGGCCACGCCGCGTCTACGGGGTGGGCACCGAGCCGGACCCACGGTTCTCCCTCGCCAACGAGCGCACCTTCCTCGCGTGGCTGCGGACCTCGCTGGGTCTCATGGTGGCCGCGGCGGCGGTGAAGGCCTTCGGCACGGAAGGCTCGCAGTGGGCGGCCGCCGTGCTGGCGGTGCTCGCCGTCGGGGTGGCCGTCGAGGCGTTCCCCAGGTGGAGCCGCAACGAACGGGCACTGCGGCTCCAGCTGCCGTTGCCGTCCACCCCCGTCGCGGTCGTGTCGGCGGCGGGGGTGGTCGTGGCCGGCCTGACCATCCTCGTCGTGGTGCTGGTCTGATGTGTGGTGCTGATCTGGCGTCGTGGTGCTGAGGTGACGGAGCCACCGCGCCTCGACGACCGGGGGGCGCAGGCCGAACGCACCCTGCTCGCGTGGCTGCGCACGGCGCTGGCGACGGCCGCCGTGCTGCTGGCCGTCGGGCGGGAGCTGGTGCCCCGTCATCCGATCGCCGCGGGGATCGTGCTGGCCTGCGCACCGTTCGCCGTCGTGGTGGCTGTGCTGGCTCGACGCCGGTATCGCACCGTGCGGCTGCCCACGCACCTGGGCCGCCCGGAGGGCGCCGGCCTGCTGGCCGTCGGCAACGTGCTGGTGGTGGCGGGGGGCGTGGCGGTCCTCGCCCATGTCCTCGCCAGGTGAGGTGGGGATGCGGCCGTCCCGGGGCGACGATAGGGGTGCCCCGGGACGGCCGGTACCGGTCAGGCCGTCGAGCCGTACAGGCTGATCTCGGCGGCGGAGGCGTACCCGGCGCCGTTCGCGGCGCGCGTGGTGCGCAGGCGGACGTGCCGGGCGGTGGTGGGCGTGAAGACCGCCGTCTTGAGGGTGCTGCCGGCGCCGAAGGTGCCGGCGGCGATCTGGGTCCAGGTGGTGCCGTCGGTACTGACCTGGACCTGGTAGTCGGCGATTGTGCCGTTGGTGCCGCCGTCCTGGCGGGGCAGGTAGTCGAGTCTGTCGATCCGGTAGCTGCCGCCGAGGTCGATGCTGAGCTGGTGCGGCATGGGAGCGACACCCCCTACGTAGCGGGTGTGCCAGATGGTGGCGGGGTTGCCGTCGATGGCGTTGGCGGCGGCGCCGTTCTCCCCGACGGTCTCCACGCTGTCCGCCGTCGCGGTCCAGCCGGTACGGGGCAGTTGGGGGCTGCTGCCGCCGCCGATCGGTTCGTCCGTAGGCGTGGCCTGGAAGATGGCGACCTCGAACGGTGCGAGGGTGATGCTCACCGGTGCGGCCGGACCGGACACGAAGCCGGCGCGCCGCCCGTCGCGTTCGGTGAACCGGTACCGCTGGTGCGTCCCGCCGGGCAGCTCGAAGACCGTCTGCGGGTTGACAGTGAAACTCTGCGCGGACGCCGACGGGTTGCGCAGCATCAGCATCCCCTTCGACGCGCCCGCCGAGGAGTTCCAGGCGGCAGTGCCGTAGACCGCGCCGACGGCCGGGTCACCGCCCACCCAGTGCACGTCGCTGAGCAACCCCTGGTTCACGCGCGCCCACCTGGCGTTGGCCGCCACGGTGTCCCAGAACCACGCCGCGCCCGGCCGACCCGCGTCGACGAGCGTGTTGCGGACGTACAGCTCCTGAAGGCTCAGCCCGAGCGCGAAGTAGGCGCGGATGTCCTGCGACACCTCGGCCTGGACACTGGGCTTGGTCAGGTCGTAGTCGGCCGTGAACTGGGGTGTGCGGTCGGAGAAGATGATCCCGTGGTTCATCAGGCTCGGGATCGGGAACAGCGGGTTCTGCCTGGTGTTGTTGCGGAACGTCTCCGAGTCGCGGTAGTTGACGTAGCGCTGCTGTGCGCTGCCGGCGCCGACCAGACCCGCGTCGTGCCCGTCGCGCCAGATGGAGTCGGTGTACCACAGCCAGTACGGCGACCCCCAGGTGCCGACCGTCGCGTTGACGAACACGTCCTTCTGGTGCGCGCGCAGGTCGCCGGTCAACCCGAGCAGGGCCTCGTAGTCGGCGATGTAGCTGGCGTTCGGGCCGGACTGGTAGAGCCCACCGCCGATGCCGTCCAGCTTGAACCCGCGTACCCCCTGGTTGTCCATCATGTCGAAGGCGACCGACCGGAACCGGTCGTGGTAGCGGGAGCCGCCGAGCTTGAACTGGCCGCCGCTGTGCGTCTCCAACCGCTGGTCAGTCGGTTTGCTCGCGTTGATGGCCTGGCGGGTGGCGGCGCTGGTGCCGTACCCGCCGAACGGTGACATCCAGACCGACATCGAGGCCCCGTACTGTGCGGCGGCGGCCTTCTGCGGTGCGAAGCCGGTGGGGAACTGGGTCGGGTCGAACGACCAGACGTGCAGGTTCGTCTCGTCGACCGGGGGTGTGCGCAGGTAGTCCCAGCCGTCGTCGACCCAGAAACTGTCGATGGTGGCACCACGGTTGCGCAACTGGGTGCCGAACAGGTTGATGGCCCGGGTCAGCTCCGTACTGTTGATGACCTCGCCCGGCGGCTTGAGGTCCAGCCAGCTCTGGTAGTGCAGGAACGTGCGCCGGTCGTGGGCCCGTTCGCGTTGCAGGTAGTACTGGAACGAGCGGCGGAGCTGCCCGGCGGGTGAGACACCGGTGGAGGCCGTGTAGACCCACGACGTGCCGGCGGTGAGGTCACCGGCGCGGGGCACCGCGATGTCGACGGCGGACCCGTTCACACTGGCCTTCGCCATCGGGTTCTCGACGCCGACGAACACCGTCTCGGCGCCCGCCGCGCCGTGCACCACCGGGCTGCCGTCGTCGGCACCGAGGACCCGCGCGTTCGTCAGGCCCAGTTCGACAAGGCGCAGCGAGGTCACGTCGAACGTTCCGGCCACCGAGCGCACGGTGAAGCTGTGCTGCACCGAGTTGGCCCCGCCGCGCAGCCGTACCTGCCACTGCACGTCGAGCGTGCGGGAACCGGCGCCGTACCGGAAGGTGGTGGTGACCGCCTTGCCGGCGAAGCGTTCCGCGAGCCGGGCCGACCCGGCGTTCGCCGGCAGGTCGCTGAGCACCGGCCCGGCCGAGACGCTCGTGTTCGCCGTCGTGATGGTGCTGCCGTCGGCGAGGGTGAGGGTGAAGAGCCTCCGCATGCTCATCGGCACCGAGGTGTTCGCGGCCCGGTTGTCGAACCGGGTCAGCGACACTGTGCTGCCGGCCACGCTCCAGGTGGCCGACAGCGCCGCGTTGGCAAGTGTGAAGCTGCCGCCGGAGAGCGACGCGGTAGCCGCGCCCGGCGCGACGCCGGGGAAGACCAGACCGGCGGCGTCGGCGTAGGTCGGGTCCGCCGGGACCGCCGCGCCGGCCGGGGCCGGATGGCTCCCGACCGTGGCGACGGCACCGGCGACCAGAGTCAGGACGATGGTGGGCACGACGAGCCGCCGTGGCCGTGGTCGGGATGCGGGTGGCAGTGGCGTGTCGTGCTGCATCGTGCCTCCATCGGTGGTTCAGAGGGTGGTGGGCGTGCTCCAGCGCTGGTTGGCGCCGTTCGTGCACGGCCAGAGGATGAGGCGGGTGCCATTCGCGGTCGCGCCGCCGTTGGCGTCCAGGCACTTGCCGCCGGTGCGGTAGCTGCTCGTGGCGGCGTCGTAGGTCCAGCGCTGGTACGCGGCTGTCGAACAGGTGCGGATCACGATCGAGGTGCCATCGGTGAGGCTTCCGTTCGCCGGCTCCAGGCACTTGCCCAGGGCGGTGAGGGTGCCGTCGTTGCGGTGGGTCCACGTCTGGTTGCCGCCGCCGTTGCAGTCCCAGAGGTTCACCGCGGTGCCGTCGGTGGTGTTGCTACCGGGAATGTCGATGCAACGCCCGCTGGAAACACCGGTGATGGCACCCCGCTTCGGCCCGTACACCTCGAACTCCTGCAGCGAGTAGCCGTAGGTGGTGGCCCGCTGGGTGCCCTGCACGCGCACGTACCTGGCGGTGGTGTTGAGGACGTGCTCGTCAGTGCCGCCGTCACCGGCGGTGACGGTCACCGCGGTGGTCCAGGTGGTGCCGTTGGTGGAGGTCTGGATCTGGTACGCCCTGGCGTACGCGGCCTCCCAGCGCAGTGCCACGCGTGACAACTCCTGGCTGCTGCCGAGGTCGACCTGGATCCAGCTCGGATCGGTGTAGGCCGACGACCAGCGGGTGCTCAGGTCGCCGTCCACGGCCGCCGACGCCGGGAAGGCCGCCGTCTCGGTGGACGACGCGGTCGCCGGACGGTTCAGCGCCAGGTTGCCTGTCGCCACGGCCGGGCCGCCGGGAGCCCGCCCGATGCGGTCGATGATGGTGCTGAAGGCGGTGTACGTGGCCGCCGGCTTCGGCGATCCCCAGGTCTGTTGGGCGACGACGCGCAGGATCGTCCGGATGCCGGCGGCGATCTGGTCCTCGGTCTCCGCGTCCGGGTAGTCGCACCAGACGTGCACCACGGTGCCCAGGTTGCGCGAGGGATCGTTCACCGTGTTGTTGCCCTGGAACCGTTCCGGGGTCCAGGTCTCGTAGGCCCACGTCACGCTCGGCTTGCTGATGGCGGGGACGTAGTAGGTGGGATCCCACGCCTGGTTGGAGATGGTGTGCCCCCGGTCCACCAGGGCCTGCGGGGTGATGCCGTAGTTGTACCAGACCTCGACGTGGATGTTCGAGGCCGGCCGGATGGTGCCGTCGGTGCCGATCCCGTCGTTCCACATGCGCGTCGTCTTGCCACCGGCGCGCACGATGTCGTTGGCCCAGTTGATGAAGCCGTAGTAGGCGTCCTTCGCGATGGCGTTCGGCCCGTACGTGGCGCGGGCGTACGTCAGCAGCTGCGGGTAGGCGGCGTAGTTGCCGACGTACTCGTCCGCGCCGATGTGCCAGTACCGGCCGGGGAAGAGCGGCAGGAACTCGGTGATGAGGTCCCGGGTGAGGGTGTACGCGCCCGGCTTGGACAGGTCGAGGTAGTAGGGGTTGCGGTTGCCGTTGGTGTCGGCGAGTTGGAGTTCCGGATGGTTGGCCAGGATGACGTTCATGTGGCCCGGCATGTCGATCTCGGGGATCACCTCGATGTGGTACCTGGCGGCGAGGGCGATCAGGTCGCGGATCTCCTGCTTGGTGTAGTACTGCTGCGACATCACCTCCGGGTGGGTGGTGCTCTCCAGCCGGAATCCGAACGTGTCGGACAGGTGCAGGTGCAACCGGTTCATCTTCAGGTAGGCGAGTTCCTTGACGTGCCGGCGGAGCCAGTCGACTGTGAAGTACTTGCGGCCCACGTCCACCATCAGACCGCGTTCGGACTTGGTGGGAGCGTCGGTGGTGGTGCCGGCGGGCACGCTCGTGGACTGCTTGAGCAGTTGCAGCACCGTCCTGGTCCCGTAGAAGGCGCCCGCGTCGGTGGAGCCCTGGATGGAGATGCTCGATCCGACAGTCATGGTGTAGCCCTCGGCGGGCTGGCTGCCACCCAGGGTCAACCGGATGTCGCCGGCAGCCGCGCTCCCGGTGGCGACCGGCACCGTGCGTCCGGTCAGGTCCCGCAGGTCGGCCGCGAAGGTGGCCGCGTCGTCGTTGAGCTGGGTGGTGTACGTGGGGTCGACGACGATGCGGGTCGCGGCACCGAACGTGTAGCTGCCGGTGCCCGCCGTCCACTGCCTGAGCGCCGGGATCACCTGTAGGTCACCCGGCACGGCAGAGGCCGGCGTGGCGGGCACGGTCAGCAGTGCGGCGGCAAGTGCTCCCACCGCTCCGGTGACGCTGATACCTCGAAGACGCATGAACCGTTCCTCTCGGGAAGGGGCTGGAGATCAGCAGGACGCCGGGTTGGCGGTGCTGTCGGTCGCGTACGCGGTGAGCGTCGCGACCTGCGGTACGCCGCGCGCGGCGGTGACCCGCAGCCGCAGCCGGTCGCTGGTCACGGCGGTGGAGAGCGGAACGATCCGCTTGTAGCCGACCGTCCCGGCGGAGGCGACCTGTTGCCAGCCGCCGTTGATCCAGGCGTCCACGGCGAACGCCTCGACGCGCTGGCCGTTGCCGACCGACTCCTGCACCAGGACCCGGTCGAACGTGCGGGCCCGGCAGGCGGTCAGCTCGACCGCGCCGGTGGTGGCCCCGTTCGCCGGCGACCAGTAGGTGCCCAGGGCCGCGTCGGTGAGGGCGGCGTGGGTGCCTGTCGCTCCCGCCTTGGCGAACAACTCCCGGCCGTACCTGGCGCGTTGCGCGGTGCCGAACCCGTCGAGGGCTGTGACGTCCGGCGCGTCGATCACGCCGGCGCGGTTGGGCGGCACGTTGAGCAGCAGGTTGGCGTTGCGGCCCACCGCGTTCTCGTAGAGCTGCATGAGCGCGGCCGGTTGTTTGACCGAGCCGTTCTGGCCGGAGTGCCAGAACCAGCCGGGCCGGATCGAGACGTCCGCCTCGGCCGGATACCACGACAGGTAGGTGATCGTCCCCAGGTTGCGGCCGATCAGCGCACCGGAACCCAGGTCGCCGGAACCGGCACCGGCGAGCATGTCGTCGTCGCGGTTCAGCGCGCCGGGATCGGTGCCCTTGAACGGCAGCGCGCTCCACTCGTCGGCCCGGAACGCCCCGGACTCCGAGCCGACCCAGCGCACGTCCGGTCCGTTGATCGCGATAGTGGCGTTCGGTTGCAGCGCCCGGATCAGCCGGTACCAGTCACCGACCTGGTACGGCTGCGGGTACGCGGTGTACGGGTTCGCGCCGTCGAACCACACCTCGGCCATCGGCCCGTACTCGGTGAGCAGTTCGTAGAGCTGGTTGAGGAAGTAGGCGTTGTAGTCGTCGGCCTGGTACGCGTACGTCTGGGTCGGGGTGCGGGTGTCACCGGCGACGAGCGTCGGGATGGTCACCGCCCGCTTGGCGCTGCCGTTGCCGAACCGGTCGCCTCCGCGCCGGCCGGGGATCTCCGCGCCGTCGGCGGGGGAGAGGTAGAAGCCGACGGCCAGGCCTGCGGCGCGGGCGGCGTCGACAGTGGCCCGCAGGATGTCGCCCTGGCTGGTCCGACCCCACCAGGGGCTGCTGCGGACCGAGTGGGTGCTGTAGCGCGACGGGTAGAGCAGGAACCCGTCGTGGTGCTTGACGGTGAGGATGACCTGCTTGAACCCGTTGCGCTTGAGGACGTCCATCCACTGCGCGGGGTTGACTGTCGTCGGGTTGAACAGGGCCGGATCCTCGTTCCCGCTGCCCCACTCGACGTCGGTGAAGGTGTTCATGCCGTAGTGCAGGAACGCCGTCAGCTCCCGCTGTTGCCAGGCGAGTTGGGCGGCTGACGGCACGACCTGCGCGGCCTTCTGCCGGATCCGGTCGACCGTGTCGCACCTGTCGACGGTGATGACGGTGGCCGGGGTGACCGGGCCGCTGGTGCCGGGGTTGCCCGCGCAGCCCGGCGGCGGTGGGGTGCCCCCGCAGACCGGCGCGTCGAGTTGGAAGTCGGCCGGACCGGCGGCGCCGGTCATCGTCGCCAGGGCGATGGCGTCCACAGTGCCGTGCCAGCCCCGGTTCCGGGTGCCGGCGTCGTTGCCGAAGGTCAGCAGACCCTGCGACGCGTTGGCCGCGGCGACGGGTGTGGTGACCGTGGTGCCCACCTGGCAGCCGTTGACGTACGCGACGAGCCGGGCCGCCGAGTCGCTCACGTATTCGTAGGCCAACGCCACGTGGGTGTCCTGCGTGGCGGGCAGGTCCGGTCCGCCCTGGCGGGTGTCGTGGTACGGCGCGTCCGGCCCGTACATGCCGAACTCGGTGGTGGTCTGCGAGCCGTTGGCGTAGCGGTAGTAGCCGCCGCCGGCGAGGCTGAGCACGGTGTCGAAGCTCAGGGTGGCGCCGCTCTGGCGGCGTACCACCGCCTCGGCCAGCAGGCTCCGGTTGACGTACTTGGTGCCTGTCACCGGGATCCGCGGGGTGAACCCGATGCCGGTGCCCCCGCCGGTGAGCGTGATCGATGTACCGCCGATCGTCTCGCTGCCGGCCAGCCGGGTGAGCTGCCCGTCCACCAGTTCGCCGGTAGACGGCGTGTAGCCGGTGGTGGAGGTGAAGGTGCCGCTGAAGCCGACGTCGAGCAGCGGTTGGTAGTCGGCGGCGGAGACCCGCCACTGCTGGTTGGTGGCGGTGGTGCAGGGCCAGAGGATGAGTGCGGTGTTGTTGGCGGTGCCGCCGCCGTTGGCGTCGAGGCAGGTGCCTGTTGCCTGGTTGCGCAGTGTTTTCGTGGTGGTGTCGTAGGTCCAGCGTTGGTTGGTGGCGGTGCCGCAGGTGGCGATGGTGGCGGCGGCGCCGTTGGCGGTGCTGGCGGCGGTGAGGCACTTGCCCCGGTTGCGGATGGTGGTGTCGGCCTCGCGGGTCCAGATCTGGTTGGCCGCTGCGGTGCAGTCCCAGAGGATCAGGGCGGTGCCGTCGGTGGTGGCACCGCCGGGCACGTCGACGCAGCGGCCACTGGCCACGCCAGTGATCGTGCCGTCCCCCGGTGCCGCGCTGGCCGGCGCTGCCGGTGGGGTGAGTTGGATCAGGCAGTTGGCGAGCAGGGCCAGGGCGGCCAGTGCGGCCCCGCTCGCGCGCGGGCGGGGGCGGCGCAGGGTGGGGGGCATGGGTGTCCTCTCCGAGAGCGGGGCAGGGAGGGGCGGTGCGGTGGCGTGAACGGGTGCTACATCAGCCACTGCTGGTTGGTGGCTGTGGTGCAGGGCCAGAGGATGAGTGCGGTGTTGTTGGCGGTGCCGCCGCCGTTGGCGTCGAGGCAGGTGCCTGTTGCCTGGTTGCGCAGTGTTTTCGCGGTGGTGTCGTAGGTCCAGCGTTGGTTGGTGGCGGTGCCGCAGGTGGCGATGGTGGCGGCGGCGCCGTTGGCGGTGCTGGCGGCGGTGAGGCACTTGCCCCGGTTGCGGATGGGGGTGTCGGCCTCGCGGGTCCAGATCTGGTTGGCCGCTGCGGTGCAGTCCCAGAGGATCAGGGCGGTGCCGTCGGCGGTGGCCGCCCCCGGTACGTCGACACAGCGCCCACTCGCGACTCCGGCGATCGTGCCTGTCGCGGCCGTGGAGACGGCCTGGTAGCGGTGCCCGGCCTCGGCCGTGAACGTCACCCGGTCACCAGTGCGCGTCACCGGCACGGTCTGGTTGGTGGTCAGGTCCACAAGCGACGCGGTGGCCAGCATCGGGTTCCGGACGGTGAGGGTGCCGCTGCTGCCGGCGGTGAGCGTGATCCGGCTGGCAAGCCGGTTGCGCCACTCGGCGTCCACTGTCACGTTGCCGCGTGCCCGCAGGCCGCTGACCGAGCCGGTGGGCCAGGCCGCCGGTACGGCGGGCAGGACGTCCACGACGCCGGTCTGGCTCTGCAACAGCATCTCCGCGACGCCGGCGGTGGCTCCGAAGTTGCCGTCGATCTGGAACGGCGGGTGGGTGTCGAACAGGTTGGCGAGGGTGCTGCTCTTGAGCTGCTCGGCGAGCATCTTGTGGGCGTGGTCGCCGTCGAGCAGCCGGGCCCAGAAATTGATCTTCCAGGCCTTGCTCCAGCCGGTGCCACCGTCGCCGCGTGCCGTGAGGGACACCTTGGCGGCGTCGGCGAGGGCAGGGGTGGTCGACGGTGCTATCTGCCGGCCCGGGTGCAGGGCGTACAGGTGCGAGACGTGCCGGTGGTCGTTCGTCGGGCTGTCCCAGTCCGCCTTCCACTCCTGCAACTGGCCCCAGGAGCCGACCCGCAGACCGGTGTCGAGTTTGCTCAGCGTGGTCTGCCACTGGGCGCGCAGGGTGGCGTCGACGCCGAGCGTGGTGCTCGCCTCGATGGTGCTGGTCAGCAGATCCCACACGATCTGCTCGCTCATCGACGCGCCGGCCGAGAAGTCACCCTGCTCGGGTGAGTAGCTGGGCGAGACGACCAGCTTGCCGTCGCGCGGGTCGACGTGCAGGTTGGCCCGCCAGAACTCGGCGGCCTCCTTCATCGCCGGGTACGCCTGGTCGCGCAGGAACGTCGTGTCACGGGTGAAGCGGTAGTGCTCGTAGAGGTGCTGGCACAGCCAGGCGGCCGCCTCCGGGAACCAGAAGGCGGTGGCCCAGTCCTGGACGCCGGTGAAGCCGTACGGGTTGGTGCTGAGGTGGGTGACCCAGCCGGTCGTACCGTAGATGCTCTGCGCGGTGGCCCGGCCGGGCGCCCGCAGGGCCTCGATGAAGTCGAACAGCGGCGTGGCCGTCTCGGACAGGTTCGTGATCTCCGCCGGCCAGTAGTTCATCTGGACGTTGACGTTCGTGTGGTAGTCGGCCTGCCAGGGCGGGCTGTTGGAGTTGTTCCAGACGCCCTGGAGGTTGGCCGGCAGCGACCCGCCGCGTGACGACGCGATGAGCAGGTACCTGCCGAAGGAGAAGTACAGCGACTCCAGCGCGCGGTCCTGGGCCCGTCCGGCGGCGCCGGTGTAGGCCGACCGCAGGTCGTCGGTGGGGATGTTCGGCATCTGCCCGCCCACGTCGAGCCGGACGCGGTCGAAGAGCTTCTGGTAGTCGGCCAGGTGTGCCGCCCGCAGGGCCGCCCACGTCTTGGTCGCCGCGCCGTCGACCGCCTGGGTCACCCGGGCGTGGGGGTCGGCGCCGCGATAGGTGGGGTAGGTGTCGGCGTACGACGTCGCGGCGGACAGCACGACGAGAGCCGAGTCGGCGCCGGCGACGGTGATCCGGTCGGTGCCGTCGGTCCGGGTGCCACCGGTGGTCACCACCCGGTACTGGGTCTCGTGGATCAGCCCGTTGCCGGGCAGCGTGCCCCGTACGGTGATCCGGCCGTTCGCCACGGTGACGGTGCTGCCGGGCTGGGCCGGGACGGCGCGCAGGACGAAGGAGATCTTCCCGGTCTGGCTTGCCGACAGCCGGGCGACGATCACGTTGCCGGGGTGGCTGGCGACGTACTCGCGCTGGTAGGTCACCCCGCCGTGGGCGTACCCGACGCGGGCGGTGGCCTCGGCGAGGTCCAGTTCACGTCGGTAGCCGCTCACCGTGGCGGGTGTGCCGGACATGTCGAGGTACATGTCGGCCAGGTTCTGGTACGAGCCGAATCCGGTCGCCGGCTGGCCGAGCGCGGTGGCGACCGCGCCGGGTGCCATCCGGGTGTCCCGGTCGATCTGCGCCCGCACCCCGGCGAGGGCTCCGGGCCGTGGCGCTGTCCAGTTGCCGTGGTGGTATCCGGTCGTGCCGGGCCCGCCCGTCCACAGCGTCTTCTCGTTGAGCTGGAGGTGTTCGGTCTGGATGCCACCGAAGACCATGGCGCCGAGCGCGCCGTTGCCCAGCGGCAGCGCGTTGCTCTCCCAGTTGGCGGCCGGTTCGTCGTACCAGAGCGCGAGTTTCGGGTCGGCGGCGGCTGCGGCTGGGCTGGTGGACACGGGTGTCAGGGACGCGGCCACCAGAAGGGCCACTGTCGCGGTGCGCAGGATCGTCCGGATACCGCCGGTGACAGACATAGGGCCTCCTCTATGCCACGGCAGTTAACGTGGGATGTATATTTTTGTCAATGGCGCGAACCTAAGTTCCTGCTCGCGCTGCCTGTCGGCAAGATCGTCACGTACGGCGATGGAACAACAGGTCATCCGGCCTATTGTTTTGGGCATCGACACATGTTAGACATCTGATGTCAGAGCTATGGTCTCCAAAAACATATGATGTATACGGAGCTATGGTGCGGCCTCTACGTGGGAGCCGCCCGCTGACCGTCGATGCGCGCCGTCGTGTCGTCGCGACGGCCGGGCTGGCCTTCGATCTGGTCGTTCGGGTGGACCAGTTGCCCCGCCGCGGCCCGGGCCGCGGCAGTGATCGTCCGATTCGGGCGGAGCGTTTGATGTTCAGCTCCGACTGGCTGGTGTGCCTGCTCGCGGGTAGCTACGGCCGGATCCGGGCCGCGCTGCACCAGGCGTTGCCGCCGCTGTCCGAGGCGGCCAGCCAGGCGATCTTCGGAGGCACCGCCGCGCGCGTCTATCAGCTGTTGGTGTGAGTGATGACAGCGTGCCGGGCGTCGGTCGCCCAGCCGATGGGTGCCGGGTGGTGACCGGCCGTGGCCGCTGGCCGGCATCGCCGTCCGACTCTCGGAGCAGCTCAACCGTCAGCGGCACGGTGGGTGGTGATCGCGGCGGGTCAGGCCTGTACGACGCGGGCGATGCTCGCCCGGATGGGCGCGTAGTGCTCGGCGATGGCGGCCTGCAGGCCCTCCACGTTGCCGGCCGCGACCGCGTCCACAATCGCCCGATGCCGCTGGGCGGTGATCAACCGGTCCTCCTGCTCGGTGCGCAGCGTGGGAGCGACGATGGCCTGTACCTGCCAGAACGCCTCGGTCAGCTGGAGGATCAGGTCGTTGCCGAGGGGCTCCAGCAGCTTCACGTGGAAGGCCCTGTCGACGTCGAGGAAGTCCATGCCCTGGGAGGCCAGGTTCTCCATCTCGTCGGCGAGAGCGGTGAGGGCGGTCCGGTGCTCGCTGTCGAGGACGGCGATGACCTGAGCGGCCAGCCCCTGTTCGAGGGTCTGCCGGACGTCGACGACCTGGCCCAGGACGTGGTGGTCCTTCTCGCCGCTGAGCAGGCCGCGGAAGGCCAGGCTCTCCACGAGCGCGGCGAGGGACATGCGGCCGACGAAGGTGCCGTGACCGTGCCGCACCTCGACGATGTCAAGGGCGGAGAGGATCTTGACGGCCTCGCGGATGCTCGAGCGGCTCGCGCCGACCGCCTCGCACAGCTCCGCCTCGGTGGGCAGGATGTCTCCGGGCTTGAGGCGATTACGAAGAATGTACTCCTTGATCTTGGTCGCCACCTCCTGCCGGCGGGGACCCGGGCGCTCCGCACCGCGTAGCGGGGACGCGTCAATGGTCGTCATCTGCCACTTGCCCTTCGTTCACGGATCTGACACGCTCACCATATCGGCATCAGATGTCTGACGTCAGACCCCATTACCTTCGAATCCCTCGGCGCGAGCGGTGACGCAAGCGCATGAAGAGCCTATGGAGGCAGCTACGTGAGCACCACCGTTGAGCCACAGGAGAGTCGGCGCTTCCCCCCGCGCCGGTTCCGCTCGTTGGCCGTCGCATCCACCGCGGCAACCCTCGCACTCGGGCTTGTCGCGTGCAGTGGCGGCCCCGCCTCGACAAACGCCGTCGAGGGCGGTAACGGGGGTGCGACCTCGATCGAGACCACTCTGGCGTTCACCCTCTCCAGCGGTTTCGACCCCGCGAACGCCTCGTCGGCGGTCGCGACGGCGGTCAACCAGCACATCTTCGAAGGTCTCGTCGATCTGGACCCGGTCACCCGGGAACCCTACCGGGCCCTGGCCAAGGAAGACCCGGTAGCCAGCGCCGACGGGCTCAGCTACACCGTGGGCGTGCGGGACGGCGCGAAGTTCTCCGACGGCACCCCCGTCACCGCCGAGGACGTCGCCTGGTCCTTCGAGCGCGTGCTGAAGCCGGCGGACCCCAAGGCCCCGCCGCTGATGCGTGGATTCGTGTCGTTCATCGACTCGGTGACCGTGAAGGACGCGACGACAGTCGAGTTCAAGCTGAAGTACCCGTTCGCCCTGTTCTCCGAGCGGATCTCCGTGATCAAGATCCTGCCGAAGGCGAAGACCGCGGACGTGGCCGCGTCGAAGACGTTCGACACGGCGCCGATCGGCTCCGGTCCGTTCAAGTTGGACAGCGCGTCCAAGGAGTCGGGCGTCAAGCTCAGCAAGAACCCGAACTACAACGGCTCGCGTGCGGCCAAGGTCGAGACGATGACCTGGAACACCACCTCGGAGGCTTCGGCCCGGGTGTCCGACCTTCAGGGCGGCCGTGTCCAGGCCATCGAGTCGGTGCCGTACCTGAACGTCGACTCGCTCAAGGGCAAGTACACAGTCGAGGCGAAGCAGGCCTTCAACCAGGTCTTCCTCATGTTCAACTCGTCCGCGGCGCCGTTCAACGACAAGCGCGTACGCCAGGCTCTGCACTACGCGATCGACAAGGACTCGGTCATCAAGACCGCGCTCAACGGCTACGGCACGCCGGCGACGAGCTACCTGGACGAGGGCAACAAGGACTACCAGAAGGCCGCCACCGTCTACGACTACAACCTGGACAAGGCCAAGGCACTGCTCCAGGAGGCCGGCGTCACCAATCTGACGTTCCAGCTCGACACCACCGACAACTCGGTCGTCAAGGATGTCGCCCCGCTGGTCATCGAGCAGTGGAAGAAGATCGGCGTCAACGCCAGCCTCAACACGGTGCCCTCGTCGGCCATCTACGGCGACGTCGTTCCGAAGAACACCTTCCGGGTGCTGATGGCCACCGGCGACCCGAGCGTCTTCGGCGTCGACACCGACCTGCTGATGCGCTGGTTCTACTACGGCGAGACCTGGCCGGGCCAGCGGTACCGCTGGAACGCCGCGGACCGCAAGGCCATGGCTGACCTGCTGGACAAGGCGGCGCAGACCTCCGACGAGGCGGCCCGCAAGGCGCTGTGGAAGCAGGCCCTGGACAAGGTTGCCGACGAGGCCCCCCTGTACCCGATCCTGCACACCAAGGTCGTCACCGCGTACGACCCGTCGAAGCTCGACGGCTTCTCGGGCGCGGCGACCACAGGCCTGTACTTCCTGGGCACCAGCCGAAAGGGCTGAGCCCGCCTCGGGGGCCCCACCCTGGCCCCTGCGCGTCCCGCCCAGCCCCTGTCCCTCGGGCTGGGCGGGACGCCCCGGCGGCCCTCGACGAGAGAAAGACACCATGCTGAGCGTTCTGAGTCTGGTCGCGCGACGACTCCTGACACTGATACCCCTGGTGCTGGGCATCACGATCTTCGTGTTCGTGATCATGCAGTTCTCCCCGATCGATCCCGCGCTGTCCGTCCTCGGCGATCAGGCGACCCCCGCGCAGGTGGCCGCGTTCAAGGCCGCCAACGGCCTGGACGACCCCCTGCCCCTGCGGTACCTGCACTTCCTTGGTGACCTGCTCCGGGGCGATCTCGGCGTGACCTTCCCGCCGTCCGTCCCGGTCGCCGACAAGATCGCCACCGCGCTGCCGCTGACGATCCAGCTGACGGCCCTCGGGATCGTCGGTGCGTTGGTCATCGCACTGGGCCTCGGCATCCCCGCCGCGCTGTACCGCGACCGCTGGCCCGACCAAATCATCCGGTTCGTCTCGATGGCCGGTATCGCCATGCCGTCGTTCTGGCTGGCCCTGCTGCTGATCCAGGAGCTGTCGGTCCGCCGCCCCGTCTTCCCGACCGGCGGATACGTCAACCCCGGTGACTCGTTCTCCCTCTGGCTCCAGTCCCTCGCCATGCCCGCGCTTGCTCTCGCCGTGCCGGTCGGCTGCTCACTTGCCAGAATCGTTCGGACGTCGATGGTCGAGGAACTCGACAAGGACTACGTGCGCACGGCGATCGGCGCTGGACTGCCACCCCGTGTGGTGGTCGGACGCAACGTGCTGCGCAACGCGCTTGTCAACCCGCTCACCGTGCTGGGCCTGCGGATCGGCTACCTGCTGGGCGGCACCGTCGTCATCGAGGCCATCTTCTCGCTGCCCGGCATGGGCACCCAGATCATGAGCGCGGTGCAGCAGAACGACACCGCGCTCGCGCAGGGGACCGTGCTGACGATCGCCATCTGCTTCGTCTTCGTGAACCTGGTGGTCGACATCCTCTACCTCTTCGCCAACCCCCGACTGCGCGGAGCCCACTGATGCGTCGAACACTCACCGCCCGGCTGTCGGCTCCCGGCATCGCCTTCAAACGGCTCGGCCTCACGGCCCGGATCGCACTGAGCTTCGTCCTGCTCATCGTCGTGGTGGGCATCTTCGCGCCGCTGCTCCTGCGGCACGACCCCGCGCAGGCCGGGCTCGGCCCCGCGCTGACCGGCCCGAACGGCGACTACTGGTTCGGCCTGGACAAGCTCGGCCGCGACGTGTTCTCGCGGCTGGTCGCCGGCACCCGACGCTCGTTGATCGTGGGCTTCGGCGCCGCCGGCATCGCCCTGGTGGTCGGCGCGATCCTGGGCGCGCTTGCCGGAACCAGTCGGCCGGCGGTCGACGAGGTGGTGATGCGGTGCCTCGACGTCGTCATGGCATTCCCCGCCATCGTCCTCTCCGCCCTGCTGATCATCTCGTTCGGCAAGAACAGCCTTCTCGTTCTCGTCGTCGCTATCGGTTTCGTCTTCGTTCCCCAGATCGCCCGTATCGTGCGCGCCAACGTGCTGTCGCAGTATCGGGAGGACTACGTCGCCGCCGAAAGGATCATCGGCGCCCGACGACCGCACATCCTCTGGCGGCACATCCTGCGCAACTGCGCCGCCCCGATCCTCGTGTTCACCACCGTCATGGTGGCCGACTCGATCGTGTTCGAGGCGTCCCTCTCCTTCATCGGCGGCGGGCTGGCGCCCCAGGAGGCAGCCTCCTCGTGGGGTTCGGTCATCGCCTTCGGCAAGGAGATGGTCCAGATCGGTGGCTGGTGGGCCACGTTCTTCCCCGGCCTGCTGATCCTGTTGACGGTGCTCGCCCTGAACGTGCTCTCCGAGGGCATGTCCGACGCCTGGGCCGCCCCGGCGGCGCGGCGGGCCACCACCACGAAGGCCGGCGACGCGCAGGAGGAGGCGCAGCCCGGCTCCGGTGAGGTGGTGCAGCTGCCCGGCCTGCCCGAGGCGGCGCAGCGACTGCGCGAGCGGGCCCGTCCGCTCCCGCAGGGTGAGCCCGTCCTGGAGGTCCGGAACCTGTCGATCGGGTTCGAGGGACGTCACCGGGGCGTCGACATCGTCGACGACCTGACCTTCGACGTCCGCCCCGGCGAGGTCCTGGGCCTGGTGGGGGAGTCCGGCTCCGGCAAGTCCCTGACGTCGCTCGCCGTGATGGGTCTGCTCCCGAAGGGCGCCCGGGTACGCGGCGAGGTCCGCTTCGCGGGCAGCGACCTGCTCACGATGAGCACGAAGCGGCGCCGTGCGCTGATGGGGCGCGAGATCGCGATGATCTACCAGGACGCCCTGTCGGCCCTGAACCCCTCACTGCGCATCGGTCCCCAGCTCGCCCAGATGATCAGCCGTGGCGGCACCCGGTCCGCCGAGGAGCTGATGGAACTCGTGGGCCTGGACGCGCAGCGCACCCTGTCCGCGTACCCGCACGAGCTCTCCGGTGGGCAGCGGCAGCGCGTGGTGATCGCGATGGCCCTGTCCCGGGACCCGCGCCTGATCATCGCCGACGAGCCGACCACCGCGCTCGACGTCACGGTCCAGGCGCAGGTCATGGAGTTGCTGCTGCGGCTGCGCGGCCAGCTGGGCTTCGCGCTGATCCTGGTCAGTCACGACCTGGCGCTGGTCAGCGACGTCGCGGACCGCGTCGTGGTGATGTACGGCGGGCAGATCGTCGAGAGCGGTGTCACCGCCGACGTGGTCGGGGCGCCGGCGCACCACTACGCCC
The DNA here is from genome assembly GCF_042898105.1 of Micromonospora sp. NPDC000663. Taxonomy (NCBI): domain Bacteria; kingdom Bacillati; phylum Actinomycetota; class Actinomycetes; order Micromonosporales; family Micromonosporaceae; genus Micromonospora; species Micromonospora sp. NPDC000663. The sequence goes on from NZ_JBIAYR010000001.1 coordinate 1,336,231, forward strand.
GTGGCCTCCTCGGTTCCGTGCTCTCCCTCGAGGCCGGCGCGGAGCGGCTCACCCAGATCCGCGGAGTGGTGCCGTCGCCCGCCGACTTCCCGGCGGGCTGCCGGTTCGCCGACCGCTGCCCCATGGCCACCGAGGTCTGCCGGGAGGAGACGCCCCGCCTGGAGGGCGTCGCCGCCCACCGGTACGCCTGCCACCACCCGGCCGTCACCGTCAGGGAAGAGGAGCTGGCCCGATGAGCGCGTCAGTCCCACACCAGTCGATCGTCGAGCTGCGCGACGTGCACGTGGTCCACCGCACCCGCGGGGGCGGCCTGTTCAGCCGCGAGCGGGTGTACGCCCTGACCGGCGCGGACCTGACCGTTCGCGCCGGCGAGACAATCGGTGTCGTCGGCGAGTCCGGCTGCGGCAAGTCCACGATGGCCAAGGTGCTCGTGGGTCTGCAGCGGCCGACGAGCGGCACCGTCGCCTTCGCCGGCAAGGACGTCTGGTCGATGAACGCGGCGGAACGCCGGCTGCACATCGGTGCCGGCGTCGGCATGATCTTCCAGGATCCGGCCACCTCGCTGAACCGGCGCATGCCGGTCCGGGACATCCTGCGCGACCCGCTCGACGTGCACCGTCGCGGCACCCGCAGGGAGCGTGAGGAGCGGGTGTCCGAGCTCATGAACCTGGTGGGCCTGCCCCGGTCGGTCGCCGACGTTCTGCCGAGCCAGCTCTCCGGCGGTCAACGCCAGCGGGTGTCGATCGCGCGTGCCCTGGCCCTGGAGCCGGGGCTGGTCATCGCCGACGAGCCCACGAGCGCCCTGGACGTGTCGGTACGGGCGCAGATCCTCAACCTGCTCCTGGACCTCAAGGAGCGCCTCGGACTGGCCATGGTCTTCGTGTCGCACGACATCCAGACGGTCAAGCGGATCAGTGACCGGGTGGTCACCATGTACCTGGGCCGGATCGTGGAGCAGACACCGGCCGCCGGCCTCCCCGAGGTCGCGCAGCACCCGTACACCCGGGCGCTCTTCTCCGCCACGCCGGGTCTGCTCTCACCGCTGGACCCCATCCCGCTCGTCGGCCCCGTCCCGCTGGCGACTCGGCCGCCCACCGGCTGCCCGTTCCGCACCCGCTGCTGGAAGGCCACCGACGGTTGCGCCATCGAGATGCCACCACCCACGCCGGGCGGCGGCGGTGCCGGCTTCCACGAGTTCCGGTGCTACCACCCCGTACCCGCTGGATCCAGCAACGCGGAGCTGGTCGAGCTCGCCAGAGCGTCGACCGGCCGTACCACCCCCCTACATGTCGAGGAGACAGCGTGACCACCCCTGCCCCGCGGTTCGCCGGAGTCGTGCCGCCGGTCGTCACCCCCCTGACCGAGGAGGGTGCGGTCGACGTCGCCTCCCTGGAGCGGCTCGTCGAGCGGATGCTCGCCGCAGGCGTCGACGGCATCTTCGCCCTCGGCAGCTCCGGTGAGACCGTGTTCCTCACCGACAGCCAGCGGGACCAGGCCCTGGAGACCGTGGTGAAGACCGTCGGTGGCGCCGTACCGGTCATCGCCGGCTGCATCGAGCCGACCACCCGCCGCGTCCTCGACCGGGCCGAGGCGTCGACGCGTCTGGGCGCGGACGGCCTGGTGGCCACCGCTCCCTTCTACGCCATCGTCGGCCCGCACGAGGTCGAGCGGCACTTCAGGTCGCTCGCCGCGTCGGTCGAGCTGCCCCTGCTCGCGTACGACATCCCGGTCTGCGTGCACACCAAGCTCTCCCCGGATCTGCTGAGCCGGCTCGCCGCGGACGGCGTCCTCGCCGGCGTGAAGGACTCCAGCGGCGACGACGTCTCCTTCCGCCAGTTGGTGCTGGCGATCGCGGACCGTGCGCCGGACTCCGGCTTCAGCCTGTTGACCGGCCACGAGGTGGTGGTCGACGGGATGATGCTCGCCGGCGCCTCCGGTTCGGTCCCCGGATTGGGCAACGTGGACCCGGAGGGTTATGTGCGCCTGCACCGGGCCTGCGTCGGCGGCGACTGGAATGCCGCCCGCGCGGAGCAGGACCGCCTGACCCGGCTGTTCCGGATCGTCGACGCGGCCGATCCGGCGACGGCGGCCGGGGCCACCCGGGGCGTGGGCGCGTTCAAGACGGCCCTGACCCTGCTCGGTGTCATCGACAGCAACGCCGTGTCGCTGCCCCTGCGACCGCTCGACGCCGACGAGACGGCGCGGGTGCGGGGCCACCTGGAACTGGCGGGGCTCGTCTAGCCATGCCCACGGTACGCACGCCCCCGGTCGTCGCCGCGCTCGACATCGGGGGCACCAAGACGGCTGCCGCCATCGTGACGCGCGACGGCGAGGTCGTCGACAGGCTCACCGCCGCGACCCCCGGCCGCGCCGGGGCGACCGCCATCCTCGACACCGCCGCGGATCTCGTCGATCGTCTGCGGGCGAGGGTGACGGGGGCACCCGTCGGCGCCCTCGGCGTCGGCAGCGCCGGCGTGATCGACCATCTGACGGGTCGGGTGCTCTCGGCCACCGACGCCCTCACCGGTTGGGGCGGCACGGACCTCAGTGGACGACTGCGGGAGCAGTTGGGCGTACCCGTGTCGGTCATCAACGACGTGCACGCGCACGCCCTCGGTGAGGCGCGGCACGGCGTCGCGGCCGGCTACGGGACGACGCTCTTCATCGCGGTCGGCACCGGCATCGGCGCCTCGTTCGTCATCGACGGCGCCGTGCTCACCGGCGCCCACTCGACGGCCGGCCACGCCGGCCACCAACCCTCGCCGTACGCCGGGCAGTTGCCCTGCACCTGCGGCGGGCAGGGTCACCTGGAGGCGATCGCCTCCGGGCCCGGCCTCACCGAGGAGTACGTGCGGCGTACCGGCCGGCGGGTCGACGACCTGCGGTCGGTGGCCGCCCGGGCGGCGGACGGCGACGACACGGCCCGGGAGGTGATCCTGCTGGGCGGGGCCGCCGTCGGCTCGGCGGTCGGCGGACTTGTCAACATGCTCGACCCCGGCGCCGTCGTGATCGGCGGCGGGGTCGCCGGCCTCGGCGACCTCTGGTGGCAGGCGCTGCGGGACGCCGTGCGCCGGGAGACACTGCCCAGCCTGGACGACGTGCCCGTGCTGGCCTCCACTCTCGGCTCGGACGCCCCACTTCTCGGCGCCGCCACACTCGCCTGGAAGGGCATCTCATGAACCCGTTGATCGAAGGGCTCCGCCACCGTCTGGTCGTCTCCTGCCAGGCGTACCCGGGTGAGCCGATGCGCACCCCGGACACGATGCGCCGGGTGGCTCTCGCCGCCGCCAAGGGCGGAGCCGCAGGCATCCGCGCCCAGGGTCTGGCGGACATCGCGGCCATCCGGGAGGCGGTCGACCTGCCGCTGATCGGGCTGTGGAAGGACGGGGACGACGACGTCTTCATCACCCCCACGCTTGAGCACGCGCTGTCGGTGGCCCGGGCCGGTGCGCACGTCGTCGCGCTCGACGCCACCGCGCGGCCCCGGCCGGACGGTCGAAGCCTGCGCGAGACAATCGACGCCGTCCACCAACTGACCGGGGCGCTGGTGATGGCGGACTGCTCCACCCTCGCCGAGGGGATCGCCGCCGCCGCGGCGGGCGCCGACCTGGTCGGCACCACCCTGGCCGGCTACACCGCGTACACCACCAAGCAGCCCGGACCCGACCTGGACCTGGTCGCCCGCCTCGCCGCCACCGTCGACGTGCCGGTGATCGCGGAGGGCCGGATCCACACCCCGGTCCAGGCGGCGCAGGCGCTGCGGGCCGGGGCGTGGTCGGTGGTCGTGGGTACGGCGATCACCCACCCCACCACCATCACCGGCTGGTTCGCCTCGGCGATGGCCAACGCCCGGTAGGGCACCCCCCACACCAACCGACAACCCTGCTGTCACGGAGGCCGTGCTGTGGCTCTGAGCGATCTCACCCTCGCCGAGTGCTGGGCGTACCGACCCGAACTGGCTGTTCCGGAGGACCTGGACGCCTTCTGGGGGCGGACGCTGCGCGCCGACGAACCCGTGGCGGCGACGTACGAGCCCGTCGAGACGGGCCTGACCCAGATCCGCACCCACGCGGTCACCGTCGCCGGCTACGGTGGCGAGCCCGTGCACGGTTGGCTGCACCTGCCGGCGGACGCCACCGGACCGTTGCCGTGCGTCGTCGAGTACCTCGGGTACGGCCGGGGCCGTGGCCTGCCCCACGAGAAGCTGTTCTGGGCCGCGGCGGGGTTCGCTCACCTGATCATGGATACCCGGGGTCAGGGCTGGAGCGCCGCGCCCGGTGCCACCGCCGACCCGGACCGGTATCCGGCGGGAACCGTCCCGGGCTTCCTGACCCGGGGCGTCGCCAGCCCTGACGACTTCTACTACCGCAGGCTGATCACCGACGCGGTCCGGTTCGCCCAGGCCGCCGGTGACCATCCCGCCATCGACGCCGACCGGGTCGCCGTCACCGGCATCAGTCAGGGCGGCGGCCTCTCGCTGGCGGTGGCAGCGCTGGCTCCCGGCGTGGCGGCGGCCATGCCCGACGTGCCCTTCCTCTGCGACTTCCGGCGCGGCGTCCAGGTCGCCGGGGCGGGCCCGTACGGCGAGATCACCGAATACCTCGCCCTGTACCGCGACCGGGCTGGCCAGGTGTTCCGCACCCTGTCGTACGTCGACGCCGCGGTGCTCGCGCCCCGCGCCACCGCGCCCGCGCTGTTCTCCATCGCCATGATGGACCGGACCTGCCCGCCCTCGACCTGCTTCGCCGCCTACCACAGGTACGGCGGTGACAAGGAGGTGCGCGTGTACGAGTTCAACGACCACGAGGGCGGTACGGCGCACCAGCAGGTCGAACAGCTCACCTGGCTGGGCAGGCTCTTCGGCCGCTGAGGACGGCCGCTGGAGTCAGCGCGGTTCCCAGGCGTCGGGCAGGGCGGTGAGCTTGCGCACGTGGGCGGGCAGCCGGCCGCTGACGATCTCGGCGAGGCTCACCTCGTCGACCACCCGCCTTACGGCGGCGCGCACCGCCACCCACAGGCCTGGCAGGTTCTCCGCCGACCCCTCGTACCGGGTCTCCTCGGGGCGCAGCCCGCGTACTCCCGCGAGGGGGCCCTCGACGGCGCGCAGCACCGCGCCGACGGTCACCTCGCGCGGCGGACGCGCGAGGGTGTAGCCGCCCTCGGCGCCGCGCTGGGCGCGCACGATGCCGGCGCGGCGCAGGTCCGCCAGGACGGCCTCCAGGAACTTGCGGGGCATGTCCTGCTCGGCGGCGATGGCCTGGGTGGACAGCAGTGAGGGGTACGCGGTGGCGAGGCTCAGCGCCGCCCGTACCGCGTAGTCGCCGCGCGCGGAGATCTGCACCCTGCCATCATGCCCGGCCGGTGCCGCCACCCGGGCCGGCGGGCGACCCGGTTCGGGTGCCGTGGCCGCCATTGGCCGGTTCGCCGGTGCCACCGAGGCGGAAACGTCCCGCGTTGACGCCGGCGCCCTCGGCCGGCGGTCGGGGGCGGACCACCCGGCCGGTGGGCGGGTGGTCCCGCGCGGCACGGAACGCGCCGGGGCTGATCCCCACCTCCCGGGTGAAGAAGCGACCGAAGTTGGTGGGCTCGGAGAACCCGAGTTGCCTGCCGATCTGGGCGATCGGCTCGTCCGTCGCGGCGAGCAGGCGGGCGGCCTGCAACGCGACGCGTTCGTCGATGACCTGCTTGGCGCTGTTGCCGGTGACGGCCAGGCAGGCCCGGGTGAGGGTCCGAACCGAGCAGCCGAGCGCGGCGGAATAGTCCTCCACCCGCCGGGTGAGCTGGTAGCTGTGCTCCACCTCGCGGCGGAACCTGCGGAACGTCTCCACCTCGGGCCGGGGCGGCGCGTGGTCGGCGTCGGGCAGGGTCAGCCGCAGTAGCAGCACGGCGAGCTGGTGGCGCAGCAGGGCCCGGCCGGCCGGACTGTCGCCGTGCCGTTGACAGTCCACCGCCAACTGGCTGACCTCGGTGATCACCGCGTCCTCGTCCTCGCCGGCCAGCTGCCGCCACGCCGCCGGGGCGTCCGGGTCGACGTCGAACCCGCGTAACGCCCCGGAGGCCCAGCCGACCACCGTGCCGTCGAACTGCGGGCCGGGACAGCGCAGCACCTGACCGGCGCGGACCCGCAGCAGCGTGCCCGGTCGGCACGGCAGCAGGTGGAAATCCAGCTCGGCGTCGCCGTGCCCGCGGGTGGTGAGGATCAGCAACTCCCGTTCGACAAGCACCGGCCGACGCCAGACCCGGTCGCGGGCCAGGTCGGCCAACGCGAACGTGGCGATCTCGTCGGGGACGGGTGACGCCGTTCCGATCGATGGCGCGGGGGAGGGATCGGTGGGGACCATCGCCTGCGACGGTAGCCCGAACCGCAGGTCACCGCATCCCATCTCGGGCGAGATGGTCGTCATGGGAACCGCGGGCTTGTTCCGGTCCGGGCGGCCGGGCTACGTTACCCGGCGGTAGCGCCGTCCGGTCCGCGGTCCGCCCGGCGCCCCGCCGGCCGCCCACACCGCCGGTGGACCCGCCGACTCGCGATGGGATGGGCATGACGCAGCTGTTCTCGGTCGAAGGTAAGACGGTTCTGGTCACCGGCGGCTCGCGGGGGATCGGTCTGATGATCGCCCAGGGCTTCGTCCGGGCCGGCGCCCACGTGATCATCTCGTCCCGCAAGGCGGACGTCTGCGAGGCGGTCGCCAAGGACCTCTCCGCCGAGGGCCGCTGCGAGGCCATCCCGGCCGACCTGAGCGACGACGCCGGTGCCGAGGCGCTGGCCGCCGCCGTACGGGACCGCTTCGGACGACTCGACGTGCTCGTCAACAACGCCGGCGCGACGTGGGGCGCACCGCTTGAGGAGTACCCGGAGTCCGCGTTCGACAAGCTCTGGGCGGTGAACGTCAAGGCTGTCTTCCGGCTCACCACGTCGCTGCTGCCGGCGCTGCGCGCCGCCGCCAGCGCCGACGACCCGGCCCGCGTGATCAACATCGGGTCGATCGACGGCATCCGCGTGCCGTGGATGGAGGTGTACGCGTACTCGGCCACCAAGGCGGCCGTGCACATGCTCACCCGTGGCCTCGCCCACCAGTTGGCCGGCGAGCAGATCACCGTCAACGCCATCGCGCCCGGCCCGTTCGAGAGCAAGATGATGGCGTTCGCGCTCAACGACCCGGCGAGCCGCGCCAGCATCGAACAGCAGGTGCCGCTGGGCCGCATCGGTCGCCCCGAGGACATGGCCGGAACCGCCATCTACCTCTCGTCGCGGGCCGGCGCCTACCTCACCGGGGCGGTCATCCCCGTCGACGGCGGCATCACCACGCGCGGCTGAACGCCGGCCGACCCGGAGCGGGCTGTCCGCGTACCCCCTGGGTGTGCCGGGGCCGCGCGGACTCGGCAGATCCGCGCGGCCCCGGTGTGGCCGGTGTTTCCCTTTCCGGCGGTGCTCAGCGACCGGCGAGCAGCCGGTTCACCGCCGTGTCGACGTCCAGGTGCTCGGCCTCGCGGCCGCGCGGGACGACGACGTACGTCCGTCGAAGGAATCGCACCAGGACGCTGCGCGGCACCTCGAAGAGGGCGTTGCCGTCCGGTGACGACAGGGCCAGCGCGACGAAGTCGCCGCGCGGGGTGGCCCAGGGCCAGACCCGCACATCCCCGATGCCGGCCGGCTCGTCCAGACCGGTGACCAGCAGTTCGCGTGCGAACGACCAACTCACCGCCTCGCCCCCCGCCGATTCGGCATGGAACAGGACATGGACCGCATACGGGTCAGCAGGGTCGTAGCGCAGACTGGCACGCACCGGCAAGGCGGTGGCGTCAGGTGCGACGAGCCTTAGCGACGTCTCGACCTCTACGGTCGTCGGTCGAATGACACTCATGGACGTTCTCCCCCCGGCACCGCTGCGGAACGCGCGTGTCCCGCTTTTCCCATACTCAGGTGCTACTCCTGGCTACGCTCCGCCATACGCTGACTTCACCCAGTGGTGGGAAGGGGGACGGAAAGGCCGCGTGAATGTGAGGATTCATGTAGGATTTCCGGTTCTGCCCAGTGCGTGATCCCGCCCGGCATCGGGTGGTTCAGTCGTCGACTTACTCCGGTAACGTCCAGTCGGGCGTTGCAGTGACGGGCCCGGGCGACACTGGGGGGTGAAATGGTCGCGAAACGATCCTCAGTGGATGAGCCAGCGGCGTCCGGCCCGCCGAACGTCGCGGTCCAAGCAGCCGAAAAGCGGGGGTACGCAGTGCCGAAGGAGCAGCCAGGGCAACCCGGACGGACGACGTCCGGCGACAGCCGTTCCGGTGGCGTCCTCGTCGCCGGGAAGCCGCCGCAGCGCCCCCACTGGCGGCAGCGGATCTCGACCACCCTCGACCTCATCCGGGCCAACCCCACCGGCCGAATCACCCTCAAAATCTTCATCGCGATCGCCGGGGCGCTCGTCGTGACCATCGGCATCGCCCTCATCCCGCTACCCGGGCCGGGCTGGCTGCTGGTCATCGCCGGGCTCGGCATCTGGGCAGTCGAATTCCACTGGGCCCGCCGCCTGCTCGGCTTCACCCGCCGACACGTCCACGCATGGACGCGATGGGTGACCCGACAGTCGCTGCCGGTGCGAGCCGTGCTCGGCGCCGTCGGGCTGATCTTCGTGGGCACCGTCGTCTGGCTGTCCCTCAAGTACAGCCTCGGCATCGACGTCGTCGCCGAAGCCATGCACTACATCGCGACGCACTGACCCCGGATTTCCGGTCCGGATCCACGATCGGGTAGAGTCAACGGTGCTGAGGGCGATTAGCTCAGTGGGAGAGCGCTTCGTTCACACCGAAGAGGTCGCTGGTTCGATACCAGCATCGCCCACTCTCAGTTTGTGCAGGTCAGAAGCCCGTTACCGAATGAGTCGGTAACGGGCTTCGCCGTATGTGCCGCTTACATTGGGAGCAGATTGGGAGCAGCGGCACGTAGCCCGGTTGTGCTGCGGTCGCCGCGATGATCGGGCAGGCGTGACGCTGGCTCTCCTCGGGCTGGTGAGTCAGGCCGGCGGCCTCTGGGGTTACCCGCAGCGGGTCGTCTTGGGGTGGGCGGATGGTGGCGCTGCAACGTTGCTGCTGATTCCCTGGCGAGGCCGCGATGGCGTATAGGGCCCGCCCGAGTGGAACGCCCGGACGTTGGCCAGCGGTCCGCCTATGGAGGCGAAGAGCCGACAGCTACTTGCGCGTGTCCTTCCCAGTATCCCGAGCTTCGCCGCTACACCGCTTGTTGAGTCCGTCGTCGCCGTCGGCGCTCTGTGACTCTCCAGGCGGCCGAATTGTGGGGCGTCGTCGCTTGCCCGCTTGAGGGTGACGCGGTTGGGCCTGGCCACTGTTGCGGGAGGTGGGGGAGCCGTCGTCCTTTCTGTCGACGGTTGGCCTGCGGATCGCATGCTCAGGGAACTGGATGGAACGGCGCGGGTGGTTGGAGCAGTTGCGACCGCGTTGCTCGGGCTGGCCGGCAATGTGGTCACCAACCGGGTCGATGTGCCCGGTGGGCGGTGGCTGCTCGTGGTGCTGGGCGTCTTCCTGTTACTGCTTGTGGTGGTGGCGATTGTGGAAGCGCGTTCTCGCCGCGCTGGGTCGGCCGCAGTTCCAATGACGATCGCTGAAGTCTCCGCAGGGCGCCGGTCCGATGGCTGTACTTGTGATGTGCCACATCAAGAGCTCCATGGGCGTACCGCGCCTCACCAGTCTGGCCCGTGGCCGTTGCGGACGCTGGCTGAGTTGGAAAGCAAGCGGCACTCGATATCAGACAGCCGCGTGAGGGAGGTCTTTCACGCAGCCGGCTGGGAAGGAACACTGCGGAGGCTGTACCCGGAAACCCCGTTGGTGTCGCTGGGCGGCGTCACCTTCCCGATCTGGGCCGAGATCGCGGCGCCCAAGCTCAGAGGCGACCTCGACTCGGCGATTGGCAACATCACCGATCACTGCCGGCCTGATAGGCGTCGATATGATGCGGAAGGTCGTGGGTTCGACGACCGCGGCAGGGCGGAGTTCCGCCGGACCTACTGGCGGCGCGACGAAGTTCGGCGGTTCAACGCGGAGACGTTCGCGCTCGACAAGATCGAGCGCCACGGGCCGGGCAGGGTCCGCATTCATGCTCGCTACGGCACCTACTTTCAGTCGGTGGCCACCTCGGAAATGCTCGAGCGCGAGTTCATCAACGTCGTAAGTCGCCGACCGGATGCCGTGTGGTCGTTGAGCGACTTCCCGCGACGTGCCTGGCTGCGAGAACAGGCTGGCGGAAGCGAGCTCTTCAACGGTGCCCACCGGGCGGCCGCCTTGTCGGTGGCGGCAGTGATGATCGTGAAGGAGAAGCAGGGGTACAGCGCGCTGTTGGGCCGGAGATCCGGGGACGTCAAGACGCATCCGGGCTTCCAGCATGTCTTTCCCTCCGGAATTCTCGCGCCGACCAGCTCCCGGTACGGCAGTGAGCGCTCGGAGTACTCCGTGGAACGAGCCTTCCTTCGCGAGTTCGCCGAGGAGCTGTTCGGGTACGACGAGTTGGCCTATGACAGCCGGGACCTTCGCGATGCACTGGGCGGCATCTGGCCGATTCAGCATCTGCTTAACGCCACTCAGCCCGGGCCTTTGGGGGAACGACCGCCGGTCGAGATCAGGTATACCGGCATCTCGGTGCCGCTACTCACCCTCCGCCCTGAGGTGTACGTGCTCGTGCTGGTTTGTCAGCCCGGCTGGTTCGATGAGCTGGTGAGCGGAGCGGAGCTCAAGTGCCGTCGGCACGGATTCAACCTGAACTGGGAGTTTGAAGACGACCGCGACGCCATCGACGGTAAGAGGCTGAACTCGATCCGCGTTGAACTTGACGATCAGTTCGCGCTCACCGGCAGGCACCGGCTCACTCCGCTCAATACCGTTCCTCATGCCGCCGCGGCGCTGTGGCTCGGCGCGCAGGTCGCTCGCGACCTGGTGAAGCGGGCATTCTCGCGCCGGTACCGCGACCAGCGCATCCTCTGTGGTGACCTCTTTGGCGGATCCGAAGGCGTCAGCGTGGCACCCACAGGCAGTAGGGCGGCGTCCGCTCATGCCGAGTTGTGGATGCTGGCGTCCGTTCACCCGCGCACACGTAAGGTCCGGGCATGGCTAACGCGAAGATCAGGCTCGACCATTGCGTGATCGCGGTCAGCAACTGGGAACGCTCGACGACCTTCTATCGGGACGTCCTGGGTGCCGACGTGGTCGACCATCCCGACGGTCGTGTGGCCTACCGGTTCGGCGATCAACAGCTCAACGTCCACGGGCCGGGCCTAGATGTCGGCAAGCTGGTGGCACGGCCGCCCGTGCCGCCTGGCGGCAGCGACCTGTGCTTCGTTTGGCCCGGCACCACCGAGGACGCGATCGCTCATCTTCAACACCATCGTGTCGAGGTAGAGGCAGGGCCGGTTATCCGCAGCGGTGGAGGTGGGCGTGGCGTGAGTGTCTACTTCCGGGATCCGGACGGTTCCCTGCTGGAGCTGATCACCTACAGCGAACCCTCGTAGCCCTGACTGGCTCCGAAGATGATCAGACCCTTGGCGGCTGTCAGCGAGCATCCGCACATGCCGCCGTCCGTGCGCGCCGGCTCACCACCACGTGGCACCTGGTGAAGGCAGACAGGCGGGCTGAGCGTCCGCCCGTAGCCGAGAGTGTGTCGCGCAACGACACACCTCGGTCCGTACGCGGGAGGGGTTGGTGTGACGTGGTTCGATAACGTCCATGACCCCGCAGCGCGTTGCCGCCATCGTCCTGTTTCTGGTCGCGTTTCTGGCCTTGGGCGTCTCGCACGCCTTCCCGTTCCGGGAGGACATTTCCGGCGTGATGGAGACGGCCATCGTTCTCGCCGGTGTGACCTGCGCCTTGGGCGGCGTCCGTCTGTGGTTGCACAAGACGATCGATCCGGAGGCCTAGGCGGTCGGCGCACTGATCTAGCTGCTATCCGCGCCGACTACCAAGCTGCATTTGGCCTGCGAGCAGGCCGGGAAACCGCTGTCGATGCTACTCACCGCGGGACACCGCGACAGCCCGCAGTTCGCCGCCGCGCCCCGCCGTCGAGTGCGGCATCAACCGCCTCAATCGAGAACGAGGGCTGGCCAAGCGATACGAAAGCGGGCCGTCCGCCCGATTCGTCATCTGAGACATCAATCCCGCGGCAACGCCGTGACCAGGCCCTTCAGACTGGGACCTCTTCATCAGTCGCGTGGCTGCGCAACAAAAGAGATCTTGGTCAGGGAGACGGTCAGTAGTTGGAACCGAGGGCGGGCCGGGTCAGTGCAGGCGTACCCGTCGGGCGAGCTCGGCGCGGAGGTAGTCGATGCCGGCGCCGGTGCGGGCGGAGACCGCGATGGCGTCCGGGTGGACCCGGCAGAGCGCGTCCACCCACTCCGGCGGCGCCACGTCGATCTTGTTGAGGACCAGGAGCTCGGGAACGTCGCGCGCGCCGATCTCGTGCAGCACGCCGTGCACGGTGGTGATCTGGTCCAGCGCGTCGGGGGCGGACGCGTCGACCACGTGCAGTGCGAGGTCGCTGCGGGTGACCTCCTCCAGTGTCGAGCGGAACGCGTCGACGAGTTGGTGGGGCAGGTGTCGGACGAAACCCACTGTGTCGGTGACGGTGTAGGTCACATCGTCGGTGCTGATCCGGCGGACTGTCGGGTCCAGGGTCGCGAACAGCACGTCCTGGACCTGGGCGTCGGCGCCGGTCAGCCGGTTGAGCAGAGCCGATTTGCCGGCGTTGGTGTAGCCGGTGATCGACACCGAGGGCACCTGGTTACGGGCGCGGCGGCTGCGGGTGCGCTCGCGCCGTCGGGCGAGTTCGGAGGCGTTGCGGCGTAGTCGGGTTGCGCGCTGGCGCAGGGTGCGGCGCTGGGTTTCCAGCCGCATCTCACCGGGACCCCGGACACCCATGCCGGCGCCGCCGGCCGTGCGGCCGCCGCCGACGCGGGACATGGAGCGGCCCCCGCCGCGCAGACGGGGCAACTGGTAGGCGATCTGCGCCAGTTCCACCTGTACGCGACCCTCGCTGGTCCGGGCGTGCTCGGCGAAGATGTCGAGGATCAGGGCAGTGCGGTCGACCACCCGTACGCCGACGCGTTCCTCCAGGTTGCGTACCTGACCGGGGGTCAGCTCGCCGTCGGCGATCACCAGGTCGGCGTGTGCGCTCTCGGCGCGCGCGGCCAGTTCGTCGACCTTGCCGGAGCCGACGTAGGTCGCCGGGTCAGGGTTTGGCCGGCTCTGCACCACCTCGTCGGCGACGGTCAGGCCGTCGGTGACGGCGAGCCGGCGCAGCTCGGTCAGCGAGGTCTGCGAGCCCGGGCCGCTATCCGCCGCACCGTCGTCGCGTACCGCCACCAGCACCGCTGTCGGACGCTCGCCCTGGCCACCGGTGTCCGGCCCCAGCAACCACGATCCGGCCATGGTCCCCCTCACCTCGTCTCGGGTGCGTGTCACCTACCCCCGGCGGAAGCGACCATGCCAGCCACCCGCTCCCAGCCCGGCTGGTCGGCTGCCCCGCGATGGCTACGGAAGCCCTTGGTGGCGCCGGGCACCAGGTCCCCGGCGGTCCTCGGAGAGCCGTGCCCGACGGAGCTATATGCTCCCAGCCCTTGTGGCCGACGGTTCGATGACGTCGGCGGTACGGCGTCAAGAGTCGGCGCGGTTCGTGGGCTCTCTGGGCCCTGCAGCGATCCGCATGCCCGGACGCCTTCTGGTGTCCTGTCCCGGTGGCCGGTCTCGCCACCCAGACCGTTCCAGGTGCTGACCAGGTCTCCGTCACCCTGGTCGGGGCCGGCGGCGGCCACACTGCGGGGTTCACCGGCGCCCTCACCCTCACCCTCGACGAAACGCAGTACGCACAGGGCGACGGACCCCGCCGCCTGGCCGCGCGACCACCGTCACCGTGCATGTGCTCGACATGGCGGCGGAGAGTCGCTTGCCGATCTGGGTTTGTCAGACGTGACCGCCGGCGTGCGTTTCTCCCTGTCGATCGTGCCCATGCACGAGTACGTCACAGGAGCGCTCAACATCTACGCCACCCGACCCGAGGCCTTCCGCGACAAGGCGGTGACCCTCGCCGAGACCTTCGCCGAGTACGCGGCCGTCGCCATGACCAACGCCCACCTGTACGAGACCCAGGTGACTCTGGCGCAGCACATGAAGGCCGCGACGAGGAGCCGCGCGGTGACAAGGGCAAGGGCTCAGCGAGCGCCGCCTTCAGCAGACCCTGGGGCCGTCATGACTGCGGGTGTTGGAGTGCGCCCCAGCCATGTCATGAGGTTTTCGGGAGTGCACCACTTCCGCGTGGGTAGGACTAGCGGACGACGCGTGCGTACGCGGCCCGTGATTGGAAGGAGAGCACATGGCTACCGGAGAAACCGGCTTCGACGACGTTACGTTCGACCTCATCTCCGTGCAGTACCACTCACTCAAAGCGGGACACGACTACGGGCAATACGTCCGCGACGCCAAGAACGCCGGCCAAGACGAGATCGCGTCGTTCTTCGAGCAGGTCATGGCGGAGGACTCCGCGCGTGCCCACAAGTGCCACGAGTTCCTGGCCCGCCTCGGCGGCACGGACAACACCAGCCCGCAAAACAGCTGAACCGCCGGCGTCTCCGCAGGCTCAGATAGCGACGGGATTGCGGAGACGCCGCTCACGCGGACCGAGTCGCCACCCGCTCAATACGTGGTCTTCTACCTTGCTCAGGCTCCGTCCGGCATACCCCTGCTGGACAAGCCTCTCGCCGAACGGCGCGCCCTGCTGACATCACTGCTCGCCAACGTCGCAGCACAGCTCACCCTGTCACCGCAGAGCACCGACGTTGGACAGGCCACGGAGTGGGTACACACCGGCACCGCCGCCGGGTATCGAAGGGTTGATGATCAAACGGCTCGACAATCGCTACGAGGCCAGCCAACGCGGCTGGCACTGTCAGCGATCAGGACCAGCAGGATCGCGTGCCGCAGGTAACGCTCCCACCCGGCCGGTCCGGGCGGCAGCGCGTAGTGCAGCGCCCCGACGTGTTCGATGACCTGACCGACTCCGTGATCGACCCCGCGTTCCTCTTGGTGGCCTGGGATCGGGTGCGGAACAACGGCGATCAGGCCGCCCGCCCGATCGTCGCCAGGTGCCGACCCAATGGGTCGAATCCCGCCTGTCCGGTCGTGCGGATTGCGACGATGGGAACGGCCAGCAGTCGCAATCATGCAGGCACATCACCGGGGGGCGCGGCCGATGGGACGGATGCGGGGTATCCATGAGCGACCCGCCGGTCTGACCTATCAGCCGGACGTGGTCAGCAGCGACGAGGAACGGTCGTTGCTGGCCACGGTGGCGGCGCTCGACTTCCGCGAGATCCGGATGCACGGCCAGACCGCCCGCCGCACGGTGCGGTCCTTCGGCGTCGACTACGACTTCGGATCGTTCCAGCTCACCGAAGCCGAACCGATGCCAGTCGCACTGCAGGAGGTGCGGCGGCGGTGCGCCGACCTTGCCGGGGTGGCAGAGACGAGCTTCGTCGAGGCCCTGGTCACCCGCTATCCACCCGGCTCGGTCATCGGTTGGCACCGGGACGCGCCGGTTTTCGGGCCGACCGTGGTCGGCCTGTCGCTGGGCTCCGCCTGTGTGATGCGCTTTCAACGCGGCACGGCCGAGAAACGCCGAGTGTACGAGATAAGGCTGACGCCACGGTCGGCGTACGTGCTGTCCGGGGCCGCCCGCTCCAGCTGGCAGCACAGTATCCCGCCGGTGCCGGAGCTGCGGTACTCGGTCACCTTCCGGCAAGTTCGCCGGGGGGCAGGCAGAGGCAGTGGTGCCGAGGCCGGCGGCCTTCCCAAGTCCGGCGGAACCGGCCCGGGGTGACGGACAGCCCCGCTAGCGTCAGGCCATGCCCGCCCGTCCGTCCCGCTGGTCGAGGCCGCTCCGGATGCTGGAGGCGCCGTCGTACCTGCAGGCGTTCGTCCTCTCCGGCGTGCTCACGGTGCTGGTCATCCGCGCCTTTCTCCAGGCGGCCAACTATCCGCGACTCGGCGGCGGTGGGCTGCACCTCGCGCACGTGCTCTGGGGTGGTGTCCTGATGACCGCCGGCCTGGGGGCCGCGCTGGTCTTCCTCGGTAGCACGGCGCGGAGCCTGGGCGAGGTTCTGGGCGGGATCGGGTTCGGGCTGTTCATCGACGAGGTGGGCAAGTTCGTCACCGCCGGGACCGACTACTTCTACGCGCCGGCCGCCAGCATCATCTATGACGCCTTCGCCCTGCTGGTGGTGATCACCCCGGCTCTCTCGGCGGCGGGCCCGGCTCTCCGGCCCAGAGCGTACGGCGAACGCCCTGTACGGGGTGGTTGGTGGGATCCGCCGGTCTCACCGAGGATCGTCGCGCCGCCTCGCCCGGCTGGTCGGTGGGGTGCGGTCCGGGCGTCGAGGAGGGGGTGGCCCGGCTGCTCGACGTGGTGCCTCGGCGCGAGCAACCCGGCTCCCGGTTCTGGCAGCCGTGGCTCAGGTGGGCCCGCCAGGCCGTGGTCTGGGTGACAACCCACCGGTGGGTGGTGGCGCTGCTGGTGCTCTATCTGGTCGGCGAGCCGTTCGCGGTCGTGGGGGACGCCTTTCTGGACGCGGTCACCGGCCAGCTCGACGACCAGCGGGAATGGCGTGCGGTGCTGAGGATCTCGGCCTGGGCGCTGATCACCGTGGTGCTCAGCATCCGGGGGCGTCGATGCCTCGCGACCGGGTGCGGGCCTTCCGGCTTTTCAAGCTCGCGCTGGTGAACCTGCTGTTCGGGCAGATCCAGTTTCACCGTCAACCAGTTCGGGGCGCTCTCCGCGCTCGCGGTGGACCTCTTCCTGCTCGCCGTGGTGACCGCCGAGTACCGCCGGCTGTGCCGGCAGGCTCCGTCGCCCGGCCGATGACGTCCGCTGACCATGGCGTCGGCGTGTGAGGATTGGTTCACGCGTGCAGTGATCTTGGACGAGTTCGGTGCCCGACCCGGCGGGCAGTTCGGGGAGATGACCGTGATGATGCAGTACCTGTGGCAGGGGTGGACCTGCCGGGTGCCTGGCAAGTACAAGGACATGATCATGGACATCGGGACCGAGGAGATCGATCACGTCGAGATGCTCGCCCGCCTGCTCGAAGGCGCCCCCGCAGAGACGACCGAGAAGGCCGTGGCTGTCAACCCCGTGCTCGCCGCAGTCATCGGCGGCATGAACCCGCAACTTGGACTGCCTGCCCGAGCCGGTCGCGCTGACCGACGACATCCCCCTGCCTCCGCCGCCGGACCCGAAGCTGTTCGTCACCTACGACGGCTCGCAAGGACCGGGCCTGCCCGGAGACGCCGGCGGCGCCCACGCCCAAGGGGTCACCAACGTCGTCCGCAAGATAAAGGACGCCCTTGACTGATAGCGGTCGCCGGAGCGCGGCCGCACTCGACATCCCAGGTCAGGCGACAGATACCAGACGACGGGGCTTACGGCCGGGCACGGAAGCCGCCGTGCAAGGCCGGAGAGGAAAGGAAGCGGCCGCCGTTGCTCGACCTCCCCACGCCCGTGGGGGTGGGCCGGTGATGCGGTTCGGCGGCGTCGCCGTCGTGGCGTGCTCCCTGCCCGCCTCCACGTGCTGCCCAACCGCAGATGTTGACCGCACCTCACCCGTGGCTGATTTGTTGGTCGCTGCTTTGGGTAGTCACCCGCATGGATGCTGCTCAGGAACGTGCGCCTGATTCGTCCTCCGATGTTGACGCCGTGGCGGCCCGGGTGCGGCGGGTAGCGGAGCGGGTTCGTCAGAGTGGGCGTCGGGAGTGGCGGGTGCGGCTGCGCCTGACGCACGTCATCCTGGTGATCTCGGTGCAGGCGGCGCTGGCGGCGGCGTTGTCCTGGTTCATCGGGCACGACGTGTTGGGCATCCCCGCGCCGGTTTTCGCTCCGTCCGCGGCGGTCGGGACGATCGTCGCGGCAATCGGCCAGCGGGTCCGACGAACCGCCCAGACGCTGATCGGCGTGGTGATCGGAATCCTCATCGGGGATGCTCTGCTCTATACCGTCGGTCCGGGGCCGGTGCAGGTTGGTTTGGCGGTGGGTGTCGCGATCGCGTTCGCGTTGATCCTTTCCGGTGGCAGCGGCGCGGTCGTGGCACATGCGGGTGCTTCGGCGGTGGTGATGCGCGACGCTGTCGCCGGTGGATCCCGACCTCGAGTGGCCCAGGATCCTGGATGCCCTCATCGGTGGGGTGGTGGGGCTGGTGGTGGTCACGCTCCTGTTCCCGGTCAACCCGATGCGCGTTCTGAACCGGGCGGCCACGCCGGTCGTCCAGTTGACCAGCGCGGAACTACGCACCATCGCGACCGCGCTGGATGAGGGTGACGCTGAGCAGGCGACCACGTCCCTGCAGCGTCTGCAGGAAGCGGGACCCGACCTCGCCCGATTGTCGCAGGCGCTCGACGGAGCGAAGGAGGTGGTGAGTCTGGCACCGGCGAGATGGCTCAGGCGACAGGACGTGGAACAGTTCGCCCACTTCGCTGAGCATGCCCCACGGTTGATCGGCGACGCACAGGATCTGGCGCGGACCTCCGCGACCGCCTTGCAGTACGACGAAGCTGTTCCGTCTGAGCTGAGCACGACACTCCGGCAACTCGCCGACGCCAACGAGCAGCTCCGGGCGGAACGCGTGTCCGGTCGCGATCCGCAGCGGGCGCGGGCGACAGCCCTTGCGGCCATGCACGGCGCCCGCATGGCCGGCGACGTTGCCAGCGGCCGGTTCAGTCAAGCACTGGTCACCCAGACGCGGGTTACGGCGAGTGACCTGCTCCGCGCCAGCGGTCTCGATCCGGAAACGGCCAATCGGCAGACTCGGGAACGTTACGGCGAGAGCGCCTGAGATCGCAGAGGTGACGATGCCACTAGCGGCACAGGTGGTGGCTGTGCCCTGCTGCTCGACAGGGAGCGGCCTCTCCGCGGAATGCCGCTGCACAGCATCCTTTTCGTATGCCGATGCCTGACCGGGGCCGCTCGTGAGGAAACGACGTTCGATGCGCTGCAACGCGACATGGCGGACGGGATGCTGGTCGATGGGGAGCCGGCGGCCAGCGCCGACCGACCCCCTCACCTATTCTCGTCGTCCTCCTGTCCGGGATGGCGCCACTGCGGCGGGGCTTCCTCTCCCCGTTGGGAGTCCAGTGGGTTTTCGTCGGCTTCGGTGGTCCGCTCGAAGCTTGGGCGACGGGTCTGTTCCGGCTCGGGTACCTCGATGGGCCGGGCGCCGGATTGTGGAGTCTGTTGGGCACCCGCAACACCCGGGGACGGCGGTACGTTTTTCTCGCGGTGCAGCTCCTCGCCGATGCTCTGTGGGGGTTTGGCGGCGCGTTGCGGCAGGTCGCGGCCGAGGTCGGCGACCAGGGTGCCGTACTTGGCGTCGAAGGCGGGGCGTTCGGAGCGGATCCGGGGCATGCGGTCGAAGTTGCGTAGCGGCGGCGGGCAGGTTGTCGCCCATTCCAAGGAGTTTCCGTACCCCCAGGGATCGTCGACGGAGACGGCGGCGCCAAAACGCCAGGATTTCCAGACGTTGTAGATGAAGAACAGGGTGGACGCACCGAGCACGAAGGATCCGATGGTGGAGATGGTGTGCAGGGTGGTGAAGCCGTCCTGTGGGAGGTAGTCGGCGTAGCGGCGGGGCATTCCGCGGTTGCCCAGCCAGTGGTGGACCAGGAAGGTGGTGTGGAACCCGACGAACATGGTCCAGAAGTGGACCTTGCCGATTCGTTCGTCGAGCAGTCGGCCAGTCATCTTCGGGAACCAGAAGTACACGCCGGAGAACGCGGCGAAGACGATGGTGCCAAACAGGACGTAGTGGAAGTGCCCGACGACGAAGTAGCTGTCGTGCACGTGGAAGTCGACAGGTGGGCTGGCCAGCAGTACGCCGGTCAGGCCGCCGAAGAGGAAGGTGACGAGGAACCCGATGGCGAACAGCATCGGGGTCTCGAAAGTCAGTTGTCCCTTCCACATGGTGCCGATCCAGTTGAAGAATTTCACCCCGGTGGGGACGGCGATGATGAAGGTGGTCGCCGAGAAGAAGGGCAGGAGGACCTGGCCGGTGGCGAACATGTGGTGGGCCCACACGTTCAGCGAGTAGAAGAAGATCACCCACAGTGCGAGGACCATGCCCTTGTAGCCGAACAGTGGCTTTCGCGCAAAGACCGGCAGCACCTCGCTGATGATGCCGAAGAACGGCAGCGCCACGATGTAGACCTCGGGATGGCCGAAGTACCAGAACAGGTGTTGGTAGAGCAGCGGACCACCGTTGGCGGCGTCGTAGACGTGGCTGTCGAGCACGCGGTCGGACAGCAGGGCGAGTAGCGTTGCCGACAGCAACGGGAATACCACGATGGCCATCAGTGCGGTGATGAACATGGCCCAGGTGAACAGCGGCATTCGCCACATCGTCATTCCGGGGGCGCGCAGGGTCAGGGTGGTGGTGATCAGGTTGACTGACCCGAGGATGGTGCCGACGCCCGAGAGCACCAAACCGATGACCCAGAGGTTGCCGCCCACCCCCGGTGTGTGTTCCACCTGACTCAGCGGCGGATAGGCCGTCCATCCGAAGTCTGCGGCGCCTGCCGGGCTGATGAAGGAGCCGAGCACCATCAGGCCGCCGAACAGGTACAGCCAGTAGGCCAACGCGTTCAGCCTGGGGAAGGCGACGTCAGGTGCGCCGATCTGCAGGGGCACGAGGTAGTTCCCG
Organism: Micromonospora sp. NPDC000663; assembly: GCF_042898105.1. Taxonomy (NCBI): domain Bacteria; kingdom Bacillati; phylum Actinomycetota; class Actinomycetes; order Micromonosporales; family Micromonosporaceae; genus Micromonospora; species Micromonospora sp. NPDC000663. Next base: position 1,356,963 of record NZ_JBIAYR010000001.1, read on the forward strand.
AATGCGAAGGCGAGCGGTGTGGCGAACAGGAACATCATGATCGTGCCGTGCGAGGTGAACAGCTGGTTGTACTGCTCCTGGGAGAGGAACTGCATCCCCGGGCGGGCCAACTCGCCGCGCATGAGCAGCGCCTCGATGCCTGCGGCGATGAAAAAGAAGAACGACGAGACCAGGTAGAGCAGGCCGATCTGCTTGGCGTCGGTCGTGGCGAGCAGCCTGAGCAGCGTGTTGCCGGGCACCGCCCGTCTGACCGGCCCGGGGTAGCCCCCGAACGTCGCCGGAGCCAGGATCGCTGCCTGACGATGGCCAGGCTCGGTGCTCGCTGACTTCGGCATGGCTCACTCCAAGACCTGGATCCGTAGGACGCTCAGCGATCGTAAACGGGCCGAAGCGCACCGAAAGGCGCTTATCTCGTAATTGCACCTGCTCGGAACCACGCGCGGCCGGGGCGCGTAGCGATCGGATTCAGGCGTCGAACGGCACCCCGTCTTAAATCCCCGCTCAGTCATCGACCTCAAGCGCGAGACCGGTGATCGCTCAGTGCCGGGCGGGCGCCGAGGCCGCCCAGGCGCAGGTAGATCAGCTTGGATCTGAGGGCTGCGGAAGGTGCGAATCGCACGTCGCTTGGTAGCGCTGTGGCCCAACAGCCAAGCACAGCTATGAGGCATTGATCGGTCACGGGGACGGCCGGTTAGCGGTGCTGTCTGTCGGGAAGGCAGGCGGCGACCGCGGGTACCGGTAACCAATCGGAGGACTCATGGATGTTCACCAAGCAGCCGCCCTCACCTGTGATCGTCCCCTACGCATCGCGATGGTCCTCCCGCCCTGGTTGCCGGTGCCGCCGCCGGGCTACGGCGGGGTGGAGCAGGTCGTCGCCGGGTTGGTGGACGCCGTCGTGCTGCACGGTCACGCGGTGACCCTGTTCGGCACGGGCGACCGGCACGGCACCGCGGCCCCCAGGTTCGTCTCCACCGCACCCGACCTGCAGTTCGCACGGCTCGGCGAGTCGCTGCCGGAGCTGGCTCATCTGGCCCGGGTGAATCACCTGATCAGGGCGACGGACTTCGATCTCATTCACGATCACACCGTGGTCGGTCCTCTGGTCGCAGGGCGCCGGGCCGTGCCGACGGTGGCCACTGTGCACGGCAACCCGGTGGGCGAGCACGGCGACGTACTTAGCGACACCGACCGGGGGGTCGGCCTGGTTGCCATCTCGCACGGCCAGCGTCGGCTGAACCCGGGGCTGCCGTGGGCCGCGACGGTGCACAACGCGTTGGACCCCCGGCTTATCCCGTACAAGGCCGAACCCGGCGCCGGACCGGTGTTGTGGTTGGCCCGGTTCAGTCCTGACAAGGGCCCGGACATGGCGATTCGCGCCTGTCGGGCTGCCGGGTTGCCGCTGCTGCTCGCGGGCAAGTGCAACGAGCCGGCCGAACGCCAGTACTACCACGAGGTCATTGAGCCGATGCTCGGCGAGGACGTTGACGTCGTTCTCAACGCCGACCGGGAGGCCACCCTGCGGATGCTGGTGGAGGCCCGGTGCCTGATCATGCCCATTCGGTGGGATGAGCCGTTCGGCATGGTCATGGTGGAGGCGATGGCAACGGGTACGCCGGTGGTCGCGCTCGCCCGAGGCGCGGTGCCGGAGTTGGTCCGGTCCGGGGTGACCGGGCTGGTCTGCGAACGCTTCGAGGAGCTGCCGGACGCGCTGCGCGCCGTGGAGCGGCTCGATCCGGCGGACTGTGTGGCGCACGTGGCGGAGAACTTCTCGACCACCCGGATGGCATACAGCTACGAGGAGGTCTACCGGCGGTTCCTCGCGAACGCCGCGCCGGGTCGGACATAAGCGAGCCAGTCCGGATCAGCGTCGGTCGAGGGTGTGTAACGGCGCATGGGTGTAGCGGGCATGGTCTTCGTGGTGACCGTGGGGGATCCGGCTCGGTAACGACCTCGGTGACGCGGCGGCAGACGTTACGTCCAAATGCTGGATGCCATCGCCGAGAAGACGGGACAGAGGCGGGCTTCTCTATTGGCGCCCGATACCGCAGCCCGGCTTGAGCGCTCCGTTGACAAGCCCTGTGCCGAGGCGATCCGAGGAGGACCTGCCCGGCGCAGTGGGATCGGTTAGCCGCGACTGAGGAGGGTACGTGACAAGGAGGAACATAGATGCGAGATTGGATCGCATCCGCCAAGGGACGGCATGGCGCTGGCGGCGGATAGCCGCTAAGGCGGGGGTACTCGCGGCGCTTCTGATCATCCCCACCACAGGCCCGCTCGGGAGATCAGCGACAACGACGGCTACGAGTAGACCCAGCAACCCATGCCCAACGGTGAGATACGCAGCATCACCGCAGGCCTCGACTACAAGAAGCCCGCATCAGAACTTACCTTTTGCACGCCAACTTCTGGTCGGTTGGGCGACGCTATCGCGGGCATTTTCTCGTGGACCCGCCAGGGCCGCCGCCCGCCGGTGCCGCGCAGCTCGCCGGTAGCGATCTTCATCTTGACCTTGGCGATGTCGAAGCCGAGCAGGACGGCGACCTCGGCGGGAGAGTACCAGCGGGGGCGGAGGTCGTGGTTCGTGCGGCGGCCCCGGTGAGCCAGGCTTCGTGGGCGAGTTCTTCCCGACCGTTGCGTCTGCTCTCGCGTCGCTGACTTGCGGCGGTGTCGGTGCCCGTGGGCCGTCCGAGGTGCCAGCAGGCGTCGATGAGGCGCGCGAGGTGGTCTGGGACGCCCGCCGGTCGCCACGACACAGGGTTCGAGGGGCCTGATCTACGCTTCGGCCGTCAGGCCGAGGTTCGGATCTGCTCCAGGTACGTCAGAGGTTCCCGGCGGAACTCCATGAGCTCCCGCAGCGCGTCCTTCTCCGCCGTGGTGATCACAACGTCCTCCTCCGACAGGGCGCCGACGAGCGTAGGGATCGCCAGGTCCCAGGCCCCGGCGCCTCCGGCGGTCAGGACGATCGACCGGTAATTCGGGCTGATCCTGGGTGCGAGCTGGTCGGTGATCCGGCGGCTGAGCCGGTAGAAATCGATGACTTCCATGGGTCTCCCGTGGGTTCGGTTGCTAGGCCGGCGGGTTGGTGGTGACGCCCTCGCCGCTGACGGGGAAGCCGCCGGCGATGCTACCGTCCTTGTCCAGGGTAACGACGCAGGTGACGCCGTCGCGGGTGCCGCTGACGACCCAGCCGTCGCCGTGGGGACGCGCCTGCGGGCGGCTGTCGGGGTTGGCGGCAATGCTCTTGAACCAGCCCTCGACCTGCTCCTTGGTGGTGCCGGGCGGGAAGAGCGTCTTGCCGGGCTCGGTGGACGAGGGCTTGTGGTTGCCACTGCCCATGCCGTCGCCGTCCCAGATCTTGTCCAGCGCCCCGTCGCCCATCTCACCGAAGCGGTGCATGTCGTACCTGGCGTCGGCGAAGTCGGGGTCGTCCCAGGGGTTGGTCCTCTTGGGTGCCTCGGGCTCGGATGTGTCGGCGTCCTTCGGGTGGCCCTCCTGGGCGCGCTTGATGCCGTGCTGCTGGGCTGGTCCCACGCGCTTGGGCATCATTCCGGGGTTGAACTTGGGACGCTTGGAGCCGTCACCGCCGTGCGGCGGGGTGGGGCCTGAGGGGTGCTTGTGGAGGCCCGCCACAGCGAACAGGACCACCAGGACGGCGGTGGTCCGCAGAGCCGCCATGAGTTGTCGCATCGAGGGCCGCCTAGACGTCGAGGAGTGCGCGGAGGGCGGAGAGGCTGGTGATCAGGCCCATCAGCCAGCCGAAGATGCGGCCGGTCCAGCGGACGACGGCGATTGCGAGCTGGGAGGCGACCAGCGGTGTGGCGAAGCCGAGAGAGAAGACCACCTCGGCCAGCCACACCACGACCTTGGCGATGCAGTCGGCGACGAAGGCACGCACGACCTCCCGCACCGTCTGCACCAGGATTCCCGCGCCACGGGTCGCGGCACCCATGCCGGCGGCCGTGCCCGCGAAGATCCCGGCGACGTCGATGTTGATGGTCAGGATGTCGCGGTAGGCGTCGGCGGCGGCGCCCTGCCATCCGTCGAGGTCGCCGACCAGCCGCGCCTTGAGGTCCTCGGCGATGGAGAACAGCTCATTGGCCATGTTGTCCCAGGTCATGGCGTGCGTCTCGATGGTCTCGGGATCACCGGCGAGCCAGTCGAGGGCCTGCTTCAGTGGCTCGACCTGCTCGATGGCCCACTCGATGCCCATCGACAGGAGCGTGCTGAACGGGTCGATGGCGATGGCCGCCCCGTCGAGAGCGGCGCCCAAGCCGGCGATTGAGCCGTCGATCCAGCTGCCGGAGTCGATGGCGTCCTTGATGCCCATGTAGTCGTCGGCGAGCGGCAGGCCGGTCCAGCCGTCGCGGTGCGCGGCGCTGGTCGAAGGGATGTCGGAGGTCGTGGCGACCAGTGGGTTGCTCATGAGAGGACGCCGGGCCGGCTCAGGTCGCGGAGTGGAAGGAGTTGAAGCCGTCGGTGGTCGACTCCTCGGCCCGCTGGTAGGCGTCGGCGGTTTTCTTGATTCCCGCGGCGAGCAGCTCGATGTTCTCGGCGAGCATCCCCACGCCCTTGTCCTGGTCCCGGTGGCGTCCCTCCAGGATGGGCGGTAAGAACTGGCAGAGCTGCCCGTAGGCATCGTCGGCCTGGAAGATGGTGGCGCTCGCTGCCTTGACGGCGGCGAAGCGATCGTGAATGGCCAACATGGCCGTGGCGTGGGCGCGCAGGGCCTCGACGTCGACCTCGAACCCTCCGTACATCAGTAACGCCCCTCTTCGTCCTCGCTGTCGGCGGTCCGGAATCCGGCCAGCAGGGCCCGGCCGGTCGCCGAGTCGGCGCCGACCGTCTCTCGCACGACCTCGGCGGCGGCCTCGGCGAGCTTGACCCGCGCGTTGCGATAGGCGCCCATGATCGCCTGCTGCGTCTGCTCCAGGCTCACGCGCTGCACCCGCGCGGAGAGCCGAACGTCGGCCATCGCCCCCGTGGAGTCGACGGTGACCTCGACGATTCCGTGGGCGTCGCTGGCCGAGACCCGCAGTGCGCCCAAGCCGGCAGCGGCGGCCTGCGTGTCGGCGGCCCGGCGCACGGCATTGGCCTGCCAAGCCACCAGGCGTTTCCGCGCATCCTCGGCGTCCAACAGCGGATTAGCCATCGCGCCTCCGTTTCCGTTGCCGAGCAGGGGCATTAGAGGCGTCAGTGTAGCCACGGCCCGCCACACCAGGTTGCCGAGCGAATGCGGCGTGATCCGATCAATCTGGATCTCGGCGACGTGGATGTTGATGATCGTCTTCTTTGGAACTGCTCGACCTGGCGGCGGTCAAGGAGTCGGGTCGACGGTTCGTGCCGGGCGGGTTCTATGCGTACCTGGACCTCATACGGCCGACCGATCGACACGCGCCTGCCTCGCGAAGTTCGCGGGCTGGCGGCTCTGTATCTTGCGGTGGTGGTCTCGTAGGTTCAGATCATGACGCTTCCGATCGATCTCGCCGAAGACGGGTGGGTCGCTGAAGAACTGGAGTACGGTTCGGCGAACGAGACCACCGGCGGAGTGTGGCGGGTGTGCCGCGACGACGGTCCGGCGGTTCTGAAAGTCGCGACGCCACGACGGGACGGCGCGGTCGCGCACATGGCGGCGAGCCCGGATCCCGGGCACTTCAATTACTGGCGGCGGGAGCCCTGCGCCTACGAGGCCGGTGTTCCTGCCTCGCTGTTCGCCGAGGGCGACTTGTTCGCGCCGGATTGCCTGGCGGTGCAGGAGCGAGCGGACGGTTCGGTGGTCATGTGGCTGGAGGACGTGCGCGGGACGTCGGGCGCGTCGTTCGGGCCGGCCGAACTGGGTGATATCGCCTACCGACTAGGCGTCGCCCAGGCCGCATGGGTGGACCGCGCGCCGCTGGGCGCGGCCTGGCTGCCCCGGGACTTCCTCGCCGACGCCACCCTGGCGCAGCCAGTCCCGGACGACGTCGACTGGGACCATCCGGTGGTGGCCTCGGCCTGGTCGCGGCGGCTGCGGGCCGGGCTGCGGCGGCTGTGGGACCGGCGTTTCGAGGTGCTCGCGGCGGCGCGGGCACTGCCGCAGACGATGTGTCACCACGACCTGTGGGCGATGAACCTGATCGGTGCCGAGCGCGGCCCGGTGCTGCTGGACTGGACGTTCGTCGGTCCTGGGGCGATCGGCGGAGACGTGGCGAACATGGCGCTGGACTCGTTCTTCGAGGGGTTGATGGACGGAAAACTGCTGGACGAGGTGCTCGAGACGGTGACGGAATCGTACGTACTCGGAATGCGTGGGGTTGTCGAACCCGACGTGGTGCGCCGTGCGATCCGGGTGACCGGCGCGGCGAGGTTCTTCTGGCTCGCGCCGCGGATGATCGCCTCGGCGGGCCAGGCGGCCAACAACAACGGCTACAGCTATGACAGTCGAGACGTGGCGGAGCGGTTCGCCGGACGGGCACCCATTTTCGAGAAGGTCGCTCAATGGGCCGAAAGCGCTTGAGGTGAGGTCGTACCCATGTTGGGGGTGCCCTTCAAGCAGCGTCAGGAACGCCGTCGCGATCGTCATGGCGCGGTAGATATCTAGCTTGGTCGTGTCACGTCATTAGGGAGACCGCGATGACGGCAACTGCCAGCAGAGTGCTGACGCCGAGCACCGGCAGAGCGGTGGCCAGGCATCGCCGATGCCGCCCGAGGATCACTGCCAGCGCACCGGCGAGGAGCGCGTTGAGCGCCAGGACGAGGACCAGTACGAGGATGATGTCGCCGACGCTGCCCGGCCCGCGGTTACGCAGCGGCTCCAGTGCCTGGCTCTTTCCGATCAGGACAGCCGCCCACAGGACGGCGACCTGACTGCCGAGTCCCGCCAGCAGTCTGGCGAGGATGTACCAGAGACGGCGCACGGCCTGCTGTCGCACCCCTTGGACCCCCTGCTCGTGTTCACGAGAGTAACCCGACACAGGTTGACGGCGTCAACCTGTGGGCGTAGGTTGACATTGTCAACCTGAAGGGATGTGACCATGTCTACGGTTTTGATCACGGGTGGGCACTCAGGAATCGGTCTTGCCGCTGCTCAGGCGCTCGCCGGCAAGAAAATTGATCTGGTTCTGGCCGGGCGTAGCCCGGACCGGATGGGCCAGGTCGCCGGCGAGTTGCGTGCCGAGTATGGGGTGGGGGTGACCTCGCTGGCGCTTGACCTGTCCTCCCTGGCGTCGGTTCGGGCGGCCGCTGTGCGGCTGCGCGACATGCTCGGCTCAGGTGAGGTCGCCTCGCTCGACGCGATCGCCTGCAATGCGGGAGGCCGCTTCGACGGCGAGGTCTCCCCTAGCTCCGACGGGTACGAGAGGACTTTCGCGACGAACTGCCTCGGGCACTTCCTACTCGTGCAGCTTGCGCTGCCGTACCTGTCCGAGCACGGCCGGGTGGTGTACACCTCCAGCAGCACCCATGATCCGGATTCCACGGACGGGCGACTGGTTGGCGCCGTCGTCGAGCCGGACGCCGTCGCGCTGGCCGGTAACGGCAAGGGCGGCCTGCAGGCGCTCTCGGCGGGAAAGCGCTACTCAACCTCGAAGCTGTGCACGGTGATGTACGCCTACGAGCTGGACCGCCGGCTGCGTACGGCCGGCAGCTCCATATCCTCGATCGCCTTCGACCCGGGATCCGTCCCCGAAACCGGATTCCTACGCGGCATGCCCAAGCCGGTCCGGTGGATCTCCGCCAGCGCCGCCATGAAGTGGGTCATGAAGCGCATCGGCGCCGTCACCTCCGACGCCGAATTCTCGGGTGCCTCGCTGGCGGCGCTGCTCACGAGCCCGGATTACGCCGACGTATCCGGCAAGTATTTCCAGGCCAACGACGGGAAGTTGTCGGCGGTGCGATCGGCGCAGCTCTCCTACGACGAGCGGCGCGCGGCGAAGCTGTGGGATGACACCAAGCACCTCGTCGGGCTGGCCGCCGACGAGGAGCCGATACTTCTGCGATGAACACCGCCGAACGACTTGTCGCGGCCGCGGCCGAACTGCTCGACGAGGGTGGGGACGCCGCCGTCACCCTCCGCGGGGTCGGCGCCGCGACTGGTGTGTCCCACAATGCCCCCTACAAACACTTCGCCAGCCGCGATGACCTGCTGGCGGCGGTCGCGACCATGGATTTCAGGTCGCTGGCCGAGGCTTGGCGGCGCATCCGGACGTCCGAACAGGAGCCAAACGAGCGTCTGCTCGGCGCGCTCGACGCTGTGATCCGCTTCGGCCAGGACCATCCCGCGCGTTATCGGCTGCTGTTCAACAGTCCCGCGATCGCCGCGCGCGGCGGCGCGCTGACAACCGCTGCGGACGAGGCACTTGGTGTCTTCGCCGCCATCGTCGAGGACAGTCAGGCGGCCGGTGCTCTGCCCGCCGCACCCAGCGACAACCTCGCCATTCTCATCTTCGCGACCGCACACGGGCTGATGGGCGCCGATGCCAGCGGCCGGCTGCGGTCCCGGACCGGCTGGACGGAGGTCGGCACGGGCATGCAGATCCTGGTCCGTCTGCTGGCGAACAGCCGACACAGCTCGAAGGAGTGACTGAGCATATGGCTGCCACCGAGGTGCCGGTGTTCTCGATGGCGGACACCCGGGCGCGGACTGTCCGGGCCGCTACGTTCACGTGCTCGTTCGTACGGTGACGAAACGCCGATCCGCTCCGAAGGGAATCACGTGGATATCTCCATTGCGATACTCATCGCTCTGGCGGCCGCGTACGCGGGAACAGTTGTCTGGCTGGCACCACCACGACCGCTCAACCGGGCCCGCGCGGCGCGGGCTGCTCTGGGCACGGCCGCCAGCATCGTCGGCGCTTTTGCCGTGATGATCCTACTCGCCGGCATCTCGCTTCTGGCTACGAACGTCGTGGCCGCGCTCGGCGCCGCCGTGATGGCGTACCTGGTCCTCTCCCATGACCTCGGTGCCACCCGTGCCAGGATCGCGGCGACTGTTGCCGGGCTCCTCATCGGCCTGAGCTTCGTCTTCCTCTCGTACCTGGCGGTGATGGCGCTGATCGGCGCCGCGGGGGTGTATCTGATCCTGCGTAAGTGGACGGGGACCCGGCCGGCGCTGCTGGTCATGGGCGGTGCGCTGGGCTGTCTCCTCCTTGCCTCGGCCGGCGCCTTCGCACTCGCGTTGTCCAGCATGTGACGGCAGGGCGGGGGACGATGCTCCGCCGAACGACTTCGTCCGTCCTTGATGGATGATCATTCAACTGTGCCGGGGACCGCGTAGCGCGACTGCGCCGATCAGCCACGCGTCCCGCCGGCTCGAAGGGATCCAGGATAGGTTCGGCGAGCTATGCCCCGCGTGCTGACGGCTGCCCGCCGGCACACCGCCGGGTCCGGGAAGCGCAAAGGAGTTCGGCCTTGCCAGTTTCGGAGGTGGCCCGTGGGTGACCGATACCGATCCGTTCACCGCAAGAGTGGCGAACGTTCCCGCGCAGCCCTGATGAGCACCCTCCTAGCCGTCGTGCTGGTGATGGTCCTAGGCGTTGGCGGGTACTTCGCGTGGGACCGGTTCAGCGCGCCGGACTACGACGGTGCCGGCACGGGTAGCGTCCGGGTCGACATCGCGGTGGGCTCCACGCTGACCGAGATCGGTGCGGCGCTGGCTGAGGCGGGCGTGGTCAGGAGTTCCGAGGCGTTCACCCGGGCCGCCCAGCGGAACCCACAGGGCCACAGCATCCAGGCGGGCTCGTTCAACCTGCGCGAAAAGATGTCGGGGGAGGCGGCGGTGATGCTGTTGCTGGATCCGGCCGCCCGGGCCCGCGACGGCGTCACGATCGAGGAGGGCAAGACCGCCAACCAGGTGTACGCGACGCTTGCGAAGGCCACCACGGTGCCCGAGGGCGACTTCGCCGCCGCATCGAAGGATCCCGTGGCCCTCGGCGTGCCGGAGTCCTGGTTCCAACGCGACGACGGGCAGAAGGTGACCCGCTCGATCGAGGGCTTCCTGTTCCCGGACACGTACGAGTTCAAGAAGGGCGCCACCGCCAGGGAGATGCTGTCCGAGATGGTCGAGCACTTCCTCGCGGTGGACCGGGAACTGAGCTTCAGTCGGCGGGTACGCGCCGAGCGCGAGATCAGCCCGTACGAAGCACTGACCATCGCCTCGCTCGCCGAGGCGGAGGCCGGTGTCCCCGAGGACATCGGCAAGATCGCGCGTGTGGCCTACAACCGGCTGTACGGCGACTTCCCGTGCGGGTGCCTCGAGTTCGACGTCGGGATCAACTACTACTACCAGCTCACCGGGCGCCCCACGAAGCCGTCGGGGAAGATGAGCCGCGAGGAGCAGCGCGATCCGAAGAACCCGTACCGGCTGCACGGCAAGCCCGGCCTGACCCCGACGCCGATCAACAACCCCGGCAGGGCCGCGCTGCGGGGTGCGATGGACCCGCCGGAGGGCGACTGGCTGTTCTTCGTCGCCATCGACGACAAGGGCCACTCGGCGTTCGCGACGACCGATGCCGAGCACGAGCTGAACAAGAAGAAGGCCCGCAAGGCCGGGAAGATCTAAGAGCGCGTTTCACATTGCTGTCAGTCGGATGTGTTGAAGGTGCGGCGGTGTTCCGCTCGACGGCGGCGATAGTGCCGGTGAGGCGGATCGGGCGCGAGCAGCCGCCGGCCCCCACCCGTGGAGGTGTGCGAATCCGGGCCATCGAGGACGTTAGGAAAGGCCGTGGTGGGCTCGGCGGATTCGGGAGCCGGCATGGCGGCCGGTGACAGCGCCGCCCGGAGCGCTGTGTCGGTCGGCTTGACGCTGACGACCAGCGAGGAGGGTATTGATGTGGAGCGTCGCGGGTGAGCTTTTTCGGAGTCCGCCGCACTTCCGTCATTCGAGACACCGACCCCACGTGCAGTGCTCTGACTTGGCCCTTCAGGCTGGAGATCTTTTCGGCGTGCTCAAGGCGGTCAGCGCTGGCGCCGCGCGGAGGCGGTCGGGCGGCATCCGCTCATGTCGGAGTTTGTGCGTCGGCGCCGCGGCGGTGAGGCGGGGTTAGCCGATATCAAAGAAGGCGAGGTGAGTTCCGCAGCGCAGGCATTGGAACAGGTAGGCGGTGGGCTCACCATTGCCGTCGATCCGGTGGAGGAACTCTTCGGTTTCCTACGCCCGGCTCAGCCCGAGCGCCTCGTCCACCCGGTCCAGCACCGTCACGTCGTCGTGGCCGACGCCGCGTAGCAGGTCGATCGCGGTCGCCCGGATCTGCCCGACGATCATGGTGACCGGCAGCGGCGGATCGGTCCGTAGCAGACCCGCGGCGATCCGGACCGCCTCCAGGGCTGCCGCGTCGGCCCGCTGCGCGTGCCGGTCGGCGTCGGTGCCGCTGAGGTCGCGGGCCAGAGCCTCCCCGGCCGACCGTACGGCGGCGCTCAGCGCGCCGATCGCGGCGGCCAGCTCCGGCGGCGTGGCCGTGTGCCGGCGGGTCAGGGTCACGCCGGCCCGGGCCAGCACCCGGATGTTGCGGGCGGCGTAGTCGAGCTGCCGCAGCGTCGCCTCCACCTCGACGAGCTTGCCCAGGTGCCGGCGGCGCAGTCCCAGCCGCAGCGTCTCACCGGTGGCGAGCACGGCGGCCTGCAGTTGGGCGACGCAGTCGTCCACCTGCCGGGCCTGGTCCAGCGCGGCGCGGGCGGCATCCTCGTCGCAGCCTTGCAACCCTACGTTCACCTTGTCGAGCAGGTCGGCCAGGTCGGTGTAGCTGCGCCGGGCCTGCGCCACCAGCGGCGCCAGCGGATCGCGGGCGGCCATCAGCTGGCTGGCGACCAGCGCCACCGCGCCGCCGACGAGCGCGTCGACGAAGCGGAACGGCATAAGCGTCCCGCTCGGCGCGGCGACCACGACCAGGTACATGGCCGAGACGGTGGCCTGCACGACCAGGGCACGGCGGGCCCCGATCACCACGAGCGTCGTGGTGGTCAGCAAAAGCACCAGCAGGACGGTGCCGGTGCCCGGGCCCAGCGCGTACACCATCAGCTCCGCGACGAGCACGGCGGCGGCCACGGCGAGCAGGATCTCGACGGTCTGCCGCACCCGTCGCCCGCGGGACTCGCCGAGCACGACGAGCGCGGCGGTTGGGGCGAAGAACGGGTCCGGGTGACGGATCACCACCGCCGCCACGAACCAGGCGGCCACCGCGGCGGTGGTCAGCTCGACCACGGTCATCCCGTCGCCCCGCAACCGCGCCACCGCGTCGCGCCCCCACGTCCGCACCGGTGATACTCCCTCTCGCCGGACGGACCAGGACCGACCGCCGATTGATCTTCTGCGAGGAGGACCACTACCCGGCCCCTGAACTGCTCAATCGCTCGGGTGACGGGCGGCACCCGGGGGGCGGGTGGCCGCAGGCAGCAGCGGGGTTATCTGCGCTGAGATCACCTCACCGGCCGTGCGCCTTGGCGCCTCGGCGTCCCGGTCGCGTTGGCCAAACGTCGGCCTCGCACTGCTCGGCGAAGACGTGCCGAAGCGGAGACCTGAGGCGCCTGGGCGACGGGAGGGTCACGGGCCCGGGATTGGGGGAGCAGGGTGGGAGCAGCCGGGTGTCCTGAACGGCGTTGAACTGCATCCAATAGCGCACAACGGCGCTCAACTGCACTCGCCTCCACCTGCGGCTTCTCGGTTCTGCAGGTCAGAGTGCGGGCAGCATCCTGTTTCACACCGAAGAGGTCGCTGGTTCGATACCAGCATCGCCCACGCAGGTCAAAGGCCACTTCCCGGCTTCGGGAGGTGGCCTTTCTGCTGTCGTGCAGCACCTTTGTGAAGCAACGGCCACCGGAGGGGTGGCGACAAGGCGATGAGATGTCCGGCTGGGCTGTTACCTTGCCGGCCGTGACTGATCAGCTGACGTGGATCGACCGGATCATCGACGTGACCGGATGGCGCCAGGAGCCTGAGGATGGTGTCGGCTGGGGGCAGGTGGAAGCCCAGCTGGGCGTCGCGCTGCCGACGGACTTCAAGGAACTGTGCCGCCGGTTCGTTCCCGGGGCGTTCTACGCCTACCTGGACCTCTTCCGCCCGACCGACGATCATGCACAACCGCTGTTTCGGGCGTGGGCTTATTCTCGGCAGTGGCCGAGTGAGCCTGACTTCGCTCGGTTGTGGGCCCCCTACGAGATGTATGAGCTCGACAAGGGGACGGGGCTGATCCAATGGGGCAGCGATCAGACCGAAGGGGAGTACTACTGGTTGGCGGACCGCTCTGTGGAGCCCGACCGGTGGCCGGTGGTCGCGCGGTGGGACGGCATCGAGCCGTGGCACCAACTCGACATGTCGACGGCCGAGTTCGTCTACCGGGTGATCGCGGATCCGGAGTTCAAGCCGTTCACGGTGGCCGACCCGCCTCGGCGACCGTTCTACCTGCCGCACTGGGGGCCGTTCCCGATGAGCGCTGACGACTGGGATGCTCTCACCGACCCGAACCGCAAAGGGCGAGGGTGACCTCCACGCCAGGTTCCTGGTGATGAGGTCTTCGGCCTGGGCGTGAGTGAGGGCGGCCCGCAGCGCGGCCCGGATGCCGCTCACCGTGCGCGTAGACGGGACGGCCTGACAGCAGGCACGTCCCGCGACTGGAGCCGGTCCAGCCCGTTTGCCGCCGAGGCCGGGGGAGATGTAGCGGCGGGCGAACGTCTCGTAGGTGGCGTAGGCCTTGTGAGCCGCCAACTGATCCGCTACGCATCTCTGCCAGGTGATGCGCGGCAGGGTCTAGGGCCCAGCTGCGGGTCGGCGGAGCGTGAGCGCACGGATCTGCCGATGCCCGGATGCCGCCGGTGCCATAAGGAGTGCCGCCCGGGCACGAATCACCGTAGGTTCGTGCCCATGCTTGAGTCACAGCGCGAACCCGTGCCATTCAACGACGACAACGAGATGGATACGGCACTGGCGTTTCTGTCCTTCAGCCGGTCCTGCGTCCTGAAGAAGCTGGACGGACTGGACGAGGAGCAGTTGCGCCGCAACCTTGTCGTGTCCGATACGACGCTGCTGGGATTGGTTCAGCACCTGACCGGCGCCGAGCGGTACTGGTTCGGATATACCGTGGCCGGCGACTCTCGGTACGCCGACGCCGGCATGGGCATGACGGTCGCTGAGGACGAGCCTGCCGAACAGGTCATTGCCGGCTACCGGGCTGCCATCGCCGACAGCGATGCGCACGTTCGTGCGGTTGGCAATCTCGATGTCCGTACCGCGCGACCCGTCAATGAGGAGTCGCGCACGCTTCGCTGGGTGTTGGCTCACATGACCGGTGAAACGGCCCGGCATGCCGGGCACGCCGACATCCTTCGTGAACTTGTCGACGGCGTCACCGGTCGCTGATCCAGCGGCTGTGGGTGGCGAGAGCCGCCGAGTGGGTCAAGGCGGTGCGGACCGATCGGATCTTGCCTCCGCGCATCCGCATGCTGGATCGCATCGCGCGTGCGCTCAAGGTCCTTTGCAGCGTCCTGCTTCCCGCGGAGTGCTCCGCGGTTCTGTGATGCATTCGACAGTCCTCTATGCCGCCTGGTAGGGGAGTGTGCGCAGGTCAAGGCGGTAGGGAGCCATTGGTTGCGCCGGCCTTGCTGCTGGGAGCAGATTGGGTGCAGGTTGGCGAAGATGCCTCCGCGTCCGAAGTGCTCACCGACGGGACGAGGGGCCTTGGCCTGCGGTGGTGGAGATCAAGGGTGCGGCGTGACCTCCCGTCGGACCTCGGCACCTGAACACTTCTCCGCCTGATCGGCAATGTCAGGGTGAAGCGCGGACTTTGCCGAGGAGGGCCATGGCTTCGGATGCAGATTTGATAGGCCGGTCGCTGGATGGCGATGTCGACGCCTTCGTAGAGGTGGTCGAGCGTCATGAGGCCGCCGTCGGTTCGTACCTCGCTCGCCGGGCTGGGCGGGATGCCGCTGAGGACCTCCTGGGCGAGGTGTGGGTTGCGGCGTTCGAGTCGCGGCGATCGTACGACCGGTCCTACAACGATGCGCGGCCGTGGCTGTACGGGGTGGCATTGAATCGCTTGCGGCGCTACTGGCGGTCCCGGCCGGCCGAGGACCTGGTCGCGGACGTGCCGGACGTGGCTACTGGATGGGATCCGTGGTCGGCGGTGGACCTCGGCGTGGACGCCCGGGCGGTGCTCCGGTCGGCCCTGACGCGGCTCAAACCCGAAGAGCGGGAGGTCCTGAGGCTCGTCGCCTGGGAGGACCTGACCGCGGCCGACGCCGCGCGGGCACTCGGCATACCGGCCGGCACCGCGCGGCGGCTGCTGAGCCAGGCCAGGACGGCATTGCGCGACGCCCCGGGGGTGTCCGCGCTTCTGAAGGACCGCAACAGCGCGAAGGAGAGACACCGATGACCGACGAGCTCGATCTGGTCGGTGCCTTGGGCAGCGCAGAACCACTACGCCCGGAGGCGTACCAGCGGGCGCGGGCGGTGCTGCGGGCGGCTATGGCCGACCCCGGAACCGTGCGGCTGCTGGGCGCGATATCAGCGGAGGACGCGACTATGGAGGCGACGTCAACCATGGAAACGACGACAACCACGCGGGACCACGAATCCTGCCCCGCGCTTCAGCGCCGCCGCAGGATCGGTATCGCGGGTCGATTGGGCATCGGCGCCGGGGTGGGGGTTGCCGCCGCGGCGGCAGTCGTCGCTGTGGTGCTCAACTCGTCGGCGACCGGGGGCATGGAGGCCAGCAAGGATGCGCCAGCCGCCACGTCGGGCTCGACCACCGTCGACGGGTCGGCCGAGCGCGCGCCGCTGATGACCCTGGCCGGGTCCATCAAGGCGGTCACCCCGCCGGCGGGCGACGCGTGGCTGGTGAAGGCGACGCAGGTCCACGGCACCAAGACCATGCAGGTCGTCTACACGCTGTACACCGACGGTCACGCGATCTATTCGGGCAACAGCGTGAAGGACATCAAGCGTGCGATCGCCCGTCACCAGGACCAGATGACGGACGGCGGCTACGCTCCGCTCCTCAAGGCAGCCGTCGCCGCGGCGGACAGCAGCCCGGCCGACGGCCGGACCCAGATGCTCAAGGCAGCCAAGGACCCGCTGGTGGGCCTCGACCCCGCAGCGCAGAAGGCGGTGTGGGACAAGCAGCAGGCGGACGTCCAGGTGATCATCAAGCAGAAGGGCGGCAACGCCAAGCCGAAGCCGTACAGCCCTCAGGCCGTTCAGCGGCACTTCGACAACGCCCTGTGGACGTACAGCACGCAGGCGCTGTCCGCTGGCGACGGCAACACGCAGGTCCGGGCCGGTGTGCTGCGTCTGCTGTCCACCATCTCCGCGGTCAGCGTCGAGAACTCGACCACCCACGGCAAGGCCACGTTGACGATCACGGCTGGCCCCGAGGTGTTCGGCGGCGAGGGCAGCGAGGTGCTGACCATCGACGCCACGACCGGCATGCTGGTCAAGGACGTTTCCACCGTGCCGGGCCTCCCCCCGGCCTCCACGACGTACGAGTCCTCCCGCGTGACGAAGGCCCACCTGTAGGCGGGAACTCCCACCCACCAGCGTTCCGGCAGACGGGCGTAACGCGCCCGGCGTTCGATAACGGTGCGGGCCGCCTCTGGGCGGCCCGCACCGTCGTTCTGTTGTTCGCACGGCCGCCCGCCCGCGGCACGACGCAGCAGCATGCTGACACCGCGGCCGACCCGAGCATGATCACCTCGACGTCATCGCGGTGCGACGCCGGGGCGTGACCATTGCGCGGTGGGGCGGCCGTTGAGACGCCACGGGTGGCCGGTGACCCGTGGCCAGCCTTCAGGCGAGTTTTCCCAGTTCTCCTGCCGGCCGTACACCGTGAGGTCCAGGGCGTGGTAGGTGGTCATCAACGCCTCCACGCCCCGCCCGGTGGTCCAGTAGGTCTCGTAGACCTCGTCGCCGTCGCGCAGGTAGCACGAGATGAACCCGAAGTCACGACCGTCGGCCAGAGCCGGGTCGGAGTCTTTCGCCGAATACCAGGGGAACCGGTAGCCCATAAACTCCGCGAACGGGGCACTGTCGTCGTAGGGCCCCTGGCAGAACACGGCGTAGGTGACGTCCCGGGCGTGCAGGTAGTCCAGCATCTGCATGTGACAGGTCGAGAAGGTGCACCCCTCACACTGATGCTCGTACGGTTTGCCGTCGTGCCACATGTGGAAGTAGGCGATGAGCATCCGGCGGCCCTCGAACACCTCCACCAGCGGGGTGTCCCCGCCAGGGCCCCGCACCGTCACCGTCGGCATCAAGGTCATCGGCAGCTGACGACGAGCGGCTGCGATCGCGTCTCCTTCGCGGGTATGGGCCTTCTCCCGGACCAGCAGCTCGTCGCGCTCGCGCAGCCAGGTCTCCCGGTCGACGACCGGGGGTGCGGCGGCGCTGGACGCGGGGGTTGCCGTCATGACTATCTCCTTCGTGGATTGGGGATCGGTCACAGGTACAGACGACCGAGTCGGCGATCGTCATCGGTGACCGATGACGGATGGGTCCGCGGTCGTCAGTACGGTTGTGAGAACCACTCAGCCCCGGGGAAATCACATGTCCGACTCGCCCGATGAGCAGGCGGTCTGGCTGCAGCGCGCCTTCGACGAGCACCGGCGTGAGCTACACGTCCACTGCTACCGCCTCGCCGGGAACGTCACCGACGCGGACGACCTGGTGCAGGAGACCTTCCTGCGTGCCTGGCGGGCTCGCGACCGCTTCGAGGGTCGGGCGTCGGCGCGCACCTGGTTCTACCGGATCGCCACGAACGTCTTCCTCGACAGCCGCAAGGCGGCCGGTCACCGGACGGTACCGTACGGTGATCCGCTGGAGTGGTCCACCGAGCTCGGTCCCTATCCCGACGCCCTGCTGGCCGACGATCCGCAGACCGGCCTCGCCGCCCGGGAGACCGTTGAGCTGGCCGTGATCGCAGCGCTCATGTACCTGCCGCCGCGGCAGCGGGCGGCCTTCGTGCTGCGCGACGTCCACGGCTGGACGCCGCAGGAGATCGCCGCCGCGCTCGACACCGCCGTAGCGGCCGTCAACAGCCTCCTCCAGCGGGCCCGCCACACCCTCCGGCGACGCGCTCCGTCGGACCCGAAGGACTGGCGCCGCCCGCAGCTCACCAGTGAGGACGAAGAGATCCTGCGCCGCTACGCCAACGCGAAGGACCCGGGGACGATCCGGGCACTGCTCGCCGAGGACATACGGATCACGATGCCGCCCGAGCCGCCGGTCGTCGGGATCGACGCGGCCGCGGAGTTCCTCGGCCGACCGCTCGACTGGCGTACGTTCCCCACCTCGGCCAACGGGCGCCCGGCACTGATCAACTATCTCCGCCGGCCCGGCAGCCCACACTACGAGGCGCTGGTCGTCGACGTACTCCGGATCGAGAACGGGAAGATCGTAGAGAGCAACGCCTTCATCGGTGCCCGCCACGTCGTCGCCTTCAGCATGCCCGCCACGCTCGAGCCCTAGACGTGCGTCGGCGGCTCGTCTGGTCGGACGCCGTCGCGATGACCCTGGCACGGCGACACCGACCGGCTTGGTCGTGGCGGAAGTGGCGCTGGATCTGCCGATGCGGGGCGGAGCTGCCCTGTCGCAGCCAGGACACTGGCCCGCCCAGGAGGAGCAGTGATCAACGAAGCCGAGCGGCAAATCCTGGTCGTGCATCTGCACGGGAAAGACGGCCTTTGTACTGGCTGTCGAGTGTGGTGGTCGCGGCTCACGCCGTACCCGTGCTGGCAGGTCGAATGGGCGACCAGCCGGCAGGCGCGGTCGACGACGGCGGCGCTGCTCGGAGGCCGCGCATGACCACGCACGGCCCGGTGCTGCCGATTTGGAGCTGCGGCGGCTGTGATGCGCCCTGGCCCTGCCGCATGCGGCAGCGCGAGCTACGCGCCGAGTTCGACGACGCTCCGATTTCCCTGGGCTCTACCAGCAGTACAGCAGGGAAGTACAGCGACCGTGCCAGCCGAACCCGGCCGAGACGAGCCTCACCAGGCCCTATGGCCAGGTGCAGCGGGCGAGCTCAGACCCGGGTGATTCGCACCGCGTCGGCGACCACGAGTCCGGTGCCACTGGTCCAGCGACTCACGCCGACCTTGTTGCCCGTGCCCGCTGCCAGGGTGAACACGCCGATCGAGACCCACCTACCGCCGTTTACCCGCTGATTGACGGAGACGGACCTGCTGCCTGTCGTGGTCTCCACAAGGTATGGCGTCTGGTTGTTGTAGCCCGCGTCGGCGGGGTACCAAACTGAGATCTCGTAGGCTCCGGTCGCCGGAATGGTCGACCGGAACCATGCGACGTCGCTGGACGACACCGGGCTGGTAAACCGGTAGTCGGTGCCGAACCGTTGGCTGGAGTAGGCCGACGTGCCCCATTCAGCGCTCGCGGTGAACCCGCCCGAGGCGCTGTTGTCGATGGTCGTGGTCCACTGCTGCGGTGGGGTCTGCGTAACCCTCACGTCGAGGTAGTTGCGGTCGATCTTCATCGTGACCCCACCCCACGTCTCGGTTACCTCCCCGGCGTACTGGTGTAGGCGCTGCTGGTTCGCGTAGTAGGCATCGGCGCAGTAACTTCCGGCGTCCGTGTCAGCCACCCCGTTCCACCAGGCGATCCAAATCTGGTCGAGTCGCGTGTAGCTCGGGTTGTCGTATGCGTCGCAGACGTCCTTGATGCCTGACGAACCGCTGGAGTACATGCCGGCGAGGTAGCCCCGTACGTGCAACTGCTCGGTCCAACCGGACAGGAACGACAGCACGGCGGCCCGGCACGACGCGTTCGACGGGTACTGCTCGATGTCGTTGTAGATGGTGCTCGCAGTGCCGATGCCCAGTGCCTGGGCGGCATTCGCGGCGCTGTTGGCCGCAGAGACGCCCTGCGACCGGGCGGTCGTGGGATCGGCGGACATCTTCGGCGTACGCGTGCCGCACGGTGCCTGGTAACCCAGTTCGATCGGGATCAGCCGCCATCCGTTGCTGGTCTGGTTGGCCACCCAACTTGCCGTGAGGTTGGGCTGGGAACAGGAGCGGCTCGCCCCGCTGATGTAGATGCCGACCGCGCCGTAGGGGGAACTGGTCCGCCACGCGTTCATCGTGGCCTGTGACGGAGCGGCACAGGTGTCGAATCCCCGGCCGGTGAAGGTGCCGGGTTGCGGGCCGGTGGCCAGCGGCGTCACTGCGGTTGATGCTTGTGTGGGTGTCGCGGCCACAGCCATCGACTCGGCGGGCGCCACGATCACCGCGGCAACGATAAGACTCGCCAGCCACCCGGCAGTGACTCTCACGTCGCCTCCATTTGAAGAAATTATTGCCTCGGAACGGGCAGTGCGAAAGATTTCTACCATGAATCGACGAGCGGCAATAGAGGCCCGCCGTCGACCCGGCGCCGAGGTCAGCTGAGGGGCAGGCCCACGTAGTCTCGGCCAGGCTGGTGGCGTACGCGCCGCCCCTGCTCGTCCCAGCCCGTCTCACCTCGGGGCGGGCGGGACCTCCTGCCGGTCGCGCGTCAGCCCGCGTTGAACCGCCACCGCGTCGCGGTCAGTCCGTCGGCGCCGTAGCCGAAGGCCTGCACGTCCGGCTGCGGCGCGATACGGACCTCGCTCGGGCTGGTCGCGACAGGCCGACAGCTTTTCATATACGTACGTCTATCTCTCGTATATGGTCCTCCAGGTATGTGTCAGCCTCTCAACCCCCTTCTGGAGAGGACATGATGACTACTCGCCCCTGGCTCGGTACCGCCCTGGCGGTCCTGCTCGTTGCCACCACGACCGGCACCGTGCCGAGCAGCGCCCACGCCGCGCCGGCCAACGACGTCACCACCGCCGTACAGCAGAAGCTGCTCGCGGAGGCCGCAGTCGCGGCGGACCAGGCGTTGCGGACCGCCGATGTTGCGGACACCCGGGTGACCGTCACCCGCAAGGACGGCCGGGCCTGGGCCTTCGGCACCGCCGTGCTCGTCGCACCGCAGGGCGAGGATCTCCACCCGTCCGGGTGGCTCTTCGTCGCCCGGCAGCAGCGCGGCGGCTGGCAGGTCGCCTTCGAGGGCGAAGCCACCTTCGCCGAACTGACCGCGGCCGCGCCCGCCTCCGTCGTCGCTGAGCAGGAGAGGGACACCTTCACCGCTCCGAAGACGATGGCCGCCAACGGGGACTTTCGCACCGGCATGCGCCTGCCGTTCACCGTTGGCCAGTCCTGGATCCTCCGGGGCGGCCCGCACGGCTGGTCCGGCTCCCCGCGACCGTTCAGTTCCATCGACCTCTACGGCGGTGACGAGCGGGTGCTGGCCGTGCGTGCCGGCACCGCGTACACGATGTGCAAGGGCTGGATCCGGGTGGTCCACGACCGTGGGTACGCCACGGACTACTACCACCTCTGGAACAACATCAACGTCGACGGTGCCTCCGTCTCGGCGGGCACCTTCCTCGGCAACACCGGCACCGACATCACCTGCGGCGGGAGCGCCAGCAGCCGGCACGTGCACCTGGGGCTGCGGCAGAACAGCGCGTACGTCGCGGTCGCCACCCACAACCTCGGCAAGTGGGTGCCGCGAGAGGGCAGCGCGGCCTACGAGGGCTACGCGCTGCACGGCTCGAAGCGCGTGAACGTCAAGGGCACGCTCTACAACTACGGCGCGCTCGGCTTCACCGAGGGCATCGTCGACAGCAACGGCGGCACGTCGGTCAGCCGGCGGTCCGGGCCAGGCACCGGGTACAGCGTCGTCGGCTCGATCGCGGACGGCGCCACGGCGGCGGTGGCCTGCTCGGCGAACGGCACCTCCCAGAGCGGCCGCTGGGGCACCACCACCCTGTGGAATCAGCTCACCGACGGCACCTGGATCCCTGACGCGTACCACTACACCGGAGCGGCCAACCCGGTCAACGGCTGGTGCTGACGCCCTTCAAGGGGTACGTCCGCCAGATGACCCCGGACCTGGTCGACGGCCCGCTCCCCGGCAGGGCTGGCTGACGGCAGAAGGGATGGCACAGGTTCAGCGACGTCAGGCGGAAAGGACACCGACCCGGTGCCGCAAGCGTGCCGCGGTCAACTCCACGGTTCCACTCTGTGGTGCCGCTGATGCGGGGGGTCTCGCCTCTTGCGGAGGTTCGGCTACGGCGTCTCGGCGATCTGTTCCGCAGGCACCGCACAGCAGCGTGACGAGCACTGCTGCGGTGATACGCACAACCATGCGCGAGCTGTTCAGCACGGCCGGAGCCTGCCACGATGTTCAAGCGCCCGCTGCCCCTCGCCGCATCCTGGACGCGACCTCCGATGCGGACCTACAGGCGTTTGAAGCCGCGATGGCGGGAGTCACCATCTTCCTATGGGCAGGGGGACGCCTCATTCAGAAGCTTCTCCGTGAGGTCCATCAACCGCTCGGCGTCGCGAGGGTCGAGGGTCGGAAAACTGGGTGGAAGTAGCTTCCCCCGGTCTATGGCGGTCACCGGCACGGCCGGCGGCGCATCCAGGAACTGGTGAATGGGCGCCACTGCGTCTGCGACAGGTCGGGCCGCCACCGCTGCCACCGCCAGCAGCCCTCGGGCCACCAGCGGGAGTGGGCTCCGGTCGCCGCTCCTGGTGAATCCGGGATGGTAGAGCACGTACCGGGCGCGGCTGCCGGACCGCTGGCCGAAGCCCACGCCGAGCAGGTCGATTGCTCGACCGGCCTGCAGCTGTGCGGCGATGGCCGAGTAGCCCGAGGCCAGCTGCAGGTCGGCCCAGTGCAGCCGGCCCTTGGTGACCCCGACACCAGCGACGTTCACGATCACCGGCGCGGTAGCCCGATCCAGGGCCGGACGCAGGCCGAAGCTGAGCAGATATCGACTGAGGTAGTAGAGCGCGAACGTGCGCTCCAGCCCTTCGGCCGTCACGATGCGTCGCGGCGCCACAGCATTGGCGAACAGCGCCAGCGCGTCCACGACCTCGTACTCGGTAAGGATGTGCTCGATGACCTGCCGCGTCTCGGCCATGCTGGACAGGTCGACGCGAAGGAAAGCAATCGAGCCCCCGGCCAGGGCCTCGCCACGTTCACGGCTGCGGCCGAGCACCAGGACGCGATCGCCGCGCTCGGCGCGCCCCAGGGCCAACGCACGTCCCATCCCGTTCGTGCCGCCGCTGACAATCACGACGCCCATCTCGTCCCCCTTATCGTTGCTCATCGGCGTGCTCATTCTGGGCAGCCCGCCGACGGAGGCGAAAGAAGGCATTTTCATGTCCATAAGTAACACCGGTGTGAGTGCCTCACTGCACGACCATCGCCTGCCGATGCCCGTTCCGGTCGGCGAGTACGAGCGTTGTCCGGTCACCGACGTGCTGCGCCGGGTGAGCGACAAATGGACCCTGTTGCTGGTCACGATGCTCGGCCGGCAACCGTACCGGTTCAACGAGTTGCATCGGGCCGTGGAGGGCATCAGCCCGCGCATGCTCACCCGAACCTTGCGGACGCTGGAGAGTGACGGCCTCGTCGAACGTGAAGTGTTTCCGACGTTGCCGCCGAGCGTCGAGTACCGGCTGACGCCGCTCGGCGTCAGCCTTCTAGAACCGCTCTCCGCGTTGGCCGACTGGGCGGTCGTCCACCACGCCGAGATCGCTGCGGTACGTCAGCGGGCGGAACGCTCGGTCGCGCGTACCTGATTACGGGCAGGTCTTCGGCGCTGTGGACGCTGCCGATCAGGCATCGGACGAGCAACGGGAGTTCGACCGGTCCGCCACCCGCGCGGAACTGCCGCCGGTTGAGTTCCGCGATCATCGCAGCGCGCTGAAGAAGGCGCGCAGGTCGGCAGCGAGCAGGTCGGGCTCCTCCTGGGCGAAGAAGTGTCCGCCGACCGTGGGCTCGCGCCAGTGGGTGAGGTTGGCGTAGGTGCGTTCGGCGAACGACCGGGGCAGGCCGGCGTCCTCCACGCTGACCGTGATACCGGCGGGTACGTCGACCATTGGCAGATGTGGGGCCAGACGGTCGTCACGGTAGGGCCTGAAGGACGTGCCGATGCAGTTGGTGACCCAGTACAGCATCACGGTGGTCAGCAGTTCGTCGAAGTCGAACCGGCGGGATATGTCGCCGCCACAGTCGCTCCAGCGCTGGTACTTCTCGATGATCCATGCGGCCAGTCCGGACGGCGAGTCGCTCAGCGCGGCCGCAAGGGTGTCGGGCCGTGTTTCCTGGAGGATTCCGTAGCCCCAGTCATCTTGGGCCTTCGCGTCGAGCATGGCGATGAACGCCTCCTCGGCTGGGCTGAGGTCGCCCCTGCGGTCCGCTGGCGGGAACTTGATGTGCTGCGAGAAGACCCCGATGACCCGATCTGCGTGGCGGGCGCCGAGCCACGTCGACACGCCGGACCCGATATCGCCACCGTAGGCGCCGAAGCGGTCGTAGCCCAGACGGGTCATCAGCTCAGCCCACACGTCCGCGACAGCCGCCTCGGTCGTCGGGCCCTCGGCGAGTGGTCCGGAGAAGACAAAGCCGGGCAGGCTCGGTATGACGAGGTCGAAGTCTGCGAGCCGGGACACCAGGGGCAGCATCTCCGTGTACGCGCTGGGCCAGCCATGGGTCAGGGCCAGCGCCGTGGCGTCGGGCGATGCCGAGCGGACATGAACGAAGTGGACAGGCGTGCCTCGGATCGTGGTGACGAACTGAGGGTACCGATTGAGGGCGCGCTCGACCGCACGCCAGTCGAATCCATCGAGCCAGTACCGGACCAGACCAGCCAGGTACCCAGGGTCGGTGCCGGCGGCCCACGGCTCTCCTGGGGCGGCTGGCGCGAGCCTTGTCCGCGAAAGCCGAGCCCGTAGGTCGTCCAGGACGGCTTCGGGCACATCGATGTGGAAGGGCGTCACCCGATCATGATTCCATCGCGAGGAGTCACTCGGCAGCCGCCCGAATGGGCAGAGGCCCGGACGACGCCACGGCCGCGCCCGGGACTGGGGGAGCAGCAGTGTGAGCCGCGATTGCCCGCTTGAATGCGGGACTCCGATTAGGTTCCCGCGCCGCGCCCGTCTGTACCTGTGAGATCGACCTACGGGAGGCTGGCATGACGCGGAAACTGACCTTTGGCATGAATGTGACCCTGGACGGCTACATCGCCGCGCCCGGCGGCCACCTTGGCTGGAGTGGGGGTGAGGGGCCGGACTCGTCGTCGGGCGACGAGCTGTTCCAGTGGTGGTCCGACCGGGTGGGGGCGACGGACCTGGCGCTGTACGGGCGCAAGCTGTGGGAGGCGATGAGTTCCCACTGGCCGACCGCCGACGAGCAGCCCGGCGCCACGCAGGCACAGATCGAGTTCGCCCGCCGCTGGCGGGACATGCCGAAGGTGGTGTTCTCCTCGACGATCAGCACGGTCGACTGGAACACCCGCCTGGTCACCGGCGACGCGGTCGCCGAGATCACTCGGCTCAAGGCCGAGGACGGCGGCCCGATGGACATCGTCGGCGCGACGCTCGCCGGGGCGGCCATACGGGCCGGGCTGATCGACGAGTACGTGCTGGTCACCTACCCGGTTCTGGTGGGCGGCGGCACGCCGTTCTTCACCGCGCTGGACAGCTGGGTGCACCTGAACCTCCTGGAGACGCGGGCATTTCCAGGCGGTGTCCTGCTGACCCGATACGAGACGAGGTGATGAGCACGCGTCAGATGCTCGATTTGTGGGGCCAGATCGGAATCCCTCCTGACGAGGGACGACTGCGTCGTCGATGGTGACGATGTTCTTCGGGAGTGACGGCGCCCCGCCGGCAACGCCGGCGGGGCGGTGGCCTTCGTCTTGTCGACGAGGGGACCTGTGTGATCACAGTGTCGGGGGCAGGTCCAGCCACGGTTTGTCGCTGGCCTCGAATCCGGTGAGCTCGGCGATCTTCCCGTCGACGATGCGCAGGACCGCGATGGCGAACAGCCGGTGCTCCGGGTCGTTGGGGGCGCGGAGGTAGAGCACGGCGGCAGGCGTGCGGTTGACCGTCGTCGTGATACCGCGCCAGTCGTCGTAGCCGGGCTGGAAAAGCCCATTGGCGACCCAGCCGTCCACCGCGTCCTTGGCCGTGATGACCGAGGTGCCCGCCTCGGGAAGCATCGCGAAGCGCAGGTCGTCGCGGAGTAGGGACATCAGCCCGTCGAGGTCGTTGCGCTCATGGGCCTCGATATATGACTTCACCGCGGCGCGCTCGTCGTTCGACAGCTCGTGCGTGGCGGGGCTCCGCCAGTCGAGGCGGCGGTCGGGCAGCTGCTCGCGCATCGTCACGCGCGCACGCTGCAGGGCGCTGGTCACCGATGCGACGGTCAGATCGAGGGCTTCAGCGGCCTTCGACGCCGGCCAGCCCTGGACGTCGCGCAGGATGAACACCGCCCGCTGCCGCGGCGGCAGGTGCTGGACGGCGACGATGAACGCCAGCTCGACCGTCTCCCGCGCCACCGCCGATTCCTGCGGGTCCTCCGGGAGCATCCGGTCCGGGTAGGGCTGGAGGTATCGCACTTCCGAGCCCGCGCCCGGCCGCTCGGCAGTCACGGGTGTGCGGTCGTTGCGCTTCGCCAGGAAGTCGAGGCAGGCGTTCGTCGCGATCCGGTACAGCCAGGTCCGCAGGGCCGCGTGGCCCTTGAACGACTCTCGCTTGTTCCACGCCCGCAGGAACGTCTCCTGCGTCATGTCCTGGGCGTCCTCGTAGTTCGCGAGTATCCGGTAGCAGTGCACCTGCAGCTCACGCCGGTGCCGCTCCGTGATTCGTGCGAACCGCGCCGTGTCGCCCGAGCGGACCGCCGCGATGAACGTGGCCTCGTTGGCGCCCAGCGGTCTAACGTCGGTCATGGTCATCAATCCTTCCAGTGGTGCGAGAGAGCTACCAGAACTGACGACGTGGCGGACGATTTCTGATCGGTGCTACGAGACGCGACCCGGGTCCGAGAGGTGGCTTTCTGAACACCAGGTCGATCTCGTGCCATGCGGTGGCTCCAGCATCTGTTCCGTTCGTTCCGTGGACAGTGCAGCATGCGGGGCGGCTCAGTCGAAGTCGATTCGCATCAGCCTGCTCGCGGCCCAGTCCTCCAATCGGGTCGGCCTGATGGTGCCAGGGTCGTGGGGCTGGTTGAGGTCGTCGACGATGGCCGCGATGACTGTGGCCCGTTCGGTGGGATCGGTGACCGTTGTCGCGTGCGCCGGCAGGTCTGCTCTGACGCCGTTCTTGAGGTGGAAGGTGAAAGCGGGGTTCGCTCGTAGGTTCGCGTACCAACCGGTCGCGCCTCCGCCCGCTCCGCTGCACAGATAGGTCGCGCCGTTGGCGCGATAGAAGAAGATTTCGATACGGCGGGGTCGTCCGGTACGCCGGCCGGTGGTGGTGATGTCCACGATTCGTTCGCGGGTTCCGGCCGCGGGTGTGATCTCGATGGCGCGCCTGACCTCTTGCGGCAGGTGCGCAAGTGGATCGGGTGCGCCGCTCTCACCACGCTGGTCTGCGAGGTTCATGCGGTCTCCTTCTGCAGAGCGGGGCCGAGGAGCAGTCCGCCGTCGATGACATACTCGGCGCCGGTGACGAAGGCCGCGTGCGGTGAGATGAGGAACAACAGCAGCGCAGTGATGTCCGCGGGCTGCCCCAGTCGCGGGACGGCGAACGGTTCGGGCGAGTAGAAGTCGGCGATCGGGGCGGTGCTGCCGGCCGCCGGCTCGGTGATGAACGGGGTGGCGACAACGCCGGGGTGGATGGCGTTGACGCGGATGTTGTCGCGGCCCAACTCAAGGGCGGCGGTCTGCGTGAGCCCTCGGACCGCCCACTTGCTCGCCACATAGGGCGCGTAGAAGGCGGTACCGCCCATGCCCATGGTGGAGGCGATGTTGACGATTGCTCCTCCCCCCGCGCGACGAAGCGCCGGTGCGGCCGCCTTGATGCCGAGGAAGGTGCCGGTGAGATTGATGTCGAGGATGCGATCCCACGTAGACCGTCCGGTGGCCTCGATGAGGGCCGGGGGGTTCTGCACCCCGGCGTTGTTGACCACTGCAGTGAGCGCACCGAAGGCCTTCTCGGTCTCCGCGATGGCGGCGGCCCACGACTCCTCCTGGGAGACGTCGAGGCGGACGAAACGCGCCAGGTCTCCCAGTTCGGCGGCGAGGTCGGCGCCGCGCTCGGCATCGATGTCGCCGATGACGACGTTGGCGCCTTCGGCGTGCAGGGCGCGAATGTGGCTGGCTCCCTGCCCACCGGTGCCGCCGGTCACGAGAACTGTCTGGTTGGCGAAGCGGGACATCTGATCCTCCGAAGTACGAGGGGCGGCAACCCGTGGAACCGGGTGGTGAGTCGCACGACTCACCACACCGAAGCTACGCCGCGGGGAGTGGTGAGTCAACCCACTCACCTCGCTATGATGGGCCCATGACCCCAACACCGTCGGCCTATCACCAGCGCGTGGCGGAGGAGAAGCGCGCGCTCATCGTGCAGGCCGCCACCGAGCTCTTCCTCGAGTTGGGCTACGACCGGGCATCACTGGCGCGTGTTGCCGACAGTGCTGGGGTGTCAAAGGCAACGCTGTTCAAGCAGTTTCCGACAAAGGCGGCGTTGTTCGACGCCATCGTCATCGACTCCTGGGCCGAGAACGACATCGCCGATGTGCCGCCCGCCGGGGACCTGACGGCCGGCCTGGCGGTTCTGGGACGGCGGTACGCGACCCTGGTGAGCCAGCCGGAGATGAGGGACCTGTTCCGCATCGTCATCGCCGAACTGCCACGCTTTCCCGAACTGGCCAAGGCGCATTTCTCGCAGGGCAAACTGCCGTACTTCGAGTCTGTCCGGATCTACCTCCTGGCCGAGCGCGACGCGGGAGTGGCGGACATCGCCAACCCGGAGCTGGCCGCTACGCAGTTCCTCGGGATGATCTCCAACTATCTGTTCTGGCCGAGCCTTCTGCTCCCGGACTGGACGGTGAGCCCTGAGCGCACGACCACGGTTGTGGAAGAGGCCGTCCGAACCATGGTCGCCCGATATGGCGTCGATGCTCACCACCGGGACCGCGAGGCGCAGGGCCGCTGAGAGGTTCTGGCCGCGGAGCTCAGGCATTGGCGCAGGGCTCGGGCGTGACGGTGACGCCGCGCCGGTGCGGAGTAGGCGGGGTAGGGCCGCCAGAAGGCCGCACTGGCGTGCTCGGCGAACGCCGGAGAGGACGCGGTCCGCCCACGAGAACGCTCTCGCGTACGGACGCGGACCGGTCGCCATGGCGATCATCGACGTCTATCGCTACGATCCGATATCGAAGCATCACTGAGCGTTGATGTGCGCTGCCTACGAGCCCCGGACGCTGCCAATCCGGCCCTGCCACGCCACATGGTGCCGCCATCGAGGATCACGCCGTCTCGACGAAGGGAACCCGGATGACGGAGAGCCCGCAGACCACCGAGAGTCGAACAGTTCCGCCCGCGCGGCCGTACCCGTTCAGTGTGCCCGACCGCCTCGTCGTCGATCCGACCTATGGCGACCTGCGCGAGAACGAGCCGATGACCCGGGTGAAGCTCCCCTACGGCGAGGAGGCGTGGCTCGCCACCCGATACGACGACGTCCGTACGGTCCTCGGCGACGTGCGGTTCGGCCGCGCCCCGGCCGTCCAGCGCGACGAGCCCAGGCTCACCCCGCGCCAGCAGTACAGCGGCATGCTGACCATGGACCCGCCCGATCACACGCGGCTGCGCCGGCTGGTGGCGAAGGCGTTCACGGCACGTCGGGTAGAGGCGCTGCGCCCGCGAACCCAGGAGATCGCCGACGCGCTGGTCGACGACATGGTCCGGCTCGGTCCTCCGGCCGACCTGGTGGAGCACGTCGCCACACCGCTGCCGATCCAGGTGATCTGCGAGCTGCTCGGGGTCCCGTACGCCGACCGCGACCGTTTCCACATCTGGTCCGAGGCGATCGTCTCGACCACCTCCCTGCCCCTGGAGACGATCCAGGAGTACCTGAACAATCTCTGGGGCTACATCGGTGATCTGGTCGCCGAGCGCCGCCGCGAGCCGGGGATCGACGACCTGCTCGGGGCGTTGGTGCGGGCCCGCGACGAGAATCAGGATCGACTCACCGAGACCGAGCTGGTGGAGCTGGCCGGAGGACTGCTCGCGGCCGGCCACGAGACCACGGTGACCCAGATCCCCAACTTCGTCTACGTCCTGCTGCACAACCCGGACCAGCTGGCTCGGCTGCGGGCCGAGCCGTCGCTGGTGCCGGCTGCGGTCGAGGAACTGCTGCGGTACGTGCCGCTCGGCGTCGGCTCCTCCTTCGCCAGGTACGCCAAGGAGGACGTCGAGGTCGGCGGGGTGCTGGTCCGGGCAGGTGAGCCGGTTCTCGGCTCACTGTCGTCGGCGAATCGGGACGGTACGGTCTTCGCCGACCCGGACCGGCTGGATTTCGACCGCGAGCAGAACCCGCACCTGGGCTTCGGGCACGGCGTACACCACTGCGTCGGCGCGCAGCTGGCCCGCATGGAGTTGCAGGTCGCCGTCGCCACCATCGTGACCCGCCTGCCCGGACTGCGGCTCGCCGTACCGGAAGACGAGCTGGAGTGGAAGCGCGGCATGTTGGTGCGGGGCCTTCTCGGCATGCCGGTGGCCTGGTGAGTACCGCGTGGCGGATCGGGGTGGACACGCACCGCTGCATCGGCACGAGCATCTGCGCCGGTACCGCGCCCGAGCACTTCCGCCTGGTCGACGGCCTGTCCACGCCGCTGGCCGACGTCGTCGCCCCGGACGACGTCATCCTCGACGCCGCCGACTCGTGCCCGGTGGAGGCGATCACGGTCCGCGACACCACCGATGACAGGCTGATCGCGCCCCAGGACTGACCGAAGACCGAGCGCTGCCGTCTGACTGGACGCCGATACCGTTCGCGGTGCCCGCCAGCGGCTCCGAAGGCACCATGAGGGTCAGCGGCGCACCCGGTAGCGCAGGTGGAGCACCCGGTTGCCCTGGATCGCCACGTCCGGATCCTCCAGCAGGTGCTGCGCGTCGACCGACCCGAAGTAGCGCTTGCCGGACCCGAACACGACGGGTACGACGTCCATGCGTACCTCGTCGACCAGGCCCGCGGCGAGCACCTGGCCACCGACGTCACCGGCGGCGACCTCGACCACGCGGTCACCCGCGAGGTCCTGCGCTGTGGCCACTGCCGCCTCGACGCCGTCGACGAAGTGGAATGGCGCCTCGGGGTCCCAGCCCTCGGGCGCCGGCCGGTGCGTCACGACGACCACGTGGTCGATGCCGCTCGGAGGCTTCCCGTCCCAGCCGTCGGTCAGGTCGAAGACGTGGCGGCCCACGACTGTCACCCCGATCTGGTCCCAGTACGGCCGGGTGTAGTCGAAGGACCTCTGCGACACCTTCAGCGCGCCGCTGGAGTCCAACGGGACATCGCCGCTGGACAACCAGTCGAACAGCGGCCCGGGCTGGTCATGCTCGTCTGCCACGAAGCCGTCCACCGACACCGAGCTGTACATGACCACCGTGCCCACGATGCTCTCCTCTGCGTCGGGATGCCCACAAATTAGCGTGTCGTGAGCTGCCGCTCTTGTAGGAAATCAATCCAACGGCAGCGGCCAGCCGTCCAGCGCATTGCCGGGATGTTCGCGCAGGAACCGCCGCCGGACGTCGAGGTACCGGGTCGGCGTGAGCCCGGTGAACGCCCGGAACTCGTGGCCGAAGTGGGCCTGGTCGAAGTAGCCCGCGCCACAGGCGAGATCGCCCCAGTCGATCGGTCCGGCCGGGTATCGATCGTCAACACGGTGGCGGCGAAGCGCCAGGTACGGGCCAGCCGCTTCGGCGTGACACCGATGATCTCCTTGAACCGCTGCGCCAGATGGGTGTTGCTGACACCGGCTGCCATCCTCAGGTCGCCGATCGCCACCGCACCGCCTGTCGCTTCGATGACGCTGCTCGTATGGCGGACCAGCCCCAGGCCGGCGGTCTCGCGCAGCCGCCGCATCAGCTCCTCCTCGAGCAGCGTCAGCATCTCGTGCGGTCTGCCCGCCGTGGCCAGCCGGTCCCGCAGTTCGGCAACGGCGGCCCGGCCCCAGACCTGCTCCACCGTCACCGGCCGGTCACACAGCTCAGCCGCGGGCATCGGCAGGAACGGCGCCAACCCCCACGGCTTGAAGTGCACGCCGACGGACCGGGTCCGGCGTGGGTAGCCGAACTCCAACGCGCGGGTGGGCGTGGTGACCACGCAGCCGTCGGCGTACTCGGCCGTCTCGATGTCGGTGCCGGCGCGGATGCGGAACGGCGCCCCGAGGTTGACGATGAGCAGTGCCCCCGGCATCGGTGGCAGCATCAGCCGGGCGTACGGCGGCGCGCCCTCCAGGTAGTAGATGTCGTCGATCAGCCCGTCAAGCGGCGGTCGCGACACTCTGGACACGTACTCCACGACAACAGCATCGCCGACGCCCCGCCTGCATCGCGCGCCGAGACGTCCAAACCTGACCGCGTTTCCACTGACTTCTGGTGGACAGGAAGGTCGACAACCGAGTCACTGGTCCCACCCGCGAAGCGGCGACCGACTCATCCTCTGTGGTGTCCGATCTGTGCTCCCGGCACCCGATCTCCCTATTCTCGGGGGAGCGCCATGACCGCTCGGCCACAGGAGGTAAGCGTGAAACTTCTTCTCACGTCCGCAGGCGTCATGAACCCGAGCATCCGCGATGCGCTTGTCGACCTGCTGGGCAAGCCGATCGCCGACTCCAGCGCCCTCTGCATCCCTACGGCTGCCCACCCGATGGGCGGGCCGGCCTCGGCCTGGCGCTTCATCACCGGGCAGACACCGTTGCCCATGTGCGACCTGGGCTGGAAGTCGCTTGGCGTCCTCGAGCTGACAGCGCTCCCCAGCATCGGCGAGGAGCGGTGGGTCCCCTGGGTCCGGGAGGCTGACGTCATGCTCGTGGCCGGCGGCGATACGACGTACCTGTGCCACTGGATGCGGCAGTCCGGGCTCGCGGATCTCCTGCCGTCTCTGCGGGACACCGTCTGGGTGGGGTTGAGTGCCGGGAGCATGGTGCTGACCCCCCGGATCGGCGCGGACTTCGTCGAGTGGCAGTCCGCGCCCGACGACCGCACGCTCGGCGTCGTCGACTTCTCGATCTTCCCGCACCTGGGTCTCGAGCCGGACAACACCATGGCTTGTGCCGAGAAGTGGGCGGCCGAGATCGCCGGTCCGGCGTACGCGATCGACGACCAGACGGCCATCAAGGTGATCGACGGCACCGTCGAGGTCGTTTCCGAGGGGCACTGGAGACTGTTCCCCGCGTAGCCGCGACCAACAGTGATCGGCGTGGCGAGATGGCCGCCGTCATCGGCGACGTGCTCGGCCGTCCCGTCCGCTACCAGCAGGTTCCCGGCGAGGCCTTCAAGGAGGACATGCTGCGGACCGGCGTCTCCGAGGGCATCGCACAGGGCAGGCTGGACATGGCCGTGGCCAAGAACGAGGGCCTGGACAACGGCGTCGCCCGCACCCCCGAATGGAGCACACCCACCACCTTCCGCCGATGGTGCCTCGACGTGCTCAAGCCCGCCGCCGACGCATGAGATGACGTCATCCGGCTGCCTGACATCAGGCAGCCGGATGGCTGCGTGCAGGGCTCGGACACCGTTCGCTAGCGGTTGCCTCGGCGCGCGGTGCCGCCATACAGATGGACACGGTTGTCGACAACGCGGTCCGGCTCGCCGCGCAGAAACCTGTCGCGTGCGCCGTTGCCGTTGCTGACGTGGACCACCGATCAGCGGCGACGGCGGGCCATCCACTGCCAGATGTGTGTGCCGTTGTGACTCGGGTCGTTGCGGGCCACGTAGATCCAGGACCAGTGGCCGGGGAACTGGTAGCCGTTCCAGACGACATGGTCGTACAGGGTGATCAGTGACCCCGGGATGAGGTCGTGGGCGTGGATCGTGTTGGTCTCCGGTGGCACGGTGTCGTCGTCACGCGAGGTGACCAGCCACGTCGGGGTCTGGATGCTCGCCAGCTCCGCGTCGGTGATCAGCGGCGGGCCCTCCCCGCTGAGCGGCTCGACGACGCCGCAGATCGGCACCGACGCGGCGAACAGGTCGGGATAGGCGACTGTCATCTCCAGCGACATGTAGCCGCCGTTGCTGCAACCGACCACGTAGATCCGGTCGGGGTCGACACGCTTGCGGCGTACGAGGTCCTGGACGATCTCGCGGATCAGCGGGGCGAACCGGGGGCCGTCCTCCATCCAGTAGGAGGTGCTCTGCGGAGCGACGACGTACGCGCCGGAGAAGATTCGTTGAGCCTCCGGGGTGGCGAAGCCCAGTGCCCCGCGGTTGGCGCGCAGCGTGGTCTCGTTGTCGTAGTAGTCGTCGGGCAGTGAGGCGCCCTCGCCGCCGCCGTGCAGCCAGAGGATCAACGGTCGCCGACCGTGCCGGGGCGATGGCTTGGGGGAGTACAACCGGTACTTCAGGCCCGAGCCCGAGACGTGGTGGCTGAAGGCGTCCACCTCGGGGTTCGACAGCCGCCCCTGCACGAAGCGCGTGATGGTGAGCGGCTGGCCGTGTCGGCGGACGAGCGGGGTGTTCTGCGTGATGGTGTAGACGAGGTCCAGCCGGACGTTGCGGCCCCTGCTCACGATGTAGCCGAGGGTGCCACCGCCGAGTTGACCTTCGGCGGAGCTGAGCTCCAGGACGATGTTTCCGTGCCGGTCGAGCCGGGCCGCGGTCACCGTGCGGTCAAGGTCGTACTCGCTGAAGATCAGGTCGCCGGGAGCGATCGGGATCGGGCTGGTGGCCCTGGCATGCACGGTGAACGTGCCGGGGGTGAGCCCGGCCGGGTCGATCGGACCGAGCCGGCTGGTGTCGAGGGTGACCGAGGTGACCTGTTCACCGCCGTCGAGCGTCCTCGCGTCGAGGGTGAAGCTCACGCTGGTGCTGTGGTGGCCACCGGCCTGGACGGCGGTGCCGGGCAGCGCCAGGCCCATGGCGGCACCGGCGCCACCGGCCAGGACGGCGCGGCGAGTGACAGACGCGGACATGCAGGCCCCCGATGTTTGCGATGTAGACGCTCGTCGATCAGTTCCAAGCTAGTGCCGCAGAGATCCGCTGGCAACCGGTGCCGGCACGGGGCGATCGGAGCGCCCTGGTGGCTGAACCTGACGCTGTCGAGAGGCGCTAGGGCGGCGTCAGCTCATGCCCCCTGACTCGACAGTCCCTCCCGCCCGGGGCGATCACCTGCCGATCGCCCCGGGTTCCGTTCGGCGGTCGGCCCGCCCGTGCCTACATCGCCGTGGCGGGACTGAGCTCGACGACGCTGCCCGTGGCGCGGGACTGCTCGGCCGCCCAGACGACCCGGTGTGAGGAGATGCTCTCCTCGGGCCCGGAGGTGACCAGTGAGCGGTCCCCGGTGGAGACCGCCGCGATGAACGCCTCGATGAGTGCCCCGTCGGCGCCGCCGTGTCCGTCGGCGGCCGAGGCGTCGCCGTCGGGATCCAGGTCGATGGTTTCGACGGTGTCGGTGAGGAAGTCGTGGACGCGCAGGCTGCGGCCGTCGCCCTCGATGCTGCCGAGCGTGCCGAAGATCCGGGTCTTGCGGAAGTCGAGCGCCGTGAAGGCCGTCATGGTGAACGCGACGGTGGTGCCGCCCTCATATTCGAGGTTGACCACCTGGTGGTCGACGACGTCGTTGCGGCCCGCGTAGACGCAGACGCCGTACGGGCCGTCCTCCAGGGCTTTTCGGACGCCGTCCGCGCTGACATCGTCGGTGAGCACGCCCAGCGGCCACGCCTCGTGGACGGGGTCACCGAGGAAACGTTCGTAGATCCGGACCGCGGAGTAGGCACACGATCGTTCGACCGGGCAGTCGACGCAGCGTCCGGCCGCTCCGGCCGGACGGTTCTCCGGCCGGAAGTGGGCGAGGCCACCGAAGGAGGAGACCCGCCGGACCGGTCGGCCGATGAGATGGCCGAGCCAGTCGATGTCGTGACACGACTTGGCCAGCAGCATCGAGGAGGACTCGGCCTCCACCGCCCAGTTGCCACGTACGTAGCTGTGGGCGTGGTGCCACCAGCCGACGGGCTCCAGGTGGTCGATGCTGACGATGGTGCCGATCCGTCCGGTGTCGAGCAGCCCCTTGAGGATCCGCGAGTAGGGCGTGTAGCGGAGCACGTGGCAGACGGCGAGGAGAGCGTCGTTGTCGACTGCCGCATTGACGATCCGCTCCGCCTCGTCGGGCAGCGGCGCCATCGGCTTCTCCAGCAGGATCGCGTAGCCGAGTTCGGCGAAGGCCACCACCGGCTCGACATGCGCGCGATCGGGGGTCGCGACGATCACCGCGTCGGCGAGCCGGGGGTGTGCGGCGAAGTCTTCCCACGAGGCGAACCGGTGCTCCGCGGGTACGTCGAACTCGTCGGCCAGGGTGGTGCGGCGGGCAGGGTCGGGATCGGCGACAGCTGCGATCGTGGCGTTGCTGGTGGCGGCGGCGAGGCGTGCGTACGCAGCGCCTCGCGCTCCGGCACCGACGATCGCCAGAGTGATGGACATCAGGTGTCTCCTATTTGATGGCGCCGGAAAGGATGCCTTTGACGAAGTGGCGCTGGAAGAAGAGGTAGAGGATGACCACGGGCACGATGACGATGATCGTTCCGGCACTGAGCAGCGGGATGTTGCGGCCGTAGGCCTGGATGAACTTGCCGAGCCCGGACGGTGCCGTGCGCATCGCCGGGTCCTGGATGAGGATCAGCGCGAGCAGGAACTGGTTCCACGCCCACATGAAGTAGAGAAGGCCGAGAGTGGTGAGCGCCGGCCGTGCGGTGGGCAGCAGGATTCGGCGCAGGATCTGCCCGCCGGACGCGCCGTCCATCTCGGCGGCCTCGGTGAGTTCCGGTGGCAGCGACTCGAAGTGGCTGCGCATCCAGAACACCCCGAACGGCATGAATGCCCCGATGAGCGGCAGGATGACCGCCCAGTAGGTGTTGAGCAGACCTATCGACTTCAGGTCGTAGTAGAGCGGGATGACTATCGACTCGTACGGCAGGGCCAAACCCAGCATGAGCAGCGCGAAGATCGGCCCCCGGACAGCGAGCCGCATCGTCGCCAGCCCGTATCCGGCGAGTGTCGCGAGCACCACCGCGAGAGGTACGACGCCGAGCGCGATGATCAGACTGGACCGCATGAGGTCGGCGAATCCGCCGGTCGACCAGGCGTCGACGTAGTTGTGCCACTGCGGATCCGACGGCCACGCGAGCCCCGGGCTGAGATTGTCCTGTGGTTGCAGTGATGCGGCGAGGATCGCGTAGAAGGGGACGAGCACCGAGGCCGCGGCGGCCAGCAGCGACAACCGGGTCAGCGACCGGATCATGGCTTCTCCCGGGTGAGGCGGTTCAGGGCGAACATGATCGCGCAGGTCAGCAGGGACAGGACGACGGCGAGCGCGCAGGCGGTGCCGACCTGCCCGGCGGTGAAGGTCAGCCGGTAGATGGCGACGCCGGGCACCATCGTCGACTCGCCGGGGCCGCCGGCGGTCATCACGTAGACGACGTCGAAGCTGGCCAGGGCGGCGATCACGGTGACGGTCGCCGCCACAGACAGTTCCCGGCGCAGCCCTGGCACGGTGACGTGCCAGAACTCGTGGATCGCGCCGGCGCCGTCGAGCCGGGCGGCTTCGTACAGAGACGGGTCGATCTTGCCGATGCCGGAGTACAGCAGCAGGAAACAGAGCCCGGTCGAGACCCAGGTGCCGACGACCCCGACCGCCGGATAGGCCCAGGTGAAGTCGCCCAGCCAGGCCCGGGTCAGGTCGGACAGGCCGACCGCGCTCAGCAGCGCGTTGAACGGTCCCTCGTCGTCGAAGAACAGCTTCCACACGCTGCCGACCGCGACGAGCGGAAGGATCTGCGGCAGGAAGATCACGGTCCGGATGAAGGGCATGCCCCTCCAGGGAACGTTCGCGACGAGCGACGCCAGCACCAGGCCGAGACCGATCGGGATGACCGAGTAGAAGATGATCAGCCCGAAGGCGTGGATCAGGGAGAGTCGCAGCGCCGGGTCGGCGAGGATCTCCCGGTAGTTGTCGAGCCCGGCCCAGGTGGCGACGCCGATTCCGTTCCAGTCCCAGAACGAGATCCACAGGCTGTGCGCCCAGGGTGCGATCACGAAGGCCGCGTAGAAGAGCAGCGCGGGCGCGGTGTAGAGCAGCGGTACGAGTCGTGCCCGCGACCGCCGGGCCCGCACCGGCGTCGCGGGTGCGACGACGGTACGGTCCCGGACGGTCACGCTGTTCGCGAGGCTGTCAGCCATGCGTCTTGGCCCAGTCCGCCTGGACGGCCCGGACGAATGCGGCAGGGTCGCTCTTGCCGGCGATCAGCTTCTGGGTTTCGGCGACCAGGGTGTCGTTCATGGTCGCGGTGGCGTTGTTGTTGAACCCGATGAGCCCGTCATCGGCGTTGACCTTGTTCCACGCGGCGACCAGTTCGGCGGAGATCGTGCCCGGCTCGGCGGTCACGGTCGAGGCGTCCGAGGGCAGGAAGCCCTGGGCGAAGGAGGCCTTGGCGGCCTCCGGGCCGCGCAGGAAGTCCAGGAAGGCGGCAGCGGCCTGCGCGTTCTTCGACTTGCGCGAGATCCCGTACGCGACCGAGGTGCCGATCGCGGTGGCCTTCGGGCCGGGGAAGGGCACGAAGCCGGCGTCGCCCTTCAGTGCGTCGCCGATCTTCTTGGAGTCCCAGGATCCGTCGACGAAGAAGACGCCGTCGCCCTTGGTGAACTTGTCCACCGCGCCCTGGAGGTCGATGCCGTTGGCGTCCTTGGAGTAGTAGCCCTTCGTACCCCAGTCGGTGATGCTCTGGGCGCCCTTGGCGTTCCCGGCGGTGTCGAAGGTGGCTCCGCCCTCGCCGAAGACCCACTTGGCGTACGCGGCCGGGCCGTCCGTGGACTGGCCGATGAGCTGGATCGGGAAGGCGGCGTGGCCCTCCTTGTTGCCGAGCTGGAGCGGAGTCTCGCCGCCGGCCTTGGCCTTGGCCAGGGCGGCCTCCAGATCCTCGAGCGTGGCCGGAGCCGCGGCGATGCCGAGCTTCTTCAACTTGGCCTTGTTGTAGTAGAGCCCCACCTGGGAGAAGGACGCCGGTGCCGCGTACAGGTCGCCGGAGCCGAGGGTGGTGCCGTCCTTGGCGACCCGCCACTGGTTGAGCTGTCCGGCCGGGTACGCCGACTCCCAGCCGTACGCCTTGGCATAGGGCTGGAGGTTGAGGATCAGCTGGTCCTTGACCGTGGTGCCGACCGCGTTGAGCAGCACGATGTCGGGCGAGGTGTCGCTGGACAGCGCGAGGTTGAGCGACTTGTTGTAGTCGTCGTACGTGGTGTCGACGTAATTGATCTTGACGTTGGGGTGCTTCGTCTGGAACGCCGGGATGATCTCCTTCATGGCGGCCCCCGACTCGGGGGTGGCGATCAGGTTGAGTTCCACGGGTCCGCTCGGAACGCCGGTCTGCACGGGCGCGTTCGGGTCGGCGGCCGGTTCGTCGCCGGAGGAACTGCCGGGGGCGCACGCGCCGAGCGCGAGGAGCACGGCTGCCGCGCTGAGCGCACTCTTCACTGATGTCATGGATTTCATAAGGTCTCCCAGGGCAGGAGTAGTTTCGAAAGAAACTTGCGTTCGCTATAGTGAGCCGTCTACGAACGCACGTCAAGGGGCAGCGAATGACCGTAGGTGATGCTCTTCCGGGCGGGGACCAGAGCGCCCTACGGCACCTGAACACGCGTCGTGTGCTGCGGCTTCTCTACGAGGGACCCTCGCTGACCATCAGCGGTGTCGCCCGGGAGACCGGGCTGTCCCGCCCCACCGTGCAGGGCATCCTGACCTCACTTGTCGAGTCTCGACTCCTGGCCCTGGACGGATTCGACAACGCCCCGACCGGAGGGCGGCCCGCGCAGCGGTACCGCTTCGCCGCGGACGCGGGCATCCTGGCCGGCCTCGACATCGGGGCGCACGCGGTGTCGGTGCGCATAACCGACCTTGCCGGCGCGCAGGTGGCGGCCGCTCGGGCCGCCATCGACCCGGATCTGGACCCGGCCGGTCGCATCGATGCCGCGGTCAATCTGCTGCGACGCACGATGCCGGCCGACTCGCCGCGGTTGTGGGCGGCCTGTGCCGGTTCCCCGGGCATCATCGCCGACGGCGTCGTGCGACTGAGCGTTGCCATCCCGGGCTGGACCGGCACGGCACTGGCCAAGGAGCTCACCGCCCGCCTGGACTGTCCGGTGAGCGCCGTCAAGGACGCCAACCTCGCGGTCCTCGCGGAGCACCGGGTCGGTGCCGCGCAGGGCGTCGACCACGTCCTGTACGTGCATGCCGGGCACCGCCTCGGCGTCGGTGTCCTGGTGGACGGCAGGCCGTTCGGCGGTGGGCGAGGAGCTGCCGGCGAGATCGGTCGGCACCCGGGTCTGGGCTGGGAGGCGGCACCCCGAAAGCTGCTCTCCGAGGCCGGGGTCGCTCCCGGCATGAATTCCCGCGAGTGGGTCTTCGCGCAGGCCAGGCAGGGGGACAGGCGCGCGGTCGAGGCCGTCGACCACTATGCCCGGGCGCTCGCCGAAGGAGTTGGCGCCATGGTTCTCGCCATGGATCCGCGGTTGGTCGTGGTGGGAGGTGGCATCGCCCGCGCCGGCGAGACGGTCATGGAGCCGGTGCGGCGCCACCTCGCCGAGATCCTGTACGAGTTGCCAGGCCTGGCGATCTCCGCGCTCGGCGAAGACGCGGTGGCGATCGGGGCGGTCGAGACCGCCCGGGACGCGGTCCGCGCGGAGCTCTTCACGGACGGCTCTTGACGGCCGCGAGGCTCACCCGCATATTCGAAAGAACCTTTCTTTCGATATCGAGGAGTGCCGCGTGGACCATCGCCTTCGAAGAGTTCTTGCCGCAGCCAGCTCGATGATCCTCGGTGTCACCCTCGCCGGGGTCGTCACCGCCCCGTCGGCCCAGGCGGCAGACACCCCGCCCAGCCCGCTCGCCAAGCCGGGCTACACGCTCGACTTCTCCGAAGAGTTCGACGTCAGCACCCTCGACACGAACCGCTGGCTGCCCTACTACCTGCCGCACTGGACCTCCCCGGCCAACCGGGAGTTGGGTGCCAAGGCGCGCTACACCATCGCCGACGGCGTGCTCACCCAACGGCTCGACGCCGACACCCCGGCGTGGAATCCGCAATACGACGGCACGGTCAAGATCTCCTCGATCCAGACCTACAACAAGGACTACTGGCACAGGTTCAACGGCTCGATGCCGTTGAACCACCACGAGCCCGACTTCAACGGCTACACGTTCCAGTACGGCTACGTCGAACTGCGCGCCAAGAAGTCGAATGTCGGCGGAGGTGGCCACCAGGCACTCTGGCTGGTCGGCACCGGGGACACGTCAAGCGCCTCGCGTAACCCCGAGATCGACATGGTCGAGACGTTTTTCTCCGAGCCGAACAACTGGCGGATCGCCGCCCACGGCTGGGGCGACCCGAACTTCCTGTCCAGCTCGTACGCGTCGATCGCCCCGGTTCCCAGCGGGTCGCCGACCACCGAGTTCCACACGTACGGCATGGAGTGGACGCCCACCGACCTCAAGTTCTACTACGACGGTCAGCTCTACCGGACCATCAACGATGCCCCGAACATGCCGATGGGGCTGATCATGGGCATCTACACCGACGCAGGCTCCGGTCAGCACAACAACGTCTGGCCCAAGACCTGGAGCGTCGACTACCTGCGCGTCTACAAGAAGGACGGCGGCTACCCGGTGTCCTACCAGCGGCTGAAGAACCGGCAGACCGGCCAGTACGCCAAGGACGACGGCAGCGGCACCGCCAGGTATGTCGCCGCTTCCGCCACCGATCAGGCCGCCCAGTGGGCAGTCGAAAACGTCGACGGCTATGTCCGGCTCAAGAACCGCGCCACAGGCAACTACCTGCACGTGGAGAACCAGACAGGCAACGTGCAGACCGGTGCGGTGCCCGGCACCTACTGGTCGGCGCAGTGGGCCCAGGAGTCCGTCGACGGTCGCCTACGCCTGAAGAACCGCTGGAAGGGCACCTACGCCCATACCGAGAACATGACAGGCGGCATCCAGTGCGGCGCCGCGCCCGCCAACTGGTGGACCAGCCAGTGGTCGTTCGAGCCGGTCTCCTGACCGGCCGCGAGAAGCCTGATCGGTAAGCGGAGCGAGGCGGTCCCCGCCGCTGTTGTCCAACGGCGGGTACCGCGTCGCTCCGCCACGCTGATGACCGACTGCTGGGACACGTTGGCGATCATCGATGTCTAGCCGCATTGTCGTACGTATGACAGGTGTCTCCTCGTCCCCGCTGATCCGCCTCATGGTGGCCGCCGTCGCCCTGTCGACGGTGGCGCTCGGCACCGCTCTGAGCGCCGCACCGGCGGCCGACGCCGGCACCGGGACGCCCGCCGCGTACCCCGGGGTCGCCCCGGCGGCCGGGGTGGCCGCGGAGCCGGCCACGGCCGCGCGGGCGACGCCGATCACTGCGGCCAGCACACCGAACACCTCGCCGCCGGGGGCGCCCACGAACCTGACCGCCGCCGAGGTGCGGACCACGTCGGTAACCCTCACCTGGACGGCCGCCACGCCCGGCTGCTGCGCCATCGCCGGCTACGACATCTCGTACTCCCAGGAGTTCGGCGACCTGGGCTTCAGCGCCAGCGTCGGGGACGTCACCACCACCACGATCACCAACTACGTCGGGCCGGGCCAGCAGTACATGTTCCGGGTGTCCGCCCGGGACAGCCTCGGAAACCGGTCGAACGTCAGCAACGCGTTGGTAGTGGTCACTCCGGTGACGGACACCGGCCCGGACACCACCCCGCCGAGCGCGCCGCGGAACCTGACCCTCGGCGAGGTGACCGCCTCGACCGCCACGCTGTCCTGGTCCCCGTCGACGGACAACGCCGGCGTGCTGGGGTACAACATCTACGAGTTCGACGGCTGGTTCACGTCGAGGCTTGCGGCCACCGTGCCGGAGACGACGTACACGGTGTCGCTACCCCTGTCGAATCCGCTGCGGAACCGGTTCTAC
Source organism: Micromonospora sp. NPDC000663 (assembly GCF_042898105.1). Taxonomy (NCBI): domain Bacteria; kingdom Bacillati; phylum Actinomycetota; class Actinomycetes; order Micromonosporales; family Micromonosporaceae; genus Micromonospora; species Micromonospora sp. NPDC000663. The sequence continues at coordinate 1,399,906 of NZ_JBIAYR010000001.1, forward strand.
GTCCGCGCCAAGGACGCCGCAGGCAATGTGTCCATCGCGTCCAACACGGTCACCCTGCCCACGACGCCCACCCCGCCGCCCTCGACCTGCCGGGTGACCTACCGCAACCAGTCCGAGTGGCCTGGCGGTTTCGTGGCCGCCGTGACCGTTCAGAACACCGGAACGGCACCTGTCGACGGCTGGACCGTCACCTTCGGCTTCCCCGGAGACCAGCAGGTCACCTCGGGATGGAACGCCACGGTCGGCCAGACCGGCGCCGCCGTGACCGCCCGCAACGTCGACTGGAACAGGGTCCTCGCGCCGGACGGCTCCGCGACCTTCGGCATCCAGGGCCGGTGGAGCGCCAGCGACACGCCGCCCACCGGCTTCTCGCTCAACGGCGCCGCATGCACCGTGGGCTGAGCATGGCCCGTCAGCCGTGAAAGGAGGACCCGTGAGCGCCAAGGCACTGATCGGGGCTGTCGCGGCAGGCGTGCTCGCCGTCTCCACCACACTCGTGGGAACGCCGGCGCCCGCGTCGGCCGCGAACACTCTCACCATGCGGGGCGCGGACGTCTCCTCGTTGCAGCGCAGCCTGGACCTGGGCGCGAGGTACCACGACGCGAGCGGTGTCGCCCGCGACCCTCTGGACATCCTGAAATCCGTAGGTGTCAACTACGTCCGACTGCGCGTCTTCAACAACCCGGCCAGCGGCTACAACAACAAGGACAGAGTGTTGACCCAGGCCAGGGCGGCCAGCGGCATCAGCGCGACCTGGTCCGGGCAGGCCCAGGAGTTCGACTGGGTCCAGAACACCGCCCGCAACGCGGGGGCCGTCGGTGTCTTCTACTGGTCCGGGCGGGTGAACCCGGGCGTGCGCTGGACACCCTGACGCTTCGTCGGTCCTGGCAGGGGGTCAGATCAGAGCTGCGGCGAGAGCGCGGAACGCGTCGGCGGGGAACGTCGTGGCGTCGCCGCCGTTCAGTACCTGGATCGCCACCTCGTCCGCGCCGGCCTGGTAATGCTTCTCCAGCCCGGCCGCGACCTGCTCCACTGTGCCCCACGGGATCAGGGCGTCGACGAGGCGGTCGCTGCCGCCGTCGGCGAAGTCGTCGTCGGTCCAGCCGAATCGCCGCAGGTTGTTCGTGTAGTTCGGCAGTGCGAGGTAACCGCTCGTGTACTGCCGCGCGGTGGCGCGGGCGGTGGTGGCGTCCGCGTCGAGGACCACCGCGACCTCGGGAGCGAGCAGCCGGTCCGGCCCGATCGCCGTCCGGGCCTCGGCGGTGTGCTCGGCGGGGACGAAGTACGGGTGTGCCCCGGCCGAACGGTCGCGGGAGAGTCCGAGCATCCGGGGGCCGAGGGCGGCCAGGACGCGCCGCTCGGCAGGGAGCCCGGCGGCGTCCAGGCCGTCGAGGTACTCCACCATTCTCGAGTACGGCCTGCGGTAGTCGGTGCCGCCGCCCTCCACCACCACCGCGTGGCTGGCGCCGAAGCCGAGCAGGAACCGGCCGGGATGTGCCCGCTCCGCGTCCTGGGCGAACGCCGCCACCTCAGGGGGCGACGAGTGCCAGATGCTCACGATCCCCGACGCGACCCCGATGCGCGCGGTCCCGTCGAGGAGCTCACGGAAGCGTGGGGCGACGTTCTCTCCGAAACCGCCGGAGAACCAGATCCGTGCGTAGCCGAGATCCTCCAACTCGGTCGCGGCATCGATGGCCGCGCCCTGACTCTCGCAGGCCAGGAAGAACGGTTGCCACACGCTGACGAGTCGTTGTGCCATACCGGAACACTACGACCCGCCAGCCTCCGTGCAGCGCACCGCCCGGCAGAATCACACAGGCAGTTCCTCAGCTGTCAGGGTGCAAGGCCGGCCTGGATCGCCAGGATGGCGGCTGCCACGCGGTCGCGGCTGCCGGTCTTGGCCAGCACGTTTGTGACGTGGGTCTTCACGGTGCTCACGGACAGGTAGAGGCGCTCCGCGATCTCGCTGTTGTTCTGCCCGGCACCGATCAAGGCGAGCACGTCGGTCTCCCGAGGGGTCAGCCGGCAGGCCGACAGGTCCACGTGGGTGGTCGGTCCGGTCGCGCGTACCCGGTCGAGGACGGCGCCGGTGACCTCGACGGAGAGGATCGCCTCGCCGGCGGCGACGGTGCGGACCGCGGCGATCAGGTCGGCCGCGCTGCACCGCTTGAGCAGGAACCCGCGTGCGCCGGCGGCGACGGCGTCCAGGACGTAGACGTCGTCGTCGAAGGTGGTGACGACGATCACGGCCGGCGCGTGCGGGATCGCGGCCAGCTCACGGGTGGCTTGTAGGCCGTCGAGGACCGGCATGCGGATGTCGACGAGTGCGACGTCGATGCGGGGGTCGCGACGCACGGCGTCGAGGAACTGCCGTCCGTCGGCTGCCTCGGCTGCGACGTGGATGTCGGCTTGGGACCGCAGGATCAGGCTGAAGCCGTCGCGGACCAACTGCTGGTCGTCGACGACCGCGACCCGGATCACGGGTTCGCCACCGGCAGGTCGGCCTGCACGACGGTGCCGCCGCCGGGACGCTGCCGCAGTTCCCAACTGCCACCGCGTGCCCGCACGCGCTCCTCGATGCCGAGCAGGCCTGACCCCCTGGTGGAGGTGCGGGGCAGCCCGACACCGTCGTCGCTGACCCGCAGGCGGGCGTGGTCGTCGACGCGGTCCAGTTCGACCCAGGCGGCGGTGGCCTTCGCGTGGCGGGCGATGTTGGTGAGGGTTTCCTGGACGATGCGGTAGGCGGTCAGGACGCCGATCTCGTCCAGGCCGGGCTCGGGGTCCAGACGTACCCGTACCGTCACGCCCTGCCGGCGCAGGGGCTGCGCGAGCAACTCGTCGATGTCGGACAGGCGGGGCGGCGCGGTCACCGCGACTGCCGCGTCCGGATCGCGCAGGTGCACCACGAGTGTGTCGAGTTCGTTCAGTGCGGTACGGCCGCTGTCGGCGATGGCGCGCAGCGCGGCTCCCGGGTCGGCGCTGAGCTGGCCCGCCTCGGCCTGCACCACCATGGCGGTGACGTGGTGGCCGACGATGTCATGCAGCTCGCGAGCCAGGTTCGTGCGCTGTTCGAGCCAGGCCGCCTGGCCGCGCAGGTCGTCCGCCTCACGACTGAGCGTGTGGCCGCGCGACCACGACCGCAACAGGATCGCCAGGACATAGCCGGCGGTCACGAAGACGAACGGCTGCTCGTACAGCCCCCGTCCGTTGAGCAGCGCGGTAGCGAGGGCACCGCCCGCGCCGATCACACCAGCCAGCCATCCCAGCCACGGGCGTCGGGCCGGATCTTCGCAGGTCGAGACGAACACGAGGCAGGCGGCCGCGAGACCCAGCTGCACCGATTCCCCGGTGCTCACGATCGCCACGAACCAGGCGCAGACCGCGAAGACCAGGGCCCGGTAGCGGGGCCGCAGCACCGCCGCCCCGAGGCCGACTGGCAGCACGAGCCAGGCCCAGCCCGCCGGCACGGACAGGCCGCCCTCGGCGGTCGTGACCACGAGGGCGACGATCAGGCCCGCCAGCGCGTACGCCAGCCGGCGCACCCGCCCGGGGTCCCGCACCCGTACCCGGATTCCGGTCATCACCTGCACAGTCTCCGCGACCGGACCGGAGACCGGCCAGTACTCCGGTACCGGATCGGGCGGCACCGTGGTGCTGTCCCTGCGAGCGGATCGGCACCACGGCACGTTCCGCCGGAACGCTCATCGCACGACGCTTCAGAGGTGACTCTCGTCGACTCCCGCGCCGCCATCTCCATCGGCCCTTTTCGTACGGTTCCCAACTACATCACCGCCGTCCGTACGGTAGCCGCTGTCACAGTCGGCATCGCAGCCCTGGTTGCCGGATCCGTGCTATTGATGGCGTTGTCGTACGGTCTCTACTGGTTCGGCGACGTCCTCGACGGCTGGATCGCCCGCCGGCTGGGTCAGGAGACCCGGGCGGGCGCCGTCCTCGACATCGTGAGCGACCGAGCGTGCACCGCCGTACTAGGCGCGGGCCTGGTCTCCCTGGTGCCCGACGTCGCGGTCGTGGCCGTGGTCTTCCTGCTCTCGTTCCTGGTTCTGGACACCATGCTGTCGCTGGCGTTCCTGTGCTGGCCCGTGCTCAGCCCCAACTACTTCCACCTGGTCGACCGGCGGGTATGGGTCCTGAACTGGTCGCCGCTGGCCAAGGTCGTCAACACCGCCGGTGTCGTCGGCGCCATCGCGTTCGGGGAGTACCAGCTCGCGCTGGCCGTCGCCGTCGCCGTCGTCGCGGTCAAGCTGTGGTCGGTCGCGGCAGTGGCCCGGCTGCTCGACCGGAAGGACCGCGCGTGAGCGGCCTCGCCGAGGCGGCGCTGGGGCTCGGCTACGGCCTCGCCTCGGCCCTCGTCCCGGTCATCAACGCCGAGGCGTACGCCGTTGTGGCCGGGCACCGTGGCGACCACGCTCTCGTCGCCGTGCTCGCCCTGTCGCTCGGGCAGACCGCAGGCAAACTGATCCTGTTCGAATCGGCCCGTCGCGGCTCGGGGCGACTGGCGCGGAAGCTGGGGAAACAGAGCAGGCCAGGTCGTACGGCGGCCCGGGCCGCCCGCTGGACCGGGCCGATCCGTCGCTGGCTCTCCCACCGCCGCACCGCCCTGCCGACCGTCCTTGTCTCCGCCGCGGTCGGGGTCCCACCGCTGGCCCTGGTCAGCTTCGCCGCCGGTACCGCTGGCCTTCGGCACTGGGAGTTCGCCGTCGCGTGCCTTCTCGGGCGGGTGATCCGTTTCGCCGCCCTCGTCCTGCCGGCGACGGTGACCTGACGTCCAGTCGCCCACATACCCTCCGTTCGACGGTCCGGCGTGGATCACGACGCGGTGTACCGTCGCCGCATGACGGTGCTGCAGGAGTTTGTCGCCGCTCTTTCCAGCGGCCGGATCCAGGTCGTCGACCTCACCGCTCCGCTGTCGGACCAGACCCCGATCCTGGGTCTGCCCGAGCAGTTCGGCCAGACGTGGCCGTTCCAGCTCAGCGAGATCAGCAGGTACGACGACCGTGGTCCCGCCTGGTACTGGAACAACTTCTCCACGGGCGAGCACACCGGCACCCACTTCGATGCCCCGGTGCACTGGGTCAGCGGCCAGCAGGGCGCGGACGTGTCGCAGGTCCCGGTGAGCCAGTTGATCGCCCCGGCGGTGGTGATCGACCACACCGCGGACGCCGCCGACAACCCCGACTTCCTGCTCGAGGTCGAGCACGTCAAGGCGTGGGAGGCGGAAAACGGCGCCCTGCCCGCCGGCGGCTGGCTGCTCTACCGCACCGGCTGGGACGCGTACGGCGACGACCCGGAGCGGTACGCCAACGCCGGTCGTACCCCGGGCATATCTGTGGAGTGCGCCCGCTGGCTGGCCGAGGAGTCCCCGATCCAGGGTGTCGGGGTGGAGACGGTCGGCACCGACGCGGGCGCCGCGCATTCGTTCGACCCGCCGTTCCCGTGCCACTCGTTCCTGCTCGGCCAGGAGAAGTACGGCCTGACCCAGCTCCGTAACCTGGCGCAGTTGCCGCCGACCGGCGCGGTGGTGATCGCCGGGCCGCTGCCGATCGTCTCCGGGTCCGGCAGCCCGTGCCGCGTTCTCGCGCTTGTCGAACGGTAGGACCTGACCGCAGATGCTGGTAGCCGAGGTGGTCGGACGGGTGCTGCACGGACACGGCGTACGGCACGTCTTCGGTGTGGTCGGCAGCGGCAACTTCCACGTCACGAACGCTCTCGTGGCGGCCGGCGCCCGGTTCGTGGCGGCGGCCCACGAGGGTGGCGCCGCGAGCATGGCCGACGGTTACGCACGCACCTCCGGGACGGTGGGAGTGCTGTCGGTGCACCAGGGTCCGGGTGTCACCAACGCGCTGACCGGCCTCACCGAGGCCGCGAAGAGCCGTACCCCGATGGTGGTCCTGGCTCCGGAGGCGACCGCGCCGCGCTCGAACTTCTTCATCGACCTGCCGGCGCTCGCCGCCGCGGTCGGGGCCGACTTCCATCGGGTACGCGCGACGCACGCGGCCGAGGACGCGGCGGCGGCCTACCGGGCGGCTGCCCGGGGCGCGACCGTGGTGCTGGGCCTGCCGTTGGAGGTGCAGCACAGCGTGACCGAGCCGTGGTCCGGCCCGGTGCCCGCGATCGCGCCGACCCCGGCCACCGTCCCGCCTGTCGAGCCGTTGCTGGCCGCGCTCCGCGCCGCACGGCGACCTGTCTTCATCGCGGGGCGGGGCGCGCGGGGCTCACGGGAACCACTGACCCGACTCGCGAACGCGTGCGGCGCGCTGCTCGCGGTCTCGGCCGCGGCGAAGGGGCTGTTCGCCGGGGATCCGTGGAACCTCGACGTGGCAGGCGGTTTCGCCACTCCGCTCGCCGCCGAGCTGATCGGCACGGCGGACCTGGTCGTCGCGTGGGGGAGCACGCTGACCATGTGGACCACCCGGCACGGCGAACTGATCCCGCCCTCGGCCGTCGTCGTGCAGGTGGACCACGACCCGACCGCGTTCGGGGTGAACCGCCAGGTCGACCTGACAGTGGCCGGCGAGGTGGCGGCGGTCGCCGAGGCGGTGCTCGGTCGGCTGGGCTCCACCGGGCCGGTGGACGGCGGCTGGCGTACGCCGGAGCTGGCCCGACGGATCCGCGACCACGGCCGGTGGCGGACGGTTCCGTACCAGGACGAGGGCGGTGGCGCACCGGCGACCATCGACCCGCGGACACTCTCGGCGGCCCTGGACGACCTGCTGCCTCCCGAGCGGACGGTGGTCGTCGACTCCGGCAACTTCATGGGCTACCCGTCGATGTGGCTCGACGTGCCGGACGTGGCCGGCTTCTGTTTCACCCAGGCGTTCCAGTCGATCGGGCTCGGCCTGGCCAGCGCGCTCGGCGCGGCGGTCGCCCGACCGGACCGGCTCACCGTCGCGACGGTCGGCGACGGTGGCTTCGTCATGTCCGCGACCGAACTGGTCACCGCCGTCCGGCTGGCGCTGCCCCTCCTCGTGGTGATCTACGACGATTCGGCGTACGGCGCCGAGGTGCACCACTTCGGCCCGGACGGGCACCCGCTGGACACTGTCACGTTCCCGGAGACGGACCTGGCCGCGATCGCCAGTGGTTACGGCTGCGACGGAGTGGTCGTCCGGACCGTCGACGATCTCGGGCCGGTACGCCGATGGCTCGCCGGTCGCCGTACCCGGCCGTTGGTGGTCGACGCCAAGGTCAGCGCGGCGCGCGGATCCTGGTGGCTGGAGGAGGCGTTCCGTGGCCACTGAGCCACCGCCGCCCGTTTGTCACCTCAGGAGCGTGGTGGGCACCGCGAGGTCCGCCGAGGCGTAGAGGTCCGCGACGGGGCCGGCTTCGTCGGTGGCGCAGGTGGCGGCGATCGCGTCGACGAGGTCGTCGTAGTCGGGGCCGGTCCTGCCCTGGTAGGAGGCCTCCATGCGGCCCCACTCGTCCCACGGCAGCGTCTCGACCCGATTCAGCGCGGCGAGATCCCTGATGGCGTTTCCCCGGATCTCCGCAGGCCCCCAGTTGTCGGTGCCGTGCACGCCGAAGCGCGCGGCATCGATCCGGCCGGTACGGAAGGCCGTCCACGCCTCCCCACCGGTGAGGAACTCGCCAGCGGCGAGGTTCTCGGGTGTCGCCACGACGGAGAGGCCCAGGATCTCGGAGTCGATCCGCACCCACCGGCCGTCGTGCCGGTACTCGGTGATCCAGTGGTCCACGCCGTACCCGGGTTGGAAGTACGTGGCGAATCCGCAGCGGGCTCGGGCCGCGATCCCGCGGTGGCGCAGCAGGGCGCAGCTGAGCACGGCGAAGTGGCGGCAGGTGCCGATGAGTCGCCGGTCGGGGTCGCGTGGCACGGTCAGCGGGGCCGGGTCGAGGGCGAGGAGGGCGTCGATCATGCCGTCGACCGGACGGAGCTGGTTCTCGGCGAACCGCTCGTCGGCGATGCCGAGGCCGGTGGCGTCTCGGGGCTGGATGACGAGGCCGCGCACGAGGCGGCAGATCTCGACGGGCCCGCTCGGGAGGTTCGCCAGCGCCGGCTCGTGGGCCGGGTCGATCCTCGTCAAGGGACCCGCCGTGGCGTAGTCGATCGTCCCCGTCATGCCGGGCAGAGTAGGCGTCGCGACCCGGAGCCGCTGTCCCGGACCTGGAGGACACGCGTGGTCCAATGACTATGGTCGATCTCTTGACACTCCTGATGCGGTCGCTAACACTTGTCCGCAACACGAATGTAACGAGATGGTTCGATGTCCCTGAGCCGTGCGAGGCTCCCACGCTGTTAGCGCTAACGCCGACGTGCGTGCGCGCGAGAAGGAGACAGGCCAGTGCGGAAATCTCTCGCCCGGATCTGCGCGGTGGCGGTCGCGGCGTGCCTGCTGTTCACCACCTGGTCGGCGGCGACGCCGAAGCAGGCGGCCGCACTCGACCCGACAGTCGGCTACCTGATGGCGCACTTCACCGGCGAGTCGTCGACCGACCAGCAGATCTACCTCGCGCACAGCACCGACGGCCTCCGCTGGACGGACCTGAACAACGGTGGGCTCGTCCTGCGGTCCACGGTCGGCACCCGCGGCGTCCGCGACCCCGCCCTGGTCCGTTCGCCCGGTGGCGACAGGTACTGGATCATCGCCACCGACCTGTGCATCGGCTGCGGCCAGGACTGGTCGGCCGCGATCAACAACGGCAGCCGCAACCTCGTCGTGTGGGAGTCCACCGACCTGGTCACCTGGTCGGCGCCGTGGCTCCTCAACGTCGCCGGCGCGATCCCGGACGGCCGCAACGCCTGGGCTCCGGAGGCGATCTGGAACCCGCCGACAGGCGACTACGTCCTCTACTGGGCGACGAACGTCCCGCTCAACGGGGCGACCAAGCACCGCATCTACCAGGCGCGCACCGCGAACTTCCGCAGCATCACCACACCCCAGGTGTACGTCGACAGGCCCGGCAGCCAGGAGATCATCGACACGCAGATCGTCGAGGTGCCCGCCGGCGTCGGTGCCTACCGCTACGTCCGGGCCTCCCGCGACGGCCAGATCACCCTCGAGGGCAGCAACTCCCTCCTGGGCACCTGGACCACGATCGGGAACCTGTCCGGCATCGGGCTGACCGGTTCCCAGGTCGAAGGCCCGATGTGGATGCGGTTCAACGCCCGCAACGAGTGGGTCCTCTACCTCGACCAGTACGCGAGCGGGCGCGGCTACCTGCCCGTCCTGACCACCGACCCGTCGAACCCGGGCAGCTACCGGCTGCCGTCGTCCGGCTCGTACGCCATGGGTGGCACCAGGAAGCGGCACGGCTCGATCCTCAACCTGACCGCCGCCGAGCAGAGCCGTGTCCTCGCCCGCTGGCCCGCCACCGCCGTCAACCGGATCCAGTCGTACAACTTCCCGGACCGGTACGTGCGGCACTACGACTACGACGTCCGCATCGACCCGAACGTGAGCCCCGCCCAGGACGGCCAGTGGCGGCTGGTGCCCGGGCTGGCCGGCTCCGGCACGGTGTCCATCCAGTCGGTCAACTTCCCGGGTCGCTACCTGCGCCACTACGGGTTCGACTTCCGGCTGGAAGCCAACGACGGCACCGCCACGTTCGCCGCCGACGCCACCTTCCGGCAGGTCGCCGGCCTCGCCAGCTCCTCGTGGACGTCGTTCCAGTCCTACAGCCATCCGGACCGCTACATCAGGCACTACAACTACCTGCTGCGGCTCGACCCGGTCACCGACGCGCAGAGCCGTGCCGACGCCACCTTCCGCGTGACCAGCTGACGCTGGCCCCTGTTCAAGGAGTTCCGACTGTGGCACCACATCGACGGGCGTTGTCCGCCCTGGTGGCCGTGCTGACCGTGCTGGTTGGCGTCGTCGCCGCCGTGGCGTCGCCGGCCGCAGCCGCGACCAGCGGATTCCGGGGCATGAACTGGGCGGTGCTCGGCGACAACTTCAGCACCGGCCCGCTCGTCGTGCAGGGCCTGAGCGCCTCCGACAGCAACGCGACGGTGCGCGCCAAGGCGAACGCCCTCTACGACGACATGGCCGCCACCATGGGCGTCAACACCGTCCGGCTGCCCATCAACACCCACACGGTGGGAACTGCCTGGTGGGACGCCTACCGGGGCGCCATCGACGCCGCCACCGCCCGCGGCTTCAAGGTCATCCTGGCGTACTGGGAGGACGGCGCGGCCTCGGGCGGCAGGATCACGAACCTCGCCGCGTGGAACGCGATGTGGTCCACGGTGACCAACACGTACGGGGCGAACCCCAACGTCTACTTCGAGCCGATGAACGAACCGCACGGCTACAGCTCGGCAGAGTGGCGCGACGTCGCGGCGAACTGGCTCAGCTACCACTACTCGGCGGTGCCCGGCCGGGTGCTCATCGGCGGCACCGGTTTCAGCCAGGACCTGCGGGACGTCTGCAACGACAGCCGCTTCGCCTCGACGCTGCTGTCCTTCCACCACTACGCCTTCTTCTACGGGGCGATGACCTACGACGCCTTCCGCAGCCACATCCAAACCCGCCTCGGCACCTGCGCGTCCCGGGCGGTAGCTACCGAGTTCGGCGCTCCCATGAACGACGGCCGTAACTACGCCGACGCGGGCAGCACCGACAACTTCGTCCGCCACATCCGCGCCATGGCCCAGGTCATGCGCGACAACCAGATGGGCGGCACCTACTGGCCCGCCCTCGGTGGCAAGCCCGGCACCATCGGGTACGACTGGTACTCGATGTTCTCCCTCAGCGGCGGCGGCACCGACCTGAACCTGACCGTCCGCAACACCTCCGGGGCCGACCAGATCCGGTACGCGTGGGGCGACACGATCGGGGGAGGCCCCACGACGCCCCCGCCGTCGACGGGGTCGTTCTACCGGATCACCGTGCGGCACAGCGGCAAGGCCATGGACGTCCAGCAGCCGAACACCGACAACGGCGCGCGCGTCGGGCAGTACACGTACGGCGGCAACGCCTGGCAGCAGTGGCAGTTCCAGGACGCGGGCAGCGGCTACTGGCGCATCGTCAGCCGGCACAGCGGAAAGTGCCTCGACGTGGTGGGCGCCTCGACCGCCGACAGCGCGGACCTCATCCAGTACACCTGTGGCACCGGCGGCAACCAGCAGTTCCAGATGGTCGCCAACGGCAGCTACTTCCAGCTCCGGGCACGGCACAGCGGCAAGTGCGTGGACGTGCCGGCCTCGTCGACCGCGGACGGCGTGGTCCTCAAGCAGTACACGTGCAACACGGGCGCGAACCAGCAGTGGTCGCGGACGGCGGTCTGACGGCGCGCGGGCCGGCCGGGAGCGTCCTGCGCCGGCTGGCGTACGGGCGTCGGACCTAGGACGGCGTGATCGTCCGGGCGGGTGGGCTCTGGCCCGCGGAACTCGTGGGGCCGGTGGCCGCCGGCGGACGTCCGGTGGCCCTGGCCCGCCGGGCGTCCACGGCGAGCAGCAGGAGGGCGACAAGCGTCAGCAGCCCGCCCACAAGTGCCAGTGGGCGTGCCCCCAAGCTGGGCAGGAGGGCGCCGCCGAGCAGCGATCCGCCGGCGATACCCACGTTGAAGGCGGTGCTGACCCCTGCCGACGCGATGTCCGTGCTGCCCGGCGCCAGTTGCAGCATGCGACTCTGCACGGCGGAGCCGAACGCCGCGTAGGCGAGGCCGAACCCGGCGAGCAGCGCCACCACGCCGGGCCGCAGCGCGCCGAGCGCGTACAGGCCGAACAGCGAGGCCGTACCGATGGCCAGCGGCGTCACCAGGGACGTGACCGGCCGGGAGTCCAGCGTCCGGGCAGCGGCCAGGGTGCCGACGACACCGGCGGCCCCGGAGACGAACAGCAGCGGCGCCAGCACCGCGTCGGCGAAGCCGCTGACGTCGAGCAGGAACGGTGTGACGTACGTCTGCAGAGTCATGAAGCCGCCGATGCCGAAGGCGGTCGCGATCAGCAGCAGGGCGAACCGGTGCCCGTCCGGTGCGGTGCCCCGGGCGGCGCCACCGGCGGCCGGGGGATAGGAGGGAAGAAGGACGAGCACCGCGGCGGCGATCACCAGACCGACCCCGGCCAGCACCGCGAACGCCGACCGCCAGCCGGCCTGCTGCCCGAGCCAGGTCCCGAGGGGTACGCCGAGCACCGGGGCGAGCGTCGCCCCGGTCGCGAACAGCGCCACCACCCGGCCGCGCACCGCGACCGGGAAGTGCCCGGTCACTGTCGCCGTGGCGATGGACCAGAACAGCGCCTGGGCGAGGGCTGTCACGAGGCGGGAGCCGGCCAGCACGGCGTACGTCGACGCGAACGCGGCGACGGCGTTCGCGGCGGCGAACAGGACCATCGTGATGCCGAGCAGCTGACGCCTGGGGATCCGCTGGGTCAGCCGGGTCAGCGGCACGGACGCCAGCACGACCACGATGGCGTACCCACTGACCAGTAGGCCCACCTGCGAGCGGGACCTGTCGAGATCGGGTGCGATCCGGGTCAGCAGGCCGACGGGCAGCAGCTCGGTCGTGATGAACGCGAACGCGGCGAGGGAGAGCGCGACGAGCACCGCCCATGCCCTTCGCGGCGACAGCTCCGGCGCCATGTCCCACCCCCTCGTTTTGATCACCGTAGCGAAGGGTCCTCCAGCCCATGCCGCTGACGCCAGCAGGAGTGACGACCCCCATTCGACAGGTCGGCGCTGCCAGGGGCGGCCGGCGGCGTCGAGCGGGCCCGCGTCCGGGAGTAGGGTCCCCACGTGCTGCGACGGTGGGGCCTGACGATCGTGGTGGCGGTGTGCGGCGTGCTGGTGGGGGTGCGGCAACTGTCCGCCGGTCTGCCGGTCGTCGGCGGCGTCGAGCTGCTGATCTTCCTGGCGCTCGCGCTGCTGCTGTCGCCGTGGGCGTTCCCCCGCTCGGTGTCCGTGGTCGACGCGCAGCGGGCCAGCGGGGCGGACGGCCGGCCCGTCGTGTACTGGCGCCCCGGCTGTCGCTACTGCCTCCAGCTCCGCTTCTCCCTCGGCCGGCTCGCCCGGCGGGCGCACTGGGTCGACATCTGGCACGACCCGGCGGGCGCCGCCGCCGTGCGGGCGGTGGCGGGCGGCAACGAGACGCTGCCCACAGTCGTGCTCGGTGGTCAGGCCTTGGTGAATCCCGACAGGTCCTGGCTCCGCGAGCAGCTCCGCTCGTCCTGAGCCGGTCGGCGTCGCATGCGCCGGGTCGGCCGGGCGGCCGGCCAGCAGCCGCGCCGCGCTTGATTCGATCGGAATTCGTCAATAGGTTGGGTGTGGGCGCCGCCGAGGTCCCGGGGACCGGGCAATCGGCGGCTGACAGGTCCACCCCGAGCCGGGCACGTCGGTGGTACGCACCGACCAGTCGCTGTTGCGCACCGCCGCACCGCATCCAGGGCGCGTTGTCGCGCCGCGTCCGTCCGGGACGCGCGCCGCCATCCCGCCTCCGTCCCGCTCGTTCTTGGCAGAAGGACCATTCATGACCATTCTCCGTGCCCGCCCCGCCCTGACCCTGGCGGTCGCCGCCGGGCTGGCCGCAGCCGTGACCGCGACCGGAACGGCCCTGCTCACCGGCCCGGCGACGGCCGCACAGGGCTGCCGGGTCGACTACACACCCAACCAGTGGCCCGGCGGGTTCACCGCCACCGTCAAGATTTCCCCCGGTGACACGGCAGTGTCCGGTTGGACCGTCACCTGGACGTACGCCGGGGACGAGCGCGTCACGAACGGCTGGAACGCCACGGTCAGCCAGTCCGGCTCGGCGGTGACCGCCCGAAGCCTGTCGTACAACGGCAGTATCCCGGCCGGTGGCTCCGCCGAGTTCGGTGTGCAGGGCACGTTCGGTTCCAGCGGTGGCGCGCCGACCGGGTTCAGCCTGAACGGCGTACCGTGCAACGGCGCCGGACCGACCACGCCTCCGCCGACCACGCCTCCGCCGCCCACCACGCCTCCGCCCACCACGCCTCCGCCCACCACGCCTCCGCCCACGACGCCTCCGCCGGCTGGCTGCGCCGGAGCGCTGCTCTGCGACGATTTCGAGAGCCAGACCGGCTCGACGCCGTCAGGTGACTGGGCAGTGGTGAGCCCGGACTGTTCCGGCGCCGGCACGGCCACCGTCGACACGACCACCACGCACAGCGGGAGCCGGGCGATCCGGATCAACGGTGCGGCGGGCTACTGCAACCACGTCTTCATCCGGTCCACGAAGAACCTCGGCAGTGTGGGCAGTGTCCGCTACGCGCGGATCTGGGTACGGCACACCACCGCCCAGCCCACCGGTCACACCACGATGGTGACGATGGCCGACGCCGCCGACGGCAACAAGGACCTGCGGCTGGGCGGCCAGAACGGCGCCCTGCAGTGGAACCGCGCCTCCGACGACGCGACGCTGCCCGAGCAGAGTCCGGCCGGGGTGGCGCAGAGCCTGCCGCTGCCCACCAACAGATGGGCCTGCGTGGAGTTCATGGTGGACGGTCCGGCCGGTCAGCTCCGTACCTGGCTGGACGGCACCGCCGTCACCGGACTGACGGCGGACGGCGTCCCGACGCACGATATCGACGGTCAGTGGTACAACCGCACCTGGCGTCCGCAGCTCACCGACCTGAAGCTGGGCTGGGAGAGCTACGGAGGCGGAGCCGACACCCTCTGGTACGACGATGTCGCGGTGGGGTCCAGCCGGATCGGTTGCTGAACCTTCGGGGGTGGGATGGCTACGGTGCCAGCATGGACAATCACACGATCGTGTCCGTGGGTACGGCGTTTCTCGCCGACCGTCCTGCCGACGGCGTCGACCTCAGCCTGTTCGGGCAGTTCGTCGGGTCGTGGGTCCTGGACTGCACGGAGTACGAGCCGGACGGCTCGTCGACAGTCAGGCGGGGCGAATGGCACTTCGGGTACGCGTTGGGCGGGCGGGCGACGACCGACGTCTGGATCCTGCCCGGGGTCGAACACGGCGTCAGCGTCCGGTTTCCCGATCCCTCGGCGGGTGCCGGCGTCTGGCGTTCGACGTGGGTCGGGCCGGGTCGCCATCGCGTGCACACGTTCCTGGCCTCCCGCGTCGGCGCGGACATCGTGCTCGACGGTGACGACAGGCGCTGGACCTTCTTCGACATCGAGCCGGACGCCTTCCGCTGGCGCAACGAGGCGCGTCAGCCCGACGGGGCGTGGGGTCTGGTGCAGTCGTTCCAGGTGTGGCGCCAGAGGTGACCTCGCGCCGCCGACCCGGTAGGTGACCGAAAGATCGTCGTCGGGTGGCGGAGCCCTCGGCGGGCCGGTGTGCAGGCACCGGCCCGCCGAGGGGCGGTGGAGTGGTCGGGGGCCGGCGGGATCGCGATGAGCCGACCGCTGCACCCCGGTGGCACTATCGTTCTGACGTGCACATCCGTTTTGGCGTACCGGCAGATCCCGCCTACCCCGGTCGGGTGGCCGCCGCGCTCGGCGGTGTCCGGCTGCGCAGGTACGGCTATGTCGGCGGGGTGCTCGCCGTGGTCGGGGCGATCGGTCTGGTCGTCTCGCGGAGGTTCGACTGGAGCGAGCAGGCCTCGCCGCTGTGGTTGGCGATGCTCGTGGGTGGCGTGCTGTCGATGCTGTATCGGCCGTGGGTGGTGTTGCGCGCCCGGCGCCGCTCCGGTCGCTACGCGGTCGAGGGTGCCTACGACATCACCGACGACAACATCATGATGCGCAGCGGCTCGGAGTCCGGTGGCATCGCCTGGGACGGCGTCAGTCAGGTGGAGGACACCGGTGAGTTCTGGATCGTGTATGTCGGGCGGATGCCGGCGACGGTGATTCCCCGCCGGTTGATGTCCGCCGAGGACGCCGAGACGTTGCGGGCCTTCATGGCCGCGCGAGGGCTGCTCGACCCTCGGTGACGTGTTTCCGAAGATCGACGCTCCGCCTCGATGATTTTTCGAAAAGATCTGGGCGTGCGTGTCGATCGGGGCCGGCTCCGTTCGTAGCCCTGGTGAGAGCCCGGCACGAGACGGGCCACACACCCGCTGGAGGGCACGATGACCACCACCGCGAACACGACAGACGCCACCACCTCGACCCTCGGTGCGATGATCCGGGCCGGTGTCGTCGCCACCGTCGCCGCGAGCGCCGCCACCATGGCCGTGGCCGCCGCCGGCCACGCGGCAGGGGTCAGCCTGGATGTCGGCGGCGCCCCGATCCCCGTGACCGGGTTCGGCGTGCTGACCGCCGCCTTCTCGCTGATCGGCGTGGTCCTCGCCGCGCTGATGTCCCGCTTCGCCAGGCGTCCGCGGCGCACCTTCGTCCGTACGACGCTCGTACTGACGGCCCTGTCGCTGGTGCCGGACGTGATCGCCGACGCCGGAGTGGGCACCAGGGCGCTGCTGATGCTCACCCACCTGGTCGCGGCCGCGATCGTGATCCCCGCCGTGGCGCGCCGCCTGGCCGCCTGACCTGTCGTCATCCCACAATCGAGTAACCGGAGGATCGTCATGAACCAGTACCTGCTGTCCGTGCACTTCGTCGAGGGCCAGCCGGACCCGTCCGACGAGGAGATGGAGATCATGTTCAGGGAGACCGGCCGGATCAACGACGAGATGCAGGCCGCTGGCGCCTGGGTCTTCGGCGGAGGGCTCCGGTCGCCGGACAGCGCCACAGTCGTCCGGATCGAGAACGGCGCGACCACCATGAGCGACGGGCCGTTCGCCGAGACGAAGGAGCACATCGCCGGGTTCTGGGTCATCAAGTGCGCGGACCTGGACGAGGCGCTGGCCTGGGCCGAGAAGTGCGCGGCGGCCTGCGGCCCGGTCGAGGTACGCCCCTTCGACGACCTGTCCCAGGCCTGAGCGGGAGCCGTCAACCGGACATGGATCTGGCGAGCATCTACCGCGCGGAGTACGGCCGCTGCGTCGCCACCCTGGCCCGCCTCCTCGGTGACATCAACCTCGCCGAGGAGGCGGTCCAGGACGCCTTCACCACGGCCTTGCGGAAGTGGCAGACCCCGCCGCCGAACCCGGGCGCCTGGATCGTGACCACCGCACGGAACCGGGCCGTCGACCGGCTCCGCCGGGAGTCGACCCGTGAGGCCCGACACGCCCAGGCGCTGCTGCTGCACCAACCTGACGAACCCCAGGAGGTGGGACCGGTGAAGGACGACCAGCTGCGACTCATCTTCACCTGCTGCCACCCGGCGCTCGCCCCGGACGCACGGACCGCCCTCACCCTCCGCCTGCTCGGCGGCCTCGAGGTGCCGGAGATCGCCCGGGCGTACCTGATCCAGGAGGCGACAGTCGCCCAGCGGATCGTGCGGGCCAAGAAGAAGATCCGGGACGCCGCCATCCCCTACCGGGTACCCGCCGAACACGAGCTGCCGGACCGGCTGCCGCCCGTGCTCACCGTGCTGTACCTGATGTTCAACGAGGGCTACGCCACCACCGCCGGTCCGTTGATCAGGACGGACCTGTGCGCCGAGGCGATCCGGCTGGCCCGCGAACTCGCCGCTTTGATGCCCGACGAACCCGAGGTGCTGGGCCTGCTCGCCCTGCTGCTGCTGACCGAGGCACGCCGCCCGGCCCGGCTCGGCCCGAACGGCGACCTGGTGCCGCTTGCCGACCAGGACCGGTCCCTGTGGAACCGCACGCTCATCGCCGAGGGCCACGACCTGGTCCGTCGCTGCCTGCGGCGGGACCGGCCCGGCCCGTACCAGATCCAGGCCGCGATCAACGCGGTGCACACCGACGGCGCCGCCACCGACTGGCGGCAGGTCCTGGCACTGTACGACCAACTCCTGGCACTCGCGCCGACCCCTGTCGTCGCGCTCAACCGCGCGGTAGCCGTCGCCGAGGTGCACGGCCCGGCGGCCGCCCTCGCCGCGTTGGAGGGCGTCGATCTCCCCGGCTACCACCGGCTGCCCGCCACCCGGGCCGCACTGCTGGCCCGACTCGGACGCGACGACGAGGCCCGAGCCGCCTACGACCAGGCCATCGCGCTGACCGGTAACGAGACCGAGCGGGCCTTCCTGCTCGCCTGCCGTACCGACCTCACCCAGACGAGGGGATCCTCATGACCGTCACCTACACCTTCGACGTCTTCTCCAGCCTCGACGGCTTCGGCACCGCCAGCGGCAACTGGAGCGGCTACTGGGGCAAGCAGGGCCCCGAGTTGCTGGAGCGCCGCCTGGCCTCGTACGGCGAGGAACAGCGCATGGGTCTTCGGCGCCGGCACGTACCGGGTGTTCACACAGCTGTTGGCCGCCAGCACCGAGGAGTCCGGGGTCCGCGACGCCTGGGTCGACCGGATGAGGAGCCTCCCGGCGACAGTCGTGTCGAACACGCTCGAAGAACCCCTCGACTGGCCGGACGCGACGGTCGTACGCGGTGACGCCGTGGATGTCGTCGCCCTGCTCAAGGAGGAGTCCGACGTTCCCCTGCGCTCGCACGGCAGCCTGTCGGTGAACCGGGCGCTGATGGCCGCCGGTCTGGTGGACTTCGTCCAGGTGACGCTCTTTCCGGTGATCACCGGTCAGACCGGGACGGAGCCGATCTTCCAGGGGGCGGCCGACTTCGACATGGAGTTGATCGAGAGTCGAACTCTCGACGGACGCACACAGGAGCTCATCTACCGGCCCACCGTGCACGTCTGAGCCGTCGGGGCCGGCGCTGGCGCCGGCCCCGAACCGGCGCCGGGTCGACCGATCGTTCGCGTCGAACGCAGGCGTTGGCATTGGTGCGGACGCCGCCTATGGTGGATACATGCCTCCGGTCACGTTCCGCTCTCCTGCCGTCACTGATGTGGCGGCATTCGGGGCTGTGCGCCCGGCGGCTGCGGCGCGGCTGATGGCAGGCATGCGGGTGCCTGTGGTCCGCGCACTGCCCATCGCGTCCATCTCCCGGCTGTCGGGCCCGGCGCGAACCGGCCGAGGCCCTCCCGGGGAATCGTTGCACCACGAGACGACCGCCAGGGCGAAGCTATCCAGCTTCGGCCCTTTTCTTTTTACCCGGACTTTCCTCGAAAGGTAGATCATGAGCGTCGATCATCGAACTGTCGACCAGGGTTGGCTTGCTGACCTGCGAGCGTCCCTGGCGGACGACTTCGCCACGCAGACGGCTCGGCTGCGGGAACTGACCGAGCTCAACGCGGACACCGGCGACCCGAGCGAGGCTCACAACCGGGCCGCGCTGCTGGTGGCCACCCGCCGCAACATCGAGCAGATCACCGGTGCGCTGACCCGGATCAGCGACGGCACGTACGGTGCCTGCGAGAAGTGCCGCGAGAACATCCCGTCCGAGCGGCTCGAAATTCTCCCGCACGCGCGTTTCTGCGTGTCGTGCCAGGCGAAGCACAACGGGTGACCCCCGGTGTGGCCGCCGTGCCGCGCTCGTGGCACGGCACGGCGGCCACACAAACGACACCCGTCGCCCAGAGTGTCGACCACGTCCGCGCCAGGTGACCGCCCGTGCCCCCCGCCGTCGCCGGTGACCGACCCCGCGCGCCGGGGCCAATCATCGGCGGGCATCATGTCGGCGTGAATTCGACAGTCGCCGCTCTGCTCGGCTCCACGATCACCGCCTGCGCGTCCCTGTTCGTGGTCATGGTGCAGAGTCGACTGAGGCGCCGGCACCGGGAGCGGACCGACCTGCAACGCGCGTACATCCTCATGCTGTCCGGCGCCCTGCGCCTGTCGCACAAGGCCGAGGCGCTGCGGCAGACCAGGTACTGGCGCTCGGGTCTGCGGGAGGTGGGCGACCAACTGTTCGGAGGGCAGAAGCCGCTGGATCCGATGGTGCTGCACGACTGGCTGGCCCGGGACATGGCCACCGTGGAGGCCGCCTGGTCACAGGTCTGGACCAGCGGCGACCAGGACGGCATCGCCCTGGCCAACGGGCTCATGACCGCGTTCAACGGGGTGATGGACGCCGCCATGAGGGCCAGCGGGACGGAGTCGTTCGAGGCGACCGACGACATGGTGGTCGCCACCCGCCGCCTCGGCGAAGCACGCGGGCAGCTCGCCCTGCACGCCCGCCGGGTGGCGAAGCTGGGACCCCGCGACGTGGACCTGTTCACCGAACGCGAATACGCAGCGATGCCCGTCTGAGGTCAGCTCGCCGGGCGGCAGCGGGGGCGGCGGTCCGCCGCCCCCAACCGTGTACCGATCAGCCCAGGTACTTCTCCCACGGGCCGGTGATGGCCAGCGTGAGGCCGGGGTCCTGCATGTTGACGAAGAGCACCCTGCCGTCGGCGGTGAAGGTCGGTCCGCAGAACTCCGAGTCGTTGAGCTGGTTGCGAGCGATCGCGTACGTCGGGCCGCCCGGGATCGCGCTGAGCACGTGGGACGCGCCCGAGCCGTCCTCGGCGAGCACGAGGCTTCCCCACGGGGTGACAGTCACGTTGTCCGGGCCGTCGAAGGTGAGGTCGGTGTACCTGACCGGAGTCCCCTCCTCGGAAGCCTCCTGGTGCGGGAAGTACGTCACCAGCTCGATGGTCTGGGCCTTGTAGTTGTAGAACCAGACCATGCCGTCGTGCGGGGCGGCGTCCGCCGGCAGGTCGCCGTCGTCCCAGGCGTAGGAGTTGACCACGTACACGCCCTCGTCGGTGCCCCACACGCCCTCGAACTTGCGGCCCCGGGTGACCTGGCCGTCGGCGAACTGCTCGCGGACGGACGTGGTCCGCGCGTCGCGGTCCGGCACCTCGATCCAGCGGACGGCAAAGGGTCGGCCGAGCTGAGCGGAGGTCAGGTAGGCGACGTCCGGCAGCACCGAGCCGTCGTCCATGATGATCTGCATGGCGGCGAGGACACCGGCGTCCGGCGCGAGGCGGGTGAGCACGCCGGGGCCCAGCTTGACACCGCGCGGCGCGGTCCAGCGGTAGAAGAGACCGTTGGGCCCGTCGGCGTCCTCGGAGAGGTAGATCCGGGTGCGGTCCCTGTCGACGGCCAGAGCCTCGTGGGAGTAGCGGCCCAGGCACCTGACCGGCCTCGGGTCGGCGCTGCCGTCGGCCCAGACCTCGAAGACGTAGCCGTGGTCCTTCTGGTAGACGCCGGACCGGCCGCCCTCTTCCCAGGCGTCACCGGCCCGGTCCTCGGTCTCCTCGCAGGTGAGCCAGGTCCCCCACGGGGTCGGCCCGCCGGCGCAGTTGGAGATCGTGCCGGAGAGGGCCACGAACTCGCCCAGGTTACGGCCCGTACGGTCGGTCCTGATCACGGTGCAACCACCGGCATCGACGGCGCCCGCGTCGTAAACCGTCCCCTTGACGTGCGGTACGCCGAACTCGGCGCCCGGGTCGATCTCGTGGTTCTGGATCAGGGTGTACCGGCCGTGACCGGCGTCGTAGACGGCCATCCCGTCGTGGTCCGACGGGGTCGTGCCCTGGCCGCGGTCGAGCCGGGTGACGCCGGTCCGCGTGACGATCGTGTAGCGGAAGCCCTCGGGCAGGGCCAGGATGCCGTCGGGGTCGTCCACGAGCGGCGGGAAGGGCGTGCGTCCGCCCTGGACCGGCGGCTGCGGCCGGCCCGGGCTGGCCTGGGCCAGGGACGGCAGGCCGCCGGCGACGGCGAGGCCCACGCCTGCGGCGGCGCCGCCGGCGAGGAAGGTACGGCGAGAGGAAGGCACGGGGATCAGCTCCTGGTCGGGACAAGTGCGACGACCGACAGCCAACCCCCGCGGGTGGACACCGACACGTCACCTGGGGGCTCGCGTGGTGACATCGGAGTGAAGATTTGATGCCGCAGGCCTGCGGCCGCCCTGCCGTGGGCGTCGCTGGCCGGCCTACGGTTCGCTGGCGAGAGCCGAGGAGAGCGCGGGCACTGGAACAGCCACATCCTCCGCTGACGCGGAGGTTTCCGAGTTGAACGGAAATAGAAGGAAGCGCCCGCATGGCCTCGGCTGTCGCCGCTTACCCAGGGACCAGCTCGCTGAGTCGATCAAGTGTATAGGTCTCCGATCCGTCGGGCAGGCCCTCCGGCGCCTCGATGCCGATGAAGGTGACCGGCTCGTCGGGCAGCCGTCCGTCCCATGTCGACACGTCGGCCCGTGCCCGCCACCTGTCGACCAGGTAGGCGACGGTGAGGTACCGCCGCTCCACGAGTGCCCGTACCCGGTGGGCCGTGCTGAACGTGTTCTCCTCCACCCGGTTGAACGACGGCCAACCGCGCAGGTAGAGCTGTAGCCACATGGCCTGCCAGCCGGCCTCGCCGCGGGCGAACACGATCGGCAGCGCGACCCGACCCTGGCCACGCATGTGCGACCGCGCCCGGACCGTGCGCGGCTCGAACGGGGCGCCGAGCTGGTCCCGGGAGCGGACCTGGTACCCGAACATCGACTCGGCGACCTCGTCGAACGACTCTCCGGCGTAGATGTTCACCTGCGGCACCACATAGCGCGCGTCGACGGTCAGGGGCACGTCGATGAACTCGGTCGCGCCGTTCCTCGCGTCGGTGACGTCGCCGGAGTGCACGACGCCGTCGTGGTGGTAGTTGGTCCAGGACACCTGGCCCGCGCTGTGGAACTCGTCATCGAGCAGCAGCACCGACAGGTCGTAGTCGGTGCGACGACCCGTCTGACGCCAGTAGGTGAAGAAGCGCAGCAGCTCACCCGACACCGACCCCCGTGAGCCACGCGGCAGCACCGCGAAACCGCCCTCGGCCGCCTTGCCGGACAGCGGCAGCGCGACGTCGAGCACCTCCGGATCCACGAGCAACGGCCGCTCCGGTTCCGGGAGGCGGGCGTCGATCTCGGCGTCGAGCAGCGACGACAGTTCGGCCACCAGTTCGGCGGGCAGCGGCGGCCGTACGTCGGGACCGATCCAGGCGGTACGGGAGTGGCTGGCGTACAGCCGGGCCGACGCGGGAGTCGACCGGTTGTCGACGTGCTCGCGCAGCGAGAGGAGCACCCGCCCGGACGCCGAACCGAGCGCCCCGGTGACCGCGTCGACGACAGTGGACCGCTCCGACGGTGACGCCAGCCGCAGCAGCCGGTCGGCGGATCGCAGCAGCATTCCGGGTGCGGCCGACAGCACCGACGCCGCCGGACCTATCGCTCCGGCGCTGATCGCCGCCTCCGCCCGTCCGGCGAGGTTGGGTACGCGCCGTTCGCCACGCGCGACAGCGAACACCTCCTGGGCGTGCGGCCACCTGTCGTACTCATGGGGGTGCAGCCGTTCCGCGAGCCGCTTCCACCGCTCGGCGTAGCGCGCGACGTCACCGAGCTTGTGCGCGTTCGCGCCCACGACCGTGTCCAGCGCGGCAAGCAGAACGCGCCGCTCCGGTCGCCGGAAGGCACGGAACCGCGTGGGTGTCGTGAGCGAGGTGTCCCCGCCGGAGACCTGGCAGGCGAGGCGCAGCACGTCTGTCGTCGTGTCCACACCGATCAGTGGCCGGCCGAGGACCAGCCGGATTCCGTTGAGGACGGCCCGGTTCTCCCGGACCGGGATCTCGGCCGGCTGGGGGCCGTCGGCGCAGGCGACCGCGAGTTCGCCCAGGAGCGCGAGGTCCGTCTCGCCCAGGGGTGTCGTGCTGCCGGCGAGGGTCAGATAGAGCCGCTCGGCCTCCACGTCGGAGGTGTCACCGAGGCGCAGCACTGTCACCCGGTCGCCGGCCGCGCCGATCAGGTCGTCGTGCGCGGCCAGCAGCTCGGCGTAGGTGTGCTGGTAGGTGCCGTACCCCGGCAGGTCGAGCAGGTTCACCCCGCCCTCTGCGACGGCGTCCCGCACGTGCTCGTCGGTGGCGCCGCCGGTGAGGACTGCCGCGCGCAGCCGGTCCGTCCAGAACTCGATGGTGTCCGGCACGTCGTCGGGGAAGCCGATGAAGTAGGAGTTGTGCCGGACGTGGTCGCCGACGAGTTCGCGTACCGCCGAGACGACAGTGGCGGCGAGGTCCATCGCCGGTGCGGGGGCCAGCGTGCCGATGTGGTCCAGCAGGGCCCGCGACGCCGAGAACCCGACGTCGAGCAGCGCCGCGTCCAGCTGCCGGGCCACCGGCGTGCCGTCGCCGGCCGCGCCGGTGCTGGACGGGACGCGCAGCGTCTTCTGGATGAGCAGCTTCTCGAGCACGAGGCCCTCCGTTCCGGTCGACTCCGACAGGTGCCGGTCGTCGCCTACGGCACACGTGGGTCGCCGGGGACTCGAACCCCGAACCCTTCGATCCAACAAGGAGAAGGAAGCGCACCCATCGCCGCGCGGGGCGGAGGGCGGACGCGCTACTCAGTCGACTGCTCTGCCAGTTGAGCTAGCGACCCAGATGTCGATCATCGCACCGGTCGTGGCGGCGTGGCTATCGAGATTGCCGCCGGGCGTCAGCTCGTCGCTGTCGACTGACCGCTGCGGTCGCCGGGCCTCGTGTCGTGCCGGGGACGGCGGGTCAGCACCTGTGGCCCGTCGGTGGTGACCGCGACTGTGTGCTCCGAGTGGGCCGTACGCGAGCCGTCCGCCGAGCGGATCGTCCACCCGTCCTCGTCGTACCTGATCCGGTCGGTGCTCTGGCAGAGCCACGGCTCGATGGCGAGCGTCAGGCCGGGCTTGAGCTTCATGCCCCGGCCGGGGCGGCCGTCGTTGGGCACGTGTGGTGCCTCGTGCATGGTGCGCCCGATGCCGTGCCCGCCGAACTCGTTGTTGACCCGGTAGCCGTAGCGGCGGGCGACCTCGCCGATGGCGGCGGAGACGTCGCCGAGCTGGTTGCCCGCTCGGGCGGCGACGATCCCGGCCTCCAGCGCGACCTCGGTGGCCTCGATGAGCTTCAGGTCGTCCGGGCTGGGGGTGCCGACGATGACGGACAGCGCGGAGTCGGCGGTCCAGCCGTCGATCCCGACGGCCATGTCGATGCTCAGGAGGTCACCGTCGCGCAGGGCGTACCTGTGCGGCAGGCCGTGCAGCACGGCGTCGTTGACCGACAGGCACAGGACGTTACGGAACGGGCCGCGACCGAACGACGGCGTGTAGTCCCAGTAGCAGGATTCGGCGCCGCGCTCCTTGATCCGGCGGCGGGCGTGGTGTTCGAGGTCCATCAGGTCGACCCCGACGGCGGCGACCTCGCGCAGCTCCGCCAGCAGCTCGCCGACGAACTGGCCGGTCACGGCCATCCGGTCGATTTCCTGGGTGGACTTGAGTTCGATCACGATCAACACTCCCTCTCCGTGGCGGTATATTTATACCACGCTGATCGTGGTGTCCCGCGGGTCGGCGTTGCCGGTCCGCGAGGGCGGATCTATCCTGCTCACATGGTCCGCCCACCGCTCACACCGGCACAGATCGCAGCGGGGCAGCGCCTCGGCGCGGCGCTCAGGGTGGCGCGGGGTGGCCGCAGTCTGGTCGAGGTGGCCCTGGCGGCCGGTATCTCACCGGAGACGCTGCGCAAGATCGAGGTGGGTCGGCTTCCGGCGCCGGCGTTCGGCACAGTGGTCTGCCTCAGCGAGGTCCTCGGCGTCGCGCTCAGCGACCTGGCCGAGGTGTGGCTGGCCGATCTGCGCGTCCGTGAGGCGTCCTGAGGGCTCGCTGGGGTCCGAACCCAGCATCCGCATCGACCGGACGACCCACCGCGACGGCCGCGAAAGGGCTTAGGTTAGCTACCCTTCATGACAGTCGGATCGGCGTCGAGCACCCTGACCCAGACCCTGCCCATCGCCCCCTGGCGGCTGTTCGCCGTCGAGGTCCGGGCCGTACGCCGGCTCAGCCCGTCCTTCACCCGGGTCACCTTCACCGGGCCCGATCTGCACCGCTTCGCCGACAACGGCTACGACCAGCGGATCAAGCTTGCCCTGCCACTGCCCGGCCGGCACGGGGTGAATCTCCCCGAGGGCCCGGACTGGTACGCGAAGTGGCGCGCCCTGCCCGAGCGCGAGCGCAACCCGGTGCGCACCTACACGGTCCGCGCGGTCCGCCCGCACGTGTCCGAGGTCGACGTCGACCTCGTTCTGCACGGGGACAGCGGCCCGGCCACCCGCTGGGCGCGGCGGGTACGCCCGGGCGACGAGATCGCCCTGCTCGGCCCGGACGCCGGCTACGACGGTGACCACGGCGGGGTCGAGTTCAAGCCCTCGTCGACCGGGCACCTGCTGCTGGCCGGCGACGAGACGGCCGTGCCGGCGATCAGCGCCATCTGCGAACGCCTCCCGCTCGACGCGTGCGGCACCGTCCTGCTGGAGGTGCCCGACGCCTGTGACGTGCTGCCGCTCGTGACGCCTCCGGGCATCGAGGTGCGGTGGCTGCCCCGGGGCGCGGGCGGGCACGGCAGCCACCTGGTGCCGGCCGTCGCCGCGGCGGCGGGACAGCTGCTGGCCGGCGGTACGCCGCAGGTGACCGCGCAGCCCATCACTGACGTGGACGTGGACGCCGAAATCCTCTGGGAGGTGCCCGAGGAGGTGCCGCCGTCGCGGCTGTACGCCTGGTTGGCGGGGGAGGCGGGTGTCATCCGGACCCTGCGTCGACACCTCGTCGTCGAGCGTGGTCTCGACCGGCGGGCGGTGGCCTTCATGGGTTACTGGCGGCTCGGCCGGGCAGATCCGGTCTGATTCGACCGGTCGCGACGTTTCCCGATCGCACGGCGGGTAATCAGCCGCGCCCACGCAGTCGGGCGGGATGCCTCCGCATCCTCGTCCTGGAGCAAAGGAGCGGCCCGCCGTGTCGGATCAGAAACCTACGGTCGTCCTCGTGCACGGCGCGTTCGCCGAGTCGGCGAGCTGGAACGGTGTGATCGAGCGGCTCGGTTCCGCCTACTCCGTGGTGGCCGCCGCCAACCCGCTGCGCAGCGTCACGGCAGACGCCGCGTACCTGCGGGACGTCATCCGGGGGATCGGCGGTCCCGTCCTGCTCGTCGCTCACTCGTACGGCGGAATGGTCGTCACGGAGGCGGCGGCGGGCGACCCGACGGTGCGTGGCCTGGTCTACGTCAACGCGCTCGCCCCCGAGGCGGGGGAGTCGGCGCTGGCGCTGTCCGCCAAGTTCCCGGGCAGCACGCTCGGCGACACCCTGGTCTCCTACCCGGTGTCCAGCGGGGGCAACGAGGTGGCGATCGGCCAGAACGCCTACCACACGCAGTTCGCCGCGGACGTCAGCGACGACATGGCGGCGCTGATGGCCCGGACGCAGCGGCCGATCACCGAGCAGGCGCTCGGCGAGGGCCTTCCGACGCAGGCGCCTGCCTGGCAGACGTTGCCCAGCTGGTTCGTCTTCGGTGACGCGGACCGCAACATCCCGGTGGCCGCGCATCGCTTCATGGCCGAACGGGCAGGTGCGCGCGGGACCCGGGAGGTGGCCGGCGCGTCCCACGCGATGGCGGTGTCGCAGCCCAGCGAGGTCGCGGAGTCAATCATCGAGGCGATGCGGGGCGTCGGAGCCTGATCGTCGCGGGCGTGGCGTGCGCGCCGGCGTCGCCGCCCCGGCGGCCACGCTCGTTCCGCTACGAGCCGTCCGGGGTGTCGGCGGTGGGAGCCGTGTAGCCCAGCTCGGAAGAGATCTGGTTCGCGGTCGTGAGGAGCAGCGGAAGGTTGCTCTTCAGCTGGTCGAGGTTGGCGATGACCTCGATCGCGGTGATCGAGGCGGCGGCGATGACGAGTCCCCGCGAATCCCGGATCGGCGCGGCGACACACATGACGTAGGCGTCGTGCTCACCGTTGTCGGCGGCCCAGCCGCGTTCGCGGATGCCGACCAGTTCCGCTTCGAGCAGGTCGTGGTCGGCGAGGGTGGTGTCGGTGAACCTCTCGAAGGCGACGTGCGAGAGAAGGCGGTCGCGTTCCTCGGGGGGCAGGTAGGCAAGGATCGTCTTGCCCACGGCGCTCGCGTATACCGACACCGCGCGGCCCACCCGGGAGGGCAGCTTCACGGCGTCGAACGCCTGGCTGTCGACCTTGTCGATGTAGATGATCTCGTCGCCGGTGAGTTGGGCGAGGTGCACGGTGTGGCCGGTCGCGCGTTGCAGGGCGCGCAGGGGCGCGGCGGCGAACTGGCGCAGGTCCATCGAGCCGAGCGCGAGTTCGGACAGTTCGATCAGCCCGCTGCCGAGCACGTAGGTGCCGGCGCCGGTGCGGCGTACGAAGCGTTCGGCCTCCAGCGTCCGCAGGATCCGCAGGGCTGTGGACTTGTGGACGCCGAGCACGTCCGCCGCCTCGGTGAGTGACAGCGGGCGTTCCGCGGATCGGCGGATGAGGTCGATCGCGCGTCGAATGGATTGGGCCACCGGCCAGATCTCCCTTCGTGCGACGGCTGTCCCACCGGCGCTGCTCGTTGCGTAATGTGCAATGTAGCGGACGCGATACGCAACAACTCCTTGACGTCGTTGCATATGTCGCTACGATCGTTGCAAATGTGTTCCGCGGTGTCGTCTCTGACCACCGTCTGGGACGAGCGGTCCTTCTTCGACCCGGGGAGCGGTTCATGACGGTGCCCGAGCCCCGAGGGCGGGCCGCCGACGCGGACTGGTTCGGGACCGCCGCCGAAGCGCTGCCGACCGACGCCGGCGACAGCGTCCTCATCGGCCGGATCTGGGATCCGTCGGTCGACGGCCCCTCACCCGTGACCGTCCGGGACGGCCAGGTCATCGACATCAGCCACCGGTTCTCCACCGTCCGGGACATCTGCGAGCTGCCCGATCCCGCCGCGACGGTGGCCGCGCTCGACGGGCGGGTGCTCGGCGGCATCGGGGCGGTGCTGGCCAACACCGGTGCCGGGACCCGCGACCGCACCCGACCGTGGCTGCTCACCCCGGTCGACCTGCAGGCGCTCAAGGCCGCCGGGGTGACCTTCCCGGTCTCGATGATCGAACGTGTCATCGAGGAACGGGCCCGGGGAGACCTGGCGCTCGCGGCGGACCTCCGTGGCCGGATGCTCGCCGACGTCGGCGCCGACCTGCACAGTCTGGTCCCGGGTTCGGCGCAGGCGCGGCAACTCAAGGATCTGCTGGTCGCCGAGGGCATGTGGAGCCAGTACCTGGAGGTCGGGATCGGCCCGGACGCCGAGATCTTCACCAAGGGGCAGGTCCTCTCCGCCGTCGGCACCGCCGTTCCGGTGGGCGTGCTCGCCACGTCGACCTGGAACAATCCGGAACCCGAGATCGCGCTCATCGTCCAGTCCAGCGGCCGGATCGTCGGTGCCACCCTCGGCAACGACGTGAACCTGCGGGACGTCGAGGGCCGCTCGGCGCTCCTGCTCCCCCTGGCGAAGGACAACAACGCCTCGTGCGCCCTCGGTCCCCTGATCCGGCTGTTCGACGAGCGGTTCGACATGCGGCGGGTGCGCGAACTGGAGGTGGCGCTGACGATCCGTGGGGTGGACGGCTTCCAGCTGGAGGCGGTCTCGGAGATGACCCGGATGTCACGTGACCCGGAGACGCTCGTGCGGCAGATGATCGGCCCGCACCACCAGTATCCCGACGGCGCCGTCCTGATGCTCGGCACGATGTTCGCGCCCATCCAGGACCGGGACCGCCCCGGTGAGGGCTTCACCCACAAGATCGACGACGTGGTACGGATCGGCTGCCCGGCGCTCGGCACCCTGGCGAACCGGGTGCGGCACGCCCAGGAGTGCGCGCCCTGGCACTTCGGCGTCCGCGACCTGATGGGCAATCTGGCACGGAGAGGACTGCTGTGAACGTGGTCAGCACTGTGGACCCGCGCGACGGTAGGCGTCGCCCGACGGACCTCGTCGAGACCGACGAGTCCGCGCTGGAGGCGACCGCGGCCCGGGCGGCCGCGGCGGTGCCGTGGCTGTCCGGGCTGGGCCGGATCGGCAGAGCGCAGATGCTCGACGCGATCGCGGCGTCCCTGGAGTCCCACCGGACGGACCTCGTCGCGACCGCGCAGGCCGAGACCGGACTGGCCCACGCCCGGCTCGACCAGGAACTCACCCGGGCGGCACTCCAGTTCCGGATGTTCGGCGAGGTGCTGCGGGACGGGGCGTACGTCGAGGCGGCCATCGACCACGCCGCCGACACGCCGCTCGGGCGCGGCCCGGATCTGCGGCGGATGCTCGTACCCCTCGGGCCTGTCGCGGTCTTCGGCGCCAGCAACTTCCCGTTCGCCTTCTCGGTCGCCGGAGGCGACACCGCCGCCGCCCTCGCGGCCGGTTGTCCCACGGTCCTGAAGGCACACCCGTCGCACCCGTTGACCTCGCACGCGTCCGCCGAGGCGATCGCGTCGGCCATCCGCGAGCTGGGCGCGCCCGAGGGCGTGACAGCCATCGTGTACGGGGAACAGGCCGGCCCCGCGCTGGTGCGCCACCCCGCGATCCGCGCGGCCGCACTGACCGGCTCCCTCGGCGCGGCCCGCGCCATCCAGGCGGCCATCGACGAACGGCCCGACCCCATTCCCCTGTACGCCGAGCTGAGCAGCCTGAACCCGACAGTCGTCCTGCCCGGAGCGGCGGCCGACCGGGGAGACCAGATCGCCGAGGGGCTGTTCGCCTCCTTCACGGCGTCGGGCGGTCAGTTGTGCACCAAGCCGGGGCTGGCGTTCATCCCGTCCGACCCCGGCGGCGACCATCTGGTCGAGGGGCTACGGGAGCGGGTCGACGGCTCCGGCGGCGCGGTCCTGCTCAACGAGCGCATCCGGGACGCGTACGAGAGCGGGGCCGCCGCGTTCGAGCGGGCCGGCGCCCGCGTCGCGGCGCGGCCCCGGGTCGAGCCCGGCGCGGGGTTCACCGTCGCGCCGACCCTGCTGGAGGTCGGTCTGCCGGGCCTGACTGCCGAGATCGCCGACGAGTGCTTCGGTCCGCTCCTGGTGGTGGTCCGGTACCGCGACGTCGCCGACCTCGACACCGTGCTGGCCACCGTCCCGCCGTCGCTGACCGGCTCGGTCCATCACGGCCCCGGCGACGACGCCGACGTCGTACGCCGACTCGTCGAGGGGCTCGCGGAGCGCGCGGGTCGCATCGTCTTCGACGGCTATCCCACAGGGGTCCGGGTGTCCTGGGCCCAGCACCACGGCGGGCCCTGGCCGTCGACGAACACCGTGCACACGTCGGTGGGCGCCACGTCGATCCGACGATTCCTTCGCCCCCTGGCCTGGCAGGACGCCCCGGCCTGGATCCTCCCCGAGGAGCTGCGGGACGAGTACACCGCCATTTCCCGACGGGTCGACGGGAGATGGGAGCCGGCAACGGGGGAGCCGCGGCGATAGGTGTCCGCGCCCGCTCCGCCATCGCTGAATCCGCATCCCGGACGCAGGACAGAAAGGTGTGCTGATGTCGACGACAGATCGTCCGCTGCGCAGCGGCGAGTGGTTCGGTGCGCAGGGCCGCAACGGGTTCATCCACCGGTCCTGGATGCGCAACCAGGGTTTCGCCGACGACGTCTTCGACGGTCGCCCGGTGATCGGCATCGCCACCACCTGGTCGGAGCTGACCCCCTGCAACGCCCACCTCAGGGACCTCGCCGAGTCGGTGAAGCGGGGCGTGTGGGAGAGCGGCGGTCTGCCGCTGGAGTTTCCCGCGATGAGCCTGGGCGAGCCCCTCATGCGACCCACGACGATGCTCTACCGCAACCTGCTGGCCATGGAGCTGGAGGAGTCGGTCCGCGCCAACCCGCTCGACGGGGTGGTCCTGCTCTCCGGCTGCGACAAGACAACTCCCGGCCTGCTGATGGGCGCGGCGAGCGTCGACCTGCCGACTCTCATGATGACCGGCGGGCCGATGCTCAACGGCAAGTTCCGGGGCCGGGACATCGGCTCGGGCACCGTCGTCTGGCAGTTCACCGAGGAGATGCGGGCCGGTCGGATGACCGCTGCCGACTGCGCGGAGGCCGAGGTCGGCATGTCCCGCAGCCGGGGCCACTGCATGACCATGGGGACCGCCTCCACGATGGCCTGCGTGACCGAGGCGCTGGGCGTGCAGCTGCCGGGAGCCGCCGCCGTACCGGCCGTCGACTCCCGCCGGTACGCGCTCGCGCACGCCGCCGGCCGCCGGATCGTCGCCATGGTCGAGCAGGACCAGCGGCTGTCGTCGGTGCTCACCCGGCAGGCGTTCGAGAACGCCATCCGGGTCAACGCCGCGATCGGCGGGTCCACGAACGCGGTGGTCCACCTGCTCGCGATCGCCGGGCGCCTCGGCGTCCCCCTGTCGCTCGACGACTTCGACACCCTCACCGCCGACGTGCCGATGGTGGTCAACCTGATGCCGTCCGGGGCGTACCTGATGGAGGACTTCGCCTACGCGGGCGGCGTACCGGCGGTGATGGCGGAGATCGCCCCGCTGCTGCACCTCGACCACGTCACAGTGAGCGGGGCGACGGTGGCCGACAACATCGCCGACGCCCGGTGCTGGAACCGGGACGTCATCGGCACCATGGCCGAGCCGTTTCAGGCAGCCGGCTCGGGCACGGTGGTGCTGCGCGGGTCGCTCGCGCCGTCCGGGGCCGTGCTGAAGGTCTCCGCCGCCTCGGCCCATCTGCTCACGCACACCGGGCCGGCGCTCGTCTTCGACCGGATCGAGGAGTACGTCGTCGCCGCCGACGATCCGGACCTGGACGTCACCCCCGAGACGGTGATCGTGGTACGCAACGCCGGACCGCGCGGCTACCCCGGCTTCCCCGAGGTGGGTAACGTGCCCATGCCCCGCCGGCTGCTCGCCGATGGCATCACCGACATGGTGCGGATCTCCGACGCCCGGATGAGCGGCACCGGGTACGGCACCTGCATCCTGCACGTGGCACCGGAGGCGTCAGTGGGTGGTCCTCTCGCGCTGGTGCGTACCGGCGATCTGGTCCACGTCGACGTGTCGACGCGCCGACTGGACCTCCTGGTCGACGACGAGGAGTTGACCCGACGCCGTTCCGGCTGGCAACCGCCACTGCCGACGGCCGAGCGCGGCTGGACCCGCCTGTACAGCGAGCACGTCCTTCAGGCGGACCAGGGCGCCGACCTCGACTTCCTCGTCGGCGGCAGCGGCAGCGCCGTACCCCGCCACTCGCACTGACGGTCACGAGAGGAACTCCACGTACCCGTCCGTGCCGTTGACGCGGATGCGCTGCCCGTCGCGGATCAGCGTGGTCGCCTGTGCCACCCCCACCACGGCGGGCAGCCCGTACTCCCGGGCGATCACCGCGCCGTGGGTCATGAGGCCGCCCACCTCCGTCACCAGGCCCCGGACCGCGACGAACAGCGGGGACCAGCTCGGGTCGGTGAAGGCGGTGACCAGGATGTCGTCCGGTTGCAGGTCGGCCTCGGCCAGGTCCAGGATGACGCGGGCGCGCCCCTCGACCGTCCCCCCGGACACCCCGAGGCCGACCAGCGCGCCGGCCGGCACGTCGTCGCGCCGGTACGCCCCGAGGAGCGCCTCGCCCTCGGACGTGAGCACGCGGGGCGGGGTGAGCTGCCGGTACGACCGGAACTCGTCCCTGCGTCGGCGGATGAGCCTGTCGTCGACGCGTCGGGTGCGCACGACGTCGTGCAGTTCGTCGAACGTCAGGTAGAAGATGTCGTCGGTCGTGCCCAGCACACCGGCCCGTACGAGTCGTTCGGCCTCGGCCAGGAGGGCCTGCTTGTAGACGAGGTAGCGGCTGACGATGGCGTACTTGGGATACTCCCGGTAGCCGATGAAGGTGCGGACGCGGTCGATCATCCGCTTGGTCTCGTCGGCCCTGCGCTGCCCGTCCGGCTGCGCCCTCAGGCGTTCCAGGACATCCCGCTCCTTCTCGAGCGCCGCCTGGCGTCCCTGCTCGAAGCGCCGCTCACGCGCGCCGGGTTCGAAGTTCCTGACGTTGTCGAGGATGAGCGGCGCGAGGGTGCTCGGGCGCTCGATCCAGCGCGGTCGGCTGATGTCGATCTCGCCGACGCAGCGCATGCCGTACCTGTCGAGGTAGGCCTGGAGGGCGGCGCGCGCCTGCGGGCCGCCCGGCAGCCGGGCCAGGTCGTCGAGGAAGTTCTCGTCCCCGGCCCTGTGCAGGAAGGTCACCACCTCCGGGTGGGGGCGGACGACGTCGGCGACGTCCAGGAGCGCCAACCCCATCTCGGACGTGATGTTGTGGGGTGCGGACAGGGTGAGTGTGTCTGCCGCGTTCTTCTCACCCAGCCACTCCTGGAGCTGGTCGTTGAGCCACCAGGTGGCCTCCATCCCCGCCATGATCACCTGCATGCTGAGCGGATCGGCGAGTGCCCGCTTGTGGTCCCCGAAGGCCTCCAGCAGGAAGCTGAACAGCGCCGGACCGCTGACCGTCGCGATGTCGCGCCGCAGGTCGGCGATGGACGCCTGGCTGCGCTCGATCAGCTCGGTGACGATGGCCGGGTCGGTGTCGATCGGGGTGGGGGCGGGGCCGGGTGGCCCGGCGGGAGCGGCATCGGTGACGATCGGGACGAAGTCGGCGCGGTCGAGGACGGTCTCCAGCGCGTCCCTGGTCAGCGGATCGGACCTGCCCACCATCGCCAGGAGGGCGGCGCGGCTGGCCGGCGAGGACAACTGCCGGGTGGCGTCGACGAACAGCCGGCCACCTGCCACGTGCATCGGCGCCAGGGCCGTCAGCTGCCATATGGAGAGCCCCAGGGGCGTCATGGCGTCGGTCATCATCTGCTGGTGACCCACCGAGAGGTAGACGTGGTTCCCGGCGTCGTCCGCCTCGGGGATGGGGAACAGCGTGGTGACGGGCCGGCTCTGGACGATGTGGAAGTCGGAGTCCACCAGGCACCATTCGATGTCCTGCGGGTGGCCGAGGTGGACCTCGATCCGCCGGCCGAGCCGTACGAGCCGTAGGACCTGCTCATCGGTGAGGGCCGGCTCCTCCTGCCGGTCGTCGTCGACCGCCTGCCGCGTCGTCCCGCCGGTCGGCACGGGCTGGATGGCGAGCGGCTTGGCGGCGATGGCCCGCTCGACGACGCGGTCGTCGCGTACCCGGTAGGCATCCGCGTTCACGAGCCCGGAGACCAGGGCCTCGCCGAGGCCGACGACGGCCTCCACGGATGCGACCCTGCGGTTGGAGGTGACCGGGTCGGCGGTGAACAGGACGCCCGCAGCCTGCGGGACGAGCATCCGCTGTACGACGACGGCCATCTCGACCGTCCGATGGTCGATGCCGTTGCGCTGGCGGTAGGTCACCGCGCGCTCGGTGAAGAGGGAGGCCCAGCACCTGCTGACGTGCCTCCGGATCTCCGCCGCCCCGATGACGTTGAGGTACGTGTCCTGCTGGCCGGCGAACGAGGCGGTCGGCAGGTCCTCCGCCGTCGCGCTGGACCGGACGGCGTACGCCGCGTCGTCGCCGAGCCGGGTGAGCGCCCTGTCGATCGCCGCCGACACCTCGTCGGGGAGGGCGACACCATCGAGGGTACGGCGGATCCGGGCGCTCACCGCGCCGATCGCCTCCCGGTCGTCCGGGTCCAGCCCGCAGAGGTCGTCGAGCAGGTCCCCGATCGCCGGCGCCCCGGCCAGGACCAGCCGGAAGGCGTCCGTCGTCACGCAGAACCCGTCCGGCACGCGGACACCGTCTATGCGGGACAACGCCCCGAGGTGCGCGCCCTTGCCGCCGACGAGGGCGATCCGCGACTCGTCGACCTCGCGCAGGCCCACCACATACCGCTCGTTCATCACGGCCCCTTTTGAGAAATGTCGCTCTGTTCCACCGGCGGATCGGTCTGGCGCGTGCGCGTTTTTCGTCCGCTCGCGGCTCCGGCCGACGATTCTGCGCCGCACCCCGGGTCTTGTGGCAAGCCCCCGGGTGCGATATACGTTTTAGAGGGAACAATTCCGCGCCGTCTTCGCCGCTGCGGACGAAAACTCTTCTCGCGAGTGCGTCTTTCAGAAAACGTCCGGGACGTCACCGTGCCTCGCGCGGGAGGATGGTCATGGCTGGTCGGCGGCAGGTGCTGTTCATCCAGGGCGGTGGCGCGGGCGTGCACGACGACTGGGACAGGGCGCTGTCCGACAGTCTGCGACGGGAGTTGGGCGACGGGTACGAGGTCCGTTATCCGCGGATGCCCGACGAGGGCGACCCGACCTACGCGACCTGGAGCCCGGCCATCCGGCGGGAGGTCGCGGCGCTGGACGACGGGTCGGTCGTGGTGGGGCACTCGGTGGGCGCCACGATCCTCGTCCACACGCTCGCCGACCGACCGCCGCGGCGGCACCTCGCGGCCATCGTTCTGCTCGCCGCGCCGTTCGTCGGTCCGGGCGGGTGGCCCTCTGACGAGTTCGAGATGCCACACGACCTCGGCGAACGGTTGCCGCCCGGCGTGCCGGTGCACGTGTTCCACGGGCTCGAGGACGACACCGCGCCGCCCGCGCACGCCGACCTGTACGCCCGGGCCATCCCGCACGCCCGGCTGCACCGGCTGCCCGGCCGCGATCACCAGCTGGGCGACGACCTCGCCGAGGTGGCGGCGGTGCTGACGCTCCTCGATCCGCGTACCCCCTGATCCCCGCCGGTCGGAGGCTGCCCGCCGGCGCGCGCCGAAAACTGGTGCCCGTCCGGGGGTAACCAAACCGGCCGGCCAACCCGTCAGGTCAGGTGACAGGGTCGCCGTGCCGGTGGCCGACCGGGGAGGAGTACGGGACATGCACGACGTCCGCAGGCTTTTGGGGGACGATCTGACCCGGCATCCCGCCCCGCCGCTTGGCGATCTGGTCCAGCAGGCGATGGTGCAGGGTCGCCGGCTGCGCCGACGACGCCGCCTGGCGGGGTTCGGTGGCGGGTCGGCGCTCGTGCTGCTGCTCGTCGTCGGGTTGGCCGTCGGGCCGTTCGACAGGTTCGGGGCGGTCCCCGTTGATGTCGGCGCGCCGGCCGGACCGGTTGTCGGGTCATCGGCCGGGACGCCTGCCACCGCCTCGCCACCGCCCCCGCTCGGGGCGCCCGGCGCCGCGGCCGCCCCGGGGCCGCTCCGCTGGGCGCCGGCGCCGCCGACCGCGACCCGGGTGCTCGGCA
This sequence comes from Micromonospora sp. NPDC000663, assembly GCF_042898105.1. Taxonomy (NCBI): domain Bacteria; kingdom Bacillati; phylum Actinomycetota; class Actinomycetes; order Micromonosporales; family Micromonosporaceae; genus Micromonospora; species Micromonospora sp. NPDC000663. The sequence continues at coordinate 1,436,656 of NZ_JBIAYR010000001.1, forward strand.
CCGTGGGGGTCGGCCGCAAGCCGGTGAGCGGTGCGCGGACCACCACCCCGCAGGCCGCCCTGGAGCTGCTGACCCGGCTGCTGCCGAGGGGCAAGACCAGCCACTACGCGATGCTGCCCAACGACGGGGCGGGCCCCGGTATGCCCTTCGTCCAGCTCTACCTGGATCGGGGCAAGGGGCCGGGGATGCTGCGGCTCTCCATCTATCAGGACGAGCGCGGTGGCGACCCGCCTCCGGGGACAGTGGAGCTGACCGAGCTGCCGGACAACTGCGTGCAGGACAGGATGGTCACCGTGCACCACGGCCGTGGCCTCCGGATCGACCTGCTGATCTCCGCTTGCCTCGAGGGGGATGGGAACAACAATCCGGCGGCGACCCCCGCCCTCTCCGTCGAGGAGGCGGTCGATGTGGCGGCCAACCCGCTCTGGGGTACGGAAATGCCAGCCGACATCGTCGCCTCCGGTGCCAAGACCTTCACGCCACTGGCCCGGTCGAATGGCTGACGAGGAGTTCGTCGAATTCGCGCAGGCGGCCGGCGGCCGCCTGCGCGACGCCGCGTTCCTGATGTGCCGCGACTGGCACCTCGCCCAGGATCTCACCCAGACGACGCTGGCCAAGGTGTACGCCAACTGGAGGCGGGTCCGTCGAGCCGACGACCCCCACGCGTACGCCCGCAAGATCCTGGTGCGCTGCGTGATCGACCAGCAGAGGCGTCGATCCAGCCAGGAGTTGGCCGTGTCGAGGCCGCCGGAGCGGGCCGAGGAACATCCCGCGGAACTGCGGATGACGCTGCTGGACGCGATCGCCACCCTGCCACCGCGGGACCGGGCGATAGTCGTCCTGCGGTACTGGGACGACCTGAGCGTGGAGACCGTCGCCGAGGCCGTCGGCGTCTCGATCGCCGTGGTCAAGAGCCAGAGCATGCGCTCGCTCAGCCGGCTGCGCGACCTGCTCGGCGAGAGCCGGCTCGAATTGTTCGCCGAGGAACGCCACTGAGCGGTCCGGTCCGGTTCGGCGGTGATCGTCGCCGGTCGGCGGGTGCGCGTCGCGCACCCGCCACATTGTCGTGGGTCTGGGGAGGTCCATCGTGTCCGTGTCGGTCAGAGGGCGTGGCGCGGGCCGGCGCCGGGTCGCCGTGCTGGCAGCGCTGCTGTCGGCGGTGGTGGTGTTCGGCGGCGGCTGTCAACGTTCCGAGTCGGACGACGTGGCCGGTACGCCACAGACGGTGAACGCCACGTTGCTCGACGCCGGCATGTTGCTGAGCGCTGGTGATCTGGGTGCGGCCTGGCGGGAGGGCGACGCTCCGGCCGGGTCGCCGCCGTGGCCGTGGGAGCAGAGCAGCTGCCCGCACTATCGCGGCGGCGACTACCCGGCCCGGTCGTACCGGCAGAGCGCCGTGGAGCGCTTCTACCGCCCGGCGGACGGCTCGTCGCCGGCACACCACGTGGTGGAGAAATTCGCGCCGGGATGGGCCGAGCGCAACGTCGAGGACGTCCGGCGCGTCCTCGTGCGGTGCGCGGACTACCGGATGCTCGGATCGCGTATCTCATTTACCGTCGTGGATCAAAATTACCGCGCGGGCGCCGGGATGCTCATCCGGGGTCGTATCGAGCACGAGGACCGTCCGGCGACCGTCACGTATTTCGTCGTGCTGAAACGAGGTGAGGTGGTGTCGACGTTCAGCCTGCCGGATCCGGGTAGTCGCGCCGCATTGGATTCCGTCGCGGCGAGAGCGGCGGCCCGCCTTGGCTGAACGGAACGGCAGAGGGCTGCCTCGCCGCTGGGTCGTCTCGGCGGTCACGATGTCCGTCGCCGGCGTCGCCACCGCCGCCTACGGTGCTACGCGCGGTGTGGGCCACGAGGGCGCCGCCGCCTCGCCGAGTCGGACGCCCGCCCAACCGGTCCCCACGACGCCGGCCGTCGACTGGATCGGGCAGGCGCGAACGCGGATCGAGACCTACGTGCGGCAGTACGACGGCCACCTGGCAGTCGCCGCACTGGACCGGCGCGGGTCGGCGGCGGTGACCGTCGGGGCGCGACGTTTCGAGACCGCCAGCATCGTCAAGGTCGACATCCTCGCGGCACTCCTGCTGCGCCAACGACCGCCTGGCAGGGCCCTGAGTTCGGCCAACCGGGAGTTGGCCGAGGCGATGATCCGGTCCAGCGACAACGACGCGGCGAGTGCGCTGTGGCAGAAGATCGAGGGATCGCGGGGGCTCACCGCCGCGAATCGCACACTCGGTCTGCGGGAGACCAAACCCCGCTCGCAGTGGGGTCGTACCACCACCACTGTGGCCGACCAGATCCGGCTGCTGGGCGCGCTGACGTCGCCGACCGGGCCGCTCACCGCGCAGGACCGCCGTTTCGTCATGGGGCTCATGTCGACTGTGGTGCCGGAGCAGCGCTGGGGGGTCACCGCCGGGCGGGCGCCCGGCAACCGTGGCACCTACGTCAAGAACGGCTGGGACACCGCCGACGCCGACGGTGGGCGCTGGCTCGTCAACAGCATCGGGCGGGTTGTCGAGGACCGCCACGACTGGCTCGTCGCCGTGCTCTCCGACCATCACGTGAGCCGGGAGGCAGGTGTCCGGGTCGTCGAGAAGGCCGCCACGTACATACTTCGGGAGCTGCGCGCCGCCGCGGCGCACGACACCCCCGCCCAGGGGTAGGTCGCGCGGCGCGCGGCGGCGGTCGGCTTGCGCGACGGGGTTGTGTTCCCTGGGGATTACGACTTGACGAACAGCATGTTATCGCTCACAGTCGATGGACAAGGACGACGGCACCCGAGGCTTACCGGGCGAGCCTGCTGCGTCGACCTCGAATCACACGTGCGTCAGGACATGCCGGAACAGTGTTAACGCAAACAATCTTGTGGCATGCGCCAGGCCGTGCGTCGCGGTGCGCCCAGCTCGGGTGAACCGTTCGGCTCCTGGTTACTGGAGGAGGACCATGTCTGCCCTTGATAGGTCTCCATCGATCGTATCGCCGTCACGGCGGCGGCGAGGATGGTTGCTGCGACTCGTCACCGCCGGCGTCGCGGCGGTGGTCGCCGGTGGCGCCGCCGCCGTGGCGGTGACATCGCCCGCCGCCGCGGCGACTGTCGACACCAGCGCCTGGTACGTGCTGGTCAACCGCAACAGCGGCAAGGCCCTGGACGTGTACAACCTGGCCACCAACGACGGCGCCCGGATCACGCAGTGGACGCGGAACAACGGCAACCAGCAGCAGTGGCAGTTCGTGGACTCGGGCGGCGGCTACTACCGGTTGAAGTCGCGGCTGTCCGGCAAGGTGCTGGACGTCTACAACTTCTCCACCGCCAACGGCGCCAACATCGTGCAGTGGAGCGACGGCAACGGGACGAACCAGCAGTTCCGGCTGGCCGACTCCGACAGCGGCTACATCCGGCTGATCAACCGGAACAGCAACAAGGTGGTGGAGGTGCAGGGCGCCTCGACCGCCGACGGAGGCAACGTGGTGCAGTACGACGACTGGAACGGCAGCAACCAGCAGTGGCAGCTCGTCCGTGTCGACGGTGGGGGCAACCCGACCACGCCGCCGCCGACGGGTACGTGCAGTCTGCCGTCGTCGTACCGGTGGTCGTCCTCGGGGGTGTTGGCGAACCCGAAGTCGGGGTGGGTGTCGTTGAAGGACTTCACTGTGGCGCCGTACAACGGTCGGCACCTCGTGTACGCCACGACCCATGACACCGGTACGCGGTGGGGGTCGATGAACTTCAGTCTGTTCTCGAACTTCTCGGAGATGGGTTCGGCGAGTCAGAACACGATGAACTCGGCCACCGTCGCGCCGACGTTGTTCTACTTCGCGCCGAAGAACATCTGGGTCCTGGCGTACCAGTGGGGCGGCACCGCGTTCTCGTACCGCACCTCGACCGATCCGACGAACCCGAACGGCTGGTCGGCGGCGCAGACCCTGTTCACCGGCAGCATCACCGGCTCGGGCACCGGCCCGATCGATCAGACGTTGATCGCGGACAGCACGACGATGTACCTGTTCTTCGCCGGTGACAACGGCAAGATCTACCGGGCGAGTATGCCGATCGGGAACTTCCCGGGCAGTTTCGGCTCGTCGTACACCACGATCATGAGTGACACCACGAACAACCTGTTCGAGGCCCCGCAGGTGTACAAGCTCCAGGGCCAGGACCGGTACCTGATGATCGTCGAGGCGATCGGCTCGCAGGGCCGCTACTTCCGGTCCTTCACCGCGACGAGCCTGTCGGGGTCGTGGACGCCGCAGGCCGCCACCGAGAGCAACCCGTTCGCCGGTAAGGCCAACAGCGGGGCGACCTGGACCAACGACATCAGCCACGGGGAACTGCTGCGCACCAGCGCGGACCAGACGTTCACCGTCGACCCGTGCAACCTGCAACTGCTCTACCAGGGCCGCTCGCCCAGCTCCGGCGGGGACTACGGCCTCCTGCCCTACCGACCCGGCCTCCTGACCCTGCAACGCTGACCACACGACACACGGGCGGGCACGGCCAACAGGCCGTGCCCGCCCTGCCGTGCGAGAGGTGGTGCTGGGCCGCCGCCTGAACGACGTCGACCCGACGCCCCCGCGTGCCAGAGTGGGACATGCCATTGAGCGCGTACCACCTCAGAGCGTCGATCGCCGTGTCCGACATCCAGACGGCTGTCGCCTTCTACGAAGGCAAGCTGGGCCTGCCGGTGCTGCGGTCCGGTCCCAGCGCCACAATCGCCGGCGGCAGCCGGATCTACGGCTCCGGTGGCGGGCCGGCGCTGAACGTCTACCAGTCGGTGACCGCCGGGAAGACCCAGGCCACGCTGGCGACGTGGTACGTCGACGACCTCGACCGGATCGTCGACGAGCTCAGCTCGGCCGGTGTCGAGTTCGTCCGCTACGAGCAGTTCGACCACGACGCCCGGGGAATCACCCCGCGCGCTGGAGGTGGACGTATCGCCTGGTTCCAGGACCCGGACGGCAACACCTTCGCCCTCGAGGCCGACACCTGACCGTCGGTGCGTCAGGCGTCACCTTGACGCTGTCGGCTAATCGTATTAGCTTAAAGCTAACGCACATAGCTAACCGGGGAGAGCTGATGACCGAACACCTGACCGTCGACGGCGGCACCATCGCGTACGAGGTGACAGGCGACGGACCACTCGTCGTCCTCGCCCACGGCATAGGGGACAGCCGCGAGGCGTACCGTTTCGTCGCCCCACGCCTGGCGGCCGCCGGCTACCGGGTGGCCGCGGTCGACCTGCGGGGCTGCGGCGAGTCGAGCGTGGGATGGCCGTCGTACAGCCGCACCGACATCGCGGGCGACCTGCTCGCGGTGATCAGGCACCTCGGCGGCCCGGCCGTGCTTGTCGGTCACTCGATCTCGGGTGGGGCCGCCACCATCGCCGCCGCCCAGGCGCCCGACCTGGTCACCGGCATCGTCGAGTTGGCGCCGTTCACCCGCAAGCAGTCGATCAGGCTGGGCGACCTGCGGGTCGGCCGTTACCGCAGGGGCATGATCCGACTGCTCGGGGCCGGCCTGCTGGGCAGCGTGCCGCTCTGGCGCAGCTACCTCGAGGTCGCGTACCCGGGCAGGAAGCCTGCCGACTGGACCGCCCGGATGGCCCGCGTCGACGCCATGATGCGCGAGCCCGGCCGGATGAAGGCCCTGCAGAAGATGGGCCAGTCGGCGCCTGTCGACGCCGGGGCGCAGCTGGCGAACGTCCGCTGCCCCGTGCTCATCGTCGAGGGCACGCTCGACCCGGACTGGGCCGACCCGCGCGCCGAGGGCGAGGCGATCGTGGCCGCGCTCCCGGCAGGTCTGGGCCGGCTCGACACCATCGAGGGCGCCGGCCACTACCCGCACGCGCAGTACCCCGACGAGGTGACCGCGCTGGTGCTGACCTTCCTGCGCGCGAACGCCCATGCCTAGGGCCGGCCTCGCCCCGGCGGCGGTCGTCGCTGCCGGGGCCGCGCTCGCCGACGAGGTCGGCTTCGCCAACCTGTCGATGGGTCTGGTGGCCGAACGGGTCGGCGTCCGGACACCGTCGCTCTACAAACACGTCGACTCGCTGGAGGCGCTGCGTCGGGGCATCTCCATCCAGGCCCGCCGCGAACTCGGTGACACGCTGGTCCGGGCGACCGTCGGCAGATCCGGCCCGGACGCCGTCCGCGCGTTCGCCGACGCCTACCGCCGCTGGGTTCTCGACCATCCGGGCCGCTACGCCGCCACCGTCCGCGCGCCCGACCTCGATGACGAGGAGGACCGCCGCGCCGGCGACGAGGCCCTGCGGATCCTGCTCGACGTCCTGGCCGGCTTCGGGTCGCCGGGCGCCGATGCCATCGACGCCGCCCGCGCGCTGCGCTCGGCGCTGCACGGCTTCGCCAGCCTGGAGAGCGCCGGCGGCTTCGGGCTGCCCCGCGACGTCGACCGCAGCTACCGGTTCCTCGTCGAGACTCTGATCAGCGGCCTGGGAGCCGACCGGGCCGGTGACGGCGAAGGGGAGGCCTGACCGCCGCTCCCCGCCGCCGTCAGACCAGCAGTTGCTCCCGCAGCCGTGCGCCCAGGTTGATCGCGCCCACCGCCCGGGGCCCGGCCGGATCGTGCACGCCGACCGTGTTGTTGCGGCGCATCAGCTCACGGACCGCGGGGGGCAGTCGGGGCGGATCGTCCATGGCGGCGAGGACCTGCGCGGCGCTCGAGATCAGTCGATCGACCAGGGCGGCGGCGTCGGTGTCCACCCGTACCCGGCCGTACTCCCAGCCGGCGGTGGTGAGGTCCAGCACCTCGAACACGCGGGTCACGACCGGGACCGGATCGGTCACCCGCTCGAGACGGCGCGCCTGGCCGCCGACCACGGAGACAGCGGCGGCCAGCTGGGCGTACGGGTGGTAGCCGCACGGCAGCGCGAACAGGGGCCACCGCAGCGCCGGACCGACCTCCTTCCACAGTGGCCGGTAGTTGCGGCGGTTCACCAGCAGCCGTCGACCCGTCCGTCGGTGGTAGTCCTGGGCCTGGGCCTGCAGGTCGGCGTGGGCCTCGTCGGCGACCTGGCTCACGATCCCCGCCGCCACCACCAGGCCGTCATCGCCGTCGAGGACTCCGGTGACCGCCTCGACCTGCTGGGCGAACGGGATCCGCGCGTGGGCGCCGTACCTCTGCCGGACGTCCCGCAGCAGCGCCTGCTGCCGCTGCGGATCGAGCTGGACCCGCCCGCCACCCAGCAACCGCTGGAGCCAACCCATCTCGCCTCGTTTCAGCAGAGCCGTCCCGGACCGCGGCAATGCTAGTGCGTCGGACCCCGCCCGGTGCTGAAGGGGTGGCGACCGGCCACGGTCATCGGCAGGCGGGCCACCCTCCTGGGCTCTCTACGAGGCGTACGCCGGCAACCTGTACCAGGTCCGGCGCTCGTCGGACAACACGACACGCAACATCGGGCTCACGGGTACGGGCGGCACCCTGATGAAGAAGCAGGGCGCCATCATCCTGGGCAGCGGCGGGGACTGCTGCAAGCCCGACGGCGGCGCGAACCTCAGCGACGGCACCTTCTACGAGGGGGCAATGGTCGCCGGCTGTCCCAGCGATGCCACCGAGAACGCGGTGCAGGCCAACGTGGTCACCGCTGGCTACCGCTGACCTGTACGGGAAGCGCGCGGCACACCCGTGCGCCGGTCACCACTCGATGATGGCCGGCGCACCCGCGCGGCCGGTCAGGAGACCGCCGCCTTCACCAACTCGACGACCCGCTTCTCCACCTCGGGGCTCCACGCGCGCAGCGCGTACGCCACAGGCCACAGGTCACCGTCGTCGAGGTTGGCCGTGTCCTGGAAACCCAGTGTCGAGTACCTGTAGTTGAACTTGGCGGAGTCCTGGAAGAAGACGACGATCTTGCCGTCCTCGTTCGCGTACGCGGGCATCCCGTACCAGGTCTTCGGTGCCAGGTCCGGTGCGGTCGCGGTCACCGTCACGTGCACCCGCTCGGCGAGCGCGCGGTCCTCCGGCTCCATCTGCGCGATCCGGTCGAGGACCGCCTGGAGGCCGTCGGCCCGCTTCGCGCCCTTGCGGCCCTCGGCACGCAGCTCGGCGGCGCGCTCCTTCATCGCGGCGCGTTCCTCAGCGGTGAAGCCGTCGGATGGGGTCGTGGACGTCTTCGCGGACATTCGCGGGCTCCCTCTCTCTGGTGAGGCTCGGCGTGCTGCCGTCTACCTGGTAAAAGGCTAGGCTCGGCGACCCGCGGACGCTTCTTGATTCCTGATCGATGACTGGTGCGGCGTGACGTGCCTCCGTGACCGCGCCACATGACCGGGCCGTCCGTACCCGACTGGGCGGCACACCGTCGGACCGGTGTCCGCCGGACACGCACAAGCCCCGGTCGGAACGTGTCCGACCAGGGCTTGTGCGGTTGTCCTACCGGCGGCTTCGCCGGGTCATGAGACGAAGCGGGTACGGCGGCGGCGCCCCATCAGGAACAGGACGGCGCCCGCGGCCAGCAGGGCGACCCCGCCGCCCAGCGCCAGGCTGGACTGGCCGGTGATCGGCAGCGATGGTCCGTCGCCGGCATCTCCGCCACCGGCACCGCCACCGGCACCGCCACCGGCAGGGTTGACGACAAGTGCGGCGACGTCGTTGTCGGACGTGACGTCAGGGGTCGAGGACTTCGCCGTGACGGTGCCGGTCAGCTCCCCGGCCGTGTCGACCCGCAGCCCGAAGTTCCAGGTGACCGCCTCGCCCACGTCGAGCGGGTGGACGGCCGTCCGGCAGACGTAGCCGGCGTCCGCCTTCGCGCAGCCGTCCGGCACCGCCGTGACGGTGGTGCCCTTCGGCGGTACGACGGTCACGGTCGCGGCCGGCTCGCTGATCCCGGAGGCGTACGCGGGACCGAGGTTCTTGACACCCACCTTCGCGGTGACCGTGGCGCCGACACTGGCGCGGACCTGCCCGCCGACGGCGCTCACGTCGGAACGGTTGGTGCCCTCGACGGTGAGGATCACGTGCTGCGAGTCCAGGAAGACCGAATCCTCGGTCTGGGCGCCCTGGGCGCGCAGACCTTCGGTCTTGCGGACCAGGCCGAGGGTGCCCTGCGTGCCGCGGGTCGGCTTGGTGGCCCGGACCATGTCGAGGTTGTCCCGCCCGTCGACCGGAGTCGACCAGGTGAACCCGGCCCCGGCGACACCCGGCGCCGGCACCTGCGGCCGAAGCTGCAACGGCAGATCCTCGGACAGCCGGTACTCCTGACGGGGGGCCAGCGTGGCGTCGAAGTGGCAGTACGCGGCGAAGCTGCCGTACTCGCAGTTGTCGTAGCGCTTCGGCACCGTGAACATGGCCTCGTAGTAGAAGAACAGGTCGACGCCGGTGATCGCGTTGTCGCCGGCGTTGCGCACCGTGAGCGGGTTGGTGAAGACGTCGCCCGGCTTGGCCTTCTTGCTGATGATCGGCCCGACCTCCAGGGCGACCTTCTCGCTGACGGTCACCGTCGACGTCCTGGTGTACGTCTGGTCGCGGCTGGCCACCTTGACGCTCACCTCACCCTCGTCGCCGACCTTCGCCGCCGCCAGCGGCCGGAAGGTGAGCGTGGTGATGCCCGCGAACAGGTTCTCCGAGGCGAGAGTGTCGAACGTGCAGGTGATCGTGGTGCCCGACTGCTTGCACGGGTCGAGGCCCTCGAACGTGAGCGCGGCCGTGGCGACACCGGCGAGCTTCGAGGTGTCGATGGTGACCGTGACGTCGTTGAGCGCGAAGTCGGTGTCGTAGTTGTAGAGGTAGACGGACTGGGTCTTGCCGAACGAGCCGGGCACCAGAGCGGTGTGGTCGAGGCGGAGCTGCGTGCCCTTGGGCAGCGCGACCGCGGACGGCGGCGCCACGGCGTTGGCGCCGAGCACCCCGATGGCGCAGGCGCCGAACCACGCGGCGACCCGCAGTAGACGTGAACGACTCACTGATGTTCCTCCCCCGTTGATGAACGGGGGAGATCCTAGCCTCCGTGACCTGTGCGTGGGGGGCGTCGGGACGACGGACCGCCCTCGCTGGACGTAGGCTTCGGCCTATGTCCAGCTGGCCATGGCAGGGCCGGGCGACGAACGTGTCAGTGGTGTTCGTGGTCGGCCTGGTCGCGCTCGTCGGCCTCGTGGTGCAGTCCGAGGGCGTCGACTCCGCCGCCGACCGGGTGGCCCTGCTGGTGGTGCTGGCCTCCTCCGGGGCGCTGTACGTGCGCCGCCGTCACCCGGTGTGGGTGGGCGTGGTGGCGCTTGTGGCCGTCGGCGCGTACGGGGCACTGCTGCACCGGCCGGGGCCGGTCATGCTGGTCTTCGTCGTGGCGCTCTACACGGTCGTCGACGAGGGCCACCTCGCGGTGGCGATCGGGCTCGGGGTCGCCTCGGTGGTCGCCTTCGCCGTGGCGGACGGCGGCAACCGTGTGGGGCCCGACTCCAACGGTGCGACGCTGCTGCACGCCGGCTGGCTCGTCGCGGTCATCGTCGGCGTGACCCGCAACCGCCGGGCGTACGTCGCGGAGGCGCGGGCCCGGGTGCTCGAAGCGGAGCAGACCATGCGGGAGGAGGCCCGTCGGCGGGCCACCGAGGAACGCTTGCGCATCGCCCGTGAACTGCACGACGCGCTCGGCCACCACCTCTCGCTGATCAACGTGCAGGCCAGCGCCGCGCTGCACCGCCCGGATCCCACCCGGTCCGTGCAGGCCCTCACCGCGATCAAGCAGACGAGCAGGGACACGCTTCGCGAGTTGCGCGCGACGTTGGACGTCCTGCGGCAGGAGAGCGGGACACCCGCCGCGGCACCCGGCCTGAACCGTCTCGACGAGCTGGTGCATGTGGCCGGAGGGTCCGGGTTGGCGATCCGTGTAGACGTGACCGAGACCCGGCCGTTGCCGCCGGAGGTCGACCTGGCGGTGTACCGGATCGTCCAGGAAGCGCTCACCAACGTGGCCCGGCACGCGGGCGCGACCGCCGCCGTGGTCCGGGTGCGGCCCCAGGGGGACGACGTGCTGGTCGAGGTCGACGACGACGGCAGCGGGTCAGCCGGGCCGCCCGGCAACGGCATCATCGGCATGGGTGAGCGTGCGCGGTCGCTCGGCGGTTCGCTCACCGCGCGCCCGGGGCCGGACGGCGGCTTCCGGGTGCGGGCCCGCCTCCCGCTGCGACCAGGCGATGTGCCGGCGGGAGCGTCGGCGTGATCCGGGTGCTGCTCGCCGACGACCAGACCCTGGTCCGTGCCGGCTTCCGGTCCATCCTGGAGGGCGAGGACGGCATCGAGGTGGTCGGTGAGGCCGCCGACGGCGCCGAGGCGGTGCGTCTCGCCCGCCTGTCGCGGCCGGACGTCGTCCTGATGGACATCCGGATGCCCGGGCTGGACGGCCTGGCGGCGACCCGCGAGATCACCGAGCGCTCCGAGATCCGGGTGATCATCCTGACCACGTTCGACCTGGACGACTACGTGTACGGCGCGCTGCGGGCCGGTGCCAGCGGTTTCCTGGTCAAGGACACCGAGCCCGCCGAACTGATCCACGGCGTGCGGGTGGTGGCCCGTGGTGACGCGCTGATCGCGCCGTCGATCACGCGCCGGCTGATCTCCGAGTTCGCCGCCCGGGCCCGGCATCCGGACCCGGGCCCACGGCTGAACGCGCTCACCGACCGGGAACGCGAGGTGATGGCGCTTGTCGCGGCCGGGCTGTCCAACGACGAGATCGCGGCGCGACTGGTGTTGAGCCCGGCCACCGCCAAGACGCACGTCAGCCGGATCATGACCAAGGCGGGGGTCCGGGACCGGGCCCAGGTGGTCATCCTCGCCTACGAGTCCGGTCTGACGGTCCCCGGATGGCTCGCCCGCGACCGCCCGTGACCCGGCCGCCGGTCCCGTTCAGCCGGCACGCCGGGAGCGGGCCAGCGCCAACCCGCCGAGAACGATGCTGACGAGGCCGACCACCAGAGCCACGTAGGCGCCGCCACGTCCGTTGCCGGTGCCGATGCCACTGTCGGAGGTGGCCACGACGATGCCGCCGAGGACGACACCGATCAGCCCGGCCGTCACGGCCACGGCCGGCCGGAGCCGCGCGTTTCCGGCACCGGTGGCGGGGCGGGCCAACGCGAGACCCCCGATCACCACGCCGATCAGCCCCAGCACAGCGGCCACGGAGGCGCCGAGCCGACCGGCGCTCATCGTGGTGACGCTGGCGGCGAGCAGGTGAATGTCGTACATGGCGGTTCCCTTCGCTCACGAGTGGATGCCGTTGCAGCGTATGGAGCCGCAGGGTCACCGGTCGTCAGGCCGGAGTTGTCGATGGGCCTACCACCACGGGTGTACTGGCGCGACACGACGCACCACCCCGGTTGCGACCCGCACACGCCAACGCCGCCGCCTGCCGAAGAACCGGCAGGCGGCGGCGCTGACGCGACGCTCAGGAGTACGGGAGCCGCAGCACCGACTGGTTGCCGATGCCCACAGTGCTGGGGTTGCTGCCGATCGCCGACCAGACCTCCACCCGGACCGTGCCGTTGGTCAGCGCGCCGAACGTTCCGGTGGCCGAGGCGAGGCCGGCGGCCTGGGTGTAGTGCTCGTAGCCGGAGACCGGGTCGGTGGCGAAGTACCGCCACGTCTCGACCCGTTCCCAACTGCCGTTGCCGGTCAGGTCGTAGGAGACCCGCACCTGCACGCCGTTGCCGACCGCCGTACCGGCATCGACGAACAGGTCGAACGCGGTCTGCGCGCCCGAGTAGGCGAGGGTGAGCCCGGTCGCCGTGAACACCTGGGCGTTCGTCGGCGTACCGTCGTGGTTTCCGTTGGCGGCCGCGACAGCGGTCGTGGCCGCGCCACCGGCGGCGCCCAGACCACCACCGGGCAGCAGGTACCGCGTCGGGCTGCCCGTCGGCGGCGGCGTGGTCGGTGGCGGCGTCGTCGGCGGGGGATCGGTGGGCGTCGGGGACACGCCGCCGGCCGCGTTGCCGCCACTCCAGGTGTACGCCCCGGTGGTGGCCGTCCTGCCGGCGCCGACGGTGAGCGTGGTGCCGTTGGAGAACGTCACAGTGACAGGTGACGCGGTCGGGTTCGACGCCACGTAGGTACGCGCCCCGTTGCGCGAGAAGACCGCCGACAGCGGATGGTTGCCGGTGACCGTCGTGTCGACTGTGCCCAGCGCCGCGAGGTTGCGGATCCAGTGGAAGGTGTGCGCCCTGCTCTCGCCCTCCTCCGGGGTGTAGCCGGGGTTCGCCCGCAGGTTCGCCAGTGCCGCGTCGGGATCGCCGAGCGCCTGGAACTGCCAGAGGATGTCCTGCCACACCGTGGGTTGTCCGCCGTTGTTGCGGACCAGTTCGGCGTAGTTGGTGCGCACGTACGCCGGGTTGTTGCCGAGGTAGAGGTGTCCACCGGTGACGGGCAGCAGGTTGATGCCCTGGATCATCTCCGGGTCGGCACTGAACCAGGTGGCGTACGCGCCGCCGTCGCCCCAGACCATGCCGACAGTGGAGTGCCCGAAGGCGGCGGGGAAGTTCTGGTCGCTGACGTCGAACCAGTACTCCTGGATGGCGGCGGCCTGCGTGGTGTAGAGGAAGACACCCGCGTCACGGACGGCCGTGTTGCCGGTGACCTGCCCCCACTGGATCAGGGCGTTGGCGAAGTTCATCCCCTCGGACGAGGACTCCTGGTTGTTGCCCGAACCGAACGAGCCGTGCCCGGACGCCCAGTCGTGCCCGGCGTAGATGTCGAAGTCCCGCAGGTAGGGAAAGCGGGTGTCGTCGCGCCGGTAGTTGTTGGCGTCGCGGATCAAGAGGTCCACCATGCCGCCGTAGCGGCTGGTGCTGGCCCACGACGGGTCGAATTTGGCAAGTGTCGCGGCGGCGGCGATGTAGTAGCCGTAGTGGAAGTGGTGGTCGTTGAGTTCCTGGTCGGAGCCGTACGACGCCGGGTAGCCGATCAGGGTGCCCCAGTTGTTGTCGTAGTAGAAGACCCGGCTGGTCTTGCCGCTGGACGCGGTGAACCAGTCGGTGAGCGTGCTGCGGATGGCGTTCAGCGCGCTGTCGCGCGTCGTGGTGTCGTTGACCAGGTCGGCGATCTCGGCGATCCGGGCGGCCCGGCCGAGGCCCTTGCCGGTCCAGTACGTGTCGCCGCCGCGCTGGTCCATCGGGTTTGCGCGCACGGCGGCCAGTTGGCTGGTGAGCGTCGCCAGGTCGCTTCCGCTGCCGTCGCCGACGGCGGGCAGCTCCGGCAGGACACCCTGGTACTTCATGGCGGTACGGAACTGGTTGACGCCTGTGAGCACCTTCATCCGGCCGCGCGCCGACGGGTAGGTGGGCGTGATCGCGGTGGACCCGCTCAGCGACTTCCACTGGTGCGGGTAGAGGCTGACCACCGTCTGCGTCGCGGTGCCCTCCCGGGCGGTGGTGGTGAACGCGTACGTGGTGGTCAGGCCGCTGGTCGCCGGGTCGTAGGCGTACGACACCTGGGTGCCGGTGACGTGGGCGTGCGCGTACCGGCCGTAGGTGGCGGCCAGGTCGGCGCGTTCGCTCGCGCTCGACGTCGGCGGCAGGAGAGCGACGGAGAAGTAACCCCGGCCGTTCAGGGTGGACGTGATCCGACCGGACGCCACGGTCCAGCTCGCGCCGCTGGGGGCGTACCCGACGTAGTCGTGGCCGTTGACCCGGAAGCCGATTGTCGCGCCACTGTTGGACCAGACCTCGGGGGTGCCGGCGGTGCTGATCTGCGCGTTCCCGCCGGTGGTCTGGAAGTACGCGAAGGGCAGCCCGTGGCCGATGGTGGCGCGCATGGTGCGCGTGCCGTCACTCCAGTACGGGCTGACGGTCCAGTCGGTCCAGCCGTCGACCTTGACCACTGGTGCGCCGAGGCCGGCCAGGCCCACCCGGATGTCCTGGACGTACGGGTAGTGGAATTCCCCGACGCCTGTCGCGGTGCCGCTGATGGCGGGTGTGGAGTTGGCGGAGAAGCCGAGGCCGTCGGTGTAGGTGTCGTACGAGATCGGGTGGGCGTGCAGGGGCTCGCTGAAGGAGCAGTCGGTGCGCTTGAACAGCAGCGAGGACCACCAGTCGTTGGTGGGTACCGCGCCGGTGGGGGCGTTGGCGGTGACGAACTGCCGGGGGTTTGTGGACATCGGTCCGCACCCCGTGGGCAGCGGCCCGACAGGGGTGGTGGTGTAGCTGCCGGCGCCGACGGTTGCGGCCGCTGCGGGGCCGGTGACGGGGATGGCCAGGCCGCCGACGACAAGCGCCAGGGCTGTCGTGACGGCCAGGATCCATCGGCGGTGGGGGACGGGAGGTTTCATGGTGCCTCCATCGCGCGTCGGTGCCGGTGGGGGCCGGCCCGACGCCTTCGTCTTAATTGAGGAGAAGGTCTGCTGAGAGAGCGCTCTCTCACCGGGCACGGTAATCGAACGCCGAGATTCTCGTCAATGTGTCCGGCTGGTTGCGTGCTGATGTCGCGATTTGCCGCCGGCGGGGCCGGCCCGATCCCTGGGCCCGACGCGCGGCCGTCAGCTCAGGTCGTACCAGCGGGCCCACTCGTTCGCCACGGCGACCCGGACCGGGTCCGGGTCCGCCCAACTCCAGTTGGGGTGGGCCCGGTTGGTGAGAAGGACGAGCACGAGCCTGCGGTAGGGGTCGACCACCAGGGAGGTGCCTGTGAAGCCGGTGTGCCCGAAGGCGGTCGGACGGCTGATCCGGCCCATGAACCAGGGTTGGTTGAGCACCACGCCGAGGCCGTGGTCACTGGTGCGACCCGGACGCTCGGCGTCGACCGCGGGCAGGCCTGCGTTGGCGTTGGTCAGCATCAGCCGTACGGTGCTCTCGGCCAGGAGCCGTTGCCCGCCGTACACGCCGCCGTCGAGCAGGAGCCGACCGATGACGGCGACCTCCTGCGCGGTGCTGAAGACGCCCGCGTGCCCGGCGACGCCGCCGAGGTGGTTGGCGACGTCGTCGTGGACGACCCCGCGCAGCAGCCCGCGCGAGGATCGGGCGTCGGTGGCGACCATCCGGGCCGCGCGTTCGGCGCTGCTGATCCAGGTGTCCGGGGTGAAGCCGGTCCACAGTAGACCGATTGGGTCGGTCAGGTTGGTCTTCAGTGCCTGGTCGAGCGTCTGGCCGGTGACCTTCTCGACGAGCTTCCCGGCGACCATCAGACCGACGCTCGAGTACCGGAACACGCTCCCCGGCACGGCGCCCGCGACCAGCGGAGTGGCGAGCACAGCCCTCCACCTCGCGTCCAGGGTGCCCGAGCTGGTGCCGCTGGCGCCGACCGGCAGGCCGCTCGTGTGCGCCAGCAGCATCGCCACGGTGACCGCCGACTTGCCGGTGCCTGTGAAGTCCGGCAGATAGCGCACCACAGGCGCGTCCAGGTCGAGGCGACCCCTCTCCACCTGCTGCAGCACGAGGATCGCGGTGTAGACCTTCGTGATCGACGCCAGGTCGAAGATCGAGTCTGGACGCATCCGGACACGCTGCGCCGCCGGCAGGAGCACCGGTCCCGCGTCGAAACGCAGGGCCTCACCCACGGTGACCCGCGCGCTCGTCTGCCCGTCCGTGCTGACCAGCGCCACCGCGCCCGCGTACGACGGGTGCGCGGGATTGTCGGCTGTGGGTTCCAGGTGTTCGGTGAGCAGGCGGGTCAGCCGTTTGCCGAGCGTCGTCGCCGCCGGGCCCAGGGGAATGGTGGCACCGCCATGACCGGCGGCCACGGACGCGGCCGGCCGAGCACCCGTCTGTTCCGCCGGGTGGGTCGGCTGGCGACCGGTGAGTGCCGCGGCGGCGGTCAGGCCGAGGCCGAGCAGCGAACGACGATTGAGGCGCACGGGTGGATCATTCCAGCCGGCCGGGCGTGTCGGCAGCAGTCGACACGCCACGACTGCCGGACGAGGTCAGCGGAGACCGGCGAACAGATCGTCCTCCGGCAGCGGCGCGTCGGTGGTGTCCCGGACCCGGACGAACGTCTCCATGCCCATCAGCTCGGTGAACCGCTCCCGGCCCAGCTGGAGGAAGAAGATGTTCTCGGTCTGGCTGGCGTGCGTGGCCAGGGCGTCGAACTTCTGCCCGCCGTACGCCCGGGTGTCCACCCAGGTGGAGATCTCCTCGTCGGGCAGGCCCAGCTGCGGCTGTGGCTCGTCCGGCTCGGCCCACTCGACGCCCATCTCCTGCATGATCTTGCCGAACTCCGCGAAGGCCGTACGCGGCACCGTGGTCCAGTACACCTTCGCGGGGATGTCGGTCTTCGCGACGGCCGCCATCGTGATCCGGTGCGCCTGGATGTGGTCCGGGTGGCCGTAGAAGCCGTTCTCGTCGTAGGTGACCACGACGTCCGGGCGGTACCGCCGGATCAGCTCCGCCAACCGGTCCGCCGCCTCGTCCACCGGAGTGGTCCAGAACGAGCCGGGGAGGTCGTTGGTCGGCCACCCCATCATCCCGGAGTCGGCGTACCCGAGGGTCTCCAGGTGGGTGACCTTCAGCGCCGCGCAGCTGGCCTCCAGCTCGGCCTGGCGCATCGCCACGACGGACGCCGGGTCGTGCCCCGGGTCGCCGGGTTTGACCCCGCCCGGACCGTCACCGCACCGCCCGTCGGTGCAGGTCACGAGCACGGTCGTGACCCCCTCAGCCGCGTAGCGGGCCAGGACGCCGCCGGTGCTTGTCGCCTCGTCGTCGGGGTGGGCGTGCACCGCCATCAGGGTCAGGGTTCGTTCAACCATGCAGTCAGCCTACGAGGACCGGCGGGGATCGGTGGTGACCCGCGCCACGGCGCCACTGAGCGCGGCCGCCGGGGCTACGACCAGAACCGGCGCGACTTCGCCCGGTTGATCTGGCACACCGCGTCACCGAAGTGGCCGTTCGACGACGCGACCTTCGACCGCAGCGCGGCGGCACGGGCACAACCTGCCCCAGGAGGCACCCCGCGCCTTCGCCGAAGCGGTGCTCCACGTCTGCGCTCAACGCTGAGCCCTCGGACGTTCCACGCGGACCGGGTCGCCGCGGACCAGCTCGTCGTGCACGCGCCAGCGGGCGGTACGCACCGCGCGCCGTGCGGCGTCATCACCCTCCTCGACGCGCTGACGCAGTAGGCGCAACGCGATGCGGCGGTTGAGGGTGAACTGCCGCTCCGTGTCCACCACCACGACGATGCCCGACGGCCGGTGGGTCGCCCGTACCGCCGTGCTGGCCTTGTTCCGGTGCTGACCGCCCGGCCCGCCGGTCCGGCAGCCGACGATCTCGACGTCCGACTCCGCGAACGGCGTGGACGGGGCGTCGCCGTGGGGTCGCCGCGCCGTGACGTACCAGTTCTTCCGGCCGGCGCCCGCTCGGTACGGGCTGGGTGCCTGCCAGCACAGGGTGCCGGTCCACGAGGCGGCGAACGCCTCCGCGTCCCCGCCGGTGATGCGGATCAGCACCGACCGGTAGGTGCCGGGCCGCTCACCCGGCACGGCCCGGACCTGCTGGACCGTCAACCCCTGACGGCCGGCGTCAGAGGTGAGGCGGTGCAGCAGCCGGCCCACCGCCCAGGCGCACTCCTGGGGGCCACGACCGGCGGACAGCAGCAGGTACGTGCTCACGACCGGCCCCGCCCGTGCCGCCGCTCCCGCCGTCCGGTGCGCGACGCCGCCCCGAGGTCCGGCGTCTTGTACGTCACCAGGGGCGTCGTGTCGACCACCGGCGTGGCCAGATCGTGCGCGACGAGGTCCGCGATCACCTGCTCGATGCGTTTGTACGCCGTCGGCGCCTCCTCGAACAGCAGCTGCCGGTCGCCGCAGACCACGACCGAGCCCACCGGCGTACGACGCAGTTCCTCCACCGTGTGCTTCGCCCGGCCGCGGCGCAGGGCGTCGGCGCGCGACATCTTGCGACCCGCGCCGTGCGCCACCGAGTGGTTGGCGTCCGCCCCGGCGTGGGCCGCCACGAGGCAGGAGGTGGTGCCCCGCGTACCGGCGATGAGCACGTCCCGGCCGTCGCCCGGCGCCGCGCCCTTGCGGTGCAGGTAGACCCCGTCGCGAACCTCGACCAGGTTGTGGCACTGGTCGACGATCGGTTCGGTCGGCTCGGCTCCCAGCGCGTACGCGACCCGCGCCGCGAGGACCCGACGGTTGAGCGAGCCCCACCGTACGGCGGCGTCGTGCAGCGCCAGGTAGGCCTCGGGGTCGACGGCCCGGCCGGCGCCGTGGACCTCGGTGTGCGCCCGCAGGATCCGTTCGCCCAACCCCCGTGAGCCACTGTGGACGATAAGCACGAGCGCGCCGGTGTCGAGCCCGAGACGGCGCGCGTGCCCCGCGTCGAGGACTGTGTCGACGCGTGCCAGTTCGACGAAGTGGTTGCCCCGGCCGACCGTACCCAGCCCGTCGAGGTGGCCCGCGGGGATCTCCGCCGGTACGACGGCCCAGGCCGGATCGTCGGCGTCGCGCCTCGGGTCCAGCGCGCGGTCGAGGTCGGGGAACCGGGTGGCGAGGCGTTCGGGTACGGCACGCCTGAGCCGGATGGGGAACACGGCGATGCCGCATCCGATGTCGGAGCCCACCAGATGTGGGTACAGCACCGTCGACGCCATGGCGGCGCCGATCGGGGCGCCCTTGCCGGGGTGCAGGTCCGGCATCGCGGCGACGTGGACCATGCCGTCGAGGGCGGCGACCTGCTGACACTGTGCGAGCGCGTCGGACTCGATCCAGCTCGCGGGCGAGGCGAAGACGGTGACGGTGGCGGGCGTGCGGGAGTACACCTGGGACAAGGGGTGCTCACTGTTCTGAAGAGACGGACGGACGGCGGCGCGGCCCGGGAGTCGTCACCGGGGGCGCGAGCGGGGGTGTGTCCGTCAGTACGTCATGGGTGTCACTCTCGCGGAATCCGCGAGCACCCGGCAAGCGAGTTTTCCTCGCGGCTTACGCTGCCGCGATGAGCGCACCGCGACGCATCCTGGTCTACGGCGTGTACGGCGCCGGCAAGTCCACCCTCGCCGCGCGCCTGGCAGAGCACCTCACGGTGCCCTGGTATCCGGTCGACGACCTGCTGTGGCAGCCGGGCTGGGTCGAGGTGCCTGTCGCGCAGCAGCGCAGCCGGATCGAGGAGATCTGCCGACGGGACCGTTGGATCATCGACGGGGCGTACCACGGCTGGCGGGACGTACCGTTGGCCCGCGCCGACCTGGTCATCGGCCTGGACTACCCGCGGTGGCGTTCGTTCTGGCAGCTGCTGCGCCGTACCGCCCGGCGCCTGGTGACGCGCGAGGTGATCTGCAACGGCAACCGTGAGTCGCTGGGCAGCGTGCTGTCGCACGACTCGATCCTGATCTGGCACGTCGCCGCGTTCGGTCGGGCGAGGCGACGGATGCGCGCCTGGCGGGATGACCCGTCCGTGCCCCAGGTGCTGCTGTTCGACTCACCGTCGGCTCTCGACGACTGGCTGGCCGCCCTGCCCCACCGGTGATCCGGCTCAGCCGGGGTTCGTCGTCGCCTGTCGCACGGCCCGTCCCCGGACGCAGGGCGAGGACGGGCCGTTGCTCGTCGCCGGGAAGCGGAACTCCAGCAGCTCCTCGATGACGAACCCGTGTGCCCCGATGGCGGCGACGGTGTCCCGGGAGGTGTGGCAGCCGGCGAAGAGCGTCGGCCACACCGTCGCGTCGAGCAGCCGCTGCACGCGCCGCAGGCGGCCGGATTCCTCGGCGGCGACGTGCTCGAGGAACCGCACCTCACCGCCGGGGCGCAGCACCCGGGCGACCTCGGCGAGCGCGACGGCCTGATCGGGCACGGTGCACAACACCAACGCGACGACCGCCGCGTCGAACTCGCCGTCCCCCGCGGGCAACGCCTCGGCCAGACCGTCGACGACCGTGACCGGAACGGGCGCCGTCGCCGCCGCCCGCAGCGCCGCCGCGCGCAGACGTGGCTCCGGTTCGACGGCGAGGACCCCGGTCACCGTGGGCGGGTAGTGGGGGAACATCAGGCCGTTGCCCGCACCGATCTCGATCACCCGGCCGGTCAGGCCGGCGACCAGCTCCCGCCTGTGCTCCGCGGTTCCGGCGCGGTCCATGGCGACGCTGAGCCGCTGGTAGACCCGGGCGAACACCGGGTGGGAAACCGTGGCCATGCCGACCTCCAGCGGTGGTGGTGAACTCCGGCGATTGTCGCGCACGGGCGCACGCTTTCCGGCTTAGACCCTGGTATATAAGGGGTTCGGGTGGTCGTTTGCGGGGTGGAGATCGATAGCCAGGCTCGCCTTCAGCGTGGCGGCGTGACAAGAGGAAGGGCCTTCGGTACGAGCAACGGTGACTAGCCAGCAGCTCGAACCCCGAAGGCCCAACCCGGTCTGTATACCTTGTCACCGGGATTGCCACATCGATGATCCCGGCCACTCTCGCCGAGCACCTGCGCAGCGCCCGGCCACGGCACTACCCGTCCGACACCAGCGACGCCGAATGGGCGATCCTCGCCCCATCAGCGCACCTGAACCCCTTATTTACCAGGGTCTTACTTGCCAGGGTCTTGCTTCGCCGGGACTGCGACGCCGGTGGAGGTAGTCCGACGGGGTGCAGCCGTACTGCTTCTTGAAGGTACGGACGAAATGGCTGCTGTCGGTGAAGTGCCAGCGGGCTGCCGCCTCCGAGATCGTCGTCGAAGGAGTGGCGAGCAGCAAGCGGGTGGCCTCCTCCAAGCGGCGGCGGCGAATGTATGCGCTCAGCGGCTCATCGGTGGTGGCGAACGAACGCTGCAATGTTCGTACCGAAACGTGCAGGCAGGCGGCAATGAGTTCCGGGGTCAGATGCTCCGACTCCAGGAGTTCCTCCGATAATTCCCGGGAGGCTCGGACCAGAGCGGGGACGAAGGCCGATTCCTGCTGGTCGAACTCGCTGAAAACCACGCCTTTCAAGAGTTCGACGAGCGCTGAGGCGGCGCCCTCTCGTCCGCGCGGGCCGAGATGGGGAAGGTTCTGCCGGATCGTCTCTGCGTGGGCCACCAGCAGACGCAGCGGCGCCATGCTCGTCGCGCCCATCGTGGGTTTGCCGGCCAGTAGCCGGCGGAGGAGGTGGCCGGGGAGAAGCAGGGCGAGGGCAGCGATGGGCGAGGTGGTGTCGAAGTGATGGTCCTGCGTGATGTGGCCCAGGAAGTAGCGTCCCGGTGTAAGTCGCACGTCACCGCGCCCGGTCGGGTCGTTCAGAAGCAGCGCACCCCGGTGAACGGCGTACAGGCGGATCTGGTCCTGTTCGAGGGCGCCGACCTCAGCGGTCCGGATACGTGATTCCGCCTGATAAGTGGCGATGACGATGCCGTCGAGCGCGACGTTCTGGAAAGTCCCGGTGAACTCCCGGGCTGTGGACGCCGAGTACGTGGGGTGGCGGAAAGGTTCCCCCAGTTCGTTCGCGTAGGCCTCCAGATACGCATCGAAACCCTTCTGGCCGCCTTGGGCGCCCTCCGCGTTCAACATGAACGCCCCGCTGCTGTTCGGCATGTTGGTTCGAGGTCCTCTCGGATCCTGACGCGACGATACAAAGTCGAGTCGTACGGATACAAGCCCGAAGGCCACGCTGGCTTCTAGAGTCGGGTTTTGAATTTTCGTCCTACGCGAGCGAATGGAAATCGGCCTTGTCGAACTTTGTTTTTGTTCCCGGAGTCAACCATGGCGGGTGGTGCTGGAATCCTGTGGGTCGGCGGGTGCGTGATGCGGGTCATGCCGCCTACGCCCTCACCCTGCCCGGGCTTACGCTCGGCGATGACACCACCGGATTGCAGCTGGCGGACGCGGTGAAGTACGTCGTTGACGAGGTCGAACGCCGGGACCTGCACGACGTCGTTCTGGTCGGGCACAGTTTCGCCGGCGTACCGATCAGCGGCGCCGCCTCACGCTTGCGGGAACGGCTGACGCATCTTGCGTTCTTCAGCGCGTTCATTCCGCGCTCAGGCGAGTCGATGGCTTCGGCCCTGGGCCCGCAGACGGCTGCCTGGATACGGGCAACCGCAGAGGCTTCCCCTGGTGGCACGATCGACCTCGATTTCGAAACGTTGAGCACACGGCTCATGCAGGACGAGCCGGCGGTGTTGCAGAGGATGGTTTTCGAGCAGTTGACGCCTCATCCCGGCGGCTACGTTCTCGATGCGTGGGAGGGCGAAGACCTTCGTACGCTGGGCGTGCCGATGACCTACCTGCTGGCCGAACGTGACATTGCGCTGGCCGCCCCGGGTTCCGAGTTGGCATCCCGGCTCGGCGTGGAGCCGGTGATGGTGCCCGGCACGCACGAGGCCCTGCTGACCCATCCGGATGAGCTGGCCGGAGCCCTCCTAAAGGCCACCGTGACGCCGGGAAACTGATTACGGTGCTTCCTCATGTCCGCTTGACACGCCGCCCACGAGCGGGATCGTCGACTTTCACCAGGCGGTGCCCGCCTCGCCGGCACCCGGCTGGACGACTGGCGGTCCCGGACGTCCGGCGGGAGCTGACCCGGTCCGCTCACGCACGCGTCGCACCAGCTCCCGTACCGCCCCGGTGAACGGCTCGTCGGACTCGCCAGGCCAGTGCCCCTCGATCGGCGGCGGCACGCTGTCGCTGGGCGGTGTCACCACGTCCCGGGGGTCGCGCTGGCGGCGGTCCACCCCGTCCGCCGGGTCGCCGGTCGCGGGCGGGACCGCCGAGCGGTGGGCGGAGAAGATCCAACCGCCGATGGGGTCCGTGTCGCGCCACAGGTTCACCCAGCGCCAGCCGACCCGCCTGCCGATCTCCCGCAGCGCGGCGTCGTCGACGTAGGCGGGGAAGAGCCGCGCGTACAGCCGCCGCAGCGGCGAGCCGTGGGTGAGCAGGGCGACCCGGTTGCCGACGTGTGGCGGCAACTGGAGCACCGTCGCGGCGAGCAGGACCGAGCCGTGACTGTGCCCGGTGAGCAGCACCGCGTCCCCGCGCTCCACGAGGTACGTGATGCGCCGGGTCAGCTCCGGCACGGCCCGTTCGGAGTAGCAGGGCGGCGCGAACGGGTGGGCGGCCCGCGGCCAGAAGGTGCCGAGGTCCCACAGGACGCCCACGTGCCGCCGGAACGGGACCGTCCGGTACGCGAAGACACCGCCGACGACCAGGCCGAGGATGATCGCCGTGATCGCCCAGCTGGTGGACGCGATGCCGAAGGTGACGGCGTGGGCCGGCAGCCCGGCGAACCGCTCCACGACGTCACTCGGGAACTGCCCGAGCAGGCCGATGGTGGTGGTGGCCGTTCCGAGCCCGGCGAAACAGCCGTAGGCGACCGCAAGCGGCACCAGCCGCTCGGTGAACCGGGCGCGAGCTATCGCGTTTCGGACCTGCCGCAGTCGAGGCGCCGCCTCCGCCGGCGGATCCGGGTAGTCGTGCGCGACGATCGCCGCCGCGGCCCGGCGCCGGGCGCGTCGGGAGACGAGCACGAGCAGGCCGGCGACGACAAGCGTGAGCACCACCGCGCGCAGAAAACCGAAGACCACCCAGGTGTACGCCGGGGGAGGGCCGGTGGTGATTCCCTCCCCGGTCGGCAGATCGCGGTCCAGGAAGTCCGCCGCCCGGTAGACCAGTTCGGCGGAGTACGCCACCGCGACACTGATTCCCGTCGCCGCGATGAAGAGGGCCCCCAGCCCGAACATCGACGTGACGCCCCGCCCGCGGTCGCGCCGCCACAGCAGCACCACGCCGAGGACGGCCAGCAGCGCCGTCTGCGCCACGAACACGCCGGCCAGTGTCGTGTCGTAGCCGGGAAGCCCGCGCTCCTGGCTCCACGGCTCGGAGCTGACCAGCGTGTGGACCATGACGACGACGGTCAGGACGACCGCGACGGTCCGCAGCGCGGAGGTGATCCGGTCGAGGCGGCGGTCGGTGGCGCCCCTGTCGATAAGCGGCGGTGTGCATAGCAGGCCCACACAGGCGGCCAGGACCACGGCGGTGGCCACGCCCAGCCCGATCGTGGTGACGGTGGCGCCGGTCGCGGCCCGGGCGAGCAGCAACGTCAGGTCCAGCGTCGCGAACGCGGCGGCGACGTGGATGGAGCGCAGCCGCCCCACCAGCGGCTCGGCGTCCCACTGGCCGATGGCGCCGAGGGGAAGGTCGGAGACGTCCCGCTCGGGTGCGCGGAACGCGGCGAACGCCCGTCCCGGCCGGTTGCTGGACCGCCAGACCAGGCCGATGGCGGCGGCCGGCACCAGCGCGAGCACCGCCAGCCGCAGCCCGACCGGTTGCCCACCCAGCCAGGACAACCAGCTGCGGCCGGCCAGGCAGCGGGGCGAGGCCGTGCACGTCCAACCGACCAGATCCAGGGCGACGCCGGAGATGGCGAGCACGTACAGCGCGGTGAGGGTGAGCGCCAGCACCCGGCACAGGGACTTGACCACGGCCTCCGAGCGGGGGTCCGCCGGACGCATCCAGATCGCGACGTTGACAAGCATGAACGGCAGCAGGAAGACCAACGCCAGGGTGCGGGCCACCGTCCCGGACGGCAGGTCACCCCAGCGGTACGCCTCGAGCGTCACCCCGTGCGTGGCGCCGGTGTCCGTACGCCCGGGTCGTTGCCGGTAGAAGCCTCCGCTGCGGTCGCCCGCGACCTGCGTGATCTGCCGCAGGTCAAGCACCTGGTCGGGGCTGGCGCCGGAGACGCCGTGCACCCGCACCTCCACGACGTCGCCGGGGACGTCCGGCCCGCTCAACCGCGCTGATCCATCCGACATCGCCCCCCGACGCGTCCTGACCGGCATCGGGCAGGTCCTTGCGCCGAGGCCGGGCCACCAACTCCGCGTTCTACCCGGCCGGGGCGGCCCCAACCGCCGGCCGGCGGCTCACGCGCTCGCGACCGGGTCGGCTCAGCCGGACCGCCCGGAGCGGGCCAGCTGCCGTAGGCGCGCGGTGAGGAGGTCGTACCCGGCGGGCCGGACGCCACCGGCGGGGTGGCCGCCCACGCGCTTGACCCGGCCGCCGCCGACCGGCTCTGGACGTACGCCGAGAAGGCGGTTGTCACGCGCTGAGGCACGACGCGGCCATCGGCGGCGCGGTACGGGACTGATCCGGTTGACCCCGGGTACGTGCCGCCATGGTCGATGTCGGTCGGCAGGGAGCGGACAAGGGCACGCCGACCCGGACCGGCCTGGCGGCGAGGCTCACCGGGCTGCGTGAGCGTTCGGTGGTCGAACTGCGGGACCGGGGGCGTCGGGTCCGCGCCATCGGCGGGCTGGCCCTGCAGGCCGGACTGGCCGCGGCGCTGTCCTGGCTGGCGGCGCACGAGCTGCTGCACGTCTCACAGCCGGTGTTCGCCCCGATCTCGGCGGTGTCGACGCTCGCCGCGTCCGTCGGCCAACGGTTGCGCCGCACCGTCGAGCTGGTCATCGGTGTCACGGTCGGGGTGCTGATCGGCGATCTGCTGCTCCTGGTGATCGGCACCGGCTGGTGGCAACTCTCCCTGATCGTCGTCCTGGCCGTCCTGGTCGCGTTGTTCCTGGTCGGCGGCGCCGCGGTGATGATCCAGGCCGGTGCCACGGCGGTGCTCATCGTCGCGCTGAGTCCGTCCGTGCGGGACCTGGAGATCCCCCGCTTCGTGGACGCCCTCGTCGGGGGATCGGTGGCGCTGCTGGTGACGGCCGTCCTGCTGCCGCTGAACCCGTTGCGGGTGCTCAACCGGGCGGCCCGGCCGGCGCTGGACCTGCTCACCGCCCAGCTCGACGCGACCGCGTCCGCCCTGCGGGAGGGCGACGTCGCCCGTGCGCGTGCCGCGTTGACCGCGCTGCGGGAGAACACCGATGAGATGAACGCCCTGATCGAGGCGACCAAGGGCGCTCGGGAGGCCAGCACCCTGTCGCCTGTCAACTGGCATCACCGGCACGGGCCGGTGAGCCGCTACGCCCGGATGGCCGAGCCGATCGACCGGGCGATGCGCAACAGCGGGACGTTGATCCGCCGGGCGGTGACCCTGATCGAGGACGGCGAGCCGGTCCCGGAGCCGATGCCCAGGGCGGTCGCCGACCTGGCCGAGACGGTCCGGCTGCTCAAGCAGCAGTTCGCCGCCGGCGACGAACCCCTTCGGGCACGGGAGGCGGCGTTGCGGGCGGTCTGCGCGGCGGGTGACGCGTACCGCGAGGGCGTCGGGTTCTCCGGCGCCGTCGTGGTGGCGCAGGTCCGGACGACGGTCAGCGATCTGATGGTGGGCACCGGGCTGACCCAGGAGACCGCGAACCGGCTGGTGAGGCGCGCCTTCGGTGAGCTTCGGCCACCCGCCGCCCTCACAGACGACGACGGTCTGGCACCACCGGCGACAGCAGACTGAGCCATAGGTGTTGCACTCTGAGCCAAAGTGGTGCCATGATGGTGCCATGGAGCTGAGGTCGTACGTCGAGAACCTGCGAACCGAATTCGCCGTGGCGGCGGAGGGAGTTGACCCGGAGGCACGGGTGCTGGCCGAGAGGCTCTTCACCCAACTGGAGGCGGCCACCCGCCTCACGTTGCTGGAGGCGCTGTCCGACGCCGCCGACGAGATCACCCGGGAGCTCGCCCCGGGGTCGGTGCACGTCCGGCTGCGCGGCCGCGAACCCGACTTCGTGGTGACGCCGGCCAACCTTCCGGTCGACCCGGCGGGCGAGGTCACCGAACCACCCCCGATGCCGGCCCCGCTGCTCCCGCCCGAGGGCGACGACGGTGGCACGTCGCGGATCAACCTCCGCCTGCCCGACCACCTGAAGGCCAGCGTCGACGAGGCGGCCAGCCGGGCCGGGCTGTCGGTAAACGCCTGGCTGGTGCGCGCCGTCGCCGGCGCGGTCGCGGCCGGCGGGACAGACCGGCAGCCACCCCGCCGACCGGAGCCGCCCCGCTCCGGCCAGCACTTCACCGGCTGGGCGCGCTGACCCCCGTACCCCCTCTCCTTCCTTCGCCGCCCACCGGCGGTGACCTTCGCCGACCACCTTCCGGGAGACCGCCATGCCTGTTTTCGACACGCCAGAGCCGATTTCCGTCCAGATCGAGATGCCGGTGGGGGACGCGTGGATCGCCGCCACCGACCGCACCGACACCGTGGTCCAGGTGCGGCCCCGTGACCCGTCGAGCAAGTCCGACGTGAGCGCGGCCGAGCAGACCACTGTCGAGTACGCCGCCGGGAAACTGCTGATCAGGGTGCCCAAGAGCTGGCGCCGCTACGGCTTCGGGTCCGGCCCGTCGGTCGACGTACTGATCGAGCTGCCCACCGGGTCGCGGCTGCACGCGGAGGCGTCCTGGGCGGCGTTCCGCTGCGAGGGCCGGCTCGGTGACTGCCGCATCAAGACCGGCAGCAGCATCCGGCTCGACGAGACCGGGCCGCTCGACATCGACAGCAGCCACGGCGAAGTCGCCGTCGAACGCGTCGCCGGCTCCGCCCGGGTGAAGGCGTCCTCCGGCAAGGTCCGCATCGGTGCGGTCGACGGCACCGCCGAGATCAAGAACTCCTCGGGCGACTGCTGGATCGGCCAGAGCGGCGGGGACGCGCGGATCAACACCGCGTACGGCGACATCACCGTCGACGCGTCGACGGCCTCGGTGAACGCCCGTACCGCCTACGGCAACCTCCGGTTGGGTCAGGTCGTACGCGGAGCGGTCGAGTTGCAGACCTCGTACGGGGCGATCGAGGTAGGCGTCCGCCGGGGCACCGCCGCCTGGCTCGACGTCAGCTCCCGACACGGCCGCGTGCACAACGCGCTCGAGACGACCGACAGCCCGGCGCAGACCGACGAGACGGTCGAGGTCCGGGCGAACACCTCCTACGGCGACATCACGATCCGCCGCGCCTGATCCACCTCCACGAATCGAGGCAATCCATGACCAGATCCCGACCATCCGCGATCAGCGCGACAGGTCTACGAAAGTCCTACGGGGACAAGGTGGTGCTCGACGGCATCGACCTGGAGATCGCCGCGGGGACGATCTTCGCGCTGCTCGGCCCCAACGGCGCCGGCAAGACCACCACCGTGCGGATCCTGTCCACCCTGATCGACGCCGACGGCGGCGAGGCCCGCATCGCCGGGCACGAGCTGAGCCGGCAGGCCGACGCCGTACGCGCCCTGATCGGCGTCACCGGCCAGTTCTCCGCTGTGGACAACCTTCTCACCGGGCGGGAGAACCTGCGGCTCATGGCCGACCTGTGCCACCTGGACCGGGCGGCCGGGCACCGACGCGTCGAGGACCTGCTCGTCCAGTTCGACCTCGTCGACGTGGCGGGCAAGCCGGCGTCGACGTACTCCGGAGGGCTGCGCCGACGGCTCGACCTCGCGATGACGCTTGTCGGCGAACCGCGCGTCATCTTCCTCGACGAGCCGACGACAGGCCTCGACCCGCGCAGCCGCCGCGCCATGTGGCAGATCATCCGTGACCTCGTCGCCAGCGGCGTCACCATCCTGCTCACCACCCAGTACCTGGAGGAGGCCGACCAGCTCGCCGACCGGGTGGCGTTCCTCGACCACGGGCGGCTCATCGCCGAGGGCACCCCGCGCGAGCTGAAACGGCTCATCCCCGGCGGGCACGTCGTCCTCCAGTTCGCCGACCAGGACGGGCTCGACGCGGCGGCGCGCACCCTCACGCCGTCCACCCGCGACGACGCGGCGCTCACCCTCCAGGTGCCGAACGACGGCGGGGTCGGATCACTGCGCTCCCTGCTGGACCAGCTCGACCGGGCCTCGATCAGCGTGGCCGGTCTCGCCGTGCACACCCCCGACCTCGACGACGTCTTCCTCACGCTGACCGGTCAACCCGACCACGAAAGGGCCATGGCGCGATGAGCACCCTCACCCTCGCCGTCCGCGACTCGAGCACGATGCTGCGACGCAACCTTCTGCACATGCGCCGCTATCCCTCGTTGACACTCATGCTCATCGGCATCCCGGTCATCCTCCTGCTGGTCTTCGTCTACGTCTTCGGCGGCACGCTCGGCGCCGGCCTCGGTCCCTCCGGAGGTCGTGCCGAATACGCCAACTACGTCACCCCCGGCATCCTGCTCATCTCCGTGGCCAGTGCGGCGCAGGGCACCGCCATCGGGGTCGCCATGGACATGACCGAGGGGATCATCGCCCGGTTCCGGACCATGGCGATCTTCCGACCGTCGGTCCTCACCGGCCACGTACTGGGCAGCGTCATCCAGACGATGCTCGCTCTGGTGGCCGTCGTCGGAGCGGCGCTGCTCGTCGGGTTCCGACCCGACGCCACCCCGCTCGAGTGGCTCGCCGTGGCCGGTGTTCTCATCATGATCACCGTGGCGGTCACCTGGCTCTCGGTCGCCCTCGGCCTGGTGAGTGAGAGCGTCGAGACGGCCAGCAACCTGCCGATGCCCCTGGTGCTCCTGCCCTTCCTGGGCAGCGGGTTCGTTCCCACCGACTCGATGCCGACGGCGGTGCGGTGGTTCGCCGACTACCAGCCGTTCACGCCCGTCATGGAGACCCTGCGGGGCCTGCTGTTCGGCACCGAAATCGGCGCCAACGCGATCCTCGCGGTCGCCTGGTGCGCCGTCATCACGGTGCTCTGCTTCCTCTGGGCCAAGACCCTGTACAACCGCAGTCGGGCCGCCTGATCCGGCGCTCGACGCGCGGCCACCCGCACCAACGACGGCCCGGATCCCGCAAGGGGTCCGGGCCGTCGGTCGTGCCCGCGTCGGCGAGCGTGCGGAGGCGCAACGGAAACGTCGAATGTTATCGATAACACCGATCATCGCCCCGGCGCGGCGAGGGGCCCGACTTCCTGCGGGGCGCTCGGCCCCGAGCCCGGCGGTGCGCGGGCGTCGTTCCATTGATCTGATCATGCCGGCGCGGCGCTCGGATGATGTTATCGCTGACATCGCCGGTGCCGGGGCCGGACGTCGTGACTGGATGGTCCTCGCGCGGCTGTGCGGGGACGCTGCGCTCGTCGTCCGGCCCGCCGACGGGCCCGCCCGTCCGGTCGCCGGCCCGGCGACCGGCCCCTCGTCCCACGTCCGCGGCGGGCGCCGGGATCGAGTGTTTTGCACCGTTCCGGTATCAACGCGCCCGAGTCGATCCGGCCCTGCCGTTCCGTTACGTAGCTGTTGCGGTCAGATGTCTTGACGACGCTGGATGTGAGCGTTAACACTATCCCCGTTAACGGTGGAGGTGAACATGAACCGTGTGGACGGAGCTGACGACCGCTATGTCGTCGGTGTCGACTTCGGCACCCTGTCCGGACGAGCTCTGGTGGTTCGCGTCGGTGATGGTGCCGAACTGGGGACCGCGGTGCACGAGTACGGCGACGGAGTCATCAGCACGGCGCTTCCGGGAGGTCGACCGCTTCCCCCGGACTGGGCCCTGCAGAACCCCGAGGACTACCGCGACGTGCTGCGGTACGCCGTCCCGGCGGCGCTGGCCGCCGCGGGGGTGGACCCGGCGGCGGTGGTCGGCATCGGCATCGACTTCACCGCCTGCACGGTGCTGCCGACCCTCGCGGACGGCACTCCGCTGTGCGAGACCGCCGAGCTTCGCGACAGGCCACACGCCTGGGTGAAGCTGTGGAAGCACCACGCCGCGCAGCCGCACGCCGACCGGATCAACGCGCTCGCCCACGAGCGGGCCGAGCCGTGGATCGGCAGGTACGGCGGCAAGATCTCCGCCGAGTGGCAGTTCGCCAAGGGCCTGCAGATGCTGGAGGAGGACCCGGAGGTCTACCACCGGGCCGAGCGTTTCGTCGAGGCGGCCGACTGGATCGTCTGGCAACTCAGCGGCACCGAGACCCGCAACGTCTGCACTGCCGGTTACAAGGGAATCCTCCAGGAGGGCACCTATCCCTCCGAGGGCTTCCTGACCGCGCTCAACCCGGGCTTCGGCGACTTCGTGGCCAAGCTGGACGGTCCGCTGCTGCCCCTCGGGGCGCGCGCCGGCGCGCTGACCGCCGAGGCCGCCGCGTGGACCGGCCTGCCGGAGGGGATCGCGGTGGCCGTCGGCAACGTCGACGCGCACGTCACGGCGGCGGCCGCGCAGGCCGTGGAGCCCGGCCGCCTGGTCGCCATCATGGGTACGTCCACCTGCCACGTGGTCAACGGCACCCAGGTCGCCGAGGTGGCCGGGATGTGCGGGGTCGTCGACGGCGGTATCAGCCCAGGCGCCTGGGGTTACGAGGCCGGCCAGAGCGGAGTCGGTGACATCTTCGGCTGGTTCGTCGAGCACGCGGCCCCGGCCGGCGTCGACTCGCACGAACGCCTCACCGAGCTGGCCGCGAGCCAACCGGTCGGCGCGCACGGTCTGATCGCGCTGGACTGGTGGAACGGCAACCGTTCCCTGCTCGTCAACCACGACCTCAGCGGGATGATCGTCGGCATGACCCTGGCCACCCGGCCGCCTGACATCTACCGGGCGCTGCTGGAGTCCACCGCCTTCGGCACGCGGATGATCATCGAGGCATTCGTCGAGGCCGGGGTCACCGTGAACGACCTGGTGATCGCCGGTGGCCTCACCAACAACGCGTTGCTGATGCAGATCTACGCCGACGTGACCAGGCGACCCCTGAACATCATCGCCTCCGCCCAGGGGCCGGCGCTCGGCTCGGCGATCCACGCCGCCGTCGCCGCCGGCGAGTACCCGTCGATCCACGAGGCAGCACAGGCGATGGGTCGGGTGCACGAGGCCGTCTACCGGCCGGACCCGGACCGGGCGCGCGCCTACGACGCCCTCTACGCCGAGTACCGGGCGCTGCACGACCACTTCGGACGCGGCGGCGACGACGTGATGCTCCGCCTTCGGGCGATCCGGAACGCCGCGGTCGGCACCGCCGCCCCCGCGCACGGGACCGCGCTGGAGGTGGTGGCGTGAACGCCGAGGTGAGTCGACAAATCGGCGCTCTGCGTGAGACCGTCGCCCGGCTGCACGCCGAGTTGACCCGGTACAACCTGGTCGCCTGGACGTCCGGGAACGTCTCCGCGCGGGTCCCCGGCCACGACCTGATGGTGATCAAGCCGAGCGGGGTGAGCTACGACGACCTCACCGCGGACACGATGGTGCTGTGCGACCTCGACGGCGTACTCGTCGAGGGGGACTTCGCCCCCTCCAGCGACACCGCCGCGCACGCCTACGTCTACCGGGCCATGCCGGACGTCGGCGGGGTCGTGCACACGCACAGCTCGTACGCGACCGCCTGGGCCGCGTGCGGGGAGTCGATCCCCTGTCACCTCACCGCGCAGGCCGACGAGTTCGGCGGGGAGATCCCGATCGGCCCGTTCGCGTTGATCGGCGGCGACGACATCGGCAAGGGCATCGTCGCCACGCTCGCCGGGCACCGCTCACCTGCGGTGCTGATGCGCAACCACGGCGTGTTCACCATCGGGCGGGACGCCCGCGCGGCGGTCAAGGCGGCGGTCATGTGCGAGGACGTGGCCCGTACCGCACACCTCGCCCGCACGCTCGGGCAGCCGGTGCCGATGGCGCAGGCGGACATCGATGCTCTTTATGACCGTTACCAGAACGTCTACGGTCAACAACCAGTCGCACCGGCGGGTTCCTGACCGTCCACCGGTTATCCGGGACCTGCCGGTCTGCACCACGACGCACCAGCACGCACCAACCCGCGTACGCCGCTTCCGCACCTCGGCGGTTGGCGCGGTCACCCACCACACCCAGCCAAGGAGAACTGATGAGAAAGTTGCGAACGCAGCGCGTCATCGCGGTCCTCGCCAGCGTGCTGCTCGTCGGCGGCGTGGCGGCCTGCGGCAACAGCGACACCGGCGGCGGCGGGTCCAAGGACGACGGCAAGATCACGCTGGGCTTCTCGCAGGTCGGCGCGGAGAGCGGGTGGCGTACGGCGAACACCACCTCGATCAAGGAGTCCGCTGCCGCCGCGGGCATCGACCTGAAGTTCGACGACGCGCAGCAGAAGCAGGAAAACCAGATCAAGGCGATCCGCAACTACATCCAGCAGAAGGTGGACGTGATCGCCTTCTCGCCGGTGGTGGAGTCCGGATGGGACACGGTGCTCAAGGAGGCCAAGGACGCCGGCATCCCGGTCATCCTGACCGACCGCTCGGTGGATTCGGCCGACAAGAGCCTGTACAAGACGTTCCTCGGCTCGGACTTCGTCAAGGAGGGCCGCCTCGCCGGCGAGTGGCTGGTCGAGCAGAAGAAGGGCGCCACCGGCCCGGTCAACATCGTGGAGTTGCAGGGCAACACCGGCGCGGCCCCGGCCAACGACCGCAAGAAGGGCTTCGGCGAGGCGATCGCCGTCAACCCGAACCTGAAGATCATCGCCTCTCAGCCGGGTGACTTCACCCGGGCGGGCGGCAAGCAGGTCATGGAGCAGTTCCTCAAGGCCAACCCGAAGATCGACGTGCTGTTCGCGCACAACGACGACATGGGCCTGGGCGCGCTCGAGGCGATCACCGCCGCCGGCAAGGTGCCCGGCAAGGACATCACCATCATCACCGTCGACGCCGTCAAGGACGGTATGCAGGCGCTCGCCGACGGGAAGTTCAACTTCATCGCCGAGTGCAGCCCGCTGCTCGGCCCGCAGCTGATGGACCTGGCCAAGAAGGTCCACGCGGGCGAGGAGGTGCCTGCTCGGATCGAGACCGAGGAGACCACCTTCACCCAGGAGCAGGCCAAGGAGGCCCTGCCCAACCGCAAGTACTGATCGACGACGGGGTCGCCGCGTTCGCGCGGCGGCCCCGCCGCGTCGCTCCCATACCCGTAACGGACCGGGCCTGGCCCGCGACCACCCCCGTACCACGCACGCCCGAGCGACCCCCAGGGACGACCGGGCGGGCGCCGCGGGAGCGTAGCGGCCTCTCCGTGCCGACAACCCAGAAGAGGTCTGATGGGATGACGGATAGCCGTCCGGTCCTGACGATGACCGGGATCAGCAAGTCCTTCCCCGGGGTGCGCGCACTCCACGACGTCAACTTCCGGCTCTTCCCCGGCGAGGTGCACGCCCTGATGGGCGAGAACGGCGCCGGCAAGTCGACTCTCATCAAGGTGCTGACCGGCGTCTACGACACCGACGCGGGCGCGATCACACTCGACGGTGACCCCGTGTCGTTCACCGGGCCGATGCAGGCGACCGCCGCCGGGGTGAGCACCGTCTTCCAGGAGGTCAACCTCTGCACCAACCTCTCGGTGGCGGAGAACATCTTCATCGGCCGTGAGCCTCGGCGCCTCGGCGCGGTCCACTGGGGCGAGGTCCGCCGTCGCGCCCGCGCCCTGCTGGCCCGCCTCGACCTCGACCTCGACGTCAGCGCGCCGCTCGGCTCGTACTCCCTGGCGATCCAGCAGATGGTCGCCATCGCCCGCGCCATCGACATCAAGGCGCGGGTCCTGATCCTGGACGAGCCGACGTCAAGCCTCGACGCCGGCGAGGTGGCGCAGCTGTTCCGCATCATGCGGCAACTGCGCGACGAGGGCATCGCCATCCTGTTCGTGACCCACTTCCTCGACCAGGTCTACGAGATCGCCGACCGGATCACCGTGCTGCGCAACGGCGGGCTCGTCGGCGAGTACCTCACCACCGCGCTGCCCCAGCTCTCCCTTGTGGAGAAGATGATCGGCAAGGAACTCGACGCCCTGGAGGGCATCGAGGAGCACTCCCGCCGGGACCTGGCCGCGATGGAGGAGGGCACCCCCCTGGTGGCGGTGTCGAACTTCGGTCGGACGGGCGCGGTCGAGCCGTTCAGCCTCACCATCCACGCCGGTGAGGTGGTGGGTCTGGCCGGCCTGCTGGGTTCGGGGCGTACCGAGGTGGCGCGGCTGCTGTTCGGCGCCGACCGGACCGACGGCGGTCAGGTCGCGATCGACGGCACGGCGAGCAGCCTGCGTACTCCCGCACAGGCCATCGACCACGGCGTCGGGTTCTGTTCGGAGAACCGCCGCGCGGAGGGCATCGTCGCCGACCTGTCGGTCCGGGAGAACATGATCCTCGCCATGCAGGCGGCCCGTGGCTGGCTGCGGCCCATTCCGCGTCGCCGCCAGGACGAGCTGGTCGACAGGTACGTCAAGGCCCTCAACATCCGGCCCGCGGACCCGGAGGTGCCGGTCGGCAACCTGTCCGGCGGCAACCAGCAGAAGGTGCTGCTGGCCCGGTGGCTGATCACCGAGCCACGGCTGCTGATCCTCGACGAGCCGACCCGGGGCATCGACATCGGCGCGAAGACCGAGATCCAGAAACTCGTGACGCAGCTGTCCGACGGTGGCATGGCCGTGCTGTTCATCTCCGCCGAGCTGGAGGAGGTGCTGCGCCTCAGCCACAAGGTGGCGGTGATGCGGGACCGGCAGATGGTCGCGCAGCTCGCCAACGACGACAGCCTCGACGCCGACCGCATCATGCAGACCATCGCCAGCGGATCCCACCGGGAGGAGGCAGACCGATGAACGCCACAATGAGCCGCTACCGGACGATTACCGGTCACCGGCTGTTCTGGCCCGCTGCCGTGCTGTTCGTCATGCTCGCCGCGAACACCATCTACCGCCCCGGGTTCCTGTCCATCGAGCTCAAGGACGGGCACCTCTACGGCTCGCCGATCGACATCCTGCGGTTGAGCGCGCCGCTGATCCTCGTCGCGCTGGGAATGACCCTGGTCATCTCGACCGGCGGCATCGACCTGTCGGTGGGATCGGTCTGTGCGATCAGCGGCGCGATCGCCTGCATGTACATCAGCAAGCAGTCCGACCAGAACAGCCTCGTCGTGGTGCTGACGGCCCTCGCGATGGCGTTGGGGGTCGCGCTCGTGCTCGGCGCCTGGAACGGGGTGCTGGTGGCCGTGATCGGGATCCAGCCGATCATCGCCACCCTGATCCTGATGGTGGCCGGCCGGGGTCTCGCCCAGCTGATCACCCAGGGCCAGATCATCACTATCAACTCCGAGCCGTTCCGGGCGATCGGGCTGGGCCACCTGCTCACCCTGCCGCTCGCCATCTTCATCGCCCTCGCCGCGGCACTCCTCGTCGCCGCGTTCACACGGCGTACCGCACTCGGGATGATCGTCGAGTCGGTGGGCGGTAACGCCGAGGCGAGCCGGTTGGCGGGCATCCGCTCCGGCCGGGTCATCTTCCTCGCGTACGTGCTCAGCGCCGCCTGCGCCGCGATCGCCGGTTTCATGATGACTGCCAACGTCTCGAGTGCCGACGGCAACGCGGTGGGCCTCTGGGTGGAGCTGGACGCCATCCTCGCCGTCGTCATCGGCGGTACGTCCCTCGCCGGTGGCCGGTTCTTCCTCAGCGGCACGATCATCGGCGCGCTGATCATCCAGACGCTGACCACCACCGTGTACGCCATGGACATCTCACCGCAGACCTCGCTGCTGTTCAAAGCGGTGGTCGTCATCGCCGTCTGCCTCATCCAGGCGCCGGCCTTCCGGGCCCGGTTCAGTCGCCGCAGGCGCACCGCACCGCCGCCCGCCGCCATCGCCGACAAGCCGAAGGAGCAGGTGCCGGCATGACCACTGGATTGCTCACCCCCGGCCGTACCCGGTTCCGGGTGCCGAGGAGGCAGATACCGGTCCTGGCGACGCTCGCCCTGCTGCTGGTGATGTACGGCATCGGCGTCTCGCAGTACACGGCGTTCTCCAACGTGCAGGTCATCTTCAACGTCTTCATCGACAACGGTTTCCTGCTCGTGGTCGCGATCGGGATGACCTTCGTGATCCTCACCGGCGGCATCGACCTGTCGGTCGGGTCCGTCGTCGCGATGACGGCGATGGTGTCGGCCTGGCTGCTCCAGGAGGGCCTACCGGCGGCCCTGGTGCTCGTCATCGCCCTGCTCATCGGGCCGACGCTCGGCCTGCTGATGGGCTGCGCCATCCACTTCTTCGACATCCAGCCGTTCATCGTCACGCTCGCCGGAATGTTCTTCGCCCGGGGGATGTGCACGTTCATCTCGGGCTCGTCGATCCCGATCACTGACGGGTTCTGGACCAGGATGTCGCAGGAACGGATCGGCGATCCCCGGGGCAACTTCGTCTCGATCAGCGTGTTGATCGCCTTCGTCGTGGTCGCCGTCGCCGCGTACACGCTGGCCTACACGCGGCTGGGGCGCAACGTGTACGCCATCGGCGGCAACCCCCAGTCGGCCCTTCTGATGGGTCTGCCGGTGGGACGGACCAGGATCGCCGTCTACACGATCAGTGGTCTGTGCTCGGCCATCGGCGGGATCCTGCTGTCCTTCTACACCCTCTCCGGCGCGCCGCTGATCGCCGTCGGGATGGAGCTGGACGTCATCGCCGCCGTCGTCATCGGTGGCACGGTGCTCACCGGCGGCGCGGGTTACGTCTTCGGCACGGTGCTCGGCGTCCTGGTCCTGGGCGTGATCCAGACCCTCATCACCTTCGACGGGAGTCTCAACTCCTGGTGGACCAAGATCGTGATCGGCGGTCTGCTCTTCGCGTTCATCCTCCTTCAGCGCCTCATCGGAATCCGTTACAAGTGACCGCCCCTCTCGCGGAAGGCAACTCCATGGCACCACACACCGCACCCGAGATCTGGTTCCTCACCGGCAGCCAGGGCATGTACGGCGAGGAGACGCTCCGGCAGGTCGCCGAGCAGTCCCGTCAGATCGCGGCCGCGCTCGACGACTCGCCGCAGATTCCGGCCCGGGTGGTCTGGAAGCCCGTCCTGACCAACAGCGGTGAGATCCTGCAGGTCTGTCGGGACGCCGCCGCCCAGGGCGCCATCGGGGTCATCGCCTGGATGCACACCTTCTCGCCGGCGAAGATGTGGATCGCCGGTCTCGACGCGTTGCAGACGCCGTTGCTGCACCTGCACACGCAGGCAAACGTCCTGCTGCCGTGGAACGACATCGACATGGACTTCATGAACCTGAACCAGGCCGCCCACGGCGACCGGGAGTTCGGGTACATCCAGACCCGTCTCGGTGTGGCCCGCAAGACGGTGGCCGGGCACGTCAGCGACCCGCGGGTGAGCGCCCGGGTCGGGGCGTGGGCCCGCGCGGCGCTCGGTTGGTCGGCGATGCGGTCGCTGCGCCTGGCCCGCTTCGGCGACAACATGCGCGACGTGGCGGTGACCGAGGGCGACAAGGTCGAGGCGGAGCTGCGGTTCGGGGTGTCGGTCAACACCTACGGCGTCAACGACCTGGTCGAGGTGGTCGGTCAGGTCACCGACGCGCAGGTGGACGACCTGGTCAAGGAGTACGAGGACACCTACCGGGTGGTGCCGAGTCTGGTCGCGGGCGGCGAGCAGCACGACTCCCTGCGGTACGCGGCCCGGCTGGAGCTGGGCATGCGTGCCTTCCTGGACGAGGGCGGGTTCCGGGCCTTCACCACCAACTTCGAGGACCTCGGCGGCCTGCGTCAGCTGCCCGGCATCGCCGTGCAGCGGCTGATGGCCGACGGGTACGGCTTCGGTGGCGAGGGCGACTGGAAGACCTCCGTGCTGGTGCACACCCTCAAGGCGATGTCGGTGGGCGTGGACGGCGGTACGTCGTTCATGGAGGACTACACCTACGACCTGACCCCCGGCGAGGAGCTGGTGCTGGGCGCCCACATGCTGGAGGTCTGCCCGACCATCGCGTCGGA
The DNA here is from genome assembly GCF_042898105.1 of Micromonospora sp. NPDC000663. Taxonomy (NCBI): domain Bacteria; kingdom Bacillati; phylum Actinomycetota; class Actinomycetes; order Micromonosporales; family Micromonosporaceae; genus Micromonospora; species Micromonospora sp. NPDC000663. The sequence continues at coordinate 1,476,065 of NZ_JBIAYR010000001.1, forward strand.
CGTGCCGAACGTGGAGATCCACCCGTTGAGCATCGGTGGGCGGGAGGATCCGGTCCGGCTCGTCTTCGACGCCGCGCCCGGTCCGGCGGTGGTGCTCGGTTTGGCCGACATGGGGGAGCGCTTCCGGCTGGTGGCCAACGAGATCGACGTGGTCGCGCCGCCGCAGCCGTTGCGCCGGCTGCCGGTGGCCCGCGCGGTCTGGCGGCCGCGCCCCGACCTGCCCGGCTCGGCGGAGGCGTGGATCACCGCCGGCGCGCCGCACCACACGGTGCTGTCCCAGGCGGTGGGTGTGGAGGAGCTGCACGACCTGGCCGAGATGAGCCGCACCGAGCTGGTGGTCATCGACGCCGACACCCGGCCCCGTCGCTTCGCCGACGAGATCCGGTGGAACCAGGCCTACTACCGGTTGGCCCGCGGCTTCTGACCGTCGCGGTCGGAGCGCCTCTTCTGACGGGTGGCCCGTCCCTGCTGCGAGCGGGGGCGGGCCACCCGTTCGCGCGTCCGCAGCACGACCGGGGGTCGACTGTGTTACGCCTTGACTAAGAGCATGTTATCGCTCACAGTCTATAGCCAAGATGGTCGATGTCTTCCGTTGGTCCGGCCCGGCATGTGTCCTCGCCCCTCGGTTCCGGCAGTTCGGTGCCGCAACCGCTAGGCGATCGGTGTTAGCGATCACATGATTGGGCCGTGGTCAGCTCGGTGCCCCGCCCGGCGCCGCGGACGCCGGCCCAGACCGCTCGGTTCGCGTCAGCAGAGGAGGATCATGCTTTCCATCGGTCGGGTTCCCCGCGGTGCGCCACGCCGGCGCGGGTGGATGTCGCGGCTCGTGGCCGCAGCGGCGGCGGTGCTGGTGGGCGGCGCGGTCGCGGCCGTCGCACCCACGGCCGCGTCGGCAGCGACTGTGGACACCAACGCGTGGTACGTGTTGGTCAACCGCAACAGCGGCAAGGCTCTGGACGTGTACAACCAGGCGACCAACGACGGCGCGCGGATCACCCAGTGGTCGCGTAACGACGGCGCCTGGCAGCAGTGGCAGTTCGTCGACTCCGGCGGTGGCTACTACCGGCTCAAGTCGCGGCACTCGGGCAAGGTGCTCGACGTCTACAACTTCTCCACAGCGAACGGCGCCTCGATCGTGCAGTGGGCGGACGGCAACGGGACCAACCAGCAGTTCCGGCTGGCCGACTCGGACAGCGGCTACATCCGGTTGATCAACCGCAACAGCAACAAGGCGATGGAGGTGCAGGGCGCCTCGACCGCCGACGGTGGCAACATCGTGCAGTACGACGACTGGGGCGGCAGCAACCAGCAGTGGCAGCTCGTCCCCGTCGGCGGCAGCAACCCGCCGCCGTCGAGCGGCACCTACACCAACCCGGTCATCTGGCAGGACTTCGCCGACGTCGACATCATCCGGGTGGACAACGCCTACTACATGTCGGCGTCCACCATGCACTACTCCCCGGGCGCGCCTGTGCTGCGCTCGTACGACCTGGTGAACTGGGAGTTCGCCGGGCACTCCGTACCCCGCCTCGAGTTCGGGTCGAAGTACGACATGAGTGGCGGCAACGCGTACGTCGACGGGATCTGGGCGTCGACGTTGAACTACCGGCCGAGCAACCGGACGTACTACTGGGCCGGGTGCATCGACTTCGCGCAGACCCACATCTACACCGCGTCCGCCGTCGACGGCACGTGGAGCAAGCACACCACCATCCCCAACTGCTACTACGACGCCGGGATGCTGATCGACGACAACGACACCATGTACGTGGCGTACGGCAACGGCACCATCAGCGTGGCGCAGCTGTCCGCCGACGGGAAGTCGCAGGTCCGCGCCCAGCAGGTGTACCAGACGCCGTCGAGCATCGGGACGCTGGAGGGCGCGCGCTTCTACAAGCGCAACGGCGCCTACTACATCTGGCTCACCCGCCCGGCCAACGGCCAGTACGTGCTGAAGTCGACGAACGGTCCCTTCGGCCCGTACGAGCAGCGTCAGGTGCTGCTCAACCTGCCCGGCCCGATCTCCGGCGGCGGTGTGCCGCACCAGGGTGGGCTGGTGCAGACCCAGAACGGCGACTGGTACTACATGTCCTTCGTCGACGCGTACCCCGGCGGTCGGATGCCCGCCATGGCCCCGATCACCTGGACCGGCGACGGTTGGCCAGTGCTCCAGACGGTCAACGGCGCGTGGGGCACCTCGTACCCGAAGCCGAACCTGCCGGCGCCGCCGCGCGCGGTGAAGCCACTCACCGGCAGCGACACGTTCGCCGGCACCACCCTCGGCCCGCAGTGGGAGTGGAACCACAACCCCGACAACAGCAAGTGGTCGGTGAACAACGGGCTCAACCTGCAGACCGCCACCGTCACCGGCGACCTCTACAAGGCGCGCAACACGTTGACGCACCGCATCCAGGGCCCGACCTCCACCGCCACCATCGAGTTGGACTACTCCACGATGCGCGACGGCGACCGCACCGGCCTGGCGGTGCTGCGCAACTCGTCGGCCTGGATCGGGGTACGGCGGGACAACGGCTCCACGCGTCTGGTCATGCAGAACGGCCTGACGATGGACGACAGCTGGAACACCACGAGCACCGGCAGCGAGGTGGCGAGCACCGCCGTCTCCGGTGGCCGGATCTGGTTGCGTGCCAACGCCGACATCAGACCCGGCTCCGGCCGGCAGGCTCGTTTCTCGTACAGCACCGACGGGGTCAACTTCACGTCGTTCGGCAACGCCCTGACCCTGGCGAACAACTGGCAGTTCTTCATGGGCTACCGGTTCGCCATCTTCAACCACGCCACGCAGGCGCTCGGTGGTGCCGTCACGGTGCGCCGATTCGACCTGACGACACCGTGACACCAGTCCCACACTGATCGGTCCACAGGTCACGAGGACAGCCCTGCGCCCCGTGCGCCGGGTGCGGTCCACGGCACCGCGTCACACAGTCGCCGGCCCTGCTCCCCGCCCTTTCCAGGGGCGTGGAGCGGGCCGGCGCTTCCGTTGCCGGTCCGGCGCGGGGCCGGGATGCCGCGTGCGCGACGGGAAGCCCGGCGCACGGCCAGCTCGGACCTTCCGTCCGCGCCGCATGGCCGAACCGTGTCGGAGGCCTTCGCTGGCGTAGACTGTCGGCGATCCAGCGCTGGTCACCTGGGATTCAGCACCGGCGTGGTGGCTGAGCGAGGGGATCGGGCCGGGCCGCTCCAGTCGACGTCGACGGGCTGCGGGCCGGAGACGTAGCGGGGGGAGTTAAATGGCCGTCCACGGTCCCGCGATGACGGACGTCGCTCGTCTCGCCGGTGTCTCCCATCAGACGGTGTCGCGGGTGCTCAACGGGCACCCCAACGTCCGCGAGCAGACCCGGCTGCGGGTGCGCGCGGCGATCGCCGAACTCGGCTACCGTCCGAACGGCGCGGCACGCGCGCTGGTGACCGGCCGGTCGCAGGTCATCGGTGTGGTCGCCCAGAACACCACGCTCTACGGTCCGGCCTCACTGCTTGCCGCGTTGGAGCAGACGGCCGCGGCGGAGGGTTTCGCGGTGAGCGTGGGCAGCGTCCGGAATTTGGACCACCGGTCCATCTCGGCGGCCGTCGAACGGCACCTGTCGCACCGCGTCGCCGGCATCGTGGTCATCGCGCCCGTCGAATCGGCCGGCGAGGCGCTGGAACGACTGCCCAAGGACGTCCCGTTGGTCACTGTCGACGGGGATCCGAGCCGGCCGGTGCCGCTTGTGACAGTCGACCAGGTGGCGGGCGCCCGAGCGGCGACGCAGCACCTGCTCGACGCGGGGCACCGCACCGTCTGGCACGTCTCCGGGCCGTCGGACTGGTTCGACAGCGTCGGCCGGGTCGACGGCTGGCGTGAGGCGTTGGTGGCCGCCGGGATCGACCCGCCGCCGCTGATGCACGGCGACTGGTCGGCCGCGTCGGGTTACCGCTGTGGGCAGATGCTCGCGCGGATGCCGGAGGTGACCGCGGTCTTCACCGCCAACGACCATCTCGCGTTGGGCGTGCTGCGGGCTCTGCACGAGTTCGGTAGGCGCGTGCCGGACGACATCAGTGTCGTCGGCTTCGACGACGTGCCGGAGGCCGCGTACTTCATTCCGCCGTTGACCACCGTCCGACCGGACTTCGACGCGGTGGCGCGGGCGAGCCTGCAGCTGCTGCTGAGGCAGATCGAGTCGGGCACCGGCGGGGCGTTGCGGCAGACCATCGCACCGGCCCTGGTCGCCCGCGACAGCGTCGCCCCACCACCCGCCTGACGGCGCCCGGGCGGTGTGCCCGTATTCGGGTCGGCCATCGTGCCGCTATGGCGTCCGTCGATGAGGGGTCAACCTACTCGATCGACGTATGACGATTCGATGCGGCGCAGGTATTGAACGACCTGAAATCCCGCCGTAACATGATGGCCGTCTCTGTTAGCGTTAACAACATTGGTGTCCGGCTATCAGTCCACGGGTCAGCGATCCCGGTCGCGGGGCGGGGCGCCACCGGCAAGGAGGCTCGATGAACCGCATCACCCGAGGTCGTCGGTGGGGAAGCGTACTGGCGGCGGGACTACTGCTGGCCGGCGCCCTCGTCGGCCTGCGCGCCCCGGCGGCGCAGGCGTTGGACAACGGGGTGGCCCGCACACCTCCGATGGGTTGGAACTCCTGGAACTCGTTCGGCTGCAACATCAACGAGGGGCTGATCCGACAGTCCGCCGACGCGATAGTCAGCAGCGGAATGCGGGATCTGGGCTACGAGTACGTAGTCGTCGACGACTGCTGGTTCAACCCGAACCGGGACTCCTCCGGCAACATCCAGGGGGACCCGACGCGGTTCCCCAGCGGGATGAAGGCGCTCGGCGACTACCTGCACGCCCGGGGCCTGAAGTTCGGTCTGTACCAGGTGCCTGTCGACAAGACCTGCGCGCAGTACTTCAACTCCTACCCGGGCGCCACCGGCAGCCGGGGCCACGAGGTGCAGGACGCCCGCCAGTTCGCCGCCTGGGGTGTCGACTTCCTCAAGTACGACTGGTGTTCGCCGGAGGGCAGCATCAACGACCAGGTGGCCACCTTCGCCAAGATGCGGGACGCGCTGGCGGCTACCGGCCGACCGATCGTGTACAGCATCAACCCGAACAGCATCCACGCCAAGACCGGCCCGCAGCGCAACTGGGGCGACGTGGCGAACATGTGGCGGACCACCGAGGACATCACCAACGCGTGGGACACCGGCCAGACCAACGGCTACCCGATGGGCATCCAGAACATCATCAACGTGACGGTTCCGCTGGCCTCGTACGCGCGCCCGGGTGGCTTCAACGACCCGGACATGATGGAGGTCGGTCGCGGCGGCATGAACGACACGGAGATGCGCAGCCACTTCGCGATGTGGGCGATCATGGCGTCTCCGCTGATCGCGGGCAACGACGTGCGGAACATGAACGCCGCGACGCAGGCAATCCTCAAGAACGCCAACCTGATCGCGATCAACCAGGACTCACTCGGGTTGCAGGGGACGCCTGTGTCGTTCGACGGTACGCGTCGGGTGCTGGCCAAGCGGCTCGCCAACGGTGACGTCGCGGTCGCGCTGTTCAACCAGGGCTCCTCGACGACGACGATTTCGACCACGGCCGCGGCGATTGGCAAGTCCGGGACGTCGTTCACGCTTGTCGACGCGTGGACCGGCGGCACCAGCTCCAGCAGCGGGACCATCAGCGCCAGCGTCCCCGCGCACGGCACTGTGGTGTACCGGGTCAGCGGTGGCGGCACCACGACCCCGCCCCCGACCACGTCAAGCGCCCTCGCCAGCGTCTCCTCCGGTCGCTGCCTGGACGTCCCGAACAGCAACACGGCAAACGGCACCCAGCCGGTCATCTGGGACTGCAACGGCGCCGCCAACCAGAGCTGGACGGTCAACGGGCAGACCCTGCAGTCCCTCGGCAAGTGCCTGGACGCTCCGCTCAACGCCACGGCCGGCGCCAAGGTGCAGATCTGGGACTGCAACGGTGGGGCCAACCAGCGGTGGAGCATCAACACCAACGGCACGATCAGCGCCGCGCAGTCCGGGCTCTGCCTGGACGTCAACAACAACGGCACGGCCAACGGCACCACGGTGATCCTCTGGACCTGCACCGCGGCGGCGAACCAACGGTGGACGCGGCGGTAGCCGGTCGGGTCCGCCGGCCGACCGGGCCCCGGCGGCCCACCTGACCCTCCGGCGGTGCGGGGTGCCCGCGGACGACGACGTCGTCCGCGGGCACCGCTCTGTGCGGGCCCCCGCGTGCGCCTCGGTGACCTGCGCTCCGCGTCGGTCGGCGCCGAAGTCGCTCTTGCGCGGACGCCTCCGTTACGAGACCGTGACACCGGTATTTCGGATCAAGTGTTGACGCACCCTATGTGAGCGCTAACACTACCCGAAAGGTGACAGTTGGCCCCGGCACTCGGCGGGGGAGTCCAGAGAGGAGAGGCCCGTGGGCAGGAGATTCCTGGTTGCTCTCGGCAGCGCGGCGCTGGCGCTAAGCCTGGCGGCATGCAGTGGCGAGGGCGCCGGCAGTGGTGGCGACAAGAGCGGGGACAAGCCCGCCGACCTGACCATCGGCGTCTCGATGCCGACCCAGACCTCCGAGCGGTGGATCGCCGACGGCAACGCCGTGAAGCAGAAGCTGGAGGCCAAGGGCTACAAGGTCGAGCTCCAGTACGCCGGAGACGACATCCCCACCCAGTCCCAGCAGGTCGACCAGATGATCACCCAGGGCGCCGACGTCCTGGTCATCGCCGCGATCGACGGCACGGCTCTCAACAGCCAGCTCCAGGCCGCCGCCGACGCGAAGATCCCGGTCATCTCGTACGACCGGCTGATCCGCGGCAGCAAGAACGTCGACTTCTACGTCAGCTTCGACAACTACAAGGTCGGCGTCGCCCAGGCCACCTCCCTGCTCGTCGGTCTCGGCCTGCAGAACAAGGACGGCTCGAAGGGCACGGCCAAGGGTCCGTTCAACGTCGAGCTGTTCGCCGGCTCGCTCGACGACAACAACACGCAGTACTTCTTCGGCGGCGCGATGGACACGCTGAAGCCGTTCATCGATGCCGGCACGCTGAAGGTCAAGTCGGGCCAGACCAAGATCGAGCAGGTCGCCATCCTGCGGTGGCAGCAGGAGACCGCGCAGAAGCGCATGGAGGACCTGCTCACCTCCAGCTACAACGACGGCGCCAAGGTCGACGGCGTGCTGTCGCCGTACGACGGCATCTCCCGGGGCATCATCACCGCCCTGCAGAACGCCGGCTACGGCAGCGCCAGCAAGAAGATCCCGGTGGTCACCGGCCAGGACGCGGAGATCGCCTCGATCAAGCTGATCAACGACGGCGTGCAGAACTCCACGGTCTTCAAGGACACCCGTCTGCTCGCCGAGCAGGCCGTGAACGCGGCCGAGGCGTTCCTGCAGAAGAAGCAGCCGCAGGCCAACGACACGAAGACGTACGACAACGGCGTCAAGGTCGTCCCGGCGTACCTGCTACCGATCGCGACCGTCTACAAGGACGACATCAAGGCTACGCTGATCGACTCCGGCTACTGGACGGCGGACGAGGTCGCCGCCGGTCAGGCCAAGAAGTAAGCCCGTCGTCGGGCCCGACGGTGACCGTCGGGCCCGACGCCGTGGCGTACCGCGTCCGACCTGACAGAGGACAGTGACAATGGACGACACCATCCTCGAGATGCGCCGCATCACGAAGACCTTCCCCGGGGTGACCGCGCTGGAGGACGTCTCCCTCTCGGTGCGCCGGGGAGAGATCCACGCCATCTGCGGTGAGAACGGCGCCGGAAAGTCCACCCTGATGAAGGTGCTCTCCGGCGTACACCCGACCGGCTCCTACGACGGCGAGATCCTGTTCGACGGCAAGCCTGTGCAGTTCCGGGGCATCCGCGACAGCGAAGCCGACGGCATCGTCATCATCCACCAGGAGCTCGCCCTGGTGCCGTACCTGTCGATCGCGGAGAACATCTTCCTGGGCAACGAGCGGCGCGGTCGCGGTGGGCTCATCGACTGGAACCGGGCCAACGCCGAGGCGGCGCAGCTGCTGGCGTCCGTGGGGCTGCACGAGAACCCGGTGACCCCGGTCATCCAGCTCGGCGTGGGCAAGCAGCAACTGGTGGAGATCGCCAAGGCGCTGTCGAAGAAGGTGCGCCTGCTCATCCTCGACGAGCCAACCGCCGCCCTCAACGACGTCGACTCCGCCCACCTGCTCGACCTGCTGCGGCAGCTGCGCGACAGGGGCATCACCTGCATCATGATCTCGCACAAGCTCAACGAGATCACCGCCATCGCCGACTCGACCACGGTCATCCGGGACGGACGCACGGTGGAGACCCTCGACATGAAAGCCGGCGAGGTGACCCAGCAACGGATCATCCGCGGCATGGTCGGACGCGACCTGGACAGCTTCTACCCGGACCGGGAGTCGTCCCCCGGCGAGGAGGTCCTGCGCATCGAGGACTGGACGGTGCGTCACCCCGTCCAGGACCGCAAGGTCGTCGAGGGTGTCGGCCTGTCCGTGCGCGCCGGCGAGGTCGTCGGCATCGCCGGTCTCATGGGGGCCGGGCGCACCGAGCTGGCGATGAGCGTGTTCGGCAGGTCGTACGGGCGGGACATCAGCGGCCGGCTCTTCGTGCGCGGACGCGAGGTGCAGGCCCGTACCGTCGCCGAGGCGATCGACAACGGCATCGCGTACGTCACCGAGGACCGCAAGCGGTACGGCCTCAACCTGATCGACGACGTGCGCCGTAACGTCTCGGCCGCCGCGCTGGACCGGCTGGCCCGGCTGGGCTGGGTGAACGGCAACGAGGAGATCAAGGTCGCCGAGACGAGCCGGCGGGAGATGAACATCAGGACCACGAGCGTCATGGCGGTGGTAGGCAAGCTCTCCGGCGGCAACCAGCAGAAGGTCGTGCTGTCGAAGTGGCTGTTCACCGACCCGGACGTGCTGATCCTGGACGAGCCCACACGTGGGATCGACGTCGGCGCCAAGTACGAGATCTACACGATCATCAATCGGCTGGTGGCCGCCGGTAAGGCGGTGATCGTCATCTCTTCGGAGCTGCCGGAGCTGCTCGGGATGTGCGACCGGATCTACACCCTCGCCGGCGGCCGGATCACCGGTGAGGTGCCGGTGGGCGAGGCGACCCAGGAGAGCCTCATGGAGCTGATGACCAAGGACAAGGAGCTCGTCGGATGACAAGCATCAAGACCCCTCCGGCGGAGCGCCCGACGCCCTCGGACAGCACACCAGCCGCCGCCCTGCACACGGGGACGAGCGACCTGCGGGCGTTGGTGTTGAACAACCTGCGGCAGAGCGGGATCTACGTCGCGCTTGTCGTCATCGTGGCGCTCTTCGCGATCCTGACCGACGGGGTGTCGCTGAGCCCCGGGAACATCACGAACATCGTCCTTCAGTACTCGTACATCCTGGTCCTCGCGATCGGGATGGTCATCCTGATCATCGGCGGGCACATCGACCTGTCGGTGGGGTCGGTCGTCGCGCTGACCGGGGCGGTCTCCGCCGTCCTGGTGATCCAGCAGGGCCACCCGTGGTGGATCGGCGTGCTGGCCGCCCTGGCAGTCGGCGTGGCAGTCGGCGCGTGGCACGGCTTCTGGGTGGCATACGCCGGCATCCCGGCGTTCATCGTGACCCTCGCCGGGATGCTGCTGTTCCGCGGCCTCACCCTGCGGGTGCTCGACAACATCTCGCTGTCGCCGTTCCCGGGCGAGTACCAGCGCGTCGCGGCGGGTTTCCTCAACGGACTGCTCGGCGGCAACGGCTTCGACGCGTTCACACTGCTGATCGGCGCCGTCGCGGTGGCCGGCTACGCGGTGAGCGGGTTCCGCACCCGGGTCGCCCGCATCCGCTACCAGCAGCCCGTCGAGTCGTTCCCGCTGTTCGTCGCCCGGGTCGTCGCGGTCGGCGCGGTCATCATGTACTTCGCCTGGCAGTTGGCGCACGCCCGTGGTCTGCCGATCGTGCTGATCATCCTGGCGGTGCTGGTCCTGGTCTACGGCCTGCTCACCCGGCGTACCGTCTTCGGCCGTCAGGTGTACGCGATCGGCGGCAACCTCTCCGCGGCGGCGCTGTCGGGCGTGAAGGTCCGCACCGTCAACTTCTGGATGTTCGTCAACATGGGCTTCCTGGCGGCGGTGGCCGGTGTCATCTACTCGTCGCGGTCCAACGGCGCCCAGCCGGCAGCCGGCAACATGTTCGAGCTGGACGCGATCGCGGCGGCCTTCATCGGCGGCGCGGCGGTCACCGGTGGCGTGGGCACGGTCGTCGGCGCGATGGTCGGTGGTCTGATCATGGCGGTGATGAGCAACGGCATGCAGCTGATGGGCGTCGACCAGTCGACCCAATCGGTGGTCAAGGGGCTCGTGCTGCTGGTGGCCGTCGCCTTCGACGTCTACAACAAGCGCCGCGCCGGCTCGGCCCGCTGACGTCGGCACCGCACGTCCGTGCCCCCTGCCCGTCGTTCGGGCAGGGGGCACGCGTCGTGTCGGGCGGTCAGTGGCAGGTGGCGGTGCCGCTGTCGGTGTACGTCTGGCCGGCGACCGGCACGAACTGCCAGTCGTAGCTGCCGGCGTGCAGGGTGAACTTCAGGACCCCGTACGCCGAGCTGTTGCGTGCCTCGCTGTTGGGCTGGATGGTGCCGAAGCCGTAGTGGCTCGCACCGCCCATCCCGGCCACGAAGCTGCGCATGCCCCGGGTGGCGTCGGCCCCGCCGGCCGGGTTCATCGGGGCGAACCGCTCGTACACGTGGTTGTGGCCCCACACCACGACGTCGGCGTTGTAGTCGTAGAGCGCCTGGTAGAGCGGGCGTGTCGACGTCGACGGCGCGTGGTTGGAGCTGGACGTGAACAGCGGGTGGTGCCAGTACGCCAGCGTGCACGGCTTGCCGCTGGCGGCCAGGTCCGCGCGCAGCCACTGCTCCTGCGCCGACCCGGCGGACATGCTGATGTTGGAGTTCAACGACACGATGTGCCAGTTGCCGAGGTCGAAGGAGTAGTAGCCGCGACCGCTCGGGCCGGCGGCCGTACCGAAGTAGCTGTAGTAGCCGGTCGCGCCCGAGGTGTTGTAGTCGTGGTTGCCTGGCGACGGGCGGGTGCGTGCCTTGTGCCGACCCCAGGTGGGCTCGTAGTAGCTGGCGAACTGCGACGCGGTGCCGTTGTCGTACACGTTGTCGCCGGTGGTGAAGACGGTGCCGGGGATGCTGTCCAGCAGCGCGGCGGTGGCGGTGTCGCCGGAGCCGGAGTTGGCGATGTCGCCGGCGCCCACGAAGACCGGGTCACCTGACGTCGGCGGCGTGGTGGTCCCGGTGGTGACCACCAGTTGCGGCGCGTCCGCTCCGCTCTCACGGGTGCCGTAGTAGGCGCCGTCGCCGCTGGTCGAGGTCGCGCCGAAGCTGTACGTGCCGTTGCCGGTGACCGCGGCGGTGACGTCGACCTCGTACCAGCCGGCGCCGCTGACCGCTCCGATCGAGCCGAGTGTGGCGCCGTCGATGGTCGGCTGGTTGCTCCAGGTGGTGCCGGTCTCCGACCAGGTCGTGTTGGACATCCGCCGGAACGTGCCGCCGGCGTCGCTGCCGTCGTTGCCGCTGATCGTGCGCAGTCGCAGCTTCGCGCTGGTCACCGTGCCGCTGACCCCGCTGACCGTGAAGCGCAGGAACGAGCGCCGCACCGGCGAGTTGTCCACCACGAGCTGCGCGGAGGTGCCGTAGTTGGTGGACGCCGTGTCGCTCTGGACGTAGGTGTCCGCGACCGGCGTGAACGTCACGCTCGCGGCCGAAGCCGCGCCCGCTCCGGTCACGACGACGGCGGCCGTCGAGGCGAGCAGTACCGCGACCACCCCCACCGTCACCGACGGGCGGGGAAATCGAATGTCCATGCAGGACTCCTTCGCTACGGGTGTGAGGCGCAAGGAATGTAGGAAGGTCGATCGGCCGGCGCACTACGCGTGGGTGAACAGTGCGTCCCGCCAGGCGAACACCTCGGTGTTCGGCGAGCGTTCACCCGCCGCACGCCCGGCCGTCACGCGCCCTCCCTTGTGGCCGGTCGGACCGGTTCCGCACGATGGCTGACCGTCAGTCGTCGATCCGAGGAGATGCTCGTGTACCTGTCGACCGTCTCCCGACCGGTCACCGATCCGTCCGGGCCACGACGCCGACGGCTCGCCATGGTCGGTGGCAACGTCGTCGCGTTGGGCACGGTCAGCCTGATCACCGATGTCTCCGCCGAGATGGTCGCCGCCGTCCTGCCGCTCTACCTGGTGCTGGGACTGCACCTGAGCCCGGTGGCGTTCGGTGTGCTCGACGGCGTCCACACCGGCGCCACGGCACTGCTGCGGGTCGTCGGTGGATTCGTCGCCGACCGGTTCCGGCGTCGTAAGCTGATCGCGGGCACCGGCTACGCGCTCTCGGCGGTCGCCAAGCTCGGCCTGCTGCTCGCCGGCCGTTCGGTGCCGGCGATCGGCGCCGTCATCGCCGTCGACCGGCTCGGCAAGGGGATCCGCAGCGCGCCCCGCGACGCGCTGATCACGCTCTCCACCCCACCCGAGGCGCTTGGGCGCGCGTTCGGGGTGCACCGGGCCATGGACAGCGTCGGCGCGTTCCTCGGCCCGCTCGCCGCGTTCGCGGTCCTGCTGGCCGTCGGGCAGTCGTACGACGCGGTGTTCGTCACCAGTTTCTGCGTCGCCGCCCTGGCCGTCGTCGTGCTCGTGCTGTTCGTCAGGGAGCGGCCGTCCGGTGTGCCGACCGACGGGCCGGACGACCCGAGGGTCTCCGTCGGCGAGGCGTTCGGACTGCTGCGCAGCCGGCCGGCGCGCCGCCTCGTGCTGGCGGCGGCGCTGCTCGGCCTGTCCACCATCGGCGACGGGTTCGTCTACCTGCTGCTGCAACGGCGCGAGGACCTCGGTCTGCGCTGGTTCCCGCTCCTCGCGGTCGGCACCAGCCTGGCGTACCTGCTGCTCGCCGCGCCCCTCGGGGTGCTGGCCGACCGAATCGGCAGGCTGCCGGTGGTGGTGGGCGGATACGCGGCACTCGGCGTGACGTACCTGCTGCTGTCCACGCCGACGCACGGCTGGCCGGGGCTCGCGGTGACGCTTGCGCTGTACGGGACGTTCTACGCGGCCACCGACGGAGTGCTCATCGCGCTCGCCGGTCCGGTGCTGCCGGCGCGACTGCGCACCACCGGGATCGCCCTCGTGCAGACCGGGCAGGCGCTGGCGTACCTCGTCTCCTCGATCCTGTTCGGCCTGGCCTGGCAGGCGTGGGGGCCGCAGACCGCGGTCCGGGCCGCGGCCCTCGCGGTCGGCGTCGTTCTCGTCGGCACGCTCCTCCTGCTCGCCTCGCCGTCCCGTCCCGTTGCCCGGAGGGTCTCCCGATGACCACGATGTCGACCCGCGCGAAGATCGCCGTGGTGACCGCCTCGGCCGTGCTGCTGGGCGCGGCGGCGGCCGGCTACGCCGCCACGGCGGCGGAACCGACCCGGACCCCGCCGCCGGCCAGCGGCGAGCGGGCCGTCACCCTCGCGCCCGGTCCGCGCCTGCTGGCCATCACCGACAGGTACGTCTCCGCTGTCGACGCGACCGAGCCCGACGGGCCGCGCACCGTGTCCGCTCTGGAGTGCCTACGCGTGTACGCCGCCGCCGGCACCGGTGTCTGCCTGCGACCGGAGACCGCCTGGTCGTACCAGGTGGTCGTGCTCGACGCCGCGCTGCGTCAGACACGGGCACTGAGCGTGCCGGGCCTGCCAAACCGGGCCCGTGTCTCGGCGTCCGGGCGGATGGTCTCCTGGACGACGTTCGTGGGCGGCGACTCCTACACCGCGAGCGGCTTCTCCACCCGCACCGGAATCCTCGACACCGTCACCGGTGCGAGGGTGCAGTCGCTCGAGGGGTTCGCGATCACGCGGGACGGCAGGGCCTACCGCAACGCCGACGTCAACTACTGGGGCGTCACCTTCACCGCCGACGACAACCGCTTCTACGCGACCCTGTCGACCCAGGGACGGCGCTACCTCGTGCGGGGCGACCTCGCCGCCCGGACCGTGGAAACCGTGAAGGAGAACGTCGAGTGCCCGTCGCTGTCGCCCGACGGCACGCGACTGGCCTTCAAGGAGGCGATCGACGCCGACCCGGCGAAGGGCTGGCGGCTGTCGGTCCTCGACCTGGCGAGCATGCGGGTGACCGCGACGGCCGAGACGTCGAGCGTCGACGACCAGGCCGCCTGGCTGGACGGCGCGACGCTCGCCTACACGCTTCGCGTAAGTGACGGCCGGCCGGACGTGTGGAGCGTCCCGGCGGACGGGTCCGGTACGCCGACGCTCCTGATCCCCGGCGCGGAGTCGCCCTCGCCGCTCACCTGACGGTCACAAGGCTCCTCGGCCTCGGGGCGACCAACTCCACCTGGCTCGTCCCGGCCGACGAACTGCCGACGAAAGGCTCGGGCCGCCACCGGGCCCCGGCGGGGTGACCGGGATCGGGGAAACGGGCCGCGTCTCGCGTTCGGAGGCGCGGCCCGTACGCGTCGAGGAGGTCACGCCGGGACTCATCCTCGCCCACTCCCGGCGCGGTCCGAGGGGTCGGGCCCGCAATAGCGGAGATGTAGAAAACTTTCGATGTGTGCATTGACTTCCGGTGGTTTACTACACAACAATCACCGTCAATATTCACACCTGTCTCTTTCAAGGTCACGCCAGCGGCCGTCGGCTCTCCGTCGCCCCGGCCTGAACCCGCCGCACCGAAAGTGAGGGCACGATGAGACACAGCCGACGACTGGTCGGCGGCGCTGCCGCCGCCCTGTTGATGCTCACCAGTCTGATCGGGGCGACACCCGGCGCCGCCTCGGCGGCGCCCGTCACCTCCACGCTCACCGCCGCGGTAACCGCCAAACTGCTCGGCGCGGCCGAACTGTCCACGTCCGCCGCGCGACCGGAAACCCGGGTCACCGTCAGTCGCACCAGCGGCCGGTGGGCGTTCGGCACCGCTGTCGCCCTCGCGCCCCGACAGGAGGACGCCCACCCGACCGGCTCGGTCTTCATCGCCCGGTCCGAGCCCACCGGCTGGCGGGTCGCCTTCGACGGCGAGGCCACCTTCGCCGCGCTTGCCGCCGAATCGCCACTGGTGAGCAACCAGGAGAGGGGCGTGCTCACCGCCACCCCCACCCCGCTCTACGCGGGCGGGGACTTCCGCACCGGGATGGCCCTGCCGTTCGGCGTGGGCCAGACGTGGACGCTCACCAGCGGCCCGCACGGCTGGGGCGGAACCGAGTGGCCGTACAGCTCGGTCGACCTGGCCGGTGGTGACCAGGTGGTCCGCGCCGCCCGCGCCGGCACGGCGTACACGATGTGTCAGGGATGGATCCGGGTCATCCACGACCGGGGCTATTCGACCGACTACTACCACCTGTGGAACAGCATCTCCGTCAACGGCCTCGGCGTCGGCCAGGGCGCCGTGCTGGGCAACACCGGCACCGACGTCACCTGCGGCGGGGCGGCGTACGGCCGGCACGTGCACTTCGGGCTGCGGCAGAACAGCGCGTACGTGCCGATCGCCGACCACGACATCGGAAAGTGGGTGCTGGCCAACGGGTCCGCCGCGTACCAGGGCGGGGCGCGGCACGGTTCGGCCTGGGCCGGCGTCGGCGGCGGCCTGTACAACTACGGCGCGCTCGGCTTCAACCAGGCGGTCGTCGACGCGAACGGCGGCGGAGCGCTCACCCGACGTGCCGGGCCGGGCAGCGGCTACGGCTCGCTCGGTTCACTAGGCGACGGCGCGACAGTCACCGTCTCCTGCTCCGCCAACGGGACCTCGCACACCGGGCGGTACGGCACCACGGCGCTCTGGGACCGCCTGAGCGACGGCAGTTGGGTGTCCGACGCGTACCTGTGGACCGGCGTGAACGGTCCGGTCAACGGCTGGTGCTGACGAGTTCGACCGCCGGGGTGGGTGGTCGACCGGCCGCCCACCCCAGTCCTCCCGAGGAGTGCTGATGTCCGTTCGAACCTCCCTGCTCGCCCTGACCACAGCCCTGACCGTCGTGGTCGCGTCACCTGCCGTCGCCGACCCCGGGGGGACACCCGCGTCGGCCGCCCCGCTGGCCGCCGCGTTCGACACCGCCGCCGCGCGGTACGACGTTCCCCGCGACCTGCTTGTCGCCCTCGGGTACGCCGAGTCGCGGCTCGACCCGCACGGCGGCGCGGCCAGCACGGCCGGCGGGTACGGGCTCATGCACCTGGCCACCGACCGCACCCTGGACGAGGCGGCCACCCTCACCCGACTCAGTCCGGCCACGCTGCGCGCCGACACCGCGGCGAACGTCCTCGGGGCGGCCGCCGTCCTGCGGTCGTACGCCGACCAGGCCGGCCTCACCACCCCGGCCCGCGACGACGTGAACGGGTGGTACGTGCCTGTCGCCAGGTACGGCGGCGCCGCCGAGCCGTCGGTCGCGCGGCTCTACGCGGACACCGTCTACGACCTGCTGCGCGTCGGGATCGCTCCGACGAGCGGCGAGGCGGTGGCCGGCCGGCCTGTCGCGCCGCGCCGGGGCGCCCTGGAGCGGGCCGCGGTGCCCGGCGGGGTCGGCACCCTCAGCACCGACTACGGGCCGGCCGCGTGGGCACCGGCCAGCACCAGCAACTACACGGTGGCCAGCCGGCCGGGCAGCCACCCCGTGAACCGCGTCGTCATCCACTTCGCGCAGGGCTCGTACGCCGGGACCATCAGCTGGTTCCAGAACCCGGCCGCCCAGGCCAGCGCGCACTACACCGTCCGCTCCTCGGACGGCGCGGTCACCCAGTCGGTGCGGGAGAAGGACATCGCCTGGCACGCCGGCAACTGGACCTACAACACCCAGTCGGTAGGCATCGAGCACGAGGGGTACGTCGACAATCCGGCCTGGTTCACCGACGCGATGTACCGCCAGTCCGCCACCCTGACCCGCAACCTCACCACGAAGTACGGCATCCCCAGGGACCGGGCGCACATCATCGGCCACAACGAGGTGCCCGGCGCCACCCACACCGACCCCGGCCCGAACTGGAACTGGACCTACTACCTGCAACTGGTGAACGGGATCACCGGCATCGGCTCGGGCACGGTGAACACAAGCGCGAGCACCCTGAACGTGCGCTCCGGCCCGGGGGCGAGCTATCCGGTCGTCGGCTCGATCGCCGACGGCGCCACGGTCTCCATCTACTGCCAGGCGGTCGGCAGCACCGTCACCGGCCCGTACGGCACCACCTCCGTCTGGAACCGGATCGGCACCAACCGCTACGTCTCGGACGCGTACCTGCTCACCGGGTACGACGGGTACATCCCGAACGTGCCGCGCTGCTGACGGCGCGCATCGGCCCCGGCGACCGTCGCTCAGGCGGTCGCCGGTGCGCCGAACAGCAGGTCGAGGTGGGCGTCCAGGGCGTCCAGCGCCTGCTCGGGGGTGTACTGCCCACCCAGCAGGTAGACGCCCAGCCCCTCCATGAGCGCCAGCAGGCCGGCCGCGGCGGCCGCGTCCCTCGTGGGCAGGACGCTGGCGATGAAGGTGGTCAGCTGCGCGGTGTCCGCGCGGAGACCGGGTGCGGCCGACGGTCGTACCGCCGTGTAGGCGAGGAACGCCAACGCCACCCGGCCGTCGTCGCGGGTCCGGTCGTCGAGCGGCAGCAGCGCGGCGATCATCGTCCGAAGCAGGAGCCGGGGGGAGGGGTTCTCGCCCAGCCGCCGCACCGCCTCGGTGACCCGGACCTGTCCGCGCTCGCGCACCACGCTCAACGCGAACGCCATCATCTCGTCCTTGGTCCGGAAGTAGTGCTGGACCATCCCGGCGGACACGCCGGCCGCGGTGGCCACGTGACGCAGGCTCACCGCCTCCAGGCCCTGGTCGGCGGCGACCCGCATCAGCGCGTCCGCGATGAGGGTGCGTCGCTCCTGGTGGTCGACCTTCTTGGGCATGACCTCGATCGTTTCACAGTGGGTGGCCCGGACACGCCGCCCGTCGGCGGCGGCTACCGGCGGGCGGTGTCGCCCGCCGGCGTGCCCCGCGCGCTGCGCAGGAGGCCGTCGGGGTCGTCGGCGTACAGCCGGAGTTCGTTCATCGGCGCGGACCGGCCCTTGGGCAGGTCGAAGGTCAGCGGGTGGCGCAGCAGGACGTCGATGCTCGTCTGGCTGCCGACGGCGAGATGCAGGACCTGTCGGTCTCCCTCCCGCTCGACCTGGACGGATCTGCTGGAGGGCAGCGAGCGGTAGCGCTTGCGCAGCGCCTCGATGTCCGTCCACGGGATCCAGATGTCGATTCCCGAGCTGACCCGGACCCGCAGGCCGGTGTCGCCGACGACGTGCGGGTGGATCGTCATGCTGGCGAAGAGGCCGATCATCCAGAGCAGACCCCAGACGCCGAGGCCCAGCACGATCCAGCGGGCGGGCCGCCACGGCACGACGTGGGTGACGACGAGGTCGAAGATCGGGATCTCGACAGCCGACAGGACGATGAAGATGCCGAGGATGGGCTTGACCACGCCGAGGTAGCCGAACGGCTCGTCGCCGGGTTCCAGTGGCAGCGGGCGTCGTCGCGCCCACAGGTGCAGGCTTCGCCACATCGCCGCCTCGGCCGTCGCCGCCCGGCGCAGCAGCTGGCCCACGGTCGTCGCGGTGGGTGGTCCCGGCTCGGTCATCGTCGTCCTCGCGGTAGGGGTGGTGGTCAGTGGAGGGTGACTGTTCCGGCGCCGCCGTCCACGGTGACGAGTTGCCCGGTGGTGATCGTCCGGGTGGCGTCCGGCACGCAGATGACGGCGGGGATCCCGTACTCCCGGGCCACTGTGGGCCCGTGGGCCATGACCGCGCCGGTGTCGGTGACCAGCGCGGCAGCGGTGAGAAAGAGCGGGGTCCAACCGGGGTCTGTGGTCGCGGCGACCAGGACGTCGCCTGGTTCGAGGTGGGCGGTGCCCGGGTCGTGCACGACCCGGGCCGGTCCGGTCACCCGACCCGCGGACGCGCCCACGCCGACGAGCGTCCCCTCGCCGGCGGCAGTCGCCGGCAGGACCGCCTCGACGTCTGTGCCGTCGGACAGCAGCGCCACTGGCACCGACCGGCGACGCAGTTCCCGACGGTGCACGGCCCGCCGCGCGGCGACCACGCCGCGCAGATCAACACCCTGGTGTACGACGGAGTGCGCCTCGTCGAGCGTCAGGAACATGATGTCGTCGCTCTGGTCCAGCAGCCCGGCGCCGTGCAGGTCGGCCCCGATGAGCAGCAGGTGTCGGCGGGTCTCGCGCAGCGGGTACAACCCGGCGAACTTGCCTGCCTCGCGCAGGCCGGCCAACGAGCGGGCGCGGCGGAGCAGGAATCCGGCGAGCCTGCCCCGTACCGGGCGCCGGCGGCGGGCCCGGGCGACCAACTCCTCCAGCGCCGCCTCCGCCGCCACGGCGGCCCGGTGGAAACGCTTGTCAGGGCCCTGCCGCGGATCGGTGACGCGCAGGTAGTTGGCGAGCGCCGCGAAGACGGGTGTGGGGTCTTCGGCCCAGCGGGGCACACCGAGGTCGACCTCGGCGACGCCCCGGTGGCCGTACTCGTCGAGGAAGGCGGTCATGCCGATGTCGGGCAGCGTTCCGCTCAGGTGACGTGCGGCCAGCTCGTCCGGCGGGGTGTCCAACAGGAGTTGACGGTGGTCACCCGCGCCCTGGGCGAGCCGCCACAGCGCCAGGTCCATCTCGATCGTCACGTTGTGCGGCATGCCAGCCAGCACAGCGTGGATCTCGTCCGGGCCGGCGATGCCCTTGAGCAGTGCGGCAGGCAGCGCGGCGGCGAGCATCCCCGCGACGATCGGCCACATGATCGCGTCGGCGCTGTCGTCGGCGTCCTGTGCCTCCCGCACGAAACGCAGCCGGTCCGCGCTGGTCCGCAGGTCGGTCGGGGCTGCCGAGCGTACCCTCATCTGCTCGACCGCCCGGAACATCCGGATCCGCGCCGTGTCCGGACGGGCCAGGGCCCGCAGGATTCCCACCACCGCGCGCCCGGCCGTCCGCAGCGACGCCGCGCCCTGCCCCGCGCCGCGACCGGTGCCGCCGCCGACCGGGGCGAATCGAGGATCCGCGAGCACG
The DNA here is from genome assembly GCF_042898105.1 of Micromonospora sp. NPDC000663. NCBI lineage: Bacteria > Bacillati > Actinomycetota > Actinomycetes > Micromonosporales > Micromonosporaceae > Micromonospora > Micromonospora sp. NPDC000663. Next base: position 1,496,175 of record NZ_JBIAYR010000001.1, read on the forward strand.
TGTCGCATCACCGCCTGCGCCCGGGGGCCGAAGTCGACGGCCAGGAGCTTCACCAGCCGCCGGCGGGACGACCTGTCCCGCGCCAGGTCGGTCAGGTCGCCGTAGAGGCGGCCGCCGATGTCGACGATCTCGACCCGGACGCCGAGCGCGGCGAGCATCGCGGTGATCTGCGCCCGCAGGGTCGCCATGCCCATCGGGGTCACCGGTCGCAGCATGCCCTGGACGTGCCCGAACTCCAGGTAGACGCGGGGGAGGGGCTTGTCGGTGGCCGGCGGCGCGGGGAACAGCGTGGTGATCGGTCGCGACTGCAGCAGCCACAGCACGTCGTCCGCGTCGATCGCCCACTCCACGTCCTGGGGGCAGCCGAACTGGGCCTGGAGCCGTTCGCCCGTGACGCGCAGTCCGGCCAGGTGTGCGGACGTCAGGCAGCCGGCGTCGTCCCTGTCGACGCCGTCGAGGACGTAGTGGTCCACAGTCGTCGCGCCGTCCACGACAGTGGTGCCCAGCCCCGGAGCGGCGTCGACCACCATCTCGTCACGGCGGCCGGTCACCGGGTTGGCGGTGAACAGCACCCCCGCCACCGTCGGTGTGACCATGCGTTGCACGACGACAGCCATCCACACCTCCTGACTGTCGATCCGGCGGGCGTCGCGGTAGGCGGTGGCGCGGTGGTTGTGCAGCGAGTCCCGGCAAGTGCCGATCGCGGCGATGACCTCGGCGGCGCCTGTGACGTTCAGGACGGTGTCCTGCTGCCCGGCGAAGCTGGCGTCCGGCAGGTCCTCGGCGGTGGCGCTGGAGCGTACCGCCACCGGGCCGCCGCCGAGTCTCTCGTACGCGGCGATGATCTCCGCCTCGGGGAGGACGCCGAGCCGGTGTGCCTCGGCGGTGACACAGAAGCCCTCGGGGACGTGTTCACCGCGCCGGATCAGCTCGCCCAGCCCGGCCGCCTTGCCGCCGACCAGGTCGACCATCTCAGTGGTCGCCTGGGACAACGCGATCACGTGCACGGATGCCCCCTCGTTTGCAATACGACTGCATTGCGTTCACCGTAGCTCTTTCACGATGCGACTGCAATGCAACTGTGGGGGGGATCGCCCGACCCGGGGCGGGCGCGTTGCCGGCGTCTGCCATGCTCGGGCCGGTGACGACCGGCCGCCCCGCCCGAGCCCGTACCCACCGCCGTCCCCACGGCCGTACCGGGCGTGTCCTCCTGGCGCTCGTCGCGGTGGCGGCCCTCCTCGGCATCGCCGTGGTCGTGGTGCCGATGCTGCGACCGGCGGGTCCCCGCCCGCTCTTCCAGATGCCCGTCGCCTGCGGCGAGACGTGGCAGCTCGGCACCTACCCCGGCCACGACGACTACGACGTCGACCTGTTCCCCACCGAGGGCGAGGCCTGGGGCCGCCCGGTGCTCGCGTCCTACGCCGGCACGGTCACCGTGGCGGGCATCAACGGGTCGCTGGGTGGGCGTACCCCGGAGAACCCGCAGGGTCCGCGCGGCCGCGGCGGTGGCTACTGGGTGAAGATCGACCACGGCGGCAAGTGGGAGACGCAGTACCTGCACATGCTCGAACCGCCGCTTGTCGAGGTCGGGCAGAAGGTCGCCCAGGGTGAACAGATCGGGCGGCTCGGCAGCACCGGCAACTCCGGCGCCCCGCATCTGCACTACGAGCAGCGGCGCGGCTGGGACAAGGTGGAGACCCACTTCGACGGCACGCCCTCGGGCATCACCGCCGACGATCGCGAGTACACGGTCAGGCGGACGAGCAACAACTGCCCGGCCGTCTCCTGAGGACTCCGTTTTGCCCGGCACGACTCGGGGCACTGATCCGGGGACAGTCCAGACGCAGTGAGGAGCCGGCCATGGCCAAGGGTGACGTCGACACGTACCACGAGGACGGGCAGTGGAAGAACAAGGCGGAGGGCAACGAGCGGGCCAGCAGCACGCACGACGGGAAGGCCGAGGCGCAGGCCGAGGGCCGGGAGATGGCGGCCGACCGGGGCGTCGAGCACGTGATCAAGAAGCAGGACGGCACGATCGGGGAGAAGAACACCTACCCCCGCAGCCGCGATCCCCGCGACATCGCGGGCTGACCGCACCAGCGACAGGCGGACCGACCTCTTCGGCGTGACCGAGGAGGTCGGTCCGTTTTCGCGCACCAGCCGCGCATCCCCATGCTGAAGAAGAGCCGTCTGATCGCCGTGACCGCGTCGACTGTCGTGCCGGCTCCGGGAGCGGCGTCGGCGGCCGACCCGGTTGCGAGCGCGGGACCTCGAGGGGTCGGCCGCCTCAGGCCGGGACCACGTACGGGAACGTGGCGGCGCGGGCGGCCTTCGTGACGTCAGCCGTGAGGCCGGAGGTCGTACCGGTGTTGAGGACCAGGGAGAACATCACCTCGGGCGCGTTGTCGGCCATCGTGCGCCCGTTGCGACAGGCGAAGCCGAAGGTCGCGGCCGTGCCGACCGTGTACGACAACACGTCCGGGTAGAGCTGGCGGGCAACGCTCCAGCCGTACGCCTGCGGGTCCGGTGCGGTGCCGTTCGCCGCCACGACGCCCGCGACCGCCGTGGCGATCTCCTCCCCGCCGTCGGGCAGGTCCCTGCTGGGGTGCCGGAAGTTGGCGGGATCCGAGAAGTCGGTGTCGTGGGGCCAGAAGATCGGCCACATCATCGGGTGCCCGGCGCGGTTGATCTGCCGCCATCCACCGGCGTCGGTGGCGAGCAGGGTACGGCACCACACGCCGATCTCGGTGCCGTCGCGCAGCAGCGGCTCGTCCTGGGAGACCTCGAGGACGATCGACTCGACAGTCGTGCCGGCGAAGCTGTTCCTGGCCTGGTCGACCCGCCACGCCGAGCGGTCCACCCGCGAACCGTCCTTGACCGCGCCGTTGATGGTGGCCAGTTCGTCGAGGTCGACGAAGAACGGGTCGGTGATCCGTCCGGCCCAGATCCGGACGTTGCCGCCGGTCGTGATCTCGCCGGTCCGCCCCTCGGCGATGGGGGTGCCCATCGCTGCGTCGTCGCGGGCGTCGGCTCCGGTGAGTTCGTACAGCTGGAGGGCCTGCCTGCCCTCGCCGTCCGGCTCACCGAAGGCGAAGCGGTAGGTCAGTTCCTCCATCTCCGCGCCGTTGAAATGGATCTTGATTTCGTAACGCGCCTCGGCGTGGAAGCCTCGCTTGATGTCGGCCCTGGTCACCGAGCTGTTGACGTCCATGACGAACACGGTGGAGCGGTCGCCGCCGAAGACGTACAGGTCGTCGATGTAGAGCTGACCGCCCTGGGCGGCGAGGGGGGTGTCGAGATGGTGGGACATGGGCTCACTCCCGGAACGGTCGGATACGGATAATCCGAACATAGGGCGTGAGCCGACGTGCGTCGGCGGAATCCGGGTCGCTCCGGTGGCCCGGTACGCCGTACCTGACGGTGGGCCGCCCGAAGCCTCTCGGGCGGCCCACTCGTTGACGCCGGCGTGGTCAGATGCGAGACCATTTCTGGTTGGCGGCGCCGAGGCAGTCCCACAGGTGCAGCTTGCCCCCGTTGTTGGGGTTGGCCTCCCGTACGTCCACGCACTTGTTGGCGCTCAGGTTGACCAGGTCGCCCGCGCCGTTGAGGGTGAATCGCTGGGCCGGGTTGCCGTTGCAGCTGACGAGGTTGACCTCGGTGCCGTTGGCGGTGCCGGCCCAGGCCGGGTCCATGCACTTGCCCATCGCGCGGACGGTCCCGTCGGAAGCGAAGGTCCACGCCTGGGCGGCTGTGGTGTTGCAGTCCCAGATCTGGAGCTTGGCGCCCTCGACCGGGTTGGCGCTCGGGATGTCGATGCACCGACCGCTCTGCGCCCCCCGGATCCGGCTGGTGCCGGGCGCGGGGTCGCCTCCGCCGGAGGTGTAGCTGGACACACGGACGTAGTCGACGAGCATCTGCTGCGGGAACTGGGTGGAGCCGTCCGGGTAGCCGGGCCAGTTACCGCCGACCGCCACGTTGAGGATCATGAAGAACGGGTGGTCGAACACCCACCGGTTGCCGCCGAGCCGGGCGGGGTCGACCCGGTGGTACTGCACCCCGTCCAGGTACCAGGTGATCGCGTTCGGCTCCCAGTCCACCTGGTAGGTGTGGAAGCCGTCGGCGAGCGGAACACCGATGGTACGGCTGCCGGTGATGCCTCCGCTCCCGGAGTAGCCGGGCCCGTGCACGGTGCCGTAGACGGTGTTGGGTTCTCGGCCGATGTTCTCCATGACGTCGATCTCGCCCGCGTCGGGCCACCCGCCGCCGGTGCCGAGCATCCAGAACGCCGGCCAGATGCCCTGACCGCGCGGGATCTTGATGCGAGCCTCGAAGCGGCCGTACGTCTGGGTGAAGGTAGCCGCCGTCAGCAGCCGCGCCGAGGTGTACTCGCAGCGCCCGTAGTGGCACTGGTAATTGCCGGGGTTTTCCCGGCGCGCGGTGATGACGAGGTTGCCCTGGCCGTCGTGGACCGCGTTGCTTGTGCTGTTGGTGTAGTACTGCCGTTCGTTGTTGCCCCAGCCGCCGCCGCCGATGTCGAAGCGCCATTTGTTCTGGTCGACGGGAGCGCCGGCTGGGGCGTTGAACTCGTCCTGCCAGGTGATCGGGCCGATGGCGGCCTCGGCGCGGTCGGACTGCGCGGGGATGGCGAGGGCGGCGGCGGTGGTGACGAGGGCGACCGCCGCGAGGAGGAGGGGTCGGAGACGGGGTGCGGGGCGGGCTGTGAACACGGGGGGCTCCTCGGTGAAGAGGGTGGCGGAGGCTGCGCGCCGAGAGGATGGAGAGCGCTCTCTGAAGCGAAGCATGTCGATATCGTGTCTTTCTGTCAAGAGTGTTTCCAATACGGCGACCGTCCGTTACCGCCCGATCGCACCCCTCGATAGCGGTCGAATCGACCCCTCCTATTGCCGTGGAGCGTCCACCCGGGACAGGATGACGAGGTTCGCAGGAAACCTCCCCGTAACCTGCGCGCTGCTGGTCTCTGTCACAAGGAAGTGGGAGTCAGTCATGAGCGACGCGTCGGCGGCACTGGGTGTGCGCCTCTACCCGGACCTGGTCGAGCAAGGTGGCCTGGCCCCCGCGCTCGTCGAAACCGCCGCCCACCACGGCCTCGACCTCGGCCGGGTCACCGCCCCGGAGCAGGGGCGGAGTCGGTTCACCTGCGCCGAGCTGCACTCCGACCAGGGCGTGGTCTGCGTCAAGCTGGGATCGCAGGCCCGATACTTCATGATCGATCTTCGGGTCGCCGGGGAGATCATCGCACGCGGCGACGTCATGGACCTGGCGCAGGTCGCCCAGGTCGCCTCGGCATGGCAGGCGGGGCTGACGGTCGCCGAGCTCACCGCCCGGTTCCCGTTCATGGAGGAGATCCGGCACCGCCCGGCGCCGGTGGCCCAGGTCAGCTGATCGCCGACCCGCACCGGGGCACTGTCAGCGAGAACCGATCCGGTCCGTCGGTCCGCCGGGACATCGTCCCCCGACGATGACATGTCCGGCGTGGACAGTGGGCCCACGCGCCGCGGATCCCCCTCGCGGGGGAGGAGCCCTGACGCCCGTGCCCGGCATACTGACCGGCAGTCCACTTGTCGTGGTGGTGGCTGTGTCCCACGGGGGAGAATGCCGATGACCGCGTTGTCCGATGGTGTGTCAGGACCGACGGCCACCGAGATCATGGCCATGATCAGCGATGAACGACGACGAGCCGCCGACCTGATCGACGCGCTCACCCCCACGCAGCTGGACGCGCCAAGCCTGTGCGGAGCCTGGACCGTCCGGCAGGTGGCCGCTCACCTCGTCGTCCCGTTCGCGGCCCGCCGTCGCTGGTTCCTGCCGATCCTCCTGCGCAGCAGGTTCAACCTGCACGAGGCGAACGCCCGGCTGGCCGAGATGGTCGCCCACCGCCCCGTCGGGCAGATCTCGGCGCTGCTGCGCGAGAACGCCGAGACGCCGTTCTCCGCGCCGCGTGTCGGATACTTCGGCCAGCTCACCGACCTTCAGGTACACGGGCAGGACATCCGCCGCCCGCTGGGCCTCGCGCACGAGTTGCGTCCGGACCGGCTCCGGACGTCGCTGGACTTCCTGGTGCACCGCCGCGCGCTCGGCTTCTTCGTGTCCCGGGGCCTCACCGACGGGCTGCGTTTCGAGGCGACCGACATCGGCTGGGCGTCGGGGCAGGGGCGGGTGGTCCGGGGCGAAGCGGAGGCGGTGATGCTCGCGCTGACCGGTAGGCCCGCCGTCCTCGCCGAGTTGTCCGGCGACGGCGTCGCGACCCTGCGGGACCGTCTGCGCCACTGACCCACCAGGGCGGTTTGCGTCCACCGTGTGGCGCGGTCGTGCCGGGACCCAGGTGCGGGCATGAACGGCGCAGGCCGGGGAAGACCTGCCGCTTCCGTGCCGAACAGGGGGGTCGGATGAGAGCCGTCGTCTACGCGGACGTCCGGACGGTCGCCGTGCGCGAGGTGCCCGACGCGACGATCGAGGAGGAGACCGATGCGCTCGTGCGGATCACCTCCAGCGCGTTGTGCGGCACCGACCTGCACATGTACGACGGGCGCACCGGAGCCGACCCCGGGCTGGTGCTCGGTCACGAGCCGCTGGGCGTGGTGCAGGAGGTCGGCGGGGCGGTGCAGACCGTCCGGCCGGGCACCCGGGTGGTGATCCCCACCCACCTGTTCTGCGGAACGTGCGTGATGTGCGCCAGGGGGCTGTCGGCGGCGTGTCTGCGGGCGCGGGCCGAGGGGCCGGGTGCGGCGTACGGCTACGCGGGTATGGGGCCGTATCGGGGCGCGCAGGCCGAGCTGCTGCGCGTGCCGTGGGCCGACGTCAACTGCGTGCCCGTGCCCGGGGAGCCGCAGGACGCGTACGAGGACGACTTCGTGCTGCTCGCCGACGCGTTCGTCACCGGATGGCATGCCGCCGCCGCCCTGGCCGTGGTCGAGCCCGGTGACACGGTGGCGGTGTTCGGGGCCGGCACCATCGGTCTGCTCGGCGCGTACTCGGCGCTGCTCCGGGGCGCCCGGGTCGTCTACTGCGTCGACGGTGTGGACGCGCGGCTCGACAAGGCCGGCGAGATCGGGGCGGTGCCCGTCGACTTCCGGCGCGGAGATCCGGTCGAGCAGATCCGCGCCGACCGCGCCCGGTCGGGGCTTCCGCTCGGCGAGGAGAAGCTGGGCGGGGTCGACAAGGTCATCGACGCGGTCGGCTTCCAGGCCCGCGACCGGGAGCGCCCCGAGCGGGAACGCCCCGATCAGGTGATCTCCGACGCGGCCCGGGTGGTCAATCCCGCGGGTGCGATCGCGGTCGCCGGGGTCTACCCGGAGAAGGACCTGCACCCGCGCCCCGGCGCGGACGGCCACGAGAACCTGGTCGCGCCGTGGGGGACGCTGTTCAGCAAGGGGGTCGCGGTCCGGTTCGGCCGTACGCACGACCGCCGCTACACGGTGCTGCTGCGGGACATGGTCGTCGCCGGCCGGGCCCGACCCAGTGTGATCGTGACCCACCACGGCAGCCTCGACGACGCGCCCGATCTGTATCGCCGCTTCGACCGCCGGGAGAACGGCGTGATCAAGGCGGTGCTACGCCCGAGTTGACCGATCGGATCGCGGTCGAACTGCGAATCGGCAGTAGTCGGCGTTAAGGTGCGGGATCCCCTCTCCTGGTGGCGGGCGTGTCGAGGCGACGGTCGTCGATCCGGTGCCGCCGTAGAGGCGCGGGTCACACATGTGGTCGAGGGTCGCCGTGGCGTCCCGGAGGGGGCGTCGGGGTGGCGGCCCCATCACGATCGTTCGATCGTGGCGGGCGCGCGGGTGCGTCGCTGTTCCTCCGGTCACCGCGGATCACCCCTGGTGGTGGGGCTTGTCAAGGGTGGGGCGGAGTCAACCGCGGCGCCGCTGCCATTTGACAACGTTGCCACCGGCACGGGAAGGTGCGTGAGTGGCTGCCGGGGCCGCTGTGACGGGCGAAGACAGCGTTACGTCTATATTGCCGGATTGTTACATTTTCAACAGGCCCTCGCCTTGCGGATGGGCGTTCCGCCGCAATACGTTGCCGTCAACAACAAAACCAAGTGAAGGTTCAACCTTCCGGAGGCAACCGATGACGTTGGCGAGGTGGTACGAGCGATGAGCGACGTGCCCATCCTCCTTGAGATGCGTTCCATCACCAAGGAGTTCCCCGGAGTCAAGGCCCTCTCCGACGTCAACCTGGTGGTTCGCGCCGGCGAGATCCATGCCATCTGCGGCGAGAACGGCGCGGGCAAGTCCACGCTGATGAAGGTCCTCAGCGGGGTCTACCCGTACGGCAGCTACGACGGCAAGATCATTTACCAGGGTTCGGAGAGCCGCTTCTCCGACATCCGGGCCAGCGAGAACGCCGGAATCGTGATCATCCACCAGGAGCTCGCGCTCATTCCGGGCATGTCGATCGCCGAGAACATCTTCCTCGGCAACGAGCCGCGCAAGCGGGGCGCGATCGACTGGAAGGCCGCGAACCGGATGGCCCTGGACCTGATGGCCCGGGTCGGCCTCCAAGAGGACCCGGACACCCTGATCAAGGACATCGGTGTCGGCAAGCAGCAGCTCGTGGAGATCGCCAAGGCGTTCGCCAAGGACGTGAAGCTGCTCATCCTGGACGAGCCGACGGCCGCGCTCAACGAGGCGGACTCCCGGCACCTGCTGGACCTGCTGCGCGGCTTCCGATCGCGCGGCATCACCTCGATCATGATCTCGCACAAGCTCAACGAGATCGAGGCGATCGCCGACCAGATCACCATCCTGCGTGACGGCCGGACCGTGGAGACCCTCGACGTCAAGGCGGACGGGGTCGACGAGGACCGGATCGTGCGGGGCATGGTCGGCCGCGAGCTGAGCAGCCGGTTCCCGGACCACACCCCGAAGATCGGCGAGGTCTTCTTCGAGGTCCGCGACTGGAACGTCAGGCATCCGATCTCCGCCGAGCGGCAGGTCTGCAAGAACGAGAGCTTCGTGGTCCGCCGCGGCGAGATCGTCGGCTTCGCCGGTCTCATGGGCGCGGGTCGTACGGAACTCGCGATGAGTGTCTTCGGCCGCTCCTACGGGGTGTACGAGTCGGGCACGATCATCAAGGACGGCAAGGAGATCGTCCTGAAGTCGGTGGCGGACGCCATCGACAACGGGCTCGCGTACGTCAGCGAGGACCGCAAGGCGATCGGCCTCAACCTGCTCGACGACATCAAGTCCTCGACGGTGGCCGCCAAGCTGTCCAAGATCTCGCACCACGGCGTCCTCAGTGAGGTCGAGGAGTACCAGGCGGCCGAGGCGTACCGCAAGGATTTGCGGACCAAGGCCCCCACTGTCGACGAGAGCGTCTCCAAGCTCTCCGGCGGCAACCAGCAGAAGGTCGTCCTGGCGAAGTGGATGTTCACCGACCCGGACCTGCTGATCCTCGACGAGCCGACACGCGGCATCGACGTCGGTGCCAAGTACGAGATCTACGGCATCATCCAGCGGCTCGCCGACCAGGGGAAGGGCGTCATCGTCATCTCCTCGGAGCTGCCTGAGCTGATCGGGCTCTGCGACCGCATCTACACCGTGTTCGAGGGTGCCATCACGGGCGAGATCGCCCGGGCCGACGCCACCCCGGAAAACCTCATGAAGCAGATGACCTCGACGAAGAAGATGGCCACACGATGAGCCGATTGAAGGACCTTCAGAAGAACCTCTTCGGAGGCACCACCTCCAACGCTCGACAGTTCGGAATGATCTTCACCCTGGTGGCGATCGTCGTCCTGTTCCAGATCCTGACCGACGGCCTCACCCTGCGGTCGGACAACCTGATCGCGCTGTTCCAGCAGAACTCGTACATTCTGATTCTGGCCATCGGCATGCTCATGGTGATCGTGGCCGGGCACATCGACCTCTCGGTCGGCTCGGTCGCCGCCTTCGCGGGCATCCTGGTGGCCAAGTCGATGGCCGAATGGTCGCTGCCCTGGCCCGTCGCCATCCTGTTCGGCCTCGCCATCGGTGCGATCATCGGCGCCTGGCAGGGCTTCTGGGTGGCGTACATCGGGGTGCCGGCGTTCATCGTCACGCTGGCCGGCATGCTGCTCTTCCGCGGTGGCAACCAGTTCATCGGTAACGCCAACACCATTCCGGTGCCCGAGGGCTTCCGGGAGATCGGCTCGGGCTTCCTGCCCGAGTTCGGCCCGAACACCGGCTACAACAACGCGACGCTGCTGCTCGGTCTGGCCGCGGCGGTGGCGGTGGTGTGGCGCGAGATCCAGGCCCGCAAGACCCGTCGGGCCATGGACGCCGACCCGGCGCCGATGTGGATCTCGATCCTGCGGATGGCCGTCATGGTCGGGGTCATCGCCTTCGCCTCGCTGCGCTTCGCCAGTGGCCGCGTCGGCACCAGCTTCCCGATCTCCGGAATCATCCTGGTGGTCCTGGTCATCGCGTACTCCTTCTACACCCGCAACACGGCAGGTGGCCGGCACATCTACGCGGTGGGCGGCAACTCCCGGGCGGCCGAGCTGTCAGGCGTGAAGCTCAAGCGGGTCAACTTCTTCGTCATGATGAACATGTCCGTCCTGGCCGCGCTTGCCGGCATGATCTTCGTGGCCCGTTCGGCGGCCTCCGGACCGCAGGACGGCAACGGCTGGGAGTTGGACGCCATCGCCGCGGTCTTCATCGGTGGCGCGGCGGTCTCCGGCGGTATCGGCACCATCAGCGGCTCGATCGTCGGTGGTCTCGTCATGGCCGTGCTCAACAACGGCCTCCAGCTCATGGGCGTCGGCACCGACCGCGTCCAGATCATCAAGGGCCTGGTCCTGCTGCTGGCCGTCGCGATCGACGTCTACAACAAGAGCCAGGGGCGCTTCTCCATCATCGGGAGCCTGATGCGGCCGTTCCGTCGCGACGACTCCGCCCCACCCGCCTCACCGCCGGACGCGGAGCGCGAGCCCGCCAAGGCAGCGGTGTCCGGCTGACGGCCACCGACCTCTCCACCCGTCTCACATCCAGAAAGGCAAGTCCTCACCATGCGTAAATTCTTCGGCTCGTCGGTGGTGGCCATCAGCGCCGCCGCCATGCTGGCCCTCGCCGGCTGCGGCTCCGGCCGTGACGGCGACAGCGACTCCGGCGGCGAGGCCGCCAAGGGCTTCGCTGCGAACTCCCTGATCGGTGTGGCCCTGCCGGCCAAGACCTCGGAGAACTGGGTCCTCGCCGGTGACCTGTTCACCAACGGTCTCAAGGAGGCCGGTTTCCAGGCTGACGTGCAGTACGCCGGCGCGTCGACCACCGTCGCCGACCAGCAGGCCCAGATCACCGCCATGACCACCAAGGGCGCCAAGGTCATCGTCATCGGCGCGACCGACGCCGCGCAGCTGTCGACCCAGGTCGCCGCGGCGCACGCCGCCGGTGCCAAGGTGATCGCGTACGACCGGCTCATCACCAACACGCCGGACCTCGACTACTACGTCGCGTTCGACAACTTCAAGGTCGGCCAGCTCCAGGGCCAGGCCCTGCTGGACGGCATGAAGGCCAAGAAGCCGAACGGTCCGTACAACATCGAGCTGTTCTCCGGCTCGCCGGACGACAACAACGCCGGTGTCTTCTTCAACGGCGCCATGGACGTGCTCAAGCCGGAGATCGACAAGGGCAACGTGGTCGTCGCCTCGGGTCAGAAGGACGTCAAGCAGACCGCCATCCAGGGCTGGAAGGCCGAGGGTGCGCAGGCCCGCATGGACCAGCTGCTGACCTCGACCTACGGCAACAAGGAGCTGGACGGCGTCCTCTCCCCGAACGACACGCTGGCCCGCGCCATCCTGACCTCGGTCAAGGGTGCTGGCAAGCCGATCCCGGTCGTCACCGGCCAGGACTCCGAGGTCGAGTCGGTCAAGTCGATCGTCGCCGGCGAGCAGTACATGACGATCAACAAGGACACCCGCAACCTGGTGAAGGAGACCATCAACATGGTCAAGGCTCTCCAGGCCGGTGACAAGCCGCAGGTGAACGACACCGAGTCGTACAACAACGGCAGCAAGGTCGTCGACACGTTCCTGCTCCCGCCGGTCGCCGTCACCAAGGCGAACGCCGCCGAGGCGTACGCGAACGACCCGAAGCTCGCACCGCTCACCAAGTAATCACGCGGTAGGCAGCAACGACGATGGGTCCCGGGATCTCCTCTTCCGGGACCCATCGTCGTCCGGGCGCCCCGCACCACCCGGCAGCGACCCGGAAGGAGGTCTGACCGTGAACGAACCCATCCGGTCCAGGCCTGCCGGCGTCGGCCGTAACCCCGAATTTCCCCTGCCCTCGGTCCCCGGCGCCAGCCAGGAGGAGATCCGGCGGCAGAACCTCGGTGCCGTGCTGCGCTACGTGCACCTGCACGGCCCGACGTCCCGCGCCGAGCTGACCAGTCGACTCGGCCTGAACCGCAGCACCATCGGCGCCCTCGCCGCCGATCTGGTCGCCGGTGGCCTGGTCACCGAGGAGACAACCACCACCGCCCGCCGCGCCGGCCGCCCCTCGCTGGTGGTCAGCCCTCGGTCCGACCGGGTGTACGCACACGCCCTCAGCATCGACGCCTACCGGTTGCGTGCCGCCCGGGTCGGCCTGGGCGGGCGCATCCTCGACCTGCGGGAGGTCGCCCGACCCGGTGGCATGTCGGCGGTCGACGCCGTCGGGCCGCTCGCAAACCTGGTCCGCGACATGGAACGCGCGGTGGCCCCCGACGCGCTGCTCGTCGGCGGTGCCGTCGCGGTGACCGACACGTCCCGCAACCCGGACGGCGAGATCCTGGTCGCCGGCGTCGAGGCGACCCTCGGAGCGGCGCTCGAGGCCGAGCTGTCCGCCTGCCCCGGCTTCGTGGCCGGGGACCTGGCCGACATCGCCGGGCTGGCCGAACACGTACGCGGCGTGGCGACAGGGGTCGACGACCTCATCTACCTGCACGGCGACGTCGGGATCAGCGCCGGCATCATCGTCGGCGGCCGTTTGGTGATCGGCCACCGGGGGCACAGCGGCAAGGTCGGCCACATGGTCGTCAACCCGAACGGGCTGCCCTGCGGCTGCGGCTCGCGCGGCTGCTGGGAGACCGAGATCGGTGAGGCGGCGCTGCTGCGGCACGCCGGCCGGGACCCCCGCGACCGTACGGCGGTGGCCGAGGTGCTGCGCGCGGCGGAGCACGGCGACCCGACCGCGCGGGCGGCGGTCGAGCGGGTCGCCGACTGGCTCGGCTTCGGCGTGGCGAACCTCGTCAACGTGGTCAACCCGGACGCGGTGGTGTTCGGTGGCTCCCTTCGCGACATCTTCACCGCCGGCGCGGACACCGTACGCCGCCGGCTGGACACCATGCCGCTGCCGGGTTCCCGGGAGCACCTGCGCCTGCGCGCGGCCGCGCTCGGCCGGGACGCCGTTCTGATCGGCGCTGCCGAACTGGCCTTCGACAAGCTGCTTGCCGATCCGCTAAACGTCGGCGTCGCCGGACAGTGGGGATCGGCCGGCTCGGCCTAGGGATCCGACCCGCCGCGCGGGATCCGGCGGATCCCTCACCACCTGATCACACCACCCGGACGGGGACCAGGTCTCGTGCCCCGTCCGTCGCTGTCGTCATCGCGCTGAAGTCGGCCGGAACTCGTTCCCGTATTCGCTACCGTATGTTGTACGGTAGGCGCCGGTGGCCGCTACGGAGGGGAGATCGACGTGACAGCGAGCGGTGCGGCGATAGTCGCGCAGGGGCTGCGCAAGCGGTATCGGGACCGGTTCGCCCTGGACGGCTTCGACCTGCGGGTGGACGCGGGGACGGTGTGCGGCCTGCTCGGTCCGAACGGGGCCGGCAAGACCACCTCGGTGCGGATCCTGTCGACCCTGCTGCGGCTGGACGGGGGCCGGGCCGAGGTCGCCGGCTTCGACGTGACCCGCCAGCCGGACCAGGTGCGCTACCGCATCGGGCTGGTGGGGCAGCACCCCGCGCTCGACGAGGCGCTCAGCGGCAGACAGAACCTCGTGCTCTTCGGGCGGCTGTTCCACCTGGGGCGGCGCCGGGCCCAGCAGCGGGCGGTCGAGCTGCTGGAGCGGTTCGGCCTCGACGATGTCGGCGAGCGGCCGGTCCGCACGTACTCCGGCGGGATGCGGCGGCGGCTGGACCTGGCGTCCGGCATGATCCTGGCCCCCGCCGTCCTCTTCCTCGACGAACCCACCACCGGGCTGGACCCTCGCGGCCGGAACGAGGTGTGGGTCTCGATCCGGGAGCTGGTCCGCGCCGGCACCACAGTGCTGCTCACCACCCAGCACCTGGACGAGGCCGACCAGCTCGCCGACCGGATCTCGGTGGTCGAGGCCGGTCGCGTGATCGCCGAAGGCACACCCGACGACCTCAAGGCCCGCCTCGGCGGCGACCGGATCGAGCTGGTCGTCGCGGACGCCGCCGACCTCGCCACCGCCGTCGCCCAGGTGCGCCGGGTCGTCGACGACGAACCGACCGTCGACGCCGACCGGCGTGCGGTGAGCGTCGGCGTCGGGCATCGGGCCGGTGCTCTCGTCGAGGTGTTGCGGGCGCTCGACGCCGCGCGGGTCACGGTGGCCGACGTCGCTCTTCGTCGCCCCACCCTGGACGACGTGTTCCTGCACCTCACCGGGCACCGGGCCGTCCAGCAGGAGGTGACCGCGTGAGCACCACGACCCTGCCCTCGGCGGTGGACCTGACGCCCGGCCGGCCCGCCGCGCTCACCGACAGCGGCACCCTCGTCTGGCGCGGCCTGGCCCGGTGGCGACGCGACCCCGGGCCGCTTGTCGCCTCGCTCGGCTTCAACATCCTGATCGTGCTGATCTTCGCCTACCTGTTCGGCGGGGCGTTGCAGGTGCCCGGCGGGGGCAGCTACCGGGAGTTCCTGATGCCCGGCATGTTCGTGATGACAATGGTCTTCGGGATCAGCCTCACCACGATCGCTGTCGCCGAGGACCTGGAGCGCGGCATCACCGACCGGCTTCGCGCCATGCCTGTGTCACCCCTCGCGCCGCTTGTCGCCCGGGCGGTGACCGACATGCTGTTCGCCCTGGTCACCCTCGCGGTGCTGCTGGCCGCCGGCCTCGCGGTCGGTTGGCGGGCGCACGGCGGCCCCGGCGCCACACTGGGCGCGGTGGGACTGATCCTGCTGCTGCGGTTCGCCCTGATCTGGGTCGGCATCTTCCTCGGCCTGGTCACCAGGGGCCAGACGGCCGTGGTCGCCGTGCAGACCCTGGAGTTCCCGCTCGGCTTCCTCTCCAACGCGTTCGTCGCACCGGCCACGATGCCGGCCTGGCTCGGCGCGGTGGCCGCGTGGAACCCGCTGTCGGCGACCGTCGGCGCCACCCGCGAGCTGTTCGGCAACCCCGGCTGGGGAGGTGACTCGTGGGCGGCGCAGCACTACCCGTGGCTGGCGGTGGCCTGGCCGATCGTGCTTGTCGCCGTGTTCCTGCCGCTCTCGGTCGCCAGGTACCGGCGGCTGGCCGGCTGAGCGTCCAGGCGTACGCGCCCCCGGTGGTTCGGCCACCGGGGGCGCGGTCGGTCACCCGGCGGGACGCAGCACCCGCCCCGGGCCGGCTGCGTTGTCGGCGGCGGCCTGGCTGCGCTGGGTCCCGGTGACGCAGACGTCGTCGCCGATGAACGCCTCGCGCCACACGTACCCGGCGACGCAGGTGTGCGGGCCGTACGGTCCGCTGACCCAGCGGCTCGTCGCGGCCGCGTTGTCCGCGAGCACCTGGGAGCGGGTCGCGCCGGTGACGCAGACGTAGTCGGACTGGTCGGCGTCGCGCCAGACGTACCCGCTGACGCAGGTGTTCGGGCCGGAGACGAGCCGGGCCGGGTTGCGCCGGGACGCGGCCGCGGCGTTGTCGGCGGCGGCCTGGCTGCGCTGCGTCCCGGTGACGCAGACGTCGTCCCCGGCGTACGCCTCACGCCACACGTAGCCGGCGACGCAGGTGTGCGGACCGTACGGGCCGTTCACCCAGCGGCTGGCCGCGGCGGCGTTGTCCGCCCACACCTGGCTGCGGGTGGCGCCTGTGACGCAGACCAGATCGCCGGCGCGGGCCTCGCGCCACACGTAGCCCTGGAGGCAGCGGTTCACCACGTCGGTCGTCACGGTCACCGAGGCGGTGTTGCCGGAGAGCCAGTTCACGCCGATCTGCACGCCGTTGGCGTTGAGCGACTGGGCCGGCCCGCCGCCGGGGCCGGTACGCAGCAGGGTCGGGGTGCCGTTGCGGACCTCGTGCAGCAGCACGGTGTCGGCGGGGATGCCCGCGCTCCAGCCGGTCTTACGGCGGAACTCGACCGTGTAGTAATGGAAGAGGTCGGCCGGGTCGAACGGGATCCGGACCAGCTGCGGGCCGCTCGCGGCGGGCACCTCAAGCGGGGCCATGGTGAGGGTGCGGGAGGCGACGCCGTCGGCGGCCATGGTGAACACCCGGTTCTTGGGCAGCCAGCCCAGCTCGTCGCGGTGCGGCCCGTTGAGCCCTACCGCGCTGGTGCCGTAGTTCGCGGTGCCGAAGGCGTGGATGTGCATGGCGCTCATCTCGTCCCACGGGTCGTCGTACTCGCCAGGCTGGGACCACGGCGCGTTCTGGTAGGTGGTGTCGTTGGAGAAGGAGTGCCCCAGGTTGTAACCGTGCAGCATCTCGTGCGCGGCGAAGCCGACGTTCCAGGCGCCCGGGTCGAGCAGCACCCGGCCGCCTGCCGCGCCGGAATCCACCCAGTCGTTGAGCATGACCGCGATCCGGTTGCCGGCGGGCACCGCGTAGCCGGCGGTCGCCGCCGTGTCCACGCAGCGCTGGATCCGGGTCCACCTGTCGATCGACCCGAACTGCGCAAGCGTGTACGGCATCGTGTACCAGCCCCGCACCACCGACCCGGCCAGTGAGACCCGCCCGCCGGACTGGTCGGCGAAGTAGTCCGCGACCCCGCCGGTGCCGACCCCGGCCGCGGTGAGGAAGTTGGCGAAGTGCGACGGCGGTTGAGGCTCCGCCGGTTTGTCGCTGAACTTGCACAGCAGCACCGACCAGGCGGTGGCGTTGCGGATCGGGCTGGCCGTCGCCGGGGCGGCCGGCAACGCGACCGCCCCCAGCGCGGCGCAGGCGAGCGCCACGGCCGACGCGGCAACCCGACGGAGGATTCTGGACTTCACGCGTACGCTCCCGTCTCTGCGGCCCGGCCAACCCGGGCCCGGAGTCCACATCGGAGCACCGTGGGTGAGTGAATCGGCACGTTGAGTCGCGTTGGCGACGGGCCGGAATCCGACTTCGCGGGCTCGCACTGACGGTCGAGCGCCTGCGCTCACGGGTGATCGCCGGGGCCCCCGCACCCCGACGAGCACCCGCCGTCGCGCTACGCGATCCGGCGGATCCGCCGCACCGCGAGGTAGAGCAGGAGCAGGGCCAGGGCGACGAAGATCCCCGTCTCGATGCCCTGGAACAGCCAGAACCGGTCCGCCGGCTGGTACAGCTGCCAGTTGTACGCGCCCGGCTCAAGTCCCAGTTCCGCCCCGCAGACCCGACCCTCCGGCCCCTTGCCACCCGGCGGGCACTGGATCCGGCCGCCCTCCGCGATCATCGTGCCGTCGGGGTTCCGGACGCCCTGGGCGAGGATCCAGTCTCCCCGGCTGATCTCCGGCGGCCCTTCTCCCTCGATCGGGAAGGTCTGGGTGCGGGCCGGCTGGTAGTGCCGTCGGGCCAGAAGCTCCACCGCCGCCCGTACGCCGATGAACCCGGCGAGGGTGATGCCCATGGCAGGCAGCATCCGCTTCCAGACGGTGCCGGCGAAGACGCCGAGCGCCACGGCGAACAGGGTGTACCCGATCGGCACGATGCCCTGCAGGTCGAAAACGATCATGCCGAACCGGCCCTCGTACGCGGCCTGGGTGAGCGGGTCGACCCACCACGACATGCCCAGCCCGTAGACCGCCGCGAGGATCAGGACGGCCGCGCCCACCAGCCCCAACTTCACCAGAGCCCAGCGGGTCCGGCCGACGCCCTGGGTCCAGACGAACCGGTGCGTGCCGTGCTCCACCTCGCGGGCGACCAGCGGCGCGCCCCAGAACAGGCCGACAAGCGCCGGCAGGGTGATCAGCAGTACGGCCACCAGGTTGAGGCTGCCGTACTGGTTGCCGAAACGCCGGAAGCCCGCGTCGCAGGCCTCCCGGGTCGCCGCCGCCACACTGGTGTCCGCGAGCTGCCGTGCGCAGTCCGTCAGCCCGAGGTCGCTGAAGGTGTTCCGCATCGACAGGCCGATCGGCACCAGCAGGGCGGCGAGCGCCGCGAGCCCGACCAGGGTGTAGAACGCCTGCTTGCGGTGTTGCCGCCAGGTCAGCCAGATCATGCCGCCACCCCCCATTCGCTGTGACTGGTCTGCGGGGTGCCGTCGGCCAGGTAGGCCAGGACGACGTCCTCCAGGCTGACGTCGCGGACCGTCCAGGCCGGATCGGTGACCGGGCCGTCGGTGCGGACCAGCAGCGTGGACTGCCGGTCGGTGTGGCTGGCCCGGACCACGGCGGCGACGCCCCCGATGACGCCGCCGTCGTGCCGAGGGCCGACCAGGTGCCGGTGCCCGGTGACCAGGTCGTCGACCGTGCCGGTGAGCTGTACCTGGGCCGAGTTGAGCACGATCAGGTAGTCGCAGACCCGTTCCAGGTCGGCCAGCAGGTGCGACGAGAGCAGCACCGTGGTTCCGGAGTCCGCCACGCTGCCCATCAGCGACTGGAGGAACTCCCGCCGGGCCAGCGGGTCGAGGCTGGCCACCGGCTCGTCGAGCAGCAGCAGCCGGGGCCGTTTGGCCAGCGCCAGGGCGAGCGCCACCTGGGCCCGCTGCCCGCCGGAGAGCTTGCCCACCGGCCGGTCCGGTGGAATGCCGAGCTGTGCCAACCGGGTACGGGCCAACGCCGCGTCCCACCGCCTGTTCAGCTTGCCGCCGGCGAAGACCAGCTCAGCGGCGGTGAAGTCCCGGTACAGGGGAGTGTCCTGGGCGACGAACCCGATATCGGCCAGGCCCTCCGTGTCGCCGTACGGGGACCTGCCGAACACCCGCACCGTGCCCGCGTCGGGCTTGAGCAGCCCGACGGCGAGGTGCAGCAGAGTGCTCTTTCCCGCGCCGTTCGGCCCGACCAGCGCGGCGATCCGGCCGGCCGGCAGGTGCAGTGAGCAGTCCCGCAGCGCCCAGGTGCTGCCGTACCGCTTGCCGAGCCGGTCGGCCTCCATGACCATGTCCATCCTCTGTCCTCTCGTTCCGCTCATGCGGGTTCCTTCTGCGGGGTGTCGTCGGCGAGGGTGGCGCGCAGCGTGGTCTCCACCAGGGCGATGACGTCCTCGGCCGTGAGGCCTGCGGCCTGCGCCCGGTGCAGCCAGGCGACCAGGTCGTCGCGCAGCTCGGCCTGGTTGGGCAGGGACGCGCCGGCTAGCGTGCGCTGCACGAACGTGCCCACCCCGGGTCGGCCGCCGACCAGACCCTCGATCTCCAACTCGCGGTACGCCTTCAGCACCGTGTTCGGGTTGATCGCCAGTGACTGGGCGACGTCCCGGACCTTCGGCAGCTGGTCGCCCGGTGAGAGCAGGCCGACCCGCAGCGCCTGTTTCACCTGCTGCACCAGCTGCATGTAGGTGTTCACCTTCGACCGGCTGTCCAGCACGAACTCGATCACTCGTGATGATCCTTCCTGTTGTCCTACGACAGTAGGACTAATAGACAGCTTCGACGCACGGGTCGTACCTGTCAAGCGACTCGGCGGCAGTGGCGGCACCGGCGGGCCACGGATTGGCACCTACGGGCCAGCGGACCGGGAAGGGGACGGCAGGCGATCCGCGCGACGGAGAGGTGGGCGATGGTCACCAGGGAGTTCACGGCGCCGACGGCGACACCGTTGCAGACGGCCCGCGCCCGGGGCCGGGTGCGGGGACGACTGATCCTGCTCGGCCCGGCGTTCGTCGCCGCCGTCGCGTACGTCGACCCGGGCAACTTCGCGACCAACTCGGCCGCCGGCGCCCGCTACGGCTACCTGCTGGTCTGGGTCGTGGTGGTGGCCAACCTGATGGCCATGCTCGTGCAGACGCTCACCGCCAAGCTGGGCCTGGCCACCGGGCGCAGCCTGCCCGAACTGTGCCGCGAGCGCCTGCCACGGCCGGTGAACCGGATGATGTGGGTCCAGGCCGAACTGGTCGCCATGGCCACCGACCTGGCCGAGGTGATCGGCGGCGCGGTCGCGCTCTACCTGCTCTTCGGCATCCCGCTGCTGCCCGGCGGGATCATCATCGGCGCCACCGCGTTCGCCGTGCTGGCCCTGCGCTCACGGGGCTTTCGCGCGTTCGAGATCGGCATCGCCGTGCTGCTCGGCGTGATCGTGCTGGCCTTCGCCGCCAACCTGCTCGCCTCCGGCTCCGACCCGGGCTCCGCCGTCGCCGGCCTGGTGCCCCGCCTCCAGGGCACCGACAGCGTGCTGCTGGCCGCCGGCATCCTCGGCGCCACGGTCATGCCACACGTCATCTACGTGCACTCCGCGCTGACCCGCGACCGCATCCCCGCCGCCGACGACACCGAACGTCGCACGCTCTTTCGGGGCCAGCGCGCCGACGTGCTGCTCGCGCTGACCGCCGCCGGGGCGGTGAACCTCGCCATGCTGCTGATCGCCGCGGCCAGCTTCCGGGGCGGTGGCCCGGCCGGCGCGGACAGCCTGGAGGGGGTGCACGCCGGCCTCGGTCAGACAATCGGCACCGCTGCGGCGTTCGGCTTCGCCATCGCCCTGCTGGTCTCCGGGCTCGCGTCCACGAGCGTCGGCACGTACGCCGGTGAAGTGATCATGGAGGGCTTCCTACGGCGGCGGATTCCCCTGCTGCTGCGTCGCCTGGTCACCCTGCTGCCCGCGCTCGCCGTGCTCGCCATCGGCCTCGACCCGACCCGGGCGCTGGTGCTGTCCCAGGTCATCCTCAGCTTCGGCATCCCGTTCGCGCTGATCCCGGTGGTCGCCTTCACCCGCCGCCGTGAGCTGATGGGAAACCTGGTCAACCACCCCCTCACCACCGCCGCCGCGTCGCTGGTGGCCGTGCTGGTGGTCGCGCTCAACGTCTTCCTGCTCTGGCAGGTCGTCGGAGCCGGCTGAGCCGGGGCGTGGGTCAGGTCCGGCGGCCCTCGTCACGGGCCGGGATCTCCTGGCGCTGTTCGAGGGCGTCCGCCGGGTCGGCGTCGGCCGGCAGTGACGTCCCCTCCTCGAGAGTGCCCGCCGGCAGGGAACCCTGCTCGGCGAGGTCGGCCTCGGACGCCTCCGGGTCGACGTCACCCGACACCCGGTCCGGCGGCCCCACGTCGAACGCGTCCTGCCGTTGCTCGACAGCGTCCGCCTCCGGGGGAGGGATCGGAACGCCCTGGTCGTCCGGGTACGTGCTCATCGGAGCCTCCTCGCGGCGGTCGTCGACATGCCGCCGGGCCGCTGCCTACCCGGCATCGCCGCAGTCAGACCTGCCCCGGGGGCGGGATCCGGCGGGATCCCGACCGGCTCGGGTGTCAGGCCGGCGGGGTCGCGCCGCCGCGGCAGGACGAGGCGGTCGTGCCCCGCACCGTCGTGGGGGCACCGAGATCCACCGGAGCGGGGCCAGCCGCGCAGGTCAGCGCGCCCACCCGCCCGCCGGCGAGGATCGGTGCGGACGCGGTACCCGTCAGCGCCAGCGGGCCGTCCACCCGCGTGCCCACCACTGTGACGTGGCCCGTCGTGCCGGTCAGCGCCACCGCGCCGCGCACCTCGGAGCCCAGCAGCTCGACGGCGGCGGCGCCGGAGGACGCCAGGCCCCCGCCGATCGTGGACCGCTCGGCGACCAGGGAGGCGCCGGGCGCCACGGTGACCGGGCCGCTCACGGTGGCCGCGCGCAGGCAGGTGACGCCGGCGCTGACCACCAGCGGGCCGGCGTGCCGCCCGGCGACCACGCGGGTGCAGGCCGGTGGCGGCGGGAGCAGGGTGGCCACGAACGCGCGGGACGACCCGACGTTGCCGACCGCGTCGACGCCCCGGTACTCGATGGTGTGCCGGCCGTACCCCGGGGACCGCTCGGCGAACGGGGACACCGACAGCCCGCCCGAGCCGAGGTTGCCGTAGACCAGGCCGTCCACGTCGGTGCCGGTGGCGGTGAACAGGAACGGCGACCGGGCATCCGTGGGCCAGCCGTAGTAGGTGTGCCAGCCGTCGCCGTCGAGCCGGAACTCCGAGGTCACCACCCCCGGGGTGTCGTCCGTGCCGGTCAACCCCATGGTGAACGGGCCGTTGTACACGTACTCGGTGGGCCGGCCGGGCCGGGTCACGGTGAGCAGGGGCTCGGAGAGGTCGTACGCGACGTCGGGGCGGGTCGCGTCGACCGTCCAGGTGCGGGTCACCGCCTCCCGGGTCGCCGGGTCGCTCACCCGGGCGGTCAGCCGGTGGGTGCCCCGCGACAGGCGCAGCGCGCCCAGGTCGAGGTCGCGGTCGCTGCCGGCGTCGGCCACCTGTCGCCCGTCCAGCGACCAGCGCACGCCCGGCGCCCGGTCGGTGGGTTGGCTGGTCTGCACGTACACCACGTCGTGGGCCCCGACCGGCCGGTCGGTCGGGGTGGACCCGGTGATGGCCAGCGGCGGCGCCACCGGCGGGGTGCGGACACGGGTGTCCACCGTCCAGGTGCGGGTCTGGGTCAGCGCGGGGGAGGTGCGGATCGCCGGGTCGCGGACGAACTCCGTCGGGTCCGTCACCGTGGCGGTGACCGTGTGCCGGCCGGGGCGCAGCCGCAGCGTCCGCAGGTCCAGGTAACGGGCGTCGCCGGTCCGCGGCACCACCCTGCCGTCCACCGACCAGGTCACGGCCAACGCGTGGCTCACCGGGTGCAGGGTGTCCACCCAGAGCAGCCGGTCCGCGCCGACCGGCTGGTCGGTGGCCGTGCCGCCCTGCACGATGCTCACCCGGTCCGCGATCCGCTCGGTCATCTGCTCGCGGCCGACCTGGTCGAAGTAGAAGCCCAGCGACTTCATCATCGAGTGCCGGCTCGGCCGCCACACCCCGCGCTGGAGGTACAGGCCGCCCTCGTAGCGGCCGATCCGGCCGCCCGACTCGCTCGGCTCACCAAGCCAGCGCCACCACTTGGCCCGGGTGTCGCGCATCTGCCGCTCGGTGAGCACCGTGTGGTGCGCCGAGTCCGGTTCCGGCCCGTCGTACGTGTCGCCGGGCACCCCGCGGGCGTAGTAGTCGTACTCGTCCTGCAACCCGCCGAGCGAGTGCCCCAGCTCGTGCGGGCTGATCAGCGCCGAGAGCGCGTTACCGCCGGACGCGGTGGCGTTGCTGCCGCCCGCCCCGCCGTACGTGCCGCTGTTGGCCAGGGCGATCAGCTGCCGGTTGCCCGGGTTGGTGCCGACGGCCAGGTCGGCGTACGTGTTCGCGGCGGCGCCGTCGACAGTGAGCAGGCGTTGCACGCTTGCCGGGTTGCACCCGCCCCAGAAACCCATGTCCAGCACTGTGTCGCGTTGCGGCGCGGACAGGCCGGGATCGCAGTCCACACCGGACTCCGGCGAGACGATCTCGACGGCGTACACGTTGAAGTAGCTGCGGTAGGACTTGAACGGCTCGATCGTCCAGAGGGTGTTGAGGTGCCGGTCCACGTGCTCCCGGAAGGTGGGCAGGTCGGCCTCGGTGTAGCCGTCGCCCAGCAGCACCAGGTTGAACCGCTTCGCCGGGTCGCCGGTGACCTGGATCGGCACCACTGTGGCGCTGCCGGCCGGCGCGGCGGTGGCCGGTGTGGCGACAGCCATTCCCGCCGCGACCAGCGCCGCCACACACAATCCCGCTCTGATCCGCACCCCGCGCCCCTTCCGACGTGCCGTGCGGCCGGACGGCGTGGGACAACCGGGCCGGCGGGAGCGCCGGCACCCGGTCCGCCGTGACCGCTGTCACGTCGGACCGTACCGGGGGTGGGGCCGGCACGTAACCCCGCGCCGTCGCGACTGGACAGTGACGGCGGGTGACCGCTCGGCGCACCCAGGGCGGCGTTCGGCTCGCGTGCCTGCCCGGGCGGCTGTCGGGCCACCCCTCTCATCGGAAAGCATCGATCAATTGTCCCGGTGTGGCCGTCGGTCGGCGGTCGGCGCGTCACCGCGAACCGGACGACCCGCGACGAGAGGGAACACCATGCGATGGAACGCACGACGGGCCGCCGCCGGCGGCTTCGGGCTCGTCCTCGGTGCCGTGCTGGCGCTCGCCCAGGTCGCACCCGCGCAGGCCGAGTCGAACGGCGGCGTACGCGTCATGCCACTGGGTGACTCGATAACCGACGGGTACAACGTGCCCGGCGGGTACCGGATCAACCTGTGGCAGCGCCTGGCCGGCGGTGGCTACACGGTCGACTTCGTCGGCTCCGGGTTCAACGGGCCCGCGAGCCTCGGCGACCACGACCACGAGGGGCACTCCGGCTGGCGCATCGACCAGCTCGACGCCAACATCGTCACCTGGCTGCGGGCCACCGACCCGCGTACCGTGCTGCTGCACATCGGCACCAACGACGTGAACCAGAACTACGACCTGGCCAACGCGCCGGCCCGGCTCTCCGGTCTCATCGACAAGATCAGGGCGACGGCTCCGGAGGCCGAACTCTTCGTCGCCACCATCACCCCGGAGTCCGACGCGACCCGGGAGGTGCGGGTGCAGGCGTACAACGCCGCGATACCCGGGATCGTGGCGCAGAAGGGCAGCCGGGTGCACCTGGTCGACATGCACGCCGCGCTCACCACCGCCGACCTCGCCGACGGTGTCCATCCCAACGCCGGCGGGTACGACAAGATGGCCGCCCGCTGGTACGACGCGCTGCGCTCGGTGCCCGGCAGCCTGACCCCGGCCGGCGGCCCGCCGGTCGGCACCCCGGTCGGCCTGGTCAACACCGGCTCCGGGCGTTGCCTGGACGTCTCGGGCGCCAGCACCACCGCCGGCGCCCCGACCATCATCTGGGACTGCCACGGCGGCGCCAACCAGCGGTGGACCCGCACCACCGCCGGCGAACTGCGGGTCTACGGCGACCGGTGCCTGGATGTGAACGGCGGGGCGAGCGCCGACGGCACCCGGGTGCAGATCTGGACGTGCAACGGCAGCGCCGCCCAGCGCTTCACCTTCCGCACGGACGGGGCCATCGTGCTCACCTCCGCCGGCAAGTGCGTGGACGTGATCTCCGGCGGTACGGCCAACGGCACGACTGTGCAGCTCTGGACCTGCAACGGCACCGGCGCCCAACGCTGGTCCACCCGGTAGTCGGCTGGCCCAGCCACTCCCACAGCGGATGCCAGGCCGGTTGCGGCTCGCCCAGGCGGCCGCCGCGCCCAGCACCGTGCCGAGCACACCTGCCGGCACCACCGCCGGGGGTGGCGCGCGGCGCACCTCGACAGTCAGGTCCCTCACGTCCGAAATCCGGCCGGGTGACAGTACATCGACGAGGGTGGGGACCCGGCGCCGAGATGACCACGCCGGTGGTCGGGATCAGCCAGGATGGGCGGGACGGCCCGGGACGTGGCCGCGACGAGGAGGCGGGCGATGCGGGTACGCGGGCGGGTGACCCGGGGGCGGCGTGTCCGCGCGGCAGCGGTGCTCGGCGCGCTTGTCGTCGGTGCCGTGCCGGCCGTGGCGTTGGCGCCCGGTGTGGCAGGCGCGGCGGGCCCCGCACCTGTGTGCCAGGTGCGGGACGACCGGCTCACCGAGATCTCCGGGATGGTCGCCACGGACGACGGGTACGTGGTCGTCAACGACGGCGCCGACGACGAGGCCCGTCGCCGGATCTTCCACCTCGACCGCCGTTGCACGGTGACGCGGACGGTCAGCTACCCGTCGCGCCCTCGCGACACCGAGGACCTGGCGATCGGCGCGGACGGCACCATCTGGGTGGCCGACACCGGTGACAACGACCGGACGCGGGAGACGATCGCCCTGTGGCGGCTCGCGCCGGGCGCGGACGAGCCGGTGCTGCTCCGGATGGCGTACCCGGACCGCCCGCACGACGCGGAGGCGCTGCTGCTCAACGCCGACGGCCGGCCGCTGATCATCACCAAGGGTGGCAGCGGCACCGCCGTCCTGTACGCGCCGACCGCCGCGCTGCGACCGGGCGCGACGACGCCGCTGGCCTCGGTCGGCCAGGTGGTCCTGCCGTCCAGCTCCACGAGCAACCCGTTCTCGTTCCTCGGCCGGGGCGTGGTCACCGGCGCGGCGAACGCGCCGGACGGACGTCGGGTGGTGCTGCGCACCTACGCCGACGCCTTCGAGTACGACGTGCCCGACGGTGACGTGGTCGCCGCGCTCACCACAGGCGTCCCGAGGGCAATCGCGCTGCCGGACGAGCCCCAGGGCGAGTCGATCACCTACAGCCGGGACGGACGGTCGCTGCTCACCGTGTCCGAGTCCGCCGACCAGCCGGGCATCCGCCCGACGATCCTGCGGTACGCGGTCGCGCCCGCCACCGCCGCCCCGCAGCCGGCGGAATCCACCACCGCCCCCACGCCCGCGCCCACGACTGCCGTCCCCGCCGCCGGGCAGGCCGACGGGGGCGGCCGGATCTGGCCCCTCGCGGCCGGGGCCGGGACGCTCCTGGGCCTCCTCGCGGTGGGCGGTGTGCTGTGGCGGCGGCACACCGACAGGCGGTGACCGGCGGCTCGTCCGCCGGCGCGCGTCAGGTGCGGCAGGATGGGCGGATGTCCGTCCTGTCCACGTTGCGTCACCCGATCGTCGCCGCCCCGATGGCCGGTGGGCCGTCCACCCTGGCACTCGTCGCGGCCGTCTCCGCCGCCGGTGGCCTGGGCTTCCTGGCCGCCGGGATGATCGACACCGGACGGCTGGTCGCCGACGTCGCGCAGGTCCGCGCCCGCACCGACAGCTCGTTCGGGGTCAACGTCTTCCTGCCCAGCGCCGGCCCGGTCGACCAGGCCGCGATCGAGGCGTACGCCGAGCGGCTCGCGCCGCAGGCCGACAGGCAGGGCGTGCGGTTGGGCGAGCCGGTGGGCGGCGACGACGCGTACCCCGAGAAGCTGGCGGCGCTGCTCGCGGACCCGGTGCCCGTGGTGTCCTTCGTGTTCGGCCTGCCGGACCGGGCGGCGGTGGCTGCCCTGCGCGAGCGCGGCACCGAGGTGTGGGCCACGGTCACCAGGCCGGACGCCGCCACGGCAGCCGTCGAGCTGGGTGTGGACGCGGTGGTCGTGCAGGGCACCGAGGCGGGCGGGCACCGCGGTGGGGTGCCGGACGACGACGACTACGCGCTGCTGCCGCTGCTCCGGTTGGCCGCCGCCCGGTGCGCCAGGCCGCTGGTGGCCGCCGGTGGCATCGCCGACGGTCCCGGGGTCGCCGCCGTGTTGACCGCCGGGGCCGCCGCCGCCCAGCTCGGTACGGCCTTCCTGCGCTGTCCGGAGGCGGGCAGTTCGCCCCTGCACCGGGCGGCGGTGGCCAGCGCCGACCCGACCGCGTTGACCCGGGCGTTCACCGGCAAGCGGGCCAGGGGAGTGGCGAACGACTTCCTGCGGCGGCACGACGCGGCGGCGCCGGTCGGTTACCCGCAGGTGCTGCACCTGACCCGGCCGCTGCTCGCCGCCGCCCGGCGGGACGGGGACGCGTCGGTCGCCAATCTGTGGGCCGGTCAGGCGCACCCGCTGGCCCGGGAGATGCCCGCGGCCGACCTGCTCGCCGAGCTGAGCGCCGACGCCCGGGCGGCCCTGGAGGGAGCGGTGCGGCGGTCGACCCACTGGGGCTGACCAGCGCGTGCACAGTTGAGCCGGGCGGGCGGACGGCACTGGACGGGAAACCCGTTAGAGTCTCGCCGTGATCGAGATCGGCACCCAGGTGGACCTGTCCCACCCGCCCGACCGGGTCTGGCTCGCCCTGACGGATCTGGAGCTGCTCGGCAGGTGGTTCGTGGAGGCCGAGACGGTCGAGGGTGTGCCGGACCGGCTGCTGCTGCACACGTCCGGCCTGCCGGGCTTCGACGCCGACGTCGAGGTCGAGGTGACCGAGCGGAACGCGCCGGAACTGCTCTCGTTGCGCTGCGACGAGGCCGGCCGGCTCACCGAGCTGACCTGTGCCGTCACCGCCACCAGGGAGGGCTCGCGACTCGCGGTGCGGGAGGTCACCACGCACGGCGCCTGGTCGGCCGAGCAGCACGAGGCGCGGGAGCAGCAACTCCGGCAGGCACTCACCGTACGCCTGCCTGCCATTCTCGACTGGCTCGCCTTCCAGCAGGTCGACCTGCGCCGGGGCGAGGCCGGGATGACAACCGAACTGCCGGTGATCGGTGCGGGCGGCCCGTCGGCCGGTCCCCGACGGCGGCGGCGCACGCTTGTGGCCGTGGTGGGCGGGGCTGTCCTGGTGGCGGGCACGGCCGCGTGGATCGCGCTGCCGACCGGGTCGGAGCCCGCAGTCGCGCCGGCCCCGACGGGCACACCGTCGGCGAGCGCGACGGCCGTCGCCCCCACCGTCGCGCCCACGGTGACCCCGTCGGCGCGGCCGTCGCGGACCGTCGCTTCGGCGACCGCCCGGCCGAGCCGCACGCCGTCGGCGAAGCCGTCACGGACGCCCTCGTCGGCCCCGCCGCCCTCGCCGCAGGTCGTGGTGGTGGCCCGCTACGAGACCGACTCCAGCCGGCTGTTCGGTTACACGGGCGAGATCGTGGTGGACAACCCGGGCGGCGCACCGGCGGCGAACTGGTCGGTCGTGGTCACCCTCGCCGAGGGCACCACAGTGGACGACGTGGACGACGCCACCTGGCGGCAGGACGGGCGGACGATCACGTTCACCGGGCCCGCCGTGTCGGCCGGCGGGTCACAGACGTTCCGGTTCGACGTGCGCGACAGCCGGCCCAAGGCACGGGAACCGGAGAGCTGCACGATCGACGGGAAACCCTGCGCGGGCCTGTGACCTAGGCTGCCGGAATGGCACTGCTGCACCGCGCGACACTGCGCCCCACGAAGCTCGACCTGCTGGCGACCTGGCTGCCCGGCCGACCCTGGTACCAGGGGTCGGCCGGCGCCGCCGTGGTGAGCCGGGGCGCCTACCGCTTCGACGACCCGGCCGGCGCGGTAGGCGTCGAGACGATGCTTGTGGGCGCCGCCGACGGACCGGTCCACCACGTCCCGCTCACCTACCGCGACGCGCCGCTCGACGGCGCCGACGACTCGCTGCTCGGCACCACCGAACACTCGGCGCTCGGCACCCGCTGGGTGTACGACGGCTGCGCCGACCCGGTGTACGTCGCCGCGCTGGCCCACGCCGTCCTGACCGGCGCCGGTCAGGCGGAACAGTACTTCGAGGTCGACGGGCGGCGTGAGGTGCGCGAGCCGACGATGACCGTCGCCGTCACCGGCGCCGGGCACGCCGACGTGGCACCGGTCGGCGTCGTACGTCAGGTGGTCGACGGGGACGACACGGTGATCGTCACCGACTCCGTCGAGCTTGTCGTCGTCCGCCGGCCCGTCCCGGCCGAACCCGCCGGACCCACCCTGCTCGGCAGGTGGGACGGGCAGCCGACGAGCATCCCGCTGGCGTACACCCGGCTGGCCTGACCACGCGGTGGGCGGCCCGGCTGTGCGGGCCGCCCACCGTGGTCACCACCGTGACGGAGGCGGGGGCGGCGACACCGGGGGCCGGTCGTCGCAGGTGATGGTGTTGGGCAGCAGCCACGGCGCGAGCCAGCCGCCGTCGTTGCCGCCGAGGTCGGTCAACCTGAACTCCGAGCCGGCCGGGGTGAAGTGGAACGACCCGCAGTTGTTGACGCCCACGGCTCCCACGTTGCGGGCGTCCACGTTGGCGAACGAGGCCGACCCCGCCGCGCGGGCGCTGACCACCGAGGTGCCGGTGCCGTCGACCCGGACGTCGCGGAAACGCACGTCGCTGATCGAGTAGAGGTCCTTCACCGGCCAGTCGCTGACCAGCATGATCGCGTTGTAGGTGTTGTCGAGGTACGCGTCCCCGGTCACCTCGATCGCCGCGTCGATGCTGCGGTCCAGAGCGAAGACCCAGATCGCGCCCAGCCCGATGTTCCAGTTCAGCTCGTACGTGCCGGCGCGGACCGTGGTGTTGTCGGTGAACCGCAGGTGCCCGGTGAACGGCTCCGCGCCGAAACGGGAACCGGCGTGCAGGCCGCTGCCCTCACGTACCGGGTCGGCGACGAGGTTGTGCGAGACGGTGGTGTCCGTGCCGCCGTAGATGGCGATGCCGTTGGCCAGCGTCGGCGACTGCACGGTGTTGTGGTCGAACGTGTTGCGCGCGTTGGCCGTCTTCTCCGACCACATCGCCAGGCCGTCGTCGCCTGTGTTGCGGACGAAGGTGTGCGCGACGAGCGAGTCGGTGACGCCTGTGTGGAAGTTGAGCGCGTCGGCGATCTGGTCGACGACGATGGTGTCGGTGACGCGGACGTTGCGCATCGGGCCGTCGAACCACAGACCCGCCTTGGTGTGGCGCAGGTGCAGGCCGTCGATCGTCGAGTCGCTCATCGCCCCGCCGATCGCGTTCACCTGGTCGGTGTCGATGCGTTCCCGCACGTCGCCCTCGATGGCGAAGCCGGACAGGTGGACGTTGCGGCTGCCGCCGTCGGCGGCGTCGCGACCGTAGAACCCGACACCTGTGTGCACCGAGCCGTCCCGCGCGGGGGTCGGCAGGGCGACCTCGCGACCCTTGATGACGGTGTGCCAGTTGCCGGCGCCCTCGATTGTCACGTCGTCCACGATGATGTGCCTGTTGACCTGGTAGGTACCCGGCGGGATGTACACCTTCAGGTGGGTGCGCCGGGCGAAGGTGATGGCCCGGTCCAGGGCGTCGGCGGAGTCCCGCCGGCCGGTGGGGTCGGCGCCGAAGGCCAGCACGTTAGCCGCGAGCAGGCGGATGCGCGGCGGCGCCACGAGCTCGGAGTCGAGCAGGTCGATGACCGTCCAGGCGGCGGCGCTGCCGGCCGGCGCGGTGAGCCGGATCCGGTCACCGGCCCGGTAGGTGCGCCCGAGCAGCAGTCGCTGTTCGTCGTAGAAGTGGGTGGGCCGGAAGGGCTTGCTGATGCTCGGGTACGGCGTGGTGGCCGACGGCACGCACTGGCACTCGGTGATCCACCAGTCCGGGTGCAGCAGCCCGGCCTGCGGGTCGTTGGTGAACGGGTACTGGTTGTAGAGCCACGAGTACTGCGAGGTCAGCGTCATGGTGCGCACGTGCGTGCCGTTGACGGCGACCCGCAGCGGCGCGGTGATCCCGCCGCCGGAGGGCGCGTCCGGGATGCTGTACCGCACGGTGATCCCGTTGGCCGCGCTGGGCAGGACGAACTCCACGTACTCGCCGGGGGTGAGCCGGACGGCCCGACGACCGGACGCCTCTGCGGGCAGCGTGTAGGCGGACCGGTCCGGGCCGATGACCTCGCCCGTGGTGCGGGCGTTCTCCGCCTCCTGTTCGACGAAGTCGACGTCGGCGCCGCGCCCGGTGACGAGCGCAGGATCGAGGGCGGCGCGGGTGACCACCGGCCGCGCGGCGTCGGACGCGGACGGAGCGGCGACGGCGACGGCGGGCGCGGCGGCCAGCACGGCGAGGCCTGTCGCGAGCGCGACCGCCGCCGAGGTGGGCCGGCCCGGGCGTCCCCGTGGCGGCATGAGGCTGCGAAACATCGGTGACCCTCCTGGGTGGATGGTGGTGGAGGTCCGCCCGGCGTCCCTCGACGCCCGACATTGATCTGCATGATGCAGCACGGGACAGTCCTCTGCAAGACGACAATCAAACACCGAAAATAGGCGACTGTCTTATCGCAAGAAATGGACGATCGGTGAGTTGAGGTGTCGCGCCTCGCCTGCGCCCGGACGGCCCACGGCCGGCGTACGCTGGGCCGCGTGGATCAAGAAGACCGGATCGCCCTTTTCCTCGACTACGAGAACCTCGCGCTGGGAGCACGCGACCACCGTGGCGGCGCGGACTTCGACTTCCGGCCGATCGCGGACGCGCTGGCCGAGCGGGGGCGGGTGGTGGTGCGCCGGGCGTACGCCGACTGGTCGTACTTCGACGAGGACCGCCGCATGCTCACCCGGTCGCACGTCGAGCTGATCGAGATCCCCCAGCGGATGGGCGCGTCCCGCAAGAACGCGGCGGACATCAAGATGGCGGTCGACGCGATCGAGTTGGCGTTCGAGCGCGACTACATCTCAACCTTCGTCATCTGTAGCGGTGACAGTGACTTCACGCCGCTGGTGCACAAGCTGCGCGAGCTGAACAAGCGGGTCATCGGGGTCGGGGTCGAGGGGTCGACGTCGGCGCTGCTGCCCCCGGCGTGCGACGAGTTCCTCTACTACGACCGGCTGGAGGGCGTCGACATCCCGCCGGCCCGCGGCCGGCGTGCCCGCCCCGCCGCTCGGCAGGCCGGCCCGGACCAGCGTCCGTCCGAGCCGGAGCGGCAGCACGAGCCGGAACCCGACGTGGACGGTCGCCCCGCCGGGGAGGAACCCGGCCGTGACGTGGACGCCCTCGCGGTGCAGGTCGCCCAGACGGTGGCCGGGCTGCAGGGCAGCGCCAACGGCGAGGTCACCGCTTCCCGGCTCAAGCGCACCCTGCTGCGCAAGGACCCGACGTTCAGCGAGTCCGACTACGGCTTCCGCACCTTCGGCGAGCTGCTGCGCCACCTCGCCGAGCGCAACGTGATCGAGTTGGCCGAGGGCCCCGCGAAGGGCGACCCGGAGGTCTCGCTGCCCGAGCATGGCGACCGAGAGGTGGCGTTCGGCCTGCTCCGGGGCGTCGTGGCGGACCTGGGCAGCGGCGGCAACCCGGTGGCCCTGTCCGGCCTGAAGAACCAGGTACGCCGGGCGCGCCCCGACTTCAGCGAGAAGAAGCTCGGCTACCGCAGCTTCCTTCAGTTCTGCAAGGCCGCCGCCACCGCCGGCGTACTCGACCTGCGGTGGAGCCCCGAGGCCGACGACTACCTCCTGACCACCCGGGCCTGACCGCCCGGGCGGGTCCGACGTGCTCCTGATCTGCAAGTCAGGAGGGGAAGATCCGCCGTTGTGGTTTCGAACTGTCAACGCTTGGCCCGAAATACGCCTGGAATGCGGCTCTTGCCCTGGTCTGAGCCCTCCTGCGCCGTACCCTCGGCGCGGGAATTGCTATACGGTCGGCGAATGAAGGTCGAGGAGCATTGGTGGAACGGAGACACGACCCCGCGCGGGCGCCGGGACGTGTACATCCGTACTGATGGGCAGGGTTGGGAGGTTCGCGCCCAGATCGGTGGGGCGTCGGGCCGTGAGCGGGTGCAGCAGTGCCCCAGCCGGGCCTCGGCGGCCATTCTCGCCGACGCCTGGCGCGGCACCCACCCATCCTGGCGCGAGCTGAAGCAGCGCTGATCCGGCGCCGGGCCGGGCCGGCACCGCTCCTGGGCTTGTGCCCGGGCGCACCCGCCGACCGGCCCGGCGCACGGCTTTTCACCCCGCCCGTGCGCCTCCGGGCCTTCGAGACACCTCCCGTTTTCCGTGTCCCCGCCGTCAGGCCGGGTACCCGAGGCGTCCGTGCCCGATGGAGGTCGCCCATGTCGCAAGGTCCTGACGAGGAGAACTCCCGGGTCGACGAAGAGGCCCGGGAGGCCGAGCGTCGGCTCGCGAACCTCACCCACTCGTCGGACGACACGCTTACCGACGACGACGCCCGGGTGCCGGACGACGCCCTCTCCGAGCGGGAAGCCGAATAACTCTCAACTTCGGTGGCCGTCCTGGTGGGTCCCACCCTGTGCGGGTCCGCCGTACGTGCCAGGGAAACCGCCACCCACGGGCCGGTGCAGGACCGCTGTCGGCGCGTCGGTCATGCTCCCGCCACCCACGGGCCTGAGCACCGCTGTCGGCGCGTCGGCCATGCTCCCGCCCGCCGACGCCGGCAGTTGGGTCGTCGGAGGAACCCCCGCCTCCGTCGCCTTCCTCCGACGCATCACCAGCAGTACGAGCGTGCCCAGGCCGGCGGCGACCAGTAGGCCGCCCAGGACGAAGGGCAGCGCCGAACTGCCTTGCCCGTCGCTTACCGCCTTGAGGGCGGGCGACGCGGCCTCGGGGGTACCGTCGGCCGGCGCGTCGAGCGCGCTCGCCTCCACGGCGGGCGACGACGACGCCGTGGTGGGCGCCGGCACCGCGGAGAGGGTCAGCCGCACTGTCGCGACGGCGCCGGCGGTGCCCCGTACGGTCGTGCTGGCGGCGCGGTAGCCGTCCATTGCCGCGCGAACCGTGATGGGGCCCTCGGCGATCGTCCTGCCGACGCTCGCCGTGATCGAGAACTGGCCGCTGCCTCCGCTTGTCGTCCGGTACTCGTGCCCGGCGCTGTCCCGGATGGTCAGGGCCACGCCGCCGATCGCCTTCCCGTCGGAGTCGCGCACCCGGCCGGAGACCCCGCTCACCCCTGCCGCCGGCTTGTCCCCACCGGACGGCGACGCGCCCGGGCCGTGGACGTAGACCATCTTGTAGGCATAGCTGTTCTCCCCGGCAAGCCGCACGCCGATCGAGATGTTGAGGCCGGTGGTCTCGC
This sequence comes from Micromonospora sp. NPDC000663, assembly GCF_042898105.1. Lineage (NCBI taxonomy): Bacteria > Bacillati > Actinomycetota > Actinomycetes > Micromonosporales > Micromonosporaceae > Micromonospora > Micromonospora sp. NPDC000663. Next base: position 1,530,646 of record NZ_JBIAYR010000001.1, read on the forward strand.
CCGGGTGAGCGGCGGGGGCGACGACTGTCGCGTCGAAGGTCTGGCTGCGGCCGGGTGCGAGTTTCGGCTCCGCCCGGCATCCGGAGGTGCATGGCAGACCACCGCCGACCACCACGATGGCCTTGTCGGCCCGGCTTCCGTTGTTGGTGACGCTGAACCGCACGCGTACCTTCTCGCCGGGTTTCACGTTCTCCGCCGACACGCTCAGGATGCGGACGGTCTCCGGGGCGGCCGTCGCGGGTACCGCCGACACCGCGAGCGTCCCCCCGGCCAGCGTGATCAATGCGGCCGCCACCGTCCAGCGGACACCTGAGCGCGTCACTTTCCACCACCCTCTCCAGGAGCGAGCAACATCGGTCGATGGCGCCGCCGGCCACTATGCCCTGTCCGGTACGGACGGCGCGACCCGCCTGCGCGCCCGGTGAGACACGGGCCAGGGCCCGCCCGGCGGATCGTGCCGGACAGGCCCCGGGTTGTCGACGACGGATCAGTGTTTGAGCGTGAAGGTGAAGTCGCCGGAGAGCGTGCCCCCCAGCAGCCGGGCCATCGACACGATCCTCCCTTCCGTGATCAGCCGCTCGACCTCCCCGCGCGACAGGCCGCACCCGTCGGCGATCAGTCGTACGGGGCGGACCGGGATCCGGGCGGCGAAGCGGACCTCGACGTCGATCCTGTCGTGGTCCAGGTGATCCGGTCCGTCCGTGTCGAGCCGCCAGGCATCGGTCCAGTCCAGCTCGAACCGGTTGTGGCGCCGCACGTCCGGATCCTGGAGCAGTTCGGCGGTCAGACCGGGATCGTTGTCGTGCAGCCGGTCCAGCAGCTCCGGTCGGATGGAACGCACCGTGTCCCGTTCCAGGACCGTGAGCTTCGCCGTCTCCCCGCAGACGGTGCAGAGCGCGAGGATCCAGACGTCGATGAGCTTGCGGTTGGCGTTGACGCGGAATTTGCCGCTTGGCCGAAGGAGCTCGGACGCACACGCGCGGCAACGGCGGCGTACGAGCGGCAGGCAGGTGGGCACGACGGCCCAGGTTGTGAGCACAGAGGTACACCGGTTTCAGTGAGAAGTCCGCAGCAAGAAGGAGCGCGGCGCAGATGCGCGACGCGCGACAGATCAGCGCTCGGGAGGTCTCACAGGGTGTACAACGGCCGGCCCTTTACCTGGACGACGTGGTTGCGCCGCACGGTAGTGGCGCAGAGCGGCGCCACTCCACCGGTTTTTCGGGCAGGCGCCGCTCAGGCGGTCGGGACCGGCAGCACCGCGCCCTCGGCCGCCGACAGGTGGGCCAGTTCGATCAGCTCGACCGTGGCGACCGAGTCGCGTGGGTCAACAGGCATCGGCGTGCCGTCGCGCAGTGCCGCCGCCACCTGCGCGTAGAAGCTCTGGTACGCGCCCGGCTCGGTCGGCACCGGCCGCAGGTCACCGTCCACACCGAACATGCCGTACCGCTCCGGCGGGACCTCGCCCCAGCCCGGCTGGTCCGGTCGGCCGCCGTCGTGCAGCGCCGCCTCCTGCACGTCCAGCCCGTACGTCGTGTAGCCGGCCCGGTCGCCAAGCACCCGCAGCCGGGGGCCGAGCTGCGCGGTCACCGCACCCATCCACAGGTGCGAGTGCACCCCGCCGGCGTGGGTCAACGCCACGAAGGCGTCGTCGTCCACGGCGGCACCCGCGCGCCGCCGGTCCACCTCCGCGTACACGCGGTCCACCCGGCCGAACAACTGCACCGCCTGGTCGACGAGGTGCGCGCCGAGGTCGAACAGGGCGCCGCCGGCCTCCTCGGGACCGGCGAGTTCCCGCCAGCCCGGCTTGATCGTGGGCCGGAAACGCTCGAACCGGGACTCGAAGCGCAGCACCCGCCCCAACTCGCCCTGCTCGACCAGGCGGCGGGCGGTCAGGAAGTCGCCGTCCCAGCGCCGGTTCTGGAACACCGTCAGCGGCACCCCACGCTCGGATGCCTCGTCGACGAGCGCACGGCCCTCGGCAGCCGTGGGGGACAGGGGCTTGTCGACGACGACCGGCAGGCCCGCCGCGAGCGCCGCCCGCGCCATCGGCACGTGCTGCCGGTTCGGCGTCGCGACGACGACCAGGTCCAACGCGTCCGGCGTACGCCACAACTCGTCGGCGTCGTCGACCAGGCGGGCGTCCGGGAAGTGCTGCCGGGCCTGCTCGCGCCGCTGCGGATCGCGGGTCACGATGGCGTCGAGGCGCAGGCCCGGTGTCGCGGCGATCAGCGGCGCGTGGAACACCCGGCCCGCCAGCCCGTACCCCAGCAGGCCAACCCGCAGCGCCTCCGCCATGCCGCACCCCCGTCTCGCCGGTCCGCGGCCCCTGAGCGGCGGCGGTACCGCTGATCGAATCTACGCCCCGCTCCCGGCCCGGCGCTGGTCAGGCCGTCGGGTCGCTGCGCAGGTAGGTGAGCACCGCGAGCACCCGCCGGTTGGTGTCGTCGCTGGGTGGCAGGTCGAGCTTGAGCAGGATGTTGCCAACGTGCTTGCCGACCGCCGCCTCGGTGACGTGCAGCCGGGCCGCGATCGACGCGTTCGACCGGCCCTCGGCCAGCAGCGCCAGCACCTCGCGTTCCCGCGCGGACAGCGCGGCGAGCGGATCACGCGGGCGGTGCAGGAGTTGCCGGACCACGTCCGGGTCGATGGCGGTGCCGCCCGCGGTGACCCGGCGCAGCGTGTCGACGAACTCGGCGACCTCGGCCACGCGGTCCTTGAGCAGGTAGCCCACCCGCTGGCCGTCGCCACTGTCCAGCAGCGCCGCCGCGTACCCGGTCTGCACGTACTGGCTGAGCACCACCACCGGGAGCCCGGGCCGTTCGGCGCGCAGTGCCACGGCCGCGCGCAGCCCGTCGTCCCGTCGACCGGGCGGCATCCGGATGTCGGTAAGCACCAGGTCCGGCTGGTGCTCCCGGGCAGCGTCCAGCAGCTCCGGCGCGGAACCGACGGCGGCGCACACCGCGAAGTCGAAGCGGGTCAACAGCGCGACGAGCCCTTCGCGCAACAGCACCTCGTCCTCGGCGAGCACCACCCGGGTCACCGGCGACATGGCAGCTCCACCCGGACCACTGTAGGCCCGCCCAGCGGGCTGGACAGCAGCAGCCGCCCGTCGACGGCGGCGACCCGGTCGGCGAGACCTGTCAGGCCGGTGCCCCGGGCCGGGGCGGCGCCGCCGCGACCATCGTCGGACACCTCGACCACGAGGTCGCCGCCGGCCCGGGTGAGACGCACGTCGGCGCGTGTCGCCCCGGCATGCCGGGCCACGTTTCCCAGCGCCTCGGACACCACGAAGTACGCGGTGGTCTCGACGATCTCCGGCAGCTCGCCGTCGATGTCGGCATGCACGGTGACCGCGACGGTGGCCGCGTCCGCCAGCTCGCGGACAGCGCCGGCCAGGCCGAGATCGGTGAGGCTCTGCGGCCGGATGCCGTGCACCAACTGCCGCAGCATCACCATCAGGCCGCGCGCCTGGTCGTGCGCCACGGCGAGCGGCCGGGCGGCGGGGGAGTCCTCCGGTACGTCCAGCCGGGCCAGACCCAGCTGGAGGGTGAGGCTGGTCAGCCGGGGCTGCGCACCGTCGTGCAGATCCCGCTCGATGCGGCGCCGTTCGGCCTCGTACGCGCCGACCAGGCGGGTGCGGGACCGGGAGACCTCGCGCAGCGCCGCCGCGTCGACCGGCCAGGCGAGCGCCCACCGGGCCACGGCGGCCTGGACTGCGGCGAGCAGACCGGCCGCGTACCCCAGGACCGGTAGCAGCAGCACACCGACGACCGCGTACGGAACGGCCTCCCCGGTGGTCTCGATCGGCTGCCACACCACCACCGGGTCGGCGTCGCTGACCAGCCAGGGGCTGGTGACCATCCCGAGGTCGAGAAGCACCAGCAGAAGGAACACCCAGTACGCGACAGGAGCTATCCCGCCCAGCCAGAACAGGTACGCCACCTCCCGCCAGCCGGCTGCGGTGCGGTACCGGGCGGCCAGGCCCGGCCACGGGGACGCCGGCAGGGCGCGGCCGTCCACGAGCCCGAGCCGCCACCGCTCCACGGCGCCGACGGGGAAGCTCACGATCGGCGCGAGCGCCAGAAGGGTGAGGCTGCCGACCGCCAGGAACAGCATCAGCGGTATCTCCGGCGGTCGTCCGTGCAGCCGCAGCGCGTTGACCGCGGCGAGCAGGGGCGCGCCGACGACGAGCAACCCGACGGCGAGCACACCCGCGATCGGCACGGTGCTGACCAGGTAGGCCAGCGCCCGCCAGGGCCAGACGGAGACCAGCCAGTCGCGGCGACGCAGCGCTTCGGCCAGGTGGGAGGGACGGGGCGAGGTCATGCCGGAGACGCTAATCGCGGGCGGACGGCCGCCCCAGCCGTCCAGATCCACTTCCCCGGTATGCCCAGCACTACCGGCCGGGCGGGTGTGCGGGGTCCGGAAACGGGAACGATGCGCCATCACGCGACAGGCGTGGGCTGTGCTCGCGACGGTGGGAGGGACATGGGGGCCAGAACCTTCGTGGTGGTCGGCGGTACCAGCGGACTCGGCCTCGCGGTGGCCCGGCTGCTTCTCGACGAGCACCGGGTGGTGGTGTTCGGCGACGTGCCGGCCGAGGTCGCCTCGACGGCCGACGAACTGGGCTGCGACGGGGCGGTCTGTGACGTCTCCTCCCACCAGCAGGTCCGCGACGGGCTCGCCGAGGTGGTAGGACGCTACGGCACGATCGACGGGGTGGCTGCCTGCGCGTCGATGTGGGCCGGCGGCGACCTGATGGACCTTCCGGTGGAGCACATCCGGCGGGCCGTGGAGATCAACGTCCTGGGCGTCACGTACCTGCTGCGGGAGGCGCTGGAGCACCTGCACCGGCAGGGCCACGGGAACGTCGTCTACGTCGGCGCGATGGCGGTGGCCGCCCCCCGCCCGGGCATCCCGGTGTACCGGGCCACCAAGAGCTACGGCAGCAGCCTCGTCGACTCGCTCGCCGAGGCGCAGCACAGCAACCGGGTCAAGGTGATGCAGCTGCATCCCGGGCCGATGCCGACCCGGCTCCAGGAACGGGTGGGTGCCGAGTTCCTCGACGAGGTGTACGCCCTACCGGAGCAGGTCGCCACCGAGGTCGTCCGCCTGCTGCTGCTCGAACCCGACGACCTGTACGTGTCAGGCGAGCGCGTGCTGCGCGCGGACGGGCGGTGGTGACGGCCGGAGCCGGGCCCTCCGACCGTCCGGCCTCGGCGTGGGCGCCGCTGCGGACAGCTGTCTACCGCAACCTGTGGCTGGCCCTGCTCGTCGCCAACATCGGCACCTGGATGCAGACGGTCGGCGCGCAGTGGCTGCTGATCCACCACTCCAACGCCTCCACCCTCGTCGCCCTGGTCCAGACCGCCAGCCTGCTGCCGGTCCTGCTGCTGGCACTGCCCGCCGGAGTGCTCGCGGACAGCTTCGACCGCCGGCACCTGCTGCTCGCCGTGCAGCTGTTCCTGGTCGCGGTGGCGATCGCCCTGACGCTGCTCACCCTTACCGATCGGATGCCGCCGGCCCTGCTGCTGACGCTCACCTTCGCGTTCGGGGTCGGGCAGGCGCTCACCCTGCCGGCCTGGGCGGCGGTGATCCCGGAGCTGGTGCCGCAGGAACAGCTGCGGTCGGCGTCCGCGCTCGGTTCGATAAGCGTGAACGTGGCGCGGGCGGTCGGGCCGGCGCTGGCCGGTGTGCTGATCGCCCGTACCGGTGTCGCCCCGGTCTTCGGGCTCAACGCGGTCGCCTTCGCGATCTTCACGTACGCGCTGTGGCGCTGGCGGCCCGGCAACGCCCGCGCGGTCGAGGTCCCCGAGCGCTTCACCGCCGCCCTGCGCGCCGGCAGCCGGTACGTCCGCCACTCGCCCACCGTCCGTCGGTTGCTGCGTCGGGCGCTGGTCTTCGTGATCCCGGCCAGCGCGCTGTGGGCGTTGTTGCCGTTGGTGGCGAGCCGTCGGCTGGGGCTGGGCTCCGGCGGGTACGGGCTGCTGCTGGCCGCCCTCGGGGTGGGCGCTGTCGTCGGTGGGGTGCTGCTGGCCGTGATCCGTACCCGCCTGTCGGCCAACCAGCTCCTGTTCGGCGCCGGAGCGGTGTTCACCGTGGCGCTGGCGGTGGTCGCCACGGTACGTGTGGTGCCGCTCGTGCTTCTCGCCCTGCTGCCCGCCGGGATGGCCTGGGTGACGGTGCTGGCCAACGTCAACGCCGAGATGCAGCTCTTCCTGCCGGCCTGGGTACGCGCCCGTGGCCTGGCCGTCTACCAGGTGTGCTTCGCGGGCGGGCAGGCGGTGGGCGCCCTGCTGTGGGGGCTGGTGGCCGACATGGGTGGCCTGGTCCTCGCCTATCTCGCGGCGGCGGCGTTGATGCTCGTCGGCACCGTGACGAGCCGGATCTGGCCGCTTCCCGACCTGCGGGCGGTGAACCGGGAACCGGCGGCCTACTGGCCGCAGCTGCACCTGGCGTACGAGCCGGACCCGAGGGTGGGGCCGGTGCTGGTGGAGGTGCGGTACAGCGTCCGGCCGGAGCGGACCCGGCCGTTCCTGGCGGCCATGGACCTGGTGCGCGCCGCACGGCAGCGGACAGGTGCGATGCGCTGGGGGCTGTTCCGTCCGGCCGAGACCACCGACCAGTTCGTCGAGGTGTATCTGGTGCCGTCCTGGGACGAGCACCTGCGTCAGCACGGTGGCCGGCTGACCGGTGAGGACCGCGAGGCCGAGGAGCGGGCCCGGGAGTGCGCCGACGGGGCTCCGGAGGTGCGGCACCTGGTGCCGGCCGCCGCCGGCCGCACCCTGACCGACGACAGCGAGGCCACCTGACCCGCCCGGCCGCGCGGCGTACGTCGTACGCCCGCGTTGTTAGGATGATCGCACCATGGCGAGTAAGCGCAAGGCGACCGCGGACCCGGCCCGCAGCCTGGCCATCCTCTGGCGTACCCGGGAGCCGACCAGCCGCAGCGCCGGGCAGGGGCTCAGCGTCGACCGGATCGTCCGTGCGGCCATCGACATCGCCGACGCCGAGGGCCTCGACGCGCTGACCATGCGCCGCGTCGGCGAGGCGCTGGGGGTGGGCACGATGTCGGTGTACACCTACGTGCCGGGCAAGGCCGAACTCGTCGACGTCATGATCGACACGGCGTACGGCGAGATGCCGCGCCCCGCGGTCGAGGGGGACTGGCGGGTCCGGCTGGAGCGGATCGCCCGGGACAATCTCGCGCTCTACCAGCGGCATCCGTGGATGCTGCGGGCCGAGACGACCCGACCGGTGCTCGGGCCGCACCTGGTGGCCAAGTACGACCACGAACTAGGCACGGTCGCCGACATCGGGCTCACCGACGTCGAGATGGACGCGGTGCTCACCCTCGTGCTCGGGCACGTGAAGAGTTCCGCGCGCTCGGCCTCCGAGGTCGTCGACCTGGAACGGGACACGGGCCTGACCGACGGCCAGTGGTGGCAGTCGCACGCGCCCTGGCTGGAGACGTTCCTGACGCCCGACCGCTATCCGACCGCCTCCCGGGTCGGTACGGCTGCCGGCCAGCAGCACGGCGCCGCGTACGGCCCGGAGTACGCCTTCGAGTTCGGTCTGCAACGGGTCCTCGACGGGATCTCGGTGGTGGTCGCCGAGCGGGCGGCCGACCGGTAGCCCCTTCCCGCTCAGGGGTACGGCCGCACCGGCGTCCCAGGCTCGACGGAACCCGCCCGCGCCCGGTCGCCCGGGTGGTACGACTGGGACGGCGGGCGACGTCCGGGAAGGGGGGCGATGAAGAACGGCCTCCCCGAGCGGCTGCTTCAGCGGCGCGAGAACCCTCGCCGGACGTCGTTCCTGGAGCTCTTCTTCGACCTGGCCTTCATCTTCGCGCTGACCCGGCTGTCCCAGGCGCTGCTGGCCGACCACAGCCTCAACGGCGGGTTCCAGGCACTGGTGATGCTGGCGGCGCTCTGGTGGGTGTGGTTCGTGACCGCCTGGTCGGCGGACTGGTTCGACCCGAGCGCGCCGCTGATCGTCGTACTGCTGCTCTGGGTGATGTTCGGCGGTCTGCTGATGGCCTCCGCCGTGCCCACCGCGTTCGACTCGCACGCCGTGCTGTTCGCCGTCGCCTACGTCGCCATCCATGTGGGCCGTGGGGCGCTGCTGATCCCGGCACTGCGGGGGCACCCACTGCAGCTGCGCAGCCTGCGGGTGGCGATCTGGTTCGCGATCTCCGGTGTGCTCTGGGTGCTCGGTGCGGTCGTCGCACCGGCACGCGAGGCGCTGTGGGCGCTCGCCCTGCTGCTGGAGTACTCCCTGGCCCGGCTGCGCTGGCCGTTCCCGCGGCTCGGGCGCAGTTCCTGGCCGGACCTCCAGGTGAACGGGGAACACCTCTCCGAGCGCTACCAGCAGATCTTCATCATCGCGCTGGGTGAGCTGATCCTGATCGCCGGTTTCACCTACAGCCAGTCGGACCTGGACCACGAGCGCACGGTGGCGTTCGCCCTGGCGTTCGTGACCGCGGTCGCCCTGGCCCGGCTCTACCTGGTGCCCGCCGGCACGCGGCTGGGCGCCGCCATCACGGCGGAGGGCCCGCCCGGCAGCAAGCTGGCGCTCCTGGCCGGCTACCTGCACCTCGTCATGATCGCCGGGGTGCTGGGCACGTCCGTCGCCATGGAGATGACGATCGCCGAACCGGGCGAGCACAGCACGGAGCAGTTTGCGGTGGGCGTCCTCGGCCCGGCACTGTTCCTGACCGCCCGGATCCTGCTCTCGGCCGTGATCGACGCCAGCCTGCCCTGGGCGCGCCTGATCGGTGTGCCGGCCATCGTGGCGGCCGGCCTGACCAGCGAGGGGCGTCCGCAACTCGTCAACAGCGCAGCCGTCGCCGGGGTGTTGCTGCTTATCGTCCTGGTCGACGGGATGCCCGGCATACGGCGGTTCGTGTGGCGCGCCAACGGCGACGGCGCGTCCGAGCTGCGGCGACACGGGTAGCCACCCCGATGCCGGAGAGGTCAGCGCGGCACGGCGACCAACCGCGACGGCACGACGTGGTGCAGTTGCGGGTGCACGGCGTGTCGGGGGCGCAGCCGGCGGTCATTCTCGACCGGGCGCACACCCGCCAGGTCGCCGGCGACGGCAGCGGGGGCTTCCACCGCGCCGACGAGCCGGACGGCACCGACCCGAACGGGGTGACCGTCGAGGCGTACCGGTGGGGTGACCTGCCCTCGGGCACCGTGGCCCGGACCATCTCGATGGTCTTCCTGCTGCCGTTCATGTTGAGCAACGTGGCGGTGTGGATGCGGCCGAGGGGTGGTCGCAGCGCCGGCGGCGTCGCCATGCTGTGCCGCCTCCTCGCTCTCAACCTCACAGCGGTGTACGTGGTGGCCGTCGCCGGTGTCGCCCTCGACCTGGTCGCCTGGCGGTGTCTCGGCGACACCCGGTGCCGGGGACCCTTCGACACGATGGCCGGGCTCGACGACAGGCACGTCGGGCAGCGGCTCGCCGCGCTGGCGCTGGTGCCGATCGCCGCGGTCGTGTTACTCCGGCTGCTCGGCACCCGCCGGCCCCGACCGGCCGACAACCCACTGTGGGCCGTGGAGCCGCTCGTGGGACGACTGCGGGCCATCCACGTCGCCGGCGCGCTCGCCGTCCTCAACCTCGTGCTGCTCGTGGCCCGTCGCGCCGGCGGCGCGACCGTCGCGACGACGCTGCTGCTGGTGCTCAGCGCGGCGGTGCTGCTGGCCTGCGTCGGCCTGCTCGCCGCCCCGGGGCTGATCGACCAGGTGGCTACCGCGCGGGCGGTCACCCACAGCGCCCGCGCGACGGGCGTGGCCGCTGTCGGCCTGAGTGTGGCGACGCTCGTCGCCGTCGCCCGCGATGAGCGGGACTGGCCGCCGTCGGGCGGGCTACCCGGCTACGACGGGGTCGCTGGCACGGTGCTGCTCGGCCAGATGGCACTGCTGGTGCTGCTCAGCGGCCTGGTCCTGTGGCAGCGCGGTCGGGTGGACGGCCGCGTCGTGCTGCGGCACGGACTGGGCGCGGCAGTCATCGCGGCGATCGCGGTCGGTCTGGCCGGTGCGCTCTCCGCCGGCCTGGCCTACCAGACGGGGGAGGTGCTCGGCGGGTACTTCAGTGACGGCGGGCCGCCGCTGCCGTACCGCTGGACACTGCTTGCCTTCTTCCTGCACGTGGGCGCGGCGGTACTGCTGTGTGGCGCGATAGCCCTGCTGTCGCGCTCGCGCCGGCGCCGAGCGGCGGAGGCGATCACCGCCCGCGACTTTCCCGCCGCACCGCCGGAGGCGGCCGGGCGGCTGCGGCAGGCCACCAGGGCCATCGCCCGGGCGCGGTTCACCGAGTGGCTGGGCGTGCTCGCCGCCACGTACGCGGTTCTCACGGCGGTCGGACTGGCCACCAGCCTGCTCGGGCTCACCGGTCGTCAACCGGAGGAGTTGGCGCGGGTTGTCGGGCTGCCCGCCGAAGCCGTCGGGATGGGGCTGACCGCCGGCACCTACCTCGTCGCCGCAGTGGTCCTCACCCTGCTGACGTTCGGTGTGTTCGGGTACCGGACAGCTTGGTTCCGCAGGCACGTCGGGATCCTGTGGGACCTGGGTACCTTCTGGCCCCGGGCCGCCCACCCGTTCGCGCCGGCCAGTTACGCCGACCGGGCGGTGCCGGAGCTGGCCGACCGGATCATCCAGCTTGCCGGGCGGCACACCGGGGTGCTGCTGTGCGGGCACAGCCACGGTTCGGTGTTGCTGGCCCTGGCGGTGCTGCGGCTGCCCCCGCAGGTGCGTCAGCGGGTCGCTCTGCTCACCTACGGATCGCCGCTGGACCGCCTGTACGCCCGGCTCTACCCGGCTTACCTCAACGAGGAGGTGATGCGTGAGGTGGGGGAGCGGGTCGGGTGGAGGTGGCTCAATCTGTGGCGCGACACCGACCCGGTCGGCGGTTGGATCTTCTACCCGAAGCGCCCCGGTGACCCGCCTCCGGATTCCGCCGACCCGGCCGGTGCGGTCGACCGGCGGCTGCGGGACCCCCGGGAGCTGCTGGCCGCGCCGGGGGACCATCGGCCACCACCGGTCCGGGGCCACCATCCGGGCGAGTCCGACCCCGAGTTCCAGGCGGCGGTACGCGACCTCGTCGGGCGACTCCGCGGCTCCGGGTCCGCCGGCCACCGATGAGCCGGAGGTGGCGGGCCGGTCAGCCGCCGTCGGGCAGTCGTTCGGATTCCGCCACCACCGCTCGAACCTTGCGCAGGGTCGCGTCCGGTGCGCGGATCGCGGCCCGCCAGCGGTCCAGCGTCCGGGTGAGCACCCGGACCACGAACTGCAACTGGTTGACCTGCTCGCGCAGCGTCCCCAGCTCCGAGCGGGCGTGCAGGGCCTCGCCCTCCAGCTCGGTGATCCGGGTCTGCAACGGCTGCACCAGGGTGAGGGCGGCCTCGGTGAGGGTGTCGGCGGCGTCGGCCTTGAACTTGCCCCGCTGCACCAGCACGGTGGCGATCGCGGCCAGACCGGTCGAGCCGCCGAGGATGCCGAACACACTGAGCGCCACCTGCACCCAGTGTGGCGCGGCGGGCGTCGGCGAGGCGTTCACGGGACACCCCCCTGTAGTTGCAGGTCGGGCACGCATTCGCACGCGCGGACCAGGCGGCGCAGGTCGACGGCGATCTGGACGGCCCGCCAGATCGAACCGATCGTCACCGCGACGACGAAGGACGCCGTGACCAGGGACTGGTGGTTCCACAGCGACACCAGGGCGACCGCGAACATGCCGGTGATGGTGCCGAGCACCGTGACCGACGCGAGTTCGATGCCGAGCCCGGTGGAGAGCCGGCCGGGCCACAGCATGCCCAGCAACCCGGCCACCCCCACCAGGATCAGGCTGATCTCCCAGGCGGCCTGCACGGGCGCCGGCATGGAGGTCTGGACGGAGGTCGGCCGGACGTCGAGGGTCAACATCAGGATGCCGCAGACCGGTGACGTGGCCAGGACGGCCACTTCGTACGGCTGGTGGCGGGACCGGATACGCAGATATCTCACGGCAACTCCCTGGTCGAGGACCGTCCCATCCGTCATCGGCCGTCGGGCCGGTGCCGTGTGGCGACGGTGATGACCGGGGGTGCGGTCCTGCGGCGGGGCCCGTGGGGGTGGCGGTTTCGTGCGAACGGTCGGTGGCGAGGAGATGGCGACTGGCCGTCGTTGGCTGCCGTTATCTGCCTGTGTATCACCGATGACCGGTTGGCGTCCACCTGGTGTAAGGTCGCGTTTCCGCAGGTCAGAGCCTATAAATGAGCCGGGCGGCCCAGTTTCGCCCGAGCCGCCCGTAGCACTTGGTGTCGGAAATCTTACCGAGGGTTGTGGGTCGGGCGGGCGAGCAGGGCACGCAGCGCTCCGACCACCTCGGCCGGCGCCTCCTCGGCCATGAAGTGCCCGCAGGTGACCGTCTGGTGGGCCAGGTCCGGCGCCCACGCCCGCCACAGCCCGGCCGCGTCATAACCGAGCGCCGCGCCCCAGTCCTGCTGGAGCACGGTCACCGGCATCGACAGCTGGCGGCCGGCGCTCCGGTCGGCGGCGTCGTGGGCGACGTCCACGCCTGCGGACGCGCGGTAGTCGGCGACGATCGAGGTGACAGCGTTGCGGGACGCGCGCAGGTACGAGGCCCGCACCTCCGCCGGCAGGGCCTGCGGATCGCGGGTCCAGACGTCGAGGAAATGACCGAAGAAGGCGTCCGGGTTGGCCCCGATCATCTCCTCGGGCAGACCGGGCGGCTGTGCCATCAGGTAGAGGTGGAAGGCGACCGCAGCGCTGGCGCCGTGCAGCACGTCCCACATGGCGAGGGTGGGCAGCACGTCGAGCAGGGCGAGCTGGCTGATCGCCGCCGGGTGGTCGAGACCGGCGCGGAACGCGACAAGGGCGCCCCGGTCGTGCCCGGCCAGCGCGAACCGTTCGTGACCGAGCGCCCCGGCCAGCGCCACGATGTCAGCGGCCATGGTGCGCTTGGCGTACGCGGTGCCGTCGCTGTCCACGGGCTTGTCGCTGTCGCCGTACCCCCGCAGGTCGGGGCAGACGACCGTGTGGTCGGCGGCCAGGTCGGCCGCGACGTGCCGCCAGATGAGGTGCGTCTGCGGAAAGCCGTGCAGCAGCACGACAGGTGGCCCGGAACCGCCCACGGCGGCGTTGAGCGTCACGCCGTCGGCGACGGTGACGCGCTGGTAGTCGAATCCGTTGATCCTGGGGTCCACGGGTGGAACCTTCCTGGTGGTGAGGGCGGGTCCGGCGCGGTGGCCGGACGCCGTCGTACGTCGTCGAGCCTGCCCCCTGGCCATCAGCGGACGGTGAGCGTCCGATCAGTGCGGCCGGGCGGCAGTGGTCCGCGCCGGCCCGCCTAGATTGGTGCCATGACCAGGCAGCCGGCTGCCGCTCCGACGGTGACCTTCGGTGTGCTCGGGCCGGTGACCGCCGCCACCGAGAGTGGCCCGGTCCCGCTCAGGGGGCACCGGCAGCGCCTCGTGCTGGCCCGGCTGCTGATCGCCCACGGCCGGGTGGTGCCTGTGGAACGGCTCGTCGACGACCTGTGGGACGTCGCGCCGGACGGCGCGGTGGGCGCCATCCGCACCTTCGTGGCCGACCTGCGCCGGGCGCTGGAGCCCGACCGGCCGCCCCGCACGCCGCCCCGGATCCTGCTCACCGAGGCACCGGGGTACGCGCTGCGGGCCGGGCCGGACGCGGTGGACGCCGACCGGTTCGAGGCGGCAGTCGGCGAGAGCGGCCGGCTGTTGGCCGTGGGACGTCCCGCCCCGGCTCTGGAGGCCCTGGATGCGGCACTCGGGTTGTGGCGCGGCCCCGCGTACGCCGACTGCGCGAACGAGGCCTGGGCGGTCGCGGAGGTCAACCGACTGGACGAGCTGCGGATGCTCGCCGTCGAACGGCGGGCCGAGGCGCTGCTGGCGTTGGGGCGGCCGGACGAGGCCGCCGCCGACCTGCCGGCCCACCTCGCCGGCAACCCGCTGCGCGAGGACGCCTGGCGGTTGCTGGCGATGGCCAGGTACCGCGCCGGTCGGCAGGGTGACGCGTTGGCCGCGCTCCGCGAGGCCCGGGCCGCCCTGGTGACCGCGCTGGGTGTGGACCCGGGGCCGGACCTGCGGCGGCTGGAGGCCGACATCCTGGCCCAGGCCCCGCACCTCACCCCGCACCTCGACGCCGCCCCGGACGTCGGGACCGCCGATCGTCCCGTCGTGACCGCGGACCGTCCCGTCGCGGCAGCGCGGGAGCGTCCGTTCGTCGGCCGCGACGCGGAGCTGGCCCGGCTGCGGCTGGCCGCCGACACCGCCGCCGGTCGCCGCCGGCCCGTGCTCGCCCTTCTCAGCGGCGAGCCGGGAGCCGGCAAGACCGCGCTTGCCGAGACGCTCACCCGGCAGATGGCCGCGCACGGATGGGCCACGGCGTGGGGACGCAGCCCGGAGTACGAGGGCGCACCGGCGGCCTGGCCCTGGACGCAGGTCACCGAGGCGCTCGCCGGCTCGACAGGCGTCGACGAACAGGACGACTCCGCCACGGGCGAGGCAAGCGTCACACGGTTCCGCAGGCACCGCGCGGTCGCCTCGCTGGTCTCCGCGGTCGCCGACCGGCAACCGGTGCTGATCGTCCTGGACGACCTGCACCGTGCCGACGGCGACACCCTGGACCTGCTGACCGCGATCCTGGCCGGGCCGCAACCGGCCGGCGGGCCGGTCCTGATCCTCGGCACGTACCGGGCCACCGAGATCAGTCCGGCGCTCACCGCCGCCCTGGCCCGCGCGGCCGGCCTCGAACCGGTGCGCGAGTATCTCGCCGGACTGCCCGCCCCGGCGACAGGCGAACTGGCGAGCGCCGTCGCCGGAGTGGACCTGGACGCGGCCACCGCCCGGCTGATCCACCACCGCAGCGGCGGCAACCCCTTCTTCGTACGGGAGCTGGCCCAGCTGTACGCGGGCGAGGGCGACGCCGCGCTGGCGGCGGTGCCGCCCGGCGTACGCGACGTGATCCGGCACCGGCTGGCGCAGCTGCCCGCGCCCACCCGTACCGTGCTGCGGCAGGCGGCGGTGCTCGGCCGGGACCTCGACCCGCAGGTGCTCAGCGCGTTGGCGGACGACCCCTCGACAGTGCTGGACGCCGTGGACCGCGCCCTTCAGGCGGGCTTCCTCGTCGAGCGGGACACCGACGGACAGCTGCGCTTCGCCCACATCCTGGTCCGCGACACGCTCTACGCCGATCTGTCCGCGCCGCGCCGCGCCGCCTGGCACGGTGCCGCCGCCGAGGTGCTACGACAGCGCGAACCCGTCGAACCCGCCGCGCTCGCCCACCACCTGCTGCGCGCCGGCGGGCCGGTCGCCGCCGGTCGCGCCGCCGCGTACGCCCGCACGGCGGCCGAGCACGCCGAACGGGGCGGCAACCCGCACGAGGCGGCCCGGCTGTGGCGGCAGGCGATCGACGCGTACGACCGGGCCGGCGGGGTCCACCACCGCGAGCGGTTGACGGCGCTTGTGGGTCTGGGGCGTGCGCTCGCCGTCACGGGCCGCCTCGCCGAGGCGCGGCGGGTCAGGGCCGAGGCGATCACGGCGGCCGAGTCCGTCGGCGACCCCCTGCTGATCGAGGAGGTGCTCACCGGCTTCGACGTGCCGGCGATCTGGACGCGCAACGACGACGACCTGCTCTCCGGACGGATCGCGCAGGTCGCCGAGCGTGCCCTGGCGGCCCTCGGCGCGACCGGGTCGGCGCGGCGCAGCCGGCTGCTGAGCACCCTCGCCCTGGAGCTGCGCGGCACCGTCACCGACCGTGGGCGTCGGTCGGCCGACGAGGCCGAGTCGACAGCCCGGACGGTAGGTGACCCCGGGCTGCTGGCGTTCGCGCTGAACGCCCGCTTCATGCACGCCTTCGACCGGGTCGGCCTGGCCGGTGAACGCGCCCGGATCGGCGCCGAGCTGGTCGACCTGGCCGCCCGGCACCAGCTGGTGACCTTCGAGGTGGCGGGTCACCTGATCCTGGTCCAGGCCTCCTGCGCGCTTGGCGACCGGCAGGCCGCCGACGCCCACGCCCGCGCCGCCGACCGCCTCGCCGAACGGTACGAGCTGCCGCTGGTCGGCGTCTTCACCAGGTGGTACGCCGCGCTGCGGCTGGCACTGGACGGCGAGGCGGCCGCGGCTGCGGACGCGTACCGGGCGGCTGCCGACCGGCTGCCAGGTGACGGCATGCCGGGCCTGACCCGCGGTCTGCTCCCGCTCGCGCTGCTCGGCCTGCGGCTGGCCGACGACCGTCCGCTCCCGGGGCCGGGCGACGAGGGTTGGGCGGGTCTGGACTGGGGGCCGCACGAGCCGTGGGTCCGCCCGCTGCTGCTTGTCGCCGCCGGTGACCGGACCGCGGCCGGGGAGGCCCTGCGGGCACTGCCGCCGGGGCCGCACGACCTGCTGCGCGAGGTCCGCCTCTGTCTCGTCGGCCGGGCGGCGCGGCTGCTCGACGACCGGGTCACGATGGACCGCGTCCACGCCGAGCTGCTGCCCGCGGCCGGGGAACTGGCCGCGGGCAGCGGAGTGCTCACCGTCGGTCCGGTGGCCGGGCACCTCGCCGACCTCGCGGCGGCGCTGGGTCGCCACGACGAGGCGGGCCGGCACCGTCGTACCGCCCGAGCGGTGACCGCCCGCGCCCGCGCCGCCTGACCCCACCGCGACTTGCGGACTTTCCGTCGGAACCGGCCGGTGGGTGCGGTCAGATGGAGGCACCGACGCGTCCGCCGTCGGCCCGGGGATCGAGGGGGTACGCCGTGCAGGGGCTCGTCCTGATCGTGGTGCTGGGCGTCACCGTCCTGGTCGGCACCACGCTCGGCGGCCGGTACCGGGTCGCGCCGCCGGTGCTGCTCATCGGGTTCGGGGTGCTGCTCGGGCTGGCGCCGCCGCTGTCCGAGTTGACCCTGGAGCCGGACCTGGTGCTGTTGATCTTCCTGCCGGCGATCCTGTACCGGGAGAGCCTCACCATCAGCCTGCGCGAGATCCGGGCCAACCTGCCCGTGATCGGTCTGCTCGCCGTGGTGCTCGTGGTGCTCACCATGGTCACCGTGTCGTTCACCGCGCAGGCGTTCGGGGTGAATCCCGAGGCCGCCTGGGTGCTCGGCGCCGTCCTCGCGCCGACGGACGCGGCGGCGGTCACAGGTCTGGCCAAACGGTTGCCCCGCAAGCTCCTCACCACCCTGCACGCGGAGAGCCTGATCAACGACGGCACCGCGCTCGTGGTCTTCGCGGTGGCCGTGGGGCTGCTCACCCAGAGCGCGGATCCGGGCGTGCTGGGCATCGGCGAGGAGTTCGTCGGGGCCAGCGTCGGCGGCGTGCTCGCCGGCCTGCTGGTGGGCTTCGCCGTGGTGCTGATCCGCAAGCGGCTCGACGATCCGCTGCGCGAGGGCGCGCTGAGCGTGCTGACCCCGTTCGCCGCGTTCCTGCTCGCCGACTCGGTGCACGCCAGCGGTGTCCTGGCGGTGGTGGTCGCCGGGCTGGTGCTCGCCTACGCCGGTCCACGGGTGATCCGTGCCCGGTCCCGGGTGCTGGCGTACGCGTTCTGGGACCTGTCCACGTTCCTCATCAACGGCGGTCTGTTCGTGCTGCTCGGCACGCAGATCCCCCGGGCGGTGCGGGGCGTCACGAGCACCTCGCCGGCGAGGGCCGTGGTGATCGTGCTGGTGGTCACCGTGGTGGTCCTCTGCACCCGGCTGTTCTTCATCTACCTGACGTCCCAGTCGGCGAGACTGCGACGCCGCCGGATGGTGGAGCAGGGCGCGCAACCGTCGAGCTGGCGGGTGGGGACCGTGGCGGGCTGGGCCGGCTTCCGGGGCGCCGTGTCGCTCGCGGCAGCGCTGGCCGTCCCGACGATGACTGTCGCCGGTCGCCCGGTCGTCGAACGCGACCTGATCATCTTCGTGACGGCGCTGGTGATCGTGTTGATCATGCTCATCCAGGGCACCACCCTGCCGCTCGTGGTGCGCTGGGCGGGGCTGGCCGGCGACCCGGAACGGGTCGACGAGGCCCGGCGGGCCCGGATGCGCGCCACCGAGGTCGGCCTGGCCATGGTGCCCACGGTGGCCGCCGAGGTCGGCGCCGGGGAGGAGGCGGTGCGCCGGTTGCAGGCCGAATACCAGCGGCACCTGGACGACGTCAACGAGAGTGGCGGGGACACCGCCGAGGAACGCCGGCTGGAACGCGACCTGCGCCTGGGCGTCCTCGCCCACAAGCGCCGGGAGGTCACCCGCCTTCGCGACAGCCGGGAGATCGACGACCTCGTGCTGCTGGAGTTGCAGGCCGCGCTTGACAACGAGGAGATCCGGCTGCTGGGACGCGGATCCGGCGAGTGACAGTCGCCGGGCCGGTGAGCGAGGCTTCTCAGAGCACCTGCGCGAGGAAACGGCGCAGCCGGGGATGCTCGGCGCCCTCGAAGATCCCCTCGGGCGGGCCGGCCTCCAGCACCACGCCCCGGTCCATGAAGGCGACGGTGTCGGCGACCTGCCGGGCGAACCCCATCTCGTGGGTCACCACCACCATCGTCATCCCGGCGCCGGACAGGTCTGCCATCACCCCGAGCACGCCCTTGACCAGCTCGGGGTCGAGCGCCGAGGTGGCCTCGTCGAAGAGCATCACCTCGGGTCGCAGGGCCAGAGCCCTGGCGATCGCCACACGCTGCTGCTGACCGCCGGAGAGCTGCGTCGGCCGGGAGTTCGCCTTGCCGGCCAGCCCCACCAGCTCCAGTTGGGCGCGGGCGACCGCGTCCGCCTCGTCCTCGCCGAGCTTGCGCAGGCGGCGCAGGGCCAGGGTGATGTTGCGCAGCACGGTCATGTGCGGGAATAGGTTGAACTGCTGGAACACCATGCCGACCCGTTGGCGCAGCGCGTCCGGGTCGTCGCGCAGCACGCTGCGGCCGTCCAGCAGCACGTCGCCGCGGTCGGGCTCGATCAGCCGGTTGAGGGTCCGCAGCAGAGTGGACTTGCCCGACCCGGACGGCCCGATCACGCAGGCCGTCGCGCCGCGCGCCACGGTGAGGTCGACGCCGCGCAGCACCCGGTTCGGTCCGAAGGCGAGGTGGACGTCGCGCGCCTCCAGGCTCACCGAGGTGGTCATCGCCTGTCTCCTTCCGGGGCCCCGGCGAGCGCCGGGGTGTCGTCCTCGTCCTCGTCGACGGGTGCGGTGGCCGGCCGGCCGTGCCGCAGCCGCCTGTCGATCCAGTTGACGACGTGCGTCAGCGGGACCGTCAGCGCCAGGTAGAAGAGCCCGGCGAGCAGCAGCGCGGACTCGTTGCCGGTGGTGGCCGCGTAGTCCTGCCCGATCCGGAACAGCTCCCGCTGGCTGGCCACCAGCCCGAGGAAGTAGACCAGGCTGGAGTCCTTGATCAACGCGATGAGCTGGTTCACCCAGGCGGGCAGCACCCGCCGGATGCCCTGCGGGATGATCACCAGCCGCATCGCGTCGGCCCAGGAGAAACCCAGGGCGCGGGCGCCCTCCAACTGGGCGGCCTCCACCGACTGGATGCCGGAGCGGAAGATCTCCCCGATGTACGCCGCCGCGATCAACGACAGCGCCAGGATGCCCAGCGGGTACGGGTCCGGCCCCCAGATCTCCATGCCCAGCGGCGCCAGCCCGACCCCGATCAGCAGGATCGTCGCGGCGGCCGGCAGGCCCCGGAACACGTCGGTGTAGACCCGCGCCGGCCAGCGCAGCCACCGGGTACGGGAGATGCCGGCGACGGCCAGCAGCAGGCCCAGCACCGAGCCGAGCAGGGCGGCGGAGACCGCCAGGATCAGCGTGTTCGGCAGCCCGACGGTAAGCATCTCGGGCAGCGCCTCACGCATGGCGTCGGCGTCGAAGAACGTCTCCCACAGGGTGCTCAACGGATCCATCGGTCGCCTCTCCTGCCGCCCCGCTCGCTCGTCACCGGTTACCGCTCAGGACGCGGTCGACGCGGACGCCGACGGCGCCACCGACGCGGACGCCGACGGCGCCACCGACGCGGACGCCGACGGCGCCACCGACGCGGACGGCGCCGCGACCGCGCCGCTGCCCGGCGTGAAGTCCGCCGGGATCGGCCGACCCGGGTAGTACTGCGCCTGCAGACGGCTCCAGGTGCCGTCCGCGATGACCTCGTCGAGGGCCTTGTTCAGCGCCTCGCGCAGCTTGTCGCCGCCCTTGGCCACGGCGTACGCGGTAGGCGCCGGGCTGAGCTGCTTGGCCGCCACGGTGATCTTGCCGTTGCTGTCGGCTGCCGACTTCTCGCCGATCTCCGCCGGGGCGATCCACGCGTCGGCGGTGCCGGCCTTGAGCTGGTTGATCGCGCCGTTGTAGTCCGGCACCCGCACCGGGTCGAGTTGCTTGCCTGTGGCGTAGTCGTCCTGGACGGTGCCCTGCACCACCACGACCCGCTTGCCTGCCAACTGGTCGAAGCTGGTGATCGGCGAGCCGGCCGGGACGTCCAGGCCGAAGTAGCCGAAGTCGTAGCCGTTGCCGAAGTCGACTGTCTTCTTGCGCGCCTCGGTGATGGTGATCGAGGAGCTGCCGACGTCGAACTTGTGGTTGTTGACCTGGCTGAGCAGGGCGGAGAAGTCGGTACCGACGAACTCGACGGTCAGGCCGAGCTTGCCGGCCACCGCGGTCAGCAGGTCGTTGTCGAAGCCGGTGAACTTACCGTCCTTGAGGTAGACGTTCGGCGGGGCGTCGGTGAGCGTGCCGGCGCGCAGGACACCCGGCCGCGCCAGGCCGTACGGGTTGGCGGAAGCGTCGGTCGAGGCGTCGTCGCCGCAGGCGGTGAGCGCGGTCGCGGCCAGGATGGTGGCCGCGCCCAGGGCGGCGACACGGGTCAGGGCAGGAAGGAATCGCACAGGTCTCTCCGATGGGGTGCGCCGCGGCGGGTACGCGCCGCGGACGGTGCGCCCGATGGGCGTACCGCTGGAAAAGTGGTGTGAGAAGAGGGACGCGTCAGAGCGCGGCGCGGCGGCGACAGGCCGCGCTGCACATTCGCATCATGTCCACGTGCCGACGCCTGGTCAGTGCCGCCGAGAGGCGGCCGACGCGGAGATCCGCGAGGTCGGCCGGTGGGATGGAGCTGAGGATGCGCATACGGTCTCCCGGGTCTGTGCTGACCTGGGTGCCAGGCCACGCTTGCACCGACGTCCTGCCGGTGCCTGGTCTTCACCCGGGGCACCCCACCGCGGAGGAGGGTTGCCGGCCAGCGAGCCGGGGCTTCGCGCTGGCGCTCATGACCTGCGCCGAGGCTAGCAGCCGGCACCGGTGGGTCGTCCAGCCGTTATGACCACGCTCACCGTCCGCGAGGGCCGTCGACCGGCAGGTCAACCGGCGTGCACGTGCGGGCGGCGGCAAGGGTCGGGCTCCTGGCGGCGCAGGATCTCCCGGGTGACCGGGGCGATCGCGCCCTGCCCGAACGCCAGGTAGCGCAGCAGGTTGCGAACCGGCCCGCCCTCGGTCCACTCGAAGTAGATGTGGGGGCGACGCCGGCTCCGGTCGCGGATCTCCAGCAGCAGGGCGGCGAGCGCGCTGGGCACCGAGGAACTCGCCAGACTGAGCACCTGGTAGCTGTCGTGCGCCACGCTGCCGCGGACCAGCAGCGCGGTCTCGAAGTCCGACGGGTCGGTGACGTGCACCTCGACGAAGATGACGTCGCCGTCGTCGGGAAAGTCGTTGTCCGCCATGGTCTGGGCCAGCTTGGCGCGGTACTCGGCCGGGTCCCGGCGCTCCGGCTCGTGCGCGACGAGGCGGATCCGGCGGGCCGCCCGCTCGTCGATCATCCGGGCCGCTGCCGGGTCCAGCTCCACGTGGTCGACCCGCAGCTCGTAGGCCCGCATCAGCCGGGACAGCACCGACACCAGGATCATCCCGCCGATGAAACACGCCGCGATCTTGACGCCGTCGGGGCGTTGCACGACGTTCGCCACTGTCGTGTACACGAAGATCACCGCGATGGTCCCGAACGCGAGCGTCAGGCCCCGCTGCCGCCGTCGCCGCGCCGCGAGGGTCACCGCCGTCGCCGCCGAGGTGATCAACACCAGGACCCCTGTGGCGTACGCGCCGCCCTGCGCGTCCACGCTGGCGTCGAAGACCACAGTGATCAGGAACGCCACTGTGGTGAAGACCAGGACCAGCGGGCGTACGGCCCGGGCCCAGGTCGGAGCCATGCCGTAGCGGGGCAGATAGCGGGGTACGAGGTTGAGCAGTCCGGCCATCGCCGAGGCGCCGGCGAACCAGAGGATCCCGATGGTGGACAGGTCGTAGACGGTGCCGAACACCTCGCCGAGGTACTGGTGCGCCAGGTAGGCCAGTGCCCGGCCGTTCGCGGGGCCGCCCGGTTGGAACGCCTCGGGCGGGATCAGCACCGTGGTTGTCACGCTGCTGGTGAGCAGGAAGACGCTCATGATCGTCGCGGCGGTGGTGAGCAGCCGGCGCGCGCCCCGGATCCGCCCCGAGGGCCTGTCCTCGGAGTCCTGCCGGTCCCCCCGGATGTGCGGCATCACGGCCACCCCGGTCTCGAACCCGGACAGACCCAGCGCCAGTTTCGGAAAGACCAGCAGGGACAGTCCGACGACCAGCAGGGGGTCGCCGTGCCCGGTGGTCAGCGCGGTGCCCCAGTCCCCGACCGCGCTCGGGTGCGTCACCACCCGCTCCAACGCGACGGCGATCACCACCGCGTTCAACGTGAGGTAGACCGCCACCAGGGCGACGGCGATCCCGATGGCCTCGCCGAATCCCTTGAGGAACACCGCGCCCAGCAACGCCACCAGCAGCAGCGTGAGTGGCAGCTGGTGCCCCTTGAGCCCGGCGGGCAGGAACGGGTTCTCGTCGATGTGGGCCGTCGCGTCCGCCGCCGAGAGGGTGATGGTGATGATGAAGTCGGTAGCCGCGAACCCCAGCAGCACCAGCACGAGCAGCTTTCCCGGCCAGAAGCTCAGCAGACGGACCAGCATCGCTATCGAACCCTCACCGTGCGGGCTCTCCACCGCCACCCGCCGGTACACGGGCAGCGCGCCCAGCAACGTCACAAGCACCAGCACCAGGGTCGCCACCGGCGACAGCACCCCGGCGGCCAGCGCCGCGATTCCCGGCTGGTAGCCGAGCGTCGAGAAGTAGTCGACACCGGTCAGGCACATCACCCTCCACCAGGGGTGCTGCCGGTCCCGCCGCGGGCGGCCGTGCGGCCCGGGGTGCCGCCCGGCCCGCTCCGTACCGCCGCCGAGCAGCCAGCCGCGCAGCCGCCCGGCGCGCCTGTCGACCCGCACCGGCGCTTCCCCCGTCCTCCGCCCCTGCTCACCGCGAGTATCCGCCTGGTCGTACGCGCCCGTCCGCAGGTACGCCGAACCCGCCCGTGCCCGTCCGGCCGCCCCGGCGGGTCGGACGGGTTTCGGCCCCGGGGCAGGGGGGATCCAGCGCCTCCGGCGCCGCGCACCGATCCGCCCGCTCGGGCCGAGGCCTGCCGGACGCGGATGCCACCGGGGAGGGGAGCGGCTCATGGTCGGCGGCCGTCGCTTCCGCCCGGGTGGTGGCTTCGGCCGCCAGCTCGACGAGCACGCGACAGCCGTCGGCGTGCCGCCACCTCCCGCGCCGGCCCCGCCCACCGGCGGCATGGTGGAGAGTGCCGTCTACCTCAGGGGGCACCGGTTCGCCTCGCCGTCCGGCCTCGCCGAGACGTACCGCTGCCTGCAGGAGCGCGACGGCGCGATGGCCTGGATCGGGCTGTACCGGCCGGACATCGACCAGATCACCTCACTGGCGCGGGAGTTCCGGCTGCACGACCTGGCGGTCGAGGACGCGATCAACGCCCACCAGCGGCCCAAGCTGGAACGGTACGGCGAAACCCTGTTCGTGGTGCTGCGCGCCGCCCGATACGACGACAGGCGCGAGGAGGTCGAGTTCTCCGAGCTGCACCTGTTCATCGGGCCAGGGTTCGTGGTCACCGTCCGGCACGGCGAGGCGCCCGACCTGGCCGCCGTACGCCGTCGACTGGAGACCGACGCGCAGATGCTCGCCCAGGGCCCCGAGGCGGTCCTGTACGCGATCCTCGACCAGGTGGTCGACGGGTACGCGCCGGTGGTGGCCGGACTGGAGAACGACATCGACGAGATCGAGACCCAGGTGTTCGGGGGTGACCCGAACGCCAGCCGGCGCATCTACGGGCTCAGCCGGGAGGTCATCGAGTTCCAGCGGGCCGCCCGTCCGCTGCTCACCATGTTGGACGCGCTCGCGGCCGGCGCGGGCAGCTACGGCACCGACGAGGAACTGCGCAGGTATCTGCGCGACGTCACCGACCACCTCACCCAGGTGGTGGAACGGGTGGACGGGTTCCGGCACCTGTTGCAGAACATCCTCACCGTCAACGCCACACTCGTCTCGCAGCAGCAGAACGAGGAGATGCGCAGCCTCACCGCCGCCAGCTACGCCCAGAACGAGGAGCTGAAGAAGGTCTCGTCCTGGGCCGCGATCCTGTTCGCCCCCACCCTCATCGGCACGGTGTACGGGATGAACTTCGTCCACATGCCGGAGTTGGACTGGCGGTTCGGCTACCTGTTCGCGTTGCTGCTGATGCTGCTCGTGTGCGGCACCCTCTACCTGGTCTTCAAACGGCGCGGTTGGCTCTGAGCCGGTGCGTCGGGGTCACTCGATGCCGCGCAGGATGTGCCGCTCGTCCTCGCTGTCGTCGTCGCCCGCGGCGATCCGGCCGAGCAGCACCGCGGCGGCCCAGATCGTCAGTGGTGTGGCCGCCCCGGTCATCCCGCCGCCGGTCCGGTCGTCCCGGGTATGGCTCCGCTCCGTGCGCGGTGGCCTGCGCTGAGCCTGCATGGGGCCCTGCCTCTCCTCGTCGAAGCCGCCGCGGGCGGCGCGGGCGTAGGCCGCGCCGCCGGGCCGGTCGCCCGAGCGAGCGGGTCGCACCGGTACGGCAGCCATCTCGAACCATCCCACGCCCGGACGCGTCCGCACCGCTTCTTTTCGGTTTCCCGACTGCGGCCCGCCAAACCGGACATTCTCCGCTATCGTCCGCTTTCGGGTCGGCGATCAGGGCAGCGGGTGGGCGATCCCGCGCGCGTGGTCGGTGAGCGCCGCGCCGACCACTGTCGCGGCCACCGGCAGCACCTCCAGGCAGCGACGCACCGCGGCGGCCATCAGCACGTTCGGCACCCGCATGGACAGCGTGCAGTGCGGCACCCAGCGGCCCGGCTGGTAGTGCTCGGTCAGGGGGATGCCGGCGGCGGCCAGCCGGTCGTGCACCAGCCGGTGGTGCGCCAGAAGTTCCGCGGTGGGCGCCGGACCGAGCCAGAGCACCCGGCCGACGAACTGCCCGGCGTGTTGAAATTCGAGCCGCAGTGGGGCGGCCACGACCGTCCCGCGCAGCGCGGCGGCCACCTGTTCCGGGTCGAAGCGGGGCGCCACCGCGAGCGAGACGTGCGGGCGGTGACGCTGCTCCAGCAGCGAGCGCATGCTCTGCACGCCCTCGGCCTCCAGCGCGTCCCACAGCACCCGGATCCGGCGGGTGGCGTCCGGATCCAGGTACAACTCCAACGCCGCGACCACGTGATCACCGTAGCCGGCAGAGGTTTGATCGCCCGTGTCGGCGGTACCTGTTCGGAAACCGACCAGGAGGCGTGCGCCGTGGACGTGAGTGACCTGCTGACCGAGACGTACGACAGGCTGCCCGACCTCGTCCGCGCGGCGGTCGACGGCCTGAGCCCGGAGCAACTGCGCCACGAACCCGGACCGGGCGCCAACTCGATCGGCTGGCTGGTCTGGCACCTCACCCGCATCCAGGACCAGGCCGTCGCCGACCTGCTCGACGCCGAGCAGGTCTGGGTCGGCGGCGACTGGGCGGGCCGTTTCGGCCTCGCCGCCGATCCCGACGACACCGGCTTCGGGCACTCGCCCGCGCAGGTCGCGGCGGTGCGGCCGGAGAGCGCCCAAGCGTTGATCGACTACTACGGCGCGGTGTCGGGGCGTACCCGATCGTTCCTGGCCGGGTTGTCCCCGGCGGACCTGGACCGGGTCGTGGACGAGGCGTGGGACCCACCCGTCACCCTCGGCGTGCGGCTGGTCAGCGTGGTCGAGGACGATCTGCAACACGTCGGGCAGGCCGCCTTCGTCCGTGGCCTGCTCGGGGCCGACTGACCCGACGGGCTCAGGGCACGATCACCGCCCTGCCCTCCAGCGTGCCCTCGCGCATCTGGCGGTACGCGTCCGTGGCCTCGTCCAGCGCGAAGGTGGTGGTCTTCGGCCGGATCAGGCCGCGCGCCCCCAGGTCCAGCACCTCCACCAGTTCCGGTCGGCTGCCCCAGTAGGTGGTCGCGATGCTCACCTCGTACGGCACGGAGAAGAACGACACAGGCAGGGTGCCACCGCCGATTCCCACGATCGTCAGGTCGCCCACGGTACGGGCCACCGCCGCCCCGAGCGTCAGCGTGGCGTCCGCGCCGACGAAGTCCAGCACCACGTCGGCGCCCCGCCCGCCGGTGGCGTCCCGGATCTCCTCGGCCGCGCTCGGGCCGGAGGCCACCGTGCGGTCCGCCCCGCACTCCGTGGCCAGTCGCAACGCCTCGGCGCGGTTGTCCACAGCGATCACGCGGGCGGCGGTGGTGGCCTTGAGGATCTGCACGCCCACGTGCCCCAGCCCGCCGACCCCGATCACCACGGCCGTGCTTCCCGGCGGGAGCTTCGGCCAGGACCGCCGTACGGCGTGGTACGGGGTGAGCCCGGCGTCGGTGAGCGGTGCGGCCTGCACCGGATCCAACCCCTCGGGCAGCGGTACGACGTGTCGCGCGTCGGGTACCAGCTCGTACTCGGCCATGCCGCCGTCCAGGCCCAGGCCGCCACCGCCGCCGGGCACCGGCGCGCCGGCCGGGTTCTCGCAGTACGGGTCCATGCCGACCCGGCAACGGGCGCAGGTGCCGCAGCCCCACGGGCCGTAGACAGCGACCGGCTCCCCGACGCGCAGCCCGGTCACGCCGTCGCCGAGGGCGTGCACCCATCCCGCGTTCTCGTGGCCCAACGTGAACGGTGGGTTCCAGGGCACCGACCCCGACTCGAACTCGTCCATCAGGTGCAGGTCGGAGTGGCAGGCACCGGCGCCGCCGATCCGCACCACCACCTGGCCCGGGCCGGGCGTCGGTTGGGCGACCTCGACCAGTTCCGGTTCCGACTTCCAGTCCATCAACCGCAGTGCCCGCATCCGAACGCCCCCCGTCTCTGAGCCTGCGGGTGGCTGCCCACTTCGTGGCACGGCAAACGGGTTCACGTCCGCGCGGTGTGGCTCACCCGATCGGGGTGAGCCACGCTCACCCCGGCGCCGGTCGGCCGACCTCCCCACGGGGTGTGCGCCGGGCGCTGCGGAAGGCCTGCACAGCGAGACCTTCCCCTGCCAGTTCGGCGGGGCGCGGCGCGGCGCGGACGGCGGACAGCAGCAGCACGAGCGGACGAGGGCCGGCCGACGGGTCGACAGGACCCCCGCCGAGCAGCCGCTCGGCGGTCTCCTGGTCCATCTGATCCGCGTCCATCTCGTGACCCTCAGCGCCGCCCACCTGCGCGGCGTCACATCCGCCAGGTGCGGGACGGGAGGCGACACGCGACCTGGCGCTTCAGCCCCGTCGAACGCTCGTCGGCTCAGCCCATGGTCTTGCTGCCGTCGATCGCCTCCCGCAGGATGTCGGCGTGCCCGGCGTGCTGGGCCGTCTCGGCGATGAGGTGCAGCAGCACCCGGCGGACCGTCCAGCTGGCCCCCGGCTCGAACCAGGGCGCCTGCGGCAGCGGGTGCGCCACGTCCAGGTCGAGGGTGGCGACCAGCTCGTCTGTGTGCGCGGCCACCGCCTGGAAACGTTCGACAAGCCCGGCCAGGGTCTCGCCCGGCGCCATCCGGAACTGACCCACCCAGTCGATCTCGGTGCGCTGCATCGCCTCGGCGCCGCCCACGGCGAAGAGCATCCACCGCTCCTCGGTGCCCGCGACGTGCTTGACCAGACCACCCGGGCAGAGCTCGCTGACGGTGCTGCGGGTGGCGGCCTGCTCGTCGGTCAGCCCTTCGACCGTGTGCAGGAGGAAACCCCGGTGCCGGCGCAGGGTCTGTAGCAGGTCGGCCCGTTCCCCGGTGAGCTGCGCGGTGCTGGTCATGGTCACCCCTTTGTCGAAGTCCGTCGCGCGCCAGACTAGGAAGGGGCACCGACATTCCGGCGTCGACACGACGTCGGCCGGGTCGCCAGCGGTTGCCGATCGGCGCGCGGGACTGTCCACTGAATGACATGGGTGTGATTAAGGTGGGCACGTCGTCCTGGGCCGACCAGTCGCTGCTGCGCTCCGGCTGGTACCCGCGCTCGGCCAACACGCCGGCCGCCCGGCTGGCCTTCTACGCCGGCCGGTTCCCCCTGGTCGAGGTGGACACCTCCTACTACGCCGTTCCGGTGCCGGAGACCACCCAGGGCTGGGTCGACGCGACACCCGACGACTTCACCTTCGACGTCAAGGCGTTCCGCCTCTTCACCGGTCACCCGACGCCTGTCGCCGCGCTGCCCCGCGACCTGCGGCCCGCCTCCGGCCCCAGCCGGGTCCGCCGCCGTGACCTGCCCGAGCCCGTGTACGACGAGCTGTGGGCCCGCTTCCGCGCGGCGCTGGACCCGATCGCCGGCGCCGGCAAGCTGGGCGTGGTGCTGTTGCAGTTCCCGCCGTGGCTGGCGCGTGGCGCGGCGGCCGAGCGTCGCATCGTCGAGCTGGCACAGCGGTGCCGACCGTGGCGGGTGGCGGTGGAGGTGCGGCACGGGTCCTGGTTCGACGGTGCCGCCCAGGCGGCCACTCTGGACCTGCTGCGCGCACACGACCTCTCGATGGTCTGCGTCGACATGCCGCAGGGCCACCAGTCGTCGGTGCCGCCGATCCTCACGCTCACCGCCGAACCGGCGGTCGTCCGGTTCCACGGGCACAGCGACGCGTGGCGTGACGGTGACAAGGAGGACAAGTTCCGCTACGCGTACGCGGAGTCGGAACTACGGGACTGGGCCGGACGGCTCGCCCAACTGGCCGACCGGGTCGACGACCTGCACGTGCTGTTCAACAACTGCTGCGCCGGGCAGGCCCAGCGCGACGCCACACGGCTGGCGCAGGTGCTCGCCGAGACCATGCTCGTCGAGACGCCGGCGGCGCCCCCTCGACCGGTCGACGACCGCAGCGCCCCGGCCCGGGTCGTGTCCGCCCGCTGACGGCCCGCTGCCCGCGTGCCCTGCCGGCCGTACCGGGGGACGCGGGCAGCGCGGTGGTCAGGAGCGCCGACCCCGGCTGCGCAACGCGTCCTGGGACCGCTCGGTGACGTCCGCGTCGTCCGGGAAGGTCCGGCCGCTGGGCGCCGGGTCCGGTGGCGCGCCCGGCCCGGCCATCGTCGTACGGGTGGGCTCGACCGAACCGAAGCCGTGTCGACCGGCCGGAGCGGACCGGCCAGCAGGGGCCCCCGCGCGCCGTTCGCCACGCCGTCCCTCGGGCACCGCCGTCTCCTCGCTGCCCTCGTCCATGGGCGAATCGTCGTCCGCGCCCCACGGCGCGTCGGCGTCGAAACCGTCGCCGGTGCCCCACGGGTTGACCGCCTCCGGTTCCGGCCGGTCACCGCCGCCACTGCTGCGTGCCTCGGTCATGGCCACCCCACTCGTCGGTCCGCCGCTACGGGCGGACGAAGTGCCCGTCCCCGGGCCGGTCCCGCCCGCTCGCCACGGCGTACACCGTGGGCGGGCGCGCAGGGCCGGCCGCTGTCCCGCCGTCGACGGTCCGGCGGGGCACCGGCCGGCCCGACGCTCAGCGTCCGGACATCGCCAGGTGCCGCTTGCCGGCCCCCATGCCCATGCCAATCTTGGCCATGCTCATCGGGGCGCTGCGCATCCCGTTGGTGCGGTTCAGGATGCCCCGCAGCACCTGACCGGGCTTCTGCTGTTCGCTCATGTACGCGGTGACCACGACCAGCGAACCGGTGAGCGCCGGGATCGCCCACTGGAGCAGCTTCATCTGTCGCTGCGAGGAGGCGACCTTCGCCGGTGTCTGCTGGTTGGGCTCGGTCGCGCCGCTCACCGGCGGGCCGCCCGCCTTCTCCAGCCGCATGCCGACCAACCGGCTGTAGCCGGTGACCGCGAGCGCGCCGATGGTCAACGCGGTCTTGATGGCACTGGCCCGGCCGACTCCCCGCTGGGCCGCCACCCGGGGGCTCTCCGTGACCAGTTCGCCTACCGCGCCGGCCAGGTGCGCGCCGATTGCGGCCGCGTTGACGGGTGTCCACTTCGACCATCCGGCCGAGGCGATCGGGAGTCGCTGGGTCGAGTCGTTGATTTTCGCCGCTGCGCCGTTGACGCCGAAGGCACCCATGAGGGAGCCGCCGAACCAGGCCGCCAGACCCAGATCGTGCATCGAGCGCAGTGCGGTGTGTCGTTCGGACATGTGATCCCCTTCCGCCGTGTCGGGCGATGCGGCTTACCCGCCGCCCGGGCGGCTAACCCCGTCACCCCGCCGGCCGATCCCGGCCGCACCGGCACGGTCGGGACATCGGTGCGTCGCGGTGCGGGACCGCCGCCGGCAGGAGTCGTCCGGGCGGTGGCGGGTAGAGCCGGGGGACACCTACCGAGAGGGGAACGGGATGTCGCAGCCGGATGAGGTTCGGGAGAAGACCCCCAAGACCGACGCGGTGCTCATGCACCCGGACAACGACCCGCACCGGAACACGGCGGAGGTCGCGCCGCGCAAGGACCACGCCGAGATCCGCGTGGAGCGCGACGGTGAGTCGACCCCGTTGGACCAGGACGGGTGAGCCGCCCGGCCGGGGCACGTGCCCCGGCCGGTGACGCCTCAGCGCGGCGGCAGGTCGCCGGCGAAACGGGCGATCCGCCCCGCCAGGGGAGTGCTGGCGCGCACCCAGGTGAAGTGGTCGAGCGCCGCGCCGGCCTCCGCCACCGTGTACCGCTGGCGGGTCACCGGCGCCGAGGCGAGCTTCGCGCACAGGTGGTCCATGGTCTCGTGCGGGGTGTACTGGTCGTCGTCGACGCTGACCGCCAGCACGGGTGTGCGTACCGCGCGTACCGCCGCTTCGGTGTCGGTGCCGTCCAGGTGCGGGAAACGGCCGGTCCGGGCGGTGTGCGCCCAGTCCCGGATGACCCCGCGCGCCTGCCGCCCGCCGAAGCCCCAGCCCGGCCAGACCCCGAGCAGCGCCGCGGTGGCGGCGATTCCCTGGGTGTACGGCAGGACGCCGACGCCGCGCCGGCCCGGGTAGACGCGCCAGTAGGGGATGCCGACCGCGACAAGCGCCAGCCCGTCCACGTCGGCGTCCCCGTGCAGGGCGAGGTGCAGCAGGGCGGCCTGCCCGCCGAGTGAGTGGCCGAGCAGCAGTCGGGTGCGCCCGTCCAGCCGTGGCTTGAGGGCGGCCAGGACGGCGCCGACGTCGCTTGCCAGTTCGCTGTAGCCGTGCCGGTCGGCGCGGTTCGGCGCGGGAGTGCTCGTCCCGGTGCCCCGCAGGTCGGCGACGACCACGGCCAGCCCGGCGTCGCGCAGCGCTGCCGCGAACGGGCGGTAGTAGCGGGCGCGCACCCCCATCGCGGGCCAGATGACGACGACCGGCGCGCCCGCCGGTCCGGCCGGCTCGGGGTACACCTGCACACCGAGTCGGGCGCCGTCGACGTCGACGAACTCCTGCGTGTACTCCGCTTCCCCGTTCACCGGGCCAGCTTACGACCCGACGTTACCGGCGGGTAGCCGAGGTGGGGCGCGACGAAGGCCCCGCCGGGTGGCGGGGCCTTCGGTGACGCGGCCGGTCAGGAGACGGAGATCGCCCCGTTGCCGGCCCTGACACACGCCACCGCGCGGGCGGCGGTGGTGGCGGCGCCGGCCAGGCACTGGCCGAGCACCTGGTGCCCTGTGGCGTTCGGGTGCCACGACTCCTGGCAGGTCTGGAAGTAGCTGACGCAGGTGTTCGCGATGCGCTGGATGTCGATCTTGTCCTTGCCGGCGAGGCTCGTGACGAAGGTGCCGTTCGCGCCGTCCTGGAGGCGGATCGGAGTGGCAAGCGCGCCGGTCGGGCTGTTGGTCTGCTCGCAGAGCCGGGCGCCGTCGAAGGCCCGCTGCACGTTCAGGTAGACCAGGTCGGCCGAGGGGAACTCGGCGGCCAGGGTGTCCCGGGTGGACTTCACGATACCGCCGAGGCCCTGGGAGAAGCGGTGCCCGGGCGCGAGGCTGGCGCGGTGGATCGGGCAGCCGGCCGCGTACCGCTCGGCGCCCAGGTCACGGAACTTGTCCCGGGTGTCGTCCCGGCCGTCCTCCTCGTGGAACGTCGCGTTCAGCTCCAGCGGCAGCGGGTTCGTGTAGTCCTGGAACACGACCCGGTGCTGCCCGTCCGCGTCCACCTGGTCGAGGGTGGTCAGGATCTGGCGTACGGCGGCGGTGGTCTCCGCCGTCGCGGCGCTGAGCTGCGCGGCGGTGGCCAGGTCGGCGTCACTGCACGGCTTCTGCTCCACCGGCCCGTTCAGGTACGCCCAGAACTCCCACCAGCCGGTCCACGCGTCGGCGATGAACCGGTTGGCGCACTTCTCCGCGACGCTGCCGAAGGTGAACGAGCTGTTGTTGGAGCCCAGGCCGATCAGCACCAGGTCGATGTCCTGGGTCTGGGCGACGGCGCGGAGCTGGTCGAGCTGCGCGGCCACCGTACGTCCGTTGGCGCGCGCCTGCGAGGCGTTGGCGATGTCGTGCGGCTGACCGCCGGAGCAGGCCAGGTTGAACCGGTTCTGGATGCCCGGCAGGTTCGCCTGGTTCAGTGACGCGTTGGCCGACCGGTGGCAGAAGTACGCGTTGTTGTTCGGCGCCGTCCAGCCGGGGAAGCCCTGGGCCACCCCGTTGACGTCGACCACCGGGGTGTACGCCCCGGCGCCCTCGCCGCTGATGAAGCTGTCGCCGAGGGCCACCGCGGCGGTGGGCAGCGCGGCGGTCGCGGGGGAGGGCAGCGCGACGGCCGTCGAGAGCGCGGCCGTGACGATCGTGAGTGCCGCGGCGAGCGCGGTACGGCGGAATCTGGGCATGGAGCTCCCATCCATCGAAAGATGAAAGATTCTCTGAGAGCGCGATCAGATCACTCCTGCGCGACGGGCGTCAATGGCCCGTAACAGAATCTTTCGATGAATGACATGTCGGCCCGGTAGGGCCGCCGCGTCCGAACGGGACGACCTGGCGGCGTACCGGATCGGGGTGTGCCCGACCGTCCGGGCGACCGCTACGTCCGCGGGGCCTACCGCCCGCGACGCCTCAGCGCGGCCGCGCCCAGGGCGTTCAGACCCACACCCCAGATCAGCAGTACGCACAGCCACTGCGCCCACCGCAGCATGCTCATCTCGCCCGACAGCAGGTGCCGGACGCTGCCGAACGGGGTGAGCCACGGCTGCGCCGGACGGAGGGCGTCCACGGTGCCCAACAGGCCGAACAGCCCCAACGGCAGGACGATGGTCGCGACGAACGCGAGCACCGTCGAGCGCAGCAGCAGACCCAGCCCGGTGCCGACCAGCCCGGCGACGACCTGCACCAGCACGCTGCCCAGCGCGACCGTCCCGGCGTGCCGCCACGGCTCGTCGGCCACGGCGGCCGGGGTGAGAGCCACAGTCGCGGCGCAGATCAGCGCCCCGCCCACGCCGATGACGACTGCCGGCACCAGCACCGCGAGCACCGTGGGAGCGACAGCTGTCCTGTCGGGCGCCCGCCGCAGATCACGCACCAGCAGGATGCCGAACAGGGGCGTCAGCACCGACATCAGGCTCTGTGCCGTGCCCGAGACCGCGGCGAACGTCCGGTCGGCGCGATCCGCCGCCGCGACCAGCGCCACGGCGCTGAGCAGGCCCGCCGCCAGGGTGCCCACGAGCAGCCAGAACCGGCCCCGCGTGCCGATGGACAGTCGCAGGGCACCGCGCGTCGTCTCGTCCACCGTGTCCGCCTTTCGACCACCGGCCGGGTGGGAGAGCTTACCGGCGGCGGTGTCGGTGCGTGGTCCCGTGATCACCCGTAGCTGTTCCCTCGCTCACGTCCGGGCGGTGTCACGCGGCGGGTCGCGTAGGGCCTACGGGAGTTGTCCCAGCCTCCGGCTAGGCTCGC
Source organism: Micromonospora sp. NPDC000663 (assembly GCF_042898105.1). Classification (NCBI taxonomy): domain Bacteria; kingdom Bacillati; phylum Actinomycetota; class Actinomycetes; order Micromonosporales; family Micromonosporaceae; genus Micromonospora; species Micromonospora sp. NPDC000663. The sequence goes on from NZ_JBIAYR010000001.1 coordinate 1,564,745, forward strand.
TGCGGCGCGCCACGCCGGCTGATGTCGCCGGTGACCGGCAGCACACCGCCGAGACCGGGGAGTACGACCAGTTGACCGCAGAGCCTGACACCCTGTACGGGGCCGATGACCTCACCCACCTTGAGGGGCTGGACGCCGTCCGCAAGCGGCCCGGCATGTACATCGGCTCCACCGACAGCCGTGGCGTGGGTCACCTCGTCAACGAGATCCTCGACAACTCCACAGACGAGGGCGTCGCCGGTCACGCCAGCCACGTCGAGGTGATCCTGCACGCCGACGGCTCGGTGCAGGTCGACGACGACGGGCGGGGCATCCCCACCGACGTGCACGCCAAGTCCGGCATCTCCGGCGTCGAGCTGGTGCTGACCCGTCTGCACGCCGGCGGCAAGTTCGGCGGCTCCGGCTACAAGACCTCCGGCGGCCTGCACGGCGTCGGCGCCTCCGCGGTCAACGCGCTGTCCCGCCGGTTCGACGTGACGGTCCGCCGCGCCGGCAAGGTCCACGCCATGTCGTTCCGGCACGGCGTCCCCGGGATCTTCGACGGCGACGGCCCGGACGCGCCCTTCACCCCCGGCCCCGGGCTCCAGGTCATCGGCGCCATGAAGCGCGGCCACCGCACCGGCACCTCGATCCGCTGGTGGCACGACGCCCGCTACTTCGAGACCGGCGCGGCGCTCGACGTCGACGCGGTCCGCATGAAGCTGCGCAACACCGCCTTCCTGGTCCCCGGCGTGACGTACCTGCTGCGTGACCTGACCGGCGAGGCGCCCGCCGAGGAGCGGTTCCACTACCCCAACGGGCTCAGCGACATGGTGGAGTTCCTCGCCCCGGCCGGCGACCGGCCCGTCTCCGGCATCCTGCTCGTCAACGGCGAGGGGACGTACCGGGAGAACGCCGCCGACGCCAACGGGGTCATGCAGTCCAATGTGCAGCGCCGCGCCGAGGTCGAGGTGGCGTTCCGCTGGGGCACCGGCTACGAGCGCACCGTCGAGTGCTTCACCAACACCATCCGCAACGCGCACGGCGGCACCCACCGCAAGGGCTTCGAGCGTGCCCTGGTGCGCACCCTCGCCGACGCGGTCCGCAACACCCGTGGCCTGCTCAAGGCCAAGGAGGAGCCGCCCACCCTGGACGACGTCCTGGAGGGCATGACCGCCGTGGTGCACGTGCGGATCCCCGAGCCGCAGTTCACCTCGCAGACCAAGGACGAGCTGTCCACCACGGGCATCACCAAGGTGATCCAGAGTCTGGTGGACGCGCACGTCAAGGCGTGGCTGGAGGACAGGCGCACCAAGGCCGAGGCGCGCACCGTCCTGCAGAAGATCGTCGACGCGGCCCGGGTGCGACTCACCCAGAAGCAGCAGAAGGACGCCGCCCGGCGCAAGACCGCCCTGGAGGGCGCGTCGATGCCGCCGAAGCTTGTCGACTGCCGGGCCACCGGCATCGACCGCAGCGAGCTGTTCATCGTGGAGGGCGACAGCGCCCTCGGCACGAGCCGCATGGCCCGCAGTTCGGAATACCAGGCGTTGCTGCCGATCCGCGGCAAGATCCTGAACGTGCAGAAGGCCAACCTCCAGCAGGTTCTGGACAATGCCGAGTGCGCGGCGATCGTGCAGGTCCTCGGGGCCGGCTCCGGGCGCACGTTCGACCTCTCCGCGCTGCGCTACGGCCGCGTGCTGATCATGGCCGACGCCGACGTGGACGGCGCGCACATCCGTACCCTGCTGATCACCCTCTTCGCCAGGTACATGCGCCCGCTGATCGAGGCCGGTCGGCTCTACGCCGCGATGCCGCCCCTGCACAAGGTCACCACCAAGGGGCGCAACCCGCAGACGGTCTACACGTACACGCAGGCCGAGATGGAGACGACGGTCCGCAAGCTGGAGAAGGCCGGCAAGCAGATCGTCACCCCCATTCCACGGTTCAAGGGTCTGGGTGAGATGGACGCCGACGAGTTGTGGGACACCACGATGAACCCGGCGACCCGCGCGGTGCGTCGCATCACCCTCGACGACGTGGACGCCGCCGAACGCATCCTCGAACTCCTGATGGGCGAGAAGGTCGAGCCCCGGCGCAACTGGCTGATCGACTCCGCCGACCGGGTCGACCGGGAAGCGATCGACGCGTGAGCACCCGTTCCCTTCGAGTGGAGAGCTGAGTCATGGCACGCCGCAAGGAAAACAAGGTCGACCTCTCCTCGTTCGACCAGGCCGGCGCGCGGGTCTTCGACAATCCGCTGGTCACCGAGGTCTCCGACTCCTACCTGGAGTACGCGTTCTCGGTCATCCACTCCCGCGCCCTGCCCGACGCCCGCGACGGTCTCAAGCCGGTGCACAGGCGCATCCTCTGGTCGATGTACGAGCAGGGCTACCGGCCCGACCGTGGGCACGTGAAGTCTGCCCGAATTGTCGGGGATGCGATGGGAAAGTACCATCCGCACGGCGACACGGCGATCTACGACGCGATGGTCCGCCTCGCGCAGGACTTCTCCCTCAACGTGCCACTCATCGACGGGCACGGAAACTTCGGCAGCCCCGACGACGGCCCCGCCGCCTCGCGTTACACCGAGGCGCGGATGTCCCGCGAGGCGATGCTGCTCGTCGGTGAGCTGGGCGAGGACACCGTCGACGTCGAGCCCAACTACGACGGGTCGCTGACCCAGCCGACAGTGCTGCCGGCCGCGTTCCCCAACCTGCTCGTCAACGGCGCGTCCGGGATCGCCGTCGGTATGGCGACCAACATGATCCCGCACAACCTGGCCGAGGTGGTCTCCGCCGCCCGCTGGCTGATCAACCACCCGGACGCCACACTGGACCGGCTCATGGAGTTCGTTCCCGGCCCCGACCTGCCCACCGGTGGTGTGCTGCTCGGCCTGGACGAGGTGCGCCGGGCGTACGAGACCGGGCGCGGCGTGGTGCGGATGCGCGGCAAGGTGGAGATCGGCCCGATCGAGGGCAGCCGGGGCCGTCAGGCGATCACAGTGGTCGAGTTGCCCTACGGGGTCGGCGCGGAGAAGGTCATCGCGGCGATCACCAACGAGGTCACCAAGACCAAGCGGCTGACCGGCATCGCCGACGTCAAGGACCTCACCGACCGGGAGAGCGGCACCCGGCTCGTCATCGAGTGCAAGGTCGGGGTCAACCCGCAGGCGCTGCTCGCCGACCTCTACCGGTTGACCCCGTTGGAGCAGTCGTTCGGCGTCAACAACCTGGTCCTGGTGGACGGGCAGCCGCGCACGCTGGGGCTGAAGGCGCTGCTGGAGGTCTTCCTGGCCCACCGGTACGAGGTGGTCACCCGCCGCACCTCTTTCCGCCGGCGCAAGCGCCAGGAACGACTGCACCTGGTCGACGGCCTGCTCATCGCCCTGCTGGACATCGACGAGGTGGTCCGGCTGATCCGGGGCAGCGACGACGCGCAGGCCGCGAAGGACGGGCTGATGAGCCGCTTCGGCCTCTCCGACATCCAGGCCACCTACATCCTGGACACTCCGCTGCGCCGGTTGACGAAGTTCGACCGGATCGAGCTGGAGGCCGAGCAGGAGCGCCTGCGTGCCGAGATCGCCGAGCTGAGCGCGATCCTCGACGACGAGCGGGTGCTGCGCAAGGTGGTCTCCGACGAGCTGGCGGCGGTGGTCAAGCAGTTCGGCGCCGAACGGCGTACGACACTCGTCGACGGCGACCTGAAGGAGGTGCTGGCCGCGTCCGCGCCGGCCGGCCCGCTGGAGGTGGCCGACGACCCGTGCCAGGTGATCCTCTCCGCGACCGGGCTGGTCGCCCGGACCGCGGCCGAGTCGGAGGAGAGCGCCGAGGGGCGCCGACGCAACGGCCGGGTCAAGCACGACACGGTACGCGCGACAGTGCACTCCACCGCCCGTGGTCGGGTGTTGCTGCTGACAAGCGCCGGTCGGGCGTTCAAGGTCGACGTCCTGCCGTTGCCGGTGCTGCCCGAGCAGGCAGGCACGGTGTCGCTGCGCGGCGGCATGTCGGCGGCCGAGCTGGTGCCGTTGGAGGCGGGGGAGACAGTTGTGGGTCTGGCCCCGCTCGGCGGGCCGGCGGACGGTTCCCCGGGTTTGGCGCTGGGCACCCGCCACGGCGTGGTGAAGGTCTGCGCGCCGGAGTGGCCGGTGCGCTCCGACGAGTTCGAGGTGATCGGTCTGCGTGACGGTGACGAGGTGGTCGGGGCGACCTGGCTGACCGACGGCGCCGAGACGTTGACGTTCGTGTCGTCGGAGGCGTCGCTGCTGCGGTTCCCGGCCGCGCTGGTCCGTCCGCAGGGGCTCAAGGGTGGTGGCATGGCCGGCATCAACCTGCCGGCCGGGGCGCGCGTGGTGTTCTTCGGGGCGGTACGCACCGACGACCCGGGTCACGGGGAACCGATGGTGGTGACCTCGACCGGCGCGACGGTGAAGGTGACGCCGTTCAAGTCGTACCCGGCGAAGGGCCGGGCGACCGGCGGGGTGCGCGCGCACCGCTTCCTCAAGGGGGAGACGGACGTGGCTGTCGCCTGGGTGGGGCCGCGCCCGGTCGGCGCGACAGGCACCGGTGACCCGGTGGAGCTTCCCGCGGCCGACCCGCGCCGCGACGGTTCCGGCTTCGCGGTGATGCTCGGCCCGACGGTGGTCGGCCACCTCATCGAACGCGACTGACCCCTCAGGCTTGATCAAGAGGTTCGCGTCACCGGCTCCGGCCCGTCGTGACGCGGACCTCTTGGTCGATAAGGCAGGTCAGGCGACGTTGACGGGGCGGAACTGGACGCTCACCCGGGGGCCGACCGGCCGGGTGGTCTTCGGGATGGCGTGTTCCCAGGTGCGTTGGCAGGAGCCGCCCATCACGATCAGGTCGCCGTGGCCGACCGGGAAACGCAGGCTGTCGCCGCCGCCGCGTGGGCGTAGCAGCAGGGGCCGGGGCGCCCCGAAGGAGACGATGGCGACGACTGTGTCGGTGTGCGCCGACCGGCCGATGGTGTCGCCGTGCCACGCCACGCTGTCCCGGCCGGAGCGGTAGAGGCACATGCCGGCGGTGACGAACGGTTCGCCCAGCTCGGGAGCGTAGTGCCGGGTCAGCTCCGCCCGCGCTTCGGTGAGCACGGGGTGGGGGAGTTGGCGATCGCCGTCGTACCAGCAGAGCAGGCGGGGCACGTCGACCTCGTTGTCGAACATGGTGCGGCGTTCGGCCCGCCAGGGCACCTCGGTGAGCAGGGTGTCGAGGACCGCGTCGGAGCCGCGCACCCAGCCGGGGAGGTGGTCGACCCAGGCTCCGCGGGTGAGCTGGTGCCGGCGGATCTGGCCGGCCAGCGGCCCCAGGGTCGGCCCGGTGTCGGTCAGGTCGAGCATCGACGGCTGGTAGGCGGCCTGCGTCATACGGTCACCCTAGCAGCAGTTTCGTACACCCGTGCCAATGGATCGGTGGGTTGCGCCCACGGCGTCGAGCACCGCGTCCACGACTCGGGCCCGGCCCTGCCCGTCGACTGTCGACCAGGCCTGTGCGGCGAGCGTCGCGCGCCGCTGGGGCGAGCTGAGCAGCCCGAGCAGGGTCCGCGCCGCCGCCGCGCGGGCGGCCCGTCCGGCGACGCCGGCGGTGGTCAGCTCGGGCAGCTCACCGAGGCCGGCGGCGAGGCCGTGCCGCACCACCCGGTGGTACGACTCGCGTTGGTTGTCGACCACGCAGACGAGGGCGGCGGGTGCGCCGAGGCAGCAGAGTTCCCAGGTGGACGTGCCGGCGGCGCTGACCACCACATCGGCTTCGGTGATCAGGGCCGGTAGCGAGGTGGTGGGCGGCACCGGTCGGATGACCTGCCCACGGCCGGGGGTGACGTCCTCCACCTCCGCCTCGGTCTCCGGTCGGCCGACGATGACGGTCAGGTCCATCGGATGGCCGGTGGCCACCAGTACCCGGGTGAGCACCGGGGCCGCCCCGACGGCGTCCGTTCCACCGAAGAAGGCCAGCACCCGGGGCCGGCTGACCGCCGTGGCGGGCGGGGGGACTGGTGGTCGGGCGGCGATCACCGAGTCGCGCAGCAGTGCGTAATCGCTGCCGGCGAGCAGCCGGCCGGGCAGCTCCGGGTGCCGTGCCCCGAAGTTCTGGTCGAGGTAGAGGTCGGCGACCTGGCCCCGGCTGTCGCCGTCGATCACGGCGACTGTGAACACGCCCGCGGCACGCAGCGCGCCCGCGCCGGCCGGATCCAGCTCGTAGGAGTCGAGGACCATCGCGTCCAGGTCGTGCCGGCGGGCCGCCTCGACCAGCCCGTCCGGCGTGTCCGGGCCGGGGTGCAGTCCGATGCCCCGCGCGGCCAGTTCGGCGACGGCCCAGTCGAGCCGTTCGACGGTGCCGAACACCGTGACGTGTGTCCCGCGGGCCTGGAACTCCTCGGCGAGGGCCAGGCAGCGTACGAGGTGCCCGACACCGCGTCGCGGCCCGGCGTCGCAGCGCAGACCGACCCGGATCGTGTTCAGGACTCCTCCAGGCGCTTCTGGCGGACGTCGGCGTTGAGCGCCCGCAGCCGGGGTTGCCCGTCGAGCCAGTCGGCGAGCTTGGCCAGCGGCACGCTGACGTCGCCGAAGTGGTCGACGACGGCGCTGACCAGGGCCCAGTCCTGTTCGGTGTCGACTGTCAGCCGCAGCCCGGAACGGTCCGGGGCGAGCGTCACCCCGAGCACCCGGAACAGGTCGGGGTGGGTGTACGCGTACGAGGTCACGTGCACCCGGTGGTGCCCGGTGGCGAGCCGGTCGAGGGTACGCAGCGCGTCCGCCCGGATGATCTCGACGTCCAGTCCCCGGGGCAGCGTACGGGCGATCGACGTGCTCGCGTAGTCGAGTCCGGGGACCGCCCGGTACACGGCGGCGACAAGCGCGATGATCTCCGGGTCGAGCAGGGGGCAGTCGGCGGTGAACCGCATGACCGCGTCGCCGGGGTGCGCGGCGAGCGCGCCCACGAAGCGGTCCAGGACGTCGTCGACGGGCCCTCGGTGGTACGGCACGTCCAGCCGCACGCACTCGGCGACGACCGCGTCGTCGACCGGGTCGGTGCTGGTGGCGACCACCAGGTCGGCGAGGACGCCGCTGTCGCTGGCGGCGCGCACCACCCGGCCCAGCACGGACCGTCCGGCGAGCGGGCGGAGCACCTTGCCGGGCAGGCGCGACGATCCCATCCGGGCCTGCACGATCCCGACGATGCCTGGTCCGGTCACTGCTGCTCCTCCCGCCTTGGGGCGATTACGGCGCGGGCGCGGCGCTTGGCGGCGCGGGCGCCGCGCTTGGCGGCGCGGGCGCCGCGCTTGGCGAGCCGGGCCGGTGTGATGGCGAGCCGGCCCACCCGGTAGCTGAGTGAGCCGCTGAGCAGACCGATTGTCGTCTCGGCGCGGCGCAGCGCCCGTTCGCGCGAGGTCAGCAGCTCCTCGGTCCAGGCGGTCAACGCCGCGAGTCGGCTCAGTTCCTCGCGCTGACGCAGCCACGCCTCACGCATCTGCTGGTAGCTGTGCGGGCCGACCGGCGGGTCGGTCGGCGCGACGGCGTGCAGCCGGGTGGCGAGGGTGACCCGGCCGTCGGGGTCGAGCTGGTGCAGGGCCGCCGTGATCTCCGCCTCGGCGTCCACGGCCCGGGTGACTGTCCCGCGGTCCAGGTCGCGTCCGGCGAGCCCGCCGAGCACCACCGTCAGGCCTGCCACGTCGAGGGTGGACGACCACGGGTGCGCGTACCCGCCGGTGAACAGGTCCGCCGCGAAACGCCACAGGCCGCGGGCCAGCACGACGTCCGTGGACAGGGCGTCGGTGGCCCGCCAGCTCGCGTCGAGGACGGCGTACCGCCCGCCGTCGACGACCACGTTGTCGGTGCCGGCCAGCGCGGTCGCGCCGACGACGGACCCGTCGGGGTCGGCCTGGTCGGCGAGCCAGCCCGCGTACCCCCGCAGCAGCACGCGCAGGGCCGCCAGGTCGCGGCGCAGGGCCGCGTCGAGCAGGAGGGTACGCAGCAGCCGGCCGGGCGGCACCGGCCCGCTGGGCGCGGCCGCGTCCCGGTACGCGGCCACGTGGCTGGCGAACGGCTGCGCGACCGGCAGGCCAGCGCCGGTGCCCGGGGTGAGCCCCCAGTGCCAGCCCGACGGGCCGTCGAGCACCTCCAGCACGCCGAACCCGGGCTGCCCGGTCTGCGCGAGGGCCGCCGGCAGGTCTCCGTGGTGTGCCGGCGCGGGTGCCCCGGACCGGCGGGCGAGCATCAGCCAGCCCGGCGCGAGGTCGGCGGCGCGTCCGGCGTGCAGCGCGTCCACCGCCAGCCGGGCCGGGTCCTGCAGGACCGTCGCCCCTGTGAAGCCCGCCGCGCAGGCGCCGTGCAGCACCGCGTCGAACAGGCCGGAGCCGGCGCCCCGGTCGAGCTGGTCGGCGTCGAGCAGCGCGGCGGGGGCACCGGAGTCGGGGTACGCGGCCCAGCAGGCGGCCGGCAGCAGTCCCGCGCCGCGCAGCCGCTCGCGGAGCTGGTCGCGGTTCGCCGGGTGGGCCTGGTCCAGCACCCCACCGATCACCCAGTCGGAGTCGTCCCGGCCGGCGTACCAGGGGGTGGTGTCGACGAGCCGGTGCAGTCCGAGCGGGTTGTCCAGGCGCAGCAGCAGCGCGCCGCCCGGCCGCAGCGCGGCGACGAGTCGCGCCAGCACGCCGTCCCAGCCGAGCCGGGTGCCCTCCACCGACTCCACCGGGTCCAGTCCGGCGGCGGCGATGACCACGTCGTACGTCTCGTCGGTGGGCAGCCCGGCCGGGCCGCCCACCACCACGTGGGCGGCGCGCGGGGCGAGCGCCACCGCGTCCGGGTGGCTGCGCAACAGGCAGGTGACCTCGGCGTGGGTGAGCCGGTCCAGCAGCGCCGGATCGTGCGGGCCGGCCAGCAGGACCCGGGCGCCGGACGGCACGATCCGGGCGGCCAGCGCGGCGAGCGGCCCACCGTCGGCCAGCCGTTCGCGCGGCAGGTCGGACCAGGCCAGCATCTCGCCGCCCGGCAGGGTGATCCGGCCGGCGGGTGCCGTCTCAGTCGTCACGGTCTTCCTCTTCCTCCTGGAGGTTCGCCCAACCGAGCAGCTCGCGCAGTTCGGCAGGCGAGCAGCGGTGGCCGGTGCCGAGTTCGGCGCGGGCGATCCCGGTCGCGGTGGACAGGTCGACCGAGGTGCCGTGCAGCTGCGGCCACTGTCGCCGGATCCGGGCCGTCCCACCGAAGGTGGGATCCTCGTTGGACAGGATCATCGGGTCGCCGTAGACCGCCGGTTCGCAGCCCGCCGAGATGCCGTAGAAGATCGCGCTGGTCAGCCGGTTGGAGGCGACCCGGCGGTGCCGGCGCAGCTCGGTCAACTGCTTGTCGAGGAACTCCGGGTCGGTGTCCTTCCACCAGTGCCCCCGGTAGCCGTGGCAGATCACCCGGAAGCCGGCGCGCTCGTAGAGCCGGCGGACGTTGCGCATGCCGTACTCGTGCCAGTACAGGCAGACAGTGACCGGGCCGGGCTCGGTCTCCCGGATCAGGGCGATCAGTTTGCGGTGGTCGCCCTTGACGTGCTGGCCCTCCCAGCCGTGGAACGGGTACCAGATGGTGCCCTCGCGCTCCTCGGCCGGCGGCTCCTCGGGACGCATGGCCAGCAGGTAGACGAACGGCGCGCCGATGACGACCACGTTGCGCCGGCCCACCGACCAGGCGCGCCGGCGGGTCTGCTCCGACCAGAGCAGGCTCGGCGTTCGGTCGGCGTACGGGTGGCCCGGGGCCAGACCGTCGCCGATGTTCCAGCCGTGCTGCACGTACCCGTTGATCCGGGGTGGGTGCCGGTCACCGAGACCGGCGTAGCGGGCCAGCACGTGCGCGTGGCCGTAGAAGTGGTTCGCGTGGTGCATCAGGTCCCCATCAGGCGGCGGATGGCACCGCGCTGCCCCGCAGGATCGCGGTCAGCGCGTCGACGACGCGGTCCTGGTCGGCGTCACTGAGCCCCGGGTAGAGCGGCAGCGACAGCTGCTGGGAGTAGAACGACTCGGCCACCGGGCAGGATCCGCGCCGGTAGCCCAGGTCGGCGAACGCCGGGTGCCAGTGCACCGGAAGGTAGTTGACCTGCACGCCGATGCCTGCGGCGCGCATCCGGTCGTACACCTCGCGGCGGCGGCCGTCGAGTACCCGGATCGGGTACAGGTGCCACGCCGGGTCGGCCCACGTCCGGCGGGTGGGCGTCACCACGCCGTCCAGGTCGGACAGCGCCTCGTCGTAGCGGGCGACCAGGGCGGCCCGACGCGCCGTGAACCCGGCGAGGCGGCGCAGCTGGCTGCGGCCCAAGGCGCAGAGCACGTCCGGCAGCCGGTAGTTCAACCCGAACTCGTGCACCTCCTGGTGCCAGCCGCCCTCGTCGGCGAGGCGCAGCTCGTCGCGCTCGCGGACCATCCCGACGCCGCGGAACCGGCGTGCCCGCTTCAGGATCGCCGGGTCCAGGGCGGCGACGGCGCCGCCCTCGGCGGTGGTGAGGTTCTTCGTGGGGAAGAACGAGAACGTGGTCAGGTCGGCGAGCGATCCGACCGGCCGGCCGTGGTACGTGCCGCCTATCGAGTGTGCGGCGTCGGCGAGCAGCAGCGCGTCGCTGCCGGCCAGTGACCCGCGCAGGGCGTCGTAGTCGGCCGGGTGGCCGGCGTAGTCGACAGCGGCGACGACCTTCGTGCGCGAGGTGACCGCCGCGGCGGCGGCAGCCGGGTCGAGGCAGAACGTCTCGTCGTCGACGTCGGCGAACACGATCGTCGCACCGAGGGCGACAGCGCTGCTTGCGGTCGCCACGAACGTCATTGGCGGTACGACGACCTCGTCGCCCGGACCCACCCCGGCGGCCGCGTACGCCACGTGCAGCGCGGCCGTGCCGTTGGAGACGGCGGCGACGCCCACCCCGCCGGTCCACCGGGCCAGGTCGGCCTCGAAGGCGTCCACCTGCGGTCCGGTGGTGAGCCAGTCGCCGCGCAGCACGTCGGCGACGGCCGCGATGTCGTCCTCGGTGACCGACTGCCTGCCGTACGGGAGCATCCCCGTCATGCGGTGCGGCCGAGCATGTCGCGCAGCTGCTCGACGCCGAGCCACTCGTCGTTGGTGTCCGACTGGTACGCGAAGCCGTCCGGCACCGGCTCGCAGTCGACGGGCGGCTGGTAGCCCCAGCCGGCGATCGTCGGCTGGACGATGTAGCGGTCCTCGGCGCGCAGTGTCCGGCGACTGTCGTCCGGCGCGATCATCTCCTCGTGCAGCTTCTCGCCGGGCCGGATGCCGATCTCGTGGGTGGTGGCGTCCGGCGCGACGGCCTCGACCAGGTCGAGGATGCGCATGCTCGGGATGCGCGGCACGAACAGCTCGCCGCCCTGCATCTGGTCGAACGAGTCCATGACGAACTGGACGGCCTGCTCCAGGGTGATCCAGAAACGGGTCATCCGCTTGTCGGTGATCGGCAGGCTCCTGCCCTCGGCGGCCAGCCGGCGGAACAGCGGGACCACCGAGCCACGGCTGCCGACCACGTTGCCGTAGCGGACCACCGCGAACCGGGTGGGGTGGTGGGCCGCGTAGTGGTTGGCCGAGACGAACAGCTTGTCGCCGACCAGCTTCGTGGCGCCGTACAGGTTGATCGGGCTGGACGCCTTGTCCGTGGAGAGAGCGATGACCTTCCGGACGCCGGCCTCGATCGCGGCGTCGACCACGTGCTGCGAGCCCGTGATGTTGGTGGCGATGAACTCGGAGGGGTTGTACTCCGCGGTGTCCACCTGCTTCAGAGCGGCGGCGTGTACGACGTGGTCCACGCCGTGCATGGCGCGGGTGAGGCGGTGTCGGTCCCGGATGTCGCCGATGAACCAGCGCAGCCGCGGGTCGTCGCCGAGTTGCTGGCGCAGCTCGTACTGCTTGAGCTCGTCGCGGGAGAACACCACCACCCGGGCGGGGTCGGCCCCGTTGAGGATGTGCCGCAGGAACGTCCTGCCGAAGGAACCCGTTCCCCCGGTGATCAGAATGGACGACCCATTCAACTCACTCAATGTGGTGCTCCCGTGTTCGTGGATGAACGGGCGGCCCTCGGCCGGCCGACCGGGGTGAGACGCTAGCCACGGCGGGTTAACGCCCCGGCGCTCGCGGGTTAACCGCGTCCACTGCTCCCGTGAATGCCGGACACCGCGCAGGCGAACACTTCCGTCGGGGGGCGAAGCGGGCTGACCAGGCCGGATCCGGCCGTTACAGTGGCCGCGCGAGCGACCCGGGCGCCCTCGTGCCGCCGGTTTCCGCGTTCACCCGACAGCCGCGCCACTCGGCGCGAGCGGTCACCCCCCGTGCGTCATCGGCCGGCCGTGGCGCCGTCCGGCCCGCGCACCACCGGTCCGGCCGGCGAACCCAGGAGGCGTTGATGGCATCCGGCAGCGACGTGATGGAACGGCCGGCGGCTGCGGCCGGTACGCCGGGCGCCGCACCCGCGCGGCTCTGGCTCGTGCCGCTGCTGCTGCTCGTCGGGTGGGTGCTCGGCGTCGCGTGGCGGATGTGGCTGTCCCGGCACGTCGTGCTGCCGATCGCGCACACCGACGAGGACAGCTACCTCAACACCGCCCGCGCACTGGCCGGCGGCCCGGGCGGGTTCAGCAGCGAGAACGACCTGCTGCGCCGGGTCGGCTACCCGATGCTGATCTCGCCGGCGTTCCTCGGCGACCGGGACTTCGCCGACAGCTACCGGCTGGTCCAACTGATAAACGCGATGGTGAACGCGACGCTGCTGCCGCTCGCCTACCTGCTGGGTCGGCGGCTGCTCGGGTTGCGGCGCTCGTACGCCCTGGGCGCGGCGGTGGCGGCCGCGACCCTGCCGGCGACCGCCTTCTACGCCGGTGTCGCCATGATCGACGCGGTGATGGCGCCGCTGGTGGTGGCCTGGCTGCTCGCCGTGCACCGGTGGATCGGGCGGCCCGGGCCGCTGGCCGCGGCCACCGTCGGTCTGTTCGTCGGCGCGTTCCACCTGCTGCACTCCCGCGGCCTGGTGATCGTCGGCATCCACGCCGGCCTCGTCCTGCTGCTGCTGGTCCGCCGCCGGATCACCCCCGCCGGGGTGCTCGCGGCGCTGGCGCCGGTGCTGGCCCTGGCGTTTGTCAACGAGGCAGGAATCCGGCTGCTCGGGGACCGGGTCTACCTGCTGGGCAGCACCCCGGGCGGCAGCGTGGTCGACGCGGTCGCCTCCGCGCAGGGTGTGGTCCGGATCGGCGCGGCGGTCACCACCCAACTCTGGTACCTCGTCGTGGTCACCTTCGGGACGGCCGGGGTGGCCTGGGCCGCCGCCGTCCACGAACTGTGGCGGCCCAGGCGCGGCGACGCGACCCGCTGGACGATGGGCGTCGCGCTCGTCACGAGCGCCGGGGTGGCCGGCGGGGCCTCGGTCATCCTGGCCGGCATCACCGGCAAACCGTTGGACGCGATCTACGCGCGCTACGTGCAGATGCTCGCGCCGTTCTGGATGGTCGTCGGGCTCGGGGTGCTGCTCACCGCCGGGCGCCTGGTGGTGCTGCGCCGCGCGGCAGTCGCGGTGGGCCTGCTGGCCGCCGGCGGCGCGGTCGTCGCGGCCCGGCTCGCGTACGTGGCCAGCCGGGGGCACACCCTGCGGTACGGCGGCTTCGGCGCGCCCGACCTGGTGGCGTTGACCGGCGGCTGGCGGGAGATGCGCCCGGTCGTCGGATCGTTGATCGGTGTCGCCGGCTGCCTGCTGCTGGTCGCCGTGGTCCAGGTGCCCCGCCTGCGGCTGCCGATCCTCGGCGCCCTCGTGGTGGTCAACCTCGTCACCATGCAGGTGATCGACGAGCGGCTGGTGCTCCCGACTGTGGCGAGCACCGCGCCCACCCCACGGGTGGCCGACGTCGGGGTACGCCCCGGCGAGCGGGTGTGGGCGTCCACCGGCGTGCACTACATCCTGCGGTTCAACCTCAGCCACCAGGTGACGTGGACCGACGTGCGGTGGTTCCACGAGCAGCCGCCGGCCGCCGCGCAGGTGGTGTTCGCCCGCTGGGCGCCCGGCCAACCCGACGACTGGGACGGCGCCAGGTACGGCTTCGTCCGGCTCGGCGGCAACGAACGCCAGCACTGGGCGGCGTGGCGACGGGCGTGAGCCCGGCCTTTCGTGAACGGCCGATGGCCAACGGGGGCGGCGGCGGTTAATTGTGTCCGACCATTGTGCGAATATGCGCGACAATCAGCGTCGGCGGCGGTCGGCCTGGCTCAGTGAAATGGGGATGACGATGATTTCACGACCGTCGGACACCTCCCGGCGGCCGGTGCCCTCGACAAAACGAAAACGCCTGTTCATCTGCCGTACGACCGTGTTGTGCTCCAACACCTCCCCGTCGAGCCGGTCCAGGTGCAACCCGTCGAAGGCGTACTCCACCGCCTCCCGCATGATGCCCAGCCAGGCGGGCAACGTCTCGTCCCGCCCGGCCAGCCCGTCCGAGTCCAGATAGAAGCCCCAGGCACCCGTCCGAGGGCCGTCGAACCGCAGGTCGAAGAAGGTCACCACGCCGCAGGGGCGGTCGTCGCGGACGTACACCAGCACCCGCCGCGACGGGTCGTCGCGGACCGCCGACCACCACCTGGCGTGCTCCTCCGCGGTGATCTCGTGGCTGTTCCTGCTGACCTGCCGGTTTGCTTTCTGATTACGCCAGGACAACATCAGGTGAACGTCGTCCGCCGTTGCTTCGCGCAGCACATGCCTCTCTCTTTCAATCTGTTCCCGTCCGGTTCGGGCACCTTACCCGGACGCACCGGGAAAGCGGATACGCATTCGTTGGGTTGTAGACTCCGGCGCATGAACGAATTGAGTCGCGCGCAGATCCGCGACCTCATGGCGCAGGTGTTGAAGAACCAGGACAAGGAGCTGCCCGCCGACGACACGGCGCAGCTGCGGGAGATCGGCTTCCGGTCCCTTGACTTCTCCGAGTTGGCCCTGCGGGTGGAGGACGAGACGGGGGAGGAGCTCAACTTCGACGCCCCCGGCCTTCGCCGCATCGCCACAGTCGGCGACGTCCTGGACTTCCTCGTCGAGCTTGCGCACCAGTGACCGTCGCGGCACCCGGCCCCGTGGCGGCCACGCACCCCGAGCCGGCCGGCGCCGACAATCGGGTCGTCGTCGGCGGCGTCGCGCTGACCTGGCGGGAGCTGCCGACGCCGGCGCTGCCCGACCCCGCCGCGGTGCTCGCGCACTCCGCCGCGCACGCCCTGGCCGCCGCGCGGCAGCACGCCGTGCACGGCACCGAGTTGCTGCTCACCACCACGAGCCGGGTGGACGCGGAGATGCGCGCCGACCTGTCGGAGGCCGGCTTCACGGTCACCGTCCTCGACCACGACGGCACCCATCCGAGCGCGCCGGCCCGGCCGCGTGCCGCCGACCCCGGCCGGCTGTGGCTGCTGACGTCCGGCTCGACCGGCCGCCCGAAGCGGGTCGGGCACACCCTCGACACGCTGACCACCGTGCGGGCCGACCAGCCCGAGCGGACCTGGCTCTGCCCCTACGCCCCCGGCACGTACGCCTGGTGGCAGGTGGTCACCCTGTCGCTGACCCAGCCGGGGCAGCACCTGGTGGTGGTCGAGCCGGACGAGCTGGACGACTGGCCCGCGGTCGCCGCCGCACACGGGGTGGACGCCGCCTCCGGCACGCCGACGTTCTGGCGTCGCACCCTCTACCGGGACCCCGTCGCGCTGGCCCGGGTGCCGCTGCGCCAGATCACCCTCGGCGGCGAGCCGGTGGACCAGGCGATCCTCGACCAGCTGCGGGCCGTTTTCCCGACCGCCCGGATCTCCTGGATCTACGCGTCGTCCGAGGTCGGCGCGTCCATCGTCGTGCACGACGGGCGGGCCGGGTTCCCCGTCGACTGGCTGGACCGACAGGCCCCCGGCCGGCCGACCCTCTCCGTCCGCGACGACGAGCTGGTGGTCACCTCCCCGTACCACGGGGCCGGGCTGGCCGGCCCGGTCCGCACCGGTGACCGGGTGCAGGTCGTCGACGGCCGGGTCCTGATCACCGGGCGGCTGGACTCCGACGAGATCAACGTCGGTGGCAGCAAGGTTTCCGCAGGTGTGGTGCGCGGCGTGCTGACCGGGCACCCGAGCGTGGCCTGGGCCCGGATCACCGGCCGCCGCGCCCCGGTGCTCGGCCGGATGGTGGTCGCCGAGGTGGTCCTCACCCCCGCCGATCCGGCCTCCGCCGACGGCGGCGTGGACGAGGCCGCGCTGGTGCGCTGGTGCGCCGACCGGCTGCCCGAGCACGCGGTGCCCCGCCGGATCCGGGTGCTCACCGAGATCCCAGTCAAGGAGACCCTGAAGAGCGATGTCTGACCCCGCCGACACCCAGCTCGTTCCTCCCAGCTCCGTCGTCCTCGTCTCCGGGGGCTCACGGGGGCTGGGCCTGGCCATCGTCACCGACCTGCTCGACGCGGGCGTACGGGTGGCCGCGTTTGCCCGTACCGTCACCCCGGAACTGGAGAAGCTCGCCGCCGAGCGCCCCGACCTGGTACACGTCGGCTCGGTGGACGTCACCGACCTGCGCGCCGCGCAGGCCTTCGTCCGCGAGGTGGAGCAGCGCCTCGGCCCGATCGACGGCATCGTCAACAACGCGGCCGTCGGGCAGGACTCGCTGCACGTGCACACCGCCACCGACGACATCGCCCGGATCATCGAGACCAACCTGACCGCGCCGCTGCAACTGACCCGGCTGGTGATCCGCCGGATGCTCGGCAAGGGCCTGCGCGGGCGGATCGTCAACATCACCTCGATCTGCGCGCAGCGTGGATTCCCGGGCCTGGTCGCGTACTCGGCCACCAAGGGCGGCATGGACGCGGCAACCCGCTCACTCGCCCGGGAGTTGGGCGGCCGGATGCTCGTCAACGCGGTGGCGCCCGGGTTCTTCGCCTCGGAGATGTCCGCGGTGCTCGGCCCGACCCAGCTCGACCAGATCGTGCGCCGCACCCCGAGCGGTCGCCTCACCGAGCCGCTGGAGGTCGTACCCGTGGTGCGGGTGCTGCTGCGCGAGCACACAAACATCAACGGCCAGGTCATCGTGGTGGACGGTGCCGCCTCCGTCTGACCTGGCCCAGCTGGCCGTCGCCGAGCGGCATCTGCGCATCGGCGTACCCGCCGACCTGGCCGACGCGACGACTCGTAGCCATCTCGACGATGGTCGCTGCGTCGGCTGGTATGGGCCGCTGACGCCCGGGTGGCGGGTGGCGATCGACGCCGAACGCGCGGACGCCCCGGTGCCGCCGGCGCTAGCTCGCCGCTTCGGCGTGCCGGACTTCTGGGCGCGGTGGACCCGTACCGAGTGCCACTGCAAGCTGACCGACGTGCCGGTGGCGGTGTGGTGGCGTAGCCACGGTCTGAGCACGCCAGCCGGCGCAACGGTCTGGCGCACCCTCACCGTGGCCGACCTGGTCGTCACTGTCGGCGTCGCCCGCGAGCCTGCGTTGCCACTCAGCTACCAGGACCTGCGGGAAGCCGCCGCCGGCGGTCGGTAGCCCCGGTGTGGTGGGCGCGCTGGCCGGCGCGCGGCCGCCCTGGCGGTCGGTGCGGTGGTTGCCTGTCGAGCTGCCCCAGATGTGGGGCAGACGCTCTCGCCGCTGGTCGGCGCCGTGGTTATCCCTGAGCTGCCCCTCGTCTTGGGCAGGCGCCTCCGCCGCTGGTCCACCTGGACCGCGAGTCTCGGGAGTCCGCAGGGCTGCGCGACGGCTGCCCACGGCCGCGCGACGGCTGTCCACGGCCGCGCGACGGCTGTCCACGGCGCGCGACGGCTGTCCACGGCCGCGCGACGGCTGCCCGCCCCATATCCGGGGCAGTTCGACAGGCTCTCAGCCTCGCTCCACCGGCGCTGCGGGGCGACCGATCAGATCAGGTCCCAGCTCAGGGGGGTGCCTCGGGGGACGTCGGTGGTGAAGGTGCGGCCCCGCACCCGGTCGATCTCCACCGGGGCCAGCCCGCCGGCCGGGCGGATCGAGCGGACGTTGTCCGCAGTCAGGGGGTCGCCGGCCCGCACGTCGGCGACAACGAACAACGAGCGGCGGAACCGCAGCCCCTCCCGCTCGGCCGGGGTCGGGCCGATCGCCGTGCCGCCCAGCGCGGCGTACGCCCGGCCCGACTCGGCGACCAGCGCTGACAGTTCGGCCGGATTCAGGGAGAAGTCCGAGTCCACGCCGCCGTCGGCCCGGTCCAGCGTCACGTGCTTCTCGATGAAGCAGGCGCCCAGTGCCACCGAGGCGACAGCCACCCCGATGCCTGGCGTGTGGTCGGAGAGGCCGACCGGCACGTCGAAGGCGCCGGCCAGCACCGGCAGCCGGCGCAGGTTGCTGTCGGCGGGCGGCGCCGGGTAGGACGCCGTGCAGGCCAGCAGGATGATGCCCGCCGCGCCGCCGTCGCGGGCGGTGCGCACCGCGGCGTCGATCTCGGCGACCGTCGCCATCCCGGTGGAGATCACCATCGGTTTGCCGGTGCCGGCGACCAACCGGATCAGCGGAAGGTCGACGAGCTCCGACGAGGCGATCTTGTACGCCGGTGCGTCAAGTGACTCCAGCAGTTCCACGGCCGTCGCGTCGAACGGCGACGAGAAGACGGTCAGACCGCGCTCGCGGGCCCGCTCGAAGATCGGCGCGTGCCACTCGTACGGGGTGTGCGCCCGCTCGTAGAGGCGGTACAGGTTCTCCCCGCCCCACAGCTCGTGCCCGCTGGAGATGCGGAACGCGGGGGTGTCGACGTCGATCGTGATCGTGTCCGGCCGGTACGTCTGGAGCTTGAGCGCGTGCGCCCCGCTCTCGGCCACCGCGTCGACGATCGCCAGCGCGCGACCCAGGTCGCCGTTGTGGTTGCCGGACATCTCGGCGACCACGAAGGGTCGCTCGCCGGCACCGACCGCGTGCGGTCCGATCTTGGTTGTCGCCGTCATTGGGACCTCTGCTCAGGTACGTCCGCACCGGGGTGCGGTGGTGCTGTCGTCGTCCCCCCGAGGGGTGGACGACCTGGAGAACTCCGGCGCCGGAAGCCGCGCCGGGCGTGGGGTGCGAATCCGACGGTCACGGCAGGCCGCCCCCGGCCAACGCGTCGGACCGCTTGGGCGTCCCGGTGGGCTCCGCGGCCCGCGTCGTGGTGGTGTCCCCTCGGTTCGGGTCCTCGTCGGTCCCGGCGTCCGGACTCGCCGTCGGGCCCGGCCGGCGCAGCCGGCCCGCGACCCGGTGCGCCTGACGCAGCGCCGAGTACGCCAGCCAGTCGCCGCGCCCCACCAGCCGGTGCTTGAGCCCGGCCACGCCGGTTGGCACCGGGTAGCCGCCGGTGGGCAGGTAACGGCGGTAGTGCTCGGCCACCCGGTGGAAGAACGCCCGCCGCAGGTGCGGGTGCAGGCGGTCGTCGTTGCCCACCACCACCAGATAGTGGCTGATCATCAGCTCGAACAGCTCGGCCCGCAACCGCTCGTCCGGGTGTTTGCGGGCGACCCAGTCCATCAGCCGCTCGTACTGGCCGAACGCCTCGAAGTGCCGGCCGCTGCGGGTGGAGGTGATCGCGCCCTGGCGGCCCTGCCGGTACAGGTAGCAGACCCGGTCCAGTACGGAGATCTTCTCCGCGCCGATGAGCAGCGGATGGCTGAACGGGATGTCCTCGTACCAGCCGGGGAAGAACCGCAGCCCCAACTCGTCGAGGAAGGCCCGGCGGACCACCTTGTTCCAGGCGGTGTGCTGCACCCGCAGCAGGTGCGGCTGGTCGGCCAGGCGGACCACACCCGGCACCCCGCGCAGCAGGTGACTGCTCGCGTCCACTTCTCGCCGGCCGTCCTCGTGCACCCGCAGGTGGTCCAGCATCAGCACGTCGGGCTGGTGCTGGCGCAGCCGGTCCAGCACCGCCGCGATGGTGCCCGGGGGCAGCCAGTCGTCGCTGTCGACGAACCAGACGTACCTGCCGGTGGCCACGTCGAGACCGGCGTTGCGGGCCAGCCCCAGACCCACGTTGCTGCTCAGGTGCACGACCCGGACGCCGTCGCGGCCTGCGTACGCGCGCAGCATCGCGCCGCAGCCGTCCGGCGACGCGTCGTCGACGGCGATCAGTTCGACCGCGTCCGCCTCGCCCGCGGGAATGTCCGCCCGGATCGACTCGAGGCACTGGTACAGGTACGCCTCCACGCCGTACACGGGCACGACGATGCTCAGCAGCGGTGCGTGCGTCGGCTCATTGACCACGACGCCACCTTCGACGACCCGGGTGGCCGGCCCCGGAACCTGACGTGGCCGAGGAAGGTGGAGTCCCTGAACTCCCGCCGAGCGGAAGGTTAACGACGCTCGTCCGGTTCACCCGGGAGTGACCCGGTAGGGTGCCCCGGTGCGGCCCTGCCGGGTCGTCGCGGGCGTCGCCGTCGCGCCGTCCGACGCCGCGCCGAGGAGGAGACGTACGTGCTGGTGACCCTGCTGATCGTCAGGCGACCGGCATGACGGGCACCACCGACGTCCCCACGGCCCGCCCCGCCCCGGTCACCCGGCTGCCCTCGCTGACCGGGCTGCGCTGGATCGCCGCGCTGCTGGTCTTCGGTTTCCACGCCGGCACCATGCGGATCATCGCCGAGCCGGACTACAAGGCGGTTGTCGACGCCCTGTTCACCCTCGGCCTGTCCGGGGTGCAGTTCTTCTTCGTTCTCAGTGGGTTCGTGCTCGTCTGGTCGGCCCGCCCGGGCGACTCCCGGCGGACGTTCTGGCGCCGGCGGGTCGCCAAGATCTACCCGAACCACCTGGTGCTGTGGGCGGCGGCGCTGCTTGTCGCCTGGTGGTTCGCCGACCCCGTCCTGCCCGCCGTCGCGCTGGAGAACCTCCTGCTGTTGCAGGCCTGGGACCCCCGGCCGGGCTGGTTCTACAGCATCAACACGGTGAGCTGGTCGCTGTCCTGCGAGTTCTTCTTCTACCTGTGCCTGCCGCTGGTGCTGCCGCTGCTGCGCCGGGCCCGTCCCGCGCTGCTGTGGACGCTCGTCGTCGCCCTGCCGCTGCTGATCCTCGCGCTCTGGCCGGCCCAGCACCTGGTGCCGGAGGACAGCCGCTGGTGGTTCACCCAGATCTTCCCGCCGGCCCGGTCGCTGGAGTTCTGGTTGGGCGCGGTGGCGGCCGAGCTGATGCGCCGGGGCCTCTGGCGCGGTCCCGGCCTGACCGTCGCGAGCGCGATCTTCGTGGCCACCTGGGTGGCAGCGGCACAGTGGATCCGCGCCGAGCTGTGGACCACCCTGCTGGCCGTGGCGTACCTGCTGGTGATCACCGCCGCGGCGGACGCCGACGTGCGGGGCCGACGCTCGCCGTGGCGGTCCCGCCCGCTGGTCTGGCTCGGTGAGGTCTCCTTCGCGTTCTACCTCGTGCACGTGCTGGTGATGACGAGCGTGCTGCGGTGGACCGGGGACTGGGGGACCGGGTTCGGCGGGTGGCGCGGCCCGGCTGTGGTGCTCGGCTTCCTGTCGGTCAACCTCGTCCTCGCCGCACTGCTGCACCGCTTCGTGGAGACACCGATGATGCGCCGGCTCGCCCCGAGCCGCCGGGCCCACACGTCGGCCGTCCCGCGTCCGCGCACACCAGCCACAGGCGCTGACGAAACCACCCACCAGGCCGGGAACGCACCGGCCGTCGGGCCCCGGCCCGAGGACCGATCGACGTACGCCGACTCGCGCTGATCGTCCACGCTGGTCGGCGCGGCGTGACCCGACACGCCCGGCGTCGGTGCGTCCGGCCGGCGACGGCGGTAGCGTGAGGACGTGCTTCCGGTCGCGCTCACCTGTCCCCTGTGGTGGGTGGCGCGCTGGGCCACACGGGTGCTGACCAGCCTCGCCGTCGTCGCCGCCCTCGCGCTCGGCGCGGGCGCGTCGCCCGCCTCCGCCGGTTCCCCGACGTCCGCCGACGCCGCGTCGACGTTCACCACCAGCGGGCCGATCATGCGGCAGGCCAGCGCCACGCCGGGCATCGTCGCCGGCCCGAGAACGCCGTCCGGTCTGGTCGGCGTGGTCGCCATCGGGCACCTGCAGTCGGTCGTCGCCGCCGACGCCGCCGACCGGCACACCTCGACCCGGTCGGTCGACCCGCAGCCCGCCCGGCTGGTCGCCGGGATCCTGCCCGCCGCCACGGGTGTCACCCCGGCGAGCGCTGCCCGGTCCGAGCGACGGCCCCACGCCCACGGCCCGGCCAGCCGGGCACCCCGGGCCCCGCCCTCCCGCTGAACCATCGGGACGAGCGTCCCGCCGCCGCGCCTGTCGATCAACCACCCGCACCCGTCGGCCCGTGGCCACGCCACGACCCGCCCGGCCCGTGCGGCTCACCGTCGCATCGCTGTCGTTCCGAGGTGTCGATCATGGAGACCGTCGTCTTCTACCAGTTCCTGACCGAGGTACCGCAGGCCGCCGCCATCTGGTCGGTGCTGTTCCTGCTGGCGTTGAGCGTGCCCGCCGTTCTCGTCGCCCGCCCGGAGCGGGACGGGCCGACGGGTGAGCCGGGCTCGACCGCGCCCACCGCCCGGGAGGCCGCGGCCGCCGAGGCCGCCGACAGGCGCCGGTACGCCGAGGAGGTGTCTGTCGCCGCCGCCGGCGCCGCGCAGACCGCCCGACGGCGACGGGCTGACTGGCTGGTCACCCAGGAGGAGGCCGAGCGGGCCTGGGCCGGGTACGACGAGGCGGACACCGTGGCCCGTCGGTTCGCCGGCGCCGGGGCGCTGCCCACCCCGCGTACCCCGCACACTCCGGCCGAGTACGCCGCCCGGGAGCGGTACCTGCACCGTGCCGCGATGGCGGCGTACTGGCGCGGGGAGCTGACCATGGGGCAGCTCGGTGACGTGTTCGGGCACCGGCGCGGTTGGGATCCCCGCCGGCACCCCGTCGAGCAGGAGGTGCTGCTCGCCCGGGCGATCAGGGGCGCGAGGCTTGCCGACTACCGGGTCGCCGCCGAGCGGGAACGGTCGGCCTGGCGGGACGCGGAACTGGCCGCCGAGTCGGCCCGCACCCTCGCCGAGGAGGCGTACGCGGCCGCGGCCCGACTGCGGCCCGGCCCGGCGCCGGCCCGCCGGGCGGCGACCGGTGCGGTACGTCAGGCCGCGGTGGCCCGCTGGCGCCCGGCACGCGTCGGGTGAGCCAGCGCGTCGGTTGAGCCCGATCTGTGACGTGAGCCCGGTCACGGGCCCGGGAAATCGGGCGCTCGGCGCGATCGGGCCCGTTGTTCGCGCGAATCCGACGTCGTTGTCGACGGCCTGTCCGGTTGTCGACCACAGGCGTCGCCGTAACCGGTTGTCCCATCGAGTCACGTCATCGGCAATACGCGCAGAAATTGTCGGCCAGAATGATGTTTACGCAGGTGGACGCGGCTTGGCAGGCGTACGCACCGGCCAGTAGTGTCGTCCCGTCCGGTGCGGTTACCGATCGCAAGAGGCGACGCCGCGCCGACCCGCTCAATCGTGATCAACGAACCGGGGACCCACCAGTAAGTCCGGGGTGAATCCGCGAGCCACGGCCCGCGGTAGGGCGATCTTCCCGCCCGAATCCGTCAGCTAACCCGGTAGGCGGTGTCGGAAGGAGTTCCATCCTCGTGCAGCACCTCTCCACCCCTTGCTTGTTCCCACGCCTCCACGGCGCGGCGGTGCCCCCGCTCATCCGTCCGGTGAGCTGACCCCCCGGGTCATCGCCCTTCCCGCCCGGCAGCGCCGGGCGTTCCCTTGAGCGGTTCACCATCCGCGGACCACGGGTTCGCGCGCTGGCGCCTGCCCGGATACCGGCTCGGCCCCGGTGTGCCGCTCTCCCCCCGAACCGTGGAGGACCCCGTGAAGCACACCCTGAAGCGTCAGCTCCGCCGTCTCACCACCGAACGTCCGTACCAGATCGTCGCCGCCTCCGCCGCGGCCCTCGCGCTCGCGGCCACCTCCGGTGTCCTGCTCACCGACACCGACGATGCCCCGGCCGGCCAGCACAGCGCGACCACCGTCGCCGAGATGCGCAGCGACCTGGCCGCCTCCCGTGGCCAGGCGCGCGTCGCGTCCCCCTCGGCCAGCGCCGCGCCGAGCAGCGCCGCCCCGGCCGCCAGCGCTACGTCACCCGTCGCGAAGGCCAGCGGCAACCCGGACCTCACCCGTAAGCCGACACCGCCGAAGCCGCCCGCGACGAAGGTGCTCGACTACGACTACGAGGCGCAGAACACGTACTACAACTGCGGTCCGGCGGCCACCCGCAACGCGCTCAGCGCCAGCGGCATCGACCGCACCCAGAACGAACTCGCCGCCGAACTGGGCACCACCGAGATGGGCACCAACTCGGCCCTCGACACCACCCGCGTGCTCAACGCCGAGGTGAAGGGTTCCCCGTACCGGACCCGGATGTTCGCGGGCGCCCCGAGCCCGGCCCAGATGGACCAGCTCCAGGCCGACGTCGTCAAGGCCATCACCGACGGCCGTGGCGTGGTGGCCAACGTCGCCGGCGACGCCGTCGACACCAACGGCGGCTGGCACTCCTACGGCGGTGGGCACTACATCGCCGTGGTGGGTTACCGGGACAACGGCCGGACCGTGCGGATCGCCGACTCGGCGAACGCGGCCGACGCGTCGTACTGGATCACCACGATCGACCTGGCCAACTGGATCGCCACCCGGGGCTACTCCGCCTGACCCAGGCGGATGGACCGCCGCGGGCGCCGTCCCCCACGAGGGGTCGGCGCCCGCGGCGTCTTCGTGTCGTGGTCAGTAGTCGATGAAGCCGTACAGCGCGAGGTGGTTCGACTTCGTCCCGCTGACCGTGTGCCCGATGCTGGACGGCCGTACGGTGCCCTTCACGAACAGATAGTCGATCTTGCTGGACCCGCTGGTGGCGGCCGAGCCGTAGCCGGTCATGCCGTAGCCGCTCAGCGTGCTGGCCGCGATGCCGGTGCGGTTCGCGTCGATCCCCACGATCCGGATCGTGGAGGCGTTCAACAGGCTCGTCGCGTCCGCGCCCAGGTGGATGCCGCTGTTGGCGATGCCCCGGTCGCCGTCGCCGGCGCACGCGTTCTGCCGGTTCTCCTGCGGCAGGTGCATGGTCGCCGCGAACACGCTGGTGCCGGTCGCCCTGATCGTGAACCGGGCCGCGATGGCGCTGGTCCGCTTCCACTTGTAGTAGTCGGTGCTGTCCGGGTCGCTCTTCGGCGGCTTGTACAGGGTGCACCCGGCGCCGTTGGCGTACGCCGTGCCCGGCTTGAGCCAGCCCGCGCTCCAGTACTTGGAGATGTCGCCGGCGGCGAGGCTGAGCGTCCTGGTGTTCCAGATGATCGCGTTGGTCTGCTTCTTCTTCAGGTCGCCCAGCGACTGGGAACTGCACTTGTGCGTGCTGCCCCACGGCTCCGGGTCGGTCCAGGCCACGATGGCCCCGTACGTGCCAGCCGGGTAGCCGAACTTCGCCGACAGCTGGTCGGCGTACGCCTCGGCCTGGCCGGTGCCGCGCACCTGCTGCACGATCAGCAGGTCGGGCGCCACCACACCGCTGGTGCCTGTGCGTCCGGCGTCGTCGACCAGGATCGAGGTCAGGTGGTCCGGTCCGGAGATCCGGGTGCAGCTCCCGTCGGCGTTGTTCACCACCAGGTTCTCGATGTTGTTGTTGTAGACCCGCAGGACCCGGTCGGCCGCCGCGACAGCCGCGCCGTGCGGCGCTGCGCCCGACGGTGTGCCGAGCGCGGGCGCGCCCGGTGCCACGCCGAGGGCGACGACGGCCACCGCCGTCACCAGTGTTGATCGATGCCTTCTGAGCACGGAGGCTCCCTCCCGCGACGACGATGCCCGTCCAGGCGCCGCACTCTACAGTGGATCTCCGCCGGTCGGGTCCGCGTTCGACTCTCGTTCCGGGCCGCGAACCGTGGGAGACTGCGGCCGTGGCGGATGAATCGGGTGGTCAAGCCAGTCGCGGACCGATCCTGCTGCTGCTGCACGGGATGGGGGCGAGCGGCGACGTGTGGCTGCCCTGGGCGCCGCTGCTGGAGCAGCACTGGCCCGCGCGGTGGCTCGCCCCGGACCTGGCCGGTCACGGCTGGTCGGCGCCGCTGCCGTCGTACTCCTTCACTGGTCTTGCCGACCGGATCGCCCGCGGCCTGGCGGCCGACGACCGGCTCGTCGTGCTCGGGCATTCGCTCGGCGGCGTCGTCGGTCTCGCGTTGGCCGCCCGCGACGCCGGACTGCCTGTCGACGCGGTGGTCGGGCTGGGCATCAAGGCGGTCTGGTCGCCCGCCGAGCTGGACCGCGCCGCCGCGCTGGCCGCCCGCCCGGTCAGCTGGTTCGCCAACCGCACCGAGGCGGCACGCCGCTACCTGCGGGTCTCCGGGCTGGTCGGCCTGCTCCCACCGGACCATCCGGTGGTGGACGCCGGGCTGCGGCAGGTCGACGGCCGGTGGCGCCTCGCCATGGATCCCGGCGCGTTCGCCGTCGGCGAGCCCGACCTGGCCGCCCTGATCGCCGCCACCGACGTGCCTGTGGTGCTGGCCCGCGGCGAGCACGACCCGATGGTCACCGACGCGCAGCTCAAGGAGTACGGCGTCCCGGTCGTCACGCTGCCCGGGCTCGGGCACAACGCACACGTGGAGGACCCGGCGGCGGTGCTGGCCCTGCTCGACGCGTACCGCTGAGGCGTTACACGGCCGCCGGGGCGGTGAGCGTCCGCTGCGGCGCCAGCTCCCGGCGGGCGGCGGTCAGGAACGCCTCGGCGTACGACTCGGCCGGGAAGTCGCCCAGGTAGTGGCGGCGGGTGGCCCACCGGTCCTCGGCGGCGGGATCGGTGTCCAGCAGGTCGGTCAACACCTCGTCGGTGTTCGACATGTCCCGCCGCAGCACGTAACCGGCGGCGGCCAACGGGAAGCGCCGCACGAACCCGTCGCCCTCGTCGCCCATGTCGGTCACCGCGTACGGCTTACCGGAGTAGAGGTAGTCGGAGATCACCCCGGACACGTCGGAGATCAGCGCGTCCGAGCGGTTCACGCACTCGGTCAGGCTCAGCTCGCGGGCCGCCGCGCCGACGACGTGCTGCCGTCCGGTGCGGGCCCGGTCGGCGACCAGCAGCTCGGTCAACCGGCCGAGCTGCCGGGCCGAGGCCGGATTCTGCGCGGTGTACGGGTGCGCCCGCAGGATGACTGTCGCGCCGCGCTCCAGCAGCCGCCGCAGCAGCGTCTCGGCCACCGGCAGGGAGCAGTAGTCGGCGTCGGCGTGGTGCCCCGTCCAGGTGGGGGTGTAGAGCACCGTCGGGTGGGCGAGCCCGCGTACCGGCTCGGGGCGTACCTCGATCGACTCGACCTGCGGGCGGCCCACCACCACGAACTTCTCGGCCGGGATCCGCACGCCGGCGCGGGCGTACCGTTCGATCGCCGCCGGGCCGGCCACGAAGATCCGGTCGAAGATCCCGGACACCGGGTTGGCGCTGGGCGCCTTGTCGCTGTCGCCGTGGTGCAACTGCACGTGGGTGAGCTGGGTGAACCTGATGCAGTGGCTGTTCTTGGCGCCGTGGTTGACGTAGAACGCCGCCCGCAGGCTGGGCACCAGCGCCTCGTCCATCGCCCGCAGGGTGGGGCAGTAGACCACCGGCGCGTCGGTGGCGGCGGCGATCGGCGCGAGGAACTCCGGCTCCCGCACCAGCACCACGAACGGGCGGCCGATCCGTTCCAGGTACGGCAGCCACATGGTGACCTGGTACTCCGAACCGGGGGGTGCGGAGAAGTAGAGCAGGAACTCGGGCTCGTGCCGGCGCAGCGCGCGGGCCACCGCCCCGCCACCGGCGGCCGGCCGGAACCGGCGCCGGGCCAGGTCCAGGGCGACGGCCCCGGCCCCCGCGCCCACCAGCAGGCCGGCGACGAGCGCCACGACGGCGGGCAGGACCAGCGCGGCGGCGAGGGCCACGACGGCGAGCAGCCCGAGCAGTGCGGTGCCGAGCCGGTCGGCGACGAGCGGCGTCCAGGACCGCACCGGCAGGTTGGCCGCCCGGATCTCCAGGTTCCCGGCCGTCCGCAGTGGCCCCACCAGCAGCACCAGCCCCAGCAGGACCAGCGCGGTGGCCACCAGCGCCGGGTCGAGCCCGTCGTCGAGCCGCCGGGAGTAGCCGACCAGCACGGCGGCGGCGATGAGGGCCGTCTCGGCGACCAGGTCGGCGCTGGGCCGGATCCGCTGCTCGACGGCTGCCGCGGCCAAGGCGGCGACGGCCAGCGCCAGCCCCCAGTCGGTGGCCCCGGTGAGCGCCAGCACGACGAAGGCCAGCACAGACAGCCCGGTGCTCAGGCACCGGGCGGCCATCTTCCGGACCAGGTCACCGCGCATGTCGCTCCGCTTTCCGCCCTCGCCGCCGCCGTCAGTTCGCGGACGCCGCCGCCGGCGCCTCGGCCCGGTCCGGTCCGGACTGCGCCGGCACGCTCGGCCCGTCACCGGGCGCCCGGCGTACGTCGATCACCTGGCCGGTCAGGTCGGAGATCAGCACGTCAAGCGACGACTGGGCGACGGCCTCGGCGGCGAGCAGGGTGTGCTCCGGCTCCTCGCCGAACGCCCGGGTGCGCATCGGAGTGGCGGTCCGCTCCGGGTTGATGCAGTTGACCCGGACGCCGACGTCGGCCCACTCGTCGGCGAGCGCCTGGGTGAGGTTGACCAGGGCGGCCTTCGTGGCCGAGTAGAGCGCGTAGCGGGCCCGCCCCCGGGTGTACGAGCTGGAGGTGTAGAGCAGCAGCTGCCCCTTGGTCTGCTGGAGGTACGGAAGGGACTGCCGCGCGATGGTCACCGGGCCGACGAAGTTGACCTGGAGCACCCGGTCCATCGTCTCCTCGTCCATCTCGGCGAGAGCGCCCTTCTCCAGGATCCCGGCGGTGACCACCACGTGGTCGATGCGGCCGGTGGCCTCGAACGCGGTCTTCAGCGCGGCCTCGACGTCCTCGGCGCGCTCGACGTGGGTGCCGGTGGTGGAGCGGCTGAACGGGAAGACCTGCGCGCCGTAGCGGCGGGCCAACTCGGCCAGCTCGTGACCGATGCCGTAGCTGCCGCCGAACACCACTATGGTGCGGCCGGTCAGCTCCTCGGCGTAGCTGCGGTGGTCGGTGAGCCGGGGCGCCTGCGCGGCGGCGAGCTGGAAGAGCTTGTCCGCCAGGTGCACGTCGACCGGGTGGGTGACCTTGATGTTCTCGTCGGAACCGTCGATCACCTTGATCGGGGTGCCGGGCAGGTAGCGCAGCACCACGCCGCAGTCGTCGGTCGCGGCGAAGTCCGGGTCGCCCTCGGCGATCCGGTACGCCTCGCGGATGGTGGGGGAGCGGAACGCCTGCGGGGTCTGACCACGGCGCAGGCGGGAACGCATCGGGATGTCGGTGATGCAGTCGTTGTCGTCGACCTGGATGATCGTGTCCGCGGAGGGGATGGCCACGTCCACTGCGTCGTAGGTCCAGAGCGCGTTCACGCACTCGCGCACGATCCGGCCGCTGAGCAGCGGGCGTACCGCGTCGTGGAAGAGGATGTTGCAGTCGGCCGGGCCGACGGCGTCCAGGGCGATCCGGGTCGTCGCGTTGCGGGTGTCGCCACCCTCGATCACCTTTGTGACCTTGCGCAGGCCGGCCTTCTCGACGATCTGCCGGGCGTCCTCGACGTGGCCGGCGGCCATCAGCACGATGATCTCGTCGATCTCCGGTGCCGCCTCGAAGACCGCCAGGGTGTGCTCGATGATCGGCTTACCGGCGATCTTCAGGAGCTGCTTCGGGATGCCGAGGCCCAGGCGGGTCCCGGTGCCGCCCGCCAGCACCACGGCCACTGTCCGCGAGGGCCGCCACGGTCCCGGGGTCTCCGTTGCGGCGTCCGGGCCAGTGGTCTGGTCCTGCGTCATTGCCGGATCCTCACTCTCGTCGAATGCGTTAACGGAAGGTTCCGCCCGAGCGGCGACGGGATGAACCTTAACGCGCGGACCACGCCACCCCAACGCGGGCGACGCGGTCCATGGCGTCGTGTCGATGCCGGAGGTTCGCCGGCACTTCTACTTGCTGTTCGCGTACGCCTCGTATTCGCGGATGACCTCGTCGGTAGGGCCGTCCATCCGGATGACGCCCGATTCCAGCCAGATCGTCCGCTCACAGGTGTCGCGTACCGAGGAGAGTTGGTGGCTGACCAGGAACACCGTGCCGGCGCCCTCGCGCAGTTCCCGTACCCGCTGCTCACTGCGCTTGCGGAAGCCCTTGTCGCCGGTGGCGAGCGCCTCGTCGATGAGCAGCACGTCGTGCTTCTTCGCGGCGGCGATGGAGAACCGCAGCCGGGCCGCCATGCCCGACGAGTACGTCCGCATCGGCAGGCTGGCGAAGTCGCCCCGGTCGTTGATCCCGGAGAAGTCGATGATCCCCTGGGCCTGCTTGGCCACGTCGTCCGGGTGCATCCCCATGGCCAGGCAGCCGAGCACCACGTTGCGCTCGCCCGACAGGTCGTTGAGCAGTGCCGCGTTCACGCCGAGCAGCGACGGCTGCCCCTGGGTGTGGATCGCGCCCCTGTTGACCGGCAGCAGGCCGGCGATGGCCCGCAGGATCGTGGACTTGCCGGAGCCGTTGCTGCCGATCAGCCCGATCGCCTCGCCCCGGTACGCGGTGAACGAGACGCCCTTGACCGCGTGCACCTCCCGGACGTTCGGCGCGTGGGTGCGCTTGACCAGCCGGCGCAGCGCGGCCACCGGCGTGGTGCCACCGGAGGCGCCCTGGTGCACCCGGTAGATGATGTGCGCGTCGTCGACCACCACGGTCGGGATGCGCTCCTGTGTGGCGGTCAGTGTCGCGGTCGCCTCGGTGGAGGCCCCGATGTGCTCAACCACGGCCGTACTCCTGTTCGCCGCGCCAGAAGTAGATGAAACCGCCGAGCCCGGCCACCAGCGCCCAACCCGCCGCGACCAGCCAGAGCCGGGTCAGCGACTCGTTGAGCAGTGGCGCCTGCTCCAGCAGGGAGTAGCGGGCCAGCTCGATGTAGACAAGCAGCGGGTTGTACTGCACGAGCGTCGTCGCCCAGGCGGGCAGCCGCTCGAAGAGGCTGACGCTGTACAGGACACCGGAGCCGTACATCCAGGTTCGCATGACGAACGGCATGACCTGCTTCAGGTCGCTGGACTTGGAGCCCAGCCGGGCAACCAGCAGCACCACGCCGGCGTTGAACACCGCCTGCAGCAGCAGGGCCGGCACCAGCAGCAACCACTTCAGCGTGATCGGCTCGCCGGTGACCAGCACGATGCCGATCAGCACCACCATCGACGCCAGCAACTGCTGGAACTGGGTGATCGTGGTGGACAGCGGCAGGCTGGCCCGGGGGAAGTGCAACGCCCGGATCAGCCCCAGGTTGCTGCTGATCGACTGGGTGCCCGCCAGCACCGCGCTCTGGGTGAAGTTGAAGATGAACAGCCCGGTGGTCAGGTAGGCGATGAAGTTCGGAATGCTGTTCTGAGCCAGCACCACCCCGAAGATCAGGTAGTAGACCGCCGCGTTGGTCAGCGGTGTGAGCACCTGCCAGAGCTGGCCCAGCTTGGCGTTGCTGTACGAGGCGACCAGCTTGGCGTTGGCGTACGCGGCGATGAAATGCCGGTAGGCCCACAGTCGGCGGCTGTACTCGACGAGGCTCGGTCGCTCACCGGCGACCCGTAGCCCGTGCCGAGCGGCCAGCTGCGCCTGGGTCAGGCCCGTGTCGGGGTCGACCAGCGCGGTGGTGGCCATGGATATGGCGCTCCGATCTTTCGTGCAGACGGGGTTGCTCGCGACGATGGGATCCTAGTGGGAGTTGTGCGCGGGGCGCCGCCTCGTCGCTGCGTGGACAGTAGTCCGAAACACGTCGGGACGCAACCGTATCGTCGTTGCGCTACGCTGGCCGTCGTGACCTGCGAGAAGAGTCTCTGGTGACGTCCGAGAAGAGGCGTGCTCCGGCCGGTGCGGCGGTGCTCCGTGGAGAGATCACCACGGCCATCCGGCGCGCGCTGATGCAGGAGCTCGCCGCGGTCGGCTACGGCCGGCTCTCCATCGAGGCGGTCGCCCGCCGGGCAGGCGTCAGCAAGACGGCGATCTACCGCCGGTGGAGCTCCAAGCTCGACCTGGTCGTGGAGATCGTCGCGGCGGCGGCACACGGCAAGCTCCCGGCGCTTGACACCGGCACCCTGCGCGGCGACCTCACGCTGCTGTTCCAGGCCGTGGCGCACGCGCTGCGCCACCCGCTGGCCTCGCAGATCATCCCCGACCTGCTGGCCGAGGCCGCCCGCAACCCCAGCATCGACGCGACCCTGCGTCAGGTGCTGCAGGCCCGCCAGCAGGACATCGGCGGTCGTCTGGTCGGCCGGGCCGTGCAGCGGGGAGAGCTGCCCGCCGACACCGACCCGGACGCCGCGATCGACCTCATCGTCGGCCCGCTCTACTGGCGGCTCGCCATCGCCCGGCTCCCGCTCACCGACAGTTACCTGGAGCGGCTCGTCGAGTCGGTGGTCGCCGGGCTCGGCGTGGCAGGTGCCGTGCCGCACCCCCGGGCAGCTCCGATGGCCGGCTGACCGGCCTTACGACACCCTCCAAACGGTGGGCCCGGATTCCCCGTCTGCCTCCGCTAGGCTGCCCCCTTGACATCGGGCTGTCACCGAGACCACATCCACTTTTCGCCCCCACACTCGCCGCCGGACGACAAGGACGACCCGTGACGAAAGTCGAAGACGCTGTTGTGGCGCCAGCGCCAGCCGACCGAGAGACCGCCCCGACCGCGGGCCCCGCAGCGGCGGGCACCAGCCGGTCCGGGCGCGGCCGGGGTCTGATCGGTCGACTCAACGCCGGTGTGGCAGCCGCACCCGTCCTGTTCACCGACGCGGCGGTGCTCGGCTTCGCCCTCTGGACGCTGCTCTACCACCTCAACCTCGGTCTCGACCTGCGTCCCTCGGTCGTCTTCATCGGCTGGGTGGTCCTGCTGCCGGTCGTGGCGTACGTGACCTGGAAGCTCCGGCAGCGGGACGAGGTCGTCCGGCCCGCCGACGACGAGCCGGCGAGCGCGCCCGCCGAGCCGCCAGTCGACCGGACGGCGCTGCTGCGCCGGTACGCCCTGCCCCTCGGCTCCGCGCTCGGCGCGGCGCTGTTCGCCTCCCTCGGCACGGGCACGGTGACCTGGTGGCTGGCGATCGGGCTCGGCCTGGTCTCGGTCATCTCGGCGTGGCTGGCCGTGTCCCGCCGCGCCGCAGCGGTCGACGCCGGTGCCGCT
The DNA here is from genome assembly GCF_042898105.1 of Micromonospora sp. NPDC000663. Taxonomy (NCBI): domain Bacteria; kingdom Bacillati; phylum Actinomycetota; class Actinomycetes; order Micromonosporales; family Micromonosporaceae; genus Micromonospora; species Micromonospora sp. NPDC000663. The sequence goes on from NZ_JBIAYR010000001.1 coordinate 1,597,920, forward strand.
CCGGCAAGCCGGGGCACCACCCCGGCGCAGGGCTGGGTGGTCCTCGTCGTCTCGCTGGCCGCCGCCTACTTCGCCACGCTCATCGGCCGGGTCTCCCTCGACGACGTCTTCTACGTCGGCAAGTCCGTCTGGGTGGCCGAGCGGGACGAGATCCCGTTCCGGGACTTCCTGTTCACCGAGGGCGTCCTGCCGGCCGGCTCGGCGAACCCGCCCCTGCCGTCCTTCGAGGTCTTCATCGGGGCGATGGCGCGCGTCCTGCACGTGCACGCCGCGTCCGCGACGTGGTACCTGCTGCTGCCGGTGCTCGCCGTCTTCGCCATCTTCGCGCTGTGGCGGCTCGTGCAGCGGTGGGCGCCGCGGCGTCCGCTCGTCGCGTTCGGCGTGGCGGCGGCCTACATTCTGCTCGTGGCGTACTTCGCCGACTCCTTGAACACGTACCACCTGCCCCGGCTGACCCAGGGCAAGAGCGTCTTCGTGCACGCGCTCATCCCACTGGCCTGGGTGTACTTCACCGACTACCTGGAGCGCCGTTCCCGGCGTTCGCTGATCCTGCTCACCCTGCTCTCCGTGGCGAGCGTCGGCTACACCACCACGGCCGTGATGCTCCTTCCCCTGATCGGCGCCGCGGCGGGTGCCGCGCTGCTGGCCACCAGGCGGCTGCGCGACGCCGTCCTGTGCTTCGCGGCCGTGTCGCTCTACCCGGTGCTGTCCGGTGCGCTCGTGCAGGTCCTGCGCGGCGGGATCGAGACGACGGTCGCCACGTACGCGCCGCTGCTGCCGCTGCGGACCATCTACGAGCTGACCCTGTGGCTCGGCATCCTCGGCGTCATCGCCGGGCTCGCCGTGTGGTGGTCGCCCCTGGTGCTGCGCGCGGGTGCGCCCCGGCAGCTCGCCGCCGGCGCCGTGCTCGCGGTGACGGTCCTGCTGATCCCCGGGATCCTCAAGGTCGCCGGTGACCTCAGCGGTCTGCGGGCGGTGCTCTGGCGCGTGCCGTGGATCCTGCCGGTGCCGGCGCTCGTCGGCATGCTGGCCGTCGTCCGGCTGCCCCGGCTGCCCCAACTGGCCCGGGTCAACCGCGTCCTGGCCTTCGCGCTCCCCGCCGTGCTGGTGTGCATCTTCTACACCCAGGGCAAGCCCATGTGGAAAGACGACATGGTCCAGACCGAGCCGACCTGGCGGATGCCGGTGGCCCGCAAGGCGTCCTCCTTCTGGATCAAGAGGCTGGACAACCGCCCGCCGGGCCTGGTGCTCGCGCCGTCGTCGGTCATGCGGTCACTCCCGGAGGTCACGACCGAGGTCCGGGTGGTGCTTCCCCGCGACCTCTACCTCACCGACTACGGGATCGACACGCAGTTCTCCCGGGACCGGCTGCTGCTGGCGAGACTGGCCGACGCCGACCGGACCGTCTCGATCTACGAGGCGGACGGCGCGATGCGTCGGGTGGGGGTCAGCACGGTCTGTGTCTGGAAGTCCAACACCCTCGTCGCCGACGCCGCGCCGTACCTGGGTCTGGAGCTCATCGCGTCGCGCAACCCACCCGGCGCGATGAACTGCTATCGCACCACCGCGTCCCCGACCCCCGGCGGCTGACCTGCCGGGACACGCCGACACCACGGCCCGGACGCCTCGTCGCGTCCGGGCCGTGGCGTGTCGGTGCCCGGTTGTGACCCGCCGCACAGCAGCGGAACCCGTCAGGTGCCCGGATTGCGGTCCGATACCCGGGTGATCCCTCGGTGTTCCACGGCGTTAAGGTCGCAGTCACGCGCGGACGGCCCTAGGCGCGGTTTCGGGCGGGTCCGCGCGTGGCACACTGCACTTCAGGAGTTCGGACATGGGACGTGGCGTGCGCGGTGGCGGGGCCGACCCGTCGGTGGCGCGCGAGGCTGCGACCTCCGCATCGCCGCGTGGCGCCCGCGTCGTACGCAGGCCGTCCCCATCCGGCGTCGCCATCCAGGGCCACGCGCCCAGACGGTCACCACTCTCGTAGGGAGCTGTACCTTTGTTCGGCACGTTATCGGGACGCCTCGGCGTCGCCGCCCGCAGCGCGCTGCTGGTGCTGTCCTACCTGGTCATGCTCGTCGCCGGCACCTTCGGTTGGATCGCTCTGTTCGCCGTCGCCGGGCTGGTCGCGGTGGTCGGTGAGTTCGTCGTGGCCCGCTGGTCGCCACCGTCGCAGCTGCTGCTGGAGAAGGTCGGTCTGCACTTCTCGTACCGGCAGTTGACCCGGGATCTCGCCGCCGTGCTGCTGGTCGCCGCCGAGGTGTCCCTCAACGGCCATGAGCTGTCCTGGCTGCTCGCCCTGCCGGCAGTCGTGTGGGTCGTGTCGGTCTTCGCCGGCGCCCTGACCACCATGATCGAGCGTCGTAACCCGCTCTCCGCCATGGTGCGCAACATCGAACTGGGTCCGCTGCGCTCGGCCCCCCAGCCGCCGGCCTGGGCCGCGGCCGTGGCCGGCGAGCGGATGCCCCTGCTCAACCTGCTGCTGGTGCCGGCGGCGGTGGCCGCCGCGGTGCAGCACGACGTGGCCCCGTTCTTCGTCGCCGCGGCGGTGGCCGTGGCGGCGACCGGCGTGGTGGGCGCGATCATCGCGCTGACCTGGCTGCGCGGTCGGGGCTCGGGTCCGGGTCCGCTGCTGCCCGCCGTGCAGCGGTGGCTGGACACCTACCGGCCCGAGGTGGCGCTCTACTTCGCCGGTCCGGCGAAGGACGTCTACCAGGCGAACATGTGGCTCGCTCCCACCGAGGCGCTCCAGCAGCGCGCGGTGGTGCTGATGCGCAGCCGCGACGCGTTCCTGGAGTTGGCCGACACCCGGCTGCCGGTGATCTGCGTACCGGCCGGGGTGGACTTCATGAACCTGGAACTCGGCAGCATCCGCGCGGCGCTCTACGCCGCGAACGTCGGCGCGAACATCCACATGCTGCGCGAGCCCACCACGAAGCACGTCTTCGTCGGGCACGGTGACAGCGACAAGCAGGCAAGCGTCAACCCCTACAGCAAGGTGTACGACGAGGTCTGGGTCGCCGGACTGGCCGGCCGGGAGCGGTACGCCCGCGCCGGTGTGGGTGTGCTCGACTCGGACATCGTCGAGATCGGCCGGCCGCAGCTCGCCGGTGTGCACACGTTCGGCGCCGAGTCGGTGGACCGGCCGTTCACGGTGCTGTACGCGCCCACCTGGGAGGGCTGGCTCGACGACGACCCGTACCACACCTCGCTCGTGCTGATGGGTGAGCGGATCGTCAAGGGGCTGCTGGCCACGAACCCTCGGGTGCGTCTGATCTACAAGCCGCACCCGCTCACCGGGTCGCGGTCGACGGCGGCCCGGAGCGTGCACGAGCGGATCGTCGGCGCGATCCGTGCCGCCGGCGGCAACCCGAACGCGTCCTCTCTGGACGGCACCGCGCACCTGGTCATCACGGGCCGCACGCCTGCGTTGTTCGACTGCTTCAACCAGACCGACCTGCTGGTCAGCGACGTGTCCAGTGTGGTCTCCGACTTCGTGCAGAGCCAGCGTCCGTACGTGGTGGCCAACCCGGCAGGCCTCCCGGAGGACGAGTTCCGCAGGGAGTTCCCCACCACGCGGGCCGCGTACCTGCTCTCGAAGGACTGCGGTGAGCTGGAGAAGATCGTGTCGGTGACCCGGGCCGGTGACGACCCGATGACCGAGGCGCGCCGGGAGTTGAAGACCTACCTGCTCGGCCCCGCCGAGGAGAACCCGATGGACCGGTTCCAGGAGGAGATCGCCCGCCTCTGCCGCTGACCCTGCGATCCCGTGCCCGGCCCGACGCCGTCGGACCGGGCGCGGTCGCGTCAGTTCAGGAGCGCGGCGACTGCCTCGGCGACCGGGACGTCCACCGGCAGCGCCCGCGCGTCCACCACGGCGGTGACCGGCAGGGGACCGTACAGGTGCGGAAAGAGCTGCTCGCCGCGCGACGGTTCCCACCGCAGCGCGTCACCCAACCGGTCCTCGCGCACGCTCAGCAGGGTCAGCCCGGTGGCGCCGGCGAAGTGCCGACGGGCCGTCTCCACCACCTGCTCGGCGGCGGACAGGTGGATGAAACCGTCCTGCCGGTCCACCGCCGAGCCGGCCAGGTGCCCGGCCGCCCGGGCGTCGTCCCACTCGACCGTCGGCAGCAGCTTGTAGATCACCTCCGCAGCCTACGTCGGCGGGTACGCGTTTCGGCCGTACCGCCGCCGACGCCGGGCGCGGCCCGGCATGCTCAGGTGCAACGGCCGCGGAGGGGATGGCGATGGAGAGCTACGACGACGACTGGACCGACAGCCAGCGGGCGCTGTACGACGAGTGCTACCGGGCCGGCGGGGAGTGGGCCGCGGATCCGGACACCCCGTCCGACGACGTGCAGCAGGTGATCAATCTGGCCGAGGCGGACGACGACGCCTTCGACGACGCCGAGATCGACTTTCCGCCCCTGGTGGACGCGGTCACCCAGGCCAGCGGCGTGAACGTCACGAGCGTGCCGGCCCGCCACGACGACCCGGGCTTTCGGGGCTTCACCGACGGTGTCCGGGACAGCGTCGCCGACGACGTCTTCGGCCTCTGAGCGTCCGCCCACGGTGGGCGGGCCTCCCGCTCGCCGTCCGCTTCTGCCACCATTCGCAGGACGGCGCTGCGAGGGACGGGGGCACGGGTGCGGATCCTGCTGGTGGAGGACGACCGCCGGGTGGCCGCCGCGCTCTCCTCGGCTCTCGGCCGGCGCGGATACGAGGTCGAGCACGCCGCCACCGTCGCCGCGGCGCTCTCCGCCGCCCCGTGCGACCTGGTCCTGCTCGACCTGACGCTGCCCGACGGGGACGGCACCGACCTGTGCCGGGCGTTGCGCCGACGCAGCAGTCAGCTCGGCATCATCGCGGTGACCGCGCGGGGTGAGGAGCGCGACCGGGTGCTCGGACTGCGCCTGGGCGCCGACGACTACGTGGTCAAACCGTTCTCGATGGTGGAGTTGCAGGCCCGGATCGAGGCGGTGCTGCGCCGGGCCGCGAACGCCGCGCCGGAGCGGCACCTGATCGAGGCCGGGTCGGTGCGCATCGACGTGACGGCCCGGACGGTGACTGTCGACGGCCGGCCTGTCACGTTGACCCGCAAGGAGTTCGACGTGCTGCTGTCGCTGGCCCGCCAGCCCGGGGTGGCGGTGCCCCGGGACCGCATCCTGCTCGACGCCTGGGGCACCACCTGGGCCGACCGGCACACAGTCGAGGTGCACGTGGGGTCGCTGCGCGGCAAGCTGGGCGACGCCCGCCTGGTGGAGACCGTACGCGGGGTCGGCTACCGGCTGCGCGAGGTCTGAGGAGCCGCCGTGCGTCGCCGACTGGTGATCAGCTACCTGCTGCTGATGGTGCTCGTCCTCATCGCCCTGGAGACCCCGCTGGCCGCCACCCTGGCCAATGGTGAGACCGAACGGGTACGCGCCGACCGGCTGGCCGACGCCACCCGGTTCGCCTCGCTGGCCGGGCCGACGTTGCGCGGCGGCGGCCCGGACCCGATCGAGTCGGAGTTGCGCAGCTACGACGAGTTGTACGCGATAGGCGCGGCAGTCGTCGACCGGGACCGGGGGACCCTTGTCGCCTCGCCTCGGTGGCAGCCGACCGCGACCACCACGGCCCTGGACGTCGCGCTGTCCGGGCAGCAGGCAAGCGCCCCCCAGTCGGTGTGGCCGTGGACGACGGGCCCGGTGGTGGTGGCCGTGCCGGTGAGCGACGGTGGTGAGGTCCTCGGCGCGGTGGTGATCGTGACCCCGGCCGGCCCGATCCGCCGGGCCGTCGCCGCCTGGTGGTTGCTGCTCGCGCTTGCGGGTCTGCTCGCCGTGCTGGCCTGCGTGCTCACCGCGTTCGGGCTGGCCGGGTGGGTGCTGCGGCCGGTCACCGAGTTGGACGCGGTCACCCACGAGATCGCCGAGGGCGACCGTGGCGCCCGGGTGCAGCACCGCCTGGGCCCGCCGGAGCTGCGCCGGCTCGCGGCCAGCTTCAACCACATGGCCGACGTGGTCTCCGACGTGATGGACCGGCAGCGCGCCTTCGTGGCGCACGCCAGTCACCAGCTGCGTAACCCGCTGACGGCGCTGCGGCTGCGGGTGGAGGAGCTGGGCCCCAGCCTCACCGACTTGGACGGCCGCTCCGAGCACCGGTTGGCGCTGGAGGAGACCGACCGGCTGGCGCTTGTGCTCGACGCGTTGCTCACCCTGGCCCGTGCCGAACGCGAGGAGAACGAGCGGGTCACCGTCGACGCGGCGGCGGTGGCGGCGTCCCGGGTGGCCGCGTGGGCGCCGCTGGCGCGGCACCGGTCGGTCACGTTGCGGCTGGCCCCGGGCGACACCCCGGCGTACGCCCGCACCGTGCCGACAGCCGTCGACCAGGCCCTCGACGCGTTGATCGACAACGCGGTGAAGTTCAGCGGTCCCGGCGGGACGGTGACGGTGACCGTGGCTCGCCGTGACCACGGGGTGGCCCTGGAGGTGCGCGACTCCGGGCCGGGCATGACCGAGAGTCAGCTCGGCCAGGCCACCGAGCGGTTCTGGCGGGCGCCGGACGCGCAGAACGTCGACGGCGCCGGGCTCGGCCTGACCATCGTCGCCGTGCTCGTGGACGCGTCCGACGGGCGGCTCACGATGCGCGCGGGGGAGCCGCGGGGGCTGATCGCCGGTCTGTGGTTCCCGGGGCCCCCGGCCGACGCCGACCGGCCGGATGCGGACACCGAAACCGCCAGCGACGCGTGCCCCGTCCCGTAGCGGGTGCTCAGGGTTTGGCCGCGCGGTACCACTGGGCGGCGCCCGGGTGCAGCGACAGCGGTGCGGTGACGATCGCCGAGCGGGGGCTCATCCGTCCGGCCGCCGGATGAGCCGCGCCCAGCTCGGCCCGGCGCTCCATCAGCAGCCTGGTCACCTCCCGGACCACCCGCTCCGGCAGGTTGGCCCGCACGATCAGGTAGTTCGGGTCGGCCACCGTGGTCACCGGGTCCATGCCGTACACCGAGCGGGGAATGTCCCGGGAGACGTAGACCGGCCCGTAGCGGGAGCGCAGCGGCTCGGTCAGCGCGCTCAGGTCGACGATCCGGGTGGCGCTGCGCCAGGCCAGCTCCTCGATGCCGCGCACCGGCAGCCCGCCGGAGAAGAAGAACGCGTCGATCTGCCCGGCCCGCAGGGCCGCCACCGAGTCGTCCAGGCCGAGCCGCTGGCGGCGCACCTGGTCGCCGCCGAGCCGCGCCACCTCCAGCAGCCGCGTCGCGGTGATCTCGGTGCCCGATCCGGGGGCACCGACGGACACCCGCCGGCCCCGCAGGTCGGCGACCGTACGCACGGGCCCGCCACCCGTGGTGACCAGGTGCAGCTGGTCGTCGTACACCCGGGCGACGGCGTCGACGGGCGAGTCCTTCGCCGAGGCTCTGGGCAGCACGTCGGCCTGGGTGAAGCCCAGTTCGGCGTCGCCGGAGCCGACAAGTCGCACGTTCTCCGCCGAGGCGGCGGTGACCACCACGCTCGCCCGCACGTCGGGCATCTCCCGGTTGAGGATGGTCGCCAGGGACTGGCCGAAGGCGTAGTAGACGGCTGTGGGGCTCCCGGTGGCGATCCGGATGCGCAGCGGCTCGTTCGCGGTGTCCCGGCAGCCGGCGGCGGTCAGGGTCACGGCCAGCAGCAGCGTCAACAGGGCCGCCAGGTCCGCGCGGCGGTGGCCGGGCCGACTGGACGAGGTACGCCTCACGCGCTGCACTGTGCGCTGTCGGCAGCGCGGGCGCAAGCCCGTTCGCGCCGCCGGCGCGTCAACGGCGTCGACTCAGCAGACCTGACGGCGTGCCGGCTCCAGGGTCGCGCTGCGTAGGATCCGCTCCCGGTCGGGGCCGTCGGCGACGCTGACCAGGAAACAGCCGGTACCCGGGCGGAGCCGGGCCGGCACGTCGAGTACGGCGGCGGCGCGGATCAGCACCGCGGCCAGCTCCCGGTCGGTGATCCGGACGCCGAGGATGTGCCGGCGGACGTGCCGTCCACCGGCCAGCAGCGCCGACCGCCAGGCCGCCGCCGCCAGACGGGACACCCACAGCCGCCGGGCCGGCGACGCGCCGGGCGCCGGCCCGCCGAGCAGTTCCCGACGCCCCTGCCGCCAGCCGGCGTCCAACAACCGGGTGTACGCGCCGTGGTGCTCGCGCGGCACCCAGAGCCTGTGCAGTTCGTAGCGGCGGCGCAGACCACCGACGGCGGTCTCGTGGGTCACCGGGATGTCCAGCCGGCCGAGCAGTTGGCGCATCCGCTGCGCGGCGTCCTCCCGGTTGAACTCCACGCCTGGCGCGTACGGGGTGCCCGGCCGGGCGGCTGTCGGCGGCGGCGTGCACCGCAGCAGGCAGGCGGCCTCGAACGCGTCGCCGAGGGTCATCCAGTCCAGCGGGGGCGGCGTCGCGGGTGCGCGCAGTGCGTCGAGCAGGGCAGGTTCCGAGGTCAACGAAGGCTCCCTTGTCGGAGTCTGGGTTCCCCTACCGTGGCCCCTGTGACGCCGTTGCGGAATGCCTCGCGCCCAGCCTTGAGGAAATCTTGCGGGTATCCGACGTCAGAGGTCGGTGACGACCAGATCCACCTGTCGTACCCGGCCGGGCGCGGTGGTCTGCTCCTCGACCGTGTGCTTCAGCTCGCGAAGCGTGCCGACGAGCTGCGCGGCGGTACGCGGGCGGGCGCCGGCGAGCAGCAGGTCGCGGACCAGCCGGCCCTTGGTGGCCTTGTTGAAGTGGCTCACCACCGAGCGGACCGGCGCCCCGTCGACCTCCCGCTCGTGCAGCACCCGCACGGTGACCGTCCGCTCGGCCAGCTCCCCGCGCGGCGTCCAGGTGGCCGCGTACGCGCCGGAGCGCAGGTCCAGCACCGGGCCGCGACCGGCCGCGCCGTCCAGTGCCGCCGCCAGCTCCCCGCGCCAGTACGCGGACAGCGCCCCCACGCCGGGCAGGCGTGCGCCGATCGGGCAGCGGTACGGCGGGATCCGGTCGGCCAGGCGTACCGCCCCCCACAGCCCCGAGCTGATCAGGATCGACCGGCGGGCCGCCCGCTGTGCCGGGGCCGGCAACGAGGCCAGCCCCAGCGCCTCGTACAGGACCCCGGTGTAGAGCCGCTCGGCGGGCGCGGTGGCCGCCACGCGCAGCCGGGCGTTGCGGCGCAGCTCGTCGCGTTGGCCCTCGCTGAGCCCGAGCGCGACCCGAGCCGCCTCCTCGTCCGTCCCGGCGCAGAGCGTCACCAGCGCGTCGAGCACCCGTTCCCGGGCGGGGTTCAACTCCGGCAGCGAGACCCGGTCGGGGCTGAACCGTCGTCCGGTGCCGGCGTCGGCCTTGCCCTCCGAGGGCGGCAGCAGGATGAGCATGGGACTCCTCGACGGTGCGACGGCGGCGGCCCGGCCAGCGTACGACCCGCCGTTACCGCCAGGGCCGCACCGGTGTGTCGGGGTGGTACACGCGATAGCCGCCGACCTCACGTACCGGTGTGGCGTCGTTCCGGTCGGCGAGCAGCCGGCGCAGCCGCCGGTCCATCGGCGAGTCGATCTCCACGACGTAGCCGGGTCGTTCGGCGCGGCCGACCTGCCGCCAGTACGCCAGGTAGCGGTTCTGCCCGGGGGACAGGTCGCCGTCGAGCACCCCGCAGATCACCGTCTCGTCGGTGTTGAAGATCAGCCGGTTGCAGGTCCAGTAGTCCCCGTACACCTCGTGCGGTCCGTCGGCGCGCAGCGCGGCGGCCAGCTCCCGGGCGGCGCGCTCCTCGGTCCGCGACGCGGCGGTCCCGGTCGTCACGAACAGCACGGTGGTCACCAGCGTGGTGGCGGTCAGCGCGACCAGCACGGCGGTGGCCAGCACGCCGGCGAGCCGCCCGAGCACGCTCGCCGTGCCCCGCCAGCAGGTCACCGCCACCACCCACAGCGGCCACAGCACCGCCGGCAGCGACAGTTGCAGCACCGACAGGTAGCGGGCGTTGTCCAGCGGGCTGGTCGCGGCGAGTGGGCTGCGCACGTACGACAGCAGGGTCAACGCGGCGCCCGCGACAAGCGCGAGCTGCACGACAGGCGCGACCCGCTGCCCGCGCGGCGTCGCGGCCGCCCGACGGTACGCGAGCACGGCGAGCGCCGCGCCGGCCACCAGCAGCAGCGGGTAGATCATGCCGAACCACTGCTGCCAGCGCCCGCAGCCGTCCACCGGGCAGAGCCCGTGCGCCAGCGGCACCCCCTCCAGCAGGCCGCCGGAGATCCGCTCGGACCACGGCGGTTGCGGTCCCGCCTTGGTGCTGACCTCCCGGAACACCGTCAGCGAGTCCTCGCCGGGGCCGGCACGTAGGTTGTCGAGGATCATCGGTGCGATCCCGACCACGACGCCGGCCACCAGCAGCAGGCCGGACCAGCCGAGAATCTCCCGCCGCAGCGCCCACACCAGGGCCAGCCCGGCCACCGCGAGGTACGGCAGGATCAGCCAGTCCGACCAGGCGGCCAAGCCGACGAGCAGCCCGAACAACGCCACGGCGAGCCGCCGGCGGCGCACGGTGCCGGCCGCCAGCCCCACGGTGATCAGCAGCATCAGCAGCACCGCGGGCTTCACCTCGGGCCGTCCGCCGACGACTGTGAGCTGGTCGCGCACCACCCGTTCGCCCCCGAGCGCGAGCAGACCGACGACGAACGTGGCGAACCAGGGCGTGCAGATCCGGCGGGTCAACCTGTGGATCAGATACAGGAACACCGCGTACAGCGCGAGCATCGGCAGCCGCAGCACCGGCCAGCTCGGCCCGGCAAGCGCCACGAGGGGCGCCGCCAGGTACGACTCCAGCATTCCCATGTAGTGCTGGCCGTACAGGAAGACAGGCCGTTCCCGGCCCTGCCCGATGTGCAGCGCCGCGAGGCCGAAGGTGGCCTCGTCGCTGTTCGACACCGGCACTGTGTACAGCGTCAGGACCAGCCGGTAGACGACGCCGACGAGCCCGAGCAGCAGCGCCACGAGCGCCGGCCGGTCGGGTCGTGGGCGCCACCGCCCACGGTGCTGTTCTGGATGCGACACGACCAACGCCCCCGTCGTCGTCCCGACCGGAGTGTTTCACGGCCGACGGGCGGGCCGGGGAGCTTCCGCGCAGTCGGGGTCCGCTCACGTGGCCGTGGGTGTGATCGTGTGGCAGGGTTGTCGCGTGCCACCCACTCCCGCCGGCCAGCTGGCCGTTCCTAGCCTGCACCGCGCAGCGCGGATCGAGGACGCCGTTCACCAGCTCGTGGAGCGCCGCCTGCGCCGCACCGGCTGGCGGGTCAACATCATCGCGTACACCGGCTACGGCTCCCCGGGTTGGGTGCGGGTGATGTGCCGGGTGCTGCTGGGCCGTCCGGACACCCGGCAGCGGGGCCGTCTGGACAAGGTGCGCGGCTGGCGCAGCTTCACCACCCTTCCGGCGAAGCACGTCACGGTGACCATCGAGGCCGGTGGCGTGCGGCACGAGGCGCAGGCCGACCGCAGCGGCTTCGTCGACACGCTCGTCGAGGCCGACCTGCCGCCCGGGTGGGGCACGGTCCGGCTCAGCGTCCCGGACGCCGATCCGGTCGACGCGCCGGTACGCATCCTCGACCCCAACGTCACATTCGGCATCCTCTCCGACATCGACGACACGGTGATGGTGACCGCGCTGCCCCGGCCGCTGCTCGCCGCCTGGAACACGTTCGTGCTCGACGAGCACGCCCGCAACGCCGTGCCCGGCATGGCGGTGCTGTACGAGCGGCTGGTCACCGCGCACCCCGGCTCGCCTGTCTTCTACCTCTCCACAGGCGCGTGGAACGTCGCGCCGACGCTCACCCGGTTCCTGTCCCGGCACCTCTACCCGGCCGGGCCGCTGCTGCTCACCGACTGGGGGCCGACCGCCGACCGCTGGTTCCGCAGCGGCCGGGAGCACAAGCGGGTCACCCTGGCCCGGCTGGCCAGGGAGTTCCCCCACGTGCGGTGGCTGCTGGTCGGCGACGACGGCCAGCACGACCAGGAGATCTACCGGGAGTTCGCCGCCGCCCACCCGGAGAACGTCGCGGGTGTGGCCATCCGCCGGCTCTCCCCGACGCAGTCGGTGCTGGCCGGTAGCCTGCCCGCCCCGGCCGGCCGGGCGTCGTCGGGGCCGGTGGGGCAGAAGTGGCTGTCCGCGCCGGACGGCGCCGGCCTGTGGCAGCTGCTGCGCGACGCCGACCTGGTCTGAGCCTCCGCCGCCGCCGGCTCTGAAGGTTACTTGCACAACACTCGGGCAACGTTGAAAATCCCTTCATGTCCAGAGACTGTTATCGATATTTTCCGGGACTGGCGCTGGTAGCGGCGCTGATGCTCGGCGCAGCAGCCCCCGCCTCCTCCCCGCCGGACACCGTGCCGGTGGCCGCCCAGGCGGCCTGCGTGACCGACCCGGCCACCCCGAAACGGCAGTTCCGGGGCATGTGGATCGCCAGCGTGGCCAACATCGACTGGCCCAGCCGCACCGGGCTCACCGCCGCCGCCCAGCAGGCCGAGTACCGGGGTTGGCTCGACCTGGCCAAGCAGCGTCGGATGAACGCCGTCGTCGTGCAGATCCGCCCCGCCGCCGACGCGTTCTGGCCGTCGACGTACGAGCCGTGGTCGCAGTGGCTCACCGGAACCCAGGGCGGCAACCCCGGCTACGACCCGCTGGCCTTCATGGTGGCCGAGGCGCACGCCCGCGACCTGGAATTCCACGCCTGGTTCAACCCGTACCGGGTCGCCACCCACACCGATCTCACCAGGCTGGCCGCCAGCCATCCGGCCCGCACCAACCCGGGCTGGGCCGTCGCCTACAACGGCCAGCTCTACTACAACCCGGGCATCCCCGCCGTCCGGGCCTTCGTGCAGAACGCGATGATGGACGCCGTCAACCGCTACGACATCGACGCGGTGCACTGGGACGACTACTTCTACCCGTACCCGGGTAGCGGTGGTGGCTTTCCCGACCAGGCCACGTACGCCCAGTACGGCGCCGGCTTCACCACCATCGCCGACTGGCGGCGCGACAACGTCAACCTGTTGGTGCAGGAGATGAGTGCCAGGATCCGTGCGGCGAAGCCGTGGGTGAAGCTCGGCGTGAGCCCGTTCGGCATCTGGCGCAACGCCGGCACCGACCCGCTCGGCTCGCGCACCACGGGCCTCCAGTCGTACGACGCCATCTACGCCGACACCCGACGCTGGGTGAAGCAGGGCTGGATCGACTACATCGCTCCGCAGATCTACTGGCAGATCGGCCACCCCGCGGCCGACTACGCGGAGCTGGTCCGCTGGTGGTCGGAGACCGTTGCCGGCACCAACGTGCAGCTGCTCGTCGGTCAGGCCACCTACCGCGCCGGTGCGTCCGGGCAGGACGCCGCGTGGCAGGACCCGGCGGAGCTGACCGACCACCTCACGCTCAACCGCACCTACCCCCGGATCCTCGGCGACATCCACTTCAGCGCCAAGGACGTCCGCGCCGACCGCATCGGTGCCGTGTCGCGGGTGGCGACCGACCACTACCGCAGGCCCGCGCTCGCGCCGGCCGGCGTCGGCGGCGCGGCGCCCGCCGCGCCGAACCTCACCTCGGCGGTACGCGGCACCGGCGGTGTGACAGTGACCTGGCGCGGCGGCACCGGAAGCACTGCCTCGTACGCCGTGTACCGACTGCCCGGCGACGGCGCCGTCGACCCCTGCGACCTGGCCGACGCCCGCAACCTGCTCGGCACGGTACGCGCGTCCGGCAGCACCGGGACGTTCACCGACACCACCGCCGCGACGGGCTCGACCTACCGGTACCTGGTGACCGCCCAGGACCGGCTGCACCACGAGAGCCCGGCCAGCAACGCGCGGGTCGTCGCCGGCACCGGCGGCACGTTCAGCGTGATCGTGGACAACACCACCGCCGGTGGCTTCACCGCCGCCGCCACCTGGGGCACGTCGTCGTACCTCACCACGCGGTACGGCACGAACTACCGGTTCGCCGAGCCGCAGGCGGTCAGCGACCCGGCCTGGTTCACGGCGACGCTGCCCGCCGCCGGCTCGTACCGGGTCGAGGTGTGGTACCCGGCGGACCCCGGCTACAACAGCGCCACGCCGTACCTGGTGGCAACGGTGAACGGGACCGTGACGGCCTCCGTCGACCAGCGCAGCGGCGGCGGTCAGTGGCGGGTGCTGGGCACCTACGACCTCGCCGCGGGGACGCGCCAGGTCGTCGGGGTCAGCCGCTGGACCAGCACGCAGGGGTACGTCGTCGCCGACGCCGTCCGGATCACCAGGCTCTGAGCCGGACCCGTCCGGGGTGCGCCTCGGCGCCCCCGGACGGGCGGACGGTCATCCCCTGCGCAGCCAGACCCCGCCGAGTGGGGGGACCTGAAGGGCGGCGGAGGCGACCATCCCGTGCCACGGGACGTCCTCGGCGCGTACCTCGCCCATGTTGCCCACCCCGGAGCCGCCGTAGTGGTGGGCGTCGGTGTTGAGGACCTCGGCCCACGTCCCGCCGGCCGGCAGGCCGATCCGGTAGTCGTGCAGCGGCTGGGCGGAGAAGTTCGCCACGCACACCAGGGTCGAGCCGTCGGGGGCGATCCGGACGAACGACACGGTGTTGTTGGCGACGTCGTCGCCGGCGATCCAGCGGAACCCGGCGGGCTCGGTGTCCTGTGCCCAGAGCGCCGGGGTGTCCCGGTAGACCCGGTTCAGGTCGCCGACGAGCCGTTGCACGCCGGCGCGGGCCGGGTCGTGCAGCAGGTACCAGTCGAGGCCGCGTTCCTCGCTCCACTCGCGGTCGTCGGCCAGTTCGGAGCCCATGAAGAGCAGTTGCTTGCCGGGGTGCGCCCACATGTACGCGAGCAGCGCCCGGACGTTCGCGAGTCGCTGCCAGGTGTCGCCGGGCATCTTGCCGGCCAGGGAGCCCTTGCCGTGCACGACCTCGTCGTGGCTGATCGGCAGCACGTAGTTCTCGCTCCAGGCGTACGCCAGGGAGAACGTGAGCTGATGGTGGTGGTGCTGGCGGTAGATCGGGTCCTTCGAGGTGTAGAGCAGGGTGTCGTGCATCCAGCCCATGTTCCACTTGAAGCCGAAGCCCAGCCCGCCGTCGGCGGTGGGGCGGGTGACGCCCGGCCAGGCGGTGGACTCCTCGGCGATCATCACCACGCCGGCGTGGTGCTTGTAGACCGTCGCGTTCACCTCCTGCATGAGCGCGATGGCCTCCAGGTTCTCCCGGCCGCCGTACTGGTTGGGAGCCCACTGCCCGTGCTCGCGGGAGTAGTCGAGGTAGAGCATCGAGGCGACCGCGTCGACACGTAGCCCGTCGACGTGGAACTGGTCGCACCAGTAGAGCGCGTTGGCGACCAGGAAGTTGCGGACCTCGTTGCGGCCGAAGTCGAAGACGTACGTGCCCCAGTCGGGGTGCTCGCCGCGGCGCGGGTCGGGGTGCTCGTAGAGCGGGGTGCCGTCGAAGCGTCCGAGAGCCCACTCGTCCTTGGGAAAGTGCGCGGGCACCCAGTCGAGGATCACCCCGATGCCCGCGGCGTGCAGCCGGTCGACCAGGTAGCGGAAGTCGTCCGGGTCGCCGAACCGGGACGTCGGCGCGTAGTAGCCGGTCACCTGGTAGCCCCAGGAACCGCCGAACGGGTGCTCCATCACGGGCAGGAACTCCACGTGCGTGAAGCCCAGCTCGGTGACGTACGCGGTGAGCTGGTCGGCCAGCTCGCGGTAGCTCAGCCCGGGTCGCCACGAACCGAGGTGCACCTCGTAGACGCTCATCGGTTCCTGGTGCGGCTGCCGCCCGGCCCGCCGGGCCAGCCAGTCCTCGTCGTTCCAGCGGTACGTCGAGTGGTGCACCACCGACGCGGTGGCCGGCGGCACCTCCGCGTACGCGGCCAGGGGGTCGGCCTTGTCCCGCCACTGCCCGTCGGCGCCGAGCACCCGGTACTTGTACCGGGCGCCGACGCGGGCGTTGGGCACGAACAGCTCCCACACGCCGCTGGAGCCGAGCGAGCGCATCGGCCAGCCGTCGTCCGGCCCCCAGCCGGTGAAGTCCCCGACCACCCCCACCCCGCCGGCGTTCGGCGCCCACACGCTGAACGCCACACCCTCGTCGAAGACCCGCGCGCCCAACGCGTCCCACAGCCGCTCGTGCCGGCCCTCGCCGATCAGGTGCAGGTCCAGCTCGCCGAGGGTCGGCGGGTAACGGTACGGGTCGTCGTGCGCGTTGCCGTCGACCTCCACCCGGTAGTCGAGCACGGTGCCCTCGACCTGGGTCTCGAAGACGCCCACGTCGTGCACCCGCTTCATCGGGTGCCGCTCGTCGCCGACGAGCAGCACCACGTCGCCGGCGCCCCGGCGCATCGTGCGGATCGTCGTGGACCCGTCGGCGGGGTGCGCGCCGAGCACGGCGTGCGGGTCGTGTGTCGCGCCGGAGATCAGCTGGTCCATCGGTCGTCCTTCGGTGCGGCATCGGTCGGTGCCGGGGCGGGCCTGCGGGCGGTCGACCCGCGCGGAGGGGTCGGAACGGGGCCCGACCGGCGGGGCGGAGTGGGCACCGGGGTCGTCGGTGCGGTGCCGCCGGAGAGGTCATCCGGCACGTCGGCGACGGTGAGGTCCGCCGGCTCGGCGCCCGCCGGCTGCGGCACCGTCGGCGGGGCCGGACGGCGCACGGTCAGCACGTGCGCCGGTTGCAGGTACGGGTCGAGCCGTACCGCGTTGCGTTGACCCCAGTCGTAGCTGGTGCCGGTCAGCTCGTCGTACACGGTGAAGCGTTCGTGCCAGTCGAAGCCCAGCGCCGGCATGTCGAGTGTCGTGTTGCCCCACTGCACCTCGCGCGAGTCGAACGAGCAGACCACGATTACCGTGTTGCCGGTCTGCGGGTCGTGCTTGGACCAGCACAGCAGCGCCGGGTTGTCGATCTCGTGGAACCGCAGGTTGCGGAGCTGGTGCAACGCCGGGTTGTCGCGGCGTACCCGGTTGAGGGTGGTCAGGAACGGCGCCAGCGAGCGGCCCTGCGCCTCGGCGGCGGCCCAGTCCCGGGGGCGCAGCTCGTACTTCTCGTTGTCCAGGTACTCCTCGGCACCCGGCCGGGCCACGTGCTCGAACAGCTCGTAGCCCGCGTACAGGCCCCAGGAGGGGGAGAGCAGCGCGGCGAGCACCGCCCGGATCTTGAACATCGGCGGGCCGCCGTGCTGCAACGACTCGTGCAGGATGTCTGGCGTGTTCGGCCAGAAGTTCGGCCGCATGTGATCGGCCGACGCGACCAGCTCCTCGCAGTACTCCCGCATCTGCGCGGCCGTCGTGCGCCAGGTGAAATAGGTGTACGACTGCGTGAAGCCGATCTTGCCCAGCCCGTGCATGATCGCGGGCCTGGTGAACGCCTCGGCCAGGAACAGCACGTCCGGGTCGACGGTCTTCACCTCGGCGATCAGCCAGTGCCAGAAGTCGAACGGCTTGGTGTGCGGGTTGTCCACCCGGAAGATCCGGATGCCCTCGCCGACCCAGTGCAGCACCACCCGCAGCACCTCTGCCCGGATGCCCTCGGGGTCGTTGTCGAAGTTGACCGGGTAGATGTCCTGGTACTTCTTCGGCGGATTCTCCGCGTACGCGATGCTGCCGTCGGCCCGGGTGGTGAACCACTCCGGGTGCTCGGTGACCCACGGGTGGTCCGGCGCGCACTGCAACGCCAGGTCCATGGCCACCTCCAGGCCCTGCGCCGCCGCCGCCTCGATGAAGGCCCGGAAGTCCGCGGGCGTACCCAGGTCGGGGTGGATCGTGTCGTGGCCGCCCTCGGCGGCGCCGATCGCCCACGGCGAGCCCACGTCGTCCGGTCCGGCGGTGAGCGCGTTGTTGCGGCCCTTGCGGTTGACCCGGCCGATCGGGTGAATCGGCGGCAGGTAGAGCACGTCGAAGCCCATCGCGGCCACACCCGGCAGCCGCCGCGTGGCGGTCGCGAAGGTGCCGGACCGACCGCCCGCCGCTCCTTCGGAGCGCGGGAAGAACTCGTACCAGGCGGAGAAGAGCGCCCGCTTGCGGTCGACCCAGATCGAGTACGTGTCACCGGCGGTCACCAGCTCCCGCACCGGGTGTTGCCAGAGCAGGTCGGCAAGGGCCAGCGCCGGACCGACGCGCTGCGGCAGGGTCAGGTCGGTGTCCGCGAGCGCGGTGAGGGCGTCGGCGACCCGGGGCCTGTCGGTCGCCGGAACGAGGTCCCGGGCGGCGGCGAGCACACGGGTGCCCTCGGCCAGGTCGTTGGCCAGCTCGGCCGGCCCCTGCCCGGCGGCGATCTTCTTGGTCACCGCGTTCTGCCAGGTCAGGTACGGGTCCTGGAACGCCTCGACGGCGAAGGTCCACTCGCCGACCGCGTCCGGCGCGATGGTGGCGTGCCAGCGGTCCTGGCCGGGCTCGCCGGGACGCATCCGGGTGAACGGCCGGGTCTCGCCGTCTGGGCCGCTCCACACCACGTTGCAGCCCAGCGCGTCGTGCCCCTCCCGGTAGGCGCGCGCCGACACCGGAACCGGTTCGTCGACCACCGCCTTGGCCGGGTATCGCCCGCAGGAGACGACGGGGGAGACGTCTTCGATCGGGAACCGTCCAGTCACCCCGCCAACCTACTGCGCGAGATCCGTTCGCGCGCGGTCAAGCACCCCACCCGAGGTGCACGACCGGCGCCTGCGGTGCGAAAGCTGGTCGCCGTCGTGTGTCGTCCGCCGAAGCGCCCGCCGGCCGGGCCCAGCTCGTCGCCACCCTCGGCCACGCCTGAGAAGCGCCGCAACGGCGGTGGGGTTTCCGGGCCTATCTGCGTCGGTGGTAGTGGTTGCGACGGGGGGACCTGTTCGGGATCGAGCCAGGCCGGTGGGATGAACTCGGGGTGGCCGTCGCCGCCGAGGCGGACGGCCCAGTCGCCGCGGTGGAGGTGTCGGTGGTGGTGCCCGCAGAGCAGCACGGCGTTGTCGAGGCTGGTGTCGCCGCCGTCGGCCCAGTGCCGGATGTGGTGACCGTCGCACCAGCGGGGCGGGCGGTCGCAGCCGGGGAACGCACATCCGCCGTCGCGCAACACCAGGGCCCGTCGCAACGGACCGCTGATGAGGCGTCGTTGTCGACCGACGTCGAGTGCCTGCCCGATGCCCCCGAGGACGGCGGGGAGGATGGCGGCGTCGCAGGCGAGCCGACGCACGGCCTCGGGGGTGAGCTGTAAGCCGGTGTCGAGGGCTCCCGCGCCCAACTGCCGCGCCAACCCGTCGTAGGTGGTGGTGACGACGAGCTGGGCGGGGTCGCCGCCGGTTTCGGGCAGCTCACCGGTCCGAAGGGCGAGCCGGCAGATGTCGGCCAGGGCGTCGTGGCGGCGCTGCGCCGGGGTGCGGGTGTCGTCGGGGCCGGTGGGCGTGGTGAGCGGGTCGATGGCGGCGCGCAACGCGGCGGCGGCCTCGGTGTCGAGGATGCCGGCGAGGCGTAGCCGGCCGTCGGTCTGCTCGCTGATGGTGATGTGCCGGTCCCGGGCGGCCCGCGACTCCTGCGCCCGTAGCGCCGCCTCGTCGGCGGCGGCGACGTCCGGGGCGACGTGGTCGAGGATCCGGGTGCCGAGCCTGCGCAGCAGGGCGGCGTCGAACTGCGCCGCCCAGTCGACGAGGAGACCGACTGCCTTGTCGGCGGCCTCCGCGCCGGCGGCGCTGTGCACGGTCTCAACCGTGTCGGCGATGACCCGGACCTGTTCCACGGTGACCGACCCTCCGGCCAGCGCGTCGCGCACCCCGGCCGGGGCGGCGTCGAGCGTGGCGGCCAGCTCGACCAGGCGCCGGGCGGCGCCGACCCCGAGTCGCAGCCGGTCCCGCAGCCACACCGCCGTCGAGGACGCGCCCTGCGTGGAGGCGGTGCCCCGACCGTCCAGCTCGCGTACGAGGCTCAGCTTGACCGCTGCCAGGCGCTGCTCCAGCCGATGCGCCGCGTCCAGCGCCGCCACGATGTCGCGCTCATCGGCGGCCCAGATGGCCGTGTCGAAGCATGCCGCCACCGCGGCCTCAGCCTGCTCCAACGCATCGAACACGACCAAAGATTAGGACAGGTGTACGACATTTTTCGGCACCGAAAGTGGTCGGGTCGCAGCGGATCAGGGCACCACCGTAGGTCGGAGAGTGACGTAGCCTCCGGCCATGATCGAACGGGTGAAGGTAGCTGTCGTCGGCGTCGGCAACAACACCTCCGCGCTGGTGCAGGGGATCGCTCTGCACCGCCACAGCGGGAGTCTGGTGGGTGTCCGCAGGCCGATCGTCGACGGGCTCGCGGTGGGTGACATCGAGTTCGTCGCGGCCTTCGCTACCTCCCCGGAGAAGGTCGGCAGGGACCTGACCGAGGCGATCTTCCTACCGCCCAACAATTTCCCCCGGCTCGACTGCGACCTGCCCGAGGCAGGTGTCCCCGTCACCGAAGGGCTTGTCGACGCGAGCGGGGTGGACCGGGTGGCGGCGGCGCTGGCCGGGGCGGAGGTGCTGCTCTACTCGGCTCCGAGTGGCCGGCCCCAGACGGCGCGGGCGTACGCCGAAGCCGCGCACCAGGCAGGCCTGGCCTTCGTCAACACCACCTCCGACCCGGTGGCCCGGGATCCGCAGTGGATGGGCAGGTTCGAGGCGGCCGGTCTGCCGTTGATCGGCGATGACCTGGCCAGCCAGTTCGGCACCTCGGTGCTGCACAACGCGCTGTTGCTGCTGCTGCGGGAACGGGGCCTCACTCTGGTCAGCTCCTACCAGGTCAATCTGGGTGGCACCGAAGACTTCCGCAACCTGGTCGAGAACCCCAACACCAAGAAGCAGTCCAAACTCAATGCCCTGTCGGCGGCTGACCGCGTCGAGGTGGCTCCGCTGGGCTACCTGCCGCATCTCGCGTCGCAGAAGGTGGCGCACCTCAACCTTGAGGCGCAGGGCTGGGGTGAAACCTCGGTGAGCCTCGACGTGAAACTGAAGGTGCATGATCCGAGTGGTGCCGCAGGGGTGAACATCGACCTGATCCGCATCGCCGCCAGCGCGCTACGCGATGGGCGTGGTGGTCATGTCGCCGAGGCGACGTCACTGCTCAAGTCCCCGCCGGGAACGGCGATCTGAGCCGGACCGAGCGGGTGATGCCCGCGCAGCCCGCGGCAGCCTCTGCGCCGGCCTCGTGCTGGCCGCGCTCGGCGTCTGGCTCGGCAGTTCGATCTAGCGCGGGCGCGGTCCGACGGCGTTCTCCGTCAGCGCCCCTGCGGCAGCAGCGAGCGGTAGACGTCGAGCGTCTGCCGGGCGATGGCGTCCCAGGAGAAGTGCTCCACCGCGCGCCGCCGCCCGGCCAGGCCGAACCGTTCGGTGCGCGCCGCGTCGGCCAGCAGCGTGTCGATCGCCGCCGCCAGGTCGGCCACGAAACGGGCCGGCGCCAGCGGGGTGCCGGAGCCGTCGGTGGCCTGCTCGATCGGCACCAGCAGGCCGGTCTCGCCGTCGGCCACGACCTCGGGGATGCCGCCGGTGGCGGTCGCCACCACCGCCGTCTCGCAGGCCATCGCCTCCAGGTTGACGATGCCCATCGGCTCGTACACGGACGGGCAGACGAAGACGGTGGCGTGGGTGAGCACCTGGATCACCTCGGGCTTGGGAAGCATCTCGGCCACCCAGACCACGCCTGACCGGTTGGCCCGCAGCTCGGCCACCAGCTCCTCGACCTCGGCAGCGATCTCGGCCGTGTCCGGCGCGCCGGCGAGCAGCACGAGCTGCGTGTCCGCCGGCAGCTCGCGGGCGGCGCGCAGCAGGTACGGCAGCCCCTTCTGCCGAGTGATCCTTCCCACGTAGGCGACGCTGGGCCGGGCCGGGTCGATGCCGAGCCGGTCGAGCACGTCGGTGCCGGCGTCCGGGGCGTACTGGACGGTGTCGATGCCGTTGTAGACCACCCGGACCCGGTCCGGGTCGATCTGCGGGTAGGCGGTGAGCACGTCGTTACGCATCCCCCCGCTGACCGCGACGATCGCGTCGGCCGACTCGTACGCCGTGCGTTCGATCCAGGACGAGAGCGCGTAACCGCCGCCGAGCTGCTCGGCCTTCCACGGACGCAGCGGCTCCAGGCTGTGCGCGGTCACCACGTGCGGCACTCCGTGCAGCAGTTTCGCGGTGTGCCCGGCCAGGTTGGCGTACCAGGTGTGGCTGTGCACCACGTCGGCGCCCGCCGTCCCGGCGGCCATCTCCAGATCGACGCCCATCGTGCGCAGCGCGGCGTTCGCACCGGTCAGGCCGGGCGGCTCGGGGTACGCGGTGACACCCGGCTCGGTGCGCGGCTCACCGAAGCAGTGCACCCGTACGTCGGTGTGGCGGCGCAACTCCCGGGCCAGGTACTCGACGTGCACGCCCGCGCCGCCGTAGACCTCCGGCGGGTATTCGCGGGTGAGCAGGTCGACGCGCAGCGGGGTGGGTTCCGTCATGACCTCGCACCCTAGTGCAGAAGACTCCCCGTACGAGTGGTGAAGTCCGACGCGGGTGGATAGCGTCGGGGCATGGCTGCCAAGGTGCTCGCGATCGTCCTGGCGGGTGGGGAGGGCAAGCGCCTGATGCCACTCACCACGGACCGGGCCAAGCCGGCCGTCCCGTTCGGCGGGATGTACCGCATGGTCGACTTCGTCCTCTCCAACCTGGCCAACGCCGGCTATCTCAAGATCGTCGTGCTGACCCAGTACAAGTCCCACTCCCTCGACCGGCACATCACCAAGACCTGGCGCATGTCCACGCTGCTCGGCAACTACGTCACCCCGGTGCCCGCGCAGCAGCGTCGTGGCCCGTGGTGGTTCGCCGGCTCGGCCGACGCCATCTACCAGAGCTTCAACCTGATCAACGACGAGCAGCCCGACTACGTGATCGTCTTCGGCGCCGACCACATCTACCGGATGGACCCCCGGCAGATGGTGGAGGACCACATCGCCTCCGGCGCGGCGGTGACCGTCGCCGGCATCCGCCAGCCGCTGTCGATGGCCGACCAGTTCGGTGTCATCGAGGTCGGCGAGGACGGCCGGAAGATCCGGGCGTTCCGCGAGAAGCCCACCGACGCGGTGGGCCTGCCCGACGCGCCGGACGAGATCTACGCCTCGATGGGCAACTACGTCTTCACCACCCGCGCGCTGTGCGAGGCGGTCGAACGCGACGCGGAGGACAAGACCAGCAAGCACGACATGGGCGGCAGCATCATCCCGATGCTCGTGGAGCGCGGCGAGGCGAACGTCTACGACTTCCGCGACAACGAGGTGCCGGGCAGCACCGACCGTGACCGCGGCTACTGGCGCGACGTGGGGACGCTCGACTCGTTCTACGACGCGCACATGGATCTGATCAACGTGCACCCCGTGTTCAACCTCTACAACTTCGACTGGCCGATCTACACGGAGCAGCCACCGTGGCCGCCGGCGAAGTTCGTCCACCAGTGGGGTGAGCGGGTCGGCCGCGCGGTCGGCTCGATGGTCTCCCCCGGGGTGGTGATCTCCGGCTCACTCGTGGAGAACTCGATCGTCTCGCCGAAGGTGCGGGTGCACTCCTGGGCGCACGTCGAGGGCTCGGTGCTCATGGAGGGTGTGGAGATCGGCCGACACGCGGTGGTCCGCCGCGCCATCCTGGACAAGAACGTGTTCGTCCCGGAGGGCGCCGAGATCGGCGTCGACCTGGAGAAGGACAGGCAGCGCTACACCGTCTCCGACAACGGCATCGTGGTCATCGGCAAGGGCCAGCGGGTCGAGCCGTGACCGACCCGCACTCTTCGAGGAGGATCCCGCAGTGACCCACCCCCGTGCCGGCCAGCCCGCCGAGCCCGCCGACCTGGTCGACGTGCCGCGCCTGGTGACCGCCTACTACGCCGAGCACCCGGACCCAGCGGACCCGGCGCAGCAGGTCTCCTTCGGCACCTCCGGCCACCGGGGTTCCAGCCTGCGCAACGCGTTCAACTCCGACCACATCCTGGCGGTCACCCAGGCGCTCTGCGACTACCGCCGCGAGCAGGGCCTGGACGGCCCGTTGTTCCTCGCCCGGGACACCCACGCGCTCTCCGCGCCGGCCGCCGTGGACGCCCTGGAGGTCCTCGCCGCCAACGGGGTCACCGTGCTCGTCGACAGCCGCGACGGCTACACCCCGACTCCGGCGCTGTCGCACGCGATCCTCACCCACAACCGGGGGCGCACCAGCGGGCTCGCCGACGGCATCGTCATCACCCCGTCGCACAACCCGCCGGACGACGGCGGCTTCAAGTACAACCCGACGAACGGCGGGCCGGCCGACACCGACGTGACCCGGTGGATCCAGGACCGGGCCAACGCCATCCTGGCCGCCGGGCTCAAGGAGGTCCGCCGGATCACCTACGCGCGGGCCCGGGCCGCCGACACCACAGGGGAGTACGACTTCCTCGCCCACTACGTCGACGACCTGCCGTCGGCTATCGACATCGACGCCATCCGCGACGCCGGGATCCGGATCGGCGCGGACCCGCTGGGCGGGGCGAGCGTGGCGTACTGGGGGGAGATCGCCGAACGGCACCGCCTGGACCTGACGGTGGTCAACCCGATTGTCGACCCGACCTGGCGTTTCATGACCCTGGACGGCGACGGCAAGATCCGGATGGACTGCTCGTCGCCGAACGCGATGGCGTCGCTGATCGCCGCCCGGGCCGCCTACCAGATCTCCACGGGCAACGACGCCGACGCGGACCGGCACGGCATCGTCACGCCGGACGCCGGCCTGATGAACCCCAACCACTTCCTGGCGGTGGCGATCGGGCACCTGTTCCGGACCCGCGCCGAGTGGGGGCCGGCCGCCGCGGTGGGCAAGACCCTTGTGTCGTCCTCGATGATCGACCGGGTGGCCGCCGACCTGGGTCGGCCGCTGCTGGAGGTGCCGGTCGGCTTCAAGTGGTTCGTGCCCGGCCTTCTCGACGGCGCGGTCGGCTTCGGCGGTGAGGAGAGCGCCGGGGCGTCCTTCCTGCGCCGCGACGGCTCGACCTGGACCACCGACAAGGACGGCATCCTGCTCTGCCTGCTCGCCTCCGAGATCCTGGCCACCACCGGGCGCAGCCCGAGCGAGCACTGGGCGGACCTGGCCGAACGGTTCGGCGCGCCCTCGTACGCCCGGATCGACGCGCCGGCCACCCGGGAGCAGAAGGCAGTGCTCGGCAAGCTCTCCCCGGAGCAGGTCGACGCCACCGAGCTGGCCGGCGAGCCGATCACCGCGACGCTGACCACCGCGCCCGGCAACGGGGCCCCGATCGGCGGTCTGAAGGTCAGCACCGAGTCCGGCTGGTTCGCCGCACGGCCCTCCGGCACGGAGGACGTCTACAAGATCTACGCCGAGTCCTTCCAGGGCCCCGACCACCTCAAGCAGATCCAGCAGGAGGCCAAGAGCCTGGTGGACAAGGCCCTGGCCCAGTCCTGACCCCACCCCGAGGGCCCGCCTTCCGGGAGCCGGGGTGGGTCAGCAGGGCGGGGCGATGTCCTCCTGCGGTTTGCGGAGTTCCTGCGGGAGCAGCTCACGGAGCTGTTCCGGCAGGAACGGCAGGTCCAGCAGGCCCATCTTCAGCTGGTTGCGTTCCTGGTAGCGCAGCGGGTCCAAGCGGACCACCAGCCCGGCGTTGCGGCGGTAACCGATGTCCACAGCCCCCTCGGTCGCCGCGTCGCGAAGCACCAGCCCGTCCACCTCCACCACGACCGACGACGAGTGGGGCTCCAACTCCAGGCGGATCTTCTCGTCCGGGGAGAGCACCACCGACCGGGAGATGCCGGCCATCGGCGCCGACGGGGTGACCACCACCGCGTCCGCCGCCGGGGAGATCAGCGGGCCGCCTGCGGCATAGCTGTACGCGGTGGAGCCGATCGGCGTGCTCACCACGACGGCGTCGGCGCGGTAGTAGCCGTACTGCTGGCCGTCCACCGCGAGGGTGGCGGAGACGAAGCCGGAACCGGGCTTGCGGACCAGGGCGATGTCGTTGAACGCCACGACGTCGTCACCGCACACGTCGCAGGCCAGGCAGGCGTGCGACTCGACTGTGAAGTCCTTGGACAGCAACCGGCTCAGCGCGTCGGGCAGCTCCGGCGGTTCGACCTCCACGAGGAAACCGAGCCGACCCAGGTGGACGCCGAGCACCGGCTTCGGGTCGTGTATCGCGGAGCGCAGCGCGCCCAGCATCGTGCCGTCACCACCGATGCTGATCAACGCGTCGGCGCGGGCGGCCACCTCGCCCTCGGGTACGGGTTCGACGCTGGCCGGTACCCGATGCTTGTCCTCGGCACGCACCATGAGCGTCTTGTGGTGGCGCGTCGCCCACCGTTCGATGATCCCGACCACCTCGGTGACATCCCGGGTGGGGTGCAGCACAAGTCCCAGCCCCGACACCCGTACAGCTCACCACATCGGCGTCGGACCCGTCCGGCGTACGTCGAAGGTGCGCCGGGCCGGCTAACGGAGCACCCTGGAGATGATCTCCGCGATGCGTCTGCCTGCCGCGCCGTCCCACATCGGCGGTGTGGGACGCAGGGTCTGCCGTCCCGCCGTCAGGGTGTTCGCCAGGGCGTCGGCGAGCGTCGAGCGGGTGACGAGCCGGTTGGTGCCGTGCGTGATGGTGATCGGGCGCTCGGTGTTGGGTCGCAGGGTCAGACACGGCACGCCGAGCATCGTCGTCTCCTCCTGCACGCCACCGGAGTCGGTGACGACGACCACCGCGCCACGTACCAGGCTCACGAACTCCAGGTAGCCCAGCGGTTCGACCACGCGCAGGGCGCGGTGCGAGAGCAGGCCCGCGTTCTCGAGCTGCCGCCGCCCGCGCGGGTGCAGCGGCAGGATGACGGGCAGGTGGTCGGCCACGGCGTGCATCGCCTTCACCAGATCGACGACGTCCGCCGGGTCGTCGACGTTGCCGGGCCGGTGCAGTGTCGCCACCACGTAACGCTCGGGGAGCGACAGCGCAGCGCGGATGCCGGCGACGTCGAAGCGGTCGAGGTTCGCCAGCAGCGTGTCGATCATGGGGTTGCCGACCAGGTGGATCTTCTCCGCCGCGATGCCCTCGTCGCGCAGGTGGGTCACGGCGTCGGGGCTGGTGGCGAACAGCAGGTCTGCCACGTGGTCGACGACGACGCGGTTGATCTCCTCGGGCATGGACCTGTCGAAGCTGCGCAGGCCCGCCTCCACGTGTGCGACCGGGATGTCCAACTTGGATGCCACGAGAGCCGCCGCGAGTGCCGAGTTGACGTCGCCGTACACGACTGTGAGTGCGGGCCGTTCGGCGACCATCAGCTCCTCCAGGCCGGTCATCACGCGGGCGGTCTGGCTGGCGTGGCTGCCCGACCCGACGCCGAGGTTGATGTCCGGTTCGGGCAGGCGCAGTTGGCGGAAGAAGACCTCGGACATCCGCTCGTCGTAGTGCTGTCCGGTGTGGACGAGGCGTTGCCGGACGCCGTGCCCCTCGAGCGCGCGGACCACGGGCGCCGCCTTGGGGAAGTTGGGACGAGCCCCCGTGACGTGCAGAACGATCCCGGCTGGCATGTGTCTCCTCGTGGCCGACGCGAATCAGGAGCGACGCGGCAATAGTACAAGTTATCCAGTTTGATGCCTGTGCTCTCTATACAATGTCGAATGACGGATGCGTTGCGGTTTGCGCTGCCCGAGGGAGCCCTGCCGCGAGCGATGTTCCTACTCCCTGATGGCAGGCGGTCCCCACGTGAAGCAGATCGTCCAGTCCGTGTCCGCCGGCGAGCTGAAGGTCGTCGAGGTCCCACAGCCGGAGCCCGGCCCGACCGAGGTGCTCGTCGCCACCCGCAGGTCCCTGCTCTCGGCGGGGACCGAGCGGGCCGTACGTGAGCTGGCGTCGGCGAGTCTGCTGCGCAAGGCGCGGGCGCGGCCGGACCTCGTCCGCCAGGTCGTCAACCGGGCGCGTACCGGCGGGGTGCGCTCGACGCTCGCGGCGGTACGCAGCCGGCTCGACGAGGACATGCCACTCGGATACAGCGCCGCCGGTGTCGTGGTCACCGCCGGCGCCGCGACCGACGGGATCCGCCCCGGTATGCGGGTGGCCACCGCGTCCGCCGGGCACGCCGAGTATCAGGCGGTGCCGGGTCTGCTCGCGGTACCCGTACCCGATGCGGTGTCGGACCAGGCGGCCGCGTTCGGCGCGGTGGCGGCGATCGCGTTGCAGGGCCTGCGGCAGGCCGAGGTGGGGCTCGGCGGCTCGGTCGCCGTGGTCGGCCTCGGCCTGGTCGGGCAGCTGACCGTACGCCTGGCGCTCGCCTCGGGCCTCACCGTCATAGGCATCGACCTGCGCCAGTGGACCGCCGACCTGGCCGGAGGCGGCGGCGCGGTCGGTCTCGTCGAGGCAGGTGCGGCGACCACCGAACAGATCCGGGAACTGACCCGTGGTCGGGGCGTCGACGCGGTCCTGATCACTGCGGCGACAGCCTCGTCGGAGCCTGTCGCGCGCAGCGCCGAGATCGCCCGCGACCGTGCCCGGCTGGTCGTGGTCGGCGACGTCGGCCTGGACCTCGACCGTCGGCGGTTCTACGAGCGCGAGCTGGATCTGCGGTTCGCCCGCAGCTACGGCCCCGGCCGCTACGACCGGGCGTACGAGGAGTGGGGCATCGACTACCCGATCGGCCACGTGCGCTGGACGGCGCGACGCAACCTCGAGGCATACCTCGATCTGGTGGCAAGCGGACGGGTCGCGGTCGACGACCTGGTCACCCACGTCTTCGACGTGCAGCGGGCGACGTCGGCGTACGAGGTGCTGGCGTCGGATCCGCGTTCGCTCGCGGTGCAGCTCGACTACTCGGCTCCCGCGCAGCCGTCCCGGCAGACCATCACGATCCGGCCGCGCCGCACCTCCGCGTCGCCCCGGGCGGGCCTCATCGGGGCCGGAAACTACGCCAGGGCGACGTTCCTGCCCGCGCTCAAGGCCGCGGGCTGGGCGGACGACCTCGCCGCCATCACGTCCGCCAAGGGTCTGTCGGCCCGCCACGCCGCCGAGCGCAACGGCATCGGCGTGGTGGCGCCCACCGTCGAGGATCTGCTGGTCCGCGACGACGTCGACGTCGTGTTCATCCTGAGTCGCCACGACTCGCACGCCCGCCTGGTGGTGCAGTCGCTCGACGCCGGCAAGCACGTCTTCGTGGAGAAGCCGCTCGCGTTGACACAGGACGAACTCGACGAGGTCACGGCCGCGTACCAGCGCAACCGCGGGCACCTGTTCGTCGGCTTCAACCGCAGGCACGCGCCGATGGTGCTCGCGGCCAGGACGGCACTGGCCGCCGGCTCCGGGCCGGTGACCGCCGCGTACCGGATCAACGCCGGGCAGCTGCCCGACTCGCACTGGTACCACGACCGGCGTCAGGGCGGTCGCGTCCGTGGCGAGGTGTGCCACTTCCTGGACCTCGCCTCGTGGCTGGTGGGCGAGCAGCCCCGGGTCGTGTCCGCGTACGGCAGTGGTCGTGGTGAGCCGGGGTTGGAGGAGGACGTGAGCGTCCTGCTCGGCTACCCGAACGGGTCCACCGCGACGATCACCTACTCCACCGGTGGGCACCGGCGTACGCCCAAGGAGCGTCTGGAGATCCTCGGCCGGGGGCGCACGATACTGATCGACGACTTCCAGCGCCTGGAGATCGACGGTCGCGAGGTGAAGCGGGTGTCCGGTGGGAAGGGACACCGGGAACTGCTCGCCCACACGCGGGCGGTGATCGCCGGCGACGCGTCCGACGACGGCGAACTCGACGCGTCGTTGGGTACGACCCGCGCGGCGCTGTCCGCCGTCGCCGCCCTGACGGGCGCCGAGGAGCAGCCGTCGCGTCTGCCCACGCAGCTCGACGCGGACAGCAGCGTGAGCACCGGCTTCACCCTCTGACGGCCGAGCGGCTTAGCGTGCCGCCTCGTCCCCGCCGTCGACAAGCGGGCCGAGCAGTCGCGCGAGCGCGAGCGCCATCGCCGAGCGGGACTGGTGTTCCCGGATCCAGCGACGGCCGGCCGCGCCCATCTTCGTCAACTCGTCGGGGCTCGCCTGCACCATCTGGGCGAGGCCGTGGGCGAGGTGACCCGGCGGGGTCACAAACCCGGAGTCGGCGCCCATGACGAGGTCACCGACGATTCCCGGGCTGTTGGTGACGATCGGCAGGCCGGCCGCCATGTAGTCGAACACCTTGTTGGGGCTCACCCCGGCCCGGAACAGCTCGACGTCGGCGAGCACGTGCAGCCCGACGTCCGCCGCGTGCAGCAGGTCGGGGATCTCGGTCTTGGGCACCGGGTCCAGGAACCGCACGGTACGGATGCCGCGCGCCCTGGCTCGCAGGCGCGCCTTCTCCACGCCGGAGCCCACCAGCACGACGTCGATCTCGGGCACCGCCTCGGCGGCGGCCAGCAGCAGGTCGAGCCCGTTGGCCGGGCCGTGCGCCCCCGCGTACACCGCGGTGCGGCGGGTGAAGCCGTACCGGCGGCGCAGCTCGTCGCGGTCGGCGCTGGGGGTGAAGTCCTCGGGGTCGGCCGCGTTGGGGATGAACGCGATCCGGTCCGGTGCCACGCCCGTGCCCTCGATCGCCTCCCGGACGCCCGGAGCCATGATCACCACCCGGTCGGCGCGCCGGTACAGGAACCGCTCCAGGCGCTCCAGCGCGCGGTTCGCCAGCGACGTCTCCGACAACGTGCCCATCTCGACGAGCACGCGCGGCCACAGGTCCCGCACCTCGAGGACGAACGGGGTGCGTCGCAGCGTCGCCACCACGCAGCCGGAGAGGCCGGCCAGCAGGTGCGGCGAGGACGCGTACACCACGTCGGGGCGGGGCTGCCGCAGGCCGGCCACCGTGGCCGTCACCGCGTAGCTCACCCAGTTCATCACCCGACCCAGGCCGTTGCCCCGGTACGGCGTCACGGCCACCGGGTGGAACCCCGGCTCCGGCAGTTGCGGCGCACCGGTGATCATGTTGCGCCGGCCGGCGAGGATCACGTACGTCCAGCCGGGGAGCCGGCTGAACAGCTCGACGTGCCGGGTGCCGCCGGGTTGGCCCGGAGGGACGGCGAAGTGGTTGAGGACGAGGACTCTGCGGTGTGTCATCGCGGCGCTCCCACGTGTCGGACCGTCCCGGACGCGAGGTGCGTGACGGCGAGGGAGGCGCCGCTCTCGCTCCAGGTGACCTCGAAGGCGTAACCGTCGAGGGCGTCAGGTGCGGGCGGTGGCCCGGCCACCGTGCCGAACCCCCACACGGTGGTGTCGGCCCGGCTCTCGGCGGTGATCCAGGTCGCCGGCTCCCAGTGCCCGTACGTCCGGCTGTGCCAGCCCGCGAACGGCGTCGACCGTCCCCGCACCGTCTCGTGGCCGTCCAGCCCGAAGAGGTGGAGCTTGGTGTCACCGGCGACGAGTGTGTCGTTCTCCACCGCCACCTCGGGGTGCAGCGGGACGGTGAGCGACCAGGTCCCGACGGACGCCGGCGGGTCGACGAACTCGACGATCGCCACGTACCGGTCGGCCACCACGACGGCGCGGCCGACACG
This sequence comes from Micromonospora sp. NPDC000663, assembly GCF_042898105.1. Taxonomy (NCBI): domain Bacteria; kingdom Bacillati; phylum Actinomycetota; class Actinomycetes; order Micromonosporales; family Micromonosporaceae; genus Micromonospora; species Micromonospora sp. NPDC000663. The sequence goes on from NZ_JBIAYR010000001.1 coordinate 1,629,369, forward strand.
GATGGGGCGCTCGCCGCGCTCGTACGCGTCGTGCCAACCGAACAGGACGGTGCGGTCCGGCAGGTCGAGCGGCGGCCCGAGGTGCCCACGCGCGGTGTGCCGCCAGCGGAACGCGCGATGGGGGACGAGCTGGTCCCGCCCGTCCGGCCGTCGTACCGGGTGGGCGGCCGAGGTGCGCAACCCGTTGCGCACCTCCAGCGGCCCGTTGTAGGTGCCCGTACCCGGGTCGGCGACCAGCCAGTGCCCGCCGTGCCTGATCCAGACCGAGGTGAGGTCGGCGTGCCCGTGGGACGGCCCGCCGTCCACCTTGAACCACACCCGCCACGGCCCCCTGTCGACCACCGCGATGCCGCCGGAGGTCGTCGACCGTCCCCGGGTGGTCGCCGCGAACCCGTCCCCGGCGGCGTCCCGCGCCGGTGCCGGCGCGTACCACGCCAGTTCGTCGAAGTCGGCGTACCACCGTGCCGGCAGCCGCTCGCCGCACAGCGCGAGCCCGAGCGCGGTCGAGCCGGCCACGTCCAGCGGATCGCCGGAGGAGGCGAGCACCCGGCCCTCGTCCCAGTCGCCGTACTGCGGGACGTCCCCGTCGAACACGCCGATCCGGGCCAGGTGCAGGCTTGCCGCGCGCAGGTCACGAAGGACGCTCGCCGGCGCGCCGCCGAGCAGCGTCCGCACGGTGAGCATTTCGAGGACGAAGCGGTGGTACGACACCGAATCCTCGATCATGCGACCGTCGGGTCCGAAGTGCCGGCGCTGCTGGGCGGCGAACATCCTCTCCCCGGTGCCCGCCCACCACCGTGCGCGCCGGGCGGTGGGGTACATCCGGGAGAGCAGGATCAGCCCGAGCGCGTCGCCGAGCATGTGGTTGTTGCGCATGCTGCTCACCGTGTAGGGCAGCTCGACCATCAGGTGCCGGGCGCTGGCCAGCAGCAGCCGGTCCATGGCGGTCGTCACCTCGCGTGGAAGCCGTTCGCCGGCCAGCGTCAGGATCTGGTTCCAGGCGATGGCGCGCAGGGCGAGTTCGAGGCTCGAGTACCAGTTCACACCCCGCTCCGGTGGCGACTGGTCGCACCAGGACCGCAGCAGCTCGTCGAGGCCGTCCTGCCAGGGGCCGTCCGGGTCGAGACGGGCCGCGCGCGCCAGGACGACCAGGTCACGGTGGCGTGCCGCCTCCCAGATGTGCTTCACGTCGGACAGTCGCGCGTCGGATCGGATGTCGATGCGCCACCACGGGTCGTCGGCCGGCCACCGCTGCCCGGTCAGGGGGTCGGTGCACCACGGTGCCGACACGCCGGTGGCCACCCGGGCGCCGAACACCCGCAGGCCGTCGTGCAGGACACGTCGGGCGTCGTCCAGGCAGCGCTGCCGGGCCTCGTCGCTGCTCGGCAGCGCGTTTGTCAGCGGTACCGGCGCCGGGGGGTGGTGGCGGCGTGCCTGGGCGCGGAACAGGACGGCGTGGAATCCGGAGCGCTTGGAGGTCTCGTACGCGGCGCGCAGCGGCGCGGATCCGCCAAGTGCGCGCAGGTCCGCGGCGATCGCGCGGAGAGGGTTCTTCACCATCAGGTTTCCTTGGGCGCGGCGACGAAGGCGATCGGGTCTGCGGAACTGGCCGCGAATGCCGAGCTCAGGACGCTCGAAGCAGTTCGGCCGACGGTATCAGCTCATTAGCGGTGATTCACGCAATTAGGACAGACTATGACCGCGTGTTCAGGAATTCCCGATTCGAGGCCACACTGATCGTTTCCGCGTTGCCTCGCCCGTCGTGAGGTCGTTGCGCGTGGTGTGTCCGGGCAGTTCTGGTGTGGGGGATCGCGTAGCGCTCAACAGCGTGGCTCGCGGCGGCTCGACGCTGCCCGCTCACCGGGACAACCGGTCGGGAGTGGACTGTGGTGACAGCCGTCGACGGCATCAGCCGGGGGCGGCACCGGTCGTACCGCGATGACGTCGACGACCGCTGGCGCACGGCCTCGCCGCCGCCTGACCGCCGCGCACCGCGGACGGACGCCACCGCCGCAAGACCGACCTCCCGGACGGTGACCTGGCTCCCGCTGTGGCTCGCCCTGGCCTGGATGCTCGGCACGTTCGGCGCGTTCTGGCTGACCGGGCTGGCCCGCGAGGTCACGAACCCGGGCCAGCTCTGCGTCTTCGTGGTCGCGGCGACGGCCCTCTTCGCCGGTGGATACGTGGCGCAGATGTCACGCCGTGCGCCGTCCGCGACCGTCACGACCCATTCCATCGACCGCATCCGGCAGGTGCGACAGCTGGTCCTGGCCAGTTCGGTCTACTACGTCGTGGTGAGCCTGACGCGACTGGCCGAGTTCGGCGCCACCGGCCCGCAGAGCGTGTGGGCGAGCATCAGGGCACCGGCCACCGGCTATCTCAACAAGTTCGAGATCTACCAGGAGGGCATCGGCACCACGAGCCCGTGGATGAACATCCTGTTCCCGCTCGGCGTGCTCAGCGTGGCCCTGGTACCCCTGCTGGTGGTCCACTGGCGCATTCTGCCCACCTGGCTGCGGCTCGCCGGCCTGACCGGGACGGCGCTGCACATGGCGTTCTACCTCTTCATCGGCACCACGAAGGGGCTCGGCGACGTCGCCGTCATGCTGGCGGCGGGGATGCTTGTCGCCCGGGCGTCGGTCCGGCGGCGACGGCGCATCAGCTCGCGACGTCGCGGAACGCTCGTGGTGGTCGGCGCGGCGTTCGCGCTCCTGGCCATCTACATGGTGCACAGTCATGCGACGCGGGCGACCGAGTTCGGCACCACCGGCGCCCTCGTCCAGGTCAACCCCACTGTGGAGCGCGTCGTCGGCACGCCGATCGCCGAGGGGGTCGCGGACGTCATCGGCTACCCGACCCACGGCTACCTGGGGCTCTCCTACAACCTCCAGGTGCCCTTCGAGTGGTCCCGTGGCCTGGGTAGCTCACCGTCCGCGGCGATCTTCGCCGAGCAGAGGTTCGGAGTGGACCTCAGCGACCACCCGCCCTTTCCGGACCGGACGGAGCACGAGAAGGGGTGGCCGGCACGCATGTACTGGGCCACGATCTATCCCTGGCTCGCCTCCGACCTCACGTTCCCCGGTGCGGCGTTGCTCATGGGGCTGGTCGGCTGGCTCTTCGCCGGCTCCTGGCGTGCGGCGGTGTCCTCCCGGCGGGTGATCCCGACGTTGCTGTTCGCCCAGCTCTGCATCCTCGTCGTCTACGTACCGGCGAACAACCAGCTCGGTATGGCGCCGGAATCCATAGTCGGGATGGCCACCCTGCTCGCGCTCTGGGCGATGCAGTCACTCAACGCCGGACGGCGGCGGCTCGCGGCAGCCCAGGATCGTCAGCCCCAGTTCCGGAAGAACGCCCCGATCGGCTCCGCGTAGGCCCGGTAGTCGAACGACTCGAGTGCCTGGCTACGTGCGGCCTGGCGCATCAGGTTGCGCTGCCCGTCGCTCAGACCGGCAGCCGTACGGATCGCCTCGGTGACCTCGGCGAGCGAATGGTCCCGGCAGATCAGCCCCTCACGGTGCGGGCGCAGGTACCTGCTCATGTCGCTGGTGAGGTTGGCGATCACCGGTGTGCCGCTGGCCAGGCTCTCGCAGAACTTCGTCGAGAAGCCCGCGTCGGCGGCCCGTTCCGGCCGACGGATCAGGACCGTGAAATCCGCCTCCTGGAGGGCGGCGGCCACCTCGGCCTGCGGTAGGCGACCCAGGCACCGCACACCGTCGGGCAGCGCCCGGCCGCCGAACAGACGGCGTGCCTCGTCCGGCGTCGGCCCGTAGATGCGCAACTCGACGCGCGCGCCGTCGCGCTGGACCCGGCTGACCGCCTCGATGACGGTGCCCAGGAGGTCCTTCTTGTTCCCGTGCGGATTGCCGGCGTAGGCGAGCGTGAGACCGGACGAGCCCGCCGCCGTCTGCCGGGCGTCGAGCGTCAGGCCCTTGACGTCGAGCGTGGGCGGCACCCGCAGGAGTGGCCTGCCGCTTCGGCGGTAGTGGTCCTCCAGGTACGAACTGATCACGATGAGGCCGTCGCAGCGCGGGTAGTAGTGGTGCAGGGCGAGCTTCATGCTGGCGTGCAGGGGCCCGAGGTACCCGCCGCGTACGTAGCGCCCGTTGAACCAGTCGACGACATCGACGATCAACGGCACGTCGTGACGACGACACCAGCGCTGGAGGTGGTACATGTACTGGGCCTGACCGCCGTGCACCAGGACGTGCGACGGCCTGGTCGGTTGGGCGTCGAGCCAGCGGACCGTCCGTTGGCCCCAACGCACCAGGGTCTGGACCGAACTGGCGAGCGGCCCGGCGCCCGGGGGCGGTTTCTCCGCGAGGCCGACGTACGCCACCGAACCCGGCCCGTCGACACCCGGCAGCGGGGTGACGCCGCGCGGCTCCGCCCCACCGCCGGCGACCACCACGTCGTAGCCGGCGGCGGCCAGCGACGCCACAAGTCCGTGGACGCGTCGCGATCCCGCCTCACCCCACGGGAAGAGGAACGGGCCCACACAGGCGACCCAACCCGACCGTCTCATTCGCACCTCAACGTGCCTCTGCGGTCAGTTGCCTGACGGATTCGACGTCCGTCGCCGCGCGGAGCGTGGCGGCGAACCGCGCGGCGACGCTGTCCCTGGCGTGCTCCTGCCGCGCGAAGTCGACCCCGTTGCGGGCGAGCCGCTGGCGCAGCGCGGCGTCACGGCAGAGCCTCGTGAGGTCGCCGACAAGCGCCGCCGGGTCGTTCGTACCGACGATCACGCCGGCGTCCGCCGCCCGGATGTGGTCCATCGACGCCACCTCGGCGGGGCCGTAGCCGAGGATCGGACGGCCCGAGGCGAGGTACTGGGGGATCTTCGTCGACACCGAGTAGCGGGTGTAGCGCCTGATCTCCTCGTCGAACGACTCGATGTGGACGAGGACGTCCGCGGACCGCAGCGCCTCCGGCACCTCGTCGCTGGCCAGCGACGGCCCGAGCCGCACCCGCTCCAGGTGGGCGAAGTGCCTGCCGTACCGGGCGAGGTCCTTCTCCGGGGCGTGGACGGTCAGCCGGGCCGGGAGGCCGTCCCCGGCCAGCCGGTCGAGCGCGGCGCCGATGTCGCGCAGCGACTCCCACCGGTTGAGGTGCAGCGCGCCGACGTACGCCAGCTCCGTCGTCGCTCGCTTGTGGGTCTCCTCGCGGGGGGCGGCGAAGTAGGTCTCGTCGACGCAGTTCACGAAGGGGCTGAACGGGATGCCGTACCGCCTGGTGTACTCGTGCGCCATCGGCCGGCTGATGACCATGCCGAGCGGAGCCAGCCGGATGAGCCGCGCGATGGCCTCCTGCGTGGACCGGTTGGCCCGCCCGAGGAGTTCGCCGTTGCCGTACAGCGTCGCCGGCCAGTCGTCGGTGAAGTGCGGCACCACGGGAACGCCGCAGGTACGCGCCGCCAGAGCGGTGATCCTCGTCAACCGGACGCTGCCGAGCATGGAGTAGACGACGTCCGGGCGGAAGTCACGCATCCAGTCGGTGAGCGTCCGGGGCACCCGGATGGGGCTGAGGTCGGCGGTCGCGCGCAGCTGCGCGTACGCCCTGGCCATGGCGGGGCGGCTCTCCGCCGCGGCGTGTACGGCCGCGATCGGTCGGCTCTGTTGCAGTGGCGTACGACCGTTCCAGCCCAGCATCCGCATGGAGTAGTACTGGATCGGCAGGTAGTGGTCCCGGGGCGGGAAGTGGAAGAACTTCTCGCACACCTCGGTCGACGGCGTGATGTTGCCTGTGTGCACCTGCCCGAGGCGGTCCTTCGGCCAGCCGGAGAAGAGGTTCGACAGGGTCATGGCGGTGCCGCTGACCCGGCTGAAGGGTGTGTGGCTCACCACCAGCACCCGGGGGTGTTCGTCCTGCGACAACATCGGTGATCCGCCTCTCTCAAGTGGCCCGCACGGTGAGCGCCCGCCGGTAGCCGTAGATGGCAGCCGGGACGACCGTCAGGCTGTAGACGACGACGGCGATGAACGGCGCGGCCGAGAGTCCCAGCCAGTGCACGCCGAACACCTTGCCGACGATGGACAGCGGTAGGTAGAGCAGGTAACCGCAGAGCTGGGGGCGTACGACCCCTGCCGCGTTCTGCACCATGAACCGCGGGGAGATCGCGGCCAGCACGAGCCACCAGCAGGCCAGGCCGACCAGCAGGGAACGGCTTCCGATCGGGATCGGGAGCCACGCGGCGAAGAACTGCTCGCCGTACACCACCAGGAATGTCGACGGCAGCAGCGCCATGAGCGTGGAGACGACTGTCATGCGACGGACGGTCCGGCGTACCCAGTCGAGGTCCCGGCGCGCGAGGGCCTCGCCGTGCATCGGCCACAGCGGCTGGTTCACAAGCGTGACGAGCGCGCCGAGCTGGGTGAAGAGCTTGGCCGGCACCGCGTACGCGGTCACACTTGCCAGGCCCAGGATGTGCGCGATGATCAGCGGGTCGGCGTTGTCGGCGAGCACCATCACCAGCGTCACCAGGAAGAACAGGCCGCCGAGCGCGAACAGGTCGCGGATTCCGCGACGGTCGACGAACCTCGGGCGGGGCGCGAGTTGCGGCAGGCGCCAGCCGAACGTCCACACCGTGTTGGCGACGTTGACCAGCAGCGGGGAGATGGCGATGCTCGCGATGACAGCTATCGGGGGAAGGCCCGCGCGCACCGCGCCGAGCGCGAGCGGGAGCGATAGGGCGCTCGCACCCGCCTGCCAGACGTTGCTGACGGCCACCTGCTGGTACGCGTACTGCACCCGGGCGACAAGCGACAGCGGGATGTTCAGCAGGAAGGCGGTCAGGCAGATCAGGGCGACGAGGTGGGCGTCCCGCGCGGCCGTTCCTGTCGCGTTGAACAGCAGCGGCCACGGTACGAGGCCGCCCGCCAGCCAGAGCAGGCCGCACACCGGCAGCGTGATGCCGCAGACCGCCGCGTAGGCGCTGGAGACGTACCGCCGGGCCGTGTCCGAGTCGCCGTCCACCCGGCACGGCGCGAGCCTGGTCATCAGTCCGAGGCCGACGCCCAGGTCGGCGAAGGCGACCATCCCGGTGACCGCGAGGACAGCGGCCCAGAGGCCGTACAGGTCGGTCCCGAGGTACGACAGCGTCACCGGCAGCAGGAACAGGGGTACGACAGCGCTTACCGCCCGGCTCAGCGCCGCGGTGGCGATCCAGGACAGCAGCCGGCGTCCGCGACCCGGCCGCGGGGCGGCGGGGATCGTCGGCGGGGGCGGCTCGACCGTCTGGACGGCCAGCCCCGGCCCCGCGGTGTCCGGCCGTTCCTGCCGCTCGAACCTGCCGTCGGGGGCCCGCAAAGTGTCGGTCCTATCGATCTCGGGGCGGTGCGAATGCCGCAGGGCGACCTCGCTCTGGGTCCTCCCGACATAACTGTCGGTGAGGGGATTTGGATGCGGACGCACCGGCGGTGCCCGGTCGCGGCCGGTCAGCGCGAGCGCAGGGGTACGCCAAGCGGACCGTGGACCGTCGGGTCGCTCGGCTGGGCGCTGAGCAGGGCGAGGTGATGGATGACCTTCGCCGTGTCGTCGTACGGGTCGAGCCCGCTCACCTCCGCCGGGTCCAGCGGTGGCACGGCCACGTGGGACACCAGGGGATGGAAGGGCCTGTCGTCGATCTCGCCGGTGCCGAGCAGGTCTTCGTGCAGCTTCTCTCCCGGGCGCAGGCCGGTGTAGACGATCGGCACCGTGCTCGACGCCTGCTCGGCCATCTGCCGGGCCAGGTCGGCGATGCGTACCGGCTCGCCCATGTCCAGCACCAACGCCTCCCCGTCGCGGCCGATCTCGGCGGCCTGGAGCACCAGGTGGACGGCCTCCTGCACGGTCATCAGGTAGCGGGTGACCTCGGGGTGGGTGACGGTCAGTGGCTTGCCGTCCTCGATCTGCCGCTGGAAGGCGGTCACCACCGAACCGCGGCTGCTCAGCACGTTGCCGAACCGGACGCTCAGGAAGGTCCCGGGAAAGCGGGACGCGGCGTGCGCGGTCAGCCGCTCGGTGATCCGCTTGGAGTATCCGAGCACACTTATCGGGTTGGCCGCCTTGTCGGTGGAGATGTTGACGAACCGGGCCACGTCCTGGCAGGCGTCGAGCACGGACAGGGTGCCCCACACGTTCGTCTGGACGGCCTCGCCGGGGTGCCGCTGCAACAGCGTCAGGTGCTTGAGCGCCGCCGCGTGCAGGATGACCTCGGGTCGTCGTTCGCGGATGATCCGCCGGATGCCCTCGTCGTCCCGCAGGTCGGCGAGGATCAGCTCGGGACCGTCCAGCAGGGCCCGTCCGGCGAGTGACATCTGGAGGCTGTGCAGAGCCGACTCGTCGCGGTCGAGCATCATCAGCTCGCCCGGGTCGGCCCTCATCACCTGCCGGCAGAGTTCGGAGCCGATCGACCCGCCCGCGCCGGTGACCAGGACCCGCCGCCCGGCCAGGCTGTTCGTACTCAGTGGCAGGTCGCCGACGACCTGGCGCCGCCCGAGCAGGTCACCGATCTGCACGTCGCGGACGTCGGTGACGGTGATCCGGTGGTCGACCAGGTCCCGTACCGGGGGCAGGACCTTGAACACCGCGCCCGCCGCCAGCGTGGCCTCGCGGATCTGACGGATCAGCGCGGCGTCGGCGTTGGCCACCGAGAAGATGACAGCCTTCGCGCCGGTGCGTCGCACGGCCCGGCCGACGTCGTGTCGCCCGCCGAGCACCCGGACGCCCCGGATGCGCAGGTCGCGCTTGTCCGGGTCGTCGTCGAGGGCGCCCACCGGCAGGTACCTGCCGCGCGGGTCGCCGAGCAGCGCGCGTAGCAACTCCTGCCCGGCGTCGCCGATCCCGAACAGCAGCACCGGCGTCGAGGACCGGACGTCGGGTCGCAGGGACAGGTCCCGCCGGTGCCGGTACGCGGACCGGGCGCCGAGCATCAGGAGCAGCGCCAGGGCGCCGCCTACCATCGGGGTGCTCGCCGGCACCGGCCGGTGGCTGCTGGGCAGGAGGCCGAGCAGCACGATGGCTGCCGTGGTGATCGCGGTGCCGGCGACGCCCTGAACCTCCTGGAGGCTGCCCAGGGGGTGACGTCCGGAGTAGAGCCGGCGTACCGCCGCCACCGCCACGTGCACGACGGCGGCGAGGACGCCTATCGCCGCGGTCCGACCCAGCTGGCCCGGCGGGAGGTGGAACTCGAACCGCGTCCAGGCGGCGGCGACGAAACCGCTGATCCAGGCGGTGGTGTCGGTGGCGAGAAAGGCGATGGTGCGCCGGCGTGCCCTGGCCCGCCGGTTCCGGCGCTGCGCGTGGTCCGTGTGCTCGGTGTCCTGCGGCATGTCTGGCTCTCCTGCCTCCTGCCCCGTGTCCCGACTGCTTCCGCCGTACACGGCAGAAGGGCCCGTACTGCGCCCTTTGTCCTTGTTACAGGCACAGTGGGGCGGGCTAACCGTCTTTCAGGTAATGGCGTGACTTATTGCCTGTCTCGGGGGAACCCGGCCAGGCCGGATTGCCTCCCATCGCCACCTGATCGGCCCACGTCCCGTACCACTTCGGGCGCGCCACCGGACCGGACCGGCTAGCCGTCCGCGCGGAGGGCGAGGAACTCCTCGATGGCGGCGAACACCCGGGCGGTCTGCGGCTCGGTCAGGGCGCTCCCGCTGGGCAGGGTGACGCCGTCGGCGAAGAGCCGTTCCGCGGCGCCGGTGAGCAGGCACTCCGCACCGAGGTGCACTGGCTGCAGGTGCATCGGCTTCCACACCGGCCGGGTCTCGATGTCCCGCTCGGCCAGGTGGACCGCCAGGTCGTCGGCCCGCCAACCGCACCGGTCCGGCTCGACGGTGAGGACCGTGAGCCAGCAGTTGGACTCGGTGTCCTCCGCGTTGAGCAGCCGTACGCCGGGGACCGGGGCGAAGAGTTTTGCGTAGCTGTCCCGCAGGTGCCGGCGTCGGGCGATCATCCCGTCCAGCCGGATCAGCTGGGCCCGGCCCAGGGCCGCGAGGAGGTTGCTGAGCCGGTAGTTGTAGCCGGTCTCGCGGTGCTCGTAGTGCCGTGCCGGTTCCCGGGCCTGCGTGGCGAGGTGTCGAGCCCGCGCGAGAAGCGCGGTGTCGTGGGACACCAGCATCCCGCCACCGGACGTCGTCATGATCTTGTTGCCGTTGAAGGAGAGCACGCCTACCTGGCCGAACGATCCGGCGGGCTGCCCCGCGTGGCTGGCGCCGAGCGCCTCGGCGGCGTCCTCCACCAGCGGCACGCCGGCCTCGGCGCAGATCGGGCTCAGGGCGCTGTAGTCGGCGCAGCTGCCGAACATGTCGACGGGGACGATCGCGCCGACGCGCTCACCCCGCGACCGCAGCCCCCGGATCAGGTCGTCGACGAGGTCGACGTCCACGTTGCCGGTGCGCGGGTCGCAGTCGACGAACACCGCACGCGCGCCGACGTACCGGACCGCGTTCGCCGTGGCGACGAAGGTCAGGGTCGGCACGATGACCACGTCGCCCGGCCCGACCCCGACGCCCAGCAGAGCCAGGTGCAGGGCCGCCGTCCCCGAGTTGACGGCCACGGCGCCGGCGGTGCCGACCCGTCCGGCGACCGCCTGCTCGAACGCCTCCAGGTCGGGACCGATCGGCGCCGCCCACCCCGAGCGCAGGGCGGCGATCAGGTACGACTCCTCGAGCGGCCCGACGTCGGGTGGCGACAGGTACACGGTGCCGTTCACGGGGTCGTCCGGTGCCGGCGCGTCCGAACATCAGGAGATACGGGGACAAAAGGCATGTAGGTGTTGTATCAGTGACCCGAGTTCCGACATGTCAATTCGCCACAGTCGGACAAGCGCGTCGCCCCAATCAACAGCGAGATCCTCTGCCGGACACGGGTCGGGTCACCGGCTTTCCTCCCAGGTGGAACGCCGGTGGTGAGCGTGGACCCGAGCGGCGCTCATCTCGTCGTGGGGGATTTACCCATAATTTGGATGATTGTGGCAATCCGCGCAGGTCGCCGAATTTACACTTCGGACCGCGTGATCACCGAACGGCAGCGGAGATGGAGACAGTGGTGCTGAGCATGGTGCGCGGCGTGGCGAACGCCCTGCGGGACCGGCGGGCCGCCGCCCGGGACCCGGAGGGTTTCGCCCGGTCCCTCGGCGTCGACCTGCGCGGCCGGGTCCGCTTCTACGGCATCGACCGGGCGATGTTCGGCTCCGAGCCGTGGCTCGTCTCCCTCGGTGACAACGTCTATGTCACCGCGGGGGTCCAGTTCATCACCCACGACGGCGGCACGCTGATCCTGCGCAGGGAGGTGCCCGATCTGGAGTGGACCGCCCCGATCACCGTCGGGGACGACGTCTACCTCGGCGTACGGACGACGATCCTGCCCGGCGTGACGATCGGCGACCGGTGCATCATCGGCGCGGGCTCGGTGGTGGCCCGCGACATCCCGGCCAACAGTGTCGCGGCAGGCGTGCCGGCCCGGGTGATCCGCAGCGTCGACGACTACCTCGACCGGATGCGCGCCCGGTCGCTGGGGTGCGGGCACCTGCCGGCCGCCGAGAAGGCCGCGGTGATCCGTCAGATCTACGGGGTGCCCGAGCAGGTCGGCGCCGGTCGGGCGGGGTTCTGATGCGGGTGGCGGCGGGTCGGCCGGGTGCCGTCGTCGGGGCGGTGGTCCTGGCGCTGCATCGCCTCGGGGACACCGTCACCCGCGCCCGCCGGGCCGTCAGGGGCCTCGCCCTCGCCAACCGGTTCGCCGCCCGGGGCGACAACTTCACCTTCGACCCGGACGGCGTCTACACCTGCGAGACGATCGAGGTCGGCCACAACGTGGACCTCGGATACCGGCCGATCCTGGTGGCGGCCCGGGCGCGGATCCGGATCGGCGACAACGTCATGTTCGGCCCCGAGGTGACCATCAGGGGCGGCAACCACCGTATCGACCAGGTGGGCGTACCGATGATCGCGGTCGGCAAGGAGCCCGGCGACGAGAGCCACGACCGTGGCGTGACCATCGGCGACGACGTGTGGGTCGGCACCCGCGCGGTGATCCTGCACGGCGTGACCATCGGCCGGGGTGCGGTGATCGGCGCGGGGGCGGTCGTCACCCGGTCGGTGCCGCCGTACGCCGTGGCGGCCGGCAACCCGGCCCGGGTGATCCGACTGCGCTGGCCGGTGGAGACGATCCGGGACCACGAGCGGCGGCTCTACCCGCCTCAGCGGCGGCTGACCTCCGCCGAGCTGGCCGGTCTGGCCGAGCTGCCGACGCCCGAGCCACCCGTGACGAAGTCGCTGACGAGCGCCGTCCAGGCGCGGTAGTCGAAGCAGTACGCCCGCTCGCGGGCCGCCCGGCTCATCGCCCACCAGCCCTGGTCGTCGAGCAGCAACGCCCGCTCCAGCCCGCGCCGCACGTCGTCCGCCCCGGCGCCGTCGAGGACGATCCCCTCCCGGCCGTCCACGATGTACCGCCTCAGGTCGCTTGTGTGGTTGAGCAGCACGGGGCAGCCGGCGGCCAGGCTCTCCGGCACCTTGGACGGAAAGCCCGCCTGCGCGTACCCGGCCGGCGGCCGGACCAGCACCGAGAAGTGCGCCAGGCGCAGCTCGGCGAGCACCCGGTCGCGGGGCACCCGACCGAGGAATGTCACCCGGTCGTCGAGGTCGGCGGGGTCCGCGCCGCCCAGGTCGGAGAGGCTGCCGGCCCGCTCCCGGCTGATCCCGGCGATCACCAGCCGTACCCGGGACCGGTCCTCGGGCGCGAGTGCGCGGATGCCCTCCAGCACCACGGCCAGTTGGTCCTTGGCGCCTGCCGATCCCGCGTAGAGCAGCCGGAGCCCGCCGTCGAGCGAGGTCGGCGCGGGGTCGGCGTAGTCGGCGCAGTCCACCTGGGGCGGTACCACGAGCGTGGGTCGGCCCTGGCCGACGAAGTGCCGCTCCAGTGTCTCGGAGATGGCGATGACCCGGTCGGCGAGCCGGCCGGCCAGGAAGAACGCCCAGCGGTGCCGGACGAAGTACGGCGTCAGCCAGCCCCTGGGGAACTGCGTCCGGTCGTGCCGTTCGAGCACGTCCACGGTGATCGGGCAGCGTACGGCCGTGCGCAGCACCGCCCAGGTGACCAGGTTCCACACGCTGAGCGGCAGGTGCACGCCGGCCAGCGCCGCCGGGCGGACGCCCGCGCCGCGCAGGGCGGCCAGCACCCGCAGCGGACGGGTGTACCTGTGCAGCCAGCGGCCCGCCATCCCGCCGACGACGCGACGGCGGGGCAGCGTGATCAGTCGGACGCCGGGGGGCAGGTCCGGGGATTCCGGCGGACGCGACCCGTCCTGCGGCCAGTCGTTGACCACAAGTGTCGTACCGCCCGGCGGAGTGGCCGAGCGGGCCAGTTGCAGCAGGCGGTTGGACATCGCGTCCCCGTGCGGGAACCGGTACGCGGCCACCGCCAGCACCTGTGGCGTCGCGGTGGCAGGCGCGGCCGGGATCAGGTCCGTCGTCGTGGTGGGCTCGCCCACGGACTGCCCCCTCGGAGGATTCGGGTTGTTCAACCGTTATGGCCGATAAGTCTAGGCAGCCCGGGGCGGCCAGAGACCGCTCGCGCCGCCGTGTCGGAGAGGAAACCGATGTCGGAGGGCAGTCAGTGATGGTGCGACTACGCACAGCAACTACGACGATCGGCGGTCGTTGTACTTGGTGACCTGTCGACGGGGCGTGGAGGCGGCACGGCATGGGACGACCGATCACCGGAGAGGCGCCCGTCGCCGGGCGACCCGGTCTGGTCGTGGCCGAGCGGCCGACACCCGCGAGCCCACCGGTCCCGCCCGACACCGGGAAGACCCGCAGCCGTGTGCTCGCCGGCGGCATCGTGTCCTCGCTGGCCGGCAAGATGGTCGGCCTGGCCGCGCCACTGCTGATCACCCCGCTGGCCTTTCGCAGCCTCGGCGCGGAGCGGTACGGCCTCTGGATGGCCGTCACCTCGCTCACCGGCATGGCGCTCTTCGCCGACTTCGGGCTCGGCAACGGGCTGCTGACCCGGCTGGCGAGGTTGCGCGGCACCGGCGAACGGCAGGCGGCGGCCCGAGAGGTCTCCAGCGCGTACGCGCTGCTGGGCGCGCTGTCCGTACTGCTGATGGTGGTGCTCGTCGCGAGCCTGTGGTGGGTGCCCTGGCCGGCGCTGCTGAACGCCACGGCCCCGGCGGTGGCCGGCGACGCCCGGGCGGTGGTGCTGCTCTGCTTCGGCGCCTTCCTGGTCAACATCCCGCTCGCCCTCATCCAGCGGGTCCAGTACGCCCACCAGCAGGTGGCCCAGAGCAACCTCTGGCAGGCCGGCGGCAGCCTCGTCTCGGTCGCGCTGGTCTACGCCGCTGTCGCCGGCGACGCCGGTCACGTGGCGGTCATCGGCGCCGCGGTGCTCGCGGTGCCGGTGGTCAACCTGGCCAACTCCGTCTGCTACTTCGCCTGGCAGGACCGGGATCTGCGACCCCGGCCGCGGCACGTGCGGGCGGCGGCGGCCCGTGGGCTGCTCCGGCTGGGTGCCCGGTTCTTCCTGCTCTCGGTGCTCTCGTCGGTGGTGCTCAACCTCGACGGCTTCCTGATCGGTCGGGTGCTCGGGCTTCCCGCCGCGGCGACCTACGCGGTGGTGCTGCGGATGTTCGCCCTGCTGACGCTCTTCATCACCCTGGTGAACCTGCCGCTCTGGCCGGCCAACGGCCAGGCGCTGGCCCGCGGTGATTTCACCTGGGTACGGCGCGTCACCCTCCGGATGGTCTGCCTGTCCGCAGGCGTCGTCGTCCTACCCGGACTCGCGCTCGTGCTGATCGGCAACGACGTGCTGCGGCTCTGGGTCCGCGCGGCCGACCTCCCGCCGGTGTCGCCCACGCTCTTCGCCGGGCTCGCCGTCTGGTCGGTGCTCCTGGCCGTCGCGGCTCCACTGTTCATGGTGCAGAACAGCGTCGGTCTGCTCCGACCCCAGTTCGTCGGCTGGACGGGCTGCCTGCTGCTGGCCGTACCCCTGAAGATCGTGCTGGCCGCCCGGGTGGGCCTGCCCGGGGTGGCGCTCGCCTCGGCCGTGACCTACGGGCTCACGGTGCTGCCGGCCGCCGTGGTCGGCTACCGCCGGGTGCTGGCCGGCGGGTCGTCGCGGCCGGAGGGGGCCACCACCGCCGCGACTGTCGTGGGGCCGTGAGCGATCGGGCCCGGCGCGGCGGCGTCACCTCGTCGCGGGTGCCGCAGTTACCACCCGGGGTGCGGCCGGCGCACCCGGACCGGCTCGTCGTCGAGCCTCGTGCGGAACGAGGGGCCATGCAACGTCACACCGTGCGCGACAGCCGACGCCGCCCGGCACCTGTCGGAGTCGCCCCGTGACCCGCCCGGTGGTGGTGCAGCACTCGGCCGGCACGCCGGGGGCCAACGGCCCGCTGACCGCCGTGCAGCGCGTGCTCGACTCGCCGCTGGCCGAGCGCTACGAGTTCGTCCGGATGCACCAGCATGCGGGCAACGGCAGCCTGAACGTGCCACTGCTGCGCGAGTGGGTACGCCTGCTGCGACGCGTCCGCCCCGACCTCGTGCACGTCCGGGGCCTGCAGAACGAGGGCTTCCACGGGGTGCTCGCCGCCCGCCTCGCCGGCTGCCGCCGGATCCTGGTCACCGTGCACGGCACCGTCCGCGACCTGCGGCAGCCCGGCCGGCCCTGGCGTCGCCGGCTGCTCGTGCACGGGGCCGAACCCGCCACCCTGCGGATGGCCAGCCACGTCGGCACCGTCTGCGAGTACGCGGCGCGCCGCGACTTCCTCCGCGACCCGGGCGCGACGTTCGTCGGGGTGATCCCCAACGGGGTGCCGCTGCCGGCACACCCCCGCGCGCACCGGGAGCGGGTCCGCGCCGCGCTGGGCCTGCGCCCCGACGACGTGGCCATGATCGCGGTGTCCCGGCTGACCTGGGAGAAGGGTTACGGCGTCCTCGCCGACGCGCTGCGCCGACTGCCGCCGTCCACGGTCCGCCGGTCCGCCGCCCGCCGGGTGCTGCTCGTCGCCGGCGACGGCCCGGACCGGGAGGGTGTCACCGCGGCCCTCGCCGACACCGGAGACGTCGAGGTACGGCTGCTCGGCAACCGACTCGACGTGCCGGACCTGCTCGGCGCGGCGGACCTTTTCGTTTTCCCGACACTGCACGAGAACCTCTCCAACGCCTTGCTGGAGGCCATGGCGCACGGGCTGCCCGTCGTCGCCTCGGCGGTCGGCGGCAACGTCGAGGTGCTGCGCTCCGGTGGCGGCCGGCTGGTGCCGGCGGGTGATCCCGACGCCCTGGCCGGAGCGCTGTCGCCGCTGCTCGACGACTCCGCCGAGCGGCTGCACGTGGGTGAGCTGGGTCGCAAGGTGGTGGCCGAGGGCTACAGCCTCGACGTCATGCTCGGCTCACTCGACCGGGTCTACCAGCGAGTCATCGGGGAGTGAGCATGGCGCACCGTCGCAGCCCGCGGGTCACCCTGCTGGGCTTCACCGTGCCGGACGACCTGCTCGCCGAGATCATCGCCCGGGACACCATCCTGCCCACCCAGACGCACACCTTCGCCTGGGGGCTGGTCCACAGTCTGCGGGCCGCCGACTGTCAGGTGCACCTGCTGTCGGCCGCCCCGGTGTCCACCTGGCCGGGCAACCGCCAGGTCCGCTTCCACCCCGGACGGTTCCGGCAGGACGGCGTGGACGGTCACCTGCTGGCGTTCGTCAACCTGCTCGGCCTCAAGCACCTCACCCGGTTCGTGGCGGCCTGGCGCACCGGAAGCCGTGAGCTGCGGGAGCAGGCGACCGATGTGCTCCTCGTCCACGGGGTGCACTCGCCGTTCCTGTGGTTCGGCGTGCTGCGGGCCCGGCGGCGCGGCGTCCGGGTGGTGCCGGTGCTCACCGACCCGCCGGGTGTCGCGCTGCCCACCGACGGACGGGTGGTCCGGCTGCTGCGCGGGCTCGACGTGGCGCTGGTCCGGGCCGCGCTGGCCCGCTGCTCCGGGGTGATCGCGCTGACGCCCGCGCTCGCCGACGACTTCGCGCCCGGCCGGCCCCGGCTGGTGATGGAGGGCATCTGCGCCACCGGGCCGGCAAGCGTCGCCGAGGCACCGCCGGTGGCGACCCGGGACGTCGTCTACGCCGGCGGCCTGAGCCGCGCCTACGGCGTCGACCGGCTCGTCGAGGCGTTCCGCGGGCTGCCCGGGGACGACCTGCGGCTGTGCGTGTACGGGCGTGGTGAACTGGAGGGCTGGCTGCGTGACCAGGCCGCCGTGGACCGTCGGATCGCGGCGCCGCGGCTGCTGCCTCGGGCCGAGCTGCTGCCCCGGCTGTCCCGGGCGAGCGTGCTGGTGAACCCCCGGCCGGTGGATCAGGACTTCGTCCGCTGGTCGTTCCCTTCGAAGATCATCGAGTACCTGGCCACCGGCGTGCCTGTGGTGAGCACCCGGCTGCCGGGCATCCCGGCGGACTACACCCCCTGGCTGTCGTTCGCCGAGCCGGACACCGTCGAAGGGCTGCGCGCCGCCCTGGGTCGGGTGGTGAGTCTGCCGCCCGGCGCGGCCCGTGAGCGCGGCGCCGGCGGCGCCCGGTTCGTGCGGGAAACCCGCAACCCGGCGGCCCAGGGGCGCCGGATGCACGACTTCCTCACCGACCTGTGCGGGCTCACCGGCGAGCGGGACACTCCGGCCGACGTGCCGGCGCCCGCCCCGGGCCGGGTCGGCTGACCCGCGGCCACGAGGTCGGCGCGGGCCCGCGCGGCCTGCCGGGCCGGCGCGGCCCGTTCAGCGCACCAGGCCCATCGGTGGCCGTGCCGGGCGGGTGCCCGGCACCACAGGCTTCGTCCCGACGGGCCGGTCGAGCAGCCCCACCGGCAGCCGGGACCACAGGGCCAGCACGAGCCACGCCACAGGCGAGATCTCCCAGTGCCCGCTGAGCCAGATCGGCGTCCACCCGACGATCAGCGCGCCCACCAGCATCCCGTGCCGGCGGCTCAGCCCGGGCGCCGCGTCCCGGATGAGGAAGCCGATCACCGCCGCGAACAGCACGATCCCGATCAGGCCGAGGTCGTTGCCGAGGGTGAGCACCAGCGAGTGGGCGCCCACCCCGTAGTACGGGTTGGTGCTGGGAAACGCGCCGACACCGATGCCGACAAGCGGCGAGTCCCAGAACGACGCCTCGGCGACCGGCCAGATGGCGAGCCGTCCGGAGAGGTCGTCGAGAGGCCTGTCGAACACGTTCGCGAGCCACTGTGGCTGGTAGCGGGTCAGGTGCCCGAACGGCACGAGGGTCAGCAGGACTGACGAGGCGCCGACGGCGACGGCCCAGGTCCGCCCGGCCAGCCGGTCCACGAGCAGGTACGCCGCCACGGCGACAAGCGCCATCTGGCTGGCCCGCGTTCCGGTGAGCATCGTCGCGTACCCGAACAGCGGCAGCAGCAGCCAGAGCGCGGCGCGGGCCGGGCGGGTGCCGACCCGTGCCACCAACAGCAGGACGGTGACCAGGACGGCGGTGACCAGGCAGTACGCGGTGTAGTTGACGCCCACGCCCTCCAGCGAGACGCGCAGCGCGGTCTGGTCCAGGCGACTGGCCCGGATCAGTTCGGCCGCCGTCCATCCCGCGCCGGCGAGGTAGGAACCGGCGACCAGCAGCAGGCGACGCCTGCTGGACAGCACGTGCCGTGCGGCGATCAGCAGCAGGGCGACTGTCCACCAGGCCCGTACGGCGGTCTGGCTGCTCTCGATGTCCCGACTCCACATCAGCGTGGCGCTGGCCCAGCAGCAGATCAGGATCGCCAGGTAGTCCGCCGGTTCGGTGCGGGGGATGCGACCGCTGGTCAGCAGCGCGGCGGCGGCGAGCCAGAGCCCGCCCTGGTAGGCCAGGTTCGGGCTGACCGTGCCCAGGACGGCGGCGAGGCAGATCGGCAGCACGCTGAACCCCGCCAGGTTCCACCGGCTGCCGCCGCTGGCCGCCGGTGCCGGCGCGGCCGTCCGGGGAAGACCGATCGGCGACCGGGCAGGTGTGGCGTCGTCGGGGCGCCGCTGCGGATGCTCCACGATGGACCGCGCTGCGCCGTACCCCTGAGCCACGGGTTCTCCTCCTGCCGAGCGGTGCTCCCGGCCGGGCGGACGCCGGACCGTGCCGCAGACGAGCCTAGGTGGAGATCGAGGGAGGTACCTGTGCTTTAACCAATAAATCGGGCAATTGCCGCCGTATGTCAGCCGCGCCCCCGGGCCGCCGCCTTGCTCAACAGGTCCTCGATCTGGTCGACCCCGACGCGCATCGACATCCGGTCCAGGTAGAGCTGACGACCCCGGCGGCCCATCGCGAGCCGCTGCTCGGCCGGCACCCGTGCCGCCGCGACGAACTGGTCGGCAAGCGCCCGCCAGTCGTCCGGCGGGCAGACCAGCCCGGCCCCGCCGGCCTCGACCAGCCGGGGGGCGTCGCCGTCCGCCGACATCAGCACCGGCACCCCGCAGGCGAGCGCGGCCTGCAACTTCGACGGCACCGTGCCGCGCAGCCACGGCAGGTCCCGCAGCATGACCAGCTGGTAGTCGGCGGCGGCGTACAGCTCGGCCATCTCCGCCGCCGGGCGCCGGCCGAGGAACCGGACGTTCGTCGCGCCCAGGTCGTCGGCGAGTTTGCGCGCCTGCTCGGCACCCAACCCGGTGCCGACGAAGACCAGGTCCACCGCGTCCGGTGCGGCCGCCGCCGCCCTGATCGCCACGTCGACGCCCTGCAACAACCCCAGGTTGCCGGCGAACATCACAGTGGTCCGTCCCCGATGGCCGATCGCCGTACGGGCCGCGTCGGTGCACGGCACCGGCCGGAACAACGCCTCGTCGGTCCAGTTGAAGACGGTACGCACCGAGCCCGGGTCCACGCCGCGCTCCACCACCTGCTCCGCCATTGCGGGAGCGATCACCGCGATGCCGGCACAGGAGTGGTAGATCCGCCGCATCGCCCCGGTGAGGACCGCGTCCAACGCCCTGCCCGCCAGCCCCGCCGGCGCCATCCCCGACTGGGTCACCGACTCCGGCCACAGGTCCTGCACGTGCAGCACCGCCGGCACGCCGCGCAACAGGCGTAGCAGCCCGGCAGCGGCGTACGAGGTGGGCGGCGGGTGGTAGACGTAGAGCGCGTCGACCCCGCGCAGGTGTCGCGGGGCGGCCACGGCGCTGGTCGCCGCGAATGACAGGTAGCTCACCGCCCGGCGCAGGCCGGAACGGTCGTGGCTCGGGTACGCCGGCACCCGCCGTACGGCCACCCCGCCCTCGGTGTTGCGGTGGTTCCACCGCTGTCGCCACCCCGGGTAGGTCCGACCCAGCGGCAGGCTCGGGAACGTGGTCAGCACCCGCACCTCGTGCCCGCGCCGGGCCAACTCGGTGGCCAGCTGACCCGGCACGAACGTGTTCTCCGGCGGGTACCACTGACTGATCAGTCCGATTCGCATCTCCGACGCCCCCGTCCCCACTCGCCCATCAGGGCTGACAACTGACGGAACGGATCGGAGGACACGCGCCACGCCGGTCCCGTACCGCGTGACCTGGGTCCGGAGCGCTCGTTGTCCCACTGGCAGCGGGTGCTGGGCCGCCGCCGGCCGGCCGAAGGGGAGACCTCGTGAAGGTAGTGGTGACCGGGGGAGCCGGATTCATCGGCGCGAACCTCGTGCGGGCGCTCGACGAGACCCCACAGGTGACCGAGATCGTGGTCGTCGACGACCTCTCCACAGGCCTGCTGGACAACCTGCACGGCCAACCGGTCCGGCTATACCAGGGCACCGTGCTCGACCCCGACCTGCTCGACGAGGCGGTCGCCGGCGCGGCAAGCGTGGTGCACCTGGGCGCCCTCGGCTCGGTGCCGC
The DNA here is from genome assembly GCF_042898105.1 of Micromonospora sp. NPDC000663. NCBI lineage: Bacteria > Bacillati > Actinomycetota > Actinomycetes > Micromonosporales > Micromonosporaceae > Micromonospora > Micromonospora sp. NPDC000663. The sequence continues at coordinate 1,650,173 of NZ_JBIAYR010000001.1, forward strand.
GCTCCATCGACAGGCCGCTGCCCAGCCACCACGCCAACGCCACAGGCACGCTCATGGTGCTGGAGGCCGCCCGCCGGCACGGCGTACCGCAGGTGATCCTCTCGTCGTCCTCGTCGGTGTACGGCGCCAACCCGGTGCTGCCCCGGCAGGAGGGACTCCGCCCGATCCCGGTCTCCCCGTACGCGGTCTCCAAGCTGGCCGCCGAGGCGTACGCGGTCGCCTACGCGTCCTGCTACGACATGGGCGTGCTGCCGTTCCGCTTCTTCAACGTCTTCGGCCCGCGGCAGGCGGCGCACCACGCGTACGCCGCCGTGCTGCCCCGGTTCGTCACCGCGGCCCTCGCCGGCGAGCCGCTGCGGGTGCACGGTGACGGCCGGCAGACCCGCGACTTCACGTTCGTCGGCACCGTGACCTCGGTGCTCGTCGACGCCATCGTCCGGCGGGTGTCCACCACAGACGTGGTGAACCTGGCCTTCGGCGCACGGATCTCCCTGCTCGACCTGATCGCCGAACTGGAGGACATCATGGGCCGGCCGTTGCCCGTGGTGCACGAGCCGCCGCGCCCCGGCGACGTACGGGACTCGCAGGCCGACTGCGTCCGGCTGCGGGAACTGTTCCCCACGGTGCGACCGGTACCGCTGCGCACCGGTCTGGAGCGGACCGTGTCCTGGATGTCCGGTCACGTGCTCAGCGGCCAGTAGGCCGCGCGATGTCGTCCGGGGTCGCCGAACGGACCCGGCGGGCCAGCCCGGCCGGCACGAGCCGCAGCCGCCGGCTGGTGTCGGGTGTCACCACGGCGCTGCTCAGCCGGGCGGCCGGGCTGATCGTTCCGATGGTGCTGGTCCCGGTGACGCTTCCCTACTTCGGCAACGACCTGTACGGCCTGTGGATGGCTGTCGCCTCGCTGGCCGGCATGGCGGCCTTCGCCGACCTGGGGCTGGGCAGCGGACTGATGACGAAGCTGGCCGCCTGCTACGCGAACGGTGACACCGCGCGAGCCCGCCGCTACATCTCCAGCGCGTACCTGACCCTCACGGTGCTGGCGTTCGCGCTCACCGGGGCGCTCTGGCTGGCCGCCGGCGCCGTGCCGTGGTCGGCGCTGTTCAACGTGACCGGGCAGGTCACCACCGAGCAGACCCGGATGATCTCGCTGATCTGCCTCACCGCGTTCGCGCTGAACGTGCCGCTGTCCCTGATCGCCCGCGTCCAGTACGCCTACCAGCAGGTCGGGCGGAGCAACGTCTGGCAGACCGTGGGCAGCCTCGCGGCGCTCGCCGCCGTCCTCGGTGTGGTCTGGGCCGACCTGTCGCCGCTCCTGGTCGTCGCGGTGTCGGTGGCCACGCCGCTGCTGGTCAACCTGCTCAACACGCTCTGGTTCTTCGGTCGGCAGGAGCCGCGGATCCGACCCACGCCGAGAGCTGTCGACGCCCGCGCGGCAGTGGAGCTGGCCCGGCTCAGTGGCTTGTTCTTCGTGCTCACCGTTGTCATCTCGTTCGCCACGAACGCCGACACGCTGATCATCGCGCACGTGCTCGGCCTGTCCGCGGTGGCCGGGTACGTGGTGCCGGCGAAGTTGCTGTCCCAGCTCGGCCAGCTCGTCGTCCTGGTCAACGTGCCGCTCTGGCCGGCCAACGGCGAGGCCCTGGCCCAGGGGCACCTGGACTGGGTACGGCGAACGACCCGACGGATGACAGTGCTGTCGGTGCTCGCCGCCGGCCTGCCCGCCGCCGCGCTCGTGGCGTTCGGCGACCGGCTCTTCGCCGCCTGGCTGCCGGTGCCGATGGGCGACGACCGCGTGCTGCTCGCCGGGCTGGGTGTCTGGTGGGTGCTCCAGGCCGCCCTGTCACCGCGGTTCATGGTGCAGAACGCCGACGGCGTCATCGTCCCGCAACTCGTCGGCTGGGCGGCCTTCCTGCTGCTGTCGGCGCTCGGCAAGTGGTACGCGGCCGACCGCCTCGGCGTCGCCGCCGTGCCCTGGGTCGGGGCGCTCGGCTACGCGCTGACAGTCGCGCCAGCCGCGCTGTACGGATATCACCGGACGTTGCGCCGGCACCACCGCCCGGCCACCGAGATCGAGGGAGTCGTCGCCCATGCCGTCCGTTGAGGAGTTTCCCCGCGTCCTGGTGGTGAGCGCCGCCGTCTTCGACCGCTCCACGGGAACCGGCATCACCTTGTCGAACCTGTTCGCCGGCTGGCCGCCGGACCGCCTCGCCCAGCTGTACACCGAGGACGCCAGCCCGGGTGCGGAGGTGCGCGGCACGTTCGCGCGGTTCGCGCCGCGCAACGCGCCTGTGGAGTACCACCTGTTCCGCCTCCGCCAGCGCACCCGCCGTGCCGACCCGGTCGGCGTGGGGACCGCCGAGGCGGTCGATCCGCTGCCCGGTCCGGTGCGCGCCCGACTGCGCCAGCAGTTGCGGGCCTTCGTCGACCTCAGCCCGGTCCGCGTCCCCGTCGACGTACGCGGCTGGCTGCGCGAGCAGCGACCCGACGTGGTGTACGCGACGCTCGGCAGCATCCGGATGATGCGCCTGGCGGTGACCGCCGCGCAGGAGTGCGACGCGCCGCTGGTGCCGCACTTCATGGACGACTGGCCCAGCACCCTGTACGCCAACGGGCAGGTGCTCGGCGTACCCCGGCTCGCCGTCCTGGCCGGGGTCAGGGAGGTGCTGCGGCACTCGTCGTACGGGATGGGGATCAGCGAGGCGATGGCCCGCGAGTTCGAGCGCCGGTACGGGCTGCCGTTCGCCGCGTTCGGCAACTGTGTGGCCCCGTCCGACTTCGCCGACCCCGACCAGCCGCCGCCGACGCGTCCGGCGGGCGGCCCGGTCGAGCTCGTCTACGTGGGCGGGCTGCACCTGGACCGGTGGCGTTCGCTGCGCCGGATCGGCGAGGTGGTGCAGCGACTGGCGGAGCGGGGCACGCCCGCGCGACTGACCGTGCACGCCCCGGCGCGGGACCTCGGCCCGTACGGGGATGTCTTCGCCGGCCTGCCGGCGGTCCGGATGGGCCGGTCGTTGGCGCCCGGCGAGGTCCCCGGGGTGCTGCGACGGGCCGACGTGCTGGTGCACGTCGAGGCGTTCGCCGAGGAGCACCGCCGGTACACCCGCTACTCGCTGTCCACCAAGATTCCGCAGTACCTCGCGGCGGGCCGGCCGGTGCTCGGGTTCGGTCCCGCCGAGCTGGCCTCGATGGCGCACCTGTCGGAGGCCGACGCGGGCACCGTCGTCGGTGTCGACGACGAGGCGGCCCTGGCCGAGGCGGTCGGCGCGCTCTGCGCCGATGCCGGGCTGCGCGAGCGGCTGGGCCGGCGGGGGCTGGCGTACGCGGTGCGGCACCACCGTACGGACCGGGTGGCCGCCCGGTTCGCCGAGGTGCTGCGGGAGGCGGCACGCCGCCGGGTGGCCCGGCCGCCGGCGCCCCGGTCCGGGTCGGGGACGACGCTCGAGGGCGTGGACGCCGGCTGAGCGGCGCCGCCGACGGTCAGCGGCGCAGGAACCTTCCGGCGCCGGCCATCGGCACGAGTGTCGCCCGGCGCAGGAGGGAGCGGGCGTGCCGGGGCGCGACGCCCCGCGCCCGCGCCGGACCCCAGATCCCGGGAACGACAGTGAGCAGGCCGAGGGCCAGCCAGAAGCCCAGCGCGGTCTCCCACTGGCCGGTCAGCCAGATCGGCAGCATGGCGGCGGTGAACGCGCAGGTCAGCAGCAACGCCCTCCGGCCGGTACGGGCGGCGGTGACAAGAGCCGCGGCCATCGTGCCGAAGTAGAGAAGCACCCCGACCATCCCCAGGTCGTTGCCGACGGTGAGCAGCAGGTTGTGTGGCCCGATCTCGAACGGGTTGGTGGAGATGAACACCCCCGCGCCGGAGCCGGTCAGCGGCGACTCCCACCAGGTCGACAGGGCGTACGGCCAGATGGAGAGCCGCCCGGAGATGTCGCCGGTGGGTCTGCCGTACAGCCCGTCGAGCCAGAGCATCTCGTTCTGCGGGGTCATCCCGAACGGCACCACGAGCACCGCGGCGGCCGCGACCCCGGCGACGGTGAGCCCGGTCAGCCGGGGTAGCAGGTGCGCCGCCAGCGCGGCGAGCAACCCGAGCAGCACGCCGATGGCCGCGCCCCGCGAGCCGGTGAGCAGCACCGCGTACCCGAGCAGGGCCACCAGCGCCAGCGGCGGCAGCCACAGCGACCGCCGGTGGGCGCCGGCCACGGCGAGCGCCAGGGCCAGGGCCACACCGACGGCAAGGGTGTACGCGGTGAGGTTCACCTCCCTGCCGTCGACGCCGTAGCGGTGCGCGAAGAGCAGCACGTCCCCCTGCGACCGGGCGCCGGTGACCACCTCGACGGCGACGACGGCGCAGCCGGCGAGGTACGCCCAGCCGACCAGCAGCAGGTCGCGTCGGGCGCGGACGACGTGCCGGCAGGCCACCAGGAGCAGGCATACCGAGATGTACCGGTAGGCGGCGGGCACCGTGAGGTCGGTGTGGCTGCTCCAGAGGACGCTGGCGGCGGCCCAGCCCGCGAGGAGCAGCGCGAGCGTGTCGACGCCGCGCAGCCGGGGCAGCCGTCCGGTGAGTCCGATCGCCAGCAGGGCCAGCGGTGCGGCGTAGTTGAACGACCACCAGGGTGGGCGCGCGGCCATGAAGGCGATCACGCAGAGGACCAGGACGGCGGGAAGGCTGCCGCTGGGTTGGTGCGGGCGGGGTTGGGGGCCCGCGGCGGTGGCCGGCCGCTGGCCGACGGGCGTCGGGTGCGCCCGGCCGACGAGCTGCGGGGGGCGCCGGGCCGGTCCGGTGCGCGGCGGCGCCGCCGTCACCGGATGAGCCCGGGGTACGCGGTCGGCGCGCGGCCTGGCGGGGGAGGGAGCGGCACGGAACCGTTTCTATCAGGTGAAGAACGGTAAAGTGCCGAATTCCCCCGACAAACATGGACCGTTTCGGCGCGAGTTTGCGCCGGTGGAGGCTTGTTTGGGGTGTTTGCGTTGAACGCGTATCCCGTCTTGTCGGCCTTCGTTGACCCGGGTGCCGCAACCGGTGGGGCTTTCGCCTGGCCACCGGAGATCGGCGCCCGCGCGGCAGCGCGCAGCGCTGCGTCCGGGCTGGCGGGTGACAACCGCCCGTCGGGTGACGAACGGGAGAACCAATGAGCGTGATGACCGCGGGCCGTCGGGTGCTGATCACCGGCGGGACCGGATCCTTTGGACAGACGATGGCCCGACGCCTTCTCGACCGGGACGTCGCGGAAGTGCGGATCCTCAGCCGGGACGAGGCCAAGCAGGAAGCCATGCGACGGTCCCTCGGCGACGAACGGGTGCGGTACCACATCGGCGACGTCCGCGACGTCGACACCGTGCTGCGCGCCACCCGGGGCGTCGACTTCGTCTTCCACGCGGCGGCGCTCAAGCAGGTGCCGTCCTGCGAGTTCTTCCCCCTCGAAGCGGTGCGCACCAACATCCTCGGCAGCGGCAACGTCGTCGAGGCCGCCGCGCACAACGGAGTCAGCTCCGTGGTGGTGCTCAGCACCGACAAGGCCGTCTACCCGGTGAACGCGATGGGCATGAGCAAGGCGCTGATGGAGAAGGTCGCCCAGGCGTACGCCAGGAACAACCCGAACAGCGCCACCACCGTCTCCTGCGTCAGGTACGGCAACGTCATGTACTCGCGCGGCTCGGTGATCCCGCTGTTCATCGAGCAGATCAAGGCAGGTCGCGCGCCCACCGTCACCGACCCCGGCATGACCCGCTTCCTCATGTCGCTCGCCGACTCGGTCGACCTGGTCGAGCACGCCTTCCACCACGCCCGCCCCGGCGACGTGTTCATCCGCAAGGCCGCCGCCTGCACCATCAGCGACCTCGCCGAGGCCGTCTGCCAGCTCTTCGACGTGCCGTTCAAGTTGGACGTGATCGGCGTACGACACAGCGAGAAGTGGCACGAGACCCTCGCCAGTCGGGAGGAGCTGGCCCAGGCCGACGACTTCGGCGACTTCTTCCGGGTGCCGCTTGACGCACGGGACCTCAACTACGCGCTCTACGTCTCCGAGGGCGAGCTGGGCGAGGTGCCGCGGGAGGACTTCAACTCGGCGAACGCCACCCGGCTCGGCGTACCCGAGGTGGTGGAGCTGCTCAGGACGCTGCCGGAGGTCCGGGCGGAGCTGGCGTTGCGCGACCCGGTGCTGGCGTGCTGAGCCTCGCCGTCACCGGCGCGGGCGGCTTCCTCGGCTGGCACGTGCGGGTCCTGCTGCGGGCGCTCGGCTGGCCCGAGCCGACAGTGCTGACCCGCGCGGACCTCGCCGACCCGGCAGTGGTCGCCCACAAGATCGCCGGCGTGGACCGGGTGCTGCACCTGGCCGGGGTCAACCGGGGTGAACCCGCCGACGTGGCCGCCGGCAACGTCCAGCTCGCGGCCCAGCTCGCCAACGGCCTGCGCGCCTGCCCGGACCCGCCCATCGGTGTGGTCTTCGCCAACTCGGTGCAGGCCGGCAACGGCACCCCGTACGGCGACGCCAAGGCCACCGCCGCCAGCATCCTCGCCGACACCGGCGTGCCGCTCGACGACCTGCTGCTTCCCAACCTGTACGGCGAGCACGGCCGGCCCTGGTACAACTCGGCGGTCGCCACCTTCTGCCGGATGCTCGCCGAGGGCGGTCAGCCGGAGGTGCACGCCGACCGGGAGATGGACCTTGTGCACGTCACCGACGCCGCGGCCCGGCTGGCCGGTGTGGCGGCGGGCGGCTCCTGGGACCCGGGAATGCCGGCGCTGCGGACCGGGGTCCGTGACCTCGCCGACCAGCTCGCCTCGTACGCGGACATCTACCGCACCGGCGAGATCCCGCCGCTTGGCGACAGGCACGCCGTACGGCTGTTCAACACCTACCGGTCGCACTGCTTCCCGGCGCACTACCCGCTGGCCCTGCCGACCCGGGCCGACGCCCGGGGAGCGCTCGTCGAGACGGTGAAGACGCACGGGGGAGCGGGGCAGACGTTCTGCTCCACCACCCGGCCCGGCATCACCCGCGGCGAACACTTCCACCTGGCCAAGGTGGAGCGGTTCGTGGTGCTGCGCGGCACCGCCGAGATCAGCCTGCGCCGGATCGGCGACACCGACGTCGTCCGGTTCCCGGTCAGCGGCGACGAACCTGTGGTGATCGACATGCCGACCATGTGGGCGCACAACATCACAAACACCGGCCGGGACGAGCTGCTCACCCTCTTCTGGACCAACGAGCTGTTCGACCCGGAACGGCCCGACACGTGGCCCGAACCGGTCGGGGACGAGCACCGGGTGCCGGCCGGCGTCCGGTGAGTGACATGCGGAGGGAGACCACATGACCCGGGTGATGACAGTCGTCGGCACCCGTCCCGAGATCATCCGACTGTCCCGGGTGCTCAGCCGGCTCGACGACACAGTCGACCACGTGCTTGTGCACACCGGACAGAACTGGGACGCCGCCCTCTCCGACGTGTTCTTCACCGAGTTGCGCCTGCGGCAACCCGACCGGTTCCTGCGTGTCGACACCTCGTCGCTGGGCCGGGTGCTCGGCGGTGTCCTCGTCGGCATGGAGGCGGCGATCGCCGAGGTGCGGCCGGACGCGCTGCTCGTGCTCGGTGACACCAACAGCTGCATCGCCGCGCTGATGGCCCGCCGGATGCGGGTGCCGGTCTACCACATGGAGGCCGGCAACCGCTGCTTCGACCTGAACGTGCCGGAGGAGACGAACCGGCGCCTGGTCGACCACGTGGCCGACTTCAACCTGGTCTACACCGAACACGCCCGACGCAACCTGCTCGCCGAGGGCCTGCATCCGCGCCGGATCCTGCACACCGGCTCGCCGATGCGCGAGGTGCTGGAGCACTACCGGGCGCCGATCGCCAGCTCCACGATCCTGCGCCAGCTGGAACTCGACAAGGGCGGCTACTTCCTGGTCAGCGCGCACCGGGAGGAGAACGTCGACCGGCCCGACCGGCTCCAGCGGCTGCTGGACTGCCTGGTCGCGGTCCGCGACAGGTGGGGTCTGCCGGTGCTCGTCTCCACCCACCCGCGTACCCGCAAGCGGTTGGAGGCGTTGGCGCCGGACGCCACCGCGCTGGACGGCATCGCCTTCCACGAGCCGTTCGGGCTGCTCGACTACGTGCACCTGCAGACCAAGGCGTACTGCACGCTGTCGGACAGCGGGACGATCAGCGAGGAGGCCGCCATCCTCGGCTTCCCGGCGGTGACCCTGCGCGAGTCGATCGAACGCCCCGAGGCGCTCGACGCCGGCGGGATCATCATGACCGGCCTCGACCCGCAGGGCGTGGTCGAGGCCGTCGAGGTGACGGTGGCGCAGGTCGCCGCGCAGGGGGTGCCCTGCCCGGCCGACTACCAGGTGCCGGACACCTCGCGGCGGGTGGTCGACTTCATCCTCTCCACGGTGCGTCGTCACCACGACTGGGCAGGCATCCGGCACTGACGCGCGACGGGCGGTCGGTGGTCCGGCGGGACCGGCCACCGACCGCCCACCGTCGTGGTCACCGCCTGCGGGCCGCCACGTCCTCCACGAGGTCCGCCACCTCGGCCGCCGCCCGCAGGTCGTCGAAGGACGCCAGCACGTGCTGGCGGGCCAGCCTGCCGCGCAGCGTCAGCGTTCCGGCGACCCAGCCCCGGTACGCGGTGTCGAGCGCGTCCACCAGGGCTGTCGGGTCAGCCGGTGGCACCACCCAGCCGGAACGTCCGGTGACCGCCTCGGGTAGCCCGCCGGCCGCGCTGACGATGCTCGGCACGCCCATCGAACCGGCCTCGACCGCCGCCATCGGACTGTCGCAGAGCGACGGCGTGACGCTCACGTCGGCGGCGGCGTAGCAGGGCCGCACGTCCGGCACCGACTCCACCCAGGTCACCCCGGGATCGTCGGCCACGCCGAAGGATTCGCCCAGGTGCCGCCGGTAGCTCTCCCCGGCCGCCGTCCAGCCGCCGCCGACAAGCAGCAGATGCGCGTGCGGGTGCCGGCGGCGGAACGTCCGCCACGCGGCCAGCAGGACGTCGTGCCCCTTCACCCCGCGACCCGAGTGCACCAGGCGCCTGGGCGGGTAGACGTAGGAGACCATCACCGCCAGGAACGCGGTCTGGTCGATGCCCAGCTCGGCGCGCAGCTTCGCCCGCTGGTCCGGGCCTGTGGCCTCCGGGCTGAAGGCGTCGGTGTCCACCCCGTACACCGCCACCGGCCGCCGCTGCGGCGGGCAGCCCAGCTCGCCGTACCGGGCGGAGGCGTACCGGCACCCGCAGACCACCAGGTCGTCCAGCCGCCACATCAACCGCTCCACCGACCGGACGAGCCGGGACTCCAGGTACGCCGGACCGGCCACCATGTGCACCCGGCGCACCGGCGTTCCCAGGGTGGCCAGCCGCACCGCGTACGCCGAGGCGATCAGGTGGTACTGCACCACGTCGGGGCGCAGCCGCCGCAGCAGTGCCCGCAGCCGCAGCAGCCCGACCGGCGCGTGCCTGCCCATCGTGAAGTCGTACGGGGAGTCGATCACCTCGAAGCCCCGACGCTCCAGCTCGTCGGTGAGCCGGCCGGCCCCCGGGGGCAGCACCACCGTCACCTCGTGCCCCCGGTGGCGCAGCTCCTCGACCTGCGGCAGCAGCCACATCCCGCCGGCGTTCGTCTTGACCAGCACCGCGATGCGCAGTCGGCGGACCCCGAGCGGGTGACCCACGCCGGGGCCGCCGGAGGCGCTCACCGGGCCGGGACCCCCTTGACCACCGTGCCGGCCGGTACGTCCCGGACCACGCAGGCTCCCGCGCCGACCGTCGCGCCGGCGCCCACCCGCAGCTTCTGCAACACGACAGCCCCGGCGCCGATCAGCACCCCGTCGCCCAGCCGGCAGTCGCCCGAGACCGCCCCCAGCGGGTTGACCGAGACGTGGTCGCCCAGCTCACAGTCGTGCGCCACCGCGCTGTTCTGGTTGAGGTGCACGTGCCGACCGAGCGTGACGTTCGTGGTGACCCGGGCGCCGGGGAACGCGATCAGACCCTCGCCGTAGACGGCGTCCGGGCCGACTGTGGCGTCCGGGTGCACAAGCACCGCGGCCGGCAGCCCGTACCCGGCCAGCCGTCCGTCCACCGCCCGGCGGGCCGCCGGGTCCCCGATGCCCAACGCCAGGTACGTGCCGGCGGGCTGCTCGGCGAGGCGGGCGGTCGCGCCCAGGTAGGGCACCTCCAGCCGCTGCACCCGCTTCAGGTTGACCTCGCTGGGCCGATCGTCGACGAACCCCCGTACCCGCCATGGTGGCGCGCCAGCGGCTGCGGCGTTGACGGCCCGGACGATGCCGAGCACCTCCCTGCCGTGCCCGCCGCAGCCGACGATGACGAGGTCCACGCTCACCGGTGGGCCTCCGCCGCGCCGGCGCCGGCCAGCTCGGCCGGACCGAGGTATTCGTGCGCGGTGGCCGCGCCGGCCGCGGTGATCCCCTCCCGCCGCAGCACGGTCCGGACCGTGCGCAGCAGGATGCGCAGGTCCAGCCGGAGTGAGCGCTGCCCGACGTAGCGCACGTCGAGGGCGAAACGCTCCTCCCAGCTCAGCGCGTTACGCCCGTACACCTGCTGGAGGCCCGTGATGCCGGGGCGGACGTCGTGGCGGCGGAACTGCTCGGGCGTGTACCGGTCCAGGTACGCCGGCAGCAGCGGGCGCGGCCCCACCAGGCTCATCTCGCCGCGCAGCACGTTCCACAGTTGCGGCAGCTCGTCCAGGCTGGTGGTGCGCAGCCAGCGACCGAACGGGGTCAGTCGCGCGCCGTCGTTCGCCGGCGCGGCGTCCTCGCCCCCGACCGTCATCGAGCGGAACTTGACAAGCTCGAACAGCCGCCCGTGCCGCCCGGGCCGGGCCTGCCGGAACAGCACCGGCCGACCCATCGTGATCAGGACAGCCAGCGCCACGGCGGCGAGCACAGGCGTGGCCAGCAGCAGACCGACGGCGGCGACCAGCACGTCCAGCACCCGCTTCACCGCGTCGTACGGCCGGCTCACCGGTGCCCCCCGAGGAACTCGGCGATCCCGCCGACCACGCGATCGACCTGCTCGTCGGTGAGGGCGGAACCGCTGGGCAGCGAGAGACTTGTGGCGAAGAGCTGGTCGGCGGCGCCGGTGAGGGCGACCTGCCGGTCGGCGTACACCGGTTGGCGGTGCATCGGTTTCCACATCGGCCGGCTCTCCACCCCGAGCCGGGCCAGGTGCGCGGCGAGGTCCCCGGCGTGCCAGCCGGACCGCTCCGGCTCGACCACCACGGAGGTCAGCCAGCAGTTCGAGCCGGGGTCACCGGCGCCGAGGATGCGGGTGCCCGGTACGGCGGCGAAGAGTCGCGCGTACCGGTCCCGTAGCGCCCGCCGTCTGGCGATCATCGGGTCCAGTCTGCTGAGCTGCGCCCGGCCGAGGGCCGCCAGCAGGGTGCTGAGCCGGTAGTTGTAGCCGACGTCGCGGTGCTCGTAGTGCGGCACCGGTTCGCGGGCCTGGGTGGCGAGGTGCCGGGCCCGGGCCACGAGCGCGGCGTCGTCGGAGACGAGCATCCCGCCGGCCGAGGTGGTCATGATCTTGTTGTGGCTGAACGAGTAGATCCCGACCCGGCCGAGCGTGCCGGCACACCGTCCACGGTAGGTGGAGCCGAGGGCCTGCGCGGCGTCCTCCACCACCGGGACGCCGGTGGCCGCGCAGAGCGGCAGCAGCCTGTCGTAGTCGGCGCAGCGGCCGTTGATGTCGACGACAAGGACGGCGGCGACCCGTCGACCGGCGTCGGCGAGGCGACCCAGCAGGTCGGAGAGCAGGTCGACGTCGACGTTGCCGGTGGCCGCGTCGCAGTCCACGAAGACCGGTTCGGCGCCGGTGTAGGTGACCGCGTTCGCGGTGGCGGCGAAGGTGAGCGTGGGCACCACCACGACGCTGTCCGGTCCGACCCCCACCGCGAGCAGCGCCAGGTGCAGGGCGGCGGTGCCGGAGGAGAGCCCCAGCGCGTACCCGACGCCGACCCGCGCGGCGACCTCCCGCTCGAACGCGCCCAGCTCGGGCCCGTCGGGGTCGAATCGTCCGGTACGCACGGCGCGCAGCACGTAGGACTCCTCCAGCTCACCGACGTCCGGTGGCGAGAGGTAGACCGGGTCGGTCACCGCCGGGCCGCCGCTGCGCGGCGCCACGGGCGGACGGTGGTGGATCAGGTCCACGGACGGCGCCTCCGATCGGACGTGACAAAAGACCACAATGGTTGTAGCAGGGCCTATGGCGGTGCATAGGTGGTTTCGCCGATTCTGCGGCGAATCGGGCCGACTGGCCCCGACGTCCGAACCGGTCGTCCGGTCCGGCCCGCTAGAGTGCTGCCGGCCGTGCCCGCGTGCCGCGTACAACAGGGAGAACGAGTGCTGCACCTGAGGGTGATCGCCCCTGCGGACCGATCCGCCGAGGTCGTCGACCTGCTGGCCGCCGAGGCGGGGGTGACCCACCTGGCCGTGCTGCCCGGCGTGGCCCGGCAACCACGGGGCGACCTGATCCTCTGCGACGTGGTCCGGGAGAGCGCCGACGGCGTCCTGCGGGGCCTCCAGCAGCTCGGGGTGGAGGCGAGCGGCGGCATCTCCGCCGACGACGTCGAGCTGACCATCTCCGCGTCGGCGGATCGGGCCGCGGAGAAGGCGCCCGGCAGTGGCGCCGACGCGGTGGTCTGGGACGAGATCGCGGCGAAGACCGGCGAGCAGACCGAACTGTCGGGCACCTACCTGGTGCTGATCGTGGTGGCCACCATGATCGCCGGTATCGGCGTGCTGCTGGACCAGCCGATCCTCATCGTCGGGGCGATGGTCGTCGGCCCGGAGTTCGGCCCGCTCGCCGCGCTCTGCGTGGCGCTGCTGCGTCGCCGGCTCGACGTGATCGGCCGGTCGGTGCAGGCGCTCACCGTGGGCTTCCTGGCGGCCATGGTGGCGACCGTGCTGAGCACCTGGGCGCTGACCGCTGCCGGTCTGGTCACCGAGGAGATGCTGCGCGCCGACCGTCCGCTCACCAGTTTCATCTGGCGGCCCGACGCGCTGTCCTGGGTGGTGGGCCTGCTCGCCGGCGTGGCCGGCATGCTGTCGCTGACCTCGAAGAAGTCGGGAAGCCTGGTCGGGGTGTTGATCTCGGTGACCACGGTGCCGGCCGCGGCGAACGTGGCGGTGGCCGCCGCCTACGGCGTGTGGGACGAGGCGGGCGGTTCGGCACTCCAACTGGTGATCAACGTGTGCGCGATCGTCCTGGCCGGGCTGCTCACGCTCCTGGTCCAGCAGGCCTGGTGGTGGGACGTGGCCCGCCGGAATCGCCTGGCGCGTTCTCCAGCAGCCGGGTGAGCAGGGTCCGCAACGGCATCGACTCGCCGTCGCGGCCACCCGCCCCGACGACGAGCGGCGCCGGGCTGGGCTGCGGGTCGACGCCGAACAGTCGGGCCCGCAGGCCACCCGGCACGGTCAGCAGGTGGAACCGGCCGTCCACGTCCACCGCCCGGGTGCCGGCCCGGTCGACGTACCAGCCGGTCAACCGGGTGCGGTAGCGCCCGTGCCCGTCGTAGCCCCGCGCGACAAGCCGCGTGGTGGGCAACCCCCGCCGGGTCGCCTCGGCCACGAACCAGGCCACCAGCTCCGCCGCCTGCGCCTGCTCGGCCGCCCGCCGCCGGGCGTCCGCGTCGGCGTGCGCCCGGACCGCCTGTCGCTGCCGCTCCCGCCACTGCGGGTCGTCGCCCTCCACCACGAGCCGACGGTACGCGACCCGGGCTCAGTCGAGGACGGCCCGCAGGGTGTGCCGGGCGATGTCGGCCATCACCGGGTTGGTCTCGACGTAGTACGGCAGCGCGTTGATCGCCTGCTCCAGGGCCCAGCCGCGCCCCCGCTCCCACGTCGCGTCGTCCACGCCCAACGCCCGCCGGTACGTCTCGCGCGCCCCCGCGTCGAACAGGTTCCACGCCGGCATCAGGTCCACCGCCGGATCGCCCACACCTACCGCGCCCAGGTCGATGACCGCGGCCAGCCGACCGTCGCGGACCAGCAGGTTGCCAGGCATCAGGTCGGCGTGGATCCACATGTCGACGGGGTCGTCCCGGCGCGCGTCGCGGCACCGGGCCCACACCTCGGCGAGGGCGGCGGTGTCGGTGAGCGCGCCGCTGACGGCGAGGGCGGCCCGCACATCGGCATCCTGGTCGGCAAGCGGCCCGCCCCGACCGGACCCCGACCAGGACCGCCCGCCGGTGTCGATGCCGCGCAGGGCGACCACCACACCGGCGAGGTCGCGGGCGAACACGTCAGGGTCGCCGATCCGGTCGGGCCCGGCCGTCTCACCGGGGATGAACCGGTACGCCGTCCACCACCCGGCGTACCCCTCGCCCGGCTCACCGAGGCCGAGGGGTTCGGGCACCGCCACCGGCAGGTGCGCGGCGAACAGCCGGGCGTGCTCCTGCTCGCGCAGCAGCTCGTCGCGCAGTTCCCCGCCGGTGGAGGGCCGCAGTGGAAAGCGCAGTACGACGTCCGGGCCGATCCGGAACAGGGCGTTCACCGTGCCGGCCGAGGAGAGCGGGCGCACCGGCAGACCCCGCCAGTGGGGGAACTGCTCGGCCACCAAGGCGGCGACCACCTCCACGGTCACGTCCACCTGGTCGGGGTGCATCCTCACCGCGAGATCATCACCCCGACCCCCACCGCCGCGCGAGCAGGTTTCCCCCGGCCACCGCCTGCCACGGCGCCTGTCGGCCACCGTCGGTCACGGGCGCCTGCCGGCCACTGCCTGGTGGGCGCGCTCAGGCCAGTCCGGCGCGGCGCAGCGCCTCCGCCATCGCGTCGTTGACCGGCGCCGGCGCGCCCTGCCGCTGCTGCCCGCCGCGTCCGCCACCGTGCCCACCGCGTCCGCCGCCCTGCCCGTCGCGTCCGCTCTGTCCGCCGCGCCCGGGCTGTCCGCTACGGCCGGGCTGTCCGCCGCGACCGCTCTGCGGGCCGCGCTGCGCGGGGCCGCGCCCCTCCTGCCCGGTCCGCGCACCACCACCGGTGGCGGCGGGCTCGTCCTCCAGGCGCAGGGTCAGCGAGATCCGCTTGCGGGGTACGTCCACGTCGAGCACCCGGACCTTCACCACGTCGCCGGACTTCACCACCTCGCGCGGGTCCTTCACGAAGGTCCGGGACATCGCCGACACGTGCACGAGGCCGTCCTGGTGCACACCGACGTCCACGAACGCCCCGAACGCCGCCACGTTGGTGACCACGCCCTCCAACACCATCCCGGGCGTCAGGTCACCGATCTTCTCCACCCCCTCGACGAAGGTGGCGGTGCGGAACTCCGGTCGCGGGTCGCGGCCCGGCTTCTCCAGCTCGGCGAGGATGTCGGTGACGGTGGGCAGGCCGAACCGGTCGTCGACGAAGTCGGTCGCCCGCAGCCCACGCAGGATCGCGCTCCTGCCGATCACCGAGCGCAGGTCCTGACCCGTGCTGGCGAGGATGCGACGCACCACCGGGTACGCCTCGGGGTGCACGCTCGACGAGTCCAGCGGGTCGTCCCCGTCGGGGATGCGCAGGAAGCCGGCGCACTGTTCGAACGCCTTCGGCCCGAGCCGGGCCACCTTCTTCAGGTCCGTACGCGAGCGGAACGGCCCGTTGGCGTCCCGGTGCAGCACGATGTTCTCCGCCAGGCCGGCGCCGATCCCGGAGACCCGGGTCAGCAGCGGCGCGGAGGCGGTGTTGACGTCCACCCCCACCGCGTTCACGCAGTCCTCCACGACCGCGTCGAGCGACCGGGACAACTTCACCTCGGACAGGTCGTGCTGGTACTGCCCGACCCCGATCGACCGCGGGTCGATCTTGACCAGCTCGGCGAGCGGGTCCTGGAGACGTCGGGCGATGGAGACCGCGCCGCGCAGCGACACGTCCATTCCGGGCAGCTCCTGCGAGGCGTACGCGGAGGCGGAGTAGACCGACGCGCCGGCCTCGGAGACCATCACCTTGGTCAGGTTGAGCTGCGGATGCCGCTTGATCAGGTCGGCGGCCAGCTTGTCGGTCTCCCGGGAGGCGGTGCCGTTGCCGATCGCGATCAGCTCCACCCCGTGCGCGCCGGCCAGCCGGGCGAGGGTCTCCACCGAGGCGTCCCACTGCCGGCGCGGCTCGTGCGGGTAGATCGTGTCGGTGGCGAGCACCTTGCCTGTGGCGTCCACCACCGCCACCTTCACGCCCGTCCGCAGACCCGGGTCCAGACCCATCGTGGGCCGGCTGCCGGCCGGTGCGGCGAGCAGCAGGTCGCGCAGGTTGGTGGCGAAGACCCGGACCGCCTCCTCCTCGGCCGCCTGCCACAGCCGCATCCGCAGGTCCGCGCCGAGGTGGATGAGGATCCGCGTACGCCAGGCCCAGCGGACCGTGTCGGCCAGCCACCTGTCGGCCGGGCGGCCCGCGTCGGACACCCCGAACCGGCCGGCGATGGCCGCCTCGTACCGGCTCGGACCGGTCGGCGCGGCATCCGCCTCGCCGGCCTCCTCCGGTTCCATGGTCAGGTCGAGCACGCCCTCCTTCTCGCCCCGGAACATCGCCAGGATCCGGTGCGAGGGCAGCTTCGGGTACGGCTCGGAGAAGTCGAAGTAGTCGGCGAACTTGGCGCCGGCCGTCTCCTGACCCTCGCGTACCCGGGACACCAGCCGGCCCCGCGACCACATCTGCTCGCGCAGCGTGCCGATCAGGTCGGCGTCCTCGGCGAAGGTCTCGATGAGGATCGCGCGGGCGCCCTCCAGCGCGGCGGCGGCGTCGGCGACGCCCTTTTCCGCGTCGACGAACCCGGCGGCCGTGGCTCTCGGGTCCTGCGTCGGATCGGCAAACAGCGACTCGGCCAGCGGCGACAGCCCGGCCTCGCGGGCGATCTGCGCCCGGGTCCGCCGCTTCGGCTTGTACGGCAGGTAGATGTCCTCCAGCCGGGACTTCGAGTCCGCCGCCATGATCTGCGCTTCCAGGGCCTCGTCGAGCTTGCCCTGACCGCGGATCGACTCCAGGACCGCCGCCCGCCGCTCGTCCAGCTCCCGCAGGTAGCGCAGCCGCTCCTCAAGCGTGCGCAGCTGGGTGTCGTCGAGCAGGCCGGTGGCCTCCTTGCGGTAGCGGGCGATGAACGGCACGGTGGCGCCGCCGTCGAGCAGCTCCACTGCCGCCCGCACCTGACGCTCGGCCACGCCAAGCTCGTCGGCGATCCGCTGATGAACAGACTGGGTCACGATCTCGATCCGCCTTCGACTCGATCCGCCTTCACAGAGCGGGTACCGCCCTGCATTGTGCCGGTCGGTCCCGGCCGCTGTCGCCGCGCCCGGCCGGGGTGACCGTCGGCGGCCGGGGTCGGGCCTGCGCTAGCGTGGCGATCATGGAAACACCTGCGGAGCCGCGCGCCCGGCGGCTCTTCGGCGGCAGCGCCCGGGCCCTCGGCGACCTCGCGGCGAACCCGTTCCGCGCCGACCGGGACCGGATCGTCGGCTCGCCGTTCTTCGCTCGCCTCGGCGGCGTCACCCAGGTCATCAGCCCGGTCGGCTCCGGCCTGCTGGTGCACAACCGGCTCACCCACAGCCTGAAGGTCGCCCAGGTGGCCCGGTCGATCGCCGAACGGCTCACGGCCGACGAGCGGTGGCGTGACCTGCTGGACAAGCTCGGCGGCTGCGACCCGGACGTGGTGGAGGCCGCCGCGCTCGCCCACGACCTCGGCCACCCGCCGTTCGGGCACCTGGGGGAGCGGGTGCTGGACCGGCTGGCCCGCCAACGCCTCGGCCTCCCCGACGGCTTCGAGGGCAACGCCCAGTCGTACCGGATCGTCACCAGCACCGAGATCCGGGGCGCGGCCACCACCGGGCTGGACCTGACCGCCGCGGTCCGCGCGGCGATGCTGAAGTACCCGTGGACGCGGCTGGACTACCCCGACCCGCACCCGCGCCTGCTGGACCCACCGCCCCGGGGCGCGACCCCGCCGCCGGACGACCCGGAGAGCGGCTCGCTGAAGTTCGGCGCGTACCGGACCGAACTGGACGACCTGCGGCAGGCGCGGGAGCCGTTCGCCGGCCGCATCCCGGACTGGCAGCAGACAGTCGAGGCGTCGGTGATGGACACCGCCGACGACATCGCGTACGCCATCCACGACGTGGAGGATTTCTACCGCGTCGGTGTGCTCCAGCAGGGGTCGGTGTCGGCCGAGCTGATGGCCTGGCAGCGCGAGAGCGGGCAGCTCCGGGCGATCACCGACGCGGCGTTGTCCATCGCGGCCCGGCGGCCCGGCGCGGCGATCGAGCGGCTCCGCCGGCAGCTGCACCGCAAGGACGCCTGGATCGCCGACGACGACGCGTTCGCCGCCGCCGTCGAGCACGTCCGCGAGGAACTGGTCGACGGGCTGCTGGCGATGCCGTTCGACGGTTCGATCGAGGCCGAGCAGTACGTGG
Source organism: Micromonospora sp. NPDC000663 (assembly GCF_042898105.1). Classification (NCBI taxonomy): domain Bacteria; kingdom Bacillati; phylum Actinomycetota; class Actinomycetes; order Micromonosporales; family Micromonosporaceae; genus Micromonospora; species Micromonospora sp. NPDC000663. Next base: position 1,668,580 of record NZ_JBIAYR010000001.1, read on the forward strand.
CCCGGTTCTCCGCCCGCTGGTCCACCCGCTTCGTCGAGGCGATCACCGTGACCGACCAGCCGTCGGTTCGCTCCGGGTACGTGCTGCTCGGCTGCGCGCAGTGGCACGAGGTGCAGGTGCTCAAGTTCGTCCACCACCGGTTCGTGCTGGCGCGCCCCGACCTGGCCCTGCACCAGCGGGGTCAGGCCCGGCTGCTGGGCACCCTGGTGGAGGCGCTGTGGGAGTGGCTGCTCGACCCGGAGGAGGAGTCCCGGCTGCCCCGCCGGCTGCACGACCTGGTGGAGCTGGCCGAGGCGGAGCTGCACCCGCGTACGCCGCACCGGATCGGGCGGGCCCGGGGCCGCGCCATCGTGGACTTCGTCGCGCAGCTCACCGACGGCCAGGCGGTCGCCATGCTGGACGCGCTCTCCGGCCGCTCCGGCGCGCTCTGGACCGACGCGTTCGTGCTCTGAGCCCGACCCGGGCGATGCCCGTTCCGGCCCGGCTCAGGCGATGGCCTGCCACCAGCCGTCGACGGCGGGCGGCTCGTCGACCACCACCCGCTCGCCCGGGCGCGGCACGGCCAGCCGCACGTCGCGGGCCTTCGCCTCGGCCCACAGCCTGTTCACCGGCTCGGACCAGTCGTGCAGGGCCAGGTTGAACGTCGCCCAGTGCACCGGGATGAACAGCCCGCCCCGCAGGTCGAGGTGGGCGTTCACCGCCTCCTCGGGGAACATGTGGATGGCCGGCCAGGCCGTGTCGTACGCGCCGATCTGCATGAGCGTCACGTCGAACGGCCCGTGCTCGGCGCCGATCGCCGCGTACCCGTCGAAGTAGCCGGAGTCGCCGGTGTAGAAGACCCTGCGGCGTGCCCCGGCCACCACCCACGAGCTCCACAGCGTGCCGTCGCGGCGCAGCCCCCGGCCGGAGAAGTGTTGGGCGGCGGTGGCGGTGATCTTTAGGCCGGCGACCCGGTGCGACTCGGACCAGTCCAGCTCGATGATCCGGTCGGCGGGCACGCCCCACCGGTCCAGGTGCGCGCCCACGCCGAGCGGCACCAGGAACGGCGCGGACTGACCGGCAAGCAGCGCCCGCACGGTGGCCATGTCCAGGTGGTCGTAGTGGTCGTGGGAGATCAGGATGGCGTCCAGCGGGGGCAGCTCGTCCAGGCGTACCGGTGGCTCGTGCAGCCGGCGGGGGCCGACCAGGGCGGACGGCGAGCACCTGTCGCTCCACACCGGGTCGAGCAGGACCCGCCCGCCCTCGATCTCGATGAGCGCCGAGGCGTGGCCGTACCAGACGATGTTCAGCTCGTCGGTGGTGTCGGCGGCGGGCGACTCGCTCGGGCGAAGCAGTGGCACGGGCGCGGTGGGACGCCGCTTCTGCTTACCGAAGATCAGCTCGCGGACCAGGTTGCGACCGGGGTCGGCGACCATCGTGCGGGTGCCGGCCCGGTTGTGGAAGGTGCCGTCGCGGAACTGCGGCGAGCGGGCCGCCCGTTCGGCGCGGGCGCCGGCGAGCCGGCCGCCGAGCGCCGCCGGTACGTCCCGGGCCGCCCAGGCCAGTCCGGCCAGCGCGGCGAGTCCGGCCGCGCCCCGCATCCGTCGCCCGAGCGACCGTTCGACGTCAGTGCTCCGTGTTGGTGCCATCGCCGTCCCTTTCGAGGTGTCCGACCTACACGGTAGTCACCTCGGGGCCGGCGTGCCCGGACGGCTTCCCGTGCGGGTCGGCCGCCGCCGCCGGCGGCCGACCCGGGACCGGGTTCAGCCGCCGTTGCTGGGGCGCCGGGTGGCGGTCCGGTACGCGGCGCCGGTGCCGGCGATCCGGTCCACCGCCGTCAGGAACTTCGGACCCATGGCGGCCCGGGCCTGCACCGCCGGGTGGGTGGCGCCGAAGTTGTGCGGGTCGGCCTGCCCGTCGGCGAAGAGCGCGTACGTGAGCACCGCCGCGCCGGACCGGTCGAAGATCACACCGGCCTCGTGGCGGGCGTCGGCGAACCAGCCGGCCTTGGTGGCGATGCGGGCCCGGTCGTCGGAGGACATGGTGCGCCTGATGCCGTCGGTGAACGCCACCGGGGAGCGCAGCAGCCCGAGCAGGTACGCCGTCGAGGTGGGGGAGAGCAGCGTGCCGCCGACCAGGGCCCGCAGCAGGTCGTGCGTCTCCCGGGGAGTGCTGGTGCCGAGGAAGAACCGGTTGGGGTTGGCCACCGGCTCGACCTGGGTGTTCGGGAAACCCTTGCCGACCAGGATCGTGTTGATCTCGGCGGCCGGGGCGACCAGCCCGCACAGCCGCACCGCCGTGTCGTCCGAGACGGTCAGCAGGTTGGCCAGCACGTGCCCGAGGGTCACGCTGCTCGGGTACGCGCCGTCCAGGCTGAAGATGCCGTCACCACCCGGCACGACGATCGCGGCGGTGACGTCGACCCGCTGGTCCAGCGTGAGCAGCCCCCTGTCGACCTTGTCCAGCACCGCCGTGGCGACCGCGATCTTGTTGACGCTGTACGCCTCGATCCGCCGGTCCGCGTCGGCGGCCACCGCGACGACCGGCGCGCCGGCCGGGTCGGCAACGCTGACGTACGCCTGCCAGTTGCCACCGGCCTCGGTGCTGTGCCGGGCGAAGACCGTGGCGACCCGACGGGCGGCCCGGGCGGGGGTGGTCGGCGCGGCCTCGGTGTCGGCGGCGCTCGCAGGTGTGGCGGCGCCGATCACCGTGCCGGCGGTGGCCACCGTCCCGAGTCCGAGTGCTGTCCTGCGGTTCAGCCGGATAGTCAATCTTCTCTCCCGTCGTGGGGCGCCGGAGCGCCTGCCGGCCCACCACCCTAGGCGAGTTGATCGATACATGATGCCCCCGGGACAGCTCAGCCGAACCCTCGGCGCAGCACCGCGCCGAGCGGTCCGGGCACGGCGCGGGCGAGTTGCCGCAGGTCGGGAACGTGACCGCCGCGTACGGCCTCGCCCGCCGGGTTCGGGGTGAAGACCGAGCCGTCGTGCACGGCGATCGCCCGTCCGCTCAGGCCGGCCAGCCTCATCAACGGACCGACCAGGACGTCGTAGACACCCGGGACCAGTGTGAAGCCGGCGCGCATCACCACGTTCAGCCGCCCCACCGACACCTCCCGGCGAGGCCGGTCCACGCAGTCGACGATGGCCCGGGCCACCCGCTGCGGGCCGGCGACCGGCGGCGGGGGCCTGCCGATCCGGCCCAGGTAGTTGGCCGCCTGCTGGTACACCGGAGTGTCCACACTTCCCGGATTGACCAGGCAGAGCCGGATCCGTGGGGTGTCGCGCAACTCCTGCTGCACCGTCCGGGCCAGCCCCTGCAGACCCCACTTGCTGGCCACGTACGCGCTCATGTACGGGGCGGTGATGTGCCCGAGCACCGAACCGGTGAGGATCAGCGTGCCGGCGCCGGTGGCCCGGAAGTGCCGCAGCGCCACCCGCGCCGCACCCGCCGCGGCCAGCAGGTCGGTGCGCACCACCTGCTCGAAGATCCGCTCCGGCAGCTCGTCGAAGCGGCCGTACGCCATCACCGCGGCGGTGTGCACCCACACGTCGATGCGACCGAACCGCTCGATCGCCGCGTCGGCGAGCGCCTCCAACGCGCCCGGCTCGGTGACGTCGGTGGGCACGGTCAACACGTCGGCGTCGGCGCACTCCGCGCGTACCTCGGCGAGGGTCTGTGGGGCGCGGGCGGCGAGGACCAGGCGGTCGCCGCGCTCGGCGAACGCCCGGGCCGTCGCCCGCCCGACCCCACTCGTCGCACCGGCGATCACCACCACCCGACTCACGGGGCCACCGATGTTCGTGACTGCGGGGCTCGCAAGACCGGCTCACTCCTCGCACTCACGGTGCGAGGACCACCTTGATGCAGCCGTCCTCCTTCTTCTGGAACATCTCGTACGCCCGAGGGGCCTCGGTCAGCGGCAGCCGGTGGGTGCGCAGGTCCTCGACGCCCAGCGGGTCGTCGTCGCCGGAGAGCAGCGGCAGGATCTCGTCGGTCCACCGGCGGACGTGGCACTGGCCCATCCGCAGCTGGATGCCCCTGTCGAACATCTCCATCATCGGCATCGGGTCGGCCTCGCCGCCGTAGACGCCGGAGAGCGACACGGTGCCGCCCCGGCGGACCGCCTTCAGGGCGGCGTGCAGGACGGACAGCCGGTCCACGCCGGCCTTGTCGGTCATCGTCTGGGCCAGCTTGTTCGGCAGCAGCCCGGCGGCGGTCTGGGCCAGCTTGCCCGCCGGAGAGCCGTGCGCCTCCATGCCGACGGCGTCGATCACCGCGTCCGGTCCGCGCCCGTCCACCAGGTCGATGAGCGCGCCCGGCACGTCGGTCAGCTCGCTGACGTCGAGCACCTCGATGCCGTGCCGGCGGGCCAGCTCCAGCCGCTCCGGCACCAGGTCCAGCCCGATGACCCGGCCGGCGCCGAGGTGCCGGCCGATGCGGGCGCAGAACTGCCCCACCGGGCCCAGCCCGAACACGGCAAGGGTGCCGCCGGGCGGGGTGTCGGCGAACTTCACCGCCTGCCACGCGGTCGGCAGGATGTCCGAGAGGTAGAGGTAACGCTCGTCGGCGCCGGTGTGCGGGATCTTGATCGGGCCGAAGTGGGCCTGCGGGACGCGCAGGTACTCGGCCTGCCCGCCGGGCACCGAGCCGTACAGCGAGGTGTACCCGAACAGCGACGCGCCCTTGCCCTCGCCGGTGACCTGGGTGGTCTCGCACTGCGCGTAGAGCTGGCGCTCACACATCCAGCAACTGCCGCAGGAGATGTTGAACGGCACCACCACCCGGTCCCCGGGCTTGAGCCGGGTCACCCCCGACCCGACCTCCTCGACGATGCCCATCGGCTCGTGGCCCAGGATGTCTCCGGGCTTCAGGTACGGCCCCAGGACCTCGTACAGGTGCAGGTCCGACCCGCAGATCGCCGTCGAGGTGATCTTCACGATGGCGTCGGTCGGCTCCTCGATCCGGGGGTCCGGCACCTCCTCGACCCGGACGTCCCGCTTGCCCTGCCAGGTCAGTGCCTTCATGTCCCGTCCCCTCTCAGCGTGCTCTCGGCAGACTGCTACCCGGGGAAGGGCAGTTGAACCGGCTGCGGGCTTCGGACCTGCCGCCGACCCGGGGTCGACGGCGACCGTGCCCTGCTTCGGGCGGCCAGGCTGGTCCGTCACGTCGGGGCTCCGACACCACACCGTCGGCGACAACGCCTGACCGCCGCCACCCCGGGACGGGGGCGGCGGCGGTCAGGATGGCGGGAGTCAGGAGCCGGGTGTGTTACCGGCGCCCTTGGTGGTGGCCGCGAGGTAGTCGCGGTTGAGCCGGCCGATGGTGTTCAGCGGGATGCCCTTGGGGCAGACCACAGTGCACTCGCCGGCGTTGGTGCAGCCACCGAAGCCGGCCTCGTCGTGCGCGTCGACCATGCCGATCACCCGGGTGTAGCGCTCCGGCTGGCCCTGCGGCAGCAGCGAGAGCTGGGTGAGCTTGGCGGCGGTGAAGAGCATGCCGGAGCCGTTCGGGCAGGCCGCGACACAGGCGCCGCAGCCGATGCAGGCCGCCGACTCGAAGGCGGCGTCGGCGTTGGCCTTGGCCACCGGGGTGGAGTGCGCCTCGGGCGCGCTGCCGGTCGGCGCGGTGACGTAGCCACCCGCAGCGATGATCTTGTCGAAGGCGCCCCGGTTGACCACCAGGTCCTTGATGACCGGGAAGGCGCTGGCCCGCCACGGCTCGATGTCGATCGTGTCGCCGTCCTTGAACTGCCGCATGTGCAGCTGGCACGCGGTGGTGCCGCGCTGCGGCCCGTGCGCGTCCCCGTTGATCATCAGGCCGCACATGCCGCAGATGCCCTCGCGGCAGTCGTGGTCGAACGCGACCGGGTCCTCGCCGTCGAGGATGAGCCGCTCGTTGAGCACGTCGAGCATCTCCAGGAACGACATGTCCGGGGACACGTCGTCGACCGGGTAGGTCACCATCCGACCCTTGTCCTCAGGGCCCTTCTGGCGCCAGATGCGCAGGGTCAGGTTCACTTGTAGCTCCGCTGCGTGGGGTGGACGTATTCGAACTTGAGGTCTTCCTTGTGCAGCACCGACGGCTCGCCGGTGGCGGTGAACTCCCAGGCCGCCACGTACGCGAACCGGTCGTCGTCACGCTGCGCCTCACCGTCGGGCGTCTGGTGCTCGGCCCGGAAGTGGCCGCCGCAGGACTCCTCGCGGTGCAGGGCGTCGATGCACATCAACTCGGCCAGCTCGAAGAAGTCGGCCACCCGGCCGGCCTTCTCCAGCGACTGGTTGAGCTCCTCGCCGGTGCCGGAGACCTTGACCCGCTGCCAGAACTGCTCGCGCAGGTCGCGGATCTCGCCGATCGCCTTACGCAGGCCGGCCTCACTGCGCTCCATGCCGCAGTGCTCCCACATGATCTGCCCCAGCTCCCGGTGGAACGAGTCCACGGTCCGGTCGCCGTCGACCGCCAGCAGCCGCTGGATCCGGTCCTCGACGTCGGTACGCGCCTCGACCGCCGCCGGGTGGCTGGCGTCGACCTTGTCGAGAGGGCCGGAGGCCAGGTAGTTGGCGATGGTGGTGGGCAGCACGAAGTACCCGTCGGCGAGGCCCTGCATCAGCGCCGAGGCGCCGAGCCGGTTCGCGCCGTGGTCGGAGAAGTTCGCCTCGCCGATCACGAACAGGCCGGGGATGCTCGACTGGAGGTCGTAGTCGACCCAGAGGCCGCCCATCGTGTAGTGCACGGCGGGGTAGATCCGCATCGGCACCTCGTACGGGTCCTCGCCGGTGATCCGCTCGTACATCTCGAAGAGGTTGCCGTACTTGGCCTCGATGGCCTTGCGGCCGAGGCGGTCGATCGCGTCGGCGAAGTCGAGGTAGACGCCGAGCTTGGTCGGCCCGACGCCCCGGCCCTCGTCGCAGACGTTCTTCGCGGCGCGGGAGGCGATGTCACGGGGGACCAGGTTGCCGAAGGACGGGTAGATCCGCTCCAGGTAGTAGTCCCGCTCGTCCTCGGGGATGTCCCGGGGGTTGCGGTCGTCGCCCTTGTTCTTCGGCACCCAGACCCGGCCGTCGTTGCGCAGCGACTCGCTCATCAGGGTCAGCTTCGACTGGTGGTCGCCGGAGACCGGGATGCAGGTCGGGTGGATCTGCGTGTAGCAGGGGTTGGCGAAGTACGCGCCCTTGCGGTGCGCCCGCCAGGTGGCGGTGACGTTGCAGCCCTTGGCGTTGGTGGAGAGGTAGAAGACGTTGCCGTAGCCGCCGGAGGCGAGCACGACGGCGTCGGCCATCTCGGTGCTGATCTCGCCGGTGACCAGGTCCCGCACGACGATGCCGCGGGCCTTGCCGTCGACGATGACCAGCTCCAGCATCTCGTGCCGCGCGTTCATCTCCACGTTGCCGAGGCCGATCTGCCGCTCCAGGGCCTGGTACGCGCCGAGCAGCAGCTGCTGGCCCGTCTGGCCCCTGGCGTAGAAGGTGCGCTGCACCTGGGCGCCGCCGAACGAGCGGGTGTCCAGCAGGCCGCCGTACTCGCGGGCGAACGGCACGCCCTGCGCGACGCACTGGTCGATGATGTTGACCGACACCTCGGCCAGGCGGTGCACGTTCGACTCGCGGGACCGGAAGTCGCCGCCCTTGACTGTGTCGTAGAAGAGCCGGTGCACGGAGTCGCCGTCGTTGCGGTAGTTCTTGGCGGCGTTGATGCCGCCCTGGGCTGCGATGGAGTGCGCGCGGCGCGGGCTGTCCTGGTAGCAGTAGGACTTCACGTGGTAGCCCTGCTCGGCCAGGGTGGCTGCGGCGGAGCCGCCGGCCAGGCCGGTGCCCACCACGATGACAGTCATCTTGCGGCGGTTGGCGGGGTTGACGAGCTTGGCCTCGAAGCGTCGGGTCTCCCAGCGCTTCTCGATCGGGCCGGTGGGAGCCTTCGTGTCGGCGATCGGGTCGCCCTCGGTGAAGAGTTCCATGTCAGGACACCAATCCGGTGAGAACGGCGAACGGGACCACCAGGTATCCGGCGCAGAGCGCCACGGCGAAGACGAGCGCGGCGTTGCGCGCCCGCCGCTCGCCGCGTGGCGTCTGCTGGCCGAGGCTGCGGAACGCGCTGAACGCGCCGTGGCGCAGGTGGAAGCCGAGCGTGACGATCGCCAGGGTGTAGAAGAGCGTGACGTACCATCGTTCCGGCGCGAAGTCGGCGACGACGTTGCCGTACGGGTTGCTGGGGTCGCCGACCGGGTTCAGTGTGCCTGTGGTCAGGTCCAGGAGGTGGTAGATCACGAACAGCAGGATGATCACGCCACCCCAGCGCATGGTGCGGGCGGCGTAGCTGCCCCGGACCTTCTTGCGGTGGGCGTACTTGACCGGGCGGGCGGCGCGGGCCCGCAGGGCGAGCAGTGTCGCGGCCCAGATGTGGCCGACGACCGCCACCACGAGCACGGTACGCAGGATCCACAGGAACCAGACGCCGGGCAGCAGCGGCTTGCCGATATCGCGCAGCCAGTGCGCGTAGTGGTCGAACGAGGTCTCCCCCGTGAACACCTTCAGGTTCCCGAGCATGTGGGCGATCAGGAACAGCACCAGCACAATGCCCGTCACCGCCATGACGGCCTTGAGACCGACGTTCGAGCGGATGGGCGACCGAGTTTTCGTCATTACCACGTGACCGACGCTAGGAGGACTTTGATCAGTCGTCCAATGCATCGAACTCGCAGCGTTGATAGCCATAAGCTATGTAGATGCAGCTCCATCAGCTCAGGTACTTCGTCGCGGTGGCCGAAGTACGACATTTCACCCAAGCAGCCGACCTCGTGGGCATCACTCAGCCTTCTCTCAGTAAGCAAATTCACGCTCTGGAGACCGACCTCGGGGCGCCCCTGTTCGAGCGGGTAAGGGGCAACATCACCCTCACGGCGGCCGGCGAGGTGCTGCTGCCGTTGGCCACCCGGATCCTCGCCGACGTGGAGACCGCCACCCGGGAGGTGCAGGAGCTGGTCGGCCTCCGGCGGGGCCGGGTCCGCCTCGGCGCCACGCCGAGCCTGGCCACCTCGCTCGCCCCGCCGGTCCTGCGCCGCTTCCGCGACGCACACCCGACGGTGGACCTGCGGGTCGAGGAGGGCGGCTCTCAGGACCTGGTGCGCGACCTGCTGCGCGGAGACCTCGACCTGGCCCTGATCATCATGCCGGCGCAGGGCGCCGACCCGGGCCTGCGCGTCGACCCCATCCTGCGCGAGAGCCTCGTGGTGGCGTCGGTGGGGGAGGTGCCGACCGCCTCGGCGACCGGGGAGCTGCACATCACGGACCTGCGCGACCAGCCGATGGTGATGTTCCGCGAGGGCTACGACCTGCGTGACGCCACCATCCAGGCGTGCCGCGAGGCGGGCTTCGAGCCGACCTTCGCGGTGGACGGCGGTGAGATGGACGCCGTGCTCAGCTTCGTCGAGGCCGGCCTCGGCATCGCGCTGGTACCCGGCATCGTGCTGGCCCGGCGACCCGGGGTCCGGATCACCCCCCTGGCCCCGCCGGGGGTGCGCCGGACCATCGCGGTGGCCCGTCGGCGCGACGTCGTGCCGACCCATGCCGGCCGGGAGCTACGACGGATCCTGCTGGACTACGTGCAGTCGGCGATCGAGCGCGACGACCTGCCCCCGGGCGTGGATCCCCGCTGATCGGCCGACAGCGGGCCGCTTGGTTAATTCGTCCTTAAGGGCGCGGTATCACTGTCAGTGTTGATGATCGTCACCTAAAGTGGGTTCTTGCGCGGGGCAAAAGCCCCATTCGTCTCAGCAGAGCTCACCGGTGGACGTTTCTCGCCGGCAGGGAGGCCACACATGAGGATCCTGGTGACCGGCGCCGCTGGCTTCATCGGTTCGCATTTCGCGCGCAGCCTGCTCGCCGGGCGCTATGTCGGCTTCGAACACTGCGACGTGACGGTTATCGACAAGCTGACCTACGCCAGTGATCGGGACAACCTGCCGGCCGCGCACCCCCGTCTGACGTTCATCCGTGGCGACATCTGCGACCGTCAGCTGCTCACCGACGTGGTGCCCGGGCACGACGCGGTGGTGCACTTCGCCGCCGAGTCGCACGTCGACAGGTCCATCGACGACCCGGCGCCGTTCTTCGAGACCAATGTGATGGGCTCACACCACCTGCTGGCCGCCTGCGCGCGCGGTGGGGTCGGCCGCGTCGTGCACGTCTCCACCGACGAGGTGTACGGCTCGATCAGCGAGGGCTCCTGGAACGAGAGCTGCGTCCTGGAACCGAACTCCCCGTACGCGGCCTCGAAGGCGGCGAGCGACCACGTGGTGCGCTCCTACTGGCGCACGTACGACGTGGACGTCTCCATCACCCGCTGCGCCAACAACTACGGGCCGTACCAGAACGTGGAGAAGGTCATCCCCCGATTCGTCACCAGCCTGCTCTCCGGGCAGGACATCACCCTGCACGGCGACGGCGGTGCGGTGCGCGAGTGGCTGCACGTGGACGACCACTGCCGGGCCATCGCGCTGGTCCTGGCCAAGGGCCGGGCCGGCGAGGTCTACAACATCGGGGGCGACATAGAGCTGACCAACCGCGCCCTCGCCGAGCGGATCCTGCGGCTGGCCGGCGCCGGCTGGGAACGGGTCCGGCACGTGCCGGACCGCAAGGTCCAGGACCAGCGCTACTCGCTGGACTACCGCAAGATCTCCGAGGAGCTCGGCTTCGAGCCGCAGATCCGGTTCGAGGACGGCCTGTCCGAGGTCTTCCACTGGTACCGGGAGAACCGCGCCTGGTGGGCGCCCACCGCCGCCGAGCCGCGCAACGCGGCGTTGGCCAGCTCCGTGCGGGGCGTCCCGGCCAGCCGGGCGCTGTCCGTCCCGGCGCACTGACCGGTCCGCGACCCGGCCCGGCCGATCCGCCGGGCCGGGTCAGCGGCCCTCGGCCTCGTCCATCGCCCGGTAGATCCGCTGCTCCGAGACGGGGTACGGGGTGCCAAGCGCCTGCGCGAAGACGTTCACCCGCAACTCCTCGATCATCCAGCGGATCTGACGGACGGCTGTCTCCTGTCGACGCGCCGGCGGCAACGCGGCGAGCAGGTCGGCGTACTCCTTCTGCACCACCGCGATCCGGTCCTGCTGCTGGCGGTCCCGCTGCGGGTTGCCGCCGAGGCGGTCGAGCCGGCGTTCGATGGCGGTCAGGTAGCGCAGCAGGTCGGGCAGGCGGGCGTACCCGGTCTCGGTGATGAATCCGGCGTGCACAAGCCCGGCGAGCTGGCCGCGGATGTCGGCCAACGCGGCCACCACGGCGAGGTTGCGGGTGGCGCCGAGGCGCTGCTCCACCGCGTACGCGGCGGCGAGCACCTTGCGGACCCGGTCCATCACCTCGACCACCGTGTCGACGAGGTCGGCGCGTACCTTCTCGCGCAGCGCCGCGAACCCGTCGGCGTCCCACGCCGGCCCACCGGCCGCGTCGATGAGCCTGTCGATGGCCGCGCCCGCCGCGTCCTCGATCAGCTCCTGCACGCCGCCGTGCGGGTTGCGGCTCAGCGCCAGCTTCGCCTCGTTGCTCAGCCGGCCCTGCAGGAACCGCGCCGGGGACGGCACGGTGAGCCGCAGCAGCCGTCGGGTGCCCGCCCAGTGCGCGGCCTCGGCCTCGGCGGGGGAGTCGAACACCTTGACCCCGACAGTCGCGCCCTCGTCGACAAGCGCCGGGTACGCGGTCACCGCGTAGCCGGCCCGGACCTGCTCGATGGTCCGGGGCAGGGTGCCGATGCTCCACTCGCGCAGGCCCGTCCGGGCGACCTCCGGCGCGGCGGCCGCCACCACCTGGCGTACCTCCTGGCGGAGCTGGCGTTGCAGGGCCGGCAGGTCCTTGCCCTCGGCGACGGGCTTCTCGTCGTCGCCCAGCACCCGGAAGGTGACCCGCAGGTGGGCGGGGAGCTTGGCCGGCTCCCAGGCGTCCCGGGGCACGGTGACGCCTGTCATCCGCCGCAGCTCGCGGGTGAGCGCGTCCAGCAGCGGCTCCCTGCCCGGGGTGATCGCCGCCAGGGCGGCCCGGGCGAAGTCCGGCACGGGCACGAAGTTGCGGCGGACCGCTTTGGGCAGTGAACGGATCAGCGCGATCACTGTCTCCTCGCGCAGCCCCGGCACCTGCCAGTCGAAGCTCTCCGCCGGCACCTGGTTGAGCAGCGGCAGCGGGATGTCGACTGTGACGCCGTCGGTGGGTGTGCCCGGCTCGAACCGGTAGGTCAGCGGCAGGCTCACGCCGTCGGCCTGCCACTCGTCGGGGTAGTCGTCCTCGTCCACCCCGGCCCGGCCGTCGTTGATGAGCAGGTCGCGGGTGAACGTCAGCAGGTCCGGCTGCTCCCGGCGGGTCCTCTTCCACCACGAGTCGAAGTGCCGGCCGGAGACCACGTCGGCGGGGATCCGCTGGTCGTAGAAGCCGAAGATGGTCTCGTCGTCGACCAGGATGTCCCGGCGTCGGGCCCGGCTCTCCAACTCCTCGATGTCGGCGAGCAGCCGCTTGTTGTCGGCCCAGAACTGGTGGTGGGTCTGCCAGTCGCCCTCGACGAGGGCGTGCCTGATGAACAGCTCGCGGCTCAGCGCCGGGTCGATCCGCCCGAAGTTGACCTTCCGGGCGCTGACCAGCGGAACGCCGTAAAGGGTGACCTTCTCGTAGGCCATCACCGCGGCCTGCTTCTTCTCCCAGTGCGGCTCGCTGTAGCTGCGCTTGACCAGGTGCTGCGCGAGCGGTTCGACCCACTCCGGTTCGACCCGGCCGGCGATGCGGCCCCACAGCCGGGACGTCTCCACCAGTTCGGCTGCCATCACCCAGCGCGGCGGCTTCTTGAACAGCGCCGAGCCGGGGAAGAGCGCGAACTTCGCCCCCCGGGCACCCAGGTACTCGTGCTTCTGGGCGTCCTTGAGGCCGATGTGTGACAGCAGGCCGGGCAGGAGGGACTGGTGCACCTTCGGGGTGTCGATCTCCTCGGGCAGGTCCGCGCCGCCGCGGCGGCCCGCACCCCGGCCGGCCTCCGCGCCGTCCGCGGTGTCGCGCGCCGGCCGCCCACCCCGCCTGTCGCTCTCCTGCGGGGTACGCAGCACCTGGCGCAACTGGCTGACGATGTCCTGCCACTCGCGGATCCGCAGGTAGTTCAGGTACTCCGCCTTGCACATCCGGCGGAACGCGCTGGAGGACAACTCTCGCTGCTGCTCGCGCAGGTACCGCCACAGGTTGAGGTACGCGACGAAGTCGGACTCCTTGTCGGCGAACCGGGCGTGCGCCTGGTCGGCCTGGGCCTGCTTCTCCGCCGGCCGCTCTCGCGGGTCCTGAATGGAGAGCGCGGCGGCGATCACCAGCACCTCGGTGGCGCAGCCGTTGCGCTCGCCCTCGACCACCATCCGGGCCAGTCGCGGGTCGACGGGCAGCTGGGCCAGGCGTCGGCCCAGCGCGGTGAGCCGCTTCGCCGGGTCGGCCTCGGTCGGGTCCAGTGCGCCCAGCTCGTGCAGCAGGTTGACGCCGTCGGTGATGTTGCGCCGGTCCGGCGGGTCGATGAACGGGAACGCGGCCAGGTCGCCCAGCCCGATCGCCGTCATCTGGAGGATGACCGACGCCAGGTTGGTGCGCAGGATCTCCGGGTCGGTGAACTCGGGGCGCGAGGCGAAGTCCTGCTCGTCGTAGAGGCGGATGCAGATGCCGTCCGACGTACGGCCGCAGCGGCCCTTGCGCTGGTTGGCCGACGCCTGCGAGACCGGCTCGATCGGCAGTCGCTGCACCTTGAGCCGGCTGGAGTAGCGGGAGATGCGGGCCGTGCCCGGGTCCACCACGTACTTGATGCCGGGCACGGTCAGCGAGGTCTCCGCGACGTTCGTGGCGAGCACCACCCGGCGCGACGAGTGGGCGGCGAACACCCGGTGCTGCTCGGCGCTGGACAGCCGGGCGTACAGCGGCAGGATCTCGGTGCCCAGCAGTGAGCGTTTCTTCTGCACCAGCTTGCCCAGCGCGTCGGCGGTGTCCCGGATCTCCCGTTCGCCGCTGAGGAAGACCAGGATGTCACCCGGGCCCTCGGCGGCCAGTTCCTCGACGGCGTCCCCGATCGCCTGGATCTGGTCGCGGACGTTCTCCTCGTCCCCGTCGCCGTCCTCCTCGCCGTCGGCGACCTCGACCAGCGGCCGGTAGCGCACCTCCACCGGGTACGTCCGCCCGGACACCTCGACCACCGGCGCGGGCACGCCCTGCGGCTCTTCGGCGGTGACCGGGCCCGCGAAGTGCCTGGCGAAGCGGTCGGTCTCGATGGTCGCCGAGGTGATGATCACCTTGAGGTCGGGCCGGCGGGGCAGCAGCTCCCGCAGGTACCCGAGGATGAAGTCGATGTTCAGGCTGCGCTCGTGCGCCTCGTCGATGATCAACGTGTCGTACTGGCGCAGCATCCGGTCGGTCTGCAACTCGGCCAGCAGGATGCCGTCGGTCATCAGCTTCACCAGGCTGCGCTCGCTCACCTGGTCGGTGAAGCGCACCTTGTAGCCGACCACGTCGCCCAGCTCGGTGCCCAGCTCGTCGGCGATCCGGTCGGCCACCGTCCGGGCGGCCAGCCGGCGGGGCTGGGTGTGCCCGATCAGGCCGTTGATGCCGCGCCCCAGCTCCAGACAGATCTTGGGCAGCTGGGTGGTCTTACCGGAGCCGGTCTCGCCGGCCACGATCACCACCTGGTGATCGCGGATGGCGGCGGCGATGTCGTCCTTGCGCTCACTTACCGGCAGCCCCGCCGGGTACGTGATCACGGGTACGGCCGCGCGCCGGGCGGCGATCCGCTGCTCGGCCCGGGTCACGTCGGCGCTGATCTCGGCGAGTGCCGTCTCCCGCCGCTGCGGGTCGCGCAGCTTGCGAGCGCCGTCCAGCCGCCGTTGGAGCCGGCGCTGGTCACGGAACATCAGGGGTGAGAGGCGGCGGTGCAGCTCGCGTACCGGATCGGTCGCGGCGGAGGCGGCTGGATTCTGCATGTCGTGCCCAAGGATAGGCAGCCCGGCGGCGTACCGCCTGTGGGTTACCGCCGGACGGCGGTCGGGGGGCCGCCCGCCGGTGCGGTCTCCGTCGGCGTGGCGCCCGCCGGGTCCGTGCGAGCCTGCTGCGGAGTGCGCAGGCCGCGGATCCGCCGGGTCAGCATGGGTACGGCCGAGACGGCGAACCCGGCGGTGCCGACCGCGACCCCGACCCGGCTGCCCGCCGCGTGTCCCAGCACGCCACCGAGGGCGCTGCCCAGCGGGAGCGCCCCGTAGATCAACACGCGGTAGCCGCCGTTGCTGCGGGCCAGGTTGCCCCGGGGGATGACGACCTGGCGCAGGGTCACCGAGAGGACGTTCGCCACACCGAGGCCGATGCCCGCGGTGAACTGCACCCCGGCCAGTCCGGCGGCGAGCGCGCCACCGGAGCCGGGAAGCGCCGCGATGAGCAGCGGTGTGCCGGTGGACAGCAGCAGCGCGGCGGCGAAGGCCCGACCGTAGCCGAGCCGCTCGGCCAGCCGCGTCGACGCGAGCGTGCCGACAAGCGCGCCGGCCCCGGCGGCGCTCAGTGCCAACCCGAACAGACCGGGGCTCAGGCCCCGATCGGTGACCATGCGCGGATGGGTTGTACCGTCCTCCTCGCCGAGGCCGACGGCACCTGGCCACGGCTGAAGGCGTGCGCCGCGCACGGGTGCCGCTGGGTCTACTACGACCACAGTCCGGCCGGGCGCAGCCGCTGGTGCACTATGAGCATCTGCGGAAGCCGGGCCAAGATGCGGGCGTACCGCGACCGCAGCCGACCCGACCAGGATCGGACCACGACGAGCAACCGGGGCCGACAGTGACCATGCGCGACACCGACCGGGCGCTGGTGCAGGCGGCCACGGCCGTCGCCAAGCTGCGCTGCCGCAGCCCCCGACACACCCGTGCCGCCGCCGCACGCACCGCCGACGGTCGGGTCTTCAGCGGAGTGAACGTCCACCACGACACTGGCGGGGCGTGCGCCGAGATGGTGGCCGTGGGCGCCGCCGCGACACAGGGCGTCACCGAACTGGAGACGATGGTCGTGGTGGGGGATCGTGGCCGCGAGATCGTGGTGCCGTGCGGTCCGTGCCGGCGGGTGCTGCGGGACAGCTTCCCCGGCCTACGGGTGATCGTCGGGCCGGTGGACGCGCCCCGGGTGACGCCGATCGGCGACCTGCCGCCGGAGGTGGCCCTCGGCGGCGTAGGTGCCGTCGACGGCCCGCTGCCGACGCCCCGACCCGCCGAGGGCTGAGACCGCGGATCAGTCGCCGGCAGCCGCCTCCAGCATCGACCGGGGCATCGGCACGCCCTCGAACCGCACGTTGCCCTCGGGGACCAGCCAGCTCGTCACCTGCGCGGTCAACAGCCCGGCGCTGACGGCCGGGTCGTTGGCGAACAGCGCGCGGGCGTCGTCCGGGGCGATGGAGAGCACGACGAAACCGCGCAGCCGGTCGTCGTCGGCGTGCAGGAACGGCCCGGCCGCCAGCACCAGACCCTGCTCCACGAGCCCGGCCTGGTGGGCTCTGTGGGTCTCCTGCAACCTGTCGATCGCGTCCTGCGGCAGCTCCGGCGGGTCCGACGGTCGGACCAGGAGGACGACCGTGTGCCTGTCGAATCGCATGTCGACACCCTATGACGTGACATCCCTCTTACGGGTGTCCTGCGCCATCTGTCCGTCGGAGCACGAGGACAACGAGATGATGCGGCCACTCAACGTGCGTGCTGCCAAGCGGTGGCGGCGGCCGGGGACGGCGGTTCGGCGGGCGTACCCGAGGGGCCCACGACGGCATCGACCGACGCCGGTTAGGCCACTTTCCGCAGCTCGGCTAAGGTTAGGCGAACCTAAGGTCGAACGTGCAGGAGTTCCGTGACCGCCCTCGCCAGCCGGCCGACCCGGAGTCGGGCCAGCACCCGCGCCGGCCGTCGGGTCATCGTCACCGCCGGTGCCGCGCTGGTCCTGCTGCTCGCCGTTCTCGCCAGTTTCGCGCTGGGCAGCAGGCAACTCGGCGTCGACGCGGTCTGGCACGCCCTCGTCGCACCGGACGGCGGCGACGCGAGCACCATCGTCCGCGAACTGCGCATGCCACGTACCGCCCTCGCCCTCGCCGTCGGGCTCGCCCTCGCCGTGGCCGGTGTGCTGTTCCAGGCGCTTACCCGCAACCCCCTGGCCGAGCCCCGCATCCTCGGCATCAGCGCCGGCGCGTCGTTCGGCGTGGTGCTCGCCATCTCCGTCTTCGGCATCGGCACGCTCGCCGGCTACGTCTGGTTCGGCATCGCCGGGGCGCTGATCGCCGGCCTGCTGGTCTTCGCCATCGCCACCCGGGCCCGCGAGGGCGCCAGCCCGGTCACCCTCGCGCTTGTCGGCGCGGCCCTCGACGCCAGCCTGGCCTCCGGGGTGTACGCGCTGCTCAGCATCGACGCCCGCACCTTCGAGGAGTACCGGTTCTGGGTGGTCGGCGGGCTGGCCGGCCGGGACCTGTCGGTCACCGCGCAGGTGCTGCCGTTCGTCCTCGCCGGGCTGCTGCTGGCCGCCCTGGTGGCACGGGGCCTGGACGCGCTGGCCCTCGGTGACGACGTGGCCCGTGGCCTCGGCCACCGCATCGGCCTGATCCGCCTCGGCGGTGGACTCGCCGCGGTGCTGCTGACAGGTGCCGCGGTGGCGGCGGCCGGGCCCGTCGCGTTCGTCGGGTTGGCCGTGCCGCACCTGGCGCGCGCCCTGGTCGGCGCCGACCACCGCTGGACCCTCGCCGTCTCCGCCCTGCTCGGACCGGCGCTGCTGCTCGGCGCCGACGTCGTCGGCCGGCTGGTCGCCCCGCCCGGCGAGATCCCGGCCGGAATCGTCACCGCCCTGATCGGCGCGCCGCTGCTCGCCGTGCTGGTCCGCCGCGCCCGGGTGGTGACCGCGTGACCACGATCCACCGTCCGGCGGGCCCTTCGACAGGCGCACCCGGCGCGCACCCGCCGGGGCGGTCCCTGCTGCGCATCGGCCCGGTCAGCCTGCTGATCCGCCGCCGTGCCGTGCTGGTGGCCGCCGCGCTCACCGTCCTTCTCCTGCTGGCGATGCTGCTCAGCCTCTCCCTGGGCACCCCGTACGTCGCACCGGCTGACGTGCTGCGCGCCCTCTCCGGCGCCGGCACCCCGTACGACCTCGTTGTCTTTGATCTTCGGCTGCCGCGGATCCTGCTGGCCGCGGTGGCCGGCGGGGCCTTCGGCGTCGCCGGCACCCTGATCCAGAGCGTGGCCCGTAACCCCCTCGCCAGCCCGGACGTCATCGGCATCACCCAGGGCGCCGGGCTCGCCGCGACAGTGGCGCTGACCAGTGGCATGGCCGCCGTCCTGGTCGCGCCCACCGCGCTTGTCGGCGGGCTGGTCGCGGCGGCGCTGCTGTTCGCACTCGGCGCCCGGCACGGGCTGGCCGCGCAGCGGTTCGTGCTCGCCGGCGTGGCTGTCGCGTTCGGTTTCCGGGCGCTCACCGAGGTGGTCATGCTCACCGCCGACCCCATCGACGGGCTCCGCGCGCAGATCTGGCTGATCGGCACCCTGGCCGGCAAGGGCTGGACCGAGGCCGCCTGGATCGCCGGCACCCTGCTGGTGCTGCTGCCGGTGCTTGCCTGGGCCGGCTGGGCACTGAACAGCACCGCCCTGGACGACGACACCACCAGGGGCGTCGGCCTGCGCCCGGTGGCCCGGCGCATCGGCCTCGCCGGCACCGGCGTGCTCGTCGCCGCGATGGTCACCGCGCAGGTCGGCGCCGTCGACTTCGTCGCGCTCGTCGCCCCCCAGGTGGCCCGCCGCCTGGTACGCGCCGAACGGCCACCGCTGGTCTGCGCCGCGCTGCTCGGCGCGCTGCTGCTGGTGCTCGCCGACCTCGCCGGCCGGCGGCTGTTCGCACCCACCCAACTGCCCGCCGGCGTGTTGACCGCCGCGATCGGCGGCCCGTACCTGATCTTCCTGCTGCTGCGCGGACGGCGGCGCTCGTCGTGACGCCCCAAGGAGTCGTGTGATGCTGTCCACCCGCGACCTGGTCGCCGGCTACGACGAGCGGACCGTGCTCGACGGCCTCGACCTCGACCTGCCCGCCGACGCGTTCACGGTGATCGTAGGCCCGAACGCGTGCGGCAAATCCACCCTGCTGCGCACCATGGCCCGGCTGCTCACCCCCCGCCGCGGCACCGTGCTGCTGGACGGCACCGCGATCCGCGACCTGCCGACCCGCGAGGTGGCCCGCCGGCTCGGGGTGCTGCCGCAGAGCCCGCTGGTCCCCGAGGGCGTCACCGTGGCCGACCTGGTCGGGCGCGGCCGGCAGCCCTACCAGCGCTGGTGGCGGCAGTGGTCGTCGGAGGACGGCGTCGCGGTGGAGCAGGCCATGACCCTGGCCGACGTGGCAGACCTCGCCGACCGGCCGGTGGACAGCCTCTCCGGCGGTCAGCGGCAGCGCGTCTGGATCGCCATGACGCTCGCCCAGGACACCGACGCCCTGCTGCTTGACGAACCCACCACCTTCCTCGACCTCGCCCACCAGGTGGAGGTCCTCGACCTGCTGCACCGGCTGCGCGTCGAGCGGGGCCGCACCGTCGTCGCCGTACTGCACGACCTCAACCAGGCAGCCCGCTACGCCGACCACCTGGTCGCGATGCGCGCCGGCGCGGTCGTCGCCGCCGGGCCGCCCCGGGAGATCCTCACCGCCGACCTGGTCCACGACGTCTTCGGGCTCGCCTGCGTCGTCGTGCCCTGCCCGGTGACCGGCGCGCCCCTTGTGGTGCCCGCCCACACCGGAGGCCACTCCGCCACCGCCGCGTCCGCTGGCGCGTCGGGCACCCCTGCCGCGTCCGCTGACGCGTCGGGCGCCCCAGCCGCGTCCGCAGGCGCGTCGGGCACCGATCTGTCGGACGCGTCCGTGCCGGGCGCCCGACCCGCAAGCGGCGACGCGGCCGACCCGCTCGCCGACTCGTACCCCTCGAAAGGACTCTGATGCGTCGTCTCGTCGCCGCTCTCGCCGCGGCCGCCGCCCTCGGCGTCGGACTCACCGCCTGCGGTGAGAGCGACCCGGTCGCCGGCACCACCACCGGGGAGACCCGGGAGATCACCCACGCCATGGGCACCACGAAGGTCCCGGCCGAACCCAAGCGCGTCGTCGTGCTCGACACCGACAAGATCGACACCGCGCTCTCGCTGGGTGTCACACCCGTCGGCGCCGCCACCGCCGGCGAGGCGAAGAGCTGGCCCACCTACTTCGGCGCGGACAAGCTCTCCGGCATCAAGGAGGTAGGGGTCCTCACCGAACCCGACCTGGAGGCCATCAACGCCCTCAAGCCGGACCTCATCCTCGGCAGCAAGTTCCGCCAGGAGAAGTTCTACGACGAACTCGCCGCCATCGCGCCGACCGTGTTCACCGACAAGGTGGGCATCACCTGGAAGGAGAACTTCCTCCTCGACGGCAAGGCGCTCGGCCACGAGCAGCAGGCCAAGGACCTCCTCGCCGCGTACGAGAAGCGGGCCAAGGACTTCGGCGCCACCCTCGGCGACCCCGCCGCCCGCAAGGTGTCGATCGTGCGGTTCATCCCCGGCAACATCCGGGTGTACGGCCCCGACTCCTTCTCCGGCATCGTCATCGGCGACACCGGCCTCGGCCGCCCCGAGCGGCAGCTGCTGGCCAACAAGGAGGACAAGCGCTTCGACCTGGTCAGCCCCGAGCGGATCAACGAGGTCGACGGCGACGTCATCTTCGTCACCGCGTACGGCGACAAGGCCGCGGCCGAGCAGACCAAGGTCGCCGGCGGCACCCTGTGGAAGGGCCTCGGCGCGGTCAAGGCCGGCAAGGCGTACCCCGTCTCCGACGAGATCTGGATGACCGGCATCGGCGTCGGCGCCGCCAACAAGATCCTCGACGATCTGGCCAAGTACCTCCCCGCCACCTGACCCGCCCGCGCGTCGCGCCTGTCAAGATCCGCGCGTCGCGCCTGCGTACCTCACGTCGCGCCTGTCAAGATCCGCGCAACTTCGGGGAAAGTGCTGCCTCACCGGCTTGTGAGGCAGCAGGATCCCTGATGTTGCGCGGATCTTGGTGTGTCGGCGTACGTCAACGGGAGCGGGAGCGCAGAGCTCGGCGGAGCTCGTTCAGGAAGCCCTCGAAGTCCTCGCGGAACCGCCTCGAGGTGACGTGCAGGACGATCCAGTCCTCACCGAGCAGGCGGTTGAGGCGGCGACGGTCGCGGTGGAGCTGCTCGGGATCGTGGTGCCACAACCCGTCGTACTCGACCGCGACCTTGAGCTGCGGCCAGGCCAGGTCGAGACGGGCCACGAATCTTCCGTCGCGCTCGACGACGAACTGTGTCACGGGTACCGGCAGCCCGGCGAGCACGATCCCCACCCGAAGCCGGGACTCCGGCGCGGATTCCGCGCCCGCGTCGGCCAGGTCAGCCACCCGCATCATGCGTTTCCAACCCCGTGTGCCGACTCGCGCGAGGGCGTCCGAACGGAGTCGAGGGAGCGACACCAGATGGTGGTGGGCGAGGCGATCCACGAGGGCGACCGCCTCCTCGGTCTGCAACCACTGGGCCAGATCCCAGCAGGTACGTGTCGGCTCGGTTACCGGGATGCCCTGACGTAGGGCGACGTCGGTGGCGGCGATCGTGCCGGCGTGCACGACGAGCCCCGACACCGGTCCGAAGCGGTGAGGGGAGGGCACGAGCACGTCGAGAGGCTCGTGGTCGGCCACCGCACCCGCCCCGTAGAGCGCCGCCGCGCTGCGACCCGCTATCACCGCCCCGGGCGGCAGTACCCACTGTGCCGCGGCGGCACAGCGAGCACGGTGGGTGACGGTCATCTGGGCGTCGGCGTAGACGTCTCGGAACAGCGGACGCCACGCCGCGCTGCGCAGCTCCGCGCGGGTGAGCAGGCCCTGGGCGACCACTCGGGAGCCGCGGAAGACGCGTCCCTGCAGTCTCGCCGGTCGTCGTGGGGAAACAGGCATGACGACACCTTGACCGGCGGGTGTGCCCGCGATCAGCCCCTGTGGATAACCTCGCCCTGCCGCGGAAGGGCAAGACCCGCGCAACTTCGGTGTTCTTGCTGCCTCAGCGAAACGCGAAGCAGCAGGATCCCAGAAACTGCGCGGATCTTGGCCCGAGTGGGTAGGGGCGGGTCAGGCGGCGGTGGACCAGATGGCGCGGAAGGCGGCGGCTTCGCCGGCGAGCCAGCGTTCGATCTGCTCGGGTTTGGCGTCGGCGGGCATCCGGTGGGCCTGGCCCCGCCGGACGTCGACCAGGACCGGCTCGGCGTGCGGCAGCACCGCGTCCATGTGTCGGGCCATCAGGTGCAGGGTGGCGAGCACCGATTCCTCGCTCGGCGGGATCTCGTCGAAGTGCAGGCGGACGGCCTCGGCGCGGCCGTCGGCGTGGCGTACCCCGAACTGGGGGTTGATCTTGACTGGCAGGTCGCCGAGCATGGCCAGGGCGTCGCGGGTGTGGGCCAGGTCGAGGGCGGCCGGATCGCCGAGGGATCGCAGCCAGGCCGTGGCGCCGGGCACCAGCGCCTGGTAGAGCGGGCGCCAGCGGGGCTTGACCACGTCGACCACGCCGGCCAGGTGGGTGCCGCCGGTGTGGAAGGCGATGTCGGCCTTGAGCGCCTTGACGAACTGGCCGTGCGGGTTGAAGCCGGACCGGCTGGCGCGCTGCTTGCGCAGGCCACCCACGAAGGTCGCCTTGGTGGGGCCGGTGCGGTCGACGTAGCGGGTGAAACCGAGCAGTGTGGCGTAGGGGGTGAGGGGCGTGGAGGTGGGCGCGGTCACGGGCGTCCTCCCAGGTCAGGATCTTTATTAGTACATACATTCTAATCGACGGGTCTGACATTGCCCAGCGAAGTTGGGGGCGGGGCCGTGTCCCGTTCGCCGGTAGGTGGCCAGCGGAGACGCTGCCCGCGATAGAGGCAGGTTCGGGCCAACTTCAAGATCGGCCTCGAACCCGAAGGGGTCGCTCATCGAAACGTGATCATGATCCTCGGCTGCATTACGGGTGGGACAGCTCGTCCTCGACGAACGTGGGCTTGGCCAGCGTGAACGCCGGGATGGCCGTCACGAGGGCGACGGCGAGCAGAAACAGCAGCGAAAGGGTCCACCCGCCACTCGCGTCGTGCAGCAGCCCGACGAGCAGCGGACCGAGTGCGCCGAGCGCGTACGCGACCCCCTGGGCAAAGCCGCTCAGCGCGACGGTGCCGCCCTGGGTTCGGGTGCGTACGTTGATGAGCACGAGGTTGACCGGGAACAGGATCGAACCCGAGCCGATGAGCAGCACCCAGAGCAGGGTGAGTGTCGCGGGCGCGAGCAGCAGGCCGAGGTAGCCGAGCGCGAAGCTGGCGATACCGGCGGCGATCAGCCGGCCGACACCCTGTAGCCGCGTGACGAGCAGGGGCGCAACGAGCGCGATGGGCGCACTGATGATGCCGGTGACGGCGAGCAGCGCACCGGCTTCGGTCGGCGTCGAGCCGGCGATGTCGCCGAGGATCTCGGGCAGCCACGCGAAACATGCGTAGGTAAGGATCGTGCTGGTCGAGAACAAGACGGTGATCGACAGGGCCGTGCGGGACCGCCACAGTCGCGTGACGAGGGTGGTGGGCGAGGACTCGATGGCGTCGGCATCCGAGAGTCGGCTGCGGCGCTCCCGCGCGATGGCGACCAGCCACGGAACGAGCGCGACCCCCGAGCTCACCGCCCAGATGCCGAGCGAGAACCGCCACCCGACCTGTTCGGCGACCGGGGCGGCGACCGCGGCGGGCAGTGCCGTGCTCACGCCCAGGATGCAGACGTAGACGGCGGTCAGCAGCGCTACCCGATCGGGGAAGTAGTGCCGCACGATCGGCGGCAGCAGCACATTGCCGATGCCTGTGCCGGCGAGCGCGACGACACTGCCGACGAGCAGCACCGCGTAGCCCGGGGCGGCCGCGCGCACGAGATGGCCGACGGTCATGAGCAGCAGCGCCAGCACGATGCCGCCGTTGAGGCCGACGCCGCGGGCGACGCGTGGCGCGACGAACCCCGATACCGCCAGCAGGATCGGTGGCAACGTACCGAGCAGCCCGGCGCCGATGCTCGATATCGGGATGTCTGCCCGGATGTCGTCGAGGATCGGTGACATCACCGCAACCGTCTGGCGCAGGGTCAGCGCGACGAGCACGATACCCAGCAGCGCGACCGTGCGTCCCGCCCACAAGGTAAGGGGCCGGCCATGTGTCATGCCCTTACTTTAGTGTTCCAGTCGGCATCGTGATCATCACGATTCGGTGAGCGCCTGGAAGGCGGAATGGCTGTTCAGTTCCGCGCCGCGGCGCGGCGAGTTCGCGGCACGGCAGCTCTGGATACGAAACCGTCGGGGTGAGCGTCGCGGGCGAGACGATCGGCTCGTACACCCCACCGGCGGCGCGGTCCTGTTGCTGGTCGTGGGCGTCACCCTGGTGGTCGTGGCTCGTCGCCGTCGGCTCTGGTTCACCGGCTGACATCCGCCGGGGACGGCACCTCAGAGCTGGCCGACGTCGGTGATCCGGACGACCGCCGCTCCGACCTCGTCCGAGGCGACGAGGTCGATCTCCGCGCTGATGCCCCAGTCGTGGTCGCCGTCCGGGTCGTCGAAGATCTGCCGGACGGTCCAGCGCTCCCGACCCTGCTCGATCATCAGCAGCGCCGGCCCGCGGGCGTCCGGCCCGACGCCTATCGAGTCGTACGCCTCGAAGTACGGCGCGAGGGCGTCGGCCCACGCGTCGTAGTCCCAGCCGTCGGCGGCGTCCAATTCGGCGAGCAGGTCCCAGCGGCGCAGCGCGGCCAGCTCGACCCGGCGGAACAGGGCGTTGCGCACCAGCACGCGGAACGCCCGCGCGTTGCGCGTCACCGCCGGTGGCCGGTCGGTGAGGGCGGCGTGCGCCTGGGCCACCTCTGCCACGTCCGACGGGTTGCGCAGCCGCTCCCACTCGTCGATGAGGCTGGAGTCGACCTGGCGGACCAGCTCGCCCAGCCACTCGATGAGGTCGATCAGCTCCTCGGTCTTGGCGTCCTCGGGCACGGTCTGGCGCAGCGTCTTGTACGCGTCGGCCAGGTACCGCAGGACCAGGCCCTCCGAGCGGGTCAGCCCGTAGAACTGCACGTACTCGGTGAAGGTCATGGCCCGCTCGTACATGTCGCGCACGACGGCCTTGGGGGAGAGCTGGTGGTCGGCGACCCAGGGGTGCCCCTGCCGGTACATCTCGTACGCGGCCTCCAGCAGTTCGGCGAGGGGCTTGGGGTGGGTGACCTCGTCGAGCAGTTCGAGGCGAGCCTCGTACTCGATGCCCTCGGCCTTCATCGCGGCCACCGCCTCGCCGCGCGCCTTGAACTGCTGCGCGGAGAGGATCTGCCGGGGGTCGTCGAGGATCGACTCGATCACGCTGAGCACGTCGAGGGCGTACGACGGGGACTCGGCGTCGAGCAGCTCGATGGTGGCCAGGGCCAGGGGCGAGAGAGGCTGGTTGAGGGCGAAGTCGAGCTGGAGGTCGACGGTGAGCCGGATCCTTCGGCCTGTCTCGTCCGGCTCGGGCAGTTCCTCGACGACCCCGCCGGCGCGCAGCGCCCGGTAGATGGCGATCGCCCGACGGATGTGCCGGCGCTTGGCGGCCGGCTCCTCGTGGTTGTCGGTGAGCAGGTGCCGCATCGCGGTGAACGCGTCCCCGGGACGGCCGATGACGTTGAGCAGCATCGAGTGACTGACCTGGAAGCTGGAGGTCAACGGCTCCGGCTCGGCGTCCACGAGGCGGTCGAAGGTGGGCTGGCCCCACCCGATGGAGCCCTCCGGCGGCTTCTTGCGGACCACCTTGCGCCGCTTCTTCGGGTCGTCGCCGGCCTTCGCGAGGGCCTTCTCGTTGTCGATGACGTGCTCGGGGGCCTGCACCACGACCCGGCCGATGGTGTCGTAGCCGGCCCGGCCGGCCCGACCGGCGATCTGGTGGAACTCGCGGTTCTTGAGCAGCCGGGTACGGACCCCGTCGTACTTGGACAGGCCGGTGAACAGCACGGTGCGGATCGGCACGTTGATGCCGACGCCGAGGGTGTCGGTGCCGCAGATGACCTTGAGCAGGCCGGCCTGGGCGAGGGTCTCCACGAGTCGGCGGTACTTGGGCAGCATGCCGGCGTGGTGCACACCGATGCCGTGCCGGACCAGCCGGGACAGCGTCTTGCCGAAGCCGGACGTGAACCGGAAACCGCCGATCGCCTGGGCGATCATGTCCTTCTCCGCGCGGGAGCAGACGTTGACACTCATCAGCGCCTGGGCGCGTTCCAGCGCGGCGGCCTGGGTGAAGTGCACCACGTACACCGGGGCCTGCTTGGTCTCCAGCAGCTCCTCGAGTGTCTCGTGCAGTGGCGTCATCGCGTACGAGAAGATCAGCGGGACGGGCCGTTCGGCCGAGCGGACGACGGCTGTCGGCCGCCCGGTACGCCGGGTCAGGTCGTCGACGAACCGGGTGGTGTCCCCCAGGGTGGCGGACATCAGGACGAACTGGGCCTGCGGCAGCTCGATGATCGGCACCTGCCACGCCCAGCCCCGGTCGGGCTCGGCATAGAAGTGGAATTCGTCCATGATCACCTGGCCGACGTCGGCCTTGGCGCCCTCGCGCAGCGCCAGGTTCGCCAGGATCTCCGCGGTGCAGCAGATGATCGGGGCGTCGGCGTTGACGCTGGCGTCGCCGGTGAGCATGCCGACGTTCTCGGCGCCGAAGACCTCGCACAGGGCGAAGAACTTCTCCGACACCAACGCCTTGATCGGCGCCGTGTAGAAGGTCGTCCGGCTGTCCGCGAGGGCGGCGAAGTGCGCGGCGATAGCCACCAGGCTCTTACCCGAGCCGGTGGGCGTATTCATGATCAGGTTGGCGCCGGAGACGATCTCGATGACCGCCTCCTCCTGATGGGGGTAGAGGTCGAGGCCGCGCTCCTTCGCCCAACCGGCGAACGCGTCGAAGAGGGTGTCGGGGTCGGCGCTTGTCGGCAGCGCGGCGGTGAGCGTCATATCCCGTCCATGGTGCCTGGATCATGCCCCGGTACGCCAACCCGGCCCCCGCAGGACCCCCGTCCGGGCCGGCGCGTCACCGCCGGCGGTAGAGCAGATCGGCTACCGGCCGTCCGGCCGTGATGGCCCGTCGCTCGAACTTCGTCACCGGGCGGTGCGCCGGACGCGGCGCGAAGCCGCCGTACGCGTCCACCAGCTCCGGGTCGGCGTCGAGGGTCTCCCGCATCGCCTCGGCGTACTCCGCCCAGTCGGTGGCGCAGTGCAGCGTGCCGCCGGGGGCCAGTCGGGACCGCAGCAGCGCCACGTGCGCCGGCTGGATGATCCGCCGCTTGTGGTGGCGGGCCTTGGGCCACGGGTCGGGAAAGAAGACGTGCACGGCGGCCAGGACACCCTCGGGCAGGCCGCTGACCAGCTCCAGCGCGTCCCCCTGGGCCACCCGGACGTTGCCCAGCCCAGCCCGGTCCACGAGGTCGAGGAGGTTCGCGATTCCCGGCGTGTGCACCTCCACCGCCAGATAATCTCGATCCGGGTCAGCGGCGGCCATCACGGCGGTGCTGTCGCCCATCCCCGAGCCGATCTCCAGCACCACAGGCGCTCGGCGACCGAACAGCTCGGCCAGGTCGACGGGCTCGTCCGACACGTCCAGGCCGTAGCGGGACCACAGCCGGTCCAGCGCGTCGGTCTGCCGGCCGCTCATCCGGCCCCGGCGGGGGTGGAACGTGCGGATCGTCCGGCTCGCGGGCGGGACGGCGGGGTCATGGTCGGTGGCGGTCACAGGGACCCGAGCGTACGCGACGCCGACGGCGGATCGGATGTGATGTGCGACCGGAAATGAGAGGATCCAACTGGTACGGCAGGCCGGGCGGTCCGCTGCCCGGCACGCCCACCCGGCGTCGAGAGGGGGCATCGTGACAGTGACCCGCGGCGGTGTGACCCTGTCGGTGCTGATCGTCCTGGCCGGCCCCCTGCTGGCCGCCGCGCCCGCGTCCGCCGCGCCCGCCCCGGCGGCGGTTGTGCCGATGGCCGCCGTGGCAGTGGCGCCCGCGGTGGCCGCGCCTCAGCCCGGAGCGCCGAGCGGCCAGCCGCAACCCAACCCGCCTGTGGACATCTTCGTCGAGGTGAGTCCCAGCACCGTGCAGCCCGGCTACCTGGTCGGCATCCGGGCCAGCTGCCGGGACAACTCGGTGGGCGCGACAGTCGTCTCCGACGCGTTCGGCGCGATCGGCGTGCAGCCACAGAACGGCCTGCTCACCGCCGCGCCGATGGTGCGGGACCGCACCCGCCCCGGCAACTACCGGGTCAAGCTGGAGTGCCGCGACGGCGAGACCGCCTCGACAATGCTCCAGGTGGTCAAGAAGGTGCCGGCGTACCCGAGTCGCGGCCCGGCCACCGGCTTCGGCGGCGGCGCCGACGGCATGACCGGCAAGCTGCTGCTGCCCGGCGGAGCGGCGTTGACCGTCGCCGGGCTGATCCTCGCCATCGTGGCGCTGCGCCGGCCACGGACCGTCCGAGCCGCCGCGCGCCGCTGAGCCCGCCATGGAGATCTTCCGCCCCACGCCGCCGCCGGCCGGCCCACGCCCGTCGCCCACCGGTCGTCCCGCGTCGTCGCCGCCCGCTGGCGCGCGTCCGCCGGCCGCGGGCCGCTCCGCGCCGCCCCCGAACGGGGTACGACTGCCCGTGGACGACGGCTGGCCGGAGTCCGACGGCCCGCTGGATCCGGATCGCCCGTCAGGGGCTGCACGTCCGGCGGGGGCCGCACGTGCAGCTGGGGCCGCTCGCCCGGCGGTTGCCGCGCGTCCGCCGACCGCCGTCGCGCCCCGGCGCAGCCGTCCGCCCGGCCGGAGCCCCTGGTCGGTGCCGCTGGCCGTGGTGCTGGTGCTGGTCGGCGTCTTCGCCACCGGGGCGGGGCTGGGCCGCTCGGTCGGGCCGTTCGACCTGGCCCCGGCCGGGGGTGACCGGCCGGCCCGCAGCGAGTCCGTCGGGCTGTCGGCCAGCCGCCCGGTGCGCCTCACCGTCCCGGCGATCAAGGTGGCCGCGCCTGTGGCGCCGGTCGGGCAGGCCCGGGACGGCTCGATCGCCGTACCGCCGCTGGAGCGGCACAACGAGACCGGCTGGTACGACCGCGGGCCCACGCCCGGCGAGCCCGGCCCGGCGGTGATCGTCGGACACGTGGACACCAAGAGCGGCCCGTCGGTCTTCTACGACCTGGGCAAACTGAAGCCCGGCGACCTGATCGAGGTGGCCCGGGCGGACCGGTCGACGGTGGTCTTCAGGGTCGACGCCGTCGAGCACTTCCCGAAGGACCGGCTGCCCGCCGAACGGATCTACGGCCACGACGGGCCACCCGGTCTGCGCCTGATCACCTGTGGCGGCCAGTTCATCGGCGGCCGGACGGGATACGCCGACAACGTGATCGCCTTCGCCAGCCTCCAGTCCTCCCGCGAGCCCTGAGGCGGGCCGGGGCGATGGGGCCGCCCGGTTGTCAGCTCAGGAAGTCCAGGAGGTGGCGGGTGGTGCTGAACGCCCGGTCGGCGCGGTTGTAGACGTCACCGACCGGGACGACGTCCATGACGGCCAGCCGGGAGACGGCGTCCGGTTCGTCGAGCGCGAGGCGGTAGGCGCAGCGGGCCCCGCGATCGTGGCCGACGACGTGGAACCGGTCATGACCGAGGCTCCGCATCACCTCGGCCTGGTCGCGGGCGATGGCCCGCATCCCGTACGGCCCGTGGTCGACGGTGCTCGGCGGTGCGCTGCTGTCACCCCAGCCCCGCAGGTCGGTGGCGACGACTGTGAAGTGCTCGGCGAGCCGCGGCGCCACCCGATGCCACATGAGATGCGTCTCGGGGATGCCGTGCAGGAGCAGGACGGGCGGCCCGTCTCCGCCGCGTCGTCCGTGGATCGTGCCGCCGGACGACGCGGCGATGTCGAACTCGTCGAATCCGTCGAACATGGCCGGAATTCCCCCGCAGCCGACTGACGACCGGCTACCGCCGGGCCCACTGCGACGCTATCAGCCGAAAAGACCGGACTGGACCGATTGTGGTGGGGACGCGGGTGGCGACACCGCCTACGGCTGGGGGACGTGCAGGGCCACCTCGAACTCCAGCAGGCTGGCGCCGCTGGCGACCGGCGGGCGGGGCTTGTCGCCGGGCGCGGTGGCGTGCGCGGCGCGCGCGGGACCGGCGGCCCACGCTTGGTACGCCTCCTCGCTCTCCCACTTCGTGTAGACGAAGTAGCGGGTCTCGCCGGCCACCGGCCGGAGCAGCTCGAAGCCGAGGAAGCCGGGGGAGTTCTCCACCGCGCCGGCCCGGGCGGCGAACCGCTTCTCCAACTCGGTGCCGGCGCCCGGCGGAACGTCGATTGCGTTGATCTTCACGACTGCCATCTGTCCACCCTAGCCAGCTCAGAACGCCTCGACCGCGGGCACCAGGTCCGCATCGACCACGATCGGGGCGTGGTCGGAGGGGCCCTTGCCCTTGCGGGCCTCGCGGTCCACGTACGCCGAGCGGACCGCCCGGGCGAACGGCGCGGAGGCGTACACGAGGTCGATCCTCATGCCCTTGTTCTGGTGGAACATGCCGGCGCGGTAGTCCCAGTAGGTGAAGGGGTGCGGCCCCTTCATCGGGGTGGGCACCACGTCGGCGAGGCCCAGGTCGCGCAGCGCCGCGAGGGCCGCCCGCTCGGCCGGGGTGACGTGCGTGGAGTGGGTGAAGACCGCCGGGTCCCACACGTCGGCGTCGGTGGGCGCGACGTTGAAGTCGCCGCAGACGGTCACCGGCAGCCCGGCGGCCAGTTCCGCCTCCAACGCGTCCCGCAGCGCCGCGAACCAGGCCAGCTTGTACGCGTAGTGCGGGTCGTCGGGTGTGCGCCCGTTGGGCACGTACACCGACCAGACCCGCACCCCGTCGCAGGTGGCGGAGATCGCGCGGGCCTCCGGCTCGGGAAAGCCGGGCTCACCGGCGAACCCGACCCGGACGTCGTCCAACCCGACCCGGGACAGGATGGCCACCCCGTTCCAGCGGCCGTCGCTGTGGCTGGCCACCGTGTAGCCCAGCTCGCCCACCTCGGCCACCGGGAAGGCCCCGTCCGGGCACTTGGTCTCCTGGAGGCAGACCACGTCCGGCCCGGTGCCGGCCAGCCACTCCAGCAGCCGGGGCAGTCGGGCCTTCACCGAGTTCACGTTCCAGGTCGCCAGGCGCATGGCTCCAGCCTGCCGCATCCGCCGCCCCGGCGCCGGGTCAGCTGCCCGGGGTGTCGCCGGGACGGGTCTGTTCGGCCAGGAAGCGTTCCAGCTCCGCGCCGAGTTCGTCGGCGGTGGGCAGCGGTCCGGCGTCCGCGGCGAGCAGGTTCTTCTCGCCCCGGCCCCGGGCGAACGTGTCGTACTGCTCCTCCAGGGCCTGGACCAGTGCGGCGGCGTCCTCGGTCTGGGCCACCTGCCTGTCGATCTCCACCCGGACCACCTCGGCGGCAGAGCGGAGCCCCTCGCCGGGCAGCAGCAGCCCGGTGCTGCGGGACACGGACGTGAGCAGCACCTCGGCGGCGGCCGGGTACTCGGTCTGCGCCACGTAGTGCGGCACGTGGGCGGCGAAGCCGAGCGCGTCGCGGCCCTGCTCGCCGAGGCGGAACTCCAGCAGGTGACCGACGCTGCCGGGCACCTGGACCCGTTGCAGCCAGGGCTCGTACCCGGCGATCAGCTCGGGGCGGGTGGCGTGGGCGGTCACCCCTGTGGGCCGGGTGTGCGGCACCGCCATCGGGATCGAGTTGAGCCCGACGGTGAGCCGGACGTCGAGTCGGGCGGCGAGCCCGGCGACGGCCGCCACGAACCGTTCCCACTGCAGATCCGGCTCGGGGCCGGTGAGCAGCAGGAAGGGGGTCTCGTCGTCGTCGTGCAACAGGTGCAGTTCCAGCTTCGGCGCGTCGACGGACTCCCAGTGGTCCTCCATGAAGGTCATCACCGGCCGTCGCGAGCGGTAGTCGAAGAGCTGGTCCACGTCGAAGGTGGCGATCGGCCGGCCCTCCAGCGAGGTGAGGAGCTGCTCGCGGGCCAGCCGGCTGGCGTTGCCGGCGTCGACGAAGCCGGTGAGGGCCTGGATCAGGACCGGTTGCCCGAGGTCGGGCAGGTCGTCGGTGAGCTGGTAGAGCTCGTGTGGGTCGAGCACCGGTGCGGACCTCCCTGGAATGTGCCTACTCGGATGCCGACGCGACGGACAGCACCCGGTTCGGGCAACGTACCCGCCATCCTGGTGCATTCCTGCTTCGGGCGATCCGTCGCCCGGCGGATGCGCGTGACCGGACCAATCATGCGATTACGCCATCGGGCGGTCCGGGTCGCCTGAACGGTGGAGTGGTGGTTCGGCCCAAAGGCCGAGTTTGTCGATCATGTCAAGGCGCGGGGTCCGATGTCCCGGCCTGTCGCCGGCCGTGTCGACCTGCGTGCCCCGCCGGCTTCATCCGGTACGCGAGGTACGTTCCCCGCGCGGTTCGAGGCACCCCGGTCGTCCACCAGCACACCTCGGATCTGTGGCAATCGCCACGTGATCACCGTGCGTGATCGGTGTGTCCGCCTGCCTAGCCTCGGCTGATGCGTGACGACGGCACCCTCGACGACCCGTACGCCCCGAGCAGCCCCACTGCCGATATGGAGGACAGCACCTCAACCGAACGGACAACCACCGCGAGTCGCCTCCTGGCGTACGGCCGGGACCTGACCGGACGCCGCCGGGCGCAGGTCGCGCTGGCTACCGGCGTGGTGTGCTGCCTCGGCCTGGCCGCGGTCGCGCAGGTCCGTGACGACGGTGCCGGCCCGGCCCGCGGCGACGCCCTCGCCGGCAGTGCGGATCTGGTGCAGCGTGCCGAGCAGCAGACCGCCTCGCGCGGACTCGAGCGCTCCGCCACCCCGTCGACCCCCGCGGCCACCCCGTCGTCGTCCGCCGACCCGGACACCACGTCGCCGGCCCGCAAGGCGGCCTCGGCGCGCCCGACCGACCCGGCGCCCGTCGCCGGCCTGGACGAGGACCAGATGGAGAACGCCGAGGCGATCGTCCGCGCCGGGCGTGACATGGGCGTCCCCCGTCGTGGCCTGGTCATCGCGGTGGCCACCGCCATGCAGGAGAGCAACCTGTACAACGTGGCGAGCGGTGTGCTGCCCGAGTCGCAGAACTACCCGCACCAGGGCGTCGGCTGGGATCACGACTCGGTCGGGCTGTTCCAGCAGCGGTCCAGCAGCGGCTGGGGGCCGGTGGGCCGGCTGATGGACCCGGAGTTCGCCACCCGACAGTTCCTCTCCGCCCTGGAGCAGGTGCCCGGCTGGCAGCGGATGCGGCTCACCGACGCCGCCCAGGCGGTGCAGGTCTCCGCGTACCCCGAGCACTACCAGAAGCACGAGTGGCGGGCCGTGCGGGTCGTCGACGCCATCGTGCCGAGCGGGAGGTAACCTTCCGGCCACTATGGACGGTGGGTGGTTGAACCTGTCGAGTCCCGGGTACATCCGTTGCGGGTTCGGGGTACACATGACTGAGGGATTACCGACAGGAGGACGTTATGTCACTGATGCAGCGGATCAGCGCTTTTCTGAGATCACCCAAGGGGCAGCAGCTGGTCGAGCGCGGTCGGCGCGAGATGGCCAAGCCCGCCAACCAGCAGAAGCTCAAGGGGTTGGCGTCGCGGTTCTCCAACCGTCGCCGCTGACCGCCCCGTCGGCCGTCCTGCCCGCCGTACCCACCCCTGGGGAGCCCCGGTGACCGACACTCCGCCCGTCGGCGGCCAGCCCGCCGCGCCCACCCCCCAGCCGTCCGTCGGCCCGCCGGACGGGCCCACGGAGGTTGTGGAGGGCCCGCCGGCCCGCCTCTGGGACCGGATGCGCGACGATCCGCAGTACGCCCCGGAGCATCTCGCCCTGGAGGCGGTACGCCGGCTCGGCCCGGAGGCCGCGCAGTGGGCCGGTCGCGCCCGCGTCGAGCAGCCAGGCGTCTCGGCCGACGCGCTCGCCGACCAGGCGGCCCGCAAGTTCGTCAACCTGGCGCGCCTCTCCGGTGCGGTGTCCGGCGCGGCCGGGTTGCCCGGGGCCGTCCTCGACGTGGGTGTGCTGGCCTGGACGCAGGCGCGGATGGTGCTGCACATCGCCGCCGCGTACGACGTCGACCCGCTGCACACCGACCGGGCCACCGACCTGCTGGTGCTCCAGCGGGTGCACAAGGTCGCCGAGAGTGCCCGCCTGGCGCTCGGCGTCGCCGCCGGCCGCGAGCGTGCCGACGCGCTCTTCGGGCTGGGCGGGCACCGCCCACTCGGCCGGGTCATGCTGCAACTCAGCGTCCGGCTCGCCCGGATGGCAGGCGTGCGGGCGGCCAAGAGGATGGTCGCCAAGGTCATACCCGGCGCCGCGATCGTGCTGGGCACCTGGGCCAACTCGTCGGCCACCAAGGAACTCGCCGAGCGCTCCCGGGAGCTCTACCGTCCGCGTGGCGCGGCCCTGCCGCCACCTCGCCGTCCCTGACCGGCCCGCCGGGGCTCAGTCGGCGAGGCCGGAGGAGCCCCAGGTCACCTCGGCGAGTCGGCCCTGCCCGTTGACGTTGGGGTGGAACCAGTCCAGCGGATTCAGCATGTCCAGGGTGAAGCGCACCCGGTGCACGGCACCGCCGTCGTGCCGGCAGCGCGAGCCGTACGCCCGGCACGCCGCCACCAACTCGGCGTTGTACGCGTCGATCCGGTCCCGCACGGCGGCCCGGCGGCTCCGGTCGGCGGGCGCTGTCGACGTCGCGTTGGCCAGCAGGGCCGGGCACACTCCACGCCGCCAGGCGCGCGTCGCCCGCGCGTCGCCGTGCCCGACCTCCCAGAGCCGGTACAGGTCGGGGATGCTCACCACCAGCACCCGGGCCTTGGGCCGGCCGGTCCGCAGTGCCCGCAGGCCGCGGTCGACGTCGGCGCGGAACTCGGCCACCGGTGTCATGGCGTCCACCCCGCCCCGGCAGACGTCGTTGGCGCCGACCAGCACCGTGACGTAGTCGGCGCGGTCGCGTACCGCGGCCTTCGCCTGCCCTTCCAGGGCGTCCGCGCGGGCGCCGGGACGGGCGTGATTGTAGGCCCGGCCGCGGATCGACGGGTCCTGGTCGAGCAGTCGCCGGTAGTGGCTGCGCACCCGCAGGCCGTCCCCCGTCGACCAGGAGTTGCGCTCGCAGGAGGTGAGCACCAGGCAGGAGGCGAAGCCGGTGCTGATCGAGTCGCCGAGGGCGGCGATGCCGCCCGGGCCGCCTGGCTGCCCGGCGCTCCTGGTGGGGCGGGGCGCCGCCGAACCGCCTCCCTCGCAGGCCAACGCGACAAGCGCCGCGAGGCAGGCCAGGACGGCGACCCAGCGTCGAGGCATGACGTCTCCCGTTTCCGCAGCGCAGAGCGACAGCACGGTAACTCTATGCGTAGGACGTGGTTTGTGGGGAAGGTGCTGTCGGGTATGCGGCAGACCGCCGCCGCCGGCGTCGCTCGACTGCTATAAGGCCGCCCGGTACGGCCCGGGCCCCGTACCGGTTAACTCCCCCGATCGGGGGTAGGTCGGGAGGTATGACGAGATCGCAGCCCCGGCGTGCCCGCGGCACGGTCGGCCACGCGAACAGCGCGCTGAACCTCCGCCTCGCCCTCGCCACCTTCGGCCTGGTGATCATGGTGATCTTCGCGGTGCTGGCGTTCTGGGCCGGCATCGCCTGGCTCGGCGTGGTCTGCGCGATCCTCGCCGTGGTCGCCGTTGTCGACCTGGTCGTGATCCAGCGCCGCCGCGCCGCCCGCCGCCGCGAGGAGCCGGGCGTACGACACTCGTTGTTCGAGTGACAGGAGGACGAGATGCCCCACATCGCCACCACCAACCCCGCCACCGGTCAGGTGCTCAAGACCTATGAGGCGATGTCCACCGAACAACTCGACGCCGCCATCGAGCGGACCCACCTCGCGTACCAGCAGCTCCGGGCGACCACCGTCGAGCAGCGCGCCGGGTGGATGAGAGCGGCGGCCGACCTGCTCGACGCCGAACGCGACGAGATCGCCCGGATCATGACCACGGAGATGGGCAAGACGTACGCGTCGGCGCAGGCCGAGGTGACCAAGTGCGCCACGGCCGCCCGCTTCTACGCCGACAGGGCGCCGGCGTTCCTCGCCGACCAGCCCGCCGACGCCGACGCGGTCAAGGCGACCCGGGCGTTCATCCGCTATCAGCCGATCGGCGTGGTGCTCGCGGTCATGCCGTGGAACTTCCCGCTCTGGCAGGTGATGCGCTTCGCCGCGCCGGCGCTGATGGCCGGCAACACGGGCCTGCTCAAGCACGCCTCGAACGTGCCACAGACCGCGCTTCTGCTGGAGGACGTGTTCCGGCGGGCCGGGTTCCCCGAGGGGGCGTTCACCACCGTGCTGGTCGGCTCGGACGCCGTCGACCGCATCCTCAGCGACCCCCGGGTACGCGCCGCGACGCTCACCGGCAGCGAACCGGCCGGCCGGTCCATCGCCCAGATCGCCGGCCGGGAGCTGAAGAAGACGGTCCTGGAACTCGGCGGCAGCGACCCGTTCGTGGTGATGCCCTCGGCCGACGTGGACCGGGCCGCCGAGGTGGCCACCACCGCCCGCTGCCAGAACAACGGGCAGTCCTGTATCGCCGCCAAGCGCTTCATCGTGCACACCGACGTCTTCGACGCGTTCGCCGAGAAGTTCGCAGCGAACATGGCCGCGCTACGCGTCGGCGACCCGATGGACCCGGACACCGACGTCGGCCCGCTGGCAAGCGAGCGGGGCCGCGACGAGGTGCACGCCCAGGTGCGGGACGCGGTCGACAACGGCGCGACGGTGCTCTGCGGCGGTGAGCTGCCCGGCGGCGACGGATGGTTCTACCCGCCGACAGTGGTCACCGACCTGACCCCGCAGATGCGGATGTGGTCCGAGGAGGTCTTCGGTCCGGTCGCCGGGCTGTTCCGGGTGTCGTCGTACGAGGAGGCCATCGAGGTCGCCAACGGGACCAACTTCGGGCTCGGCTCGAACGCCTGGACGCGGGACCCGGCCGAGCAGGAACGCTTCGCCACCGACCTGGACGCCGGGAACGTCTTCATCAACGGGATGACCACCTCGTACCCGGAGCTGCCGTTCGGCGGTGTGAAGAACTCCGGCTACGGGCGGGAGCTGTCCGAACTGGGCATGCGGGAGTTCTGCAACACCAAGACGGTCTGGGTGGGTGAGGGCGCCGCCTCGGCCGGCGCGGGGGCGCACGCCGAATAACGCATGCGTCAGGCACCCGAATCATGGGTAGGAAGTGCGCCCATGACGCAGTTCGGGTTCCACGCCTCGCATGAACAGATCGGTCCGCGCGCCCTGCTGGAGGCGGTGATGCACGCCGAGCGGGCCGGCTTCGACGCCGCCATGTGCTCGGACCACTTCTCCCCGTGGAGCGCGCGGCAGGGCGAGTCGGGCTTCGCCTGGTCCTGGCTGGGCTCCGCGTTGCAGGCCACCGGCATGCCGTTCGGCGTGGTCAACGCACCGGGCCAGCGGTACCACCCGGCGATCATCGCGCAGGCCATCGGCACCCTCGGCGCCATGTACCCGGGTCGGTTCTGGGCGGCGTTGGGCACCGGTGAGGCCAGCAACGAGCACATCACCGGCGACGCGTGGCCGCGCAAGGACGTCCGCGCCGCCCGCCTGCGCGAGTGCGTCGACGTGATCCGTGCCCTCCTCGCCGGCGAGGAGGTCAGCCACGACGGCCTGGTCCGGGTGGACCGGGCCCGACTGTGGACCCGCCCCGAGGAGCCACCCGCGCTGGTCGGCGCCGCAGTCAGCGTGGCCACCGCCCGCTGGTGCGCCGAGTGGGCGGACGGCCTGATCACCGTCAACGCACCGGTGGCCCACCTGCGCGAGATGATCGGCGCGTACCGGGACGCCGGCGGCCGTGGGCCCCTGCACCTGCAGGTGCACGTCTCCTGGGCGCCGGAGCAGGAGCAGGCCGAGGCCCTCGCGTACGACCAGTGGCGCAGCAACGTCTTCCCCCCGCCGGTCTGCTGGGACCTGGAGACCGTCGAGCACTTCGACGTGGTCTCCGCCGACGTGCCCGCCCAGCGGGTCGCCGAGGTGGTCAACATCTCCTCCGACCTGGGCCGGCACGTCGGCTGGCTCGAGGAGTACGTGGAGCTCGGCTTCGACCAGATCGCCCTGCACCACGTCGGGCAGGAGCAGCGCGGTTTCATCGACGCGTTCGGCGCCGAGGTGCTGCCGAAGCTGCGCTCGGCCGGCTGATCGGACGCCGCTGGGCGTACCCCTAGGCTCGTACCCCATGGAAAGCCTGTTTCCGGTCGTCGTGTTCCTGGCGATCGCCACCCTGGGCGCCGCGCTGGCCCGCCGGTTCGGCCTTCTCGCGCCGATCGTGCTCGTCGTCCTCGGCCTGGCGCTGTCGTACGTGCCGGGCTTCCCGCAGGTCGAACTCGACCCCGAACTGGTGCTGGTCGGCATCCTGCCGCCGCTGCTCTACGTCGCCGCGTTGGAGACGTCGGTGCCGGCGTTCAAGACCAACATCCGGCCCATCCTGCTGCTCGCGGTGGGCCTGGTCCTGTTCACCGCGTTCGTGGTCGGGTTCGTGCTGCACCTGTTGCTGCCGCAGCTGCCGTTCGCGATCTGCCTGGCCCTCGGCGCGGTGGTCGCCCCGCCCGACGCGGTGGCCGCCACGGCGGTCGCCCGCCGGGTCGGCCTGCCCCGCCGGGTGGTCACCATCCTGGAGGGCGAGAGCCTGGTCAACGACGCCACCGCGCTGGTGCTGCTGCGGGTCGCGACGATGGCCACCATCGGCTCGGCGGTCGGCACCACCGAGGTCGCCGTCGAGGTGCTGCGGGCCACCGGCGGCGGCATCCTGATCGGGGCGCTCGGCGCGCTGGCCTTCGGTTTCCTGCACCGGCGGATCACCGACCCGCTACTGGACAACGCGCTGTCGCTGATCATCCCGTTCGCTGTGGTGTTCACCGCCGAGCACCTGCACGCCTCAGGTGTGGTCGCGGTGGTCGTCACCGGCCTGGTGCTCGGGCACAAACTGCCCCAACTGCTGTCGGCGGCGTCCCGGTTGCAGATCGGCGCGTTCTGGCGGCTGGTCCGGTTCCTGCTGGAGGGCCTGGTCTTCCTGCTGGTCGGGCTCCAACTGCGGGAGGTGCTGCACGACCTGGACGAACCGGTCGGCTCGATCCTCCTGACCACTCTCGCGGTGCTCGCCGCCGTCTTCCTGACCCGGTTCGTCTGGCTCTTCCCGGCCACCTACCTGGCCCGGCTGGTCCCGCGGGTCCGCCGCCGGGACGCCCGACCGTCGCCCAAGGTCCCGATCATCATCGGCTGGGCCGGGATGCGCGGTGTGGTGACCCTGGCCGCCGCCCTCGCGCTGCCGCTGACCCTTGCCGACGGCGAGCCGTACCCGAGGGCTCTGTTCATCTGGTTGGCCTTCGCGGTGATCGTTTTCACCCTCGTCGGTCAGGGCGCCACGCTGCCGCTCGTCGCCCGCCGGTTGAAACTGCCGCAGGACGACCCCGTGCAGGACGCGCTGTCCGCCGCCGGTGTGCAGCAGCAGGCCAGCCGCGCAGCCCGCGAGCGCCTCGACGAACTGGCCGACAGCGCCCCGGAGGCGGTGGTGGACCGGCTGCGCCGGGCGTCGGAGGACCGCACCAACATGGCCTGGGAGCGGCTCGGAGGGGCCGAACGGGAAACCCCGTCGCAGGCGTACGGTCGGTTGCGACAAGAAATGATCGACGCCGAGCGGGAGGTGTTCCGGGCTGCCCGGGACTCCGGTCGGATCCCTGAGGAGGTGCTGGTGCAGGCCTATCGTGACCTGGACCTGGAAGAGTCGTTGCTGCGGGAGGTCGAGAAGTGAGCTGTCAGCACCTGGCCGAGGCCGGCGCCGCCGAGCCGCGCACCCCCGACGAGTGCGCGGAGTGCGTCGCCATCGGCGAGACGTACTGGGTGCACCTGCGCACCTGCCTGACCTGCGGGCAGGTCGGCTGCTGCGACTCGTCGCCCAACCAGCACGCCAGCAAGCACTACGCGTCCACCGGTCACCCGGTGATCCGGTCGGCGCAGCCCGGCGAGGCCTGGCGCTGGTGCTACGTCGACGAGGAGATCGGCTGAT
This sequence comes from Micromonospora sp. NPDC000663, assembly GCF_042898105.1. Lineage (NCBI taxonomy): Bacteria > Bacillati > Actinomycetota > Actinomycetes > Micromonosporales > Micromonosporaceae > Micromonospora > Micromonospora sp. NPDC000663. The sequence goes on from NZ_JBIAYR010000001.1 coordinate 1,708,685, forward strand.
CACTGGCCGGGGCTGATCCGGCGCGTTCGGCCAGGGCCCGTCGGTGGTGGGTTTCCTGGTGGCCGCCCGTGACGGGCGGCCACCAGGAGGGGAGTCAGCTCAGCGAGCAGGCCGCTCCGTTGACCGTGACCAGGCCCGGGTCGGGATTGGCGCCACCGGCAGTCGTCGCGTTGAAGCCGAACGTCACTGTGCCACCGGGCGCGATCTTGGCGTTGTGCGACTCGTTGCGCGCGGTCACCGTCGCTCCGGACTGGGTGACCTTCGCCAGCCACGCCTCGCGGACCCGCTGGTCGCCGGTGAACGCGAAGCGCACGCTCCAGCCGTTGACGGCCGTGGTGCCGGTGTTGCGCACGGTCACCTGCGCGGTGAACCCGGTGCCTCCCTGCCAGGCGCCGTAGTTGGCGTAGTCCACCGAGCAGGTGGTGGCCGGCACCGCGCCGGCGTCACCCTGGTCGGCCAGGAACGAGGCGATCCACGCCAGCGCCGAGTTCCAGTTGATCGCCACCTCGTTCGTCGAGTACGAGTTGATGTCGTCGACGTAGCAGAACTGGGGCGCGCAGCCGGTCAGCAACTGCGCCACGAACGGGTCCTGCAGGGCCGCGTTCGCGCCACCGGCGAGGGAACCGTCCGGCGGGCGGGGCATGCTCGGGTCGAGTTGGTGCCCGAAGATGCGGCTGTGCTGGTTCTGCGCCGCGTGCTCGCCCCAGCCGGTGACGTAGGAGATGTTCAGGGCGTTACGGCCGAAGATGTAGTCCATCGCCTGCACCGCCCCGTCCCGGTAGACCGGGTTGCGGGTCAGGTCGAACGCGGTGGCCAGCACCACGGCGTTGTTGATGATGTTGCTGTTGCCACCCCAGAAGTAGCTGTTGGCGTCACCGGGCATCGGCAGCCCGTACGCCTGGCGGCGCAGCTCGGCGAGGTACGCGTCGGCGGCTGTGGTGACCGAGGAGCGGATCCGGGTCAGCTCGGCGGCGGGCAGCCCGTTCGGCACGGTGGCCAGGTCGAGGCGGCCCAGCGCGGCGACGCTCTGCCAGCCGAAGCCGCGGGCGTCGAACACGTCGCCTGTATGGTGCGGCGAGGCGGTCAGGTCGGTCAGGTAGGTCTGCGCCCCGGTGGTGAGGTACAGCTCGGCCGCCGCCCAGTAGAACTCGTCGGTGACGTTCGTGTCGTCGTACGCGCCGCCGCCGGTGCCGTCGGTCGGGCTGGCGTACACGGCGGGGTGGGCCTTGGCCGCGGCGTAGGCCGTCTTCGCGGCGGTGCCGCAACGGGTCGCGAACGCCGCGTCGTACGGCGCGAAGAGTCGCGCGCACTGGGCGGCGGTGGCGGCCAGGTTGAGGGTGGCCGCGGTCGACGGTGGGTGCAGCTCGCGCGGCTGCGGGTCGTCCTGCGGGGCGAGCGGAAGGCCTGTCCAGTTCTGGTCGTGGATCTTGTGGTGGACCATCCCGGCGAGCGGCTTGCCGGCCGGCACCTGCATGCGCAGCAGGAACTCCAGCTCCCAGCGGGCCTCGTCGAGGATGTCCGGCACGGCGTTGCCGCGCTCGGGCACCCGCAGCGTGCCGTCGGCGAGCCGCGCGCCGCCGGCCGCGGTGGCGGCCGTCTTGGTCCGCTCGAAGGTGTTCAACAGCTGGTAGGTGGCGATGCCGCCGTTGACCACGTACTTGCCGTGGTCGCCGGCGTCGTACCAGCCGCCGCGCACGTCGAGCGAGTAGTCGCAGACGCCCGGCTGGCAGGGCACGTTTGTGTCGCCCTTGTTGGGGGCGACGCCGAGGTGGCCGGCGGGGCGGGCGTACTCGTCGCCGATCAGGTCCCCGTCGATGGCGATGCCGCTGCGTTGGGCGTAGAAGAACTGCAACGAGTCCGAGCGCAGCTGGTCGTAGAGCGTGCCGGAGATGTCGAACGGCCTGCTGGTCTCCCCGTCCACGGTGAGCGTCAGCCCGGTGCCGGGGGTGCGGTAGCTGGAGAAGTCGACCGAGTGCACGTTCTGCCCGGAGGCGGCGTCGACACCGCGGGCGGTGGTGGTGCCGCTGGCCACGACGGTGCCAGCGCCCGATCGCAGCTGCCAGGGCAGCGGCTCGGTGGCGTCGGTGACCACTGTTGCGTTCTTCGGCCCGCCGGGCAGGTAGCCGACCTGGTTGACGCGGACTCGCGGCCCGGTGTCCGGCACGTACGGCTCGGGGGGCTCGCCGCCGCGCAGCGAGACGTCGTCCAGGCAGATGGTCTGCGTCTCGGGGGAGCCGCCGACCTGGAAGATCAGTTGGGCGTTCGGGTTGTCGTCCGGGACGGTGAAGGTCTGCTCGACGCGCTGGGCGGTGCCGGTGGCGGTGGCGTCCACGGCGGCGTACGTGGTGTACGGGGCGCTGCCGAGTTGGAGCACGGCCTTGACCGCCGCGCCGGGGGTGGCGGAGACGGCGAAGCCGAGGGTGTACTCAGCCCCGGCGATAAGCGGTACGCCGTCCTGGCCGATGCCGGCGTCCCACGGGTTGGCCAGCCCGCCTGCGACAGTGGTGCAGAGCCGCCCGTCGGTGACCGCGAGCGCGCCGGTGCCGAAGGAGAACCAGGGGCTGACGCCGGCGCTGAAGTCGCCGTTGTCGATCTGTTCGGGGGCGTCCGGTGGGGGGTCGGCGTGGGCCGCGCCGGCGCCCGCGCCGGTGAGGGCGAGGGCGGTCGCCGCGGCCAGCAGGAGGCGGCGTCGGGGTGTCGTCACGGGGAGTCCTTCCGGGGCCGGGGGTGGGACGGAGGTGGCGGTACGACCTGGGAGCGCTCCCAGGTATCGGCTCGATGTTTCCAGTGGGGATCCGCCGTGTCAATTGATCTGACTGGATGGGTTTTGCCGTGCCACAAGGGCGGCCTCGCGGTGACGCGCCGACCCCGAGACGTGAGATTGACCGCGCCACGCGCCGCCGTCGTGATCTCCTAGAGACAACTGCGCCCTTCGCCTGGCAGGCTGCCTCCCATGACCCTGAAGCTGCGTTCCGTGGGAACGAGCGACCGTGGGCTGATCCGTAGCGGAAACCAGGACGCCCTGCACGCCGGGACCTGGCTCGTCGCCGTCGCCGACGGCATGGGCGGGATGGCCGCAGGTGACCTCGCCAGCGCCCTCACCATCGACGCGGTCGCCCCGCTCGACGTGGAGACGCCCGAGGACGCCCTGGTCGCCGCACTTCAGGGCGGCATAGCCCTGGCCACCGCGAGGATCCGGCAGGCGGTCGCCGAGGATCCCGAGCGTCAGGGCATGGGCACCACACTCACCGCCCTGCTCTTCGCCCGTACCGGCAGCTGTCTGGCCCTCGCCCACGTCGGCGACTCGCGGGCGTACCTGTTCCGCGAGGGCGTGCTGAAGCAGGTCACCCGGGACGACACGTTCGTCCAGCTGCTGGTGGACCAGGGCGTGATCACCGCCGACCAGGCCAGCAGTCACCCGCGCCGGGCTGTCGTCACCCAGGCGTTGCAGGGCGAGGAGGTCTCCCCGTCGTACGCCACGATGGTGCCCCGCGCCGGTGACCGGTGGCTGCTGTGCAGTGACGGCCTCTCCAACGTGGTCCGCCCGGACACGCTCGCCGAGGTGCTCGCCGACCACCCGGACCGGGCCGCCTGCGTGGGCAAGCTCATCGACCTGGCGCTGCACGCCGGCGCACCGGACAACGTCACAGTGGTGGTGGCCGACGTGGTGCAGGAGTGACAGGCGCGCTCAGCGCCGGCGCGGCGTGACCCGGCGGGTGGGCGTCGCCGTGCCCGGGTCCTCCGGCCACGGATGCCGGGGGTAGCGGCCGCGCAGCTCCGAGCGCACCTGCGGGTAGCCGGTACGCCAGAACGAGGCCAGGTCGGCGGTGACCGCGACCGGCCGTCCGGCGGGGGAGAGCAGGTGCAGCAGCACCGGCACCCGGCCGTCGGCGATGCGCGGAGCCGCCGGCCAGCCGAACGTCTCCTGGAGTTTCACCGCCAGCACCGGCGCCGCCGGGTCGGTGTAGTCGACCCGGATCCGTGAGCCGCTGGGCACCTCGATCCGCTCGGGGGCCAGCTCGTCCAGCCGGGCCGCCTGCCGCCAGGGCAGCAGCCGGCGCAGCGCCGAGGCCACGTCCACCCGGGCCAGGTCCGCGCGCCGCCGTGCGGCGGCCAGTTCCGGACCGAGCCAGGTGGGGGCGGCGTCGAGCAGTGCCTCGTCGCCGACGTCCGGCCACTCGTCGCCGAGATGGTGCCTGCTGAACGCCAGCCGCTCGCGCAGGGACCGGGCCGCAGGCGTCCAGGACAGCAGCCCCACCCCCTCCTGGCGCAGCCCGGTCAGCAGCGCCCCGGTCACCTCGGCGCGTTCCGGGCGGTCGATCCGGCGCTGGAGCAGCTCGATCGCGCCCAGTCGGGTCACCTCCCGGGCCACCACGTCCCCGTCGGACCAGCCCACCTCCCGCCGGGTGGACAGCAGCGGGCCGGCCGCGTCCCGGGCGGTCGCCTCGTCCACAGGAGTGGCCCGGCGGATCCGTGCCGACGGCGCGCCGGGGGTGCGGTCCGCGACGGCGACCGCCAGCCAGTCGGAGCCGACAAGTGCCGACCCGGCCGCCAGCTCCGCGGCGGTTCCGCCGGTCATGAGGTACGCCGAGCCGCCCGGTCGCCGCGCCCGCGCCAGCCGTTCCGGGTACGCCAGGCCGACCAGCAGCCCCGCGGCGAGATCGTCGGTGAGCCCGGCCCGTCCGCCGGTCTCCGGGCCACGCGCACCGGCCCGGCCCCGGCCCTCAGTCGGGGAGTCGACGGGCAGCGCGGAGCGCAGCCGTCGTACCTCGGTGCGCCAGCGGGCAGTCGCTCCCGCGTCGGCGTCGGCGCCGGCACGCAGGCGGCGCCAGCTGGCGACCAGGTCGTCGCCGGGACCGGCGGCGCTCTCCTCGGCGAGCAGGGCCACCACCTCGGCGGCACGGTCCGCGCCGACCCGGCCCGCGCCGTCGAGCAGCGCCCGCGCCAGCCGTGGGTGCGCGCCCGCCGCGGCGATCGCCCGGCCGCGCGCGGTGATCCGGCCGTCCGCGTCGACCGCGCCCAGGGTGACGAGCGTGTCCCGGGCCACAGTCATCGCCGCCACCGGTGGCGCGTCGGGCAGCGCCAACCCGACGCCGTCCGGCTGGCCCCAGGCGGCCAACTCCAGCGCGAAGCCGGTCAGGTCGGCGGTGGCGATCTCCGGCTCGGCGCGGGCGGGCAGCCGTTCGTGGGTCGCCGCGGACCAGCACCTGTAGACGAACCCGGGGGCCTCCCGGCCGGCCCGGCCGGCGCGCTGGGTGGCGGCGGCCCGGGAGACCGGCACGGTCACCAGCGCGCCCAGCCCCCGGGCCAGGTCGACGCGGGGCACCCGGGACAGCCCGGCGTCCACCACGACCCGCACGCCCGGGACAGTCAGGCTGGTCTCGGCCAGGGCGGTGGACAGCACGACGCGCCGCCGGTCGGCCGGGCGCAGGGCGGCGTCCTGCTCACCGCCGCGCTGACGGCCGTGCAGGGGCAGGAGCGCGACGGCGTCCCGCAGGTCGACGAGCCGGCCGCTGACCGCCGCGATCTCGCCGGCGCCGGGCAGGAAGACCAGCACGTCGCCGTCGTGCTCGCGTAGCGCCCGCCGGACGGTGGCCGCCACGTGGTCGAGCAGGGCCCGGTCGACAGGTCCCGCTCCGGGCGGCGCGACCGGCCGTGGCGGTGGCGCCCAGATCCGCCGCACCGGGTGCAGCGCCGACTCGGCCCGTACCACCGGTGCGGGGACGTCACCGCCGAGCAGCGCGGCGAACCGGTAGGTGTCCGGGGTGGCGGACATGGCCAGCAGCCACAGGTCCGGCCGGAGGGTGGCCCGGGCCTCCACAGTGAACGCCAGCGCCAGGTCGGCGTCGAGGTGCCGCTCGTGGCACTCGTCGAGCAGCACGGCGCCCGTACCGGGCAGCTCCGGGTCCTGGTGCAGGCGGCGGACCAGCAGGCCGGTCGTGACCACCTCCACCCGGGTGGACGGCCCGACGCGGCGCTCGCCGCGGACCGCGTAGCCGACGCGTTCGCCTACCCGCTCGCCGAGCAGCTCGGCCATTCGCCGGGCGGCGGCGCGGGCCGCCACCCGCCGCGGTTGCGCGATCACCACCCGACCGGTGACCCGGTCGGCCACGGCCAGCGGCGCGAGTGTGGTCTTGCCCGTGCCCGGCGGCGCGACGAGCACCCCGGCGCCGGCCGCGTCGAGTGCCGCGACGAGCGCCGGCAGCACCGGACGGACCGGCAGGTCAACTGTTACGTCGGAGAGCACGGCCCAGTCTCGCACCGGCCCGCCGGACTCACCGGCGGTGGACGCCGCCCACGCCGCGCACGAAGCTCCGCCAGGCCGGTGCCGCGAACGCGAGGACCGGGCCGGAGCGGTCCTTGCTGTCCCGGACGGCGACCTGACCGTCGACTGTCGCGACCTCCACGCAGTTGCCGTTGCCACTGCTGCGCGTGCTGGTGCGCCAGTCCGCCCCGGTCCGGTCGTACGCCGTCATCCGCGGTGCCTCTCGTCTGCGTCGGCGTGCCGCAGACGCGGTCACGCAAAGTTACGAGAAGCCTGCTCCAGACGGGTCAACGACGCCGTCGGATCGAGTGCCATCCGGCACAGCTCCTCGTGCAGAAGGCTATACCCGAGCACTTGATCGGCATCCTCCAGAGCCAGTCCCATCGTGAGGTTATCCAGGTAAACCACTGACGCGTCGGCGGTGTCGGCGAAGTTGAGGATCACGTACGGGGTGCTCATCGCCGGGTGCCCGCCGGCAGCGAACGGAAGTACCTGAATTGTGACGTTGGGTAGTTGAGCGATTCGACTCATGTGGGCCACCTGTTCGGCCATCACGGCGGCGCCGCCGACCGGGCGCAGCAGGACCGCCTCGTTGAGCACTACCGACAGGTGGACGGGGTCGTCGCGGCGCAGCACCTCCTGCCGGCGCAGCCGTGCGGCGACCTTGCGTTCCAGGCCGTCCTCGCCGGCGGTGCGCCGGTAGATCTCCCGCGCGTACGCCTCGGTCTGCAGGAGCCCGGGCACCGACTCGGCCTCGTACGTGCGCAGCGCCGCCGCCTCGGCCTCCAGGCCCACGTAGAACTCGAACCACTCGGGCAGCACGTCGCTGTAGTTCTGCCACCAGCCGCGCTGCTGGGCGCCGCGGGCGATCTCGATCAACGCCTCGGCGTCCGCGCCGGTCACCTGGTAGAGGGCCAGGGCCGCGCGCACGTCTCGTGGCTTGATGCCGATCTGCGCGGTCTCGATCCGGGAGAGGTTGCTCTTGGACATGTCGAGCTGCCGGGCCGCCACATCGAGGGTCATCCCCGCGCGTTCCCGTAGCTGGCGGAGCTCCCGAGCGATGCGTCGACGGCGCACTGTCGGGCTGGCGGTGGGTCGGATCGCGGGGGTGGGGGTCACCGTCCGAGTCTGACATGACGAGATCCCCAGGTCGCGCCTGTACGGAGTGCAACTTTCAAATCTGGGAGTTGCATTGCAGTAGCTCTGGGTGCATCCTTTCCCGGTTGCGATCACTGTGGACATGCACCCTTGCGGGAGGACCGTTTGCTCATCGCCGACGAGTTCTTCCTGATCGCCCACAACGACAGTCGTGGCAAGGCCAAACTGCACCCGGCGGCGACCGGCCTCGGGTTGGCCGCAGGCCTTCTCGGTGAGCTGATCCTGTACGGACACATCACCGTCTCCGGCGGGCAGGTAAGCGTCGTCGACAGGCGTCCCCCGTCCGACGCGCTGGCACACACGGTCCTCGACCAGTTGATCGGCGAGGCCCACCACCAGGCGGTGAACACCTGGCTCAGCTTCCTGTCGCAGAGCGCCACGACCTCGGTGGGGGAGCGGCTGGCCCGCGCCGGGGTGCTCCGCCGCCAGGAGAGCCGGCGACTGCTGCGGACGTCGGTCAGCTACCTGCCGATCGACCTCAACGCGGTGGCCTGGCCGGCGACCCGGTTGCGGGCGCTGCTGGACCGACCGGATCCGCCGAGCGTGCCGGACGCGCTGCTGCTCGGGCTGGTCGTGGCGGCCGGGCTGACCCGCGAGGTGCTGTGGAGCGCCGGCCCCCGCGCCCACCACCGGTTGAACGTTCTCATCCCCGCGCTGCCGGCACCCCTGAAGGAACTCGTCGGGCACACCGAGGCGGCCGTCGGCGCCGCGGTGCTGCGCGGCTTCCCCTGACCCACCCGGTAACCCCCTGTCCCTCCCCTCGACAACCGGAGTAGTCGTATGCCCCCGACATCGACAGTCGACCGACCCAGCAACGTCTCCGAAGCCCTCGCCCGGGGTCGCCTCGGCGTCCCCTCGGTCATCTTCTTCGTGCTCTCGGCGGCCGCGCCGCTGACCGTGGTCGCCGGTGTGGTCACCACCGGCTACGGCGTCATCGGTGTGACAGGCATTCCGCTGGCCTTCCTCGTGGTCGCCGCGGTGCTCGGCCTGTTCTCGGTCGGCTACGTGGCGATGTCCCGCCGGGTGGAGAACGCCGGCGCCTTCTACGCCTACATCTCCCGTGGCCTCGGCCGACCGGCAGGTGTGGGTGCCGCCTGGGTGGCGCTCCTGGCGTACAACGCGTTGCAGGTCGGGCTGTACGGCACCATCGGCGTCGCAGCCGAGCCGGTGCTGGACCGGATCTTCGGCGGCCACCCGCACTGGTCGATCGTCGCCCTGGTGGCGTGGGCGCTTGTCGGTCTGCTCGGTCTGCTGCGGGTCGACATCAACGGCCTCGTGCTGGCCGCGCTGCTGGTCGCCGAGATCGTGGTGATCCTCGTCTTCGACCTCGGTCAGCTCGGCAACCCGGCCGACGGTCAGGTCAGCTTCGCCGCCCTGTCGCCGGACAACCTCTTCGTGCCGGGGGTGGGCGCCGTGCTGGTGCTGGCGATCCTCGGGTTCGTGGGCTTCGAGTCCGCTGTGGTCTTCAGCGAGGAGAGCAAGGACCCGAAGCGGACCGTGCCGCTGGCCACCTACCTGTCGGTGGCGATCATCGCCGGGTTGTACGCGCTGTCGTCCTGGACGATGACTGTCGCCGTCGGACCGGACCGGATCGTCGCCGAGGCCGGCGAGCAGAGCGTGGGCCTGATCTTCAACCTGGCTGCCGCGCAGCTCGGTGACACCGCTGTCACCATCGGCCAGGTGCTCTTCCTGACCTCGGTGCTGGCCGCGATGATCTCCTTCCACAACACGACGGCGCGCTACACGTTCGCCCTGGGCCGCGAACGGGTGCTGCCGGCGGTGTTCGGGCAGACCTCGCCGCGCTCCGGCGCCCCCCGGGCCGCCTCCCTGGCGCAGAGCGCCCTCGGCCTGCTGGTCATCCTGCTGTACGCGGCGAACGGCTGGGACCCGGTGGTCCAGCTCTTCTTCTGGGGCGGAACCACGGGCGGCTTCGGCGTGCTGCTGCTGATCGCCACCACCTCGGTGGCGGTGATCGCCTACTTCGCCCGCTCCGGCGGCGCCGGCGAGAACATCTGGCGGCGGGCCATCGCCCCCGCCCTGGCGACGATCGCCCTCCTCGTGATCATCTGGTTGGCCGTGTCGAACTTCGCGAACCTGCTCGGCGTCGAGCCGGACTCCACCCTGCGCTGGGCGCTGCCTGCCGTGTACCCGGTGGCGGCCGCGCTCGGCGTGATCTGGGGGCTGGTGCTGCGCGCCAGCCGCCCCGACACGTACGCCCGGATCGGGCTCGGCGCGGCGAGCGCCGCCGCCGCCGTGACGGCGGACGCGCCGGCCAGCGTGGAGGTGACGCGGTGAGCGTACGCATCGACCGGCTCGGGCCGCCGGACACCGTGCTGGTGGCCGGCCTGATCGCCGAGGCGTTCACCGCCCTGGAGGTGACGTCCTGGCTGGTGCCCGACGCGAGCAAGCGTGAGGCGGTCCTGGCCGGGAACTTCGAGATCCTGGTCGGGCACGCGATGCGCCACGGCACGGTGTACGCCACGGCCGAGCGCACCTCGGTCGCTGTGTGGCTCCCGTCGGTGGGGGAAGAGCTTCCCCCGCCGGAGGACTACGACGCCCGGCTCGCCACCGCGTGCGGCGAGTGGACCGACCGGTTCCGCCACCTCGACGACCTGTTCGCGGCGAACCACCCGCACCCGGACCACCACCACCTGGCATTCCTGGCGACGCGGCCGGATCGGCAGGGGCGCGGGCTGGGCACCGCGCTGCTGGAGCACCACCACGCGTGGCTGGACGCCAACGCGATGCCGGCGTACCTGGAGGCGAGCAGTCCGCGTAGCCGGGACCTGTACGCCAAGCACGGCTACCGGGCCGGTGAGCCGTTCCGGGTGCCCGACGGCACGCCGTTCTGGCCGATGTGGCGCGACCCGATCGGTAGCTGACCGAAGTTGTCACGTCCGCGTGACACCTATCGCGTGTGACGCGAAGCGGGGCCGGGTCCAGCTGGACCCGGCCCCGCTTCGTCAGGCGTTCTAGTACGTGCCGTCGAGCTGGCCGCGCAGCTTGGTCAGCGCCCGGGCCAGCAGCCGGGAGACGTGCATCTGCGAGACGCCGATCTGGTCGGCGATCTGCGACTGGGTCAGGTTGCCGTAGAACCGCAGCGTGAGGATCTTCTGCTCGCGCTCGTCGAGGGTGGCGAGCGCGGGGCCGAGGGCCACTCGCAGCTCGGCCAGCTCGAACTCGTTGTCCTCACCGCCGAGCATGTCGCCCAGCTCGGTGGCCCGGTCGCCGTCGCCGGTCGGGGTGGACAGCGACACCGCGTTGTACGCGCGCGCACCCTCCAGGCCCTCCAGGACCTCTTCCTCGGTGAGCTTGAGGTGGGCGGCGATGTCGGCGACCGTCGGCGAGCGGCCGAGGGTCTGCAGCAGCGAGCTGTTGGCGTCCGAGATGGCCAGCCGCAGCTCCTGGAGGCGGCGGGGCACCCGGATGTCCCAGGTGCGGTCGCGGAAGTGCCGCTTGAGCTCACCGATGATGGTGGGGATGGCGTACCCGGCGAAGTCGACGCCGCGCGTCGGGTCGAACTTGTCGATGGCCTTGATGAGGCCGACGGCGGCGGTCTGGGCCAGGTCGTCGGTCGGCTCGCCCCGCCCGCTGTAGCGGTGGGCGAGGTGGTTCGCCAGGGGAAGCCAGGCTTCGATCGCCCGGTCGCGCAGCGCGGCGCGGGACGGGTGGTTGGCCGGCAGTGCCGCCATGGCGTTGAGCAGGTCGGCGGCGCTGTCGGTGAGCGCGCGCGGGTCCAGCTTGGTGGTGCTCCGAACAGCGGTGCTCGGCTGCTCGGTGATCGTTGGCGCGGTCATGGGTGGTCCTCCCTGCACCTCGTCCGCGGACAAAAGACGTGACGCTTTTTGGTTTAGCTTCGTATGGGCCGTTCGGGACTCACCTTAGCCTGATCGTCTCGCCGAAATCTAGCCGAAAGGCTGATGTACTTATGTGATTTTCAATCACGAAACGCTCAAGTGGGGCGGAAGTCTGGCGGAGTGTGAGGTCTCTTACCTGTCCCGGGCCACCCGGTCGCCCCACAGGTGTCGAACCGATCGGTCAACTCCGGCCACCGGACGGTCAACAGGAAATCCGACAACGGGGCAGGTGTGTCGCCTATCCGTCCTTGTCCCGCCGCTGGGACCGGCCGTAGCGTCGCCTGTACACACCCGGTTCGGAGGCACCATGCTCGATCCAGCCGCTCCCCAGCTCGTCGTGAACAGTCGCACGCTCTACTTCAGCTGGCTGCCGGCGGATCCGGACGCGGTGGCCGCCCTGGTCCCGGCGGGGCTGCGCCCCCGCGCCGACCGTCAGGTGTTCCTCAACCAGTACGTCGTCGACGACGAGACGCAGACCTCCGGTTTCGGCGCGTACTCGCTCACGTACCTCGGTGTGTCGCTGGCCGGCGTGGACGCGCCCGGAGGGCTCAACCCGGGCGGCTGGTGGACCCACTACGTGGCCTCCACCCGAATCGTGCGGGAGTACGCCGCCGCCCGTGGCGCCCCGACGTTCGCCGGTCGCACCCACATCGAGGTCGACGGCGAGGACCTGTGCTCCGAGACCGAGATCGACGGTGTGCCGCTGGTCCGGGCCCGCTGCCGGGTGGGGGAGACCGGGCATGTGATCAGCAGCGGGCACCACCGCTACTTCACCAGGCGCGACGGTCAGCTCCTCAGCTCGGTCTACCCGTTCGTGGCTGAGCCGGTCGCGCCGTTCGAGATCGAGTCGGTGGAGTTCCTCCAGCCCGGGCACCCGCTGTACGCGCTACGACCGGACAACCCGCTGACCATCGGCTTCGGCTACTTCTCCCCGCGCTCCTCGTTCGCGTACCCCGGAGGGCTGACCGTGCATCCCGGCTCGACCGGCATGCCGGAGCTGGCCCGGACGGTTCACCAGGTGCCCGCCAGTCTGGCCCGCAGCGGCCTGCCGTCCGGGTCGTAGACCAACCGGTACGCCGGCAGCGCCCAGGCGCGGGTGTACCACGGCAGCCGCTCGGGTCGGTGCGGGCGCAGCCGCCCGGGTGGGCGTTCACCCACCTGGCCGTCGTCGTACCACTGTTGCAGGGCGTCGGCGGCGGCCGTGATCGCCGCGACGGCGTCGGCGGGGTCGAGCAGGTCGGCGTCGTCCCGGCCGTCCGGGTCGCGGTCCAGGTGCTCGCGCCAGAGCCGCAGTCGCAGGTCCCGGGCGAAGACCCGCGCCCCGTCGCCCCGCCCGGCCGGGTCGGTGGGCTCCCGCTCGTCGCGGGTGTCGTCGAGCACTGCGCAGGACAGCTCACTGTCGTGCGTCCAGGACCGGCGGTTGAAGTTGTCGCTGCCGACGCTGGCCCAGACGTCGTCGATCACGCAGACCTTGGCGTGCACGTAGACCGGGTCGCCGGCGTGGTTCTCCACGTCGAAGACGTGCACCCGGTCCGGTGCGGCCCGCTCGCACAGCGACAGCGCCTGCTCCCGGCCGACCATGTTCGGCGGCAGCGCCAGCCGGCCGTCCACGTCCGGGTGCCGGGGTACGACGGCCACCAGGTGCAGCTCGGGGTTGTCCCGGAGCGCCCGCGCGAACAGGTCCGCGACCTCAGTCGACCAGAGGTACTGGTCCTCCAGGTAGATGAGCCGGCGTGCCCGGTGGACCGCCTTGGTGTAGCCCCGGGCGACGGTCCGTTCGCCGTCCGGCGCGAACGAGTAGCGGGGCCGGACGGCGGGATAGGTCCGCAGCACCTGGATGTGGTGCGGCCCGCAGGCGGGCGGGTCGGCCGGCTGCTCGGGCAGCGGGTCGGGCGTGAGGTCGGCGCCGCGCAGCCGGTCCCGCAGGTACGCCATCGGGTTCTCCGAGTCCAGTGGCATCGGGTCGGTCCAGCGTTCCCGGAACACGGTGTCCAGGGCGCCGACCACCGGGCCGCGTACCGCGAGCTGCAGGTCGTGCCAGGGCGGGTGGGGGCCGTACCGGGGCGACATCTGCACCGGCTGCGGGTCGCCGTGGTGGGCGGCGTCGTCGCGGCGGCTGTGGCACAGGTCGATCCCGCCGGCGAACGCGATGTCCCGCTCCGGGGCGTTCGGGTGCCGCAGCACCACGAGCTTCTGGTGGTGCGAGCCGCCGCGGCGGACCCGCTGGTCGAGCAGCACCTCGCCGCCGGCCGCGGAGACGGCCTCGCTGAGGTTGCGGTTCTCCGCCTCGCTGTAGGCGAGCACGTCGAGGTGGGAGCGCCAGATCAGCCCCTTGACCACCACGCCCCGCTGCGCGGCCTGGGCGAAGAGTTGGGCGACGGTCGGGCCGTCCGGTCGCAGCCGCTGATCCGGGTCGCCCCGCCAGTCCGTGAAGAACAGGTGGTCGCCCGCGGTGAGCGCCTGCACCTCGTCGACCAGCCGGTCGAAGTACGCCGCGCCGTGAATCAACGGCTCGGCGAGGTTTCCGCTGGTCCAGACGGGTAACCCAGAGACCGGGTTGGCCCGTTCCCGCGCGGTGAGGAACCAGTCCTGCAACGGCACCGTCCAGCCCCCCGGAGGTCGACAACGTTCTCACGGTAGGACCCGCGGCGCGGGTTCGCACCCCGGCCGGGCGCACCGGTGACCTGGCCAACGCCATCGACGACGATGTGACACCAACGAGGAGGCCGCACTATGCCCCGCGAGACGACGAATCCCGTGACCGAGTACCGCGAGCCGGCGGTGGAGAGCGAACGGGGTGCGCTGGTAGCGGTGTTGGTGATGGTGATTCTCGGTGTCGCTGGGATATTCGCGGTCTCCTGAGGCGGCGCCGGCGCCCCGGTGACACAGGGGGCGCCGGCGCCGGTCTCAGCCGGTCGCGAGGGTCAGGGCCGGGCGCCCTGGCCGCCGGTGTGCGGCAGCCGCCCGGTCGGGATCACGCCGAGCCGACCGGCCCTGAAGTCCTCGAACGCCTGGAGCAGCTCGTCCCGGGTGTTCATCACGAACGGGCCGTACTGCGCCACGGGTTCCCGGATCGGCTGGCCGCCCATGATGTAGAGGTCCAGCGCCGGGGTGTTGCTGTCCTGCGCGGTGTCCGCGCTGAACCGCAGCGCGTCGCCCGCGCCGTGCACCGCGAGCTGACCGGTCCGCACCGGCCGACGGTCCGTGCCGACGGTGCCACGGCCGCCGAGCACGTAGACCAGGGCGTTGAACTCCGGCTGCCAGGGCAGGTCGACCTGTGCGCCCGGCTGGACGGTGACGTGGGTGATGGTGATCGGGGTGAAGGTCGACCCCGGACCGCGGTGCCCGGCGATCTCACCGGCGATGACCCGGATCAGCGCGCCGCCGTCCCCGGTGGTGAGCAGCGCCGACTCCCGACCCCGGATGTCCTGGTAGCGGGGCGGGTTCATCTTGGCCGAGCGGGGCAGGTTGACCCAGAGCTGGGTGCCGTGGAACAGGCCACCGCTCGTCACCAGGTGCTCCGGCGGGGCCTCGATATGGAGCAGGCCACTGCCGGCCGTCATCCACTGGGTGTCCCCGTCGGTGATAGTGCCGCCGCCGCCCTGCGAGTCCTGGTGGTCGAAGACGCCGTCGATGATGTACGTCACGGTCTCGAAGCCGCGGTGCGGGTGCCACGGGGTGCCCTTGGGCTCGCCCGGCGCGTAGTCCACCTCGCCCATCTGGTCGAGGTGGATGAACGGGTCCAGGTCGGCTGTCGAGACCCCGGCGAAGGCCCGGCGGACGGGGAAGCCCTCGCCCTCGAACCCGGTGGGGGCCGTGGTGACCGTGCGCACCGGGCGGAATCTGGTGGTCTCGTCGAGGCGCGGGAGGCGGGGCAGGACGAGGACGTTGTCGACGGTGATGGCGGGCATCGCGGGGCTCCTAACTGGTGGCGTCTGTGGTCGGCGCGGGGCAGGCCGCCCGCAGGCGGTCGCCGAGCCGGCCGAAGACCCGGGTGAGGCAGGCGACCTCGTCGTCGTCGAGGTCGTCCATCAGGTGGGTACGCACCGACGCCAGATGGTGGGGTGCGGCCTCGGACAGGGTGAGCAGCCCGGCGGCGGTGAGGACCGCCTCGTTGCCGCGTCGGTCGTCCGGGCAGGGCTCCTTGCTGACCAGGCCGCGACGCTGCATGGAGGTGATCTGGTACGTCAGTCGGCTCGGCGAGAAGATCAGTCGGCTGGCCAGCTCGCCCATGCGCAGCCGTTGGCCAGGCGCCTCGGAGAGCACGACAAGCACGTGGTAGTCGGCGAAGCTCAGGCCGCTGTCGACACGTAGGTCCTCTTCCAACTGTGTGTAGAGACGCTGGCTGGCCTCGATGTAGGCGCGCCAGGCCGCCTCTCGGGTGCTGTCCAGGCTCTCTGTCATGCCTCCGACCGTAGCACTCTTTCAAAATTTAAATACCGATTCTGGCCGTCGTCTGGGTCACAGGGAGCGCTCGGCGGGAGAAAGTCGTGCAGGTTTGAAGGACGTGGACGGAAATCGGGCGGCGGGCCGGTCCGGCCATGTGCCAGACTCCGCCCCCGTGGAACACGTGGAACTCGCCGTCGCCGACCTGCTGCTGCGCCCCTGGCGCGACGCGGACGCCCCCGCCGTCCGTGGCGCCCTGCGCGACCCGGCCATCGCCCAGTGGAACCCGCAGTCCGCCGGCCCGGTCGACGACGAGTACGCGCTGCTCTGGGTGCGTCGCCGGGCCGACTGGTCCGCCGGTGACCACGCCTCCCTGGCGGTCACCGCGGCGGACGGCGGTGACCTGCTGGGCTCGGTGTCCCTGCACCACATCCACCACGGCGACGCGTCGATCGGGTACTGGACGATGCCGTCGGCGCGCGGACGCGGGGTGGCGGTCCGCGCCGTCGTCCGGCTCACCGAGTGGGCGTTCACCGACCTGCGGCTGCACCGCGTGGAGTTGTGTCACGCGGTGGCCAACCCGGCGTCCTGCCGGGTCGCCGACCGGGCCGGCTACGCCGCCGAGGGCACGCTGCGCGAGTCGTACCAGTACGGCGACGGGCGCCGCTACGACGAGCACCTGCACGCCCGCCTGGCCACCGACCGCTGATCAGCGAACCGTCACTCGGTGATCCTGCGCAGGAACGCGTTGAGGTGACTCCTCGTCCGCTCGATCTTCTCCGGCACGGTCAGGGTCTCGTAGACGCGGGGCCCGGCGTGCTTCTTGCCCCGCAGATAGAGCGAGCAGGCCAGGTCGGAGCAGATGTACGCGCCCACGGAGTTGCCCTGCCGCCCGTCGGGTCCGGCCCTGCGGGCGGTCATCAGCGAGACGCCGTCACCTGTGTGCGTGGTCAGGCAGAGCGAGCACATGCTGCGCCGGACCCGCCCGGTCTGCTGGGGCGCGACGCGCAACGCCACGCCGACCAGTCCGTTGTCGGCCTCGGTGACGAGGTAGGCCCGCTGCGGTGCGGACAGGTCCCGCCAGCCGAGGAAGTCGAGGTCGTGCCAGGGGCGGAACTCGAGATCGTTGGGTACGGCCAGTCGCTTCGCCTCGCCCTGGGTCGTGTTGACGAAGGAGGCGCGGATGGCAGACTCGGTTGGGACTAACATAGGGTCTAGCCTAGTCGCCCTAGGCAAAAAACTAGAGGAGTGTGGCGGATGGCACGTGCGGGGGTGACCGCCGAGCGGCTGACCCTGGCCGCGGCGGAGCTGGCCGACGAGATCGGCATGGAGAACGTCACTGTCGCCGCGCTCGCCCGCCAGTTCGGCGTCAAGGACGCGAGCCTGTACTTCCACATCCGTAACGCACACGACCTGCGGGTGCGGGTGGCCCTGCTGGCGCTCTCCGAACTGGCCGACCGGGTGGCCTCGGCGCTTGCCGGCCGCGCCGGCAAGGACGCCCTGGTGGCCTTCGCCAACGCGTACCGCGCCTACGCGATGGAACACCCGGGCCGGTACGCCGCCATGCAGATCGACCTCGACCCCGAGACGGCGGCCGCCAGCGCCGGCGTCCGGCACGCGGAGATGACCCGGGCCATCCTGCGCGGGTACCGCCTGGCAGAGCCGGACCAGACCGACGCGGTACGGATGATGCACAGCACCTTCCACGGATTCGTGAGCCTGGAGAAGACCGGGGGATTCCGGCACACCCCGCGCAGCACCGACGACTCCTGGGCGCGGGCCCTGGACGCCCTGGACGCCGTCCTGAGCAACTGGCCGGCATAGGCTCGGGGCGTGGACGATCTGGAACTGGCCGACTGGCGCGAGCGGGTGGCCCGGCTCTACCTCTCCGACGTCGACCTGGCCGGCTTCCGTGCCGGCCGCGACGACCTCTTCGCCACCCACCGGCAGAGCCCGATCCCGGCCGCGGAGCGTCAGGGGTTCTCCGGAGTGCGCTACTACCCGCCCAACCCCGATGCCGTGGTCGAGGCGCCGCTGCGACCGGCCAGCGGAGAGCTGCGGGTCGACACCGGCGGGCCGGACGGCGTCGTCGCGTACCGCCGCATCGCGGTGGCCGAGACACCGTGGGGGCCGCTGACCCTCTGGTGGATCGAGGCGTACGGGGGTGGACTGTTCGTGCCGCTGCGCGACGCCACGTGCGGCCCCGAGACCTACGGCGGTGGGCGCTACCTCACCGACACCGTGAAGGGCACCTTCGGCCGGGGCGTCCAGCTGCTGCCCGGTGACCGGGTCCGCCTCGACGCCAACTACCTCTACAACCCGAGCTGCGCGTACGACGACCGCTGGGCCTGCCCGCTCGCGCCGCCGGAGAACCGCGTCGACGTGCCACTGCGGGCCGGCGAACTGGCGTACCACGGCTGACGGCCGCCCCGGCGTGGAGCCGGGACGGCCGGTCGGACCGTGACCACTCAGGCGTTGGCGGGGCGGTTGCCCATCCCCATCCGACCCAGCAACTGCCGGGCCTGGTCCGCGAGCTGCGCGTCGACGGTCACCGCGTACTGGCCGGCACGTAGCGAACTGGCGGAGGTGAAGTCCCGTCGCCCACCCGTCATCGCATGCGTGACAGCGCCGAACACGGCGCCCCAGATCGCACCGATGACCAGACCGACGAGGATCACCGCCAGCCAGTTGCCGACCGTGAAGATGCCGAACAACAGGCCGATGAACAGCCCGAACCAGGCGCCGGTGCCGGCGCCGAGCAGAGCCGCCCGTCCGGTTGTCATCCGCCCCAGCACCGTCTCCACAAGGGTGAGGTTGGTGCCGATGATGGCACTGTGCTCCACCGGGAAGCGGTTGTCGGCGAGATGGTCCACCACCCGCTGCGCGGACGGATAGTCCGGATACGAGCCGATCGTGACGGTCGGCGGGCCGGTCTGCGGACCGTTCCCGTCACCTGCCGGTGTCGCCAGGCGGCCGGCCGCTCCGGTTGGAAGCAGGTCGCCACCCTGTGCGCCGGGCCGCCAGTTGGCGGCCGGACCCGAAGCTGACGTCATGAGCATCCTCCCTCGGTCAGCGTCCCGGGTTCCCGCCGATGCCGAGCGGTAACGCCCACCGCCCGGCCGACTGCCGTCGCGCCCGGGGAATGCGCGCGGACCACTCGGGTAGGCAGTCGGGTGGAGAGCGGACAGATCAGCGACTACGGGTTCCTCGCCGACGGCCGCAGCGCGGCGCTCGTGGACTCCTCGGGCTCGATCAACTGGTGGTGCCCGGGCCGGTTCGACGCCCCGTCGGTGTTCGGTCGACTGCTCGACGACGGTGCCGGGCACTGGGCGATCCAGCCGGCCGTCGACTTCACCGTGCAGCGCCGCTACCTCGACGACACGCTTGTGCTGCGCACCGTGTTCCGTACCGCGCAGGGGGAGGTCGCGCTCACCGACGCGCTGGCCTTCGAGCCCGGCGCGCGCGGTCACGAGATCGGAGTGCACTCGCCGCAGGTCCTGGTCCGCAGTCTGCGAGGGCTGTCCGGCGCGGTGCCGATGCGGGTGCTCTACCGGCCCCGCTTCGAGTACGGGCGCGCCATCGCGTACCTGGTCGAGCGGGACGACATGCTGGAGGCCATCGCCGGGGCCGCCCGGCTCACGCTGCGCAGCGACGTGCGGTTGAGCAGCGGCGACGGCGAGGCCACCGCGTCGTTCACCGTCCGCGCCGGTGAGACGCGCAACTTCTCCCTCGGGTACGCCCCGACCTACGACTCGCCCCTGCCCGAGGTGCCGGACGCGGACGAGACCATCGCCGACACCGTCGCCGGCTGGCGGTCCTGGGCCGAGCAGCACGACTACCAGGGCCTCTACCCGGAGCAGGTGCGGCGCAGCCGACCCGTGGTGCAGGGCATGACGTACGGGCCGAGCGGGGCGGTGGTGGCCTCGGTGACCACCTCGCTGCCGGAGGAGGTCGGTGGGGAGCGCAACTACGACTACCGCTACGTCTGGGTACGCGACTTCAGTCTCACGCTGCGGGCGCTGTGGCGGTCGGCGTGCGTCGAGGAGGTGCAGCGGCAGTTCGCCTGGTTGGGTCGGGCGATGGGCCGGGTCGACGACGAGCCGGTGCCCATCATGTACGGGGTGCTCGGCGAGCGGGACCTCACCGAGCACCGCCTGGAGCAGCTCGGCGGCTACCGCGACAGCCCGCCGGTGATGATCGGCAACAACGCCTGGCAGCAGCGGCAGACCGACATCTTCGGCGAGGCGATGGACGCCGCCTGGTTGATGCGCGACAAGCTGGAGCCGCTGGACCCGCAGGTGCGGCACGTCCTGCGGGTGCTCGCCGACCAGGCCGTACGGGTCTGGATGCTGCCCGACGCGGGGATGTGGGAGGAGCGCGGCGTGCAACACCACCACGTGTCCTCGAAGGTGCAGTGCTGGGTGGCCCTGGACCGGGCGGTCCGCTTCGGTGACCGGCTCGGCGGGCCGCAGGACGTGGCCCGCTGGGCGGCCGCCCGCGACGAGGTGCGCGCGGAGATCCTAGAGTGGGGGTGGAGCGAGCGGCTCCAGTCGTTCACCGGGAGTTTCGAGTCCGACGAACTGGACGCGTCGGTGCTGGTGATGCCGTTGGTGGGTTTCCTGCGGGCCGACGACCCACGGATGCGTTCGACGATCCGCGTCGTCGAGCAGGGGCTGTCGCACGACGGGCTGCTGCGGCGCTGGGACGGCGACCCGGCCGGGTTCCTCATCTGCTCGTTCTGGCTGGTGTGCTGCCTGGCGCTGGCCGGCGAGCGGGACCGGGCACACGAGCTGTTCGGTGTGTTGGCGGGGCGGGTCAACGACCTCGGCCTGTTCGCCGAGCAGATCGACGTGCTGACCGGGGAGCAGCTGGGCAACTTTCCCCAGGCGTTCTCGCACATCGGTCTGATCAACGCCGCCGGTGTGCTGACCGACGTCGAGCGGGACCCGGTGGCGCGGGGGCTCGGCATGCCCCCGGCGCACTTCAGCCCAGTGCGTCAGTGACCAGTGCCCTCGCGGGATCGCCCGCGTCGCCGGGCGGGCGGCCGGGACGCGGGGGACAATGTCCGCATGCGGCTGGTGCTCACGGCGGACACCCACGTACCCAAGCGGGCCCGGGACCTGCCCGAGCCGCTGTGGACGGCGATCGAGGCGGCGGACGTGGTGGTGCACGCCGGTGACTGGGTCGACGAGGCGCTGCTCGACGCGATGCTCGCGCGGTCCCGGCGGCTGATCGGCGTGTACGGAAACAACGACGGCCCGGCGCTGCGCGCCCGGCTGCCCGAGGTCGCCCGGGTGGACCTCGACGGCCTGCGGGTCGCCGTGGTGCACGAGACCGGGCCCCGGACCGGACGCGAACAGCGGTGCGCGGCGCGTTACCCCGACGTCGACCTGCTCGTGTTCGGGCACTCGCACATCCCCTGGGACACCGAGGCGCCTGGCGGCCTGCGCCTGCTCAACCCCGGCTCACCCACCGACCGCCGCTCCCAGCCGCACGCCACCTACCTGGAAGCCGAGATCACCGACGGCCGCCTGACCGGCGTGCGCCTGCACCGCCTGCCCCGCCCCTGACACACCCCGGCGACCGTGCGCTCGCTGCCGTTCCGTGCCCTGTCGGCCGGTCCGGCGCGACAGTGGGCGCACGATCGCCGGGGTGGGGGAGGAGCTACCGGCCCCGGCCGGTCTCGGCCTGGAGGTCGTCGATCCGCTTGGACGCCTCGGCCTTGGTGAGGTCGTCCGGAAGATCCTCGTCGGCCTCCCGGGCGAGCGTCTTCAGGTAGGACTCCTGCGCCGCGGTCGGCGGCTCGTCGCCGGTCACCCACTCGTCCGGGTCCTTGATCGCGCCGCGCGGGTCGGCCTGTTCGTTGCTGCGGTCCGTCATCGGTCATCACCCTTTCTTCGAACAGGTGTGCCAGTACCCCGATCATCGGTGGTTCATGCCCACCCGCCGCCTACGATCAGCCGATGAGCGTGACGGTCGTGGGAGCGGGCATCGCCGGAGTGGCCTGCGCGGTGGAGCTGACACGTGCGGGCGTGCCGGTGCGGCTGCGCGAGCGGGGGCACGTCTGCGGCGGCCGGATGGCCAGCAAACGCTTCGCCGGGCGCCCCGCCGACATCGGTGCCGCGTACTTCACCGTCAGCGACCCGGACTTCGCAGTCGTCGTCGAGCGGTGGCGCTCCGCCGGTCTGGTCCGGGAGTGGACCGACACCTTCCAGGCGTACGACAGGCAGGGGCGCCACGACGTGCCCGGGCCGATGCGCTTCGCCGCGCCGCGCGGGCTCCGCTCGCTCGTCGAGGACCTGGCCGCCCCGCTGCCGGTGACAGTCGACCGGCTGGTGCTCGGCGTCGATCCCGGGCCGGTCGTGGACGGCGAGCCGTGCGCGGCGGTCGTCCTGGCCATGCCCGGCCCGCAGGCGGCGCTGCTGCTCGCCCCGGCCCTCGCCGACGCCACCCGGGCCGTGCAGGCGCAAAGCTGGTCACCGGCGCTCGCCGCCGTGCTGCGCTTCCCGAGCCGCCGCTGGCCCGACTTCGGCGGCGCGTTCGTCAACGACCACCCGGTGCTCAGCCTCGTCTGCGACGACGGCGACCGGCGCGGCGACGACGCGCCGGTGCTTGTCGCGCACACGGTGCCCGCGTTCGCCAGCGGTCACCTCGCCCAGCCCACCGGGGCCGGGCCGGCGATCGCGCAGGCCGTACGGGACCTGCTGGGGCTGCCCGAGCAGGCCACCGACGTGCACGTGCACAGGTGGACCTACGCGGCCCCGACCGGCGGTACCGGCGGCCAGACCTTCCACCTGGACGCCGACGGGATCGGCCTGGCCGGTGACGCCTTCGGCAAGCCCCGGGTGCAGACCGCCTGGCGCTCCGGACGGGACCTCGGCCGGGCGCTGGCCGCCCGCCTCGCCTGAGGGGGTCGTCGCCCGCTCAGCCGTGTCCGGCGGCAGCGACGGGCTGGGCGGAGGAGTCCCGTTCGGCGGGATCGGACGTCCGTTCGCCCTCGCGGTCCAGCAGCTGCATGACCGGGGTCGCCGCGATGCCGTGCACCACCACCGACACGAGCACCACCAGCCCGACCGTGGCCCACAGCAGTTCCGCCTGCGGAAAGTCGGCCTTCGTGGTGGCGTACGCGAGGTAGTAGAACGAGCCCACCCCGCGGATGCCGAACGACGAGATCACCCAGTGCTCGGCGGGACGTCCCGGAGCCCCGCGCAGCGACAGCCAGCCCGTCAGCGGCCGGATCAGGAACACCAGCGCCAACCCGACCGTGGCCGCCTGCCAGGTCAACGGGGCGAGCAGCCCGCCCACGATCGCGCCGCCGAGCAGGAGCAGCAGCACAAGCGTCAGCAGTCGTTCGATCTGTTCGGCGAAGTCGTGCAGCACCGCGTGGAACTCGTGGGTCCGCTCCGCCGCCCGGATCGCCCGGGCAGCCACGAACACCGCGAGGAAGCCGTACCCGCCGGCCACCTCCACCAGGCCGTACGCCAGGAAGGTGGCGGCCAACGCGAGGAAACCCTCGGCGTGCCGGGCCAGCCGCAGCTTGCTGGGCGCCCGGAAGAAGAGCTTGCCGAGCAGCCAGCCGATGAGCAGGCCGCCGCCGACACCGACGGACACCTTCCACAGCACGTCCACCGTGAACCACTTCGCCAGCCAGTCGCCCGGGGCGAGACTCGTCGAGGCGATGGCGATCGCCGCGTAGACGAACGGGAACGCCAACCCGTCGTTGAGGCCGGCCTCGGAGGTCAGTGCGAAGCGGACCTCGTCCTCGGAGTCCTCGACATCGGTCGGTTCGCCGACCTGCACGTCGGCGGCGAGCACCGGGTCGGTCGGGGCCAGCGCAGCGCCCAGCAGCAGCGCCGCCGCCGGAACCAGGCCCGCCCACCACCAGCCGAGCAACGCGACTGCCGCGATGCACAGTGGCATCGCGATGGCCAGCAGCCGCCAGGTCGACGACCAGCGGGCCCAGCTCAACGGGCGGTCGATCTTGAGCCCGGCGCCCATCAGGGCGACGATCACCCCGATCTCGGTGAGGTGGGTGGCCAGCGCCGGATGGGCCAGCGGGTCCGGTGTGGGCAGACCCACCGGCAGCAGGAAGACAAGCATGCCGAGGCCCAGAAAGGCGATGGGCATGGACAGTGGACGATGCTCCAGCACCCGGGGCAGGATCCCTGCGAGCAGAGCACCCAGGCCCACCAGAGCGAACGCCACGTCTACCGGCTCCACCATGCCACCTTCCGCCCGCGCCCACTGGTTGCGGGCAGGTGGTGACCATGCCCCGGCGGAACTCCGGCTATGCGTACGCGGCCCGACCAACCCGAGTGGACTTCACCTCGCCCGGGTCAGGGGAGAGGTGGACAGCTCGGCGAGCAGGGCAGCCGGGTCGTCGTACACCGCCACCGCCCCGGCGCCGGCCAACTCGCCGCGGCTGGTGCCGCCGCAGGTCAGGCCCACACACGGGATGTCGAGCTTGCCGGCCGCCGCGACGTCCCACACCGAGTCGCCGACGAAGACCACCCGCTCGGCGTCCAGCCCGGACTGCTCCAGCGCGGCCACCAGGATGTCCGGGGCCGGCTTGCTCTGCTCCGCGTCGGCCGAGGAGGTGACGGTGTCCACGACGTCGTCGGCGCCCAGCGCTCGGCGTAGCGCGCCGACCTCGTGCTCCGACGCGCTTGTCGCCAGCACCACCCGCAGGCCCCGCTCGGCGCAGGCGCGCAGCAGGTCAGCCGCCCGGGGCAGCGGGGTGAGGCGTTCCCAGTACTCGGCGTACAGGGTGTCGTGCGCGTCGCGCAGCTTCTGGTCGGCGTCGCGGTCCCGCTCCGGGCCGAGCAGATGGTCGAGGAGCTTGTCCGCGCCCATCCCTATCGACCGGTGCACCGTCGCCATCGGCACCGGCTGGTCGGTCTGGCGCAGAGCCTCCCACCAGGACACGGTGTGCAGGTAGGTGGTGTCGACGAGGGTGCCGTCGACGTCGAAAAGGACGCCCGCGGGTCGGTCAGTGGCCATGCGCATCCCCCTACCCGCTGGGCGGTCGGCTGATTCGTGCGGGCGCCCGCTCCGTCAGCGGCGCTCCACGGCCGGAACGAGGATCTCGAACCACACCGTGGAGCCGCGGACCGTCGGATCGGTGCCCCAGGCGTCGCTGAGCTGCTCGATCAGCCCGAGGCCACGGCCCCGACTGCTCAACGTGTCGGTGCGGGTACGGGTCACGGTGCCCCGGGTACCGGTGTCGGCGACCGAGACCAGCAGCCGCTCCGGGCTGAGGTCGATCTCCACCCGGGCGGCGGTGCCGGCGTGCAGGAGGGCGTTGGTGGTCAACTCGCTCGTGCAGAGCACCGCCGCGCCGATCACCGACTCGGGCACCTGCCACTCGGTGAGCTGGCCGGTCATCCAGTGCCGTACCCGACTCGGCGCGGTCGGCTCCGCCGGCACCTCCATGCTCGCCGAACGGCTCGGCTTGAGCGCGTGCTCGACCGCGAGGACTGCCACGTCGTCCTCGGTGCCACCGGGCACGGCGGCGGTGGCCACCGCGCACAGCGCGCGCGGATCGCTGCTGGCGGCCTTCGCGACGGCGTCGACGAGGGAGTCCAGCCCGGCGGTGAGACTCTGCCGACGGCGCTCCACCACACCGTCGCTGAAGAGCAACAGGGTGTCGCCGGGACGGAGCGGCACGGTGGCGGTGACCGGCCGACCGCCGAGCCCCAGCGGAGGGCCGGCCGGCAGGTCCACGTACTCGGCGCGGGAACGGCCGTCCGGGTCGCTGCGGCGGATCAGCGGGGCCGGATGACCGGCGCTGGCGAGGGTGACCTGCCGGCGGTCCGCGTCGACGACCCCGAACACCACTGTGACGAACAGTTCGTCGGTGCCGGCCTCCGCGCCGAGGCTGGTCACCAGCCGGTCCAGTCCGGCCAGCACCGCGTCCGGGGCCGGGTCGGCCAGGGCCAGCGCCCGCAGGGCCGCGCGGACCTGTCCCATCCGCGCCGCCGCCTGCACGTCGTGCCCGGCCACGTCGCCGAGCACCACGCCGAGGTCGCCGGTGGGCAGCAGGAACGCGTCGTAGAAGTCCCCGCCCGCGGCGTTGCCGTCCACCCCCGGGTCGTAGCGGGCCGCGATCCGCAGCCGGGGCAGGTCCGGCAGGTGCGCCGGCAACATGCTGCGTTGCAGCAACTGGGCGGTGCCGTGCTGGGTCTCGAAGCGACGCGCCCGCTCCGCCGCCTGGCCGATCAGCTCGCAGGACGCGGCGAGCAACGCCCGCTCGGCGGCCGACCAGGCGTGTGTCGCCTGGAAGCCGACCGCCAACCCGCCGCGCACCACCGAGGTGCCCAGCGGCAGGGCCGCCATCGACCGGATCTTCTGATCGTGGCGGTCGACAGCGGTCTCGCGCAGCGGCTGCCCGTCCCGCAGGAACGAGGGGTCACCGGCCCGCGCCACCCGCACCACGGGGGCCGACCAGTCCGCCGGTACGCGCCGCCACAGCGGCGGGAGGCGCTCGTCGGCCTCGTCCATCAGCTCACCGCGCACCCTGCGCACCGTCCGCCAACCACCGCCGCCCTCGTCCACCGCGAACGCCACCTGGTCGGCGTCGAAGGCGTTTATCGTGTGCCGCAACGCCACCCGGGCCACGTCGTCGAGGGTGAGCGTGCCGGCGAGCGCGGCGGCCACCTCGCTGAGGCTCTGCAACTGCTCGGTGACGTGGGTGGTCTCGGCGGCCACCGTCAACATGCCGACGATCCGTCCGGCGCTGTCGCGCACCGGCGAGTAACCCCGGGTGAAGACCGCCTGCTCCGCCACTGCGGCGTGCTCGCGCACCAGGGGGACAGTCGACTCCTTCTCCAGGAACGACACGCCCTGCCGGTAGGTCCGCTCGATCACCTCACCGACGCCGGGCAGCGCCCAGACCTCCGCGTACACCTCGGCGGCCGGGCGGCCCAGGGCGTCGGGGTGTCTGCTGCCCAGCAGCTCGGCGTACCCGGCGTTGTAGAGCAGCACGAGATCGTCGCCGTACGCCAGTGCCATCGGCATCGGCGAGGCGAGGATCAACTCGATCACGGCCCGGACCGACGGGTCCCACGCCTCGGGCGGGCCCAGCGGGGTGCTGGCCCAGTCGTGGGCGAGCACGCCGGCGTCCGCCCCCGCCCCGGTGGATGCGCCGGGGCCCGGAGTTGCTGGCGTGGGGACTCGCCCGACCGTTCCTGGCATGTCCGCAGCCTATCCGGCCCCGCGAAAACGACATCCGATCATGGCGGCGGGTCGTCGTGGGTGCCGCCGTGGTGACTGTTCGGCCAGTTCAGGGCCCTTCTCCGCCGGCTTGTCGGAAAAAACTCCGCGAGCCGCGCGGACTGCCGCACCGCCGGCCGGGTATGCGCCCGGCGCAGTCCATGCGACAGGAGGGACGTCATGCTGAAAACCCTCGCGGTCCGGCAGGCCGACATCGGCGATGCCATCGCCGACACCTGGAGGTCGGTGCTGCTCTTCATCCCGAAGGCAGTGGCCTTCATCGTCATCCTCGTGGTCGGCTGGCTCATCGCCAGAGCCGTCCTCAAGATCGTGGATACGGTGCTAGAACGGGTGCGCTTCGACGAAGCGGTCGAACGCGGAGGCATCAAACGGGCCCTGGAGAGAACGAAGTACGACGCCAGCGACATTCTGGCCAGACTGGCGTACTACGCGGTACTGCTGTTCACGCTGCAGTTCGCGTTCGGAGTCTGGGGTCCCAACGCGATCAGTGACCTGATCAGCGGCGTGGTGGCCTGGCTGCCGCGGGCCTTCATCGCGATCGTCATCGTGGTGGTGGCTGCCGCGATCGCCAACGCCGTCCGGGATCTGGTCGCCGGGGCGCTGGGCGGGCTCTCGTACGGCAAGGTCCTGGCCGACCTGACGGCGATCTTCATCATCGCCCTCGGCGTGATCGCCGCGCTGAACCAGGTGGGCATCGCCACCACGGTTACCACTCCGGTGCTGATCGCGGTGCTCGCCACGGTGGCCGGCATCCTGATCGTCGGTGTCGGCGGTGGTCTGGTGAAGCCGATGCAGAAGCGCTGGGACGGCTGGCTGGACCGGGCCGCGCGGGAGGCGCGGGCGGTGCAGCAGCAGCGTCAGGCCACGGCGGCCGGGCGTAGCGACATGGAGCGGCAGATGGCCGACCGAGGTGGCGACCGCACCCAGGCCATGCCCCGGGTCGACGAGGCCCGGCAGTACCGCCCGTAGCGGCCGGGTCGTACCGGGAAGAGGGTGTTCGCGCGTCCGCGTGGGCACCCTCTTCCGCGCGGCTCAGGCCCCGTCGAGTGAACGGGCCAGCGCGCAGACGGCGAGCAGTCGGGCGAGCGGCCACTCCGGTTCGCTCCAGTCCACCGGGCCGTGTGGCGGGGTCCACCCGTGCTCCAGGGCCGCTTCGCGCAGGCCCTCGGCGTAGCCGGCGAGGGACGCCGCCGTCAGGGGCTGCCGGTCGCCGTCGAGGCTGTCCCGTACGGCCGCGGCGTGCTGGTCGACCAGGGCGAGCAGCCCGGGGCGGGTGGCGGCGGCAGCGAGCCCGACGGTGCCCACGGAGACGGTGAGGGCGGCCAGGGTGGACCGCGCCGAGTCGACGGCGGTACGGGAGGCGACCCGGGTGAACGGCACACGCATGGTGACCGAGGCTAACCGACAGGTGAGCGGCCCGGCCTCGGCCGCTCGGCGGGTGTCGGCACCGCCACCGGACGACCCGGGCTGGCCGCGAGGGTTGATCCGGCACAGACGGGGCAGCAGGAGAACCACGGCACACACCAGAGCACGGAGGCACCGATGGGACAGCGAGCGGACGGGCCGGACGAGCGGCACCGCCGACCGGACGGGGTGAGCGACGAGACGGTCGCCGCCCTGGGCAAGCTCAGCGAGGCGCTTGAGTGCGTGGAGAGGGCCCGGGGGCACCTGTACTCGCTGCACCAGCTGATCGGGCACGCCGACCTGATGCTCGACGACGCGGTGGAGCAGTTCCGCGCGGCCGGGCACCCGCAGCTCGCCGACCGGATCGCCACCGAGCTGGTGGGCCGCAACGTCATCGCCGGGCGGTGGACGTTCCAGATCGTCGAGGACTTCGACGACGGTTACCACGCGCTGTTCCGGGAGCTGGACCGGCGGGCCCGGGACGAGTTGGTGGGTGGGCGGCGGCA
This sequence comes from Micromonospora sp. NPDC000663, assembly GCF_042898105.1. Taxonomy (NCBI): domain Bacteria; kingdom Bacillati; phylum Actinomycetota; class Actinomycetes; order Micromonosporales; family Micromonosporaceae; genus Micromonospora; species Micromonospora sp. NPDC000663. The sequence continues at coordinate 1,737,493 of NZ_JBIAYR010000001.1, forward strand.
CCTCTACGAGGCCGAGATGAAGGAGCGCCGCCGCAGCCCGGGCAGGCCGGGGCACGAGGCCCGGCCCGCCAGCGGCGGTTAGTCGCCTGTCGCGCCTGTGGGCCGACGGCGTGCCGCGTCGTCGGCGATGATCACGGTGGCCACCATCAGCGCGACGCAGAGGCTGAACAGCCAGGAGTCGTCGGAGACGAGTCGGGCCGAGACCGGCGCCTGGAGCGCGGCGAGCAGGAAGCCGAGCCAGGCGAGCCGGCGCTGACGCGGGGAGAGGATTCCGGAGCCTTGATGCATTCCGAAATTCTTACGCGAACCAGCCGGCTTGCCGTCCTCCGATCGGCCGATTCTGGATGAGCTGTCCGTTTTCTCGACCGTCCGGACACCACTTCTTGTCGCGGGAGGCCCGTGTCCGGCGATGACGGTAAGGTGCGCCTGCGGCAGGATGCTGTCCCGTGTCCACTCCGCCCGCGCCCCGCGCCTCACTGCTGCTGCTGGCCTACCTCGCGTTCGTCAGTCTCGGCCTGCCCGACGGCCTGCTCGGCGTCGGCTGGCCCTCGATCCGGGCTGACTTCGACGTGCCGACCAAGGCGGTCGGGCTGCTGCTCACCGCCGGCACCGTCGGCTACCTGACCTCCAGCGTGCTGGCCGGGTTCACGCTCGCCCGGGTCGGCGTGGGCGCGCTGCTCGCCGGCAGCACCCTGCTGGCCAGCCTGGCGCTCACCGGCTACACGGTGAGCCCGGGGCTCGCCGTCATCGTCGGCTGCGCGCTGCTGCTCGGGCTGGGCTCCGGCGCGATCGACTCCGGGCTCAACGCGTACGCTGCAGGAGCGTTCGGCCCCCGACACATGAACTGGATGCACGCCTTCTTCGGCCTGGGTGTGGCGATCGGACCGCTGATCATGACCGGTGCCCTGAGCGCCGGGTTGGCGTGGCGCTGGGGGTACGGCATCGTGGCCGCCGCCCAGCTCGCCCTCGCTACCGCGTTCGCGCTCACCGTGCGCGCCTGGCACCGCGCCCCCACCGATCCGGGTGCCGCGCCGGCACCGACCACACCTGCGGTCCTCGTGCCGGTACGCGCCACGCTGCGGCTGCCGGCGGTCTGGTCGGGGACTGTCGGCTTCGCGCTGTACGTGGCGATCGAGGTGTCCGCCGGGCTGTGGGCGTTCCTGCTGCTCACCGAGGGGCGCGGGCTCAGCGCTGCCGTCGCCGGAGGCTGCGTGTCCGCGTACTGGGGGAGTCTCTTCGTGGGCCGGGTGGTGCAGGGCGTGGTGGCCGAGCGGCTCGGCACCCGGCTCGTGCTGCGCGCCAGCCTGGCCGGGATGGTCGTCGGGGCGGCGCTGATCGCCGTACCCGGGTCGGCAGCGCTTGCCGTCGTCGGCCTCGTCGTGGTCGGCTTCGCGGCCGCGCCGGTGTTCCCGCTGCTCACCCTCACCACCGCCGACCGGGTCGGCGCGGCCCACGCGGACCGCGCCATCGGTCTCCAGATCGGCGCCGCCGGGCTCGGTGCGGCGCTCGTACCCGGTGGGCTCGGCGTCCTGATCGACGCCCTGTCGGTGCAGGTCCTCGGGCCGGCCCTGGTGGTGCTCGCGGTGGCGCTGTTCGTGCTGTACGAGCTGGGCGCCCGCCGGCCCCGCCGGCCGGTCGGACGCCCCGGGCCCGAGTCGGCTCAGCCGTTGTCCGGTCCGGTGCGGCCGGTGGTGGAGGGACGGTAGGCGCGCTCCGGGTCGGTCGGCTCCCGGCCGGCGCCCCGGGCCTGCCCGGCGCGGTCCACCGCAGCCGGCCCGTGCCCGAACGCGGCCTCCTCACCGGCGTCGTTGCCTGTCACGTCGTCGGCCTGCCCGTCGAGGCTGGAGCCCGCCACGGCGCGTTCCAACTCCTCCAGTGGGAGCCGTTCCTCGTCCCGCCACACCCTGTTGTCGTCGGTCATGCCCTCAGCCGTACCCGGGCGCGAAGATCGCAAACGGCGCCGCGGGGGCGGGCTCGGACACGGCGATGGCCGCCGGAACTCCGGCGGCCATCGCGTGGGTGGTACTGGAAATCACGGCTGCGGGCGGTCCACCGACCCGCGCCAGGCGCCGGTCTCCTGACCGCGCCGCTCGATGAAGGTCTTGAACCGCTCCAGGTCGCCCTTGGCCCGCCGGTCGACGATGCCGAGCTTGTCGCCGGCCTGCTCGACCACCCCGTGCGGCTCGAACTCGAGCTGGAGGGTGACCCTCGTCTTGTCCTCGTCCAGGCGGTGGAAGGTCACCACACCCGCCTGCTGCGTACCGCCCGTGGAACGCCAGGCCACCCGCTCGTCGGGCAGCTGCTCGGTGATCTCGGCGTCGAACTCCCGCTTCACCCCGGCGATGTCCACAGTCCAGTGGGTAAGCGTGTCGGAGAGCTGACGGACCTCCTGCACACCCTCCATGAACTGGGGGAACTCCTCGAACTGCGTCCACTGGTCGTAGGCGGTACGGACGGGTACGGCAACGTCGACGTGTTCGGTAACGCCACTCATCTGGGAACCTCCTTCGGCCGTCGGTGATGGCCCGGATCGGGGGGCGACCCGGTCACCAACGGGTGGTCTCGTTCTTGTTGCCGAGCGCGGCCCACACCTCGGAGACCGTCTGGTACCGGGTGCCCTCGGGCAGCCGCTCCAGCGCCGCGACGATGTCGTCGGGCGCGTCGTTGTCCCGGGCGTTGGCAACCAGCGTCTCCCGGTCGCCGGGCAGGGCGCTGAGCGTGATGAACCGGCCGAGCCGGCTGCGCTGCTCGACATCCTCGGAACTCATCCCCTTGGGGGCGCCGGTGCGTGTCTCGCCGGCCGGGGCGGTGGTCGCCTCCGGCTGGTCCTCGCCGGCCGGCTCCGGTACCCGGAACTCGTCGACCCGAGAGCCACCGGTCCCCGGCCCCTGTACGAGGCCGCTGACCTCCTGGCTCATCTGCTCGTCGATCCTCGGTCCGTGCTTGCTGTTGCCACGCTCCATGCCTTCTGCGCTACCCGACCCCGGGGCCGGTAAACCGGCACCCGACCACGAACCGGCCCCCGGACCGGACATCCGGGGCCTTGGCGGCTCAGTCGTCGGCGGGCTTGCGGGGCGGCAGCACCGGTTCCTCCGGGTCCGGGTCGCCGGCCTGCAACTGCCGCCCGCGCTGCACCTCGGCGTTGATCTGCACGCCCAGCATCAGCGCCGAGTTCGACAGGTAGAGCCAGACGAGGAACGCGATGGCCGCGCCCAGGCTGCCGTAGGTGGCGTCGTACGAGGCGAAGTTGGCGACGTACAAACCGAAGCCGAAGGAGACGAGCGCCCAGGAGACGAGCGCCACCGCGCCGCCCGGGGTGAGCCAGCGGAACCGGGGCTGGCGTACGTTCGGTGCGATCCAGAACAGCAGCGACAGCAGCACCATCATGATCATGGCGAGGACCGGCCACTTCGCCACGCTCCACATCGTGCGGGCCAGGCCACCGGCGTTGACCAGGTCGCCGACCGCGTCGGTGACCGGGCCGCTGACGATCAGCCCCAGGGCGACCACCGCGAGGAGCACAAGCGTGATCGCGGCCAGGCCGATCTGCAACGGCCGCAGCTTCCACACCGCCCGGCCCTCGGTCACCCCGTAGATGGCGTTGGAGGCCCGGGTGAACGCCCCGATGAAGCCCGACGCCGACCACAGCGCGCCGAGCAGACCGAAACTCAACAGCAGCTTGGGGTTGCTCTGTTCGAGCACCACCGACCGGATCACCCCGACCACGCCACCCTCGTCGTCGGTCAGCACCGACCCGGCGCCCACCTGGTTGGCGAGGTCGACAACCGTGTCCACGGTCTGCTCACCGGAGGACACCAGGCCGACCAGGGCCACCACCACGATGGCGGACGGGAAGAGCGCCAGGACGCCGTAGTACGTCAACGCGGCGGCCCAGTCCGAGCAGTTGTCGGTGACGAAGTTCCGCACGCTGCGGACCAGCACGCCACGCCAGGTCCGCCAGTTCAGCTGACGCACCCGCCGGGGCAGCCGTGCGCCGGAGGTGCCGTCGAGCGCCGTACCCGGCTCAGTGGTCGTCATGCCCGCTCCCATGTGCGCCCCCGGCCGCCGGACGACCGGTCGTCCGGTCGGGCCTGGCCCGGCCGGTACCCGCGCCGGGAAATCGACAAACCCGCCAGGGGGTTTGCCCGCGGGCGCCCCGGGAACGACAGGGGAATCTGACCGACACGGAGGAGGACGAGATGCCCGGGCGCGAGGACATGCCCAGCACGCTGCGACGCTCCCCGGACAAGGCGCAGCGCACCTGGGAGAAGACGCACGACTCGGCGGTGGAGACCTACGGCGAGGGGGAGCGGTCGCACCGCACCGCCTTCGCGGCGGTGAAGCACGAGTTCGAGAAGGTGGGCGACCACTGGGAGCCCAAGGGCCGCAAGGGCCCGAGCGACGCCCAGGCGGCCGGTGGTGGCCCGGAACGCCGCGAGCCCACGGCCGGCGGAGTGGACGCCAACGCCACCAAGGACCACCTGATGTCGGTGGCCCGCAAGCTGGACGTACCCGGCCGGTCGAGCATGACCAAGCCGGAGCTGGTCAAGGCCATCGAGAAGGCGAACGACCGCGCCACCCGCAAGGCCCGCGGCGACTGACCACCCACGACGGTACGCACGGGCGGGCGCGGCGCTGTCGCGTCCGCCCGTGCCTCGTCACCAGTGCCCGCCGGCCGGCGCCTCGATGTGTACCGCCTTCGTCGCGGTGAACTCGTCGAGCAGCTCCGGGCCGTAGCCGAAGCCCTGCCCGCTGGCGCGGCGCGGATGCGCGGCGCCGCCCGGTGCCCCGCCGAACACCGAGTTGACCTTCACCGTCCCCACCGGCAACTCCCGCCACGCCCGCTGCGCGTGGGTCATCGAGGCGGTGAGCACAGTGGCGGTCAGCCCGTACGGGGAGTCCGCCGCACAGCGCAGCGCCTCCTCGTACGAGTCGACGACCACCACAGGGGCGACCGGCCCGAACGTCTCCTCCCGCACCACCGGCATGTCGTGCCGGCAGTCGGTGACCACAGTGGCCGGGTAGAACGCCCCCGGCCCGTCCGGCACCTCACCACCGACGCGGACCCGCGCACCCGCCGCCACGGCCGCCGCGACCTGCCCGTGCACGTGATCCCGGTGCCGCCTGTCGACAAGCGGACCGAGTTCGGTGTCCGGGTCCCGCCCCGGCCCGGTCCGCAGCGCGCCCGCCCGTCGTACCAGCGCCGCCACGAAATCCTCGGCCACGTCCCGGTGCACGTAGATCCGCTCCACGGCGACGCAGATCTGCCCGGCGTTGGCGAACGCGCCGAGCGCCGCCTGCTCCGCCGCCCACTGCGGGTCCACGCCCGCGTCGACGACGAGCGGGTCGCTGCCACCGTTCTCCAGCAGCACCTTCGCGCCGGTGCGGGCCGCCGCCGCGGCGATGGCCCGCCCGGTCGCCGTGGAACCCACATGCGCCACCACGTCGACCTCCTGGGCGGCCAGCGCCGCACCGACCTGCGGCCCGCCGGTGAGCAGCGACAGCACCCCGGCCGGCAGCGCCTCGTCCAGCGCCCGCGCCAGCAGCCAACCCGTCGCCGGCGTCCGCTCGCTGGGCTTGTAGAGCACCACGTTGCCGGTGACCAGGGCCGCGCCGAGCAGCCCGCAGGAGACCGCCACCGGGTCGTTCCACGGGGTGATCGCGGCCACCACGCCGCGCGGCTGCGGGGTCATGAAGTCAAGCGCGTCCTGCGCGCCGTTGAGCGTCCGCCCGCCGCGCAGCGGGGCCAGCTCCGCGTACTGTCGCAGGGTGCCGATGCCCGCCTCGACGCCGCCGCGGGCGTCCGCCAGGGGTTTGCCCATCTCCGCCGTGACCGCCGCCGCCAGCTCGTCGGTGGCCGCCGCCACCGCGTCCGCGGCCCGGTGCAGCGCCGCCGCCCGCGCGGCCGGCGCGGTCGCCGCCCACTGGTCCGCCGCGCCGCGCGCCGCCTGTGCCGCCTTGCCGACCTCGTCGTCGGTGGCCACCGGCGCCGTGCTGACCGGCGAACCGTCCGCCGGGTCGTGCACGACCAGCTCACCGCCGTCGCCGCCCGCACCCCACACCCCGCCCACCAGCTGCGCAACCGTGTACATGCGGCGCTGGATGCCCGGGCCCGGGCGAGGCAAACGCGTTTCGCCCGGTTGCGCGCCGGGTAGCCGGATCGGATGACTACCACCGGCGCGCAGAGCGCGGACGCCGTCGTCGTCGGGGCGGGTCACAACGGTCTGGTCGCGGCCAACCTGCTTGCCGACGCCGGATGGGACGTGGTCGTGTTGGAGGCCACCGCCGTGCCCGGCGGGGCCGTCCGCTCCGGCGAGGTGACCGCGCCCGGCTACCTCAGCGACCTCTACAGCTCCTTCTACCCCCTGGGGTACGCCTCGCCGGTGCTGCGCGGGCTCGATCTGGGCCGGCACGGCCTGTCCTGGCGGCACGCCCCGGACGTGCTGGCGCACCTGCTGCCCGACGGGCGGGCCGCGGTGATCAACCGGGATCCGGACGTCACAGCCGCCTCGCTCGAGCAGTTCGCCCCCGGTGACGGCAAGCGCTGGCTCAACGCGTACACCGACTGGCTCGACGTGGCCGAGCCGATGCTGGACACCATCACCACGCCGTTCCCGCCGGTACGCGGCGGGCTGGGTCTGCTGCGCCGGCTGCGGATCGCCGGCGCGCTACGGCTGGCCCGGCGGCTCGTGGTGCCGGTGCGCAAGCTCGGCGACGAACTCTTCGACGGCCCCGGCGGGCCGGCGCTGCTGGCCGGCTGCGCCCTGCACACCGACCTGTCCCCGGAGGAGGCCGGCTCCGGGGTGTACGGGTGGCTGCTGGCCATGCTCGGTCAGCAGGTCGGCTGGCCGGTCCCGGACGGCGGCGCGCAGCAGATCACCAACGCGCTCGTCGACCGCCTCCAGGAGCGCGGCGGGACGATCATCTACGGCGCCGCCGTCGACCGGGTGCTCACCGCCCGCGGCCGGGCGATGGGCGTCCGCACCGTCGGCGGGGCGCTGTGGCGGGCCCGCCGGGCCGTGCTCGCCGACGTGCCGGCCCCCGCGCTCTACCTCGACCTGGTCGGCGCTGCGGCGCTGCCGTCCCGGCTGGTCGAGGACCTGGCGCACTTCCGCTGGGACGGGTCGACGCTCAAGGTGGACTGGGCGCTCTCCGCGCCGGTGCCGTGGACGAACCGGCAGGTGGCCGGCTCGGGCACCGTGCACCTCGGCGCGGACCTGAACGGGCTCACCCACTACGCCGGCGAGCTGGCCCGGGGCGAGCTGCCCCGCGACCCGTTCCTGCTGGTGGGGCAGATGTCGGTGGCCGACCCGAGCCACTCCCCGCCGGGCACCGAGTCGTTGTGGGCGTACACCCACCTGCCGTTCCGGCGGGACTGGCGGGCCGACGACGTCGTCGGGCACGTGCAGCGGATGGAGGACGTGCTGGAGGCGGCGGCTCCGGGCTTCCGGCAACTGATCGTGGGCCGGCACGTGGCCGGGCCGGCCGACCTGGAGAAGGAGAACCCGAGCCTGGTCGGCGGGGCGCTCGGCGGTGGCACGGCTGCCGCTTACCAGCAGCTGTTCCTGCGTCCGATCCCCGGCCTGGGCCGGGCGGACACCCCGGTGGACCGGCTCTTCCTGGCCAGTTCGTCGGCGCACCCCGGCGGCGGGGTGCACGGCGCGCCAGGCGCGAACGCGGCCCGCGCTGCGCTGGCCCGCGACCGCGCGCTCACCGGCCGCGCCTACGCCGCCGCCATCGCCCAGGCACACAGAGCCGTCTACCCCACCTGAGCCCACCGGCCCCCAGACCCGGTTGATCAAGAGGTTTGCGTCGGTGTCCGGCCCGGATCTGACGCAAACCTCTTGATCAACCCGGATGGGTGCGGGTCGGGGGAGGGGTCAGCGGGTGATGTTGCGGTGCTTGTTGCGGAGGCGGAAGGGCATCAACGCACTCTCGATCTTGGTGGCGGTGGTCATCTTCGACTCGCCGTCGCGCCGCTCCTCGAAGCGGATCGGCACCTCCAGGATCGTGTGCCCCAGCTTGGTGGCCAGGTAGTGCATCTCCACCTGGAAGCTGTAGCCGTTGGACTGCACCCGGTCCAGGCCGATGTCCCGCAGGGCGTCCGCCCGCCAGATCTTGAAGCCGGCCGTCAGGTCCCGGATCCGCACCCGCAGCAGGGTGTGCACGTACAGGTTCGCCCAGCCGCTGAGCGCCCGGCGGTAGAGCGGCCAGTTCTCGTCCAGCTCGCCACCGGGCACGTACCGGGAACCGATCACCACGCCGGCCTGGGTGGAGAGCAGGGCACCGAGCATCCCCGGCAGCGCCTCCGGCGGATGCGACAGGTCGGCGTCCATCTGGGCCACGTACTCGGCGCCACCGTCGAGGGCACGCCCGATCCCGTCCACGTAGGCCCGGCCCAGGCCCTCCTTGCCGGCCCGGTGCACCACCTCGATCCGATCCGGGTGCTCGATGGCCAACTTGTCGGCCACCTCGCCGGTGCCGTCGGGGGAGTTGTCGTCGGCGACGAGGATCCGCAGCCCCGGCAGCGGCAGCGCGAGCAGCCGCTCGACCAGCGCCGGGAGGTTGCCCGCCTCGTTGTAGGTGGGCACCACGACGGTCAGGCGTGCGTCCCGCCACGGCGACGGCAGCTGCACGGGCTCGATCATGTCGGACATCCTCGGTTTGCGGACAGGGCTACCTGAGAGGGTATCCAGTTGTCGCGTCCGAGTGGAAAACGCTCCCCTTCCGGGCGTTGCGGGCGAGGTCACCCCAATGGCGGCGAGGGCCCACAGCGCGGGTCACCGCAGTCGCCGGGCCACCGCGGTGAGGGCCAGCGCCACACCGGCGAGCGCGACTCCGGACAGCGCCGGCTTGTGGGTGCCCACCCACAGCGCCGCCGAGCGGTCATGCGCCCGGTCGGCGAACACGCCCGCCGCACCCCGGTCCCGGTCCTCGTCGCCCGGGTGGTCCAGGTTGTCCCGCCAGGTGCCGGGGTCGATCCTCTCGCCGGTCTGCTGGCTGTCGTACCCGTCGCGGGCCAACTTCCGGTCGAGCAGCCCGGGGATCAGGATGTCGCCCAGCCGGGCACGCCAGGTCGGACCGCCGACGTTTAGTTCCCGGGGACCGTGGTCGGCGGCCCACACGATCGCGCGGGCGGCCACCTCCGGCGCGAAGATCGGCGGCACCGGCTGCGGATGCCGGGGCAACCGGGTACGCACCCAGGAGAACTGCGGCGTGTTCAGCGCGGGCAGCTGCACCATCGACAGCTTCACCCCCGGGCAGTCGTGCAGCAGCTCCGCCCGTAGGGAGTCGTTGAATCCCTGCACGGCGTGCTTGCTCGCGCAGTACGCCGACTGCAACGGGATCCCCCGGTACGCCAGCGCGGAGCCCACCTGCACGATCGCGCCCCGACCGTGCGCGCGCATGTGCCGCAGCGCCGCGAGGGTGCCGTGCACCGTACCCAGGTAGGTGACCTCGGTGACCCGCCGGAACTCGCGGGCCGGGATCTCCCACGCCGGCGCGAACACCGACACCATGGCGTTGTTGACCCACACGTCGATGCCGCCCCAGCGGTGCACGACGTCGTCGGCGGCCTGCTGCACCGCGCCCGCGTCCGCCACGTCGACCCGGTGGACGCGGACGTCGGCGGCGCCGCGCAGCCGGCAGTCCCGCTCGGCGGCGGCCAGGCCGGCCTCGCCCCGGGCCAGCAACGCCAACCGGGCGCCCCGGGCCGCGTACGCCTGCGCCACCGCCCGGCCCACGCCGGCGCTCGCGCCGGTCACCACAACGGTCTGCGTCACTGTCACCCCTTCTGACGGGTGGCGATGTCCGAGAGCCGGTTCAGGGTCTCCCGGTTACGCATGTGCAGCACCAGGTCGTTGAGCTTGTTACGGACCCAGCGCAGCGGGCCGGCGGCGAAGTCCTCGCCGATCCGTACCCGGGTCGCGCCGTCGCCCACCGGTTCCAGGGTGAACGACACGATCGCCTCGCCGGCCGGCCACAGACCGGCCCGCAGCACGAGCCGGCGCGGTGGTTCGCAGACCAGCACCGTGGACGCGTCCTGCAACGAGAACGGCCACGGGCCGGCCCGGTGGTGCAGCTGACTGCCCACCCGGGGCCACGCGCCGTCGACGTCCCGCACGTGTGCCGTGCCGACCACCCAGTCGCTGTACGTCCACCCGTCGGCCAGCACGTCGAACACCTGCTGCGGGGGAGCTTCGATCACTTTCTCCACAATCGCCACTGAACTCCCATACCCGCGCGGCGGTGGTGCTAACGACCTGCGGGTTAGCTTCTCCGGGGCGGCGGGTAAGGCCGACGCGGGGCACCGGTGGCGGCGCTGGCCCACCGCGTCCACGACGACGTTTACTCCTCGGGGCGCAGGGAACCCGCCGCCTGTGCGACAGGACCAGGAGGATCCGGATCAGCGCAGGTCAGCCCGGGTGTACGCCCGCGCTGGCCAGGCCTGGTCCGGGCCCGTCGGGAGCCCCCGGGGGGTCCTGTACGACGCCGTGCTGCTCGACCGGGACGGCACCCTGATCGAGGACGTGCCGTACAACGGTGATCCGGAGAAGGTGCGGCCGATGCCGGGCGCAAGGGCGGCGCTGGACCGGTTGCGGGCCGCCGGCCTGCGACTGGCGGTGGTGACCAACCAGTCGGGTCTGGCGCGTGGCTACTTCACCGAGGAGCAGATGCGGGCGGTGCACTCCCGCGTCGAGGAGCTGCTGGGCCGCTTCGACGCGTGGTTGGTCTGCCCGCACGACGACGCCGACGGGTGCGACTGCCGCAAACCGGCGCCCGGCCTGGTGCACGCCGCCGCCCGACAGCTGGGCACGAGCGCGTCGCGGTGCGTCATGGTCGGCGACATCGGCCGGGACGTCGCCGCCGCGCTTGCCGCCGGCGCGGCGGGAGTTCTGGTGCCCACACCGGTGACCCGGCCGGAGGAGGTCGCCGCCGCCGGATGGGTGGCCGCGGACCTGCCCTCGGCGGTGCGGGAGATCCTGCGCCGCCAGGAGGCGGTACGCCCCGAGCCGGCCGGTGAGCGGATCGGGACGGCGTTGGTGGTGCGGTCGGACTCGGCCGGGGACGTGCTGGTCACCGGGCCGGCGATCCGCGCGGTGGCGGCGGGCGCGCGGCGTGTGGTGCTGCTGTGCGGGCCGCGTGGACGAGCCGCCGCCGAGCTGCTGCCCGGCGTCGACGAGATCATCGAACACCCGCTGCCGTGGATCGACCCCACTCCGGCGCCCGTCGACCCGGCGGCCGTGCGCGACCTGACCGCGCGCCTCGCCGCCGTCGACGCGGACCAGGCGGTGGTGTTCACCTCCTTCCACCAGTCGGCCCTGCCCCTGGCGCTGCTGCTGCGGATGGCCGGGATCGGCCGGATCGCGGCGATCAGCGACGACTACCCGGGCTCCCTGCTGGACGTACGCCACCGGGTGCCGGTGGGCGTCCCCGAGCCCGAACGCGCGCTCTCCCTCGCCGCCGCCGCCGGCCACCGGCTGCCCGACGGCGACGAGCCGGTGCTCCGGCTCCGGCCGGATGCCCTGCCCCCGCGCCCGGCCGGTCTCGGTGACCCCGGGTACGTGGTGCTGCACCCCGGCTCGGCCGCGTCGAGCCGGGCCTGCCCGCCCGAGCTGGCGACCCGGATCGCCGGCGCGCTGAGCGCCGCCGGGCACCGGGTGCTGGTCACCGGCGGTCCCGAAGAGCGGGCGGTCACCGCCCGCGTCGCGGCGGCCGGCGGCATCGACCTGGGCGGCCGGACCGACCTGGCCGGCCTGGCCGCGATCGTGGCGGACGCCGCAGCGGTGGTGGTCGGCAACACCGGCCCCGCGCACCTCGCCGCAGCCGCCAGAGTGCCGGTGGTGAGCCTGTTCGCGCCGACCGTCCCGTTCGGACAGTGGGGGCCGTACCGGGTGCCGACCGTCCGACTCGGGGACGCCGCCGCGCCCTGCCGGGACACCCGGGCCGCCAGCTGCCCCGTCCCCGGGCACCCGTGCCTGAGCGACGTCGAGCCGGCCGAGGTGGTCGAGGCGCTGCGGGTGCTCGCCGTTGCCGGTGGTGGCGGCCGATGAACGTCCTGCTCTGGCACGTGCACGGCTCCTGGACCACGTCGTTCGTGCACGGCCGTCACCGCTACCTGATCCCCACCACACCCGACCGGGGTCCGTACGGCCTCGGCCGGGCCCGCACCTACCCGTGGCCGGACACCGCCGTCGAGGTCAGCCCGGACGAGCTGCCCGACGCGGACGTCGACCTGGTCATCCTGCAACGGCCCGAGGAGATCGACCTGGCCGAACAGTGGCTGCGCCGACGTCCCGGCCGGGACGTCCCCGCCATCTACGTCGAGCACAACACCCCCAAGGGCGACGTGCCGAACACGCGCCACCCGATGGCCGACCGGGACGACCTGCTGATCGCCCACGTCACAGGCTTCAACCAGATCTTCTGGGACACCGGTGCCACCCGCACCACTGTCGTCGACCACGGCATCGTCGCCCCCGCCGTGTCCTACACGGGCGAGCTGGACCGGCTCGCCGTGGTGATCAACGAACCGGTGCGCCGGGGGCGGGTCACCGGCACCGACCTGCTGCCCCGCTTCGCCGAGATCGCCCCCCTGGACGTGTTCGGCATGGGCGTCGCCGGCCTCGCCGACCACCTGGGCCTGCCCGCCGACCGGCTCACCAGCCACGACGACGTGCCCCAGGACCGGATGCACGCCGAGCTGGCACGGCGACGCGCGTACCTGCACCTGTGCCGCTGGACCTCGCTCGGGCTCAGCCTCATCGAGGCCATGGCGATCGGCATGCCTGTCGTCGCGCTCGCCACCACCGAGGCGGTGACTGCCGTACCCCCGGAGGCGGGGGCCCTCGCCACCCGGACGGACACCCTGCTCGACGCCGCCCGCCGGTTCATCGCCGAACCGGAGGCCGCGCGTCAGGCCGGCGCGGTGGCACGGACCGCCGCACGGGACAGATACGGCCTCGACCGTTTCCTCGCTGACTGGGACCGGCTGCTGGAGGAGGAGATATGCGGATCGCGATGATCTCGGAGCACGCCAGCCCGCTCGCCATCCTCGGAGGCGAGGACGCCGGCGGCCAGAACACGCACGTCGCGGAGCTGTCCGCGGCGCTCGCCGCCGCCGGCCACGAGGTACGGGTCTACACCCGCCGCGACGCGCTCGACCTGCCGGTGACGGTCCGCAGCCCGGACGGGTACGACGTGGTGCACGTACCCGCCGGGCCGGCCGAGCCGGTGGCCAAGGACGCGTTGCTTCCGCACATGCGGGAGTTCAGCCGCTGGCTGGTCGAGCGGTGGCGGGGCGGCGACTGGACACCCGAGGTGATCCACGCGCACTTCTGGATGAGCGGTCTCGCCGCGTTGAACGCCGGGCGGCAGACCGGGGTGCCGGTGGTGCAGACGTACCACGCGTTGGGCACCGTGAAGCGCCGCTACCAGGGCGTGCAGGACACCAGCCCGGCACGCCGGATCGCGTACGAGCGGGAGTTGGGCCGCTCGGTGGACCGGGTGGTCGCGCAGTGCCGCGACGAGGTCGGCGAGCTGGTCCGGATGGGAGTGCCCCGGTCCCGGATGACTGTGGTGCCCTCCGGCGTCAACCTCTCCACGTTCGCCCCCCTCGGGCCGGCCGCCGACCGGGAGCCCGGGCGGGCCCGGATCCTGACCGTGGGCCGGCTGGTCGAGCGCAAGGGCTTCCAGACTGTCGTGCGCGCGATGGCGCTGGTCCCCGACGCCGAGTGCGTGGTGGTCGGCGGCCCGCCCGAGGGGCTGCTGGAGACCGACCCGTACGCCCGGCGGCTACGGGCGCTCGCCGAGACGTGCGGGGTGGCCGACCGGGTGCACCTGGTCGGCGCCGTGGCCCGGGAGGAGATGGGCCGCTGGTACCGCTCGGCGGACCTGCTCGTCGCCGCACCCTGGTACGAGCCGTTCGGCCTGACCCCGCTGGAGGCGATGGCCTGCGGGGTGCCGGTCGTGGGCACCGCCGTGGGTGGCATCCGGGACACGGTGGTCGACGGGACGACCGGGGATCTCGTACCGGCGCGGGACCCGAGGGCGCTGGCCACCGCGATCCAGGGACTGCTCGACGACCGGATCCGGCGCTTCGCGTACGCCACGGCGGCGCGTGAGCGGGCCCGGTCCCGGTACTCGTGGGCGGCGACCGCGGAGCGGCTGGCGGAGGTCTACGGCGAGGTGGCCGCGGTGCGCCGGCCGACCCGGGTGGTGGCCTGATGCCGGCGGGCAACCTTCTGGAGACCCACCTGACGAACCTGGCGGCGGCGCTGGTGCCGTACCGGCTCTGCGAGCCGCAGGTGGCGCGCTGGGGTGCCGAGCTGGCCCACCGGCTGACGGCCGGCGGCCGGTTGCTGGTCGCCGGCAACGGCGGGAGCGCCGCCGAGGCCCAGCACCTGACCGCCGAGCTGGTGGGCAAGCTGCACCACGACCGGCAGCCGTTGTCGGCGATCGCCCTGCACGCCGAGACGAGTGCGGTCACCGCCATCGCCAACGACTACGGCTACACCGACGTGTACGCCCGGCAGGTCCGCGCGCACGGGCGGCCCGGCGACGTCCTGCTGTTGCTGAGCACCAGCGGCGCCAGCGAGAACCTGCTCACCGCCGCGAGGGCCGGCCGCGACGCCGGCCTCACCACGTGGGCGCTCACCGGTCCGACTCCCAACGCCCTCGCCGAGGCGTGCGACGAGGTGCTCGCCGTGTCGTCGACCGACACCCAGGTCGTCCAGGAGTTGCACCTCGTCACGAGTCATCTGATCTGCGAGTACCTCGAAAAGGAACTGCCCCCGTCGGCCGTCGCCGCGTCGTCGTCTCCGGTTCGGACCGGGGTCGAGGTGGTGCTCGACGGCGGGGCCGGGCAGCAGGTCGACGCGTGAGGATGAGGAGGAAAGCGTGAGGGGACCCGTGGTGGTGGTCGGGGACACCCTGCTCGACCGGGACGTGGAAGGGGTGGTGAACCGCCTCTGCCCGGACTCGCCGGTGCCGGTGCTCGACGAGACGGTGGCCACCGACCGGCCCGGTGGGGCCGGTCTGGCGGCGGTGTTCGCCGCCGCGCAGGGCGCCGAGGTGGTGCTGGTGACCGCCCTCGCCGACGACGCCGGTGGTGCCCGCCTGAGTGCCCTGCTCGCCGCAGCCGGCGTGCGGGTGTACCCGCTGCCCCTGTCCGGGGCGACGCCGGAGAAGATCCGGCTGCGGGCCCGGGGCCGGGTGCTGCTGCGCCATGACCGCGGCGGTGTGCCCGGCGAGCCGGGCCAGCCCTCCGAGGAGGTGTTGCGCGTGATCGGCGCGGCGTCGGCGGTGCTGGTCAGCGACTACGGTCGGGGGGTGGCCCGGCAGCCGGCGCTGCGCGACGCCCTCGCCGCCACCCGCGCGCCCGTGGTGTGGGACCCGCATCCGCGTGGCCCGGCCGCCGTGCCCGGCGTGCACCTGGCCACCCCGAACGAGTCAGAGGTGCGCGAGCTGGTCCCGGCTCTGCCCGGGACGTCCCGGCTGGCCGCCGCGTCCCGGGGCGCGCAGGGGCTGCGCCGGCGCTGGCGGGCCGGGGCGGTCGCGGTGACCCTGGGCGGGGACGGCGCGCTGCTCTGCCACGCCGGGTCGACGCCGCTTGTGGTGCCCACCCCGGGCAGCGCCGAGGGGGACACCTGCGGCGCGGGCGACCGGTTCGCGGCAGCCGCCAGCCTCGCCCTGGCCCAGGGCGCGTTGGTCTCCGAGGCGGTGCAGGCGGCCGTCGCGGAGGCGTCCGCGTACGTGGCCGGTGGGGGTGTCGCCGCGGCCCTGCCGTCACCGGCTGGCACCCGCAACCATCCGGTACGTGCCGCCGTGCCCGGCCCCGGCGGTGACCGGGTGGGCGTCGCTCCCGTCGCCGCGCTGCTGGCCGAGGTCCGTGCCGCGGGCGGCACGGTGGTGGCGACCGGGGGCTGCTTCGACCTGCTGCACGCCGGGCACGTGGCGACCCTCCAGGCCGCCCGGCAGCTCGGCGACTGCCTGATCGTGTGCCTCAACTCCGACGCCAGCGTGGCCGGGTTGAAGGGGCCGGACCGGCCGGTCATGTCCGAGGGGGACCGGGCGCGGCTGCTCGCGGCGCTGAGCTGCGTCGACGCGGTAATGGTCTTCGACGAGTCGACCCCGGAAGCGGCGTTGTCGTGGCTGCGGCCGGACATCTGGGTCAAGGGCGGCGACTACGCCACCGGGGGAGGGGACGCCGCGAGTCTGCCGGAGGCGGAGGTCCTGCGCCGGTGGGGCGGCAACACGGTGGTGGTGCCCTACCTGGACGGTCGGTCCACAACCGACATGATCGCCCGTTCGGTCGCGCCGGTGTCGACGCCGGAGCGGGTCCGATGACCGCCACCGGCCCGAGCGTCCTGGTCACCGGCGGCTCCAGCGGGCTCGGCGCGGCGGTGGTGGCCGCGGTCGCCGCCGCCGGCGGCCGGCCGCTCGTACTGGACCGGCAGCCGCCTGTCGACGGAGTCTCCTGGACCGAGTGCGACCTGGCCGACACCCGGGCCGCCGAGGCCGCGACGCGGCACCTCGCCGAGCAGGCCGGCGGCCTGGACGCGGTGGTCACGGCCGCCGGCATGGACGTGCCGGGCCGGCTCGCCGACGTACCGGGCGAGACGTGGGACCGGATCGTGGCCGTCGACCTGCTCGCGACGGCCGCCGTGATCCGGGCCGCGCTGCCGTTCCTGTTGACCTCCCGGGGCCGCGTCGTCACTGTCGCCTCCACCCTGGGCGTCAAGGCGGTAAGCGACGCCACCGCGTACTGCGCCGCGAAGTTCGGCGTGGTGGGTTTCACCCGGGCGCTGGCCGCCGAACTCGCCGGCCAGGTCGGCGTGACCCTGCTCATTCCGGGCGGGATGCGGACGGCGTTCTTCGACGAGCGGGACCCGCAGTACAAGCCGGGGCCGGACGCCATCCTCAACGACCCCGCCGACACCGCCGCGGCGATCATGTTCGCGCTCAACCAGCCGGCCGGGTGCGCGGTACGGGAACTTGTCGTCTGCGCCGAGCAGGAGACCTCGTACCCGTGATCCTGGTCCTGCGGGCCCTGGGCGTCGGCGACCTGGTCACCGCCGTGCCCGCGCTGCGGGCGTTGCGGGCCGCGTACCCCGGTCGGGAGCTGGCGCTCGCCGCGCCGGCCTGGCTGGCCCCGCTTGTCGACCTGGTCGGCGGCGTCGACCGGCTGGTGGACACCGACGGTCTCGACCGGCCGGTGCGGGTCGGGTCGGCGCCGCGCGTCGCCGTCAACCTGCACGGGCGCGGCCCCGGATCGCACAGTTTGCTGGCCGCGACCCGGCCCGGGCGGCTGCTCGCCTTCGCCAACCAGGAGGCTGGCTTTCCCGCCGGACCGGAGTGGGTCGAGCGGGAACACGAGGTGGACCGCTGGTGCCGGCTGCTGTCCTGGTACGGCATCCCGGCCGACCGCGCCGACCTCGGCCTGCGCCGGCCCGAGCCGGCGGGACTGCCCACCCGGGCCACCCTGCTGCATCCGGGCAGCAAGATCCCCGCGAAGCGCTGGCCCGCGGACCGGTTCGCGGCACTGGCCCGCGCCCTCACCGACCAGGGGCACCGGGTGCTGCTCACCGGCTCGGCCGACGAACGGGCTATCGCCGTACGGGTGGCCGACGACGCCGGACTGCCGGCCGAGGCCGTGCTCGCCGGGCGGACCGACCTCGGCGCGCTCGCCACGCTGGTGGCCGACGCCCGCTTGGTGGTCAGCGGAGACACCGGGGTGGCGCACCTCGCCACCGCGTACGGCACCCCGTCGGTGGTGCTGTTCGGGCCGGTGCCGCCGGCGCTCTGGGGGCCGCCACCGGACCGTCCCCGGCATCGCGTGCTCTGGGCCGGCGAGATGGATTGGCCCAGCTGGGACGGGGTAGGAAGCCACCCGATGCTGGCGGCCCTGGGCCTCGACGAGGTGCTGGCCGCCGTGGCCGAGGTGGAACGGGTGGTGCGGGTTTCCGGTGCGATTGCGGCGTAGCGATCCGGGCCGGCCGGGATACCGGCGTCGCCGGCGCGGCAAGGGCTGGCTCTTTCTCGACCCGGCCGGCGACGCGGTCAGGGACCCCGACGTCCTGGCCCGGCTGCGGGACCTCGTCATCCCGCCGGCCTGGCAGGACGTGTGGATCTCGCCGTACCCGAATGGGCACATCCAGGCGACAGGCATCGACGCGGCCGGCCGCAAGCAGTACCTCTACCACCCGGTGTGGCGGGAGAAGCAGGACGAGGCGAAGTTCGACCACATGCTGGAGGTGGCGCGGCGGCTTCCGGCGCTGCGCGAACGGGTGGGCCGGGACCTCGACGGACGGGGCCTGGGCCGGGACCGGGTGCTCGCCACGGTGGCCCGGCTGCTGGACATGGGGATGTTCCGAGTAGGCAACGAGCAGTACGCGGCCGGCGACGACCCGACGTTCGGGGTGTCCACCCTGCGCCCCGAACACGCCCGGACCCGGGGCGGCTGCGTGGTCTTCGAGTTCCCCGCCAAGGGCGGCATCGAGCAGGTACGCCGGATCGAGGACCCGGAGCTGTGCGGGGTGCTCGTCGACCTGCGTCGGCGCCGGCGGCGTGCCGAGCGGCTGTTCGGTTACTGGGACGGCCGGGAGTGGCGCGACGTGCGCAGCGACGAGGTCAACGGCTACCTGCGCGACGCCAGCGGCGGGGAGATGACGGCCAAGGACTTCCGGACCTGGCACGCCACGGTGCTCGCCGCGACCGAGTTGGCGACTGTCGGCCTGGCCCGTTCGGTGACCGCGCGCCGCAGGGCGGTGGCGGCCGTGATGCGTGAGGTGGCGGACCTGCTGGGCAACACGCCAACAGTGGCCCGTACGTCCTACGTGGACCCTCGGATCGTCGACCTCTACCACGACGGGGTGGTGGTGCCTGTCGACCCGGACGCGCCGCGCGAGGAGGCCGAACGGGTCGTGTTGGCGGCGCTGGAGAAGGCCTGAGCAGCCCGTCGACAATTGCCGGGACCACCGGGCGGCCGCCCGCCGCGAGTGGCGGCGGGCGCCTCGCCACGGCCCCCGTTGGCGGCCCGCCGGGCGACGGCCGGCCGCTGCGCTGTCAGTCTGCCGCAGGCGAGTTGACCACGGATGCCGGGTGGTTGACGATCCGTGCCGGATCCGAGGTGGACTCCCGGTACGTCTGTGGGCTGATGCCGTACGCCGCCCGGAACACCCGGCTGAAGTGGGCCTTGTCGGGAAAACCCCAGCGCGCGGCGATGACCTGGACGGGCTGGGTGCGCAGGGCCGGGTCGGCCAGGTCGCGTCGACACCTGGTCAACCGCAGGTCGCGGATGTACGACGCCACTGTCGTCTCCTCGGCCTCGAACAGCCGGTGCAGCGAGCGCAACGAGATGTGGTGGGCGTCCGCGACGACCCGGGGGCTGAGCGCCGGGTCGCCGACGTGGCGGTGGACGTACGCCTGCACCTGGGTGACCAGCGCCCGGCGGCGTACCTCGGTCGGCACCTCGTCCTCGGCGACCAGGTGGCGGCCGAGCATTGTGGTGGTCAGGTCGAGTCCGATCGCGCCGAGGCGGCCGGCGTCGGCGGCATGGTACTGCTCGGGATGCCCGGTGACCTGGACCAGGAACTGCGCCAGCAGCGCCCCGATGCCCTCGCTGCCGGACATCCGGCCGCCGTAGAGCGCGGCCATCCGGTGCGGCGGCAGCGGCAGCGCGGCGTGCGGGATCAGCGTGATGATCGAGGTCGCCCGGGTGCGTTCCGGCTCGATCGCGTGGTGGCAGACGTCGTGTGGCCGGGAGGCGTCGTAGAAGGTGAACTCACCGGCCCGGATCTCACTGTGGCGACCGTCCTGGCTGGACGTACCGACACCGCCGGTGGTGAGGGCGAGGACGTACAGCTCCGGGTCCGACTGCCGGACCAGTTTGCGGGTGCGGGTGGCGTCCAGTGACGGGTACTGGTACTCGACCAGTCGGATGGGGCCGAGGTCGACGAAGTCGGCGCGGGCGGCGAAGTCGTCGACGTGCGCGGAGGTGATCCGCAGTGGCGCCGAGGTGCGCGCGACCAGGTCGAGCCACATGCCGAACCGCTCGCCCGGGGGCAGGACTGTGGTGTCGACGGTCTGCCGGTGCAGCATCCGCGCCCCTCAGGACGCTCGTCGGTCGACGAGTGCCTCGATGCCGTCGAGGATCCGGTCGAGACCGAAGGTGAACTCGTCGTCGGGGTCGTCGTCCTGGTTGAGGACGCCGGAGGTCAGCACCCGGTGCAGTGCGGGGAAGCGCGCGGGATCGATGAGTCGGGCCACGGTACGACCGTACGCGGGCATCATCTCGCCGGGCTTGACGCCGGCCGCCCGGCTGCCCTCGGCGATCTGGGCGGTAAGCGTGGCCTCGTTGCGGACGTAGCCGGTGACCAGCAGGATCACCGACATCTTCTCGCCCGCGGCCAGGTGGGTGTCGTCGAGGCAGCGCAGCCCGTCCTCCAGCCAGCCGAGCTGCTGGGGGGTGATCGGCGGGCCGGTGATCGGCACGTGCAGCAGCCAGGTGCGGTGCCGCAGCACGTCGCGTTCGGCCCGGGCCCAGCGGGTCAGGCCGGCTCGCCAGCCGTCGCCGGGTGCCGCCGGGCCGGGCGGTGGGCCGTAGCCCGCGTCGACCATGAGCAGGAGCAGGTCGTCCTTCGAGCCGATGTGGCGGTAGAGGGCCATCGTGGCGGCGCCCAGTTCCTTGGCTACCCGGCTCATCGAGACGGCGGCCAGCCCGTCGGCGTCCGCCACCCGTACGGCGGCGTCCACGATGCCGGGCACGCTCAGCCCGGGGCGGGGCCCCTTGGGCGGCCGCTCGCGTAGCCCCCAGGCGCTCTCGATGGCCGGGGGGAGCGCCGGCCCGCTGTCGTCTTTCTTCGCCGCCACATGTCCTCCTTGCCTCGCCATCCTAGTTCTGCGTATGGTCTACGCATAACAGCGTACGGCATACGCAGAAAGGATCTGATCATGACGACGACGATCACACAGGCACCGAGGGCGGGCCGGCGGGAGTGGATCGGGTTCACGGTGCTGATGCTGCCGCTGCTCCTGGTGTCGATGGACGTGTCGGTGCTGTACTTCGCCGTCCCGTTCATCAGCGAGGAACTGCGCCCCACCGCCACCCAGCAGCTCTGGATCTTCGACATCTACGGCTTCGTGCTGGCCGGCCTGCTGATCACGATGGGCGCTCTCGGCGACCGGATCGGCAGGCGCCGACTGCTGCTGCTCGGCGCCATCGCCTTCGGCGCGGCGTCCCTGCTGGCCGCGTACGCCCACAGCGCCGAGACGCTCATCGCCGCGCGTGCCGTGCTCGGCATCGGCGGCGCCACCCTGATGCCCTCCACCCTCGCCCTGGTGCGCAACATGTTCCACGACGCCCGGCAGCGGGGCACCGCGATCGGCATCTGGACGGCCACGCTCACCGGCGGCATCGCGATCGGTCCGGTGCTCAGCGGCGTCCTGCTGGAGCACTTCTGGTGGGGCTCGATCTTCCTCATCAACATCCCGGCGATGCTGATGCTGCTCCTGCTCGCCCCGGTCCTGGTGCCCGAGTTCCGCAACCCGGCCGCCGGGCCGTTCGACCTGGTCAGCGCGGTCCTGTCGCTCGGCGCGCTGCTGCCGGTGATCTACGGCAGCAAGGAGATGGCCCGCGACGGCGTCGACGCGACGCGGGTCCTCGCGGTCGTCGCCGGCCTGCTGGTCGCGGCGCTGTTCCTGCGCCGGCAACGGACCCGGCCGTACCCGATGATCGACCTGGCGCTGTTCCGCCGACCCGGCTTCGGCGGGTCGCTCGCGGTCAACCTGCTGGCGATGTTCGCGCTCGTCGGTTTCGCCATCTTCACCACCCAACACCTCCAGCTGGTGCTCGGCATGAGTCCGCTGCGGGCGGCACTGTGGAGCCTCGTGCCGTCGCTCGCCGTCGGCGGTGTCGCGCCGGCCGCCGCCGCGCTCGCCCAGCGCGTGGAGCGGGCGTACCTGATCGGCGCGGGTTTCGGGATCGCGGTGCTCGGCTTCGTGGTGCTGACCCGGGTCACGCCGGACTCGCACCTGTGGCTGCTGCTGGCCGGCGCCAGCGTCTACGCGGGCGGCCTGGTGATGGTGATGTCCCTCGTCACCGAGCTGGTCCTCGGCGCGGCGCCGCCGGAGCAGGCCGGCGTCGCCTCCGCGCTCACCGAGTCCGGCAGCGAGCTGGGCGGCGCGCTGGGAATGGCGATCCTGGGCAGCGTGGGCGCTGCGGTCTACCGGCGCGAGGTCGTCGACGGTCTGCCCGCCGACCTGCCGCAGGGCGCCCGGGACACGGCTCGGGAGACGTTGGGCGGTGCGCTCGCCGTGGCCAAGGGGCTGCCGGGGGAGCTGGGTGACGCAGTGCTGCACGCCGCCCGGTACGCGTTCGCCGACGGGCTGCACCTGGCCGCCTACGCGGCCATGGCGACGATGCTGCTGGGAGCGGCGACCGCGCTGCTGACGCTGCGCGGTGTGCGGCCGGCCGACCCCGCGGCGGTGACCGCCGCCGAGCCGACCGGTACGCCGGTGTCGTCGGTCAGTCGGTGAGCACGTGCGCCAGACGGTCGCGGAACCGCCGCTCGGAGTCGCTTACCGTCTCACCGCCGATGCCGAGCAGCCCGCCGCTGGACGCCGCGCCCACCACCTGCTCGGCGATGGTGACCAGCCAGTGCTTGTACGCGCCGGCCTCGCCCTCGTCGACCCGGGCGGCCAGCAGCGCGGCGGCCTCGCCGGCCCGCAGCAGCACGTCGTCGATGTACGCCCGGGGTTCGGCGGGCTCGATGACAGGCAGTTCCGCACCGGTCTCCGGGTCACCGACCCGGGTCACGATCTCGCCGGCCACGGCGGCGACAAGCGGGCTGGCCGACTCCCGGCCGGCGGCGATGGTCTCCAGCCCGGCCGCGGTCTCCGCCATCGTCCGGCGGGTGCCGTCGGACTCGGCGGCGCTCGCGGCGGTCAGCACCGACTGCGGCAGACCGACGAGCAGCCCCCACTCCCCGTCGGAGAAACCAAAACCGGTGTACGCCGGCTGCTCGATCACGGCAACGCCCCTTCCGCCCTGCTCTGTGTGGTCAATCGGTGCCCGGGTCAGGCTAGTCCAGTGTCAGCAGGCCCTGTTCGGACACCACGCGCACGGACAGCGTCTTGTACCCGACCTCGTCGAACAGAACCGTCATCTTGTCGTCCTCGTAGCCGAGCACCATGCCGTGCCCCCACTCCGGGTGGCGGACCTGGCTGTGCACGGGGAACGGCCCGACCGCGCCCTGGTCGGCGACGCTCGTGCCGTTGTGGCAGTTGTCGCAGTGCGCGCAGACCTTCGTCATCTGCTCGCCGAAGTAGGCGAGCAGGGTCTGCCCCCGGCAGGCGGTGGTCTCGGCGAACGCCCGCATCATGTCGGTCCGCGAGCGGGTTACCGTCTGCTGCCGTTCGGCCTCGGCCAGCGCCGCCGCGGCGGCCTCGGCCGGCTTGGGGGAGTAGCGGGGTGCGCCGATGCGCTGACGGGCGCGCGGCTCGGCGGCGCCGACCTGCTCCAGCAGTGACAGGTACTGGCCCAGCTTGCGCGGCCCGAGTCCGGTGGCCTCGCGCAGTTCGGTCTTGGTGGCCGGCTTGCGGCGCAGCAGCGCGGCGAGGTCACGCAGTTCGGTCTCGTCGGGCAGACCGCCGCTGAAGAAGCGTTGCAGACCCACGTCCTCGACCTGCCAGAGCAGCAGCACCCGGGCCGGCTCGCCGTCGCGGCCGGCCCGGCCGATCTCCTGGAAGTAGCTGTCCGGCGAGTCGGGCAGCGCCATGTGCACCACCCAGGCGATGTTCGGCTTGTCGATGCCCATGCCGAACGCCGAGGTGGCCACCATGATCGGCACCTGGTCGGCGAGGAACGCCTCGTGCAGGTCGGCGCGCGGGCCGGCGGCCATCCCACCGTGGTAGAACTGCGCCGGGTAGCCGGCGTCGGTCAACCGGCTGGCCAACTCCTCGGCCGCCCGACGGGTCGGCACGTAGATGATCCCCGGCCGACCCTCGTCGCGCAGCAGGGTCATCAGGCGCCGCCACCGGTAGTCCTCGGTGGGGCAGTGCGCCACCTCCAGGAACAGGTTCGGTCGGTCCAGACCGGACACCACAAGCTCCGGGTCGCGCAGGCGCAGTCGGGCGATGATGTCGTCGCGGACCGGCGGGGAGGCGGTGGCCGTCAGCGCGACCACAGGCGGTCGGCCGATGCCCTCGATGAGGTGCCCGAGCGCCAGGTAGTCGGGGCGGAAGTCGTGCCCCCAGGCCGAGATGCAGTGCGCCTCGTCGATCGCCACCAGCGCCGGCTTGAGCGACTTCACCTCGGCCATCCGGTCGGGGTTGCTCAACTGCTCAGGGGTGATGAACAGGAACTCCGCCCGACCCTCGCGGATCTCGGCGATCGCCTCGGCCTGCTGGGTGGCCGACTCGTTCGAACTGATCCGCACCGCCCGCAGCTCGGGGCGCTGCCGCTCGTTGAGGGCCGCGATCTGATCCTGTTGCAGGGCCAGCAGCGGGGAGATCACCACGGTGGGGCCGGGGATCAGGCTCGCCGGGATCTGGTAGATCGCCGACTTGCCGGCGCCGGTGGGCAGGACCACCAGCGCGTCGCGTCGCTTCATCACCGCGCGCATGGCGGCCAGCTGGTTGGGCCGCAGCGCGTTCCAGCCGAACAGGCTGCGCGCCGCGCGGCGCAACGACATCGAATGCGTGGACAGTTTCATCGAGGGCCGGAGGTACCCGAGCCCATGACCGCCGAAACACTTTCAACGATCATGGGCTCGTAACTCGTCGTCTCAGCGCAGTCGGGGCAGGACCTCCCGCCGGTAGAGGTCGAACAGACCCTGGAAGTGGGGGCCGGTGTTGGCCACGTACACCTCGTCGAAGCCGGCCTTGGCGTACTTGTCGATCATCTCCAGGTGCGCCTCGGCGTTGTTTCCGCAGACGAACGCCTCCTTCATCATCTCCGGCTTGACCAGCTCGCCGGCCTGCTCGAAGTGCCGCGGCGAGGGCAGCACCTGGGACAGCTCACCGGGCACCCCGGCGTTGGGCCAGCGCTCGTACGCGATCCGCACGCCCTCGTCCTCGCTGTCCGCGTACGCCGCCTTGAAGCCGCCCTGGCACGGCTTGTCGCCGCCGCCGTTCTCGCGGAAGCGCCGGACCATGTCGCCGTCGGGCATGGTGCTCACGTAGCCGTCGCCGATGCGGGCGGCCAGGTCGATGGCCTTCGGGCCGAACCCGGAGACGTAGATCGGCGGGGGAGCGTCGGGCAGCGTGTAGATGCGGGCGTGCTCGACCGTGTAGTGCGTGCCGTGGTGGTTGACGAAGCCGCCCTCCCACAGCTTGCGCAGCACCTCGACGGACTCCTCGAGCATCTCCAGCCGGACGTCGGCCTGCGGCCAGGCGTCGCCGAAGATGTGTTCGTTGAGCGCCTCGCCGGTTCCGACGCCGAGGACGAACCGTCCGCCGTGCAGCACCGCGCTGGTCGCCGCCGCCTGCGCGATCACCGCCGGGTGGATCCGCACGGTGGGGCACGTCACGGCCGTCGTCACCGGCAACGAGCAGACCTGGCTGAGCGCGCCGATCATCGACCAGACGAACGGGCTCTGGCCCTGGGCGTCCACCCACGGGTGGTAGTGGTCGGAGATCCACAGCGCCTCGAAGCCGGCCTGTTCGGCGCCGCGCGCCTGCTCCAGCAACTCCTCGGGCGTGTACTCCTCACTGGACAGGAAGTAACCGATCTTCATGGTGTCCCCTTCGGCGCGCGTACCTGCTGATGTCCACGCGGTACCCCGACGCCCTCCGGTCACACCGGCGGCGCCGTTTCTCAGCGCTTGCCGAACATCGCCCGGATCGCGGCGAGCAGCAGCAGGGCGCCGACGACGAGGCCGAGCAGGCGTACGCCGGGGATGTCGGCAGGGCTCGTCGCGTCGGCCAGCAGGGCGGGATCCATTCCCGCACTCTCCCCGGGCCTGCGCACTCAGGCAACTGTAAGGTTTATTGACTATTCAATCGCTCGGTGTGACCATGGCAGCACCGCCTGCCCGGGCGGTGCGCCGAGGGCGCGCGAGAGATGGGGTACGGGTACCGCATGAGCGAGCGCAACCAGCGGGTCGGCGGGTACGCGTCGACGCCGGGAACGGACGCCCAGCACCGCGAGGGGATCGCGTGACCGCGCCAGCCGGAGACCTGTCGGCGCTCGCCGCCGCCGTCCTGCAACCCGGGTTCGTCGGCACCACCCCACCGCCGTGGGTGTGCCGTTGGCTCGGCGAGGGCCTCGGCGGGGTTGTCCTGTTCGCCCGCAACATCGTCGACCCCGCCCAGGTGGCCGCCCTCACTGCCACGCTGCGCGCCGAACGCCCGGACGTCATCGTGGCGATCGACGAGGAGGCCGGCGACGTCACCCGCATCGAATCCGGCAGGGGCAGCTCCCGACCCGGCAACTTCGCCCTCGGCGCGGTCGACGACCCGGCGCTGACCGAGGCGGTCGCCCGCGACCTCGGCACCGAACTGGCAGTCGCCGGAATCACCCTCGACTACGCCCCGGACGCCGACGTCAACTCCAACCCGGACAACCCGGTGATCGGCGTGCGTTCCTTCGGAGCGGACCCGGCGCTCGTCGCCCGGCACACCGCCGCCTGGGTCCGCGGGCTCCAGGCCGGTGGTGTCGCCGCCTGTGCCAAACACTTCCCCGGCCACGGCGACACCCGGGTCGACTCCCACCACGACCTGCCCCGCATCACCGCCGACCGGGACCGGCTCGACGCCTGCGAGCTGGCCCCGTTCCGGGCCGCCGTGGCCGCCGGGGTGCAGGCGGTGATGACCGGCCACCTGCTGGTCCCCGCCCTGGACCCGGAGCTGCCGGCCACGCTGAGCCAGCGCATCCTGGGCGGGCTGCTCCGCGACGAGCTGGGCTTCTCCGGCTTGATCGTGACCGACGCCGTGGAGATGCGCGCCGTCGCCGACAGGTACGGCTTCGCCGGAGCGGCCGTGCGCGCGCTCGCCGCCGGCGCCGACGCGATCTGCATCGGCGGTGAACGCGCCGGCGAGCGGGACGCCCGCGAACTGCGCGACGCCATCGTGGCCGCCGTGGTCTCCGGTGAGCTGCCCGAGGAACGCCTCGCCGAGGCCGCCAAGCGGGTCGGTCAGCTCGCCGCCTGGACGGTCGCCGCCCGCACCACCCTGTCGAACGGGACTCGCGGCGCCACCGACGTCGGGCTCGTCGCCGCCCGACGCGCCGTGCGGGTCAGCACCACGCGACCGGGACCGGCCGTGCTGCCACTGACCCGCCCCGCGTACGTGGTCGAGTTCGAGCCGCCGCGCAACATCGCCATCGGCGCCGAAACGCCGTGGGGAATCGGGGAGCCGCTGGGCGAGCTGCTGCCGGGCACCGACACGGTCCGCTACGCCGAACCGGACGTGCCCGCCGACCCGGGCGCCCCGGCGGGTGGGCGTCCCCTTGTCCTGGTGGTCCGCGACCTGCACCGGCACGACTGGATGCGGGACGCCGTACGGCGGGCCGTGGCGGCCCGCCCGGACGCGGTAGTCGTCGAGCTGGGCGTACCCGAGCTGGTCACCGGGGCGGTGCACCTGGCCACCCACGGCGCCACCCGGGCCAGCGGGCGGGCGGCCGCCGAGGCGCTGACCGGCCGGGCCTAGGCCTGCTCGACGACCAGGTCGGCGTACTCGGGGTGTTTGTCGACGAACGCGGCCACGAACGGGCACTGCGGCACCAGCCGGCCACCCCTGGCGCGGATCTCGTCCAGGGCGCCCCGGATCAGCGCGCTGGCCACGCCCTTGCCCTGGAATCCCGGGTCCACCTCGGTGTGGGTGAGGACCAGCACCTCCCCCCGGGGCACGTACGCGGTGAAACCGGCAAGCGCGTCGTCGACCAGGATCTCGAAGCGGTTCTTGGCGGGGTTGTCCTCGACCAGGGTGCTCACCGGGTCATTCTCCCTTCCCGCTCGAGCACCACGTCGAGTTCGGCGAGCAACAGGTCCACCTCGTCGGCCGTGTTGTAGTGGTAGATGCTGGCTCGCACCGCACCGCCGCTGTCGCGCAGACCCATCAGTCGGAAGTACTCGTAGGCGTAGTAGTCGCCGGCCGAGAGGCAGAAACCGGCGGCGCCCAACGCCTCCTGGGTGGCCGCCGGTGACATCCCGGCGACCCGGAACGACACGGTCGGGCAGCGCCGGGCCGGCGAACCGTAGACGGTGACGGCGGGCCGTTCCGCCAGCCCGGCGAGCAGCCGCTCCAGCAGTGCCTCCTCGTGCGCCTGCGCGGCGGCCAGTCCGGCGCGCAGCCGTGCCCGCCGGTCGCCGACCGCCTCCGGGTCCAGCCCGGCCAGGTGGTCCACGGCGGCGGTGACGCCGGCCAGCAGCGGGAAGCTCGGGGTGCCGTACTCGAACCGGTCCGGCACCGCGTCGGACGACGGCAGCAGCTTCGCCGGGCGCAGCGTGTCCCAGTGCGCCGGGTCGGCCACCATCGCCGCCAGGTGCGGCCCGGACCACTTGTAGGCGCTGGTGACCAGCACGTCGGCGCCGAGCGAG
The DNA here is from genome assembly GCF_042898105.1 of Micromonospora sp. NPDC000663. Classification (NCBI taxonomy): domain Bacteria; kingdom Bacillati; phylum Actinomycetota; class Actinomycetes; order Micromonosporales; family Micromonosporaceae; genus Micromonospora; species Micromonospora sp. NPDC000663. Next base: position 1,766,031 of record NZ_JBIAYR010000001.1, read on the forward strand.
GCCAGGTCGGTGGGCCCGTGCGGCACCGAGTGGACGCCGTCGACGCAGACCAGCGCGCCGACCGCGTGTGCGATCTTGGCGATCGCCGGCACGTCCGGCACGGTGCCGATGGCGTTGCTGCCGCCGGTCACCGCGACCAGCCGGGTCCGCTCGCCGACCAGGTCGGTGTACTGCGCGGCGGGCAGCTCGCCGGTCTCCCGGTCGACCTCGGCCCAGCGCACTGTCGCGCCGGCCGCCTCGGCCGCCTGCACCCACGGCCGCACGTTGGCGTCGTGGTCGAGCCGGGACACCACCACCTCGTCGCCCGGGCGCCAGGTCGCGCCGAGCGTACGGGCCAGGGTGTACGTCAGCGCGGTGGCGCTCGGACCGAGCACCACTCCGGCCGGGTCGACGCCGAGCAGATCGGCCACCGCCGAGCGCGCCTCGGCGACCAGCTCCAACGAGCGCCGACCCGGGACGAAGGCGGCACTGCGGTTGCCGACCGCGCTGCGCATGGCGTCGGCCACCGCGTCGATGACACCGGCCGCGGTCTGGGTGCCCCCGGCACCGTCGAAGTGGACGAAACCCTCGGTCAGGGCGGGGTAGGCGGCCCGGGTACGGGCGATGTCGAAGGGCATGTCCCGGACCCTAGCCGGGGTGCCCCGGGCCCTCGCCGCCGCCCGGCGTCGCGCCCGTCTCGTACTCTTGGCGGGGTGACGAACCGACCCGCCACCGTGCCCCCCGCCCCCGTCCGCCGCGCCGCCGGTCTGTTCGCCGGTCTGGCCCTCGGTCTCGCCGTGCTCGCCGGTTGCAGCTCCCAGGGCGCCTCCACCGACTGCGGGCTGGACGCCTGCACCGTCACCTTCGAGCGGGGTGTCGACGCGAGCGCGACAATCCTCGGCGTCGAGGCCAAGCTGGTCGGCGCCGAGGGCGACCAGGTGACAGTCGAGGTCGCCGGCGAGCAGTTGACCCTCACCACCGGGCAGCAGGCCACCGAGGCCGGCGGCTTCGCGGTGACCCTGGACAGCGTCACCGACCAGCAGGTCAAGATCCGCGTGTCCCGTAACCCGGGCAACTGATCGCCCCCGGGCGGCGGTGGCCGACGTTTGGAAATCTTCGTAAACGGAGATTGTGGCGCCATGTCACTTACCCGTAACGCCGAAGCCACCGCCTCCCGAACGGCGGACAGCCGGTGGCTGGAACTCCTCGCCCGGGCCGGCTTCATCGGCTACGGCATCGTGCACCTGCTCTTCGCCTGGCTGGCGTTGCAGATCGCGTTCGGCACGTCGTCCGACGACGGCGACCAGTCCGGCGCCCTGCGGACCCTCTCCGAACAGCCCCTCGGCAAGTTCCTCGTCATCGCCATCGCGGTCGGCCTGCTCGCGATGGCGATCTGGCAGGGGCTCGAGGCGGCTGTCGGGCATCGCGCCGAGCGCGACAAGGAACGGGTCATGGAACGGGTCGCCTCGGCCGGCCGGACCATCGTCTACCTCTACTTCGCCTGGACCGCGTTCAAGGTCTTCTCCGACGCCGGGTCGAACAGCGCCGACCAGCAGGAGGCGCTTACCGGCAAGCTGATGACCTCCAGCGGTGGCCGCTGGCTCGTCGGCCTGGCCGGGCTGGTGCTCGCCGCGATCGGCATCGGCCTGGTGATCTACGGCATCCGCAAGAAGTTCGAGAAGCACCTCAAGACCGGTGAGATGAGCCCCAAGACCCGCCAGTTGGCCCGCCGCCTCGGGATGGCCGGTTACGTCGCCAAGGGCGTCGCGTACGGCATCGCCGGTCTGCTGGTCATCGTGGCGGCGGTGAACTACGACCCGGAGAAGGCCCGTGGTCTGGACGCCGCGCTGCACACGCTTCAGGAGCAGTCGTACGGCACGTTCCTGCTGACCCTTGTCGCCCTGGGCATCGCCGCCTTCGGCGTCTACTGCTTCCTCCAGTCCCGGTACCGCAAGGTCTGAGCTGGTCGATTCCGGCTACGTGCGGCACTCTTGGGCTTTTGCCCGAAGCGCCGACGCTTGGTCGAAGGGAAGCACCGAACCCGTGCAGAGTTACCTCACGACGGCCGTCGCCGCGCTCGCCGCGGCGGCGGTCGCTCTCTTTCTGGTCGAGGTCGTCCACCGGCTCACCCGGCGGTTCGGCCGCCGGTCGCAGCTGTCGACCGAGCTGACCGATCACGCGCACCGCCCGTTCCAGGTCGCCGGGACGGTCCTGGCCGTGCAGTTCGCCGTCCGGTTCAGCACCGGGTACGCCGTCGGCGAGCACTGGCGGCAACTGCTGCTGCACCTGCTCGTCCTCGGCGTGATCGCCACCACCGCCTGGCTGGTCGCGTCGCTGTTGGTGGTGGTGGAGGACACCGCGCTGGCCCGCTTCCGGGTGGACGTTCCGGACAACAGGCACGCCCGGCGCGTCCGTACCCAGGTGGTGATGCTGCGCCGGCTCACCATCGCGGTGATCGTCATCCTGACCGTCGGCGTGATGCTCATGACGTTCCCGAGCGTGCGTGGCATCGGCGCCGGCGTGCTCACCTCCGCCGGTGTGGTGGGTGTGGTGGCCGCCCTCGCCGCGCAGAGCCTGCTCGGCAACGTCTTCGCAGGCCTCCAGCTCGCCTTCAGCGACGCCGTACGCCTCGACGACGTGGTGGTCGTCGAGGGGGAGTGGGGCCGCATCGAGGAGCTGACGCTCAGCTACGTGGTCGTGCAGATCTGGGACGACCGGCGGCTGATCCTGCCCACGTCGTACTTCACCAGCAAGCCCTTCCAGAACTGGACCCGCACCGAGGCGGCGGTGCTGGGTACCGCCGAGTTCGACGTCGACTGGGCGGTGCCGGTGCAGACCATGCGCGAGGAGCTGCGCCGCCTCGTGGAGGGCACCGAGCTGTGGGACGGGCGGGTCTGCGTCCTGCAGGTCACCGACGCCACCGGCGGAACGGTACGGGTACGCGCGCTGGTCAGCGCCGCCGACGCCGGCAGCCTGTGGGATCTGCGCTGCCTCGTCCGCGAACACCTGGTCGCCTGGATCCGGGACAACCGGCCCACCGCGATGCCCCGGGTGCGTACCGAGCTGGGCGACGCCAGCAGCAACCTGCCGTGGCAGTGGGTGCAGCCCCGCCGGCAGGTGCGCCGCCCCGGCGGCACCGAGGCCCCCGACGACGCACGCGTCTTCGGCGGGAGCGACGACGGCGACGCCCGCAGCGAGGCCTTCGTGGGCCCCGACGAAACCTCCTCCGCGTCCCTGCGCCCCTAGCGCGCGCGAGTCGGGGCGGTTGAGAGGTTTGGGCGGGCTTGGGTGGGGGATCCGCTGCCGGACTTCTCTGTCGCGGGCGGTCGCCGCCGTCGGATTTCGGCGGCGCGGCGACCGGACGACAGGGACGGGCACCCGCTCGCCGCGCTTTAGGATTGACGGGCGGCGACTCCGGGCATACAGCGCGGTGATGAGGAAAGGAGGACAGCATGGCTGACGTGGCGAACGCCCGCACATCCCGCAACGGGAGCGAGCCCTCCACCGCCGAGCTGGTGCAACGAGCCACCGAGCAGGTCTCCCGCCTCGTACGGGACGAACTGGCGCTGGCCCGGGCGGAGTTGACCGAGAAGGGCAAGCACGCCGGCATCGGGATCGGCCTGTTCGGCGGCGGCGGAGCGATGGCGTTCTACGGCCTGGGAGCGCTTGTCGTCACGGCGATCCTGCTGCTGGACCTGGTACTGCCCGCCTGGGCCGCGGCGCTGATCGTGGCGGTGGCGCTCTTCCTGATCGCCGGCATCCTCGCCCTGGTGGGCAAGAAGCAGGTCAGCCGTGCGGTCCCACCGGTCCCGGCGGCCACGGTACGCAGCCTGCGGGCCGACGTGGACACCGTCGCCGCCGCGGTGAAGGACAGGGGACGGGCATGACGGGTAACGGGACCGGCGACACGGAGGCGCTCCGCGAGGAGATCCGTCGTACCCGGGTCGAGTTGGGCGAGACGATGGAGGCGCTGGCCGCCAAGGCGGACGTCAAGGCGCGCCTGAAGGAGTCCGCAGGTCAGGCACGGGAGCGGGTGCGCGAGCAGGCGGCGCAGACCGTGGCCCGGGTCAAGGGGCAGGCCGTGCGCCACGCCGAGGACGTGCGGGCGCAGGCGTACGACAAGGGGGACATGGTCCGGCGCAATCCGGTGCCGTGGGCGACGGTGGCCGCCGGTGCGGTGGCCGCCGTGGTGTTGCTGATGATCGTGCGGGGGAGGCGTAGGTGAGCAAGAGCATCGGCAGGGCCGCGTACCGGCCGGCAGGCATCCTGTTGGGTCTCGCCGCGGGTACGGTGGCGGGCGCGATCTTCCGGCAGGTCTGGAAGGTCACCGCGGGCGACGGTGAGGCGCCCAACGCCACCGACGAGGACCGCGGCTGGGGCGAGATCCTCGCCGCCGCGGCACTTCAGGGGGCCATCTTCGCGGTGGTCCGGGCCGCAGTGGACAGGGGTGGAGCGGTGGGCGTACGCCGGATGACCGGCCACTGGCCGGACTGACCCGACACATCGACATCGGCCCCCTTCCCGTATCGACGGGAAGGGGGCCTTTCGCACGGTGGAGCACGACACCCAGCGATCTGAGGCATCCGTCAGGTCACATGTCGGAGAAATTCGTCGGAGAGGTCGTGCAGAGTTTTTGCGTACGTGATTTGCTGTTCCACGCTGTTGCGAGATGGCGTGGGTTGAGAGAAGCCCCGGTCGTGGGGCCGCCTCAGACGCCGCTGCTCGAAAACGGCCAATCGGCCGCACGGCGTGCACGGCCGCCAGTTTTAGAAGGAGATACACATGGCGCAGGGAACCGTGAAGTGGTTCAACGCTGACAAGGGCTTCGGCTTCATCACCGTCGACGGCGGGGGTGCTGACGTGTTCGTCCACTTCTCGGCCATCCAGACCAGCGGCTACCGCACGCTGGAGGAGAACCAGCGGGTGGAGTTCGAGATCGCTCAGGGTCAGAAGGGCCCGCAGGCTGAGCAGGTCCGTCCCATCTGAGTAGTGCGGCCGGCCCCCGCCGGCCAGTGGGACGATCCGGCCAGGGGTCGTTGTGCAGCCCCGTATCCCGGGAGGGATACGGGGCTGTTCCACGTCCCGGGGCCGACGGGTCAGAGTCGGCGGCGCGACCGCAGGCCGAACCAGATCACCACGAGACCGGCCAGCGTCACGATCGGGCCGAGCACCGCCCAGAACCGCTCGTCGGTCATCACGCTGCCACTGACATAGCCGAGGCCCTGCACCGTCCACACCGCACCGACCACGACCGCCAGCAGGCCGAGGCTGAGCGTGAGCCAACCCCTCATCGCGTCACCACCTGTCGTGCACCTGCGGGCGGATCAGCTCGTCGTAGACTTCGCGTACCCCTGCCAACTGTTCGGCGGTCAGCGGCGCCTGGGCCGCGGTGGCCGCGTTGCGCCGCGCCTGTTCGGCGTCGCGGGCACCGGGGATGACGACTGTGACGCCGGGCTGGTCCACCACCCAGCGCAGGGCGAACTGCGCCATCGTGCGGTCCGCGTCGACAAGTGGCGCGAGCCGGCGTACGGCGGCCAGGCCGCGCTCGAAGTCGACGCCGGAGAACGTCTCGCCGACGTCGAACGCGGCGCCGTGCCGGTTGAAGTTGCGGTGGTCGTCGGCGGGGAACTCGGTGTGCTCGTCGTACCGGCCGGAGAGCAGTCCGCTGGCCAGCGGCACCCGGGCGATGATGCCGACCCCGGCCGCCGAGGCCGCCGGCAGGACCTGCTCCAGCGGCTTGTGGCGTACCGCGTTGAGGATGATCTGCACGCTCGCCACGCCCGGTCGGGCGATGGCGGTGAGGGCCTGGTCGCAGGTCTCCACGCTGACGCCGTACCCGGCGATGGCCTTCTCGGCGACGAGGGTGTCCAGGGCGTCGAAGACCTCGTCGGAGGCGAAGACGGCGGTGGGCGGGCAGTGCAGCTGCACCAGGTCCAGTGTGTCCATGCCCAGGTTGGCCCGGGACCGGTCGGTCCACTGCCGGAAGTTGGCAAGGGTGTACGCCTCGGCGCGCTGCTCGACGCGGCGGCCCATCTTGGTGGCGACGGTCAGCCCGGCGTCGGGGCGGGAGCGGAGGAAGCGGCCGATGAGCTGCTCGCTGCGGCCGTCGCCGTACACGTCCGCGGTGTCGAGGAAGGTGACACCGGCGTCCACGGCGGCGGTGAGCACGGCCGTCGCGTCGGACTCGCTGACGGTGCCCCAGTCGGCGCCGAGCTGCCAGGCACCCAGGCCGACCACTCCGACGCTCCGGCCGAGCCGGTTGAAGCTGCGCTGTTCCATGCCCCGAGCCTAGTGATGGGGTTGCCGGGGTGCCACGCGAGCCGTACCTTAAAACAAGACGGACGTACGGTTTGGGAGGCGGCGATGTGGGATCCGACGACATACCTGCGGTACGCGGACGAACGGTCCCGTCCGTTTCACGACCTCGTCGCCCGGATCCCGGCCGGGCGACCCCGCACCGTGGTCGACCTCGGCTGCGGCCCCGGTCAGCTCACCGCCACCCTCGCCGAGCGCTGGCCGGCGAGCCGCGTGGTCGGCCTCGACTCCTCGCCCGAGATGATCGACCGGGCCGCCGCCCTGGACACCCCCGTCGACTTCGCCGTCGCCGACGCCTGCGACTGGCGGCCGGCCGGCGACGAGGACGTGGTCGTCGCCAACGCCCTCCTCCAGTGGGTCCCCGGCCACCGGGAGCTGCTGCGCCGCTGGGCCGCCGAGCTGCCCGCCGGCGCGTGGCTGGCCATGCAGGTCCCCGGCAACTTCGACGCCCCCTCGCACCGGGCGCTGCGCGAGGTCGCCGGCCGCCCGGCCTGGCGTGCCGAGCTGGCCCCCCTGCTGCGCGCCGACCCGGTCGACGACCCCATCGACTACGCCGAGCTGCTGACCGCCGCCGGCTGCTTTGTGGACGCCTGGGAGACTACCTACGTGCACCTGCTGCCGGCCCAGCCCGCCGCCGACCACCCGGTGCTGACCTGGATGGAGGGCACCGCCCTGCGCCCGGTCCGCGCCGCGCTGGACGCCGCCGGCTGGTCCGCCTTCCGCGCCGAGCTGGGGGTACGCCTCACCGCCGCGTACCCGGTCCGGCAGGGTCGGGTGTACTTCCCGTTCCGCCGCGTCTTCGTCGTCGCCCAGACCGGCGACCGTGCCGAGGAGATCTCGTGACCGACCTGTCCACCTTCATCGCCGGCCTGCCCAAGGTCGAGCTGCACGTGCACCACGTCGGCTCCGCCTCGCCCCGGATCGTCTCCGAGCTGGCGGCCCGGCACGAGGGCCGCACCCCGGTGCCGGCCGACCCGGCGGCGCTCGTCGACTACTTCGAGTTCCGCGACTTCGCGCACTTCGTCGAGGTCTACCTGAGCGTCGTCGACCTCATCCGTGACCCCGAGGACGTCTGGATCCTCACCCACGAGGTCGCCCGGGAGCTGGCCCGCCAGCAGGTCCGGTACGCGGAGCTGACCATCACGCCGTACTCGCACGTGCGGCGGGGCATCCCCGCGCCGGCGTTCTGCGAGGCGATCGAGGACGCCCGCAAGCGCGCCCTGACCGACTTCGGCATCGAGCTGCGGTGGTGCTTCGACATCCCCGGCGAAGCCGGCCTGCCCGCCGCCGAGGAGACCCTGCGCATCGCGCTGGAGGAACGCCCCGAAGGGCTGATCAGCTTCGGACTGGGCGGCCCGGAGATCGGCGTACCCCGACCGCAGTTCCGGCAGTTCTTCGACCGGGCCCGCGCGGCCGGGCTCCGCTCGGTGCCGCACGCGGGGGAGACCACCGGCCCGCAGACCGTCTGGGACGCGCTGCGCGAGCTGGGCGCCGAGCGGATCGGCCACGGCATCTCCGCCGCGCAGGATCCGGAGTTGCTCGCGTACCTGGCCGAGCGTCAGATCGGGATGGAGGTCTGTCCGACGTCGAACGTGCGGACGCGGGCGGTGGCCAACCTCGACGAGCACCCGCTGCCCCGACTCGTGGAGGCGGGCCTGCTGGTCACCATCAACTCCGACGACCCGCCGATGTTCGGCACCACCCTCAACGACGAGTACGCGGTGGCGGCCCGGCTGCTCGGGGTGGGGCCGCAGGGGCTTGCCGGGTTGGCCCGCAACGCGGTGACCGCGTCGTTCCTGGACCCGGCCGGCAAGCAGGAGATCACCGCCGAGATCGACGCGTACCTCGCCGCCGCCGGCTGAACGGGCTGACGGGGGAGCAGGGCGCGCGGCGGGAGCGTGGGTGTGGGGGGACCTGTGGCTCCCGCCGCGCGCGCGGCTCCACCGACCGGTGGGTGCACGGTGCGGTGGTCGGTGGAACTGGTGGGTTCTTGCGTCGATCCTGTCAGCCCGCGGCTGATCCACCCCGGTCGTTAACCGCGATCTAAGGAAGACTTGCGCCGGGGCACAGCCCTGGGTTCAGTCGTCGGTGGGGCGCTGCCGGGGCCAGCGGCGGCCGCTGGCCTTCTGCTCCCGGACGTCCCGCGCCATCCGACCCACCAGACCGAAACGGCTGACCTGCCGGGGCGTCGCCTCCGGGTCGGCGAGCAGCATCACCACGCTCGCCCCGCCCAGCCGGGCCCGGTCGATGCTCACCGATCCGTTGGCCTGCAACGCCACACGCTTGGCGATGTCCAACCCGAGGCCTGTCGAACCCTGGTCGCTGGCCCCCCGGCGCAGCGCCCGGTCCGGGTTGGCGATGCCGGGGCCGGCGTCGTCGATCCGGATGGCCACATAACCGTCGCGGCGGGACACCGCCACCTCGAACGCGGTGCCCTGCGGGGTGTAGCGGAAGACGTTGCCGATCACCGCGTCCAGCGCGGCGGCCAACTCGGCGCGGGGCACCGGCGCCGGGATGCGCAGCTGCGCGCCTGTCACCCGCTGCGGGCGGTTCTGGTCGCTGGCCAGCGCCGCCCAGAACACCATCCGGTCCCGGACCACCTCGCTCACGTCGCACATCGCCGGCCCGGCCTCGTGCGCCACCGCCTTGCGCGTGGTCTTGATCAGCACGTCGATCTCACCTTCAAGGGTGACGATCGCCTGCCGGATCCGCCGGATTCCGCGCCGACGGTCCAGTTCGGCCTCGGAGAACGACCCCACACTTGTGTCGTCGGACTCCAACGCCTCCGCGTCCAGCCGCAGCACCGTCAACGGGGTACGCAGCCGGTGCGACAGGTCGGCCACCAGCTCCCGCTCGTCGGTGCGCGCCGCGTCCAGCCGGTCCGCCATCCGGTTGAAGGCGTACCCGGCCTCGGCCAGCTCCCGGGGGCCGGTCGGCTCCACGCGGACGCCGAGGTCGCCGTCGCCGATGGAGAGGGCGGCTTTGACCAGGCCGCGGGTCGCGTCCACCGCGCGGGCGGCGACCCGGTCGACCACCAGCACCGCCGCGCCGGTCATCGCGGCGCCCACCGCGAACAACAGCAGCCAGGTGCCGCCGGCGCCCCCGCCCAGCGCCGAGTCGGGTACGAACACCTCGACGACCGCCGTCCGGTCGCCCAGCACCACCGGATCGAGCCGGACGACCCCGCCGTCGACGTCGGCGACCATCGAACGGCGCTCGGCGCGGGCCTGGTCCACATCCCTGGCACCGGCCCGGCCGGCGGACTCGTCCAACCCCAACCCGTGCACCACGGGACGGGTCGGCGCGCCCTCGGCGCTCGCCACCACGGCCCGTTCGACCACCGCGGGGTCGGTGCTCACCGCCAGCGCGCCGGTCACCAGCGCACTACGACGGGCCGCCTCGGCGATCGCCTCCTGGCGGTTCTGCTCCCGCAGACTCAGCCCCAGCGGGATCAGGAACGCGAGCGCGACGAGACTGCACATGCCGGCCGTGAGCAGGGCCAGCGCGGACCTCAGTCCGGCGCCACCAGCCGGAACCCGACCCCCCGCACGGTGCGCAGGTAGCGCGGCTTCGCCGCGGACTCGCCCATCTTTCGGCGTAGCCAGTACAGGTGAACGTCGATGGTCTGATCCTCGCCGACCGATGGCTGACGCCATACCTCCTCCAAGAGTTCCCGGCGGGACACTACCCGCCCGGGTCGTGCGGCGAGATAGGCCAGCAGGTCGAATTCCTTGCGGGTCAGCGCCAGCGCCTCCCCGTCGAGCTGGGCGCTGCGCTCACCGACGTCCACCCGCAGCCCACCGACAGTGTGCACCGCGGGCTGCACCGTCCGGCTGGCCCGCCCGGCCCGCCGCAGCACTGTGGTGATCCGGGCGTCCAGGTGCGCGCCGGTGAACGGCTTGACCATGTAGTCGTCGGCGCCGGCGCGCAGCAGCTTCACCACCGACTGCTCGTCGTCCCGGGCGGTGGCGATGATGATCGGGACGTCGGTGATGCCGCGCAGCATCCGCAGCGCGTCCGAACCGTCCAGGTCGGGCAGCCCGAGGTCCAGCACCACCAGGTCGGGTGTCTCGGCGGCAACGCGGCGCAGGGCGTCCAACGCCGTACCCACGGCGTGCACGGCGTGCCCCCGGTCGGTGAGGGACCGCAGCATCGCGCCGCGTACGACGTGATCGTCTTCGACCAGGAGCACGGAGGCCACGACAAGACCGTACTTGGCGTGGCAAGTTGATCGCGTTGCGGCGTACCTGGGAAGCGGGCAAGCTGGTACGACGATGTCGTTCACCCTGTTCGTCGATGCCCGCCTGGCGCTCGCCCGGGACAGCCTCGCCGGTCTCTCGACCGGCGACGCGCTCGGCGCTCGGTACTTCCTGCCGGGCGAGGCGTTCCCGGATCTCGGCGTGGAGGCGCTGCCCGCCGCGCCCTGGGAGTGGACCGACGACACCGAGATGGCCTGCTCGGTCCTCGCCGAGCTGGCCGACGCCGGCGGCATCGACCGGGACCGGCTGGCGCTGGCGTTCGCGCACCGGTGCTCCCCCCACCGCGGCTACGGCTCCGGCGCGCTGGCGATCCTGCGACTCATCCGCACCGGCACGCCGTGGCCGCTGGCTGCCGCGTCCGCGTTCGACGGCGAGGGCTCGTGCGGCAACGGCGCGGCGATGCGGGTGGGTCCGTTGGGTGCGTACTTCGCCGACTCGACCGCCCGCGCAGCGGCGCAGGCCCGCGCCTCGGCGGAGGTGACCCACGCGCACCCGGAGGGGATCGCCGGCGCGGTCGCGGTGGCGGTGGCCGCCGCGTTGGCCGCCCGTGCCCGCCTCGACGGGCACCGGCCGGCTCCCGAGCGGTTGCTCGCCGGGATCGCCGCCGCCGTCGACCCCGGCACCGAGGTGCATCGCGGCGTCAGCCGGGCGGCGGGACTGCTCGGCCGGCCACTGCCCCGGGTGGTGGCGGCGCTGGGCAACGGCTCCCGGGTGACCGCCCAGGACACCGTCGGGTTCACCCTCTGGGTGGCCGCCACCCACCTCGACGACTATCCGGCGGCGATCCAGACGTGCGTGCGCGCCGGTGGGGACGTGGACACCACGGCCGCCATCGCGGGTGCGGTGGTGGCCGCGTACACCGGCGTCGGCACCCCGGGCGGGGTGCCCGAGGCGTGGCTGGCCGCCCGCGAGCCGCTACCTCCCTGGGTGCCTTGACCCCACCTCTCACCGGCGGGCACCTGCCCCCTTCGGTCTCCTGTGCCGACCGCCAACCTGCCCTTGCACCCCCTTTGCTCTGCACCCCTACGTGCTCCAGGCACGCTCCGTAACCGGTGCATGGGCGGGTGCAGAGCAAAGGGGGTGGAGGGGGTTGGTTCGCTCCGGTCCCGGCGGAGTTCGTCAGCCGGTGCGGACCGGAGTGCCGACCGGGGCCGACTCCGCCCCGGACGCCGCCTGCGCCCCGGCGACCTGCGCCCCGGCGACCTGCGCCCGGTCGACGTCGGCGGGCTCGGCGGGCTCGGTCGCCTCGTCCTCCGCGCCGGTCACCTCGGCAAGCGCCGCGTCCTCGGCCGGGTCGCGCCGCCGCCACCGGCTCACCAGCCAGCCGATCGCCGTGCCGCCCCCCAGGCCCGCCAGCAGCCCGGCGCCCAGCATCGCGTCGGCGCTGCCCTGCTCCTCGCCGGAGCCGCCCGCCGCGTCCGTCGCCGTCCCACCACCGGTGTTGGAATCGGCGTTGGTGTCGGCTCCGTTCGCCGGAGCACCGTGACCGCCGTGGCCGACCGGTCCGGCAGCGCCCGCCGCCGGCAGCAGGGTCAGCGTCGGGGCCGGGTGCGCCCCGTCGGCGTCCGTCCACCTGACGACAGTGCCGTCGGCGTACGTCTGGACGACCTCGAAGGTGAGCTTGTCGGCCTGCGGCAGTGGGCCCATGGACAGCGCCAGCCGGGCCGGTCCGGGTGCGGCCTGGCCCACCCGCACCCAGGTCACCGCCGTGGTGACGGTGCTCACCCTTGAGGAGTGGATGCCCGTCACCGGCTTGTCCAGGGTGCGGGAGCTGATCCGGGGCGCCCAGCCGTCGACCGACATCGGGTAGACCTCGGCTACCGGCGCGTCGGCCGGCAACCGGACCTCGATCTGCCGGGTGGTGGTGCCCGCCCGCTCCTCCGGCACGCTGAACTCCAACCGCACCGCGTCGCCCTGCCGGGCCTCGGACGGGGTGGTCGTCACGTCGGCTCCGTACGCCGTCGCGGGCCAGAACAGCAGCCCGGCGGCCGTCAACGCGGTCACCGCCACGATCCGCCTCCGGCGGCCACCACCGTCCGTGCTCGCCATCTCGTGCCCCCATCCGTGTCGACGCGACCGGCACCGGTTTCCGGCCACACCCTCTAGTTCGGCTCCGAGGCGCGAAAGGTTCAACGCCGGACGTCAGGAAGGTGCCGTTCCCGGTCCGAGGCGGGCCGACCGATAGCATCGGCAGGAGCCGAGGATCGGCCCCGTTTCGTACCGCTTGGAGGAGTCACCGTGTCCGCACCCCGTACCCCCGCCGTGGCCGACCCCGTCGTCGTCGCCGCCGGGACGACGGCGGCCGACGCGGTGGCCGCGGCCGGACTGCCCGCGAACGGCCCCAAGGCGATCGTCGTGGTCCGCGACCCGCAGGGTCAGCTGCGCGACCTGGACTGGTCGCCGGCCGAGGAAACCGTCGTCGAGCCGGTCAGCCTGGACTCGCCGGACGGGCTCAACGTGCTGCGCCACTCCACGGCGCACGTGCTCGCCCAGGCCGTGCAGGACGTCTTCCCCGAGGCCAAGCTGGGCATCGGCCCGCCCATCGAGAACGGGTTCTACTACGACTTCGACGTCGACAAGCCGTTCCAGCCCGACGATCTCAGCAAGCTCGAGAAGCGCATGCAGGAGATCATCAAGTCGGGGCAGCGGTTCCGCCGGCGCCGCTTCGGCAGCCTCGACGAGGCGCGCGCCGAGCTGGCCGACGAGCCGTTCAAGCTGGAGCTGATCGAGGTCAAGGGCGAGGGCCTGGACACCGACGAGGTGATGGAGGTCGGCGGCGGCGAGCTGACCATCTACGACAACCTCGACGCCAAGGAGGACAAGGTCTGCTGGTCGGACCTGTGCCGGGGCCCGCACCTGCCGACCACCCGACTGATCGGCGCGTTCAAGCTGATGCGCTCGGCCGCCGCGTACTGGCGGGGGTCGGAGAAGAACCCCCAGCTCCAGCGGGTGTACGGCACCGCGTGGCCGACCCGCGACGAGCTCAAGGCGTACCTGAAGCTGTTGGAGGAGGCCGCCCGGCGCGACCACCGCAAGCTCGGCGCGGACCTGGACCTGTTCAGCTTCCCCGACGAGATCGGCTCGGGTCTGGCGGTCTTCCACCCCAAGGGCGGCATCATCCGCCGGGAGATGGAGACCTACTCGCGGCAGCGGCACGAGGCCGCCGGGTACGAGTTCGTCAACAGCCCGCACATCAGCAAGGCGCAGCTGTTCCACACCTCCGGGCACCTGCCCTACTACGCGGACACCATGTTCCCGCCCATGCAGCTCGAAGGCGCGGACTACTACCTCAAGGCCATGAACTGCCCCATGCACAACCTGATCTTCAGGTCGCGCGGGCGGTCGTACCGTGAGCTCCCGCTGCGGATGTTCGAGTTCGGCACCGTCTACCGGTACGAGAAGTCGGGAGTGGTGCACGGCCTGACCCGGGTCCGTGGCCTCACCCAGGACGACTCGCACATCTACTGCACCCGCGAGCAGATGGCCGGCGAGTTGTCGACGCTGCTCAGCTTCGTGCTCGACCTGCTGCGCGACTACGGCCTGGACGACTTCTACCTGGAGCTGTCCACCCGCGACGACTCGCCCAAGTTCATCGGGGCCGACGAGGACTGGGCGGAGGCCACCGAGGCGCTGCGGACCGCCGCCGAAACCTCCGGCCTGGAGCTGGTGCCCGACCCGGGCGGCGCGGCGTTCTACGGGCCGAAGATCTCCGTGCAGGCCCGCGACGCGATCGGCCGGACGTGGCAGATGTCCACGATCCAGGTCGACTTCAACCAGCCGGAGCGGTTCGGGCTGGAGTACCAGGCCGCGGACGGCAGCCGGCAGCGGCCCGTGATGATCCACCGTGCGCTGTTCGGGTCGATCGAGCGGTTCTTCGGGGTGCTCACCGAGCACTACGCGGGGGCGTTCCCGGCCTGGCTGGCGCCGGTGCAGGTGGTGGGCATCCCGATCCGTGAGGACCACACCGACTACCTGCACGGTTTCGTCGCGGCGCTGCGCGCCGAGGGCGTTCGGGCGCAGGTGGACGCGGGTGACGACCGGATGCAGAAGAAGATCCGCACCGCCCAGCAGCAGAAGATCCCGTTCATGGTGATCGCCGGTGACGACGACGTGGCCGCCGGCACGGTCTCCTTCCGCTACCGGGACGGCTCGCAGCGCAACGGGGTGCCGGTCGCCGAGGCGGTGACCCACGTCCTGGACGTGGTGTCCTCGCGTACCAACATCGGCCCCTCGGCCGCCGCGGAGTAGCGCCGCGCGCCGGTGGCCTCCCCGCGTCGGGGAGGCCACCGCTGCCGCTCGGGGTCAGATGCCGCAGTTGGGCGCCGACCAGCCGCCGACCGCCGCCACGTGGGTGTGGTCGTTGTGGTCCGGGTAGCCGGGGCCGAGGATCTGCCCGAACCCGTGGTAGCGGGCCTGCTGCGCCAGCCGGCAGAACGACGGGGACCCGACCAGGTCGACCCCGTCGCCGTAGAGGTGTCGACTGTTCGACGCCCCGCCGACGGCGCTGTTGCAGGCGTAGCTGCGGAAGCTGCTGCTGATCGCGATGGAGACGTCGCCGAGGGCGTGCCGCATGGCCTGGAGCTTCCACATCGACACCAGCGCGTTGAACCGCGCGGTGCTCGCGGAGACCGCGCCACCGGACCAGTCACTGTTGCAGTTGTTCAACTCGGCGTAGCTGAAGTTGGCAGGTGTGCAGTCGTTGTCCTGGAGGGCGTAGAGCCGGTTGAAGGTCTGCGGGCCGGCGACGCCGTCTGCGGACAGCCCGTACGCCTGCTGGAAGCGGATCACCGCGGACCGGGTGGCGGGCCCGTACGAGCCGTCGAGGGTGAGTACGGCGCCGTAGCCGGGGTAGCCGGCGACCCGGATCTGGAGTTGCCGGACGTCCTCGCCGGTCATCCCCTGGGACAGGGCGCGACCCCAGGTGTAGCAGCCGTCCGCCTGTGCGGCGCCGGCGGTGAGGGTGACGCCTGTCACTGTGGTGGCGGCCGTCAGGGCGAGTGCCGCGAGGAGTCGGCCGAGTCGTCGGATCATGAAGCCCTCCATCAACGCATGGAAGTTCTTGGATGCATGGAATTTTCAGGTTTCGGCATTGATCCGTCAAGAACTTGCAGCATCCATTTTCCCGACGGTGGGAGTCGCCGCCCTCCCGGGCGGCTCCGTAGGATCGGCTCGTGACTGGGGCACAACGGGACACCGACAGCGGCGGCATGGCCGACGGCCTGGAGCGGCTCTGGACGCCGCACCGGATGACCTACATCTCCGGCGAGGACCGGCCCGAGGGCGGCTACGAGAAGCCGACCGGCTGCCCGTTCTGTCTCGCCCCGGGCCTGCCCACCGAGGAGAGCCTCGTGGTGGCCCGTGGCGAGCACGTGTTCGTGGTGCTCAACCTCTACCCGTACAACCCGGGGCACCTGCTCGTCTGCCCGTACCGCCACGTCGCCGACTACACCGACCTGGACGTGCCGGAGACCACCGAGCTGGCCTCGTACACCCAGAACGCCATGCGGGTCATCCGCAAGGTGAGCAACGCGCACGGCTTCAACCTGGGCATGAACCAGGGCGGGGTCGCCGGCGCAGGCATCGCCGCGCACCTGCACCAGCACGTGGTGCCCCGCTGGGGCGGCGACGCGAACTTCATGCCGGTGATCGGCCGCACCAAGGTCCTGCCGCAGCTGCTGCACGACACCCGCGACCTGCTCGCCCGCGCCTGGCCGTCCTGACCCGCGAGGTCCGCGCGGCGTCCGCGCCGGTCGGCGTCAGCCGGCGCGCAGCAGCGCGGTCAGCTCCGGCCAGCTCTCCACCCGGTGTACGTGCGGCAGCAGCGCGGCGTACGCGGCGACCTGTGCCGGGCATGGCCGGAACAGGTAGCGGTGCGGCACCGAATCCAGGTAGCCCAGCACCTCCAGCTTGTCGTCCACGAAGTGGGTCAACCCGAGCCGCCTGGCGATCGGCGCCTTGTCCCGCCGGGTACGGCAGAAGTGCACCCGCTCGGCCGGGATGCCCGTGCGGGCCGGGAAGTCGTGGTGGGCGAGCCACTGTCTGGTCCGGCGCTCGGTGGCCTCGCCGCACTTGGACACCAGGTGCACCTCGTCGAACGCCGGCTCGAGCGTCGCCAGAGCGTCGAACGCCCCGTCGACAGGCGGCGTACGCAGGTAGTGCGCGCCGAAGAAGGACGTGTCGGCATCCTCGTCGGCCGGCTCGATGATCACACCGCCGATGTCCACACCCAGCAGTCGCATGACGAGATCATCTCGCATCGTGACCGTCGCCGCGCCCCGCGTGTTCCCGCCCGGGAGTTGCTACGCGCCGCCCGACGAAGGTGGCACGATCGGCCGATGGCAGTGACGACACGGACGTTGGGGCGCAGCGGCATCGAGGTCAGCGCCCTCGGCATGGGCTGCTGGGCGATCGGTGGCCCCTGGGCGGAGGGTACCCAGCCGCTGGGCTGGGGCGCGGTCGACGACGACGAGTCGGTGCGGGCCGTACGCCGCGCGCTCGAAGAGGGCGTGACCCTGTTCGACACCGCCGACACGTACGGGGCCGGGCACAGCGAGCGGGTCCTCGGCCGGGCGCTCGCCGGCCGCCGCGACGAGGCGGTGATCGCCACCAAGTGGGGCTACACGTTCGACGAGGCGACCCGGCAGGCGACAGGCGAGGACGCGTCACCGGCGTACCTGCGGCGTGCCGTCACCGCCTCGCTGCGCCGGCTGGACACCGACCACATCGACCTCTACCAGCTGCACCTGGCCGACCTGTCCGTCCCCCGGGCGGAGGCGCTCGTCGGCACCTGCGAGGACCTGGTCGCCGAGGGCCTGATCCGGGCGTACGGGTGGAGCACCGACCGCCCCGACCGGGCCGCCGCGTTCGGGCAGGCGGCAGCCGGGGCCACCGCCGTGCAGCACGCCCTGTCGGTGCTGCGCGACGCCCCCGAACTGCTGGCGGTCTGCGACAAGTACGACCTGGCCAGCATCAACCAGGGGCCGCTCGGAATGGGCCTGCTCACCGGCAAGTACACGGCCGCATCGACGTTGCCCCGCGACGACGTGCGGGGGCTCGCGCCGGGCTGGCTGGAGTGGTTCCGGGGAGGCCGGCCGGCGCCGGAGTGGCTGCGCCGCGTCGGCGCGGTCCGTGCCGCGCTCACCGCCGACGGGCGCACCCTCGCCCAGGGTGCGCTGGGCTGGATCTGGGCCCGCAGCGGACGCACCATCCCGATCCCGGGCTGCCGTACGGTCGCCCAGGTCGAGGAGAACGCCGCAGCCCTGCACCGGGGCCCGCTGCCGGCTGACCAGTTCGTCGAGGTGGAACGTCAGCTCGCCGCCCTGCGCACCGCCGCCCTGCGCGACGCCGACCGCCCCCACTGGCCCCGCCCCACCCACCCCACGGTCCACCCGTAACCCGCCCTCCGCCCCGCCTCCCGCCGATCTTGCGCTTCCGGTGGTGACTTACGCGGGCAACAGCGACATGAGGGCGACAGAAAGTGCAAGATCGCCGAGGGCGGGGCGGGGCGGGGCGGGGCGGGGCGGGGCGGGGCGGGGCGGGGCGGGGCGGGGCGGGCCGGGCGGGGCGGGGTTACGGGGTTTTTTCCTTGCGGGCCTGGTCGGCCAGGTGGGTGGGCATGGGGTCGTGGCGGACGAAGTGACGGCGGAAGGTGCCGGTGCCGGCGGTCATCGAGCGCAGCTCCACCGCGTACCGGAGCAGTTCGATGGCCGGGACCTCGGCGCGGACGAGGGTGCGGCCCTCGGCGTCGGGGTCCGGTTCGGTTCCGAGCACCCGGCCACGCCGGCCGGACAGGTCACCCATCACGGTGCCGACCGAGCCGTCCGGGATGCGGATGGTGACCTCGTCGATGGGCTCCAACAGGGCCGGCTGGCCGCGCTCGGCCGCGTCGCGTAGGGCCAGCGCGCCGGCGGTCTGGAAGGCCGCGTCGGACGAGTCGACGCTGTGCGCCTTGCCGTCGACGAGGGTGACCCGCAGGTCCACGACCGGGTGGCCGGCGACCAGGCCGCGTTCGAGTTGGGCGCGCACGCCCTTCTCCACCGAGGGGATGTAGTTGTGCGGCACGGCGCCGCCGACGACCCGGTCGACGAACTCGAAGCCACCGCCCCGGGGCAGCGGCTCGACCTCGATGTCGCAGACCGCGTACTGGCCGTGGCCGCCGGACTGCTTGACGTGCCGGCCGTGCCCGGTCGTCGGCACGGTGAGCGTCTCGCGCAGCGACACCTTCACCGGTTCGGTGTCCAGTTCGACGCCGCCGGCGCGGAGCCGGTCGAGCACCACGTCGGCGTGGGCCTCGCCCATGCACCAGAGCACCAGCTGGTGGGTTTCGGCGTTGCGCTCGAGCCGCAGGGTGGGGTCGCCGGCGACCAGGCGGGACAGGTTGCGGGCGAGGGCGTCCTCGTCGGCGCGGCTGCGGGCGACGATCGCCACCGGCAGCAGCGGCTCCGGCATCTCCCAGGGGGCGATCAGCAGCGGGTCGTCCTTGGCCGAGATGGTGTCGCCGGTCTCGGCGCTGCCCGACTTGGTGATCGCGCAGATGTCGCCGGCCACGCAGTGCGGCACCTCCCGCAGCGTCGCACCCAGCGGGGTGTAGATGTGCCCCACCCGTTCGTCGGCGTCGTGGTCGGGGTGCCCGCGTTCGGCCATGCCGTGCCCGGAGACGTGCACGGTCTGCTCGGGGCGCAGCGTGCCGGAGAAGACCCGGACCAGCGAGACCCGGCCGACGTGCCTGTCGACTGTTGTCTTGACCACCTCGGCGACGAGCGGCCCGCTCGGGTCGCAGGTCAGCGGCGGGCGGGGCGAGCCGTCCACGCCGGCGACCGCGGGCAGTTCGTGTTCCAGGGGTGACGGGAACGCGGCGGTCAGCACCTCCAGCAGCGCGTCCAGGCCGACGCCGGTCTCGGCGCAGACCGGCACCACCGGGTAGAAGTGCCCCCGGGCGACCGCCTTCTCCAGGTCCTCGATGAGCACCTCGGTGCTGATCTCCTCGCCGTCGAGGTACCGGTCCATGAGGGTCTCGTCCTCGCTCTCGGCGATGATCCCCTCGATCAGCTCGTTGCGGGACTCGTCGATGGCGGGCTGGTGCTCCGGGTCCGGGTCGCGGACGTCGGCCGGTAGCCCGGCGGTGTAGTCGAAGACCCGGCGGGTGATCAGGCCGAGCAGACCCTCGGTGGAGACGCCGTCGTCGCCGAGCATCGGCAGGTACAGGGGCATCACGTTGTCGCCGAACACTCGCTGGCAGAGCGCCACCGACTCGTCGAAGTCGGCGCGCGGCTGGTCCAGTCGGGCCACCGCCACGGCACGAGGCATGTCGACGGCTGCGCACTCCTCCCACAGCGCCACCGTGGCGGCGTCCATGCCGCCGGCCGCGGAGACGACGAACAGGGCGGCGTCGGCGGCCCGCAGACCGGCGCGCAGCTCGCCGACGAAGTCCGCGTACCCGGGGGTGTCCAGCAGGTTGACCTTGATGCCGTTGTGCAGCAGGGGCGCGCAGGAGAGGCTCACCGAGCGCTGCTGGCGCACGGCCGCCGGGTCGTGGTCGCCGACTGTGGTGCCGTCGATGACGCTGCCGGCGCGCCCGATCGTGCCGGTGGCGGCGAGCAGCGCCTCGACCAGTGTCGTCTTGCCCGCGCCGGAATGCCCGACGAGCACCACGTTGCGTACCCGGTCGGGCTCGGTGACCACCGGCGTGCCGCCGGTGGACCCCTTCTCGTGATTCTTCTGCGCCATGGGGCGCACCTCCCTCAGCCGGTGGTGGGTGGCGACCGCCGCGCGAGGTGGAAGCGGCCCGGGGCGAGTGCGCGGCGATATCCTCCGGTGGTCTGCTGCACAGCGGGAACGCAACGGGCGGACGGGTGAGCTGGCTCACCTCCCCGGCTCGATCTCACACCCGTTGTCGGGTCGACACAAGCCTGCCCCGGCGGGTCGGCGGTACCGGCTGTGTCGGCGGAGCTGGGCGGACCGTTATCGTGGGGACCGCCATGGCGAAGATCTTCCAAGTGTCGGCCCGCGCGGGGATGACCCGCGTCGTCGAGCCGATTGCCCGCGCCCTGCTGCGCGCGGGCGTCACCCCCAATGCCGTCACCGTCGCGGGCACCGTTGGTGTGCTCGTCGGCGCGCTCGGCTTCGGTGCCCGCGGCCATCTGGTCGCGGGCGCGTTGATCGTCACCCTGTTCGCGCTCACCGACCTGCTCGACGGGACGATGGCCCGGATGAGCGGCGGCTCCACCCGGTTCGGCGCCTTCCTCGACTCGAGCATGGACCGGGTCGCCGACAGCGCCGTCTTCGGCGCTGTCGCGTACTGGCTGGCCACGCAGGGCAACCACTCCGGGGTGGCCGCCGCGCTTGTCTGTCTTGCCGCCGGCGGCCTGGTCTCCTACGTCAAGGCCCGCGCCGAGGGGCTCGGCATGACCTGCAACGTGGGCATCGCCGAGCGCACCGAGCGGCTGCTCATCGTCGGGGTCGGCGGGATCCTCACCGGCGTCGGCCTCGATCCGGCGCTGGAGATCGCGCTGTGGCTGCTCGCCGCGGTGTCGATCTTCACGGTGGGGCAGCGGATGGCACACGTCTACCGCCAGGCCCAGCAGCTCCAGCCGGACGGCCAGGCGTGAGCGGCGCGGTGCCGCCCCGGCGCCGGACGACCGGCGGCCGGGTCGCGTGAACCTCACCGAGCTGGGCTACGTCGCCGGCTGGCGGGTCGTCCGCGCGTTGCCGCGGCCGCTGGTGGCTGCGGCGTTCCGGGCGGGCGCGGACCGCGCCCACCGACGCGGCGGCGGGGGTACGGAGCGCCTGCGCGCGAACCTGCGCCGGGTGGTCGGCCCGGACCTGCCCGAGGCCGAGCTCGACGATCTCGTCAGGCGCGGACTGCGCTCGTACGCCAGGTACTGGATGGAGGCGTTCCGGCTGCCCGCGTTGAGCCGGTCGCAGATCCTGTCCAATTTCCGGCTCGACGGCGCCGAACTGCTCGCCGCCGACGTGGCCGCCGGCCGGGGCGCGGTGGTGGCGCTGCCGCACGCCGGCAACTGGGACGCCGCGGGCGCGTGGGTGGCAGCCACCGGTTGGCCGATCGCCACGGTCATGGAGAGGCTCGAGCCGGAGGCCGTGTACGAGCGCTTCATGGCCTTCCGGGAGGGCCTGGGGATGGAGATCCTGCCGACCCACGGTGGGCCGCGTCCGGCGTTCGACGTGCTGCTGGACCGCGTCCGGGCCGGTGCGGTGGTGCCGCTGCTTGCCGACCGGGACCTCTCCGCCCGTGGCGTGGAGGTGGACTTCTTCGGCGGGAGGACCCGGATGCCGGCCGGGCCGGCGCTGTTGGCGCTGCACACCGGCGCGCCGCTCTACGTGGCCTCGATGTGGTACGAACCGGACGCGGCGTGTGCGTCGCTCGCCGGTCCGCTGCCGGTGCCGGGGCCCGAGGCGGGGCCTTTGGACCAGCGTGTCCGTTCGGTGACGCAGCTGATCGCCGACCGTCTGGCGGCGGGTATCGCGAGGCATCCGGAAGACTGGCACATGTTGCAGCGGATGTGGCTGGACCAGCGGGGGTCGGGGGGCGGCACGGCGCTGCCCCCGTCGTCCGCCGGCCGGTCCTGAAGGGGGTGGGCGCTGTGGGATGGTGTCCCGCGGACGAGGGGCGCTGACGCATGCGGATCGGCATCGTCTGCCCGTACTCCTTCGACGTCCCCGGCGGCGTGCAGAACCACGTGATGGACCTCGCCGAGGCGCTGATCGCCCTCGGTCACGAGGTGAGCGTGCTGGCCCCCGCCGACGAGGACTCCCCGCTGCCGCCGTACGTGGTGTCGGCCGGGCGGGCAGTGCCGCTGCCGTACAACGGGTCGGTGGCCCGGATCGCGTTCGGGCCGGTCTCCACGGCCCGGGTCCGACGTTGGATCACCAACGGCGACTTCGACGTGCTGCACGTGCACGAGCCACTCACGTTGAGCCTGTCACTGCTGGCTGTGCTCTCCGCGCGGGGGCCGGTGGTGGCCACGTTCCACACCGCGATGACCCGCTCGCGGGTGCTGGCGGCCGCCCAGGGTGTGCTCCAGATCGTGCTGGAGCGGATCACCGCCCGCATCGCGGTGAGCGCGCTGGCCCGCAAGGTGCAGGTCGAGCACATGGATGGCGGCGCCGTGGAGATCCCCAACGGGGTGGCGGTGGCCAAGTTCGCCGACGCGGAGCCGTTGCCGGGCTGGCCGGGGGAGTGTGCCACGGGTACGGGCGGCACGCTGGGCTTTCTAGGCCGTTTCACCGAGGCGCGCAAGGGTTTCCCGGTGCTGCGCGACGCGTTCGTGGCGCTTGCCGGCACGCGGCCCGGGCTGCGGCTGCTGGTGGCCGGCCCCGGTGACCCCGACGACCTGTACGACCAGTTCCCGCCCGAGCTGCACGAGCGGGTGACCTTCCTCGGTCTGGTCACCGAACCGGACAAGGCGCGGATGCTGCGAAGCGTGCACCTCTACGTGGCGCCGAACACCGGCGGCGAGTCGTTCGGCATGATCCTCACCGAGGCCCTGGCGGCAGGTACGACTGTGGTCGCCAGCGACCTGGACGCGTTCCGGCGGGTGCTCGACGGCGGGAGGGCGGGGCGGCTGTTCCCGACCGGCGATCCGGTGGGGCTGCGGGACGCGGTGGGCGAGCTGTTGGACGATCCGGCCGGCCGGGCGGCCCTGAGCGCCTGCGGCGACCAGGTGGTGGCCAATTTCGACTGGCCTGTGGTTGCCCGCCGTGTTCTGGAGGTATACGCAGCGGCGATCGAGGCGACCGACGGGCGTGTCATCGACCAGGAGTGGGTGGGGCTGGTCTGAGCCGGTGTGACGGATGGTGCGATCGTGACCGGTGCGGACCGGGGTGAGCGCGCCCAATCGGAGGCGAACGGAGCAGCACTACGATGCCGCACATGTGGTGGGTGGTGGCCGGGAGCGTGGTCGTGGGGCTGGTCGCGGCGTACCTCATCTGGACCGCCGGTCGGGTCGAACGACTGCAGGGCCGCGCGGAGCTGGCGGCCCGGGCTCTCGACGCCCACCTGTTGCGCCGGGCGGCGGCCGCGGCCGTGCTCGCGGAGCGCCGTTTCGGCGTCGAGCTGTACGCGGCGGCGCGCATCGCGCTCGACGCGCGGCCCGAGGAGCGGGAGGCGGCGGAGAACGACCTGACCCGGCAGCTGCGGTCGGTGCGGTTGGACCCGGCCGATCCGGACTGCGGGGCGGTGATCGCCGCGAGTCGCCGGCTGGCGCTGTCCCGGCAGGTGCACACCGACCTGGTCCGGGACGCCCGTTCGGCGCGCAGCCGTCCGCTTGTGCGGTTGTTGCGGATGGGGCGGGGTCACGAGTGGCCGCGGTACTTCGACATCGACGACCCGACCCTGACGGTGCCGGCGGACGTGCCCGCGAGCTGACCCCGGGGCGGTGAGCGGTGCCACACCGCAGGCCACAGGGGGGTTGATTGGCTGTCGGTGTGGCGTTGTGCCGTACGTAGCATTTTTTCTGCCACCCCCACCGCACGTCCGAGGAGCGATGAGCCGTGTCTGAGACCCCTGCCCCGACCACCGGCACCACCCCCGTCGTCGGCACCGCTCGCGTGAAGCGGGGCATGGCCGAGATGCTCAAGGGTGGCGTGATCATGGACGTGGTCAACGCCGAACAGGCCAGGATCGCCGAGGATGCCGGAGCGGTCGCGGTGATGGCCCTGGAGCGGGTGCCCGCCGACATCCGCGCGCAGGGCGGGGTGTCGCGGATGAGCGACCCCGACATGATCGACGGGATCATCGAGGCGGTCTCCATCCCGGTGATGGCCAAGGCCCGCATCGGGCACTTCGTGGAGGCGCAGATCCTCCAGTCGCTGGGCGTGGACTACGTGGACGAGTCCGAGGTGCTGACCCCGGCCGACTACGCCAATCACATCGACAAGTGGGCGTTCACGGTCCCCTTCGTGTGTGGCGCGACCAACCTGGGCGAGGCGCTGCGCCGGATCACCGAGGGCGCGGCCATGATCCGCTCCAAGGGTGAGGCCGGCACCGGTGACGTCTCGAACGCCACCACCCACATGCGGAAGATCCGCCAGGAGATCCGCCGGCTCTCCTCGCTGCCCGCAGACGAGCTGTACGTCGCGGCCAAGGAGTTGCAGGCCCCGTACGAGCTGGTCAAGGAGGTCGCCGAGAGCGGCAAGCTGCCGGTGGTGCTGTTCACCGCGGGCGGGATCGCCACCCCGGCGGACGCGGCGATGATGATGCAGCTCGGCGCGGAGGGCGTCTTCGTCGGCTCGGGCATCTTCAAGGCCGGCAACCCGGCCCAGCGGGCCGCCGCGATCGTCAAGGCCACCACCTTCCACGACGACCCGGACGTGCTGGCGAAGGTCTCCCGGGGTCTGGGCGAGGCGATGGTCGGCATCAACGTGGACGAGATCCCGCAGCCGCACCGCCTGGCCGAGCGGGGTTGGTGAGTAAGGAAGGGCACCTTATTAACGCCTGGTGTATAGGAAGGGCACCTTCCTGACAACGGGAACGGCAACGAGAGGAACGGTGCGACAGTGGCCGTACCCACGATCGGTGTGCTCGCCCTCCAGGGGGACGTCCGCGAGCACGTCGCGGCGCTGGCCGCGGCGGGCGCGGACGCCCGCCCGGTCCGCCGGCTGGGGGAGTTGGACGCGGTCGACGGGCTGGTGATCCCCGGCGGCGAGTCCACCACCATCAGCAAGCTCGTCGACATCTTCGAGCTGCGCGAGCCGATCGACAAGCGGATCGCCGGCGGGATGCCGGTCTACGGCTCCTGCGCCGGCATGATCATGCTGGCCGCCGAGGTGCTGGACGGCCGAGCGGACCAGCGGGGCTTCGCCGGCATCGAGATGACCGTCCGGCGTAACGCGTTCGGCCGTCAGGTGGACTCGTTCGAGGCGCCGGTGGAGATCGACGGGGTGCCGGGGGAGCCGTTCCACGCGGTGTTCATCCGCGCGCCGTGGGTCGAGCGGGTCGGCGCGGCCGTCGAGGTGATCGGGACGGTGACCGGTGGCCCGGCGGCCGAGCGGATCGTGGCGGTGCGGCAGGGCAACCTGCTGGCCACCTCGTTTCACCCCGAGCTGACAGGTGACCTGCGCGTACACGCGTACTTCGTGGAGCTGGTGCGGGCCGCCTGAGCGGCGGACGCGTGCGGGCCGGCATGAATCGCGCCCCCGGATCGTTGGTCTGAGCAGGCCCCGGCCCCGTGCCGCCGCCCCGGGCAGGTCCCGGGTGTGACATGGCGGGGTGTGACCTCGGTAAGATTGCCGCGGTTCGGCAGGGCCGTCGCCCGGCGTGGCATTTCCCGCGGGGCCGACCGGCAGCCGGATCGCTCGATGCGGCGCGGAATCGGTGCGGCAGTCGACGCAGGCGTGCAATGACAGACGGAGGTAGAAGATGTCCGGCCACTCAAAGTGGGCGACGACCAAGCACAAGAAGGCCGTCATCGACGCCAAGCGCGGCAAGATGTTCGCCAAGCTGATCAAGAACGTCGAGGTGGCCGCGCGGACCGGCGGTGGCGACCCCGCTGGCAACCCGACGCTCTACGACGCCATCCAGAAGGCGAAGAAGAGCTCGGTGCCGAACGACAACATCGACCGCGCCGTCAAGCGCGGCTCCGGCCTGGAGGCCGGCGGCGCCGACTGGCAGACGATCATGTACGAGGGGTACGGCCCCAACGGTGTGGCGATGCTCATCGAGTGCCTCACCGACAACCGCAACCGCGCGGCGACCGAGGTGCGCACCGCGCTCACCCGCAACGGCGGGTCCCTCGCCGACGCCGGCTCGGTGTCGTACATGTTCTCCCGCAAGGGCGTGGTGATCGTCCCCAAGGAGGGCACCACCGAGGACGACGTGATGATGGCCGTCCTGGACGCCGGCGCCGAGGAGGTCAACGACATCGGTGAGGCGTACGAGGTGGTCTCCGAGCCGACCGACCTGATCGGTGTGCGCACCGCCCTGCAGGACGCCGGCATCGAGTACGAGTCGGCCGAGTCCTCCCTCATCCCCAGCATGAACGTGCCGCTGGACGAGGAGGGCGCCCGCAAGGTCTTCAAGCTGATCGACGTCCTGGAGGACTGCGACGACGTGCAGAACGTCTACGCGAACTTCGACGTCAGCGACGACGTGATGGCGGCGGTGGACGCCTGAGCAGGGCTGTGGTACGACGGTTCGCGCCGGGCGACGTGGTCGTCCGGCGCGAGATCCTGCGGGGCGAGGTGTGGTTCGGCTGCCCGACGATCTGCGTCGAGGACTCGCCCGACCTGCTGGCCCTCTACCTCCCGCCGGGGGCCGAGTTCGGCTTCCCGCAGGCCGGTGACTTCCCGTGTGGCCGGCACCCGTGGGAGACCGCGGGGCACCGGGCGTGGTCGGGGCACGGCAAGCTGATGCTGCACCGCCCCGGTGAGGCGCACTCGGTCGACGTGTTCTGGACGGGGCCCCGGCGCGACTTCGCCGGCTGGTACTTCAACCTTCAGGACCCGCTGCGGCGTACGCCGATCGGGGTGGACACCCTCGACCACGAGCTGGACCTGTGGTGGGCCGCGGACGCCGACGGGTACGTCTGGAAGGACGTGGAGATGTTCGCCCAGCGCCTCGTCGAGGGGCGTTACCCGGGCATGGCGGACGCCATCCGGGGTGAGGGGGACCGGATCGCCGCGCTGCTCGACGCCGGCGAGCGCTGGTGGGACCCGGCGTGGGCGCGGTGGCGGCCCGACCCGGCCTGGACGGCGCCCCCGCTGCCCGCCGGCTGGGACACGGTGCCACCGGCCCGCTGACCGTCGGCTCAGCCGATGGTCTCGCGCTCCCGCCACGCCGTCCGCAGCGACGTGCGGCCGTTGGTCCGCAGCAGCGACCCCTCGTAGATCCGCGCGCCGCCGACGAGGAACGCTCCGGCGGCGGCCAGCAGGACGGCGAGCGAGACGAACGGCTCCCAGCCTGCCGCGTCCCCGGTGAACAGTCGCAGCGGCATGGCGGTGGGCGACGAGAACGGCAGGTAGGACAGCACCCGCATCGCGGTGTCGTTGTCGTTCAGGAAGATCACCGCGAAGAACGGCAGCATCACCGCGATCTGCACGGGGGTCGACACCCCGGCGATGTCCTCCTGCCTGTTGACCAGGGCCCCGGCCGCCGCCCACATCGCGGCCAGGAGCACGAAGCCGAGCAGGAAGAACGGCACGAACCAGCCGATCGCCGGGGCGAGTAGCGTGAGCAGCCCGCCGCTGTCGCCGATCCGCATGCCGATCACCGTGACCACGCCGATCAGCGCGATCTGCCCCAGCGCCAGCAGCGCCCCCGCCACCACCTTGCCGGCCAGCAGCGCCCGTACCGGGACGGCGGCCACCAGGATTTCCACGATCCGGGTCTGCTTCTCCTCGGTGACGCTCTGCGCGATCTGCAGGCCGAACGTCTGCGAGGTGATGAAGAAGACGAACGCGAAGACGAACGGCACCAGGAACGCCACCACCGGGTCGACCGCGTCGGGGTCGAGCAGTTGCACCGGAGGCGCGCTGCTCAACGCCAGGACCACGTCGTTCGGGGTCTCGTCCATGGCGAGCACCTTCGGTCCGGACACCACCGCGGCGTCCACGTCACCGTCACGGACGGCCTGTTCGGCGGCCCCGTCGTCGGCCACCACGCGGACGTCGAGTCCGGCGTCCCGCAGCGGACCGGCGGCCTGCTGGGTGACGGCCACGCTCTCCGGCCCGCCGGCGAGCAGCGGCGGCAGGACCGTACCCGCCGCGGCGATCAGCAGGAAGAACAGCGTGCCGAACAGGAAGGTACGGTCGCGCAGCTTGACCCGGATCTCGCGTTCGGCGACCAGCCGGGTGGCCTGGGTGACGTTCACTGGGTGACCTCTCGGAAGATCTCGGTGAGCGAGGGGCTGACCGGCCGGAAGGCGCGGACCGGGCCGCGGGCCAGGGCGGCGTGCAGCACGGACTGTTCGTCGGCGCCCGCCGGCAGGTCGAACACGACACGGGCGCCGTCCAGCTCGACCAGGGTCACGCCGGGCTCGTCGCGGACCCAGCCGGCGTCGGTCGCCACGACGAGCTCGTAGCGGGGCACGGTGTACGTGTCGCGGAGCTGCCGTCGACTGCCGGCGGCCCGGATCGCCCCGTCGGCGATGATGACCAGGTCGTCGCAGAGCCGCTCGACCACGTCGAGCTGGTGGCTGGAGAAGAGCACCGGCGCTCCGGCGGCTGCCCGTTCCCGCAGCACGGCGACGACCGTGTCGACGGCCAGCGGGTCCAGCCCGGAGAACGGCTCGTCGAGCACCAGCACCTCCGGATCGTGCACCAGGGCGGCGGCGATCTGGGCGCGCTGCTGGTTGCCCAGCGACAGCGTCTCCAGCAGGTCGTCGCCCCGCTCGCCGAGACCGACCCGTTCCAGCAGGGTGTCGGTGGCGCGTCGCGCGGCGGCCGCGTCCAGGCCGTGCAACCGGCCCAGGTAGGTCACCTGTTCGCGCGTGGTCATCTTGGGGTAGAGACCCCGCTCCTCCGGCATGTAGCCGAAGCGCCGCCGGTCCTGCCGGGTCAGCTTCCTGCCGCCCCAGCTCACCTCGCCCGCATCCGGGGCGAGTACGCCCAGGATGATGCGCATGGAGGTGGTCTTGCCGGCGCCGTTGGCGCCCACGAAGCCGGTCATCCGGCCGGCGGCCACCTCGAAGGACACGTTCCTGAGTACCTGCCGGTCGCCGAAGCTGCGGTCGACGCCGTCCAGGCGCAGCGTGCTGGTCACGGGCCCACGCTAGATCGGGTACGTCCGCGCGCCGTCCGCCCGAGGGCTGACTCGTGGGGTCCGTCCCGCGACGGATGCCGGTCAGCCGCCGGGGCGTACGACCCCGTTCTCGTACGCGAAGACCACCGCCTGGACCCGGTCGCGCAGGCCGAGCTTGGCGAGCACCCGGCTCACGTGGGTCTTCACAGTCGCCTCGCCGAGGTGCATCTCGACGGCGATCTCGGCGTTGCTCGCCCCGGCGGCGAGCAGCACCAGCACCTCGGACTCGCGCGGGGTCAGCTCCCGCAGCGCGGCGTCGGCGTCCGGCCCCCGGTGGGCGGTGCCGGACGGGTCACCGGGGCGGGCGAAGGTGGAGATCACCCGACGGGTGATCTCCGGGGCGAGCAGGCCGTCGCCCCGGGCGAGCACCTGGATCGCCTCGACCAGTTCCTCAGGTGTGCCGTTCTTGAGCAGGAAGCCGCTGGCCCCGGCCCGCAGGGCGGCGAACAGGTAGTCGTCGCGGTCGAAGGTGGTGAGGATCAGCACCGCGGGAGCGCCGGGCCCGTCGCCGGTGATCTGCCGGGTGGCCTCCAGCCCGTCCATCCCGGGCATCTCGACGTCCATCAGCACCACGTCGGGTTGGGTGGCGCGGGCCATGGTGACGGCACGCTCGCCGTCGGCGGCCTCGCCGACCACCTCGATGTCGTCCTCCACCTCGAGGATGACCCGGAAGCCGGTGCGTACGAGGTGCTGGTCGTCGGCGAGCAGCACCCGGATGGGGGTACCCCGTTCGGCGCTCACGCCTACCGCCCCGCGCCGGAGGTCACGGACCGCTCGTCGGTGCTCTCCCGGCGCCCGGCCGGCTGCTCCGCGAGCGGGAAGCGGGCGCGTACCCGCCAACCGCCGCCGGCGCGGGGGCCGGCCTCCAGTTCGCCGTCGTGGGCGGTGACCCGCTCGCGCATGCCGATCAGGCCGAGCCCGGCGGCGTCGGGCCGGCCGGGTCGCCCGTCGTCTGTCACGTCGACCTCCATCTCCCGGGCCAGGTACCGGACCCGCACGTCCAGCAGGCCCGCCCCGGCGTGCTTCAGCGTGTTGGTGACCGCCTCCTGCGTCACCCGGTAGGCCGCCTGCGACACCGACTCGGGCAGCGCGACGGGGTCGCCGTACACCCCGAGGGTGGCCGTCAGACCCGCTGCCCGCGCCCGCTCGACCAGCTCCGCGATCCGCTCGACGTCGCCGGCCGTGGGCTGTTCGACGTCGGCGCCGCCGGAGGTGCGCAGCACGCCGAGCATCCGGCGCAGCTCGTCGACGGCAGTACGGGCGCTCTGCTCGATGGCGGTGAGCGCCGTGCGGGCCTTGCCCGGGTCGCGGTCGAAGACCCGCCGGCAGGCGGACGCCTGCACCCCCATCACCGACACGTGGTGGGCGACCACGTCGTGCAGTTCCCTGGCGATCCGGACCCGTTCACCGAGCACCGCCCGTTCCCGGGACTCGGCCTGGGAGCGGCGCAGGTCCTCGGCCTGTTCGCGAAGCTCGTGCTCGCGTCGTGCGGCCACCCAGGCGGTCTCGCCGAAGAAGTACGCGAACCCGAAGACGAGCACGTTGGCCAGGACGCCGGTGACCATCGCGGCGAGCACCGGCGGCACCGGCCCGACCGCGTCGGCGAACGCGTCCGGCGGGATGTGGTCGATCTTCACCGCGTAGTAGACGCCCAGCCAGGCGAACATCGTGGCGATCACGCCGATCCGCAGCCGGCGGGCCAACAGGTGATCGGGCCCCCACGCGCCGAGGGTGTAGAGGGCGCAGAACAGGGCCCACGAGGAGAACTGGGTCTCCGGGGCCGACCGTGCCTGCGCGGCGATGAACGCCCCCGAGACGACCAGCAGGATGGCGGCCGGCCAGCGTCGGCGCCAGATCAGCGGCACGGTCACCGCGACGGTCCAGAACAGTTGCTTCGGCCCGGACGGGGGCGGACCCAGCTGGAACGCCCCGGTGCTGCGGGCCAGCGTGAGGCTTACCAGCGCCAGCCCGGTCACCGCCAGCCCGAGCCACACGTCGTTGCGGCGCTGCTGCGGCGTCGGCCCGGGACGGCGCCATTCCTCTCGCTCTGCGACGACTGCCATCCGGGAACGATGCCACGTCAGCCGCCGTACCGGCAGACCTGGCAGGTCGGTGCGGCCCGGGTCACGTCCAC
Source organism: Micromonospora sp. NPDC000663 (assembly GCF_042898105.1). Lineage (NCBI taxonomy): Bacteria > Bacillati > Actinomycetota > Actinomycetes > Micromonosporales > Micromonosporaceae > Micromonospora > Micromonospora sp. NPDC000663. The sequence goes on from NZ_JBIAYR010000001.1 coordinate 1,797,472, forward strand.
GGGCGGCGGCCCGGCGCGGGGTACGCGCCGGGCCGCCGTGTCCGGTGTCGCTCACACCGCCTGGCGGCGCGTCTTCAGGGCGGTGTCGACCAGATCCCACACCATGATCACGGCCACGCCCACCGCGATCGTGGCCCCGAGCGTGTTGCGGTTGTCCGCGTCGGCCAACCAGGCCAGGCGCTCGCCGAGGGCCGGGTTGAGCAGCCGGTCGTTGAGGGCCAGCCACACCACCGGCACCGAGAACGCCAGGTTGAGCAGGGCCTTGGTCCCGTACAGGGGCCAGGTCCAGCGTCCGACCCGGTACTTCACGATCTCGAACACCACGCTGGCGGCCAGGACGACGATCAGCGCCGGCAGCCAGAAGGACCAGAGCGCCGGTTCGAGGACCGGGATGTTGTCGCCGTCGGTGTCGCGCACCCAGGACCGGTAGTGCTGCAACGGCAGGTACGCGATCGTCACCAGCAGCATGACCACGGACGCGATGGTCTCGACCAGGGAGATGTCCCGGTGCGCCGGGACGTCGGGCAGTTGGTCGACGGTCCAGTCCGGCAGGTCGACGGTGGGCTGGAACCGGTCGATGAGGACGAAGGTCAGGGTGAGCCAGAAGGCGATCTGCACCCCTGTCTGCATGGCCGCGACGATGCCGGGCCCGATGGCGCCGAAGCCCTTGCCCTCGGCGACCTCGACGATGGCGACGATCGTGCCGACGATCGCCGGGATGAGACTGAGCAACAGCTTCATCAGCCGCCACCAGATCAGGTAGTACGTCGGCCCGAGGAGTTGCAGTCGACGGTCGGCGTACCGGGCGGCCAGCAGATCGGGGTTGCCCAGCTCGGTGAGCACCTCCCGCTCGGCGGTGGCGACGTCGGCGCCCCCGCTGGTGCGGTCGTCGATCATGTCGCCGATGGAAGCGCGCAGCTCGGTGGCGATCTCGTCGCGGCGCTGGGCAGGCACCGAGCGCAGGGTGGCGGCGAGGTAGCGGTCGGTCAGGGTGTTCATCGGTCGACTCCTTGGATAAGCCCGGTGATGGAGGTCTGCACGGCGGCGAGGTCGTCGAGAAGCCGGCTCAGCATCGACTCGCCCTCGTCGCTGGTCCGGTAGAACTTGCGCGGCCGGCTCTCCTCGGTGTTCCACTCGCTGGTGAGCAGCCCCTGGTCCTCCAGGCGGCGCAGCAGCGGGTAGAGGGTGTTGGCGTCCACCGGGAAGCCGTGGTCGGTGAGCCTTTGCAGTAGTGCGTAGCCGTAGTCCGGTCGGCGGAGCGCCACCAGGCTGGCCACCACGACGGTGCCTCGACGCAGCTCCTGCAGATGCGTCCGTAGAACGTCCTCGCTAACCATGTGTCACACCATACTGTGTGGCACACACTGTTGTCTAGGCCAATAACGTCGCGTCTGTTGGGGGTGTGCGGCGGCGGCCGGAAGTTCGGCCGGCGACGGGCCCCGCAGGCCCTCCGACCAGGCCTCCGGTCCTCCTTTGCTCTGCTGCTGCGGATGCGCCGCCCAGGTCGATGCCGGGCGGTGCGTATGTGGCAGCAGAGCAAAGGAGGGCGCACATGAGGGTGGCCCGGCGCCCAGGGGGCGTCGGGCCAGGTGGTCGAGGGGGGACGCGCTCGCCGCGTCGTCCGTGCTACTCGAAGCGGGACACGTCTCCCGCGCCCCGGCGCAGGATCTCCGGCTCCGACCCGGACAGGTCGATCACCGTCGTCGGCTCCCTGCCGCAGTCGCCGGCGTCCAGCACCGCGTCGAGCTGGTGGTCGAGCCGTTCCTTGATCTCCCAGCCCTGGGTCATCGGCTCGTCGTCGCCGGGAAGCACAAGCGTGCTCGACACCAGCGGCTCGGCCAGCTCGGCCAGCAGCGCCTGGGTCACGGTGTGCCGGGGTACGCGGACACCGACTGTGCGCTTTCTGGGGTGCAGCATCCGGCGGGGCACCTCACGGGTGGCCGGCAGGATGAACGTGTAACTGCCCGGGGTGGACGCCTTGACCAGCCGGAACACCGCATTGCTGATCTGGACGAACTGGCCGAGCTGCGCGAAGTCCCGGCAGACCAGGGTGAAGTGGTGCCTGTCGTCGAGGTGACGGATCTGCCGGATCCGGTCCAGCCCGTCCTGGTTGCCCAACTGGATGCCGAGCGCGTAACAGGAATCCGTCGGATAGGCGACCAGCCCTCCACCGCGGATCAGGTCGGCGACCTGGCCGACGATCCGGGGCTGCGGGTTCTCCGGGTGCACGTCGTAGTACCTCGCCATGCTGACGAGCCTAGGCTCATCCGCCGACGTCGAGGGGGCGCGGGCCCGGCCGGACCGGTCGGTCCTGCGGGACGCCCCGGCTGTCGCTCAACGGGTAACGTCCACCCGGTGGAGCACGGTGAGACTCACCTGACAGGCCCTCTTCATGCCCGGTCCCTGGAGACTCCGCGGCTGCTGCTGCGCCGCTGGCACAGCGATGATCTGGACGGGTTCGCCGCGGTCAACGCGGACCCCGAGGTGATGCGCTACATCCATGACGGCCGCACCCTGGACCGGGCCGCGACCGCGGAGCGTCTGGCCACCTACCGGCGGCACTGGGACGAGCGGGGCTTCGGCCTGCACGCGGTGGAGATCAGAGAGACGGGCGAACTGGCTGGTTTCACCGGACTGGCGGTGCCGACCTTCCTGCCCGAGATCATGCCGGCGGTGGAGATCGGCTGGCGGCTCGGCCGCGCGTACTGGGGCCGGGGTCTGGCCACCGAGGCGGCCCGGGCGGTCGTCGCCCACGCTCGTGCCGAGCTCGGCCTGCGGCGACTGGTCAGCATCCACGTCGTCGGCAACGAGGCGTCCGCGCGGGTGATGATCAAGCTGGGGATGTCGCTGGAGCGCGAGACCGTACAGCCGGACACCGGCCGCCGGGTCCGGGTCTACGCGATGGACCTCTGAGCGGATCGTCGTGCCCAGGGCCGAGGCCGTCGACACACGGGCGGCGCGGCCGGTGGAGCCGTCGAGATCACCTCGGTAGGGTAGGTGCCGGTCGGCTCCGACCAACAAGATCCACACCGCCGGGGGGCGCCACGCATGGCCGATTCGTTCGCGCATCTGCACGTGCACACCGAGTACTCGATGCTCGACGGAGCGGCCCGGCTGAAGGACCTGTTCGCCGAGGCCAACCGACTGGGCATGCCGGCCGTGGCGATCACCGACCACGGCAACATGCACGGCGCGAACGACTTCTACAAGCAGGCGATGGCCGCCGGCATCACCCCGATCCTGGGCGTCGAGGCGTACGTGGCGCCGGAGTCGCGCTACCACAAGGCGCGGGTCAAGTGGGGTCGGCCGGAGCAGAAGAGCGACGACGTCTCCGGTAACGGCGCGATCACCCACAAGACCATGTGGGCGAAGAACGCACAGGGCCTGAAGAACCTGTTCACCCTCAACTCGCGCGCGTCCATGGAGGGGCACTACGTCAAGTGGCCCCGGATGGACATGGAGCTGATCGCCGAGCACGCCGAGGGCATCATGGCCACCACCGGCTGCCCGTCCGGCGCGGTGCAGACCCGGCTGCGGCTCGGTCAGTTCGACGAGGCGCTCAAGGTCGCCGGCAGCTACCAGGACATCTTCGGCAAGGACAACTACTTCCTGGAGATCATGGATCACGGCCTCTCCATCGAGCGCCGGGTCCGTGACGGGCTCACCGAGATCGCCCGCAAGCTCGACATCCCGCCTGTCGTCACGAACGACTCGCACTACACCCACGAGGCGCAGGCCACCGCGCACGACGTGCTGCTCTGCGTGCAGACCGGCAGCAACATCGACGACCCCAACCGGTTCCGGTTCGAGGGCGGCGGCTACTTCATCAAGAGCGCCGACCAGATGCGCGCCGTCGACTCGTCGGAGCTGTGGCAGCAGGGCTGCCGCAACACCCTGCTGGTCGCCGAGAAGGTCGACCCGACGGGCATGTTCGAGTTCCACAACCTGATGCCGCGCTTCCCGGTGCCCGAGGGGGAGACCGAGGAGTCCTGGTTCCGCAAGGAGACCTTCGCGGGCCTGGGACGCCGCTACCCGAACGGCATCCCCGAGGGCCACGTCGTGCAGGCCGAGTACGAGCTGGGCGTCATCAACCAGATGGGCTTCCCGTCGTACTTCCTCGTGGTCGCCGACTTCATCCAGTGGGCGAAGAACCAGGGCATCGCGGTTGGTCCGGGTCGTGGCTCGGCGGCCGGCTCGCTCGTGGCGTACGCGCTGGGCATCACCGACCTGGACCCGATCCCGCACGGGCTGATCTTCGAGCGGTTCCTCAACCCGGAGCGCGTCTCGATGCCGGATGTCGACATCGACTTCGACGAGCGCCGGCGCGGCGAGGTGATCAAGTACGTCACCGACAAGTGGGGTGAGGACAAGGTCGCCCAGATCGCGACCTTCGGCACGATCAAGGCGAAGGCCGCGATCAAGGACTCCGCCCGGGTGCTGGGTTTCCCGTACGCGGTGGGCGACCGGATCACCAAGGCGATGCCACCGGCGGTGATGGGCAAGGACATCCCGCTCACCGGCATCTTCGACAGCAAGCACCCCCGGTACGCCGAGGCTGGCGAGATCCGTGGCCTGTACGAGTCCGACCCGGACGTGCGCAAGGTGATCGACACGGCAAAGGGCATCGAGGGGCTGATCCGGCAGACAGGTGTGCACGCCGCCGGCGTCATCATGTCCGCCGAGCCGATCATCGAGCACATCCCGCTGATGCGCCGCGACGCCGACGGGGCGATCATCACCCAGTTCGACTACCCGACCTGCGAGTCGCTCGGGCTGTTGAAGATGGACTTCCTCGGCCTGCGCAACCTGACGATCATCGACGACGCGGTCAAGAACATCGAGCTGAACCACGGCCTCAAGCTCGACCTGCTGGGTCTGCCGCTGGACGATCCGGCCGCCTACGAGCTGCTGGCACGCGGCGACACCCTTGGTGTCTTCCAGCTCGACGGCGGGCCGATGCGCTCGCTGCTGCGGTTGATGAAGCCTGACAACTTCGAGGACATCTCCGCAGTCCTGGCGCTGTACCGGCCCGGCCCGATGGGCGTCGACTCGCACACGAACTACGCGCTGCGCAAGAACGGCCTCCAGGAGATCACGCCGATCCACCCGGAGCTGGAGGAGCCGCTGCGGGAGATCCTGGCGCCCACCCATGGCCTGATCGTCTACCAGGAGCAGGTGCAGCGCGCCGCGCAGATCCTCGCCGGCTACACGCTCGGCCAGGCGGACCTGCTGCGCCGGGCCATGGGTAAGAAGAAGAAGGAGATCCTCGACAAGGAGTTCATCCCCTTCCGGGACGGCTGCCGCGAGCGCGGCTACTCCGACGAGGCGATCCAGGCCGTGTGGGACGTCCTGGTCCCGTTCGCCGGGTACGCCTTCAACAAGGCGCACTCCGCCGCGTACGGGCTGGTCTCCTACTGGACGGCGTACCTGAAGGCGCACTACCCGGCCGAGTACATGGCCGGGCTGCTGACGTCCGTCGGCGACGACAAGGACAAGATGGCGCTGTACCTGTCCGAGTGCCGCCGGATGCGCATCCAGGTGCTGCCACCGGACGTGAACACCTCGGCCGGGCCGTTCACCCCGGTCGGCAAGGACATCCGCTTCGGCCTGGCCGCCGTCCGCAACGTCGGCGCGAACGTGGTCGCCTCGATCATGCGCTGCCGCCAGGAGAAGGGCGACTACACCGACTTCTACGACTTCCTGTCCAAGGTGGACGCGGTGGTCTGCAACAAGAAGACGATCGAATCGCTGATCAAGGCGGGGGCCTTCGACTCGCTGAACCACCCGCGCAAGGGCCTGCTCGCGGTGCACGCGGACGCCATCGACGCGTACGCCGACGTCAAGCGCAAGGAGGCCGTCGGCCAGTACGACCTGTTCGGCGCGGGCTTCGGCGACGCCGACACGGGCAGCACGACCGTGATGCCGGTGATCGGCGACAGCGAGTGGGACAAGCGCGACAAGCTGGCCTTCGAACGCGAGATGCTCGGCCTGTACGTGTCGGACCACCCGCTGTTCGGCCTGGAGCACATCCTCAACGCGGCGGCCGACACCACGATCGCCTCCCTCGCCGAGGACGGCGCGGTGCCCGACGGGGCGGTGGTCACCCTCGCCGGCATCCTCTCCGGCGTGCAGCGGCGGGTCACCAAGCAGGGCCGGGCGTGGGCGTCGGCCACCCTCGAGGACCTGGCCGGTGGGGTGGAGACCCTGTTCTTCCCCAACACGTACGAGGTGATCGGGCAGTACATCGCCGAAGACGCCATCGTGGTGGTCAAGGGCCGCGTGGACCGCCGCGACGACACCCCACGCATCATGGCGATGGACATGTCCATGCCGGACGTCAGCACCAGCGCCACCAACAAGCCGGTCACCCTGACCATTCCGGTGCACAGGTGCACGCCACCGCTCGTGGAACGCCTCAAGGAGACCCTGGTGCTGCACCCCGGCGACACCGAGGTGCACGTCAAGCTGCTCAATGGTGGTCGTACCACCACCCTGCGGCTGGGTCCGTTCCGGGTCGCGGCGACCACCGCGCTGATGGGTGACCTGAAGAGCGTCCTCGGCCCGGCCAACGTGAGCTGAGCCGGCTCGCGGCCCGGCCGTATTCCGGCCGGGCCGCGCACGGTCGTCGGGGGTCAGCCCCGGTCGGGGGCCGCGATCTCCCGTAGCTGGCCGCCGGCCAGCCGCAACCAGCGCCGCACGCCGATCTCGGCGAGGAACCGTTCGTCGTGGCTGACCACCACGAACGCCCCCTGGTACGCGGACAGCGCGCTCTCCAACTGCCCGACGCTCACCAGGTCCAGGTTGTTCGTCGGCTCGTCGAGCAGCAGCAGTTGCGGTGCCGGCTCGGCGCAGAGCACGCAGGCGAGGGTGGCGCGCAGCCGTTCGCCGCCGGAGAGCACCCCGACGGGCAGGTTCACCCGCGAGCCCCGGAACAGGAACCGGGCGAGCAGGTTCATCCGCCGCGCGTCGGGCAGGCTCGGCGCGTACGCGGCGAAGTTCTCCGCGACCGTGCGGTCGAGGTCCAGCAGGTCCAGCCGCTGTGACAGGTACGCGATCCGCCCGTCGGCCCGCCGGATCTCGCCGCCGGCCGGTGCGAGGTCGCCGTTGACGAGGCGCAGCAGTGTCGACTTGCCGGTGCCGTTCGCCCCGGTGAGGGCGATCCGCTCCGGTCCCCGGATCACCAGGTCGGCGCCGTCGCCGCCGAACAGGTCGCGGTCGTCGAAGCGGGCCCGCATTCCCGTACCGGAGAAGACCGTGCGACCACTAGGGACGGTGGTGTCCGGCAGGTCGACGGTGATCCGGTCCTCCTCGCGGAGCGCCCGGCCGGCCTCGTCGAGTCGGGACCTGGCCTGCCCGAGCCGGTTGGAGTGCGTCTCCTGCGCCCTGCCGGCCGACTCCTGCGCGCTGCGCTTGAGGCCGCCGGCGACGATCCGGGCCAGCCCGGCGTTCTTCAGGTTCTTGGAGGCGTTGCTGGCCCGCCGGTCGGCGCGCTCGCGGGCCTGCTGCATCTCCCGCTTCTCCCGCTTGACCTCCTGCTCGGCGTTGCGCATGTTGCTCTCGGCCACCTCCCGCGCGGCCTGCACCGCCTCGGTGTACGCGGTGAAGTCGCCCCCGTACCAGGTGATCTCGCCTCGTTCCAGCTCGGCGATGCGGTCCATCCGGCCCAGCAGTTCCCGGTCGTGGCTGACCAGCAGCAGGCATCCCGACCAGTCGGTGAGGACGTCGTAGAGCTTGTGCCGGGCTTCCAGGTCGAGGTTGTTGGTCGGCTCGTCGAGCAGCAGCACGTCCGGGCGTCGGAGCAGTTGCGCCGCCAGGCCCAGGGAGATCGCCTGGCCGCCGCTGAGGGTGTGCAGCGGACGGTCGAGCGACAGCTCGCCCAGGCCGAGCCGGTCCAGTTCGGCTCGGGTGCGCTCCTCGATGTCCCAGTCGTCGCCGATGGTGGCGAAGTGTTCCTCGCTGGCGTCGCCTGCCTCGATGGCATGCAGCGCCGCGACCCGTTCGGCGACGCCGAGCACCTGCGCCACGGCCAGGTCGCCGGCCAGCGGCAGCGTCTGCGGCAGGTAGCCGAGCAGGCCGTCGACGGTGATGCTGCCGCCGCTGGGCCGCAGCTCACCGGCGATCAGCCGCAGCAGCGTGCTCTTGCCGGCGCCGTTGGGGGCGACCAGGCCGGTGCGACCGCCCGGGACGGTGAAGGACAGGTCCGAGAAGACAGGGGTGTCATCCGGCCAGGAGAAGGACAGGTTCGAGCAGACGATGAACGCATCAGACATGGAGAGTGACCTCAGAGGGTGGGCTGGGCGTGCGTAAGCCGCCCGACGACGAACGGGACCGGTGGAACGACGACAAGGCCACGTCGGCCGCGCACCGCGCGCCGAACCGATGGCCGAACACATCCGGGCTCACCCGGAGATGTCGTCGTCACCCGCCATGTCTGGTCTCCCTGGTCGTACCACTAACCCAACCCGCCCAGTCTAACAACGGATCTTCACCCCGCCACCGGGTTCCCGGGCCGCCCGAAGCCCGGCGGCGGGGCGCGCCTCCCCAGGTCCGCGCAACATCGGGGATGTTGCTGCTTCGCGCCCGTCGGAGGCAGCAATATCGGGCAACTTGCTCGGATCTTGGACCGCAGTCCGCGGTCGCGCTCAGCGCGGACGGTACTCGACCTCGGGGCGGCCGGGGGTGCCGTAGCGGGGGGTGCGGACGGCCCGGTCGACTGTCACCAGGTATTCCAGGTAGCGGCGGGCCGTCACCCGGGAGATGCCAGTCGCCGCGCTCACCTCGGTCGCCGAGAGTCCCGCCTGCGGGCCGGTCCCGTCGGCCAGCGCCGCGCGCACCCGGTTGAGGGTCTGCGCGTCCAGCCCCTTGGGCAGGGAGTGCCCGGCGGTGCCGCGCAGGGTGGCGAACATCCGGTCCACGTCGTGCTGCGCGGCCACCTCACCGTCGGCGAGAGCCTGCGCGCGGTAGTCCGCGTACCGTTCCAGCTTGTCGCGGAACGCGGCGAACGTGAACGGTTTGAGCAGGTAGTGGGTCACCCCGAGGGACACCGCGGTGCGCACCACCGCGAGGTCCCGCGCGGACGTCACCGCCAGCACGTCGACGCTGCTGCCGGCGGCCCGCAACGCCCGGCAGACGTCCAGGCCGTGCAGGTCGGGCAGCCGAAAATCCAGGAGTACGAGGTCCACGTCGCCGCCGTCGTTGGCGCGCAGGGCCGCCATCGCCGCCCGCGCCGTGTGTGCCACCCCGACAACCACGAAACCGGGAACCCGTTCCGTGTACGCGGAATGTGCCTCAGCCAGCAGCGGTTCGTCCTCGACGACGAGCACCCGGATGTCGGTCACCGTCGTTCACCTCCACCGGGCAGGCGGACGGTGAACAGGCTGCCGCCGTCGTCCGAGCGGCCCACCTCGTAGCTGCCTCCGTGCCGGCGTACCACCTGCCCGACGAGCGCCAGGCCGAGGCCGCGACCTGTGCTCTTGGTGGACCAGCCGCGCCGGAACGCGTCGGCCACCCGTTCCGGGGCCAGCCCGGGGCCGCTGTCGGCGACCCGCACCACCAGTTCGTCGTCGACCGCGCCGACGAAGACGCGTACCCGGCGGGGCGCCGGCGTGCCGGCCACCGCCTCGAGCGCGTTGTCGACCAGGTTGCCGACCACGGTGAGCAGGTCGCCGCTGGGCAGTGGGCTGTCGTCGAGGCGGCAGTCCGGTTCGATGACCAGGTCCACTCCGCGCTCGCCGGCCTGCGCGGACTTGCCGAGCAGCAGCGCCGCCAGGGCCGGCTCGGTGACCGCGCCGACCACCCGGTCGGTCAGCTGCTGGGCGAGGGCCAGGTCGCGGGTGCCGAGCCGTACGGCCTCCTCGGTGCGGCCCAGCTCGACAAGGGTCAGCACGGTGTGCAGCCGGTTTGCCGACTCGTGGGTCTGCGCCTGCAACGCCTCGGTGAGCGCCCGTACCGAATCCAGCTCGCTGGCCAGGGTGCGCAGCTCGGTCTGGTCACGCAGGGTCAGGACGGTGCCGAGCGCCGCGCCCTCGAAGCGGGTGGTCCGCTGGTTGGCGACAAGCACCCGGTCACCGGCGAGGACTGGTTCGTCACGGGCGTCGCGACCGGAGCCGAGCAGGTCGGCGACGGCGGGCGGCAGGTCGATCCCGGCGGCCGGCTGGTCGATCACCGGCGCGTCCCCGTCCAGCCCCAGCAGACGGCGGCCCTCGTCGTTGATCAGGGCGATCCGCCGGTCGGTGGTCAGCACCACGAGGCCCTCGCGCACCGAGTGCAGGACCGCGTCGTAGTACTCGTACATGCGGGTCATCTGCGCCGGTCCCAGACCGTGCGTCTGGCGACGCAGTCGCCGGCTGAGCAGCCAGGAACCGGTCGCGGCGAGGGCGAGCGCCGGTGCGGCGACACCCAGCAGCACAGGCAACTGGCCGAGCAGCTTACGGTCGATCGCGCGGGTGGTGATGCCCACCGAGACCAGGCCGACGATGCGCCGCCGCTCGTCGTATACCGGGACGACCGCGCGCACCGACTCGCCGAGCGTGCCGACGTTGGTGGTGGTGAACGGTCGGCCGGCCAGGGCGGGTCCGATCTCCCCGACGAACGGCTGGCCGATCAGGTTCCGGGTGGGGTGCGAGAACCGGGTGCGGTCGGGGGCCATCACCACCACGAAGTCGGTGCCCGTCGCGAGTCGGGTCGATTCGGCGTACGGCTGCAGGACGCTGGCCGGGTCGGCGGTCGTGAGGGCCGCGCGGACGTCGGGGGAGCCGGCCACTGTCTGCGCCACCGACAGCACCTCCTCCTGCGCCGCCTGGCGGGAGTCGCTGCGGGCCAGCCACACGGCACCGGCCGCGCCGGCCAGCACGAGCAGTGTCACCACCATCGCCTGAAGGGCGAAGAGTTGCCCCGCGATGCTCCACTGGCGTCGGGCCACGTCCACCACCTCCTGGGGTTTTCGCGGTGAACAGAATGACCGCAAGGCTGTCAACGGGTGAGACGCGCTTCACATTGTCGACATGGACACCACCGCAGCCACCACCACAGCGGAGCCGTCGGCTCGCCGGGACCGTACCCGTTACCTGTATCTGGCCGTCATCGTGGCGGTGCTCGCCGGCATCGTGGTCGGTCTGGTCGCCCCCGATTTCGGCAAGGAACTCAAGCCGATCGGCACCGGCTTCGTCAACCTGATCAAGATGATGATCAGCCCGGTCATCTTCTGCACCATCGTGCTCGGCGTCGGCTCCGTCCGGCAGGCCGCGAAGGTCGGCAAGGTCGGCGGCCTGGCCCTCGGTTACTTCCTGACCATGTCGACTGTCGCGCTCGCCATCGGCCTGGTCGTCGGCAACCTCATCCACCCCGGCTCCGGCCTGAACCTCGGTGCGGACCTCGCCGGCGCCGGCAAGGCGGCCGCGGGCGACGAGGCCGGCGGTACGACGGAGTTCCTGCTCGGCATCATCCCGACGACGCTGTTCTCCGCGCTCACCGAGGGCGAGGTGCTCCAGACGCTGCTGGTCGCGCTGCTTGTCGGCTTCGCCGTGCAGGCGATGGGTCGGCGCGGTGAGCCGGTGCTCGGGGCCATCGCCGTCATCCAGCGGGTCGTCTTCAAGGTCCTCGCCATGATCATGTGGCTGGCGCCGATCGGCGCGTTCGGCGCGATGGCGGCCGTGGTCGGCGCAACAGGCGTGGACGCCCTCAAGAGCCTCGCCCAGATCATGGTGGGCTTCTACGCCACCTGCCTGATCTTCGTGCTTGTGGTCCTGGGCGCGCTGCTCTGGTTCATCGCCAGGATCTCGATCTTCTCGCTGCTGCGCTACCTGGGCCGGGAGTTCCTGCTGATCCTCTCCACCTCGTCGTCCGAGTCGGCGCTGCCGCGGCTGATCGCCAAGATGGAGCACTTCGGCGTCAGCAAGCCCGTCGTCGGCATCACGGTGCCGACCGGATACTCGTTCAACCTCGACGGCACGGCGATCTACCTGACCATGGCGTCGCTGTTCATCGCCGACGCGCTGGGCAAGCCGCTCGCCGTCGGGGAGCAGATCTCGCTGCTGCTGTTCATGGTCATCGCCTCGAAGGGGGCGGCGGGCGTCACCGGCGCCGGGCTGGCCACGCTCGCCGGCGGGCTCCAGTCGCACCGCCCGGACCTCGTCGACGGGGTCGGACTGATCGTCGGCATCGACCGGTTCATGTCCGAGGCCCGGGCGTTGACGAACTTCGCCGGCAACGCCGTGGCGACGGTGCTCGTCGGCACCTGGACCGGCGAGTTCGACAGGGACCGGGCGGCGGGGGTGCTGCGCGGCGACGACCCGTTCGACGAGGCGACCATGCTCGACGAGCACGACGACGAGGGCGAGACGCCGGCGCGGCGTTCCGACGACGAGAAGGCGACGGCGGTGCCTGCCTGACGGAATCGGCTCCGGCTCGGCGACATCGGGGTGACCCCGCATCCAGGGCACCCCGATGTCGCCGAACTCGCGTCGGTCACTGTGGACGTGCCGGCTCACGACTCCGCAGCAGGAGATGGAAGGGGTCCTCGCCGCAGGTGAGCCAGGTGCCGTCCCCGAGTGCCATCGGGCTCTCCGACACGGGCACCGGGTACTCCACCCGACCGAGCACCTTGTCGGCGGTTCTGGGCGAACCGGGTACGCGAGGGGAGTTCGACGGGACCCGGAACGACGCCACGAGGCCGGGGGGTGATGCGCACCGCAGCATCCTGCCAGGGTTGCCGCGAAACGCGCCGCCCCCGAGGAGCGCCGTGGACAATGGGGGCCGGGGAGGTGTGCTGCGGCGGACCCGGGGGAGCAGGCGTGCGCGGAACCAGCCTCCTGGGCGCGCTGCGCACCCGTGACCCGGGGTACGTCGTCCTGCGGCGCGCCGCCCGGCTGACCCTCGTCGCGTCAGTGGTGTTCTACGCCTGCCGGTACGGGGCGGGCAGTCCGATGCTCGCCACGTACGGCCTGTTCGGAACGATCGCGGCAGGCTCGTTCGCTCAGCTGCCCGGTCCGGCGCCGCAGCGGGCGCGGATCCTCGTCACGTCGCTGCCCGTGGTGTGGGCGCTGGTCGCGGCGGGTTCGCTGTTGGCGTGGAGCACGTGGGCGGCGGCCGGCGGGATGCTGGTGATCGGGTTCGTCGTGGCGTTCGCCGGAGTCGGCAATCCACGCCTGGTGGGGTGGGCCAGCGCGTTCCAACTGTTCTACATCCTGGCGTCCTTCCCGCCGTACCAGCCGGACACCCTGCCGCAGCGCCTCGGCGGCGTCACTCTCGCCATCGTGCTGCTCGCCGCCGCCGAGGTGTTCCTCTGGCCCGATCCGGTGCCGGTCTCGTACCGGCAGCGGCTCGCCGAGGCGGCGGAGGGCGTCGCGGCGTTCCTCGACGCCGCCGCGGAGGCACTGGCCGACCCGCACGCCGGTCCCGGTGGTCGCGAGGCCCGGCGCCAGCGGGCGTACGACGTGGTCGCCGCTCTCGACCTGGCCCGCAACCCTCCGGCGTGGGCGCCCACGGCGGCGGGCGCCCAGGACCGGGCACTGCGGATCTGCGCGGCGGCGTTACGGGAGGTGCTCGCCGAGGCGGATCGCCTGGCGGCGGACGCCCCACCGGAGCCGATCCCGGATCTCGCCGCGGCGGGACTGCTGCGCTCGGGCGCCGCCACGACCCGCGCCGCCGGCCGCAGCCTGTCCCCGGGCGCTCCGCCGGTCGACCTCGGCGACCTGGATGTCGCCATCGGGCGGGCCGAGGAGGCGTACGCCGGCGGTCGGGACGCGCCAGACGTACCCCGCCTGTGTCGGGACGCGACGGCCCTGGCCCTCGCCGACCAGGTGCGGGTCTTCGCCGTCGGCACCCGGGTGGCCACCGGGTCGCGGGCCGACGGCGCGGACGACCCTTCGGGGCTGTTCGAGTTCGCGCGGCACAGTCCGTGGACGTTGTACTGGAGGCAGTTCCGCTCCCACCTCGCCCCCCGATCGGCCCACCTGCACAGCTCGCTGCGGCTGGCCGTGGCGCTGGCCGTCGCCCGGGTGGCGGCGGGGCTCCTGCAGCTCACCCACGGCTTCTGGGTGCTGCTGGCCACCCTCACCGTCCTGCGCACCTCCGCGGCGGACACCCGCACGGCCCTGCGGCCCGCGCTGCTGGGCACCATCGCCGGCGCCGCCGTCAGTGGCCTGGTGATGCTCGTCGTCGAGGAGCCGGTCGTCTACGCCGTCGTCCTGCCGGTGACCCTGATCCTGGCCTTCGGCGTCGGTCGCCTGCTGGGGCCGGTCTGGCAGCAGGCGCTGTTCACGGTGCTGCTGACTGTCGTGTTCGCCCAGCTCAGCCCGGAAGGGTGGCGGCTCGCCGAGGTTCGCCTGGTCGACGTCCTGCTCGGCGCGCTGGTAGGTGTGCTCGCCGGGGTGGCGATATGGCCGCGCGGCGCGGGTCACGACCTGCGACGCAACGCCGCCCGCCTCCTGGTGTCCAGCGGGGACGTGGTCGAGCGGACCGTCCAGGCGGTGCTCGGCGGCCCCGACCACCCCGGCCCGGCCCTCGACCAGATCCGTCGACGGATGGTCCTGGTCGACTCGTCGTACTGCCAGTTCCACTCCGAGCGGCACGACCCGCGTCGACAGCAGGTGAGCTGGGACGTCGTCCTCAGCGCCGGGCACCGCGTGGTGCCGGGCGTCGAGTCGCTGCTGCGCCGCAACCCGCCCGGCTGCCTCGCCGGCTGGCCCGCGGCCGCGGCCCTGCTGCGGGACACCGCCGGGCACCTGCATTCGGCGTACGACGACCTCGCCGACGAGGTGGCACACGGCCGGACGGCGGCGCCGCTGCCCCTTGCGAGCGACTGTGTGGACGAGTTGAACCGGGTCCGTCCGCTGCTCGGCGCGGCCGACCCCGCGTCGGTGCGGCATCTCGTGGAGGTGGACAGGTGGCTCGCCGGCCTCGCCGACAACCTCGGCCGGATCCGTCTGCCCGCCGACCGGGAGGTCAGCCGGGAGGGGACACCGTGAGGGGCCGAGGTGGCCGGACAGGATTCGGGGACCACCGCCCGGAGCGCCGACCGGCTCGGTGCTCAGCGGCGCGCCACAGGCCGCCAGTCGCCGATTGGCCGTGCCGCCGCGAGGCGATCCCGCCTAGCGTCGATGCATGCAGATCGCGCAGGCGCAGCAGTTGTGGAAGCCGGAGCCCGCCTGGTTGAACACCGCCTCCTACGGGCTGCCGCCCGAGCCGGCCTGGACGGCGTTGCAGGAGGCACTGTCCGACTGGCGGGTGGGCAGCAGGTCGTGGGAGGGCTGGGACGACTCCGTGCAGCGTTCCCGTACCGCGTTCGCCGGTCTGATCGGCGTGCCGGACACCGACGTGGCGGTCGGTGCCACCGTCTCCCAGATGCTCGCGCCGGTCGCGGCGGCGCTGCCGGCCGGAGCGACGGTGGTGGTGCCCGAGGTCGAGTTCACCTCCAACCTGTTCCCTTGGCTGGTGCAGGAAGAAAGGGGTGTCACGGTCCGCACGGTGCCGGCGGATCGGCTGGTCGACGCGATCGACGCCGACACCGACCTGGTCGCGTTCAGCCTGGTGCAGTCTGCCGACGGGTCGGTCGCCGCGTACGACGAGATCGTGGCCGCCGCCCGCGCGCACGGCGCGCTGGTGGTGGTCGACGCGACCCAGGCGTGCGGGTGGCTGCCCTTCGACGGGAGCCTTGCCGACGTGGTGGCGGTGGGCGGCTACAAGTGGCTGATGAGCCCGCGCGGCACCGCGTACGCCTATCTGGCCCCGGCGTTGCGCGACAGGCTGCGCCCGGACGCGGCCGGCTGGTACGCGGGCCGCGACCCGCACGCCTCCTACTACGGCCCGCCGCTGCGGCTGGCCGACGACGCCCGCCGGTTCGACATCTCCCCGGCCTGGTTCAGCTGGGTCGGCGCGGCCCCCGCGATGGAGCTGGTCGCCCAGATCGGTGTGCCGGCGATCCGGGAGCACGACGTGGCGCTGGCCAACCGGTTCCTGACCGGCCTGGGCCGGCCAGCGGGGGACAGCGCCATCGTCGCCGTCGACGTGCCGGACGCCCAGCAGCGCCTGGAAGCGGCGGGCATCCGGGCGGCCGTGCGCGCCGGGCGGGTCCGCGCATCCTTCCACGTCTACTCCACCGAAGCGGACGTCGACGCGGCGCTGGAGGCGCTCGTCGGCTGAGGCCGGCCGCGCCCGCAGCGGGGCACGGCCGGCCGGTGCTCAGGAGCAGACGCTGAAGCTCGCGTACGTGTACGCGAGGGGCTTCCACTCCAGATTAGGCCCGAGGCTCATGTCCCACCTGCCGTCGGCGAGGCGCCCGAAATAGACGAAGTTGCTGCCGAGCCCGTCGTAGTAGAACCAGTTGTCACCCTCGTACGTGGTGAGGCGGGTTGCCGCCCTGGCGAAGGTCCTGGGGCCGACGACGCCGTCGCTCAGGAGTCCCCGGTCGGTCTGCCACCGTTTCGTCGCGGCCGTGGTCGTCGGCCCGAACCGGCAGTCGACACCGGAGGCGGCGAGGTAGCCGTCGGCCACCAGGATCTTCTGCCACATGGCGACGACGTTGTTGTACGAGCGGGTCGACGCGGAGATCGGGCCCTCGTCGCCCCAGTCGTCCGTCCAGGTGGCCGATCCCATGACGTAGCCCTGACTGACGTCGGCCGACGCCGGCGCGGCCGGAACCGCGACGGCGCCGATCGTGGCGACGACCATCGCCGTCGCGACGGCCCTGATTCGTAGGTGCATGAGCATCCCCCTTTGGCTGACGGGCATCTGTCACAGGTGTAGATGCTCGGCAGAGCCAGGGAGTTCACGACGGACTGACATTCGGGCTCAGGCCAGGTGACCGCCGATCTTCGTGTACCCGCGCAGCAGGTCCCGGGAGATGATGAGCCGCTGCATCTCGTCGGTGCCCTCGAAGATGCGGTACAGCCGGACCTGCCGGTACCAGCGCTCGATGGGCAGCTCCCGGGTGTAGCCCATGCCGCCGTGGATCTGGAGGACCCGGTCGACCACCCGGTTGACCATCCCGGCGCCGTAGAGCTTGCCCATCGACGAGGCGTGACGGGGGTCCATGCCCTGGTCGACGGTCCACGCCGAGCGCAGTACCAGCCAGCGGGCCGCCTCCAGTTCGGTCTCCGAGTCGGCGATCATCCACTGGATGGCCTGGTTGGTGCCGATCTTGCTGCCGAAGGTCTCCCTGGTGTTGGCGTACTCGATCGCCATCTGCAGCACCCGCTCGGCGATGCCGATGGCGTGCGACGGGATGGTGTAGCGGCCCTTGCCGATCCACTCCATGCCGAGCGTGAAGCCCTGCCCGATCTCGCCGAGGATGTTGCGGTGCGGCACGCGTACGCCGTCGAAGATCAGCGACGCGGGCCCGCCCTCGCCCATGGTCTGGATGAACTCCGAACGCCAGCCCATCGACCTGTCCACCAGGAACGCGGTCGCGCCGCCGTTGCGGGCGCCCTTCTCCCGGTCGGTCACCGCGACCACGATGGCGAAGTCGGCGTCGTGGCCGCCGGTGATGAAGGTCTTCTCGCCGTCGAGGACCCAGTCGTCGCCGTCACGGCGGGCCGACAGCCGGATGTTCGCCGCGTCGGAGCCCGCGCCCGGCTCGGTGATCGCGAAGCAGGACCGCCGCTCGCCCTCGATGGTCGGGATGAGGAACTCGCGCTTCTGCTCCTCGGTGGCGTGGAACAGGATGTTGTCCGCCTCGCCGCCGAAGCGGAACGGCACGAACGTGCGGCCCAGCTCCGTCCAGATCAGCGACTGCAGGACGGCAGGCAGGTTCATCCCGCCGTACTCCTCGGGGGTGGCCAGGCCCCAGAAGCCGAACTTGCGCGCCTTGAGTTGCAGCTCGCGCACCTCGGAGTGGTCCAGGCCCGGCTGGTGCGCCCGCTCCCGGCGGAGCACCTCCGCCTCCAGGGGCATCACCTCGCGCTGGATGAACGACCGGACGGTGTCCCGTACCGCCCGCTCCTCGTCGGTAAGCGAAAAGTCCACGTTGGTCCTCCTGGCGTCGGTGCGGCCGGTCACCCTTAAACTAGCGGTGTAAGTTTTGCCGCGTCCAGACCTGGCCGCCGCGACCGCGAGGAGCGCAGTGCCCCGACCCCGCCAGCCCCGGCTCACCCGCCAGCTCATCGTCGACACCGCCACCGCGCTCATCGACGCCGAAGGGCTGCCGGCGTTCTCCACCCGCCGGCTCGCCGCCGAGCTGGGCGTCCGTGGTCCCTCGCTGTACAACCACTTCGCCACCAAGGACGAGATCCTCGACGCGGTCGCCGACACGGTCACCGGTGCCGTCGACACCAGCGGCTTCGCCAGCCGGGACTGGGCCGCCGCCCTGCGCGACTGGGCCTGGTCGTACCGGCGGGCGCTCACCGCGCACCCGAACATCGTGCCGTACCTGGCCCAGGGTCCCGGCCGGCGGCCGGCCGCCCTCGCCATGGCCGACGCGGTCTACGGCGGCCTGGTCCGCGCCGGCTGGCCGCCCGCGCGGGCCACCCACATCGGCGCGGCGCTGCGCTACTTCGTGGCCGGGTCGGCGCTCGGCTCCTTCGCCCGCGGGTTCGTCGAGGACCCCGAGCTGTACGCGGCGCACTACCCGCACCTGCGCGACGCGCACCGGCTCGCCGAGCACCAGCAGAGCGTCGACGAGGGCGCGTTCGCGCTCGGCCTGGACGCCCTGCTGCACGGCCTCACCGTCGAGTACGGCCGCACCGCCGGCCCGGTGGAGTCCACCCGGCCGAGCGGGTAGCGTCCAAACTCCCAGCGCTAGTTTCATCGTCCACCACCATCGCCCCCGCCCACCCCCGAAGGGACGCCATGGACCTCGCCGCCCCGCCGTCGCAGCTACCCGACACCCTGCGCCTCAGGCGCCACCTGCACATCGGCGGCGAATGGACGTCTCCCGCCGGCACCGACGCGATCGACGTGGAGAGCCCGAGCACCGGCGAGCTGTTCGGGCAGGTGCCCGCCGGCACGGCTGCCGACGTGGACGCCGCAGTCGCCGCGGCCCGTGCCGCCTTCCCCGGCTGGGCGGCGCTCGCGCCCGCCGACCGGTCCAGCCACCTCGACCGGCTGCACACCGCGCTCGCCGCGCGCGCCGACGACCTCGCCCGCACCATCGCCGTCGAGATGGGAGCCCCGCTCAAGCTCGCCACCCGGGTGCAGGTCGGGCTGCCGCTGACCGTGCTGCGGGACCACGTCGCGCTCGCCGCCCGCCCGCCGGTCGAGGAGACCATCGGCAACTCCCTCGTGGTCCGCGAGCCGATCGGCGTGGTCGGCGCGATCACCCCGTGGAACTACCCGCTGCACCAGGTGATGGCGAAGCTGGCGCCCGCGCTGGCCGCCGGCTGCACTGTGGTGCTCAAGCCCAGCGAGCTGACCCCGCTGACCGCGTACCTGCTCTTCGACGCGGTCACCGAGGCCGGGCTGCCGCCGGGCGTGCTCAACCTCGTACCCGGCACCGGCCCGGTCGTCGGCGAGGCACTGGCCGGGCACCCCGACGTCGACCTGGTGTCGTTCACCGGCTCCACCGCCACCGGCACCCGGATCATGCGGCTCGCCGCCGAGCGGCTCGCCCGCGTGGCCCTGGAACTGGGCGGCAAGTCCGCGAACGTGATCCTCCCCGACGCCGACCTGGCCACCGCCGTCAAGGTCGGTGTCGGCAACGCGCTGCTCAACTCCGGGCAGACCTGCACGGCGTGGACCCGGATGCTCGTGCACCGCGACCGGTACGACGAGGCGCTCGACCTGATCGCCACGGCGGTGGCCGGCTACCGCCTCGGCGACCCGTTCGACCCGGCCACCCGGCTCGGTCCATTGGTCTCCGCCGCCCAGGCCGAGCGTGTCCGCGGCCACGTCGACAGGGCGCTCGCCGACGGTGCCCGCCTCGTCGCCGGCGGCCCGGACGCGGCGCTGCCGGAGCGGGGCCACTTCGTCGCGCCAACAGTCTTCGCCGACGTGCACCCCGACAGCGCGCTCTCCCAGGAGGAGGTCTTCGGGCCGGTGCTCGCCGTCCTTCCGTTCGCCGACACCGACGAGGCCGTCGCCATCGCCAACAACTCCCGGTACGGGCTGGCCGGGGCGGTCTGGTCCGCCGACACCGACGCCGCCCTCGCCGTCGCCCGGCGGATGCGCACCGGCGCTGTCGACATCAACGGCGCCGCGTTCAACCCGCTCGCCCCGTTCGGCGGCTACAAGCAGTCCGGGCTCGGCCGCGAGTTGGGTGTGCACGGGCTCGCCGAGTTCTGCGAGCTGAAGGCGATCCAGCGATGAGCGCCCCCGAGCCGACGACCGACACCGCGCCGACGACCGACACCGCGCCGGTGTCCGAGCCGGTCACCGTCCGCGCGCTCGTCGCGCGCGGGTCCGGGGCCGAGCTGCGGGTCGAGCGGGTACGCCTGCCCGCTCCCGGCCCCGGCGAGGTGCGGGTGACGATCACCGCCGCCGGCGTCTGCCACTCCGACCTGTCGATGGCGAACGGCACCCTCGCGGCGAGGTTCCCGCTGGTGCTCGGGCATGAGGCGACCGGGGTGGTGGCCGAGACCGGGCCGGGAGTGGATCTGGCCCTCGGCACCCCTGTGGTGCTCAACTGGGCGCCGGCCTGCCGCGACTGCTGGTGGTGCCGACGCGGCGAGCCGTGGCTCTGCGCCGCCACCACCGCCCCGACGGTGCCGCGCGGCGAGACCGACGACGGCGTACCCCTGCACGTGACCCTCGGCCTGGGCGCGCTCGCCGAGGCCGTGGTGGTGCCCGAGCGTGCCGTCATCCCGGTCCCCGCCGGGCTGCCCGCCGACCAGGCGGCGCTGCTCGGCTGCGCGGTGCTCACCGGCGTCGGCGCGGTCCGTAACACCGCCCGGGTGGCGCCCGGCGAGGCCGTCGCCGTCGTCGGGCTCGGTGGGGTGGGGCTCGCCGTGCTCACCGCCGCCCGCCGGGCCGGCGCCACGACGATCCTGGCCGTGGACGTCGCCGAGGCCAAGCGGGACCTGGCCCTCGCCGCCGGGGCCACTGACTTCCTGCTCGCCGACGACAGGCTCTCCAAGGAGGTACGGGCGCGCACCGAGAGCCGGGGTGTCGACCACGCCTTCGAGTGCGTCGGCCGCGCCGCCACCATCCGCGCCGCCTGGAGGCTCACCAGGCGCGGGGGAGCGGTGACAGTGGTCGGCATGGGCGCCAAGGACGACATGGTCAGTCTCGGCGCGCTCGACATCTTCCACTCCGCGCGGACGCTGCGCTCCTCGGTGTACGGCTCGTCCGACCCGGACCGGGAGGTGCCGGTGCTCGCCGCCGAGCTGGCCGACGGCGTGCTCGATCTGGGCCTGCTGGTCAGCGGCACGATCCCGCTTGACGAGGCGCCCGCGGCGTTCGACAGGCTGGCCCGGGGCGAGGGCGCCCGCTGGGTGGTCACGCTGGACTGAGCATCCTGTCGGTGGGGGCCGGCAGGATGGCGTCATG
This sequence comes from Micromonospora sp. NPDC000663, assembly GCF_042898105.1. Taxonomy (NCBI): domain Bacteria; kingdom Bacillati; phylum Actinomycetota; class Actinomycetes; order Micromonosporales; family Micromonosporaceae; genus Micromonospora; species Micromonospora sp. NPDC000663. The sequence goes on from NZ_JBIAYR010000001.1 coordinate 1,818,889, forward strand.
AGTTCACGTCTGGGCACTGTCGTGGTCACGGGTGCCGCGGGTCGCATCGGTTCGGTGGTCTGCCGGCACCTGCGCGACGAGGTTCGCCAGCTCGTTCTGGTCGACCGGGTGCCCGTGCATCCGCGATCGCCTACGGACCGGGCGATTCAACTGGATCTGGCGGACGCCGACGCGGTGACCGCCGCGCTGGAGGGCGCGGACGCGGTGGTGCACCTGGCAGGGCTGCCGGACGAGGCGCCCCTGGCCGACCTGCTGGCGAGCAACGTGCTGGGCACGTACCACGTGTTGGAGGCCGCCCGCCGGCAGCGGGTCGGGCGGGTAGTCCTGGCCAGCAGCAACCGGGTCACGGGTTTCTACCCGGTCGGTCAGGTGGTGGGGCCTGACGATCCGGTCCGACCTGATGGTTTCTACGGGGTGAGCAAGGCCGCCGTCGAAGCGCTCGGGCGCCTGTACGCCGACAAGTTCGGCCTGTCGGTGGTGTGCCTGCGCATCGGCAGCTTCGAGGACGAGCCGGACGAGGCCCGCTACCTGGCGACCTGGTTGAGCCCGCGCGACGGCATCGGTTTCGTCCGCGCGGCTCTGACCGCTTCCGACGTTCACTTCGTGACCGCCTACGCCGTGTCCGCCAACACCCGGGCGTTCTGGGACACCACGGCCGGGGCGCGGCTCGGCTACCTGCCGGTGGACGACGCGGAGGTTTTCGCCGACCGGGTGCCCGGGTCGCGCGACCCGGTCGACCCCGCCGCCTTGCAGGGCGGCGCCTTCACCGCCGCCGCGTACTCGCTGCGGCACGTCGGTGCGGACAAGCAGGCCTCCTGAGCCGAGCATCGAACGGCGGGGAGTCGGGGGCCCCCCCCCCCCGGGGGGGGGGGCGTTTTTAAAGAAGGGGGGGGGGCCCGGGGGGTTTGAGCCACCCGCGGTGGGGCGGGGGGGTAGGGCGGATGAAAACGACCG